>JAJFJV010000010.1 GCA_021773635.1 Gammaproteobacteria bacterium | reverse complement strand
CAGACTTGCTGCTCGGGAGATCGTGCGGGTGTCGACGTCGAGCTCTGTGGCCAGGGTGGTGTAGGTCAGATCGATGTGGGGACGGCCAAAACCGATGGTTTTGCGGACGATCAGGGACAGGAGAGCGGTTGCGGTGGGGTTCTGGATCTTTTGGATCCGATCTAGGACAGAGTGAGGCATCTGTGAGAAACAGATGCGAGGTCGCTTTTTCACTGTTTAAAGACTTCTTACAATTTATTTCGACAAAAAGGAACTAAGCCTGGTCTTGAGAAGTCTTTAAACACTCGGACTAAAGAGTATTTATGGTTGGACTCTCGCGATAAGACCAGAATAGAAACCCCGTCGGCAAAACGGGGTTTTTGCTTTGTTCGGCCCTGCCGATTATTCACACTTTGCTTGAATCCCGATCAAATCCTGGCATGGACTCAACATGCTTTGGGATCAAGGTTCACAGGGGGTCGTGCCCATTCACGAACAGGCACTGTGAACTAGAGTGAACCGCTGCGAACCCTGATAGTGAATAGCTAGACGCTAGATATCGTGGGAGTTTCTGACATTTATTGAAGTTTTTTCTTTTCTCCGGAGAGACAGCCTTAGTGAACCTAGAAGTGTCTGGTCGCGACGGTTCACGAATAGGCACTCCCTGTTCACTGCGAACCTGAGTGAACCGGAGGACTGAAGCTGTGAACCATAATGAACCGAACCTCTTGAGCGTGACGGAGTTCGCTAATCGAGTGAATCGCTCGAAAAGACAGATTTACAAACATATCAAAGCTGGCAGAATTAGGGGCTCTAAGCCTCGCCCGAATGCGTCTTACGTGATCGGAGAGCCTGAAGTAGAGAAGTTCCTGGAAGAGTTCGGGTTCGTGAACGGGCACGAACAGGTTCGCGTCCATTCGCGAACAGGCACGAACGTTCACACCGATGACACTGTGAATGGGGTGACATCACGAAACGGAAATTTTACAACGTTAAGGGTTTTTGACACCCCTTAATGGCCGATACCCGCCGCCTTTGGGAAGCGCGTCCCGATTCCAGGCATAGTCTCCGGTCAGATTGATGTGTGACCACCCAAGAGGCGAGAGGTGGGTAAGTAGATTCTGGTCGATCTCCTGGTTCTTCTGGAGAAACGTGACGGCCCGGTCAAGGTAGACTGTATTCCACAAAATGATGGCGGCGACTACCAGATTGAGACCGCTGGCGTGATGACGCTGGCTGCTAAATCTCTGGTCTCGCATTTCGCCGAGACGATTGAAGAAGACGGCCCTGGCCAATGCGTTCTTTGCTTCACCTTTGTTGAGCCCGACCTGAACCCGGCGTCGTAACTCAACATTCTGCAGCCAATCGAGAGTGAACAACGTTCGCTCGATGCGGCCTAGCTCTCGCAGGGCGACAGCGAGCTTATTCTGACGTGGGTAGCTGCCGAGTTTTCGTAACATCAGCGAAGCGGTGACTGACCCTTGCTTGATGGATGTTACCAGCCTCAGAATTTCATTCCAGTGAGCCCGGACAAGTTTCACGTTGAGCTTGCCCCCAATGATCTTCGTTAGTGTAGGGAAGCGTCTGGCGTCACCGTGGATATAGAGCCTCTTGTCGGCAAGTCCCCGAATCCGAGGGGCGAAGCGATATCCTAGGAGCTGCATCAGTCCGAAAACATGATCTGTGAAACCGGCGGTATCGGTGTAGTGCTCCTGAATCTTTAGCTCGGACTGATGGTAAAGAAGCCCGTCAAGAACGTGAGTCGCATCTCGCACCGTGGTGCTGACAACTTTGGTGTGAAATGGTGAGTACTGGTCTGAGATATGAGTATAGAACTGTACTCCAGGCTCATTCCCGTACTTCAGATTGACCTGTCCGGCAAAGCGTCCTCGCCCTCCAGACTTGAAGTTTTGGCCGTCCGAAGACGAGGTGCTTCCATCGCCCCACCACGAAGCGAAGGGGTGACGATGCAGGGCGTTGGTCAACTCGGCCAATGCTAGCGAATAGGTCTCGTCTCTCACATGCCAAGCGTGTAGGGACGAGAGTTTTGAGTAGGTCGTTCCAGGGCACGATTCCGACATTTTTGTAAGTCCAAGGTTGATCCCATCGGACAAGATAGCGGTTAACAAAGAGACCTTCTCGGCAGCGCTTTCACCACTCTTGAGATGGGAAAAGTGTCGAGTGAAGTTGGTCCAATGGTCCACTTCGAGCAAGAGTTCGGTGATCTTAAGACGAGGCACGAGAGCTCTTACTTGACTGGCCAAGACATTAGCCTCTTTGGGAACCGCACTTTTCAGGGGCGATATCTTAAGGCCGGCTTTGGCGGTAATTTCGGTGTCAGGCAGGTCCTTGAGGGCAGCGAGCTGTTCTACGGATGACAACTGCTGGTCGAGTAGTTCGAGTCGAGATTCCAGAAAGCGCTCGCAGTCGAGGTCTACTGCCAAACCAAGTTCCTTCGTTTCCAACTGGGATACGAAACTCGGCCGAGGAACCAGATATTCTTCGAAGTCTTTGAACTGTCGTGAGTTCTTCACCCATATATCTCCAGATCGCAGTGAGTTGCGTAGCTCTGAGAGAACACACAACTCGTAGAAGCGGCGATCGATACCACCCGGAGTCAGTACCAAGTTTGACCATCTTGCCCGAATGAAACTGGTGGGCGCGGAACCTGGGATTCTACGATTCTGTCCCTTGTTCAGGTCCTTCAGAAGTTCAATGGCTTCAAGGAGAGGCTGCGCTGGTGGGGCTGCCTTTAGGTCGAGGATCTCCAAGAGGGCGGGTATGTATCGCCTCAAGTGGCTGTAGCTGTTCGCGACCAAAGGAAGGTGGTCAAAGCTCTCGGTCTGAGTAAGATCCTGGGCTTGCTCGACGCTCTCCAGAAACTCATCCCACGGCAAGATTTTCTCAATCGCAGGGAAGGGGTCTTCCCCCTTCTTCTTTGCTTCGATCAGGACGTTCCCAATTTGGGTATAAAGCTTCAGCTTGTGATTTATAGACCTCCCAGAGCTCTCGATTTTTTCGAGCAGCGAGCGTTTCGCTTTACTGAAGGCTTTCCCCAATATACGACCGTTAAGTTCAATGATTTGGTCGATAAGGGTGGAGCGTGTATCCAGGACGACAGCAAGAACCGTGGCATAGCGGCGACGGGGTTCGAGATCCCTCAAGTGTTGAGCAGTCATCTGGCGGCCTTCCGAGGCGAGCTTACGAAGCCAATTCTGGTGGACAGTCCTTTCGAGCCCGTCTGGCAGGGCCAAATTATTGATGGTCTTCAAACGCTCGATATGTATCAGGATGTGCTTGACGTTGGTCGCTCCTGGTGGAAACCGCAACCAGTTTAGGGGACTGACTTTGCTGTCCTCAGGATCTCCAAGAAGGCAATCCATCGAAACCAGATGCTTATTCTCTAAAGTCCCGGTGAGCGAGTTATAAACTGCCCTTGCTCCTTGAGTAAGGGCTTCCGAGCAAATGCGGTCAATGACATCTGGAGACGGAAGAATTACATGCTGTCTTCGCAGCTTTTCGAGCATTGCAGAAGCTAAAGTGATCCCTCTATCGGTTCTTTGGGCAAGGGTTATAAGATAGTCCGAAACCTGGTGGGCATGAGCTGCAGTATACTTCTCAAGGCCAAGCCAGGATTGCAGTTCCACCTGATGGTCGTTTCGAGTTTGCCCTCTTATGGCATACTTTTCCCAAAGGCTAGCGTCCATATCAAGTTGGTTTGCAACAAAAAGCAGAAGATCCGGATCTGGGCTTTCCCCTGGCTGGAGGGCAACTCCAGGGTATCGTAGGTAGCAAAGCTGAAGGGCGAATCCCAAACGATTATGATCCCCTCGGTGTTGAGCGATGACGGCATGGTCGGCATCATTCAGAGTGTAGTAGCGGATCCATTCAGCTGCGCTGTCTGGTAAGGCAAGCAGTGAGTCACGTTCTGTTTGGTTGAGTAAAGTACGGCGGGGCATTGGCATTCCTCCTGGGAACTATTATGATGGCCTATAATAAGAGTTTTTGGCCATCCATCGAAAGCTGGCACCCGAGCCCATAAAACCGACATCCGAGGGGACGTTTTTGAATAGGGTTTTTGGCCACCTAGGAGATTGACTTTGCGCGCTGGCCTCTATGCCCGGGTTTCCACCCATGATCAGCAGACTCTACCGATGCAAATCTCGGCGATGTCAGATTACGTTTCACATCGCGGTTGGGAGATTCTTCGAGAGGTCTCAGAGGTTGCATCGGGAGCGACTCTGCGTCCTCAGCGTGAGGAGATAATGAAAGCTGCTCGTCGTAGGGAACTCGACGTCATCGTAGTGTGGCGACTAGACCGATGGGGGCGCTCTGTGACGGACCTTCTCTCGAGCCTCAATGAGCTTCAGGAGCTGGGAGTAGGCTTTGTGTCGCTGACAGAAGCCTTGGATATGACAACTGCGAGTGGGCGAGCTTTGGCCGGGATGCTGGCAGTGTTTGCCGAGTTCGAGCGCGAGATTCTACGCGACCGCGTTAAAGCTGGCATCGCACAGGCTCGAAAGGAGGGAAGGCCTCACGGTAGACCTCCGACAGCGAAAAGGAAGAGCAAGAAGGTCTGGGCTTTGGCGCAGGACGGAATGAGGCCGGGGTATATCGCTAAGAAGCTCGGAATTTCGCGAACTTCGGTCCGAAGAATACTCGCAAATGGGGAACCCGAGAATCCTTAACGTTGTAAAATTTCCGTTTCGTGATGTCACCCC
>JAJFJV010000009.1 GCA_021773635.1 Gammaproteobacteria bacterium | reverse complement strand
AAGTTCATGTTAACAGGATATTTATTATCCCCTAAAGTGGATAAAGGCGCGCACCTAAATTTTATCCCTATAATTATAAAGAAATTCAAGAATGAAAAAATGTCTAAAAACCTTTTCTGCCACCATTCTGTGCCTGTCATTTTCTGGGCATGCAGAATTGATTGCCGAAGAACAAAACCCTTGGGATCAAGCTTATAACAGCTCAACAAAAGAGCGGTTCATTCCTGTTGAACTTTTTACTGGCGGAAAATGGGACGGCAAACATGAGCTAAAATTAAACAAGGTTTCCACCACTGCCTGCGCCTCTGCCAATGGAAGACCATGCGACAAATATATCATCACCGGCCCTTTCAAAACGGAAAGCAATGACACCCAAATTAAATGGGCAGGCACGCAAATCCCCTACTACCGGCGGACATTTGACAATCCTTACACTGGCCCAGTTGAATCGTTTTTCACCATCAATGCATCACGCGATGGATTGGTAAGAATTTATGACAAACGAAAGCGGTGGGGGGAGCGAACCTATACTGGCCAGGGGATTAAATTCCCGCTTGGTATCTGGAAGCAAGGTGAAGTGCGCACCTATCTCTCTCCCAGACCAATAAGACTTGAAATCCTGGAGCTGGATGGACCACACCATTGCCTTACATTCCGCTGGACAATCGGAGAGGGCAAGACCAGAAATTCTGATAATATTTACACTTTTTGTCCTGATATCGGCTTTACGACCTATAAGTCCCACAATCGATCACCGCGGAGCAGAAAGGCTGACCCTTGAAAGCTTTTCTAAGCCTAAGCCTAAGCCTATGTTTGGAAGGTGAAATTACCGCCTCTGTGGCGGGCGAGACTTAGTTGCACCAACAACCCGTTAAGGCATCATAAGTCCTGAATGCCCAATTCCCAATTTGGAAACTAAAGATTGACAATATGTTCCCAATATGGGAATTTAGCGCATGAGAATTGTCAGTCGAGCAATCTTACAGGATTTTGCCGCCCTCCATGCCGATGCAAAAGGCCATTTGGATGCATGGTGGCATTTTACCAAACGTGCAGACTGGGCTTCACCTCAAGCCATCAAGAATGAATGGCCTAAAGCGAGCATTGTGGCTGACAACCGGGTTGTGTTTGACATTGTTGGTGGCAAATACAGGTTGGTGGTGAAGTTCAACTATCCCTACCGTATGGGATACATACGTTTCATCGGCACCCACGCGGAGTATGACAAGATTGACGTAACCAAAATTTGATCACCAAAGAGGATGAGACTATGGCGAACGTAAAACCAATTCACGATAAAGTCGCCTACGGCGCTGCTTTGGCGCGCATTGACCAGCTCATGAATGCGGCGGCGGGCACACCGGAAGGCGAAGAGCTGGATATACTGACAACCCTTGTGGGGGCTTTTGAGGAAGCGACAATGCCGGTTGATTTTCCTGATGCTCAAACAGCGGTTGAGTTCGTCATGGAACAGAAAGGCTATGCGCGGCAAGACTTGGCCGAATTGCTTGGCCGCAGCAGGGCATCTGAATTCATGACCCGCAAACGGAACCTGTCCATGAACCAGGCCAAAGCGCTTAACAAAAATTGGGGTGTACCGGCCGACGCCTTGTTGGCATAGGGCCGGATCATTGCCTTACATTCCGGTGGACAATCGGCGACGGTAAGACCAGAAATTCTGATAACATTTACACTTTTTGTCCTGATATTGGCTTTAAGACCTTTAAGTCCCGCAATCGATCACCGCGGAGCAGAAAGGCTGACCCTCGAAAATCTTTCAAATCTAAGCCTATGTTTGGAAGGTAAAATTTCCGGCTTCTTTGGCGAATGAGATTAAGCTACATTGCAGTGAATATTGCTTGCTGCGTCATGGTCGTCACTACAATTTAAGTTTAGCAGTGTTGAAATTAAGCGGCCTCATCGTTGCGTTCCTGATATCGCTTTTCCCATTGCTGCATTATACCTGAGACATTGTGAACAAAAATGGCATGTTCATCTCCCATCAATGGAGCATCCGTGACGGAGTAACTTTTGCCACGCATGACGTCCAAAACCCTAAATTCTTCAATGTTAATCCTAGGTAACGCTCTATGAAGTTGCCAAAGAGCAACGCGAGCAGCTTCTTTATTCAAAGCAGGTTCCTCGCTAAAATAGGGATAAATGTATCGGTTGCCTTTTCCCGCAATTTCGAGTGCAAGAATGTTATTTACCTTAAAGGCTATATCATGATCTTCGATTTCTACGATTCCAACAGGATTTTTGATCCTTTTTATCTCCTCGTTCATCCAACGGCGTTTTTGCAATCCCCACGATTTCAATCCCATCGCCAAAAGTGGGAATAATCTTTTTCTTCTCGGGTTTTCGTAGATTAGAGTTGCGACAATCTGATCAAAACTTTCAGTGTTCTCTTCGAAAATGCATTCTTTGAAAGCTGCCCACAAAACACTATGAAAGTCGCCACCACCGCCGGAAGGCTTATCAGGGTTGCGTTCCTTTCTGATATAATCAGAGACGTCATCGTAAATGTCTTTGCGGAAAGTTTTATCATCCGCATATGAGATTTTGATAATTTTGCTTAGTCTGGCCGTATGTAAAGACACAATTTCCTCCTATGCGATTGGTAACCCTTTAGGGGTTAGTGAATCCCTCAGCAAATGAGACGCGTACGCAGATCCCGCGATCAACAAACCCCATTTGAAGATTTTTTCATGAGTTTCCTCCGGTTCCCATTTCCACAGTTCGTACATTCCTGCACCGAGAGTACCTAGGAAGAGCCAAGAATGAAAAAAGTTCCTGTGATTTGGGTGCGCCGCGGGTTCAAGAATGTCAGGTAGCCTTGCCACGTATTTACCAACAACCGCCCCAGTTACGACATTAATCACCGCCTTATTTGCTTCGCCTTTATTCAAATTAGCAACAGCACCACCCACAATTGCTCCGATAACTTCGTGTTCTAATCTATTTGCCACTATCTTTCCCTTCGGACACCCTTAAAAGGTGCCTTGCTTGACGTTTTCACATCCATAAAGCGGCCTGTCGACGCGTCGCGTTTAACGTAGTGACCGCTAGCTGTTTGTGTTTGTGTTCGCCCACGGACAGCACCAATGCGCCGTCCATCTCCTCTTGGTGGATTTGTAGCCATATCTCATTCCTTTCTAGTCGATTCCACTAACCCGACTCTGAACGTAAACTCACAGGGTGACAAAATCGGACGTTCTGGTATTATGATCGTATAGATTGTCTAAAGTAGGTTTTTTCAACCATGGAGAAAGATAGATTCGAGAAAGTGATGCAAACCTTGGATTTAGCTGTTTATTTGCAGTCCAAGCGTATGGGCATGACTACCAAAGAAATAGCTGAACATATGGGTGATAGCGTTCGTACCACCCAGAGATTAATGCGAAGTATGGAGTATTATTTTCCACAGATGGAAGTGTTTACGGACGGCAATAGTGCGAAACGCTATCGTATTCCAAATGGAAACTTTCATGATTTAATTGCTTTTTCTTTGGACGAATTGACAGCCTTGGAAACTGCGGCACAAAAAATCGAGCTAAAAGACTATGAAGACGATGCCAAATTCGTACGGTCTGCAATCAAGAAAATTCACGCACTCATGGAACCTAATGACAGAAATCGAATTGGCGCAGATTTAGAGTCCGTTCTACGCGCTGAAGGATTGATTGCATCCCCAGGCCCTCGCAGAGCGATACCATCGAAGCACGTTACCAAACTGAGGGAAGCAATTAAGGGCGGAAATGTATGCGAAGTGAATTATACAAAACGGGATGGTACTGAACGAAATGAAAAACTTTATCCATACGGGTTTTTGTATGGTCACCGCCATTATCTAGTAGCACATAATCCCGCCAGAGAAGATAATCACCTACGCAAAATTATCCTTTCTTCCATCGAAAAAATTACTCTGATGGAGGATTTTTTTGAAGTCCCTGAGAGTTTTGATCTTCAGGCTTATTCACACCAATCTTTTGGTGTTTTTTTTGATAAACTTTACGATGTTGAATGGTTGTTTACCAAAAAGGCTGCGCCTGTTGCAAAAGACTTTATCTTTCATCCTGAGCAATCTTTAAAAGAAAATTCAGACGGTACTTTGACTATCATTTTCACTGCAGCTGGGCTTCAAGAGATGGCGTGGCACCTAACGCACTGGGGTAAAAATGTCTCAGTAATAAGTCCATTGGAGTTGAGAGATATAATGGAAGCTCAACAAATAGAATGGGACAATTTGCCTTAAGAAAGACAGTCTTCTATAGAGGCTGAAAATCCCATTCGAATCATACAAAGCAACTTCTAATATTATGTGAAACAGATCAGGGAAGAATTCTTACAACTATATCTCACCCTTCTTAAGCGCTTCGAACAGCGCGAGGCC
>JAJFJV010000008.1 GCA_021773635.1 Gammaproteobacteria bacterium | reverse complement strand
CAGCTCGGCGGACGACTTCGCCCTCCCACAGGTAGTCTCCCAGCGTCTCCGCTACCCGGCAACAAGAAACGTCGTCTCCCGTTGCCAGCTTCCCGCATGGGTAACCGTCCCATTCGGCCTAACAGAAGCATGCAGCAGACGATCTCATCTGTCACGCCGGCTGCTGACGCAGCCGACGCGCCAGACCGGGGCGACACCTCCGCTTCGCTCCGGCATCACCCCTTGACCTCGCAGCTGATGCTCGACGTTATCCGGAATGCTGAATTGCCGTCTCTCCAGCGGCCCGCGGGCTGCCTAGCGAGACCGTAGCAATGGCGCGACTCCTCGACTGCCCGCTACCTCGATTGCCGAACTCGCCGACTTGCAGCTGAAGCCATGCTCTATCGTAACAGTCGGTCGGGCCATCCCTACTTCCCCGCTGGCTCACCTTCGTTGTCCGCCGCCTCAAGTGCCGCAATCAACTCCGCCGGCAGGTACGCGTCAATCGGCGACTTCTTGAAGTCCGCCAGATTCCTGGTCACGATCGCGGTCACATCACATTCTTGGGCCGACTCGACGGCTACGGCATCTTCGAAGTCTCGAACTGGCGAACGCAACGCACGGTCGATCGCCCCGCCGTCTACAGGTGCCACGTCCAAGAAGGTAAGCAGCTTCCCGATCTCGCGTATCGCTGGCTTCGAGCCGATCGTCTTTCGGGCCATGTAGAAGATCGTGGTCACACCAGCTGCACAGACAAACCCACGGATCTTACCCTCCTCTGCCTGTGACAGCAGCTCGACGGCGTTGGAAACGAATGGCTCGCGATCCAGAAGCAGATCCAGGACCACATTCACATCAAAGAGCACCTTCATCGGTACTTCTTCTCCAGGTACTCTTGGTACTCAGCTTCGGAGACGGCGGATCCCCGCAAGGCTCCCCGTAGTTCCCGAACCAGACGAGTGGCTTCGCCCTTGCGCCGCCCTTGGCGAACAGACGAGACGACCTTGAAGAAGTCCTCGACAAGTTCGGAGACCGACTTCCCCATCTCCCTTGCCGACTCCTTCGCCTGCTTGATGACTTCGTCGTCTAGCCGCAGTGTCAACTTCGTCTGCATAGAATCCTCCGCTCGCCAACAACTACGTACATATTGTAGGTATATTATACGGCGCCGGGGCAACCCGCGCAACGGTACAAGCTCCGCCGGCCTGGCACTCCCAGCGCCGGAGAACACCCCACACCGCCTGGCCCCACAAGACAACCCAGCGATGTCGCCACCGCGACACTCACTCCGTCCTCGAGGACTCCCGTGAAGCACTGCCAACGGCTACTCGGTACCCAGCTCGTCACAGACGACCGCACCGTGGTCCGGTTCCGACCCGTCACCGCTCGCCCCAGCTGCCACCGACGGTAGTCCCAGCCGGGACGGTCACAGCCCTTGCCGAAGACTGCCAGCTGGCGGCACGAGGCAACCGCACTCTCGGCTGCTCAATGGACGACTCGCTGAATCGCTGAAGCAAGGGCGGTGCCCGTCACTCCGCTGCGTAGAAACGGCTGGTCTCGGCGATCCCCAGCGCTCCGGGCTCGCTCCATCCTCGAGGATTCACGTGAAGCACTGCCAACGGCTACTCGGTACCCAGCTCGTCACGGACGACCGCACCGTGGTCCTGTTGTTCCGGCTCTGTCACCGCTCGCCCCAGCCGCCACCGACGGAAACCTCATCCAAGCCGGTCACAGCCCTTGCCGAAGACTGCCAGGTGGCGGCACGAGGCAACCGCACTCTCGGCTACTTGATGGACGACCCGCTGCACCGATGAAGCAAGGACAGTGCCCGTCCCTCCGCTGTGTAGAACCGGCTGGTTCCGGCGGTCTGTACCGATCCGGGCTCGCTCCGTCCTTGAGGTGCTCCCAAGCCACTGGGTACCCCCAATCGAATCGCGGCTGATCTCCAAACTCGCCAGTCGACTCCTCCATCGCGACGAACACACGGGCCAACCGAGACCACGATCCGCATGCCTCACTGCCGGCCATCGCCTGCAAGGGTCCGACTTCGACAGGGCATGAGATGCTCAAGAACCTGCTCCCACAGCGCTACCTTCACTTGCTGCCCGCAGCCGTGCGCTCGCCAACAACGACCTACGCCAACGAGGTGAGCCAAGTACCGGTGGAATCTACTGCGCTGCAAACCGCATCCGGATAACAGGAGAATGCAGCAGACGATCTCATCTGTCACGCCGGCTGCTGTCGCAGCCGACGCGCCAGACCGGGGTGACACCTCCGCTACGCTCCGGCATCACCCCTTGACCTCGCAGCTGATTCTAGACGTTAGCCGCATTTCAAATGGCTGTTCGTAGCGTGGTTTCTATGGCATCTCTCCCGACCCTGAAGCACGCTCTTGCCTGCGGCTGCTTCGCATTGAAGACAGGCCACTGCCCTGCTCAAGGAACTCTAAGGCTAAGACGACTTTCAGCTCCGCCGGTCCGAGTGGGGACGGATCTCGTCACGTTCTGTGGCAGGTCGCTCCGTCTCGGAGCCTTGCCCGTTCCTGGGTTGGCAAGTGGATGAGCGAAGCCCCGCGTTCGGCACTGCGCCCGCTGTATCAATATCACCGCTTCCGATCATCTCGGGGTCGCTCCTTGTGCCGATGGCCCAGCCAGCTGTCACGTCAGCAGGCTCGCGCCGGGCGCTCCGGTTGTGGGTTTGGTGAGATTTCTCGTTCGATATCGCAGATCGCTTGATCCCTTGGCGATTGCCCGCTCCGGTCTAAGCAGAGATCCGGTAAAGCCCCCGCCGTCATGCCGCCAGGCGATAAACGGACGTTCACATTTGGGGCATTCTCGGAAACTCGCTCTACCTTGAACAAGCGTTGTCATGCCTCACTACGCCCACGCTAGACAGAAATCCGCCAATTCATGCAAGCTTAGGCGAGCTAATCCTAGACACCCCCCTTCCAGAAAGAAACAGCATGTCGAATCTTGCGAATGGCTGTCTACACATTCATGAAAAGCGGGGGGCTTTTCCCGATCTCTGCTAAGGGGGGGAGATCTCGTCACATTCTGTGGCAGGTCGCTCGGTCTCGAACTCTTCCCCGCTCCTGGATTTCCAAGCCGACGAGCGCATTACCGCGTCCGGCACTGCGCCTGCTGTATCAAAATCACCGCTTCGGATCATCTCGGCGTTGCTCCTCGTGCCGATAGCCCAGTCAGTTGTCACGTCGGCAGGCTCGCGCCGGGCGCTCCGGTTGTGGGTTTGGTGAGGTTTCTCGTTCGATATCGCAGGTCGCTTGATCCCTTGGCGATTGCCCGCTCCGGTCCGAGTGGGGGCGGATCTCGTCACGTTCTATGGCAGGTCGCTGCGTCTCGGAGCCTTGCCCGCTCCTGGGTTGGCAAGTGGATGAGCGAAGCCCCGCGTCCGGCACTGCGCCTGCTGTATCGGCATCGATGCGTTCGATCGTCTCGGTGGTCCTCCTGGCGTCGGTGGCCCAGCCAGCTGTCACTGAAGCAGGCTCGCGCCGGGCGCTCCGGTTCGGGATGTGGTGGAGTTTCTCGTGTGGTATCGCAGGTCGCTCGATTCGTTGATCTTCCCCGCTCAAGGGATTCCAAGGCCCGACGGATTCCCCGCTCAGCTCCGAGTGGGGGTAGATCTCTTCACGTTCTATGGCAGGTCGCTCGGTCTCGGAGTCTTCCCCGCTTCTGGGTTGGCAAGTCGTCGAGCGAAACCCCGCGCCCGGCACTGCGCCTGCTGTATCAGAATCACCGCTTCCGATCATCTCGGGGGTTTACTGGCGCCGATGGCCCTGTCCGTGGTCACGGCAGCAGGCTCGCGCCGGGCGCTCCAGTAGCGGGTAAGGTTGAGTCTCCCGAATCGATACCGCAGGTCGCTTGCTCCCTTCGCTCCGATAACATGGAGTGGGCTAGACGACGAATCTTGTTCGGTGCGTCTCTTGCCCCCGTCGCTGTATACTTGCCTCGCGACGGACCGATCTCAACAGCTCCGTACTCTTAGATTGCTCAACTTCAACTAAGAATGGCCCCAAGGCAGAGGAGATCCTGTGCCCACCGCGCTCAGGTCTGGCCCCTATCGCTTCTACTTCTACAGCCATGAACCCAATGAGCCGTCGCACGTCCATGTTGATCGCGATGATTGCTCTGCCAAGTTCTGGCTGAGCCCTGTGACACTCGCCCGGAATTTCGGTTTCGCCCCCAAGGAACTTAACCGGATCTACAAGATCATCAACGAGAATCTCGATACCCTAGTGGAGGCCTGGAATGGGCATTTTGGCACTGACCGCTGATGAGCGTGTACGAGGCGTGGAGTTCAGCGAGGACTCTCTGTCTGTCCACTTGATGGACGGCCGCACCATATCGGCACCGCTGCTCTGGTATCCTCGGCTCCTCGCGGCGACCCCAGAGCAGCGCACTAAATGGAAGGTCGCAGGTGGCGGCTACGGCATCCACTGGCCCGACATCGATGAGGATCTGAGCACCGAGGGCCTGTTACGAGGTGCACCGGCGCCCAAGACGTCCGCAAAGTAGCCGGTCGTCCCTCAGCTGTCGCATTGTAAAAACATGAGCTCACAACTCAGTGCCGTGCACGAGAGCACTCCCGGATTGACTTAGTGCATCAAGACCGCTGCCGTTTATATGACAAAGCGGCTAACAGAGGGATTGCAGCAGACGATCTCATCTGTCACGCCGGCTGCTGTCGCAGCCGACGCGCCAGACCGGGGCGACACCTCCGCTGCGCTCCGGCATCACCCCTTGACCTCGCAGCTGAATCCTGACGTTATCCAGCCTGAAGTGACGCGCGTCATAGGAGCATCACATTGCGAGAGGTACGGGACCTGTTCTCGGGACTGACAGACTTCTGACGGTTCTTGACTGACCATCGCCATGAACTCACTCACCAGCAGTTCCTC
>JAJFJV010000007.1 GCA_021773635.1 Gammaproteobacteria bacterium | reverse complement strand
CGTGGCCGAGATGGGCGAAGCAGGCACCCGTCGTGAGGCCTACGTAGCCCGTACCGATCACCGCGATCCTGTTGATCATCAAAACTCCTAAACTTGGTTCGACTCTCGCGTCGGCACCAGCGCTCAGGACATGAATCTACGGGGCAATGAATCCGGAGTCACCGGATCATCCACACGATTGGCCTTCCGGGGGTCTCCCCATGATGATGGCCGTGGTGCTGGTGACGATTGGGGCGGCGGTCGTGGTGAGCGTGGTGCCGCTCTCGACTGAAGCGGAGGTCGTCGGCGCCGCTGTTGTTGTTGTGACCGCTACGTCGCCGAGGTCGGGAAGGTCGACACTTCCAAGGGCGTCGATGGCTGCTCGGGTATCTGCGATGTCCTGGGGGAAGAAGAAGAGAACCTGTTGGTGATCTTCTCCCAACACCAAAGTCGATCTCGCGGCCACCGGATCCTCGACCAGTGCAGGCACTGGCAGGAGATAGCGGGCCAACTCCTCGGCCGACGCCCGCTCTCCGGGCGGGTAGATCACGACGGAATGCGGCACCGAGGTCGTTATCTGCTGCTGGCTCACAACATCGAAACCGATGTCCTGAAGCACTCCCGCATCGCCCGACAACTCTCGAAGATCGGCGCCCACGACCTGAAACGAAATCTCGGATGGTCGGGCCGCGTCGGCAACGCCACGAAACACATCCAGCGCCGCGGTATCGACGCCGTCGACGAGAAACTCGCCTACGTAGACGCCGTCGTCGGTGTATCGGGTCGCGACGGTGAGGGCGAAGCGGGTGATGTTGTCGGAGTTGAACGAACTGAACGACTCTCCCAGGTCCTTCAACTCGGCGAGGGTGAGTTCACCGTCGAGCACCACGCTTTGTGAACCGGCCTGCAGGAGGTCGGCCATCGTGCGCGGATCGCGGGCTCCACGTTGAATTGCTCGATCGAGAGCCAGCACCAGGAAGTCCTGCTGACGTTGGATCCTCTCGAAATCTGTGTTGCTGGTGACCACCCACTCACCGTCGATGAACTCCGAATAGTCCTTTCGCGGTCGTACGTAGCGGAGAGAGTCGGCACCGTCGAGCACATGGCATCCGGCAACACCAATGTTGAGACCGGTCGCCACGGATTTCGTGGGATTCGGGAACCAAACCGGAACACCGCCGATCTGATCGACAATCTCCCGAAATCCGAGAAAGTCCACTCTTATGTAGTGATTGATCTGGATGTCGAAGAAGTCGTTCACCGTCTCGAGCAGGGTCGTCGGACCACCGATGAGATGCGCGGCGTTGATGCGCTGGTTCGATGACCCCGAGACCGGGACGACCAGGTCACGCGGAATCGGCAGAACCCAGGCCTGTCGCGACACGGGATCAAGACGGAGTACGGCGATCGTGTCGGCAAAGCCGTGGCCGCGGGGATCCTCCACACGACCAATGTTGATCGGATCATCGGGATCCAGACCGTCACCGCTGTCGGTGCCGACCAACAGGAAGTTCACCGGCTCTCCCGGCACGGTGTCAGAAATGAGAATGGTCCCAGGGATCTCCACCCGCCCGATCGATGAGAGGCCGTCGTAGATGGTCTGTACCCACCACGTGGCAGCCAACGCCGCGACTATCACTGTCAGACCGGCCAGCATCACAAGGCGCTGAGGCCATGTCCGCCTCAACAACTCGTCGCCTGGCAGCATCACGGCTGGTGAGCGTAGTCGCAGAGTGCCACTCGTTGTCATCACACGCGCTGGCTCAAGCTTCTGGTCGGAGCCGGATCGCGTCGCCGGCCGAGATCGAGTGGGTCACACCGACCTCGTCCTCGACCAGCAGGCGGCCATCGGAATCAAGATCAGTGGCCTCACCGGACACGAACCTTCCCCCGGGGAGCTCCACTCGAACTCGGTATCCGATCGTGGCCGAATGTGCTCGGAGGTCTCGGTAGACCATCGCCGGATCCCCGAGATGCTGCCCGATCACCGTGAGAATCTCTGCGAGGAGTCGATCTCTGTCGACATCAGCACCACACTCGAGCATCGAGATGGCGTCGGGCTGCGCCTCGATCGACGTGAGATTGATGCCGAAGCCGACCACGAGTACCGACGGCGAGCCGATGACCAACTCGGCCAATACCCCCGCCAACTTTCGCTGGCCATCGGGCGTCGAGATGACCAGATCGTTGGGCCATTTCACCCGGATATGCGCGGTGGTGTGGACATCCAACACCTGACGAATCGAGGCCGCCACCGCCATCATTGCTTGGCCCGTTCCGACGGGATCGATGGGCATTCGCACACTCGCCAATAGTGAACCACCTTGGTCGTGCCAGGTTCGTTCAAGCCGACCGCGCCCGTGCGTCTGGTGATCAGCCACCAGCACAGCAGGATCGGTGCCACCATTCTTCGCTTCCTCAGCCAGGTCGGTGTTGGTCGACCGGGTGACAGCCACATGCCGTAGTTTGCCGAGACCTGTATGTGACGCCGCGAGGGTGCTCTCTGGAAATCCCATGAGTCAGATGTAGCACTGGTATGCCTCGGTGAGGTAACCATTACCTCGTGTTCAACAAGGTTCTAATCGCCAACCGCGGCGAAATCGCTGTCA
>JAJFJV010000006.1 GCA_021773635.1 Gammaproteobacteria bacterium | reverse complement strand
GCCCGTGGGGGCACTTGCCGCCTACGCGGCGCTGGCCTTTATCTTTCTTATCGGACTGGTACAGGAGCTGTTTTACGGCTTTGGACACCAGCAGGTGTATTCCGCGCTTTCCGCCTTGCCCGCCTGGCGGGTTATTGGCGCACCCACCCTGGGGGGATTGCTGGTTGGAATACTGGTTTGGCGTTTCATGCCCGGTCGCCGGAATTACGGCCCCGCCGATGTCATGCAGGCGGTACGCGAGCACGACGGAAAAATGCCGATCAAGGTCGGATTGGGCTCAGCAGCCATCAGTATTCTTTCTATCGGCGCCGGTGCTTCGGTCGGCCGCTACGGGCCGGCGGTACATCTGGGGGCAAGTCTCAGTTCCTGGGTCTCCCGGCACTTCAAGTTCGAGCGCAGCCAGCACCTGGCTATACTTGGCTGCGGAGTCGCCGCCGCCATAGCCGCATCTTTCAACGCCCCGCTGGCGGGCGTGGTGTTTGCCCACGAAGTCATCCTGGGAGCCTATGCCCTGCGCGCCTTCGTGCCCATCATTATCGCTTCCGTAACCGGCACCGTGGTCGCACGCGCCCATATGGGTGACTTCTCGATTTTTGCCATGAGCGACTATGAAATTCTCTTCAACCACGAATATCTGCTATTCGCCCTGGTCGGCGTGCTCGGAGGCGGGTTGGCCATCCTCTTCATGAACAGCATGAATCTCTCTACCCGCCTGGTTGCCCGAACATCCGTTCCGCTATGGGCCCGGCCCATGATTGGCGGCTTTATACTGGGCCTGCTTGCCTTGGCGTTTCCCCAGATCATCGGCCTCGGCGACGAGGCCATACACGATGCCTTTGGCCAGCTGTTTCCCCTGTGGCTGCTGCTGGCACTGGTAGTGATCAAGCTGATTGCCACCTCGGTCAGCTTCGCCTTTGGCTTTGGTGGCGGCGTCTTCGGCCCCGCCCTCTTTCTTGGCGCCATGCTCGGCAGTGCCTTTGGCAATATCCTCGCACTGCTGATACCAGGTGCCATATCTTCGCCTGCGATCTACGCGGTAGCTGGGATGAGCGCGGTGATCAGTTGTGTCATCGGGGCGCCGCTGGCGACTATCCTGATCGCCTTTGAATTGACCACCAGCTACTCCCTGACCACCGCCGTCATGCTGGCCGTGGTTCTCGCCAGCATGGTATCGCACCGGTTTTTTCCCTATTCGTATTTTAACTTTCAGCTGCAACAGCGCGGCATCGATGTGAGCGTCGGGCGAGAGGTGGGCATACTGAAATCCCGTCTTGTTACGGAAGTGCTCTGCACGCAATACCTGAGTATCGAACCGGGCGCGACCGCGGTGGAAGTCCAGGATATTCTGCTGAGGGAAGACGAGCGCGAACTGCTGGTTGTCGACAACGCCGGGAAACTCCTCGGCCAGGTCACCCTGTTCGATGTCGTCAAGGCCTGCCGCGATGGCAAGGCCGACAGTCTGGCCGGCGACCTTGCAGCGCTGCCGGACATCATCATTGAAGCGGACGCCCACCTGCAGGCAACCATGCAATCCCTGAACGAGTTCGTCGGCATCAGCGTCCCGGTGGTTGATAATCGGGAACAGATGAAACTGCTGGGCATCATCTTCGAAAACAGCGTTATCAGTGCCTATAACGAAGCAGTGGAACAGGCTCGGGACGAAGAGCGTGGACTCGTTTAACGGACCACTGCTGTGCCGTTAACTAACACTCGTCATGCCGGGCTTGACCCGGTATCCAGTAAGCGGTTGAAACATCTGGATTCCGGGTCAGCAAAAAACGCTGCCCGGAATGACGGGAGTTTTTTTTATTTTGATATCTCCCAAGTTTCCATACATCAATTTGGCCTTTATCAATAAGGCTTCTAGCCGAATTCACCGGGAGTTAGCGGGACAGCCGTGTTAACAGGCAGGAATATCTTTACCCCAGGGCCGATGATCTGGGGAAATCCCGAGCAGAGCCTGCTAGGCCCTCACCCAAAGCAAGAAAATAACTGGAACCAGAATGCACAGCATCCACAGCCCGTACCGCAGCCGGGATGATCTGGGCGAAAGTAGAGCCATCGCAAGGCCAATGAAGCCGATGAGGGCCGTAGGATAGGCCAATATGACGGCAAGCCCCCAGACGCCCTGATCTTCCCCGAGCCCGTCGAGTGAATAGTAACCAAAGCAGGCGACGGTCGGGATCGCCACGACAACAATCATCCGAACAAGCCACTCTGGAAGACGCGGTGTAGTCATACGAACCCCGAAACCCCGGATAATGAGCCATCAGTGTAACCAGGGAACAATTCCCACTGCGGCAGTAAGCAGTTCAGCCCATATGGCTCGCAGCGTCGTCCCGCCTGCTATATTGCCGCGGTGAAAGATTTCGATGTCATTATTCTGGGCGGTGGCGCCGCCGGGCTCATGTGCGCGATAGCGGCCGGGCAGCGGGGCCGGCGCGTCCTCATACTCGAAGGTTCAAACAAGGTCGGCAAGAAAATACTCATGTCCGGTGGCGGGCGCTGTAACTTCACCAACCTGCATTGCGAGTCCACGCACTTTATTTCCGCCAACCCGCATTTTTGCATCTCTGCACTGAGCCGCTATACCCCGTGGGACTTCATTGCCCTGGTGGAAAGACACGGCATCGCCTATCACGAAAAAACCCTCGGACAGCTCTTTTGCGACCACTCATCAAAAGACATCCTCGCCGCGCTGACAGCTGAATGTGAGCAGGCAAATGTGCGCATACTGACGGACAGCGACATCACATCAGTAGCACATCAGCAAGGCTATATCGTGAGCTGCAATCATGGCGACTTCGCGGGTGAATCACTGGTGATCGCCACCGGCGGACTGTCCATTCCAAAAATGGGCGCTACCGATTTTGGCTATCGGCTGGCAAAACAATTTGGGCTGAAGGTGCGTGCCACCCGCGCCGGCCTGGTTCCGTTTACATTTACCGGCACCATGGGTGTCGTGATGGAACGGCTCGCCGGTGTCAGCTTACGCGCCACCCTTGAAGTCGGCGGTACGAGCTTCACCGAGAATATTCTCTTTACCCATCGCGGCCTCAGCGGCCCCGCCGCCCTGCAGCTTTCCAGTTACTGGCAGCCGGGAGAGGACATCACGCTCAACCTATTACCTGAACACGATGCTGAAACACTGCTATTAGAATTCAAGGGGTCTCAGCCAAAGGTGCTGTTGCGTACCGTATTGTCTGAAGTCCTGCCCCGCGCCCTGGTGATGGAACTGGAACCGCTTTGCTGGCAGACCTCGGCACAAAAACCTCTGGCTGAAATTTCCGACACTGTTTTGAAGCAGGTGGCAAAGCAACTGAATGTCTGGATGTTGAGACCCGCCGGCACCGAAGGCTACCGCACAGCAGAAGTCACACTGGGGGGCATCGACACCGATGAATTGTCCTCAAAGACCATGGAATGCAAACACCAACCCGGCCTTTACTGCATCGGTGAGGTCGTCGATGTAACCGGGCATTTGGGTGGTTTCAATTTCCAGTGGGCCTGGGCCTCCGCACAGGCTGCGGGCCAGGTTGTGTGAAGCTAAATTGTGGGCCAGCAATACCGGCTGCGAGTGCAGATATTTAAGTTAGAGCACCGTGTTTTTACTTGTTTCAGGCGTTGTAACGTCGCAAACAACTTGCACATATGTAGTGAGCAGCACGAACGAAAAATGTGTCAATGTTAATTTGCTTTGTTAGAGCATTGTGTACCAAGTAGCTGCTGCCATTGATCATGAAATAAAAATGTATTAAGCACCCATTTATCTTTTGGTTTATAAAAGTCAAAAACCCATAAAAGGGCATGCTTTTCGAACTTTTGAATATAACTAACTCTTTTCATAACAGAAGCAAGGTTTTGCTCACAGGCCAAGATAAACCCAATTGGTGTACCAAAACGATTTTGAATTGTTGGTTGTTGCTGTTTAATTTGATAAAGAAGTGCATCTATTTCATGTTTTGGCAAAGGCCAGTGAGGGCGAACAACATCAACAGCAGCATCATAATTGCCACTATTAATTGATTTCATAGCTTCATTGGTTAATGTTATAAGTTTTTCTTCATTTGCCACTTCTGCATTTATACAAAAAGGCAGCATTAGCAGGATGATTGCATAAATTATTTTCATTTCTTTTTGCCTTTTATTACTCTAACGTCACGCCAAGCTGCCCGATGCAGCGTGCTTTGGAAATGTGATAATGCGCAGCAACATTGTAAAAACACGCTGTAGCGGGTCAAATTTGAGCACCTTGTTAGATTTTACCTTCATCGCAGGTACATTGCCTATCAAGTTCCCTCTATGGATAGACTTTTTTGCACTTTGCTATGTTCTGTAGCGCAGCAGTTTCTTCGACCAAACGAAACCCGCCACGGAAGGACCCATACGCTACAGGTGTCGCCAAAAGCACAACGCCAAAATTCGACATGGATGGCAACCATTTGATGTAATACGTTTCTCCGGCTTCCACCTCTAGTTCCACAGATCCAACTGCGTCCGAAATGAATATGTTTGAATCCTTACGCGTCTCTATAACGTGTTTACCAGGTGAAAGTCGCATCTCAGCGTATCCGTTGTTTGGCAGTTCAAACTGTTTTACGTTATCAACGAATACGGGCGGAGTAATCCCGCCGCCGACAAATTGGCTTGGGCGATAGAGATACACTAGTGCCGTCTCAGGTTCGACATACTGAACCGGTTGAAATTGAGGACCCGTCGCGGCGCAACCCGCCACGAAAGCTGCAAATACTAGAAAGGCTACTTTGTAACGCATTCAGTAATCTCCCAAGAAAATCCAACAGTTGAGGCCAGCGGCGGCGAAGCCGTCCGACTGGGGCTATTTGTTATGCCTAAATACAGCCAGCACGCTTTTGTTGGGCAGCAACATACTCGGGGAAGCTAGATGCCCCTTCCGGCAAGGCCACGTTAGCTTCAGGATTTCTGGTAATGTTTTTCTTATATGACTCCAGGCTTTTTTCGTAAGGCCCGCATTCTTCTTTATTCGCACCAAGGAAATAGTATGCGAACCCCAAATTTAGATATGCATTAGTGAGCGCATCATATTCTTCTGTCTTTAAATAGTATTCGATCCCTTTTTCGAAATACTGTTTTGATATTTCGAGCCTACTATCAATATTTGCTTCTTTATCCATAAAGCCATTTTCACGGTAGAACTTCTCCCATTTCTTAATTGAATTAGACCGAAAGAAAAACCCGTATGTCACATTAGCTTTACCAAGACAGGAATCATCATTAGAGGCCTTACATATTTCGATTGCCTCCCGGATTAGTCTCTCAGCTGGGAGGGGCCTTTCTTGATTGTTGAACAATTCAGTAGCCCAGCCTAATTTCTCTCGGGGATCATTAGTTTCTGGAACCAGCATTGCAGCGCAACCTTGTAGCAACACACCCAATATCACATAACCGGTGATTTTTATCATGATTCCCTCTTTAGGCATAACAATGAATATACGGATCCGGATAAGATGCCGGAATCCGTGGCGGGTCCGTATATGACGCTGCATGGATATCCTGACTTCTTCCGAAAGTAGCCTTAAATGAAAGAGTTGGCACGCCACGCCTAAATATTGGGGGCTTTATACGGGTCCGCATAAGATACCTTTCCTTTGCTGGCTCACAGTTCATTTACCGGGCTGCGAACCCTGGGTGAATTCCGTTCAGAACATGGGTTCTGTTCCATGCCTTTCCACCAAAGAACAAATCGGATCAGTTTTGTCATCGAAGTATCCTGTCAACCTGACGTTGTGGCAGCTTGTGTTGGCTCCCGGAGAACCGTTTTCTCTGCCTTCGTTCCCTGGATTACCCGCTTTCGCGGGTAATGACGGCGAGGTGACGGAAATCTCTAAACCCAGGCACAGCAGAGTTCAGTAACTTATTCTGCTTTGCTGATTTCCTCATCCAGACTTCTTATCTGGCTGATAATAAGGATCAGCTTCTGACCGTTTGGGGTCAGGGCATATTCTGTTCTGGGCGGGACTTCCGCGTAAACCTGTTTAGATAACAAACCATAGCCGGTGAGTTTACGTAAGCGCTGGGAAAGCACCTTGGTTGATATGCCTTGTATGTGGCGCTCAAGCGCGCCAGGACGAGAAACACCCGCAGCAATGGCCTGCAAAACTGATACCGACCATTTGCATCCAACCACATCTTCGAGCTGCCGATAGGGCGGATTTGTCTCTGAAGTCATTTTTTATTTTCCTTAATTTCCGGCAAGTTACACCAAAAAGTGCGTGGGGCACCAGAAAGTGCCTTCTATACGACGGCCGCCCTTACTCCTAATCTGGCCCTGTGCTTGAGGCACTTAACCAACCCCAAGGAGTAGAACATTATGACCAGCAAAGCCATTTTTTATCACGCCGGATGTCCCGTCTGCGTTGCCGCTGAACAGAACGTAGCCAATGCACTCGATCCCTCCAAATATGATGTTGAGATGGTTCATCTCGGCACGGAAAAATCCCGTGTGGGCGAAGCGGAAGCTGCCGGCGTTGAGTCCGTACCCGCCCTGGTTATGGACGGCGCTGCCTTTCATATCAACTTTGGTGCTGGCATTGAGGCATTGAAGTAGGGTTTTCATCGTCCCGTAGCATCAGGGGTGCCTGCCTTGGAACAGGCGCCCCGTTTATCCCGCCAGATTCAGACCACGAAACGCGTGTAGAAGCGCTCGATCACCTCAATGAATTCTCCAGGCAACCGTTTCCGCACCTCGTGGGCGATGGCCTCCGGAACCCCGCCGTAAAAGGCCTCGGCAATACCACCTGCGATGCAGGCCTGGGTATCACTGTCACCACCGAGGGAGATGGACTTGCGCAGCGCGTCCTCGAAATGCTCGCTTTCCAGAAAGGCAATGATTGCCTCAGGGACCGAGCCCTGGCAGGAGACATCGAAGCGGTAATTCGGGCGGATCTCATCCAGGGTGCGGCCAAGATCGTAGCCAAAGCGCTGTTCCAGCTCTGCACGGATTACATCCTTGCTCGCGCCGTTGCGGGCGAGAAAGATTGCCAGTGCGGTGGCTTGTGCACCCTTGATGCCCTCGGGATGGTCGTGGGTTACCGCCGCGGAGCGTCTGGCCTCCCGCAGGACGGTATCGATTGAATCCGCAGCGAAACCCACCGGGCTGACCCGCATGGCAGAGCCGTTGCCCCAGCTGTTATAGGGCACTGGATTCGTATTGAACAGCCATTGGATGAAGGTGCCGCCGTAGCCGGCATCGGGGTATTTTTGCCCCCAGCGTTGCAGTGCCGCCACATAATCTTCGCCGTCCAGCAGCGCTTCGGCCACCGCGATGGTGAGCACGCTGTCATCCGTGAAGCGGGAGGCTTCGGTGTAGAGAGGAAAATCGGTGTGCTTGACCGGCGCCCACTCGTAAACCGAACCGGCGATGTCGCCCGCGATGGCACCCAGCATGGCCTGAACTCCGTTGCGCAAAAAACACGTTACCTGTACGCAAAAGTTTAGCCGCCTAATCAGGCTCTGGCGTCCACCCGGCCCACCCGCTAGCCGCTAGCCGCTGACGACGTTCAGCTCCCCCGATTCAAGAAAGCGCACCGCAAAGACATCTGCGGGTATCGGCCGGCTGTAGAGATAGCCCTGGGCGATATCACATCCCTCGCCCAGCAAAAAGGCTCGCTGTGCCTCAGTCTCTACACCCTCGGCCACCACACTGAGGCCCAGACTGTGGCCCAGCGCGATGACCGCGCGTGCAATGGCCTCATCGTCCCGATTCTCGGGTATATCCCGCACAAAGGACTGATCCACCTTGAGCACATTGATGGGTAGCTTCTTCAGGTAGCTGAGGGAGGAGTATCCGGTACCAAAATCGTCGATGGCCAGGGTGACGCCCATACTGCGCAGACGCTCCAGGGTCGCCACTGCCCATTCGGCTTTGCCCATGATAAAGCCTTCGGTGACCTCCAGCTCCAGCAGCCCGGCCTCGCAGCCGGTTGCCGACAACGCGGTTTCCAGGCTCTGCACCATATTTCCGCGTTGCAGCTGCTGTCCGGATATATTGACCGCAATACGGCCAAAGTCATAACCCGCCTGTTGCCAGGCATGAGCCTGTGCCGCGGCGGTGTTCAACACCCAGTCACCGATGGGCAATATCAGCCCGGTATCCTCGGCCAGCGGAATGAAACGAGCGGGGGATACTGCACCATATTCCGGATGCTGCCAGCGCAGCAGCGCCTCCAGGCCCACCAGCCGGCCACTCCTCATATCCATCTTGGGCTGATAGTAGAGCTCCAGCTGGTTGCGCTCTATCGCCAGACGCAGCTCGCTACCGAGCGCCAGACGCTCGCTGGCATCCTGCGTAAGCTCCCGGGTGTAATACTGGTAATTGTCCCGGCCGTGCTCCTTGGCCCGATACATGGCGGCATCGGCATTGCTCACCAGCGCCACGACATCACGGCCATCCTCGGGATACAGGCTGATACCAATGCTGGCACTGAGAAAAAGCTCATGGCCATCTACGTGGAAGTTCTGCTCGAAGGCCGAGCGTAATTTCTCCGCCACTCGCCCGGCATCCTCGGTATGCCGCACATCATCCACCAGCACTGCGAACTCGTCACCGCCCAGCCGCGCAATCGTATCTTCATCACGAAGTTCGCGCTTCAGGCGCTCGGCTACCCGACAAAGCAACTGGTCACCTACCCCGTGACCCAGGCTGTCATTGACGTTCTTGAAACCGTCCAGATCAAGGAACAATACCGCCGCCTGACCACCCACCCGGCGAGCATGCGCCAGAGCATGCGAAAGGCGGGCGTTGAACAGCAGCCGATTGGGCAGGCCGGTGAGAGCATCGTGGTGGGCGAGAAAATCGAGTTTCTGCTGGGACTGCTTTATCCCGGTGATATCGGACAGGATAGCGACGTAGTGGGTCAGCTCCCCCCGCTCGTTGTGCACACCCTTGATGGTTTGCCCGGCGGGAAAGACCTCCCCATTCTTGCGGCGATTTAGTATTTCCCCCTGCCACTGGCCACTCTCTTCAAGCGTGGCCCACAGGTCGCGGTAAAAATCTTTGTCATGCTGACCTGATTTCAGCAAGCGGGGATTATTTCCCAGCGCATCCGCCTCACTGAAACCGGTAATCCGGGTAAAAGCCTTATTGATGGCGAGAATCCGTGCCCGTGCATCCGTAACCATCACCCCTTCGAGTGCGTGTTCAAATACCGCCGCGGCCAGCCGCAGGCGTTCGTCGTCACGACGGCGCACGGTGACGTCCTGTACCGTACCCTGCATCCACACCGCCCGGCCTTGTGCATCGAGACTTACCTCTGCATGCTCATGCACGATGCGTTCCTCACCGTCCGGACGTATCACCCGGTGATCGATGGCATAGTGGCCGCCGGACTCCAGGGCGCCGTCTATCGCGCGCATTACCTTGTCGCGGTCATCCGGATGCACCCGCTCCAGAAAGGCCTCATAGGTCATCCCGAACTCCCGCAGCCCGAGGCCGAAAATACGGTAGATCTCGTCCGACCATTCCAGCCTGTTGTCGGGAATATTCCATTCCCAACTGCCGACGTGAGCAATGCGCTGGGCATTTTCCAAACGGTCCCGGCTTTTTCCCAGCCGTTCCTTGGCCAACTGCAACCTCGCCGTATGGCCCTGTACCGAGCGGAAATACGCGGCTAACACCAGGCTGATGCAAAGACCAACGAGCAGCGGCTGCCTGAAATTCCAGTCGGACGGATGGTAGGCCTGACCCATACTGTAAGCCTGCATCATCCACTGACGATCCGCCGCGATGATATGGTCCTCCAGCTTGTATGCTCCCTGAAGAAGCGCGTCCTTATGACTCACATGCTCCTTTACGGACCCGCTCTGATATTCCTCGGCACCGTAGTTGTGAATGAAATAGCCTTCGTCAGCCTCACCACCATCCTCCAGGTGAAGCTCCATATCCCCGGCCTGAACACCCTCCATGGCAAAGGGAACCAGTGCTCCCATATCAAAAATGGCGGCAACGATACCCACCACGTTCCGACGCAAATCTTCCGGTGTGTGGTCCTCCACACCCTTGCCATAGACCGGCTGGGCCACCAGAAAAAAGACGTCCTTTCCTTCGGCCGATTTAAACGGGAAGCTCGCGGCCTGCGTATCCGTATCCACCGCACGGCGTAATACATCGCGAAAACGCGGGTCGGCCCAGAGGTCGTAGTCGTATAGGGGAGGAAATGGTGATGAAGACAGGGAGACGGCATATTCCACCGAGAAATGTCCATCACGCTTGGGGATCCACAGCAACTCATGAATGCTGCGGTCAAGCCAGAGATTGCGTTGTACAAAGGTACGAAACTCTGCTGCGCTGACCTGTTCCGAGGCATAGAACAGGGAAACCAGTGAATGCACGGCCTGCAAGCGCGTATCCACCGACTTCTGCACCAGTGTGACCCGCTCGTGGGCCACTTTATGAAAACGTGCCCGCTCCTTCTCGCTTTCTGCCTCATACAGCCACGAAGCCACGAGCCACGCCACGCTTATCCCGACGAGCAGAATAATCGCCAGGGACAGGTTGCCTCTAACAGGCACCGACCCGGTCAGTCTGCAGCTGTTGCTCAGCATATTTTCAAGCGAGAAAAATTCATCCCTAGAGATAGCGGTCGGATAGGGGTCAAACTTTAACGAGGAGGGGAAGGGCGCTTGCCATAAACGCCTTGGAATACAACGCAAAGAAGGGGCTATCGGCGCCTGTCAGGCATAGCTGACAGGATTACTCGGCACTTTTTGTGCGGGAGCGCCCAAGAGCGGCCCTTGTGTCTCGCCCCTGCGGGCCGCCGCTTTGCGGTGCTCCAAATCGCTCCCGGCGATTTGGTCGAACCTAATAGGTTCTCATCCTGGACCAACAAACCAAACAAAAAGACCCGCAGAAGAGCGGGTCTGTTTGTTTGGCGCGCCCGACAGGATTACTCGGCACATCCTTGTGCCTCGCCCCTGCGGGGCCCGCCTGACGGCGGTTCAAAATTGTTCCAGACAATTTTGTCGAACCTAATAGGTTCTAATTCTGGACCCAACAAGCCAAACAAAAAGACCCGCAGAAGAGCGGGTCTGTTTGTTTGGCGCGCCCGACAGGATTCGAACCTGTGACCCTTGGCTTCGGAGGCCAATACTCTATCCAGCTGAGCTACGGGCGCTAAAAAAACGGGTGGCCAAGGATACCGATTCACTGTTGGGAAATCCATGCGCCTGTGTCAGCCCAACCTCTTTGCCAGTATACTTACGCCAGCCAAAATAAAATCATTTAGGGGAGCATATCGTGAGTCACGGGGATGATGTATTTATTCGTAATCTGGTGCTGGTAATCGTCGCACTTGTAGCCTTCATGTTTTTCGCCATTATTCTGGCCCAGTTTCTTCACTCCAAAGTTGAGCCGGCACAGGCCAGTGCCGCTGTTGAGCAACGTATCAGTGCAGTGGGCAAGGTCAATCTGAAAAAGGAAGCCAGCTCGATGGCGGCAGGCGCAACCCAGATGGCCAACGCGGCGGCATCAACCGGCGCCGCTCCGGCCGATGGTGCCACGGTCTACCAGACCGCATGCTTTGCCTGCCATGGCACCGGAGCTGCCGGCGCGCCCAAGCTGGATGACAAGTCCGCCTGGACGGAGCGGGTGAAACAGGGGCTCGATACCCTGGTTGCCAGTGCCGTGAATGGCAAAAATGCCATGCCCCCCAAGGGCGGTAATATGAGCCTCAGCGAAGATGCCATCCGCGCCTCCGTCGAGTATATGCTCGCCGAGACAGGCCTTTCCGCCAATTAAGCCCTTCCGCCGTACCGTTTTTACAAACAAGCTGCTTTCAGACCGCCTGCAGACCCGCCAGCGCGGCAATTAACCATTTGCTGCCGGCCCGGGAGAAGTTCACCTGAACCCGGGCCTGCGCGCCGCTCCCCTCGCAACGCAGTACCACGCCATCACCAAATTTGGGATGGCTGACCTGCGCCCCCAGGGCAAAGGGGGCGGCCTCATCGACGATACGCTGTCGCCGGGGCCGCGCTCGCGGAGCGGCACTCGCGGCATAGGCCGCAGCCGGACGTGATACCCGGCCCTGCATACGCACCTCCTCCACCACTTCAGCAGGCAACTCACCGAGAAAACGGGACGGCGAGGCCATATATTCCTTGCCGTGAAGCCGCCGACTCTCGGCGTGGGTGATAATAAGGCGCTTGCGGGCACGGGTGATTCCCACATAACACAGTCGGCGCTCCTCCTCGAGGCGCGCCGGGTCCTCCACACTGCGTTGATGGGGAAATAAACCGTCCTCCAGACCACAGAGAAAGACCAGCGGAAACTCCAGACCCTTGGCTGAATGAAGGGTCATGAGATGAGTGCAGTCCTCATTGGCATCCGCGCGGGCCTCTCCCGCCTCCAGGGCGGCGTGGGCAAGAAAATTCGTCAATAAACTACCCGCTTCGTCTTCTGAAGGCACGAACTGGCGAGCGGCAGTAACCAGCTCCGCCAGATTCTCCACCCGCATCTCGGCCTTCTCACCCCGCTCCTTGCCAAAATGGCGCGCCAGTCCGCTGACATCGATGGCAGCGTCCACCTGTTCGTGCAGCGACAGACTTTCCGTACTTGCCGCCAGTTCATCGATCAGTTGCAAAAAGGCGGAAACAGCACTGGCTGCACGGGCCGCCAGGCCCTGTTCGGAAAGCAAGGCCCGGGTCGCCTGCCACAGGGGCAGGCCCCGTTCACGGGCCACCTCTCGCAGTGATTCCACCGTACGCAGGCCAATACCCCGCGGCGGCATATTCACCACCCGTTCGAAGGCGGCATCATCGTCACGATTGGCCAGCAGGCGCAAATAGCCCAGTGCATCCCTGATCTCGGCACGCTCATAAAAACGCATACCGCCATGTACCTGATAGGGGATAGAGGCTGCGATCAAGGCCTCTTCAAAAACGCGTGACTGGGCGCTGACCCGGTAAAGCAGGGCGCTATCTTCCAGACGATTACCCTCGGCTCGCCATTGCCGCAGGCGATCGATCACGAATCGCGCCTCTTCCAGATCATTGAAGGCGGTATAGACGTAGACCGGCTCGCCCGCATCATCACTGGTCCATAATTTCTTGCCAAGACGCCCCTGATTATTGGTGATAAGCGCATTGGCGGCGGCCAGGATATTGCCCGTGGAACGGTAGTTACGCTCCAGCCGGTAGGTGTGAATCGGGGCATAGTCCCGCGGGAACTGCTGGATATTTTCGATTTTTGCGCCCCGCCAGCCATAGATGGACTGGTCGTCATCCCCCACGCAAAAAAGCTTGCCCGTATTGCCGGCAAGCAGGCGCATCCAGGCATACTGGATGGCATTGGTGTCCTGAAACTCGTCCACCAGAATGTGCTGGAAACGCTCTTGATAATGGTTGCGCAGTGACTCCTGATCACGAAACATCTCGTGCACCCGCAGCAACAATTCAGCAAAATCCACCAATCCACCGCGTTCGCAGGCAGCCTCGTAGGCGCGGTAGATCTTCAGCATGGTTTCCATCCAGCGATCATCCCTGCCCTCAAGATGGCGTGCCCGTAACCCTTCATCCTTGCGGCTATTGATGAACCCCTGCACCTGGCGTGGTGGCCATTTGGCCTCGTCCAGGGCAAAGCTGCGCATGATCCGCCGTAACATCCGCAGCTGGTCGTCACTGTCGAGGATCTGGAATCCCTCAGGCAGCCCGGCCTCACGCCAGTGACTGCGTAACAGGCGGTGGGACAGGCCATGAAAAGTGCCCACCCACATGCCACCAATCGGGCGATTCAACATCGCCTCAATGCGCCCGCGCATCTCCGCCGCTGCCTTGTTGGTAAAGGTCACGGCAAATATCCCCATGGGACTGGCGGCGCCGCTGTCCAGCAGCCAGGCAATACGATGCACCAGCACCCGGGTCTTGCCACTGCCGGCACCGGCAAGTACCAAGGCATGCTCCGGCGGAGCGCTGACCGCCTGGCATTGTTCGTCGTTGAGGGAATCGAGTATCGGGTTGTTATTCATCCCCGGATCATACCGGATCCCTCTACATCAGTGCCCCCGGCGGGGCTAGCCCGCATTGCTCGCCAGTACGTGTGATGTTTGCGAAGCTATTTGGATTCACAGGAGATTTTCTGAGCAAGCGAGGGCGCGTGTATCTGGTGAGAAATGCGGGCTGCCTTCAGGTTAGAATTCGCCGGTCTCTATCGCCAACGGAATCTCCATGCAAAGTCCCGAGCAAGCACCCCAGGCCCGATTAAAACATCTACTGGACGAGGTCCTGAAAGATGCCGCCACACACGGCGCAGATGCCGCCGAAGCGGTGGTGCACGAAAGTGCCGGTCTGTCGGTAAGTGCCCGCATGGGAGCTCTGGAAACTATTGAACACACCCGCGACAAGAGCCTCGGCCTGACGGTCTACTTCGACCATTGCAAAGGGTCTGCCAGTACCACGGACTTTAACGAGGCGGCACTGCGCGAGACCGTGGCATCGGCCTGCTCCATGGCCCGTTACACCACAGAGGATCCCTGTGCGGGACTTGCCGACGCCGAGCTAATGGCCAAAGAGATCCCGGATTTGGATCTCTATCATCCCTGGGATCTCGACGCGGAGGAGGCCACTCAAATAGCGCTGGATACCGAGGATGCCGCCCGCAGCGCCGATAACCGCATCAGCAATTCCGAGGGCGCTACCGTCGCCCGTCATAGCGGGTGTAATTTCTACGGCAACAGCCACGGCTTTCGCGGCGGCTGGCAAGGTACCCGCCATAGCATCTCCGTAGCGGTCATCGCTGCGGATGATGACGGCATGCAGCGCGACGGCTGGTACAGCATCGCCCGTGCCGCAGACGAGCTGGAAAGTCCAACACATATTGGCACCAAGGCGGCACAGCAGGCGCTGGCGCGATTAGGCTCGCGCAAGCTGGAGACCTGCTCGGTACCCGTGCTTTACTCTGCCGAGGTGGCCACCGGCTTGTTTTGGCATTTCATTCAGGCCATCAGTGGCGCCAGCCAGTACCGCCAAGCGAGCTTCCTGCTTGACCAGCTGGACCGGCCTGTTTTTCCCGCCGGATTTCGCATCCACGAACAGCCCCACCTGCATCGTGCTCTGGGCAGCGCACCCTTTGATGGGGAGGGAGTCCGCACGCCGGTCCGGGACGTGGTGAACGACGGCATCCTGCGTGGCTATGTGCTGGACAGCTATGCGGCCCGCAAGCTCAACATGAAAACTACAGGCAATGCCGGGGGGGTACACAATCTCACGGTAGAGGCCGGTACCCACGATCTCCCCGAACTGCTGCGCGAGATGGGCACCGGACTCTTGGTGACCGAGCTGATGGGCATGGGAGTCAATACGGTCACCGGCGATTACTCCCGCGGTGCCGCCGGCTACTGGGTGGAAAACGGTGAGCTCTGCTATCCGGTGCAGGAGATCACCATCGCCGGCAAGCTGCAGGACATGTTCATGGGTATCCGCGAGGTGGGTACCGACACCGAGCTGCGCGGCAATATACGCACCGGATCGGTGCTCATTGACCGTATGACCGTTGCCGGTGGCTAGCCCGAATTTCTCACCAGGCGAGGCTGAAACCCATCAGCAACAAAATTATCCCCAGCAGGGTACGCATCACCTGTTCCGGCAAATAGCGGCCAACACGGCTTCCCAACATGATTCCGGGCAGAGAGCCCAACAGCAGCAAGCCGAGCAGCTGAAAATCGACGCTGCCTAACTGCCAGTGCCCAAGACCGGCCAGAGCGGTCAGTGGTACCGCGTGGGCCAGATCAATGGCCACCACGCGACGCATGGGTAGACGTGGGTAGAGAGTAACCAGTATGGCCGCCCCCAAGGCACCCGCGCCCACCGAAGACAGCGTGACCAGCGCACCGAGAAGCAGTCCCGCCAACACCGTCAACGGCCTGGTCCAGCGTTCACGCCAGGCGACGGCGGCGGCAATAAAGTTGGATTTTTCCGCCGATCCCCGCAGATGCCCGCTCGCCAGTAACACCACGGCGGTCAGTATCAGGCTAAAGCTGAGGGTACGGGTAATCAGTATCTGATAATCGAAACCGATGTAGTCGAGGCGGGCAAGTATGGCGATAGTCAACGCCATAGCCGGCAGGCTGCCGAGCGCCAGCAGACCCACCACCCGCCATCCAATCAGACGCTCACGCTGGTAGGCAAAGATTCCGCCACACTTGGTCACGGCGGCGAACAACAGGTCAGTGCCCACCGCCACCGCCGGCGCGATACCGGCAAATAGCAGGAAGGGAGTCATCAGCGAGCCGCCGCCGACACCGCTCATGCCCACCAGTAGGCCAACCATAAAACCTGCAATGCTAAAGCTGAAATCCATAGGGCCAGGGGGCTAGTTAGCGCCAGCGTGCAAAAGGCCTGCCACTATAGCGGAGACAAGATGTCCCGGGGAAGAAAAGATGCGACCACGGCAGAGACACCGTAAGCGCCTAGAGAAAATCGAGGTCCGGATTCTGTTCCAGGATCTCCTGTGCCTCTGCCTGCTCATTGGTACGCGCCCTCAGTACTTCTTTTAGAAACTTGAGGTACACGGTATAGACCCGGGTGTCGCCATCGGCATCGCGGACCAGGAAAAATGGCGCCCGCTCCACTTCGAATTGTGCCGCCAGCTGCATGCCTTCGCTCTCCGGATCGCGCTCGTCGGCCACCACGATGTGGTCAATGGCATCCATATAGCCATCGCGCTCGAGGCGTGCCAGCACATCGGCACACTTGCGACACGGCGAACCATCCAGCTTGATCTTTTTTACCAGGGTAATGCTCATGACTTGGCCGTGGTCTTCAGATTTCCACCGTGTAAACCGCACTCCTTCCCGCCTTCATCCTCCCACCACCAGCGCCCCTCACGTTCATGCTGATTCGGCAGCGTGGGGCGGGTGCAGGGCTCGCAGCCGATGCTGATAAAGCCCCGGGCATGCAAATCATTAAAGGGCACATCATGTGCGTGGATATACTCCCACAGGCGGGCAGAACTCCAGTTGGCCAGCGGATTGAACTTGATGACCGGATGCTCGGCAGTGGAGAAGGCCCGGTCCTCCTGAACCTCCGGCAGCGCCGCCCGGGTGCCCAGACTCTGATCACGGCGCTGACCGGTAATCCAGGCATCCAGATGGGCCAGCTTGCGCCGCAATGGCCCTACCTTGCGGATGGCGCAACATTCCTGATGACCATCCTGATAAAAGCTGAACAAACCTTTGTTGCGTACCAACGTATCCACCGCCACGGCATCGGGACTGAGCAATTCCAGCTTTAGCCCATAACGTTCGCGCACCACCTCAAAATAGCGATAAGTCTCGGGATGCAGACGCCCGGTATCAAGGGAAAAGACCGCGACCTTTGGATCGATACGAGTCGCCATATCCACCAGTACCACGTCCTCGGCTCCACTGAAGGAAATGGCTATTTTCGGAAAGGACTCAAGGGCCTGACGCAGGATCTCTTCGGGCTCACAGCCCTCCAGCTCCTTTGCCAGTCGCTTGAAGTTCAAAACCCTAGCCCTGCTCACGCCGATGGAAGATCAGGGTTTCGTCATCGGCCGCGGGTTGGTAACGCACAGAAACCTCGCCAAAGGCGTCCAGCGCCTCCTCAATATCCCGGTCCTCACGAATGACAAAGCTATCAATACCGCAACGCTGCATGAACGACAGCTGGTCATGCTGGACATCGCCCGTCGCCCTGATCTCGCCACTGTAACCATGGCGCGTGCGCAGTAGCCGCGCCTGAGTATAGCCCCGACCCTCGGTGATGGCCGGAAACTCCAGTACTATCAAACTGATATGAGGCAGGTCAGCGAGAATTTCTCCCAACTCATCGGCTGGGGCAAGACGTACCCCAAGGGATCCACCATGGGCAATGAGGGTGTCCCGCTCTTCTAACCAGCGCTTGAGGCTAACGGTGACCGAGCCTTCCGCCAGGGGATCACCATCGGACACATGCCGCCAGGCGTCTTCCTCAACCTTTTGATTTCGGATGATCTGCATAAACACGCTCCTTAAAGGGGGCAATACCCGTCCGGCGGACGGTATCAACAAAACGTTCGCCTTCCTCACGCACATCAACGTAGAGGATGAGAATCTTTTCTATCACGTCGGCCACATCGTCCAGCGCAATCGCCGGCCCGATACGCGTGCCCAGGGCGGCGTCGTTGGCGGCGGAACCGCCCAGAATGACCTGATACCACTCGCTACCCTTTTTATCCACGCCCAGCAGCCCCAGATGACCCACGCTGTGGTGACCGCAGCCATTCATGCAACCGGACATCTTCAGCTTCAGTTCGCCCAGATCATAAAGATAATCAAGGTCAGAGAACTTCTCGTTGATCCGCGCCGCCACTGGAATGGTGCTGGCTTTGGCCAGGGAACAGAAATCGAGCCCGGGGCAACAGATCATGTCGTTCAGGGTGCCGATATTGGGCGTCGCCAGCTCCAGCGCCTTGAGGCCTTCCCACAAGGCGTGCAGGGAGCCCTCGGCAACATCGGCCAGCACCAGATTCTGCTCATGGGTGGAGCGTAATTGACCAAAGCTGAATTGATCGGCCAGATCGGCCACCCCGTCCATCTGGCCGTCGGTGAGGTCTCCGGGAGGTGCGCCGGGCGCCTTCGCCGAAATGACAGCGATACGATAACCGCTCACCTTGTGGGAAAGGGTATTGCGCTTGACCCAGCGGGCGAAGGACGGATCCGCTGCAATCTGCTGCTCCACCTCTGCAGCACCATTTCCGGGGGACTGGTAATCCGGTGGCGCGAAAAAGCCCTGCATCCGCTTGATCTCGGCCGCCGTAAGCTCCAGCCCGTCATCACGGCTGAGCTCCCATTCTTCTTCTACCAGCTTGCGGAAGCGCTTGACCCCCAGACTACGCACCAGGATCTTGATACGGGCCTTGTTATTGTCATCACGTCGACCCAGCTGATTGTAAACGCGCAGCACGGCCTCGACGTAGGTCAGCAAATGGCGTTTTTCGAGGAACTCCCGAACCACCTTGCCAACGATGGGAGTACGGCCCATGCCGCCACCCACAAAGACCCTGAAGCCCACTTCACCGTCCTCGCCACGTACCAGCTCAAGACCAATATCATGCAGCCGGATGGCGGCGCGATCCTCCGCGGCACCGGTGACACCAATCTTGAATTTCCGTGGCAACCAGCAAAACTCCGGGTGCAGCGTGGACCACTGACGCAGGATCTCGCAGTAAGGCCGCGGGTCTTCCAGCTCATCTGCAGCAACCCCGGCGTACTGGTCTGCGGTCACGTTGCGAACCACGTTGCCGGAGGTCTGGATGGCATGCATCTGCACCGCCGCCAGCTCCTCCATGATCTTCGGCACATCCTCCAGCTCCGGCCAGTTGAACTGAATATTCTGGCGGGTGGTGAAATGACCATAGCCCCGGTCGTAGGTACGCGCGCAATGCGCGAGGGTGCGCATCTGCCGGGAAGAGAGCAGGCCGTAGGGCACTGCAATGCGGAACATATAGGCGTGGAGCTGGTAATACAGGCCATTGCGAAGACGCAACTGGCGGAACTCCTCGTCGCTCAGCTTGCCGTCCAGGTAGCGCCGTACCTGACCGCGAAACTGCGCAACACGCTCGTTGACCAGTGTCTGGTCATAATTATCATATTGATACATCAATACACCCCTGGGTCACATATCATCGGGCTGGAGGGCCGGTATCCGGTGCCGGTTGGGCTTAGCGGCTGAGCGCAAGACAACAAGGCCAAATACCCTAGTGAAACACTAGGATAATACGCCTCTGCGGCCCTGCCGGGAAAGTATTGGGAAATACTTCTGCTTTAACAGCCTGTACAGCACTAAAAACGCCGGGATTGTACCCGCAAAGCACCCCTCACGAAAGAATTGCGCCCGATGGACAGGCAGACCGGACTTGCATCCGCGGCCATGAGGACCCATATAGGTCACATCTGAATTCCATTCCCCATCATCACGGAAATTCACAGCATGAGCATTGACCAGGAATCCAACCCCGACGATCAGCCGGAATACAAAGGCACGGATACCGAGCCGGCCGCGGTGACCGAGCTCGCCCTGCCCGAGGATATACTGCCCACCACGCTCAACCTGCTGCCCACCTTCGAGCGCCCCTTCTTCCCGATTCAGACCATGGCCCTGACCCTGCCAGCGGACCCGTGGCGTGAAACCATCGCCGGGGCAGAGCAGGCCGCCCACCACACTCTGGGCATCGTGCTCGCCCGCCCGGAAGCGGATGAGGCACCGTCAGCTGATGCACTACATCGGACTGGTTGTGCCATCCGCATCCATCAGGTGACAGAGCGGGATGAGCATATCCATCTCATTGCCGAGGGTCTGAAACGCTTTCGCATCATTCAGTGGCTGGAGAAGAAGGCGCCACACCGCGCCCGGGTGGAATATCTGGAGGAAACCGCCGATGCCAGCGACAAGGAATATCGTGCCTATACCATGGCGATTATCGGGACCATCAAAAAACTCATCCCCCTGAATCCCCTGTATAACGAGGAGCTGAAGCTCTTTATGGAGCGATTTACCCCCAACCAGCCCTCTTTCCTGACCGACTTTGCCGCCAATCTCACCACTGCCGCCGCCGAGGAGCTGCAAGAAGTTCTGGCCACCCGCACCTTGCTCGAACGCATGGAAAAGGTGCTGGTGCTGCTCAGGAAAGAGCTGGAAATTGCCGAGCTGCATATGGAGATCAGCACTCAGGTAGAACAGAAGCTCAGCGAACAACAGCGCAAATTCTTTCTTCAGGAGCAACTGAAAGTCATACAGCAGGAACTGGGTATTTCCAAGGATGACCGCACCGCCGAGGTGGATCGCTTCCGCGCCCGTATGGCCGGCTTGCAGCTAAGCGATGGTGCTAAAACCCGCGTTGAGGAAGAGTTGGAGAAACTGGCGATCCTGGAGCAGGGCTCTCCCGAATACGGGGTTACCCGCAACTATCTGGACTGGCTGACGGCGCTACCGTGGGGTAGATACTCGAAAGATCGTCTGGACCTCAAGCGCGCACGCCGCATCATGGACCGTGATCACGCCGGCCTGGCCGATGTTAAGGAGCGGATCATCGAGTTCCTCGCAGTGGGACGTCTGCGCGGCGAGATCGCAGGTTCCATCCTCCTGTTCGTAGGCCCTCCCGGGGTTGGCAAGACCTCCATCGGACGCTCCATAGCCGAAGCCCTGGGGCGAAAATTCTACCGCCTGAGCGTGGGGGGTATGCGTGATGAGGCGGAGATCAAGGGCCACCGGCGCACTTACATTGGCGCCATGCCAGGAAAATTTCTGCAGGCCCTGAAGGAGCTCGATAGCGCCAATCCGGTAATCATGCTGGACGAAGTGGACAAGATTGGCGCCTCCTACCAGGGCGATCCGGCGTCGGCCCTGCTGGAGGTTCTGGACCCCGAACAGAATTCCGATTTTCTCGACCACTATATCGATGTGCGTTTTGACCTCTCCAAGGCGCTGTTTATCTGCACCGCCAACCAGCTCGACACCATTCCCAAACCGTTGCTGGACCGCATGGAGATGATTCGTCTCGCCGGTTACATTGGTGAGGAAAAGTATGCCATCGCCCAAAAACATCTGTGGCCCCGGGTACTGGAACGGGCAGGCATCGCGGGCAAACAGCTTCGGCTTTCTGACGCGGCGCTAAGAAAAGTTATCGAGGGTTATGCCCGCGAAGCCGGGGTTCGTGGCCTTGAGAAGCAGCTCCGACGGATCGTACGCAAGGCCGCAATTTCCCTTGCGAAAAACGCCAGCCAGCGCCTCTCCGTCAATGCCCGTAATCTGGCGGAGTACTTGGGTCAGCCCCTGTTTCAGACACCCCGACCCCTGTCGGGAGTTGGTGTGGTTACCGGTCTCGCCTGGACCAGTCTCGGGGGCACCACCCTGGCCGTGGAGGCCACCCGGGTGCATTGCAGGAATCGTGGCTTTCGCCTTACCGGTCAGCTTGGCGAGGTAATGCGTGAATCCGCAGAAATCGCGTACAGCTATATCGCCTCACACCTGGATAGCTACGGGGGGGATTCCGGCTTTTTCGATGATGCCCATGTGCACCTGCATGTTCCCGAAGGGGCCACCCCGAAGGACGGACCCAGTGCCGGCATTACCATGGCAACCGCGCTGCTCTCGCTGGCCCGGGGCCAGAAACTGCCACGCCCGCTGGCCATGACCGGTGAGCTGACCCTGACCGGTCAGGTATTTCCGGTGGGAGGTATCCGCGAAAAGATTATTGCCGTGCGCCGTAATCGTATCCATGAGGTCATTCTACCCCGCGACAATCAATCCGATTTCGAGGCCTTGCCGGCACATTTGCGCCAGGGGCTTACCATTCACTATGCCGACCACTACCGGAATGTCTTCCGAATTGTTTTCGAAAGTGTGAAATAACCCCCTGATCCGAACCGGGTTCCGGATTAAAGTGCAGCGCGCCCTTGCCGCTAGGAGTCATTGCAAGGCCACCTGCCCTCGCGGCCGTACTCAACCGCGTCTCAAGCTCGACCCACAGGGTGTGGATATAGAAATTTCATGGAGATAAAAGCTCGTGCCCACCGATAACCTTGACCAGTCCGCCCAGAATATGCGCCTCGTTCTTCCGCTCATGTCCAAACACAAAATTCCCGTGACACCGACCCACTACGCGGTTTTTTATGAGTATGTAACGGGAACAGATACCGCTTTGAAAGACGCCTTTGACCAGGTCGCCAACAGCGACAGCCCCATCACCGAAGCCCTCAGCGAGGATCTTTACCAGCGTTTCCTCTATGGCGGCGGTGAGGAACGTGTCAGCCAGGTCAACGACGCAATGGCCAAAATGTTGCGCGAGATTGGTGGAATGGTGGAAACCGCCGGTGGTGATGTCTCCACGTACAGCACCGCCCTGACTGACATCTCCGATCGTATCCAGGCAGGCGGAGACGAAAAGGATGTTGCACGGGCGCTTGATGAACTCACGGAAGCCACCAGCACCATGCAGGCTGCAGGCAGCGCCCTCAAGCAGCGCCTCAACGAAAGTCTGGAAGAAAGCAATTCACTGCGCGACGAACTCAGTGCCGCGAAACAGGAGGCGATCACCGATCCCCTCACCGGACTGGCCAATCGCAAGGCCTTTGACCTGCGCATGAAGGAGTTGGCCGCCGCTGCGGGCCAGGAAGGCAACTATTGCCTGGTGATGGCTGACATCGACAAGTTCAAACGTATTAATGACACCTACGGCCATGTACTCGGCGACAAGGTCATCAAATACCTTGCCCGCGTGCTGAAAAGCTCCGTTAAGGGGCAGGATCTAGTGGCCCGCTATGGCGGCGAGGAATTTGCTGTACTGCTACCCACAACCCCGCTCACCGGGGCACTGGCGGTGGCAGAAACTATTCGCGCCACGGTGGAAAAGGGCCGTTTGGTAAGAAGTGGAACCCGGGAATCCATTGGCACAGTCACCGTGTCTCTGGGTGCCGCCGAGTACCGTCCGGGCGAAAGCCCGGAGGAACTCACCGCACGAGCGGACGCCGCCCTCTACAGCGCCAAGGAGAATGGCCGCAATCAGGTCCAGGCGGAAGAGGCCCTGAAAGCGGCCTCCTGAACCCACCACTACTCACGTAGAAAAGGGGGGATGGCAGGCGCTATCATGGTCGCAACAACCTGATTAAAGAGCCCGCCACGTGCCCATTGGCCTGACCATCACCACCGAATTCCCGGAAATCCGGGAAACCCTCGACAATGTTGTCAGGCAGATTGGCGCCGTGGTACTGGGCAAGGAACATTCCACCCGCCTGTCTCTCGCCTGTCTGCTGGCCCGGGGCCATCTGCTCATCGAGGATATTCCCGGGGTAGGCAAAACCACCCTCGCGCACACCCTCGCACACGCCCTTGGCCTCGGCTTCCAGCGTATCCAGTTCACCAGCGACCTGCTGCCCGCCGATATTTTAGGTGTATCAGTTTACGACCGTGATGTGGCCGCCTTCAGGTTTCATCCCGGCCCCATCTTTTCCGAACTGGTACTCGCCGACGAGGTTAACCGCGCAACTCCAAAGGCGCAGAGCGCCCTGCTGGAAGCCATGGAGGAAGCTCAGGTCACCCATGAGGGGGAAACCCGCCCGCTGCCCGAGGCCTTCTTCGTCATCGCCACCCAGAATCCTTCCCACCAGATCGGCACTTTCCCGCTGCCCGAATCCCAGCTGGATCGCTTCCTGATGCGCGTGGAGCTGGGTTACCCGGGGGCTGCTGCGGAGCGGACACTGCTTCAGGGGTGTGATCGGCGCGAACTGATCAGCACCCTGCAACCGCTGCTGGATGTTGCCCAACTTCTCCGCCTCCAGCATCAGGTCCGCGAAATACATGCCAGCGAGGCCTTGCTCGATTATCTCCAGGCCCTGCTCGACTATTCCCGTAACGCACCGGAATTTCATAGCGGTCTGTCACCACGGGCGGGCCTCGCATTGCTGCACAGTGCCCAGGCCTGGGCGCTGATGGCCGGGCGCGCGCACCTGCTCCCGGAAGATCTTCAGGCTATCCTTCCGGCGGTGACAGGACACCGCCTGCACTGGGCCAGTGGTGCCGGGGATCCCGGCACAAAGACCTCCTCCCACCTGCTGGAACAGGTGGCCATTCCCTAGCCCGCATTTCTCACCAGGTCGGCAGCGGGCCAATGTAGTGCATTGACTTCTATGCAAGTTAAAAATGGATCGGTTTAGATGAAAGACATCGTGTTCGGCCCGCAACCTGTCGTGGCCCTGGCGAGAAATACGGGCTAGCTCATGCGCGCACCAACGCGCCTCTATATATTGCCCACCGGCGATGGACTGCTGTTTGCCGGCGCGTTGCTGGTCATGCTTCTCGGTGCAATCAATTACGACAGCGGCCTCGGCTACCTCTTCACCTTCCTGCTCGCCGGTCTGGCACTGGTGACCATCCTCCACACCCATCGCAACCTCACCGGCCTCCACCTGCGCACGTCCGACACCACGCCGGTTTTTGCCGGTGAGCCCGCCATCTTCCGGCTGTGCCTCGACAACCGCACGGACTATCCCCGCCAGGATATATGCGCCCGTATCCATGCGGATTCGGCACCCGTTCATTCCTCCAGTACGGAGCCCATCTCGCTGGCAACGGGTTTGCAAAATATCGAATTGCCGCTCACCACCCAAGGTCGTGGCTGGCTGCGGCTGAAGCAGCCAAGACTGTCGAGTACTTTTCCGCTGGGCCTGTTTCGAGTCTGGACCCGGCCACCCGCCATGCTGGCCTGTCTGGTCTATCCACAGCCCGACGGGGCACTACCGCTCCCTTTTCCAGGGAATGGCGCGGGCAATGAACGCGGGCTGGAATCAGGGGGCGATGAAGACTTCTCGGGGTTCCGCCAACATCAACCCGGAGATTCGCCACGGCAGATCCACTGGAAGGCCGCTGCCCGCGAACAGGGAATGCCGGTGAAGCTCTTTTCCGGGTCCCAGCCGCAGGATCTGGAATTGCGCTGGGAGGACATCCCGCTAAAAGACACTGAACGACGCCTTGGACAACTCTGCCGCTGGATCCTGGAGGCAGAAGCGCAAGGTTATCGCTACAACTTGCGTCTGCCCGATAGCTGCACTGAAACGGGAAGCGGCGCCGAACATCAACACGCCTGCCTGAAAATGCTGGCCTTGTATCCCGGAAAGGGCGGGGAATGATCAACCGACGCCCATCGTCTGAACAAATACTCTGGCTGTGTGCGGCCATGGCGCTGGTGATCACACCCCATCTCTCGCGGCTGCCGATCTGGGCGGGCATTGCCTTCGGGTTACTGGCGCTGTGGCGCCTTGGTGTGGCCTTTGGCCGGATCAGCCTGCCAGCCCGCTGGTTGCGCGTCTTTCTGGTACTTGCCATCCTGCCTGCGGTGTATCTGAGCCAGGGCACCCTGTTCGGACGCAGTGCCGGACTTACCTTGCTCGCCGCCCTGGCCGGCATGAAACTGCTGGAAACCCAAAGCCCGCGGGATGCCTACGTGGTTACCCTGCTCGGCTTCTTTCTGGTGATCACCCATTTCCTCTACCAGCAAAGCATCGCCATCGGCATTTACATGCTGCTGGTGGTCATTGTTTTCACCGCCACCCTGATGACCATCCACGGGCACGGGCTCGCGCAGGCACCGATCCGGCGCCTGCGTTACGCCGGCATTCTGGTACTGCAGGCGATGCCCATCGCCCTGCTGCTCTTTCTGCTCTTCCCCCGCCTTCCCGGCCCCCTGTGGGGTCTGCCCAAGGATGCCTACAGTACGGTCACTGGCCTTGGCGAAACCATGAGCCCGGGCAGCGTCAGTCGCCTGAGCTTGTCGGATGCCGTTGCTTTTCGGGTCAAGTTCGACGGACCGCCACCCCCGGCTGCGGCGCTCTACTGGCGCGGACCAGTGCTCTGGACCACCGATGGACGCACCTGGTCGGGCCTGTCCCGTGGTCCCGTTCACCGCTTGCCCGATCATGGCAGAAATGGCACAGACACTCGCTACACCGTCACCCTGGAGCCGCACAACCAGCGCTGGCTATTTGCCCTGGATCTGCCCGCCAGCACCCCGCGTGGCAGCGTCCTGAGTGAGGATTTTCAACTCCTCAGGCGCAAACGGATACGCCAACGTCTGCGTTACCGGGCGCGTTCACGGCTTGACCAGCGCCCACACAATATCTCGGCCATCAGTGCTGCGCGTGCCCTGGCATTGCCGCAAGGCGCCCACCCGACCAGCCGGGCGCTGGCAAAACGCTGGCGCCGGGAGAGCAGGGGTGAACAAGCCTATATCCAGCGTGTGCTGGCACATTTTCGTCAGCAGCCCTTTTACTACACGCTGAGGCCACCGCTGCTTGGCGGCGATACGGTCGACGAATTCATGTTTTCAAGCCGGCGCGGTTTTTGTGAGCACTATGCCGCCGCCTTCACCGTATTCATGCGCGCAGCCGGCATCCCCGCACGCATTGTCACCGGCTACCAGGGCGGTGAATACAATCCACTGGGCCAGTATCTGGTGGTCCGTCAGCGTGATGCCCATGCCTGGGTGGAGCTGTGGCTGGAGGGCTCCGGCTGGGTACGGGTGGACCCAACGGCCGCGGTCTCCCCCTCGCGCATCGAACTCGGCATGGATGCCGCCATCCCCCAGCCCCTCGGGCCGCCGCTCCTCGGGCTTGCAGACAACGCCACCGCCCGGGAACTCTGGCGCAACTTCCGCCAAAGCTGGGATGCGCTCAACAATGGCTGGAATCAGTGGGTGCTCGGCTACGGTATGGAGCGCCAGCGTCAACTGCTGGCACGCATCCATATTGACTCGGGCAACCTCGCGGAGATCGCCCTGGCGCTGATGCTCTCCATCACCCTGAGCCTTGGCATCCTCGCCCTGTGGCTGTGGCGGCGCCGTGCCCCGGGCGATCCGGTGTTAGGTCTGTACCGCCGGTTCTGTCAAAAGCTGAAGCGGCGTCATATTGAATGTGGTCGCAGCGAAGGACCCGTCGATTTTTGCCGGCGGATCACCCGCCAGCACCCACAATTCTCTGCCGAGGCCTCGGAAATCAGCCGCCTTTACATCGACCTGCGCTATGGCTCAAAACGAACGGACATAAGCCGGCTGCGGCAGGCGGTGAAAATATTCCATCCCTGATGGACATCCGAACATCGCCTGGCACGCTGCTATACTACGGCACCAGACTACGGTGACGGGCGGACTTGACCCTACAGGGAGTGCAGACTATGCGATCCATCCTGATTCTTAACCCCAAGGGTGGCTGTGGAAAGACCACCATCGCCACCAACCTCGCCTCTTATTACGCACTTCGGGGACGCTCGGTGGCGCTGGTGGATTTCGATCCCCAGGGCTCTTCCCTGGACTGGCTCGCCGTACGACCCGAGAACCGCCCCCCTATCCACGGTATCGCCGGCTGGGAAAAGCCGGTGCGGATTCCCAGGGGGACGGATTGCGTCATCCTCGATGCCCCGGCCGGAATCCATGGACGCAGCCTGTCCAATCTGGTGCGCCGGGTACAAACCCTGGTAATACCGGTCTTGCCCTCACCTATCGACTTGCGTGCGGTTGAACATTTTCAGAGTGAGTTGATGCATCTGGGCGGGGTACTGCGCAAAAAGGTGAAGATTGCCACCGTGGCCAATCGGGTGCGGGAAAACTCCAGCACCCGCCTGATACTGGAAGATTATCTGCGCTCCCTGAAGCTCCCCGAAGGGCGCAAGCTGCCCTTTAGCACCTACCTGCGAAATAGCTTCATCTACCTCAAGGCCGCGGAGCGAGGGCTGGGAATCTGGGAACTGGCGCCCTCCCTGACGGCCCATGAACGGGATCTCTGGAAGCCTCTGATCCGCTGGCTGAACAGCCGCTGGAGTTTGCCGGCCGAAGACGCCTGACCACCCCCCTTGGCGCCCTTCGGCGCGCTATTGTATGCTTCCGGCCGGCCCCGCTACGGCGAGACACAAACCCTAATTTGTCACGCTGCGCGTGCCACCACTAACTACTGCAACACGCCTCCATCATGGATTCACAATACCAACCCGAACGCATCGAGGCCGCCGTCCAGGCCGAATGGGAAGCGTCCGCCACCTTTGCCGCCACGCCCACTCCCGACCAACGGGAAAAATTCTACTGCCTGTCGATGTTCCCCTATCCCAGCGGCCGGCTGCACATGGGACATGTACGTAACTACGCCATTGGCGACGTCATCAGCCGTTATCAGCGCATGCTGGGGAAAAATGTCCTGCAACCCTTGGGCTGGGACGCCTTCGGGCTACCGGCAGAAAACGCCGCTATGCAAAACAAGGTTTCCCCGGCCAAATGGACCGAGGAAAACCTGAGTTATATGCGAGCCCAGCTCAAGCGCCTCGGTTTTGCCTACGACTGGGATCGCGAAATCGCCACCTGCCGCCCCGATTACTATCGCTGGGAGCAATGGCTGTTTACCCGCTTGCTGCGCAAGGGGCTGGTGTACAAGAAAAATGCCGAGGTCAACTGGGACCCGGTGGATCAAACCGTACTGGCCAACGAGCAGGTGGTGGACGGTCGCGGCTGGCGCTCTGGTGCCATCGTCGAACGACGCGAAATCTCCCAGTGGTTTTTAAAGATCACCGCCTACGCCGACGAACTCCTCGCGGGACTGGATGAGCTTGAGGGCTGGCCCGAGGCGGTACGCACCATGCAGCGCAACTGGATCGGCCGCTCCGAAGGTGTCGAGCTGGAGTTTCAGGCCCCTGGTGAAATAGCTCCGCTAAAGGTCTTCACCACCCGACCCGACACCCTGATGGGGGTCAGCTATGTAGCCGTGGCCGCGGGGCACCCGCTGGCACTCAAAGCGGCGGAAACCCGGCCCGAGCTGGCGGACTTCCTGCAGACCTGTCAGCAAACCGAGACCTCCGAGGCGAGCCTTGCCACCATGGAGAAACTCGGCATGTCTCTGGGCCTGTCCGTTTCCCATCCCATCAGCGGCGAAGCGATTCCCGTGTGGGTGGCCAACTTCGTACTCATGGGCTATGGCACCGGTGCGGTCATGGCGGTGCCGGGGCACGATGAGCGGGACCACGAATTTGCCCGAAAATACGAGCTTCCCATCCATCAGGTCATTGCCCCCGCGGACGGCAGTACTCTCGACATTCAGCAGGCGGCCTTTATCGACCAGGGCGTACTGGTAAATTCTGGCGACTTCTCCGGTCTGACTTCGGCTGCTGCCTTCGACAACATAGCCAACGCCCTGGCGGAGCGCGGCAAGGGTGGCAAGACTATTAACTATCGCTTGCGGGACTGGGGTATCTCCCGGCAGCGTTACTGGGGTGCCCCCATCCCGGTGATCCACTGCACCCAATGCGGCAGCGTGCCCGTGCCCGATGAGGATTTGCCCGTGGTACTGCCCGAAGGGGTGGAACTGGATGGTGCGGGTTCACCGCTACGCCAAATTGAGGAATTCTATAAAACCACCTGCCCGCAATGCGCCGGGCCGGCGGAGCGTGAGACCGACACCTTCGATACCTTCGTGCAGTCTTCGTGGTACTACGCGCGTTATGCCTGCCCGCATGATCAGGAAACGATGCTCAACGAGGAGGCCGATTACTGGCTGCCCGTGGACCAGTACATCGGCGGTGTCGAGCACGCTATTTTGCATCTGCTGTATGCACGTTTTTTCCACAAGCTCATGCGTGACGAGGGTTTGCTGCACTCCGATGAGCCCTTTACCCACCTGCTCACCCAGGGGATGGTGCTAAAGGACGGCAGCAAGATGTCCAAATCCAAGGGCAATACGGTAGACCCGGAGGCCCTCATCACCCGCTATGGCGCGGATACGGTCCGCCTTTTCGTCATGTTTGCCGCCCCGCCAGAGCAATCCCTGGAGTGGTCTGATAGCGCCGTGGAGGGCTCCTCCCGTTTTCTCAAGCGGCTCTGGAAACTGGCGGCCGGGCATCTGCAGGGTGACACCCCGCCGCCGCTCAATGCCGAAGAACTCAATGACGCTCAGCGAGCTATACGCCGCCAGATTCACGCCACCATCCTCAAGGTCAGCGATGATGTCGGCCGCCGCCACACCTTCAACACCGCAATTGCCGCGGTCATGGAACTGGTCAACGGCCTGGGCCGTTTTGATGATGACAGCGATGCAGGTCGGGCCGTGGTGCGCGAGGGGCTTGAGGCTACCGTCAGGCTGCTGGCACCCATCGTCCCGCACATCTGCCAGGCCTTGTGGCAGGCCCTTGGCCATCAACAGGCCGTCATTGATGCCCGCTGGCCAGTCGCGGATGAAAACGCCCTCAGTTGCGATACCCTGCAACTCGTCGTCCAGGTCAATGGCAAGTTACGGGGAAAAATTTCCGTCAACACCACCGCCGATGCGGATGAGATCCGTGCTATCGCGCTCGCCGACAGCAATGTGTCCCGCTTCATCGACGGGAAAACGGTGAGGAAATTTATTCTGGTACCGGGCAAACTTGTAAACATTGTCATTTGAATCGACACAGGACGCCCCCGCTCATGTCTCAAAGCAAGTTCCTTAATCGCCTGGCCATCGCCCTGCTGTGCCTGTCCACCCTTTCTGCCTGCGGATTCAGTCTGCGGGGGCACGCGCCCTTGCCCAAGGGCATCGACACGGTTCATTTGCAGGCTGGCAGTGCCGCCCTGCGCAGTCACTTGCGGCTGGCCCTGCAAGCCAATGGCGCTCTCGTAGCAGTAGAGAAAAAGGCCGCGGACGCAACCCTGATCATCGCGACAGAATCTTTTGATCGCCGTGTCCTGGCAGTGGATCCGGGCACCGGAAAATCCCGGGAATTCGAGCTGGTCTACAATCTGAGCTTTAGCTTTAACGCCCGCGAGGGCCACAAGCTGCTGGCACCCCAACAGCTGCGACTTCGCCGGGACTTTGTTTTTGATGATGACGCGGTCATCGGCAAGAGTCGTGAGGAGGCGGTGTTAGTGGAGGAGATGCGCCGTGACGCCGCCGGCCAAATCATGCGCCGCCTGTCGGCTCTCGCCCGCAAATAGTGCGGCTTAAACCGGAACAACTGCACCAGCACCTCTCTCGCCCACTTGCCACGGTCTATATCGTAAGCGGCGACGAACCGCTGCAACTCACCGAATCTGTCGACGCCATACGCAGTACCGCGCGCGCCCAGGGCTTTAGCGAACGCATCGTTTTCGATGTGGACAAGAATTTTGCCTGGGACAGCCTGGCCGCCGAGGCCGGCAACCTGTCGCTGTTTTCCCAAAAGAAACTCATTGAGCTGCGGATGCCCCATCCACGGCCGGGAAAGGTCGGTGGCCAGGCCCTGCGTGACTACGTGGCACAAGCCGATGGCCACAAGCTGCTGCTCATCAGTACCGGTAGAATCGATGCCCGCACCCGCCAGACCCAGTGGTGTCGTGCTCTCGAGCGCGCGGGGGTCAGTGTGGCAGTTTGGCCGGTAGAGGCCCCGCGATTGCCGGCTTGGATCGGACAACGCGCCACTCGCCAGGGCCTCAAGCTCGAGCAAGATACCGCGGCCTTGCTGGCCGAACGCTTTGAGGGAAATCTCTTTGCCTGCGCCCAGGAGCTGGAAAAGCTCGGCCTGCGCTACGGGAAAACTCCCATTGGTGCCCGGGAGGTTTTAAGCGGAGGCGGCGAAGGCGCACGTTTCGATGGCTTTGATCTGCTGGAATACAGCTTTGCCGGTAATGCAAGCCGAAGCTTGCGGGTGCTACGCGGACTCCAGGAGGAGGGTGTCGAGGCACTCTTGATATTGGGCTCCCTGACCTGGGGAATCCGCGAAATGGCAAGCTTGGCCGCGGCCATGGAGAAGGGCGATCAATTGGAGCGCCTGCTGGATCGCTCGCCCGCCTGGGGCCGGCGACGCGCCGAAGTACAGGCCGTGCTCCGGCGCCACCCCAAGAAACAATGGTGGCAAATGTTGCAGTTTGCAGGTCAGGTGGACCGCAGCCTCAAAACCGGCGGCCACGAGAAAAGCTGGGAGCTGCTGACCCGCCTCAGCCTGATGCTTTGTGGCCGGGTGATACTTCCGGGGGAAACCGTATAATTGGGCGCCTGAAACAATCTGGACGCTAACGATTCCAAATGGATATTTCTGCCTACATGACGACCCTTGGCGAGCGCGCCCGGGTTGCCTCCCGGATACTGGCTGCAACCAGCACCGGGCAAAAGAATGCTGCCCTGCATGCCGTGGCGCAGGCTATCGAGGATGGTCGCGCCAGCCTGCTGCAAGCCAATGCCACGGATCTTGAGGCAGGCCAGCATCTTGACAGTGCACTACGGGATCGACTGACCCTTAACGATGCACGGATTCAGGGCATGGCGGATGGTATCCGCCAGATTGCGGGGCTGCCGGATCCTATCGGTGCCATCAATCAGCTCAATTACCGTCCCTCCGGGATCCAGGTGGGACGCATGCGCGTGCCGCTCGGGGTCATCGGCATCATTTACGAATCCCGCCCCAACGTCACCGCGGATGCCGCGGCGCTGTGCCTGAAGTCGGGCAACGCGACTATCCTGCGGGGTGGCTCCGAAGCAGCGCATTCCAACCAGGCCATAGCCGCCTGTATACAGGCGGGCCTGGAGGAAGCGGGCCTGCCGCGTACTGCGGTGCAGGTGGTAAAAACCACCGATCGCGAGGCGGTGGGGCATCTGGTGCGCGACAAAGAGCACGTCGATGTCATTGTGCCAAGAGGCGGCAAGGGGCTGATCGAGTTCGTAAGCCGCGAGGCAACGGTGCCGGTAATCAAGCACCTGGACGGTATCTGCCATGTCTATATCGATGACCGGGCGGACTGGGACAAGGCACTGGGCATTGCCATCAACGCCAAGACCCACCGCTATGGCGTCTGCAACGCCATGGAGACCCTGCTCATTGCCCGGGATGCGGTTAGCCACGTGCTCCCGGAACTGGCTCGTCGCTATCGTGAAGCCGGCGTGGAGCTGCGCGGTTGCGCGGAAACCTGCGGCCATTTAGCGGATATCGGAGCCGCCAGCGCGGCCGACTGGGACACCGAATACCTAGCCCCCATACTCAGCATTCGTATCGTTGACGGGCTGGAGCAGGCCATCGAGCATATCAATACCCATAGCTCACAACATACCGATGCCATCGTTACCGAGGATTTCAGCCGCGCGCGGCGCTTTCTCAGCGCGGTGGATTCCAGCTCCGTGATGGTCAATGCCTCGACCCGCTTTGCTGACGGTTTTGAGTACGGGCTCGGGGCCGAGATCGGCATCAGTACGGACAAGATTCATGCCCGTGGCCCGGTGGGACTTGAGGGCCTGACCTCAGAAAAGTATGTCGTCCTCGGTGATGGCCACATCCGGGAGTGACCACTCACTTCGTAACCATGCTCACCGCCAGACCCTTACGCCCTTGCAGTTAGTCGGACTCCTCGGAGGTACCTTCGACCCGATTCACTGTGGCCATTTGCGCCTTGCCATTGAGATGAAGGAACAACTCGGACTTTCCCGGGTAGTACTCATTCCAGCCCATATTCCACCGCACCGGGATACCCCACAGGTAGATGCCCCAACCCGGCACACCTTGCTCCAGGCTGCCGTCGAAGCTATTCCCGGGCTTGAGGTAGACGACCGCGAACTGCAACGTGAAAAGGCCTCCTACACTATCGATACCCTGCGCTCACTAAATACGGAGCACCCCGGACAGAGCTATTGTCTGCTGCTCGGCATGGACGCCTTTCGGGGCCTTGATAACTGGTATCAGTGGCAGGATATACTGCGCTATTGTCACCTCGGCATCGCCCAGCGACCCGGCGCAAACTGCCCGCAGCGCGGCCCCGTGGCAAAGCTTCTCGAGCATTCCCGGGTCACCGAACCCAAGGGGCTAACCACCGTCCCTGCTGGCCGTATCATTATTCGCGAAATTCCGGCCCTGGATATCTCCGCCACCGCAATTCGCCAAAACATCGCCAAAAAGCGCAACATCAGCTTCCTGGTACCCCCCCAAGTGCAGCAAATTATTCGCAGGAAACGGTTATATCAAGATGCAAAGTAATGACTTAAAAGAACTGGCTGTAGAGGCCCTGGAAGAACTCAAGGCCAACGACATCCAGGTACTGGAGGTCAGCAAGCTGACCTCAATCACCGATTACATGATTATCGCCAGCGGACGTGCCGATCGCCACGCCAAGGCCATCGCGGAAAACGTAATCATGCGAGCCAAGCACGCAAATATCCCGCCCCTGGGAGTTGAAGGATTACCTGAAGGACGCTGGGTGCTGGTCGACCTTGGCGACGTCGTCGTCCATGTAATGGCGCCCGAAACCCGGGAGTTTTATAAACTAGAAAAGCTGTGGGCGGCAGACAGCAAGCATCGCCAGCCACCACCGGGGGAGCAGACCCCGCAAGAGGATCAGAGCTAAGCGGCATGCGCTTTGACCTCATCACCGTTGGCGAACGCCAGCCGGCATGGGTAGAGGCAGGCTTCGACGAATATGCCCGCCGCCTCTCCGGAGGCTGGCGGCTCACACTGGTTCCCGTTGCCGCCGCGCGGCGCAACAAGGGCCGCTCCGAAGCACAGCTGCGAACAGAGGAGGGCAAACGCCTGCTCGCCGCGATACCACGGGATGCCCGGGTCGTTGCCCTTGATGCTGCTGGTAAGGCTTGCAGCAATCAACAGCTGGCCGATAAATTTCGTCAATGGATGATTGATAGCCGGCCCGTGGCGATGCTTGTGGGTGGCGCCGATGGCCTGGCCCCCGCCTGTATTGAACGCGCGGATTTTCTCTGGTCGCTTTCACCGCTAATCTTCCCCCATGGTTTGGTGCGGGTCATGGTAGCGGAGCAGATATACCGAGGCTGGTCGATCATCAACGGCCATCCTTACCACCGCGGATGAAACCCCCTTTTATTTATCTGGCCTCGTGCTCACCGCGACGCCGGGAGCTACTTTCCCAGCTCGGCATCTCATTCGAGAGTCTGGAATTCGAGATCCCGGAACACCGTGAGACTGGCGAAAGCCCGCAAGACTTTGTGCGCCGTATGGCGCTGGAGAAGGCCTGCGAAGGGCAGAGGCGCCTGACCATCCCGACGTCCACGCCCGTCCTCGGGGCCGATACCATCGTAGTACTGAATACGACTGTGCTCGGAAAACCCGAAACTCCCGAGCTCGCAGAGAAGCAGCTGGCGCAACTCTCCGGCCAACGACACCAGGTCATCACCGCCGTTGCCTTGCGCGCGGGAAATCACGAAACCGTACGCAGCTGCACAACAACCGTCTGGTTCCGCGAACTCGGTGCGCGCGAGCGCCGCGCTTACTGCGCCAGCGGTGAACCGCTGGACAAGGCCGGCAGCTACGCCATCCAGGGTCTTGCGGCCGCTTTCATCCAACGCATTGAAGGCAGTTATTCCGGAGTTATGGGACTACCGCTGTATGAAACTGCAGAGTTACTGGCCGAGTTTGGCCTTAAGGTATTCAACACCACGAATGGCAGCGAGCCCACATGAATACTAGTCCGCAGAAAATCTGGAAGGCCCTGTATAACAACGACGATCTGCGCGTACGGATAAAGCACTACCTGGCTCTAACCGGGGTACTGTTGTTGTTTTTCAATGGCGTGCTGCTGATCCGCGGCTACCAAAGCCTCAACACACTGGATGCCACCGAAACCAGACGCCTGGCGGAAATCGCCCGCGACACCCTGCGCTCCGATTTGGCCTCTGCCACCATCCTGAGGATGCCGCTGACAACCGGGATGGACACTCCCACAGCACTTGCCGCAATGTCTGCCTATGCCAAAAACCGTAATTTTGTGCTGCAAGTAGAGACCAGTACGGGGCCCGGAAAGAAATTCCCCTCGCCCTATCTCGCCCGCATCCAGGCCTGCGATGATGCCAGCCTGCTCGCCCTCGGCGAGGCGCATTCCCTGCTTCTTGCCCATCTTCCCTGCCACATCGTGCTCATCAAGATAACTGGCCAGGGACTTTGGCTAGCTACACCCGACCCCGAGCGCCTGCTTACGGGAGGCCAGACGCTCGGGCAGCAGCACCAGGCCCTGGTCCGCACCCTCAAAGCGCGGCTGTTGGGGCTCATGGCCGCTGGCTCAGGACAATCGCCCCCACCAGAGCCGGTTTCTCCCTGACACCCTGGGCAGTGCCTGACTCACCACAGTGGTAGCCTCGGCCACCATTCGCGCATAAAAAAGCCGGCATGATGCCGGCTTTTTTAGTTTGGCAGCAGCCTTTTGGGCTGCCGCTATTACCCGACTTAGATAATCGGCACAATCAAGAGCGCAACAATGTTGATGATCTTGATCAGCGGATTAATGGCCGGGCCAGCGGTGTCCTTGTAGGGGTCGCCTACGGTGTCACCAGTTACCGCCGCACGGTGTGCATCAGAACCCTTGCCGCCCATGGCACCGTCCTCGATGTACTTTTTGGTGTTATCCCAGGCACCACCACCGGCGGTCATGGAGATAGCAACAAACAGCCCGGTGACAATGGTACCTACCAACATGCCGCCCAGAGCCGCCGGACCGAGCAACAAACCCACCACGACCGGTGCAATCACCGGCAGCAGAGAGGGAATAACCATTTCCTTGATTGCCGCTTTGGTGAGCAAGTCCACCGTCAGGGAATAATCCGGCTTCTCAGAGCCATCCATGATGCCCTTGATCTCACGGAACTGGCGCCGCACCTCATTCACCACGGAACCCGCGGCACGCCCCACGGCCTCCATCGCCATAGCACCGAAGAGATAGGGAATCAGGCCGCCAATAAAGAGGCCAATGATCACGTCCGGATTGGAGAGATCAAAGTCAATGTGCATACCGTTAGCTTCGAGGGTATGGCGATAATCGGCAAACAACACCAGCGCCGCAAGACCGGCAGAGCCAATGGCATAACCCTTGGTTACCGCCTTGGTGGTATTACCCACTGCGTCCATGGGGTCAGTAATGCCGTCGCGAATTTCCTTCGGCAGATTGGCCATTTCCGCGATACCGCCGGCGTTATCGGTAATGGGCCCGTAGGCGTCCAGGGCAACGATAATGCCCGTCATGGACAACATGGAGGTGGCCGCAACCGCGATACCATAAAGACCCGCCCAGTCGTAGGTCAGCCAGATGCTGACACAGACTGCGAGCACGGGCAGAGCCGTCGCCTTCATGGAAATACCCAGACCCGCGATGATGGCGGTGGCATGGCCAGTAGTACAGGCTTCGGCAATGGTACGTACCGGCTTGTATTCGGTGGAGGTGTAATACTCGGTGATGTACACCATGGCACCGGTGAGGGCCAAACCAACCAGACCGCAAGCGAATAACGCCATCACGGAATACTGGCCGTTGTCACCCATGACATAGGAGGTCACCGGATAGTAGGCAGCACCGGCAAGCACACCGGCCACGGCCAGGCCTCGGTAAAGCGCCTTCATGATGTTGTCATCGTCTCCAGTCCTGACGAAAAACACACCGATGATGGAGGCAATAATGGAGACCCCACCCAATACCAACGGATAGAGCGCCGCAGTGGCCGCCATATCCTTAAATACCAGGGTGCCCAGCAACATGGTCGCGATGATGGTCACCGCGTAAGTTTCGAACAGGTCCGCAGCCATACCGGCGCAGTCACCGACATTGTCGCCCACATTATCGGCAATCACCGCCGGGTTACGGGGGTCATCCTCAGGAATGCCCGCCTCCTGCTTGCCCACCAGGTCGGCGCCCACGTCGGCGCCCTTGGTGAAGATACCACCGCCGAGCCGGGCAAAGATGGAGATCAGGGAGCCGCCAAAGCCGAAGCCAAGCATCGGCCCCATGACGTCACCACCCGGGTTCATCTGCAGGAGCACAGCATAGTAGCCAGCAACACCCAGCAGACCAAGACCCACCACCAGGAAACCGGTAATGGCACCACCACGGAAGGCAATCTGTACTGCCGGGGCTAGGCCATCATGGGCCGCCTGAGCGGTACGAATATTCGCACGCACGGAGATATACATACCGATAAAGCCGGCGGCAGCGGAAAGTACCGCGCCCAGCGCGAAGCCGATGGCCGTTTGCCACTCCAGCATAAAGCCGAGGATGACAAACAAAACGACACCCACGTAGGCAACCGTGGTGTATTGCCGGTTCATGTACGCTGCTGCACCCGCCTGTATGGCAGAAGCAATTTCGCGCATTCGGTCGCTGCCTGTAGGTTTGGCCAGGATCCAAGAAATCGAGACCGCCCCGTAGATGAGTGCGGCAACCGCACACAGCAAGGCAAAAGCAAGCATGAATATTCTCCCAGGTTAACGAATTTGGGGCTCTGTTAAGCCCCCTGTATTAACTTGGCCATATAGACCAAATTGCTTAAATCAAACTATCTAACAACTACTTACCCGGGCCCTACCAAGCCCGAACAATGTGCCTGCACCCTCTCAAAACAATCTGTTTCACCACAGCGCCCCTGCAACCAGGAACGTCGAATCGGTACAAATTTGTGGTATTTTTCCCCAAGAGGTTCAGGCAGGCGCGAGGCCAATAAACGGCGGCATTGTAGCGGTTTTGCGGCCGACAGGAAAGGTGGATCGGGCACTAGGCCACTGATAAAAAGAGAATATTCCTGGCCTTTTTCCCGGCTTAATTGCCCGGCCGTCCACATGAAAACTCTACGCACATATTGCCGGCTCTTCTTTTATATGCACATGCTCATCATCGCACAATCATGATCTCACTTGCCTCGCAGTCAAAGGATATTGTTGCCCTCACCATTGCCGGGTCGGACAGTAGTGGTGGCGCCGGGATCCAGGCCGATCTGAAGACCTTTGCCGCCCTGAAAGTCTACGGTGCGTCGGTGGTCACCGTATTGACGGCCCAGAACACCGTGGAAATTCGGGCCAGCGAAGCGCTGGCTCCCGATTTTATCGAACAACAAATTGATGCGGTCTGTGAGGACATGCCGGTAAAGGCAACGAAAATCGGCATGCTCGGAAATTCACAGATTATTAGCACGGTGGCCTCAGCGCTTAGCCGTCACCGGCCTGGTCCGCTGATACTGGACCCGGTACTGACGGCAACCACCGGGAAAAACCTGCTGGATAGTGACGGCCTGCAGGCCTTGCGCGAGCAACTGCTGCCCCGTACCAAACTGCTCACCCCTAACCTGTATGAGGCCGGGATATTGGCCGGGACACCCACACCGCATGATGAACCGACCATGCGCACCGTGGCCCGGGCCCTGGCGAAACTGGGTCCGGCGGCGGTGTTGCTAAAGGGGGGCCACCTGGGTGGTGGGCAGTGTGTTGATATCCTGTGGGATGGCAAGCAATTTCATCGTTTTGCCGCTGCGCGCCACCCCAGCCGCAATACCCATGGCACCGGCTGCACCCTGTCCGCGGCCATCACTGCATTGCTGGCCCGCGGCCTGGATCTTGTCAGTGCCGTGGCCGATGCAAAGGCCTACCTGAATGGTGCTATCGCACACGCCGACACGCTGGCGGTGGGCAAGGGCAGCGGACCACTCCAGCACTTCTGGTCACACCCCCCTGGTTAGGCCTGCTCGGTGCCCTGACCATACAGCGGGGTTTCCCGAATCGGCAAATGACAAAGCGCCGACAATAATCCGAGGAGAACCGCCACCCCCCATACGGGCTGGTAGGAGCCAAAGAAATCAAAGGCAATGCCACCAAGCCAGGCACCCGAAAAAGCCCCCATCTGGTGACTGAGGTAGACAATTCCAAACAGGGTTGCCATATAGCGTACGCCGAAAATATGCGCCACCAGACCGCTGGTCAGGGGAACCGTTGCCAGCCAGAGCAGCCCTATGCTGGCGGAAAAAACCAGCACGGCGCCCTCACTGGCAGGCACAAGCATGAATAGCGCAATCACGATGGCGCGCAAAAAATATAGTCCAGAGAGCAGGTTTTTCCGACTAAATCGATCAGCAAGAAAGCCAAATAGCGTGGTGCCAACAATATTGAAAAAGCCTATCAGCGCCAGGGCGCGCGCCGCCGTTACCGGGCTCAATCCCACGTCACTCAGGTAGGCCGGCAGGTGCACGGCGATAAAGCTCACGTGAAATCCGCAGACAAAAAATCCCACGCTCAGTAACTGGAAGGCACGCTGGGATGCGGCCTCTCGTATCGCACTGGAAAGCACTGTTGGCGCATCCTCCGGGGGCGCCTCCACGGCAACCGGGGCCATGATAAAGGCAAGCGCCAGCGGTATCACGATGGCGGCCAATAAAGCCAGCACAAGTAACGCGCCTGACCAGCCATGGCTGGAGATCCACAACTGGGTCAACGGCGGCAAAACAAATTGCCCAATAGAACCACCCGCGGCCGTCATACCCAGCGCTATGCCACGACGGTGGGGTGGGACCAGACGGCCCACCGCTCCAAGCACCACGGCAAAACCGGCGGCCGATGCTCCAAAGCCTACCAGCAAACCCGCACCCAAATTGAGATCAGCTGCGCCCGAGGCCTGAGCCATTAACGCCAGGCCACCCGCATAAGCCAGGCTGCCGACAATGAGTATCCGCGCCGCACCAAATTTGTCTGCCAGAGCACCAGTCAGCGGCTCACAAAGCCCGATCACGATGCTCTGCAAGGCAAGCGCAAAACCAAAGCTTCCCCGACCAAGCGATAGCTCTGCGGACATGGGTGCGAGAAAAAGGCCAAAGACCTGACGGATGCCGCGGCTCAGGCTAATGATGGCTGCCGCACACAAGGCGACGAGCACGAGCCGGCCGGATAGACCGCCCATACGCATCTCAGAAACCCGCGATCGGCATCAATTCAGGTCTGCCAGCAAGTTATGCCACCAGGGGCCTGGAAACAGCTCAGGCAAGGCGAAAGTAGTGGTCGACCAGCAGGAAACTAAACAGGCCCATAAGGTAAAGGATGGAATAGCTGAAGGTCTTCATGGGGATCTTCTTGTCCTTCCCCGCGTACAGGGCAATGGCGTAATAAAGGAAGATGCCATCCAGCACCAATACACCGGCAAGGTAGAGCAGACCACTCATGCGGGTGATAAAAGGCAGCAAGGTCACCAGCGTCAATACCACCGTATAGAGCAATACTTGCAGGCGGGTAAAGGCCAGACCGTGGGTCACCGGCAACATGGGGATATCCGCCTTGGCGTAATCTTTTTGTCTATGAATGGCGAGCGCCCAGAAATGTGGCGGCGTCCAGGCAAAAATAATCAGAAACAGCAGCCAGGCATTGGGGTCGATACTACCCGTTACCGCGGTCCAGCCCAGTACCGGGGGCATGGCGCCGGCGGCGCCACCGATAACGATATTCTGTGGCGTGGCGCGTTTGAGAAACATGGTATAGACCACCGAGTAGCCCACCATGGAGGCAACCGCCAGAGCGGCGGTAAGCCCGTTGACGAAAAGTCCCAGGCTGACCGCCGACAGCACGCAGAGAAAGATGGCGAAGAGCAGGGCGGGGAGGGCATCAATGGCCCCGGTGGGCAGAGGACGCCGTCGGGTACGGGCCATGAGCCCGTCAATACGCTGGTCAACCACATGATTAACCGCTGCGCCGGAGGCGGCCGCAAGGCCAATACCCAGGCTGCCCCAGAAAAGCGCGCTCAGCGGCACCATACCCGGGGTCGCCAGAAACATACCGACGATGGCAGTGAACACGATGAGTATCACCACCCGTGGCTTGCACAATTCCAGGTAATTACGCCAGCCGGAGGCCGGTACGGAAATATCGGCAGTCTGTTCAGGGTTAGGCATCAACAGGTCTCGGCGGCACGCTACAGGGAATCGCATTATAGCCCGAGAAGTTATCGCGGCTCAGGACAAAGAACGCCAACTGCCTAAGCCACCTTCATCAACCGCTGCAAGTCTTTTAGCAATCCCTTTGCCGGCAGGCCCGCCGGAAAATACATCATCAGCAAACCGTGGGGATCCACCAGGTAAACCCGACCCGCTTCCAGGGGATTTTTCAGTCGGGGAATGAACTGGCTATTCCAGTCACTGTCAGTACGCATCATTAACAATTCCGGGTGTTGCTCCAGCAGCAGTTTTTTCATTTCCGGCGACAACTGTTTTTGAGATATATACAGGCGCCTGACCCGGCCTATATCTTTTCCCGTCGCCAAACGGATCTGGCGGGTATCGTGGAGCGCCTGACGGCAAGCATCCAGACATCGGGCACCGTGATCGATAACTATCAGGGTCCACTTTCCCTCCAGCTTCACGACCCCGCCGTTCTCGGCTTGCAGGCCCGTCATGATAAAGGGCTGGGGAGGATTTATGAGGGTGCCATGATTCGCCATGCCCGCAGGCCGCCATTCCTCAGGGCCCCAGACCAGCAGTACGGAAAGTGCCACCGGCGCAATGAACAGGCCAAGCACTGCCAGCATGTAAAGGCGTTTTTTAACAAGTTTTGTCAGCATGAAGGGATTTCTCTGGCCTGAATTTCTCACCAGGCCACTAGCTGGCCCGGTGAATACTTCGTATGAATGTGGGAAAAAATAGCGACCTGTCGAAAAAACATTTCCCGCCCACTTCGCCGATGAGCTAGGTGGCCCGTCGCGCCATCAGGAAACACACGAACAGGAAGATGGCGGCCAGGCTGAACCATTGTATGGCATAAGCCCGATGTTTTGCGGCGCCAAGACTGCTACCGACCGGCTGCCAGGCACGCATAAAGCCACCGGGGCTATCAGGATCGAGCAGAACCACCACAGGCAACAGGTTAAGGCCCGTTGCCTGCTCTATCTGGTTGATGCCCACGTACTGGACAACCCGCGGCCAGTCGCTGGTCTCATAGCCGCCGGGGCCAAGCAGTACCACCTCGGATGGTGGCAAGGTGATAAGCCCCTGCAGATGCAATTCATCAACTGGCGTTGTGATAGCAGGCAAGTGCTGACGGCTTGGCCCCACGGCCAGCCAGCCGCGGTTGACCAGCACCGCATTCCCGCCACGGGCCAATCGCATGGGGGTCAACACATGGTAGCCCGCCACACCACGATAGGTGCGATTGTCGAGTAAAAAGTTACTTCCCGAAATAAAGTGACCCGCCAGGCGCGAGCGCCGGTAACGCAGGACCCCATAATCGGGTGCCGGGCCATCAAGCACCATTGGCGCCTGCTGCGCCCGGGCTGCAAAGTTGTCATCCAGCGCCTGTTTCTCCGCTGCCCGCGATAGTTGCCAGACGCCGAGACCAACAAGCAACCCCGCCGCGGCAACAATGACGATAAACACGCCGGCCCTATATAACCTTCCGCCACTCCGGCCAGACATCACGCCACTCGAACGCCCGCTACAGTAGCAGCCCGGCCTATACTGTCGGGTATCACCACCGGAGGCACGCCGATGCTGGGAAAATACCTCGTAGTTGTATTATTCATTGCCATTCTAGTAAGCCTGGGCTCGGCGCTATTTGCCATGCTCAACAACAAAAAAGGTGGCCCCGAAAAGACGGCAAAAGCGCTGACGTTACGTATCGGATTATCCCTCGGGCTATTCTTGCTGCTACTTGGCCTGTTCGCCGCGGGAGTCATACAGCCCCACGGTATTACGCCATGATTTTTCAAATTCACGCCACAAAAAAAAGGCGCTACCAATGGTAGCGCCTTTTTTCACTATCGGATTGGCTATAACCAGTACACAAAGATAAACAGACCAAGCCACACCACGTCCACGAAGTGCCAGTACCAGGCCACTGCCTCGAAGGCGAAATGATTGTCCGGTGTGAAATGCCCCTTCAGGGCGCGGAAAAATATCACCGCCAGCATGATCGCCCCAATAGTGACGTGCAAGCCATGAAAGCCGGTCAACATATAGAAGGTAGAGCCGTAAATTCCAGACTCCAGGGTCAGGTTTAGTTCACTGAAACCATGGGCATATTCAGTCGCCTGAAAGCCGATGAACAATGCGCCCAAAATGACCGTAAGGGCCAGACCCAGAGTGAACTGGGTGCGATTATTCTTGAGCAAACCCCAGTGTGCCCAGGTGACTGTGGCGCCACTGGAAAGAAGAATGACGGTATTCAAGGCCGGCAGACCCCAAGCCCCCATGGCTTCGAAATGTCCGCCCAACTGTCCCGGACCGTTGGTGGGCCATACCGCTTCAAATGTCGGATGCAAGAGCTGACCGGTCAGCGCCTCGCTACCCAGTCCACCGAGCCACGGCACAGAGAAGCTGCGTACATAGTAAAGAGTGCCAAAAAATGCCGCGAAAAATGCCACCTCGGAGAAGATGAACCATGCCATGGACCAGCGATAGGTCCGATCAACCTTGTCATTGTATAGCCCGGCCTCGCTCTCACGGATAACCGCACCAAACCAGCCGAAGATCATCACCAGAAGAATGGCGAAGCCAAGCAGCATCGCCATTGAGCCCGCGCTGACACCATTCAAAAAGGCACCAAAGCCGGCAAACAAAATGAATAATCCCGCAGTTCCAACAAAGGGTAAGGCACTACCTTCGGGTACGTAATAAGCGCTCTGTGCGTCAGACATCGTCGCGCATCCTCTCGTTAAGGCTTAACTCAGTTATGGGTCCAGGCCAATATCAGCCCTCACCCTCGGATTTGAAAAACGTATAGGCCAGCGTGATGGTCGTGATCTCTTTGGGAAGCGCCTTATCCACTATAAAACGCAGCGGCATTTCTTCCCCTTTACCCGCCTCCAGGCGCTGCTGGTTAAAACAAAAACATTCAGTCTTGCTGAAATATCTTGCCGATCGACTGGGGGTCACACTGGGCACCGCCTGCCCCACCACCGCCAGTTCAGATAAATTCTCGGCGTAGTAACTGGCCGCATATACCTTGCCCGGGTGAACCCGGATGCGTTTCTGGTTGGGGTGAAACTTCCACGGCAGCTGGCTATTCACATTCGCCGTAAATTCTACCGTTACCCAGCGCTCTTCATCGACGACACCATCCAGCCCCTCGGCGCTGGCCACCCCGGTCTTGCCATTAAGCCCGGTCAGATCACAGAGCACGTCATACAGCGGCACCATGGCGAAGCCAAAACCGAACATCGCCACCACCACCAGAGCGAGCTGTACGGTAACCCGCTTGTTAGCGGCATCTCCCACGCGCTATGTACCCCGTGCGACCTGTAACAGAATAAAACCCAGATAAAAGCTAACGGCCACCGCTATAAGAACCAGCGCGGTGCGCAGATTGGCACGACGCAAGTTCTTGTCCATTCCCGTTGCCTCCGCCCCGGCTTGCAACTAACTGACCTTGGGTGCTTCGTTAAAGCTGTGGTATGGCGGCGGAGAACTCAGGGTCCACTCCAGGCCATCAGCACCTTCCCACACTTCGTCGCTAGCTGGCTCGCCGCCACGCACAGCCTTGATAACCACCCAGAGGAAGATCAACTGCGCCAGGCCAAAGGCAAAGCCACCGATGCTCGACACCATATTCCAGTCGGCAAACTGCAACGCATAGTCGGGAATACGGCGCGGCATACCGGCCAGCCCGAGGAAGTGCTGCGGGAAAAACAGCACGTTAAAGGAGATGGCGGTCAGCCAGAAATGCAGCTTGCCCAATTTTTCGTCGTACATGTAGCCGGTCCACTTCGGTAACCAGTAGTAAGCCCCGCAGAAGACCGAGAACACCGCACCCGACACCAGCGTGTAGTGGAAATGGGCGACGATGAAATAGCTGTCGTGATACTGCACATCGGTGGGTGCAGTGCCCATCATCACCCCGGTGAAACCACCGAAGGTAAACATCACCACCACCCCGAGGGCGAACAGCATCGGTGTCTCGAAGGTCATGGAGCCGCGCCACATGGTGGCCAGCCAGTTGAACACCTTGACTCCGGTAGGCACGGCGATAAGTACCGTCGCATACATGAAGTAGAGCTGGCCGGAAATCGGCATGCCCACGGTGAACATGTGGTGCGCCCAGACGATAAAGGACAGGAAGGCAATGGCCGCGGTGGCATAAACCATGGAGGCATAGCCAAACAGCGGCTTGCGGGCAAAGGTCGGGATGACCTGCGAGATGACCCCGAAGGAGGGCAGGATCATGATGTAGACCTCGGGATGCCCGAAGAACCAGAACAGATGCTGGAACAACACCGGATCGCCACCGCCCGCGGTATTGAAGAAGGAGGTACCGAAGTACTGGTCCGTGAGCAGCATGGTCACTGCGCCTGCGAATACCGGCATCACCGCAATCAGCAGGAAGGCGGTAATCAGCCAGGTCCAGACAAACATCGGCATCTTCAGCAGGGTCATGCCCGGGGCACGCATATTAACGATGGTCACGATGATGTTAATGGCGCCCAAAATGGAGGACATGCCCAGCAGGTGGACGGTGAAAATAAGGAAAGGAAAGGCATCACCGGTCTGCTGCACCAGCGGTGGATACATGGTCCAGCCGGCAGCGGGTGCACCGCCCTCCATAAATAGCGTGGAGACCAGCATCACCGCCGCAAAGGGCAGCAACCAGAAGCTCCAGTTATTCAACCTTGGCAGGGCCATATCCGGTGCGCCAATCATCAGCGGGACCTGCCAGTTGGCAAAGCCCACAAAGGCCGGCATTACCGCACCAAAGACCATGATGAGCGCATGCAGCGTGGTCATCTGGTTGAAGAAATGCGGGTTGACCAGCTGCAAACCGGGCTGAAACAGCTCGGCCCGAATGACCATTGCCATCGCACCACCGACGAAGAACATCGCCAGCGCAACGATGAGATACATATTGCCGATGTCTTTGTGGTTGGTGGTGGTTATCCAACGCATGATGCCACTCTTGGGGCCATGTGCATCGTGATTACTTGCGGTATTCATCTATCTAATCCTCCGACTCGGCGCTAGCGCCGTTTCGCCTTGACATCAGACGGCTGGACAGAATCGCCCACGGAATTTCCCAGTGCATTACGTTGGTAGCTGACCACAGCCGCGATATCGGTATCGCTCAGTTGTGCCGCAAAGGCCTGCATCGCCGTACCCTTCTTGCCGTTCATCACGATATCGAGATGGGCATCCTGGGGACCAATGGCAACTGCACTGCCGGTAATTGCCGGAAATACGCCCGGGAGGCCCGCACCATTGGCCTGGTGACAGGCTGCACAAGAGGTGTTGTAGACCTGTTCGCCACGAGCCAGCAATTCTGCCTTGTTCCAGGTTTTACCAGCAGCAGCCTGCTCGGCCCTGGCCGCGCCCTGCTTGCCGGCAACCCACTGGCGATATTCAACCTCAGACTTGGCAACCACAACGATGGGCATATAGCCGTGGTCCTTGCCACAGAGCTCGGCACACTGACCCCTGTAGGTTCCGGGGGTGTCTATGCTGGCCCACATTTCGTTCATAAAGCCCGGGATGGCATCGCGTTTCATGCCAAAGGCGGGTATCCACCAAGAGTGGAGAACGTCATCAGCGGTGATCAGAAAGCGAATGCGCTTGTTGACGGGGACCACCAGTTCATTATCCACCTCAAGGAGATAATTTTTCACGCCACGGGGATCGCCACCATTTCTGACGTCCCGGCTGGTAGCGGCGAGATTACTGAAAAAGGAAATATCCTCATCCAGGTACTCGTACTTCCATTTCCACTGATAACCGGTGACCTTGATGGTCATATCAGCGGCCTCACCCGTCTCCTCCATCAGAATGATGGCCTTGGTAGCAGGAATGGCCGTCCCGACCAGGATGAGAAAGGGGATGGTCGTCCAGACCACTTCGACAATGGTGCTGTGGGTAAACTTGGCGGGCACCGCGCCCCTGGACTTGCGGTGATGGAAAATGGACCAGAACATCACCCCGAAAACACCGATAGCGATAACGACACAAACCCACATCAGCAGGGTATGAAGGTCGAACACAGCGCGGCTTATAGGAGTAACCCCTGGACTGAGGTTCAGGGTCCACGCCGCGAGCGCATCTGCCGTCCCCAGTGTTAGTCCAACACCCAACAGACCGTTGAGTCTCGTGCTTGTCTTGCTCCGGAACATCCCTTGGTTACTCCCAAGTTGGTGAACTTGCCATGTATATAGAATCAAGAGGGCATAAAGTAGTAATTCATCATCCTCAGTGGCGCCCTGCTAGACGACACTTGGCGATGCATTGCCCGCTGCCAGCGCCGGATGATACCCGAAACGCAAGCATTTATTGCTAAAACCACCGTGTTGCACGCCATATTATTTTTTCTGCCGAGCAGGCAGGTTTGTTGGCGCGCGCCCGAAAAAACGCGCGAGAAAGATACACCAGCCCATTTTTGCGTGCAAGACCCTACATAATTCAGGGTCTTTTCGAGGCCGGAGCCTTGCTGCCCTTTAGCCCCCGCAACTGAGAAATAGGGATGGTTTTGGCGGTCGGCGCCATACGCCAGGCGTGGCCATAAACGACCTCGTAACTTGCTGGCAACTTGCCTGCATGGCGAAACTGCTCGTAGTGTTCGGTCAAGGCTTGGAGACGCGCCCGGCTGGTTAGGCCACGACTTCTCCCGCCGGTTACATTATGTGCACCGATCGATTTGAGCTCGCGCAGGAGATATTTGAGTTCGGAGTAATGAACATTTATCTGCTCCCGGTCCATAACCACTTCCGAAAAACCCGATCCCACCATGGCATCGCCCAAATCATGCATATCCGCGAAACGGTTTACGTGTGTATAACCATCCACGGCCTCCCAACTGGCGCGCAGCTCCTCAAGGGTGTCCGGTCCGAAGGTGGAAAACAGGATCAATCCCCCGGGACGCAGTACACGGGCACACTCGCCAAACAGGTGGTCCAGACGGTTGCACCACTGAAAAGTGAGATTTGAAAAAATCAGATCGACGCTGGCCGTTGCCAGGGGCAAGGCTTCTGCATCGGCGCACACATAAGCGGGCCTGCGCCACGACCATCGCTGCTTGCTCCGCGCTCGCTGCAGCATTCCCGCCGCCAGGTCCAGGGCAAATATCGAAGCCCGCGAATAACGCCGCTTGAGCTCGCCCAGGCTTGCACCCGTGCCGCTGCCAAGATCCAGGATCCGCTTCGGCTGTATCAAAACAGGGTCCAGATGCTCGAACAGGCGCTTGCCAACTTCGCGCTGCAGATACGCCGCCCCATCATAGGAAATGGCCGCCCGTTCAAAGGCCTTGCGCACCTGAACCTTATCCAGCACCCAGGGGGATTCGACCTCGGCCCTCATCTCACTCACGCTTTGACACCTGTTACAAAGTTGATAATAAACAGTTATTAAATATGGCCCACAACGAGAGTGAGCGCTTACTTTAAATCAGCAATTAGGGCCTGTTTCCTGTTGGCATTCGCCCCGAACCCCATCCTGCGGTAGGGTAGGCGCCTCGTCCATATGGAAGCACGTCAAGGAAGACGCCATGCACGCTTTTTCAAGCCATCCTCTGCGCACCATTGGTGGCTTCGAGTGTCTGCTGTGTGGCGGCATGGCGGCACCTGGAAAAACTATCTGTTTACCATGCAAGTCCGAACTACCCCATCTCAACCATGCCTGCCCCACCTGCGCCCAACCCATGCCCGCCTCTCACGCATGCCCCCGGTGCCTGCGCCACCCGCCACCCTTCCAGCACTGTCGAGCGATTTTTCACTATCGGGGAGCCATTCGTCACCAGATTCACCGCCTCAAATATCACAACGATCTCGCAGCGGCCGGGCTTTTGGGAAACTTGATGGCAGACACCCTCGGTGGCCGACGGCCTGAGATGCCGGAATGCCTGATTCCCGTACCCCTGCATCCCACACGTCTGCGGCAACGCGGCTACAACCAGGCGGTGGAGATGGGCCGACCCATCTCCCGCAGACTGGATCTCCCCATGGATCTCAGCCGGGTCCACAGAATTCGACCCACCGAAAGCCAGCAAAAACTTTCCGCGGCGGCTCGCCGGAAAAACGTCCGTGGTGCTTTCCAGGTCCTGGCCAAACCGCCATACGGCCATATCGCCTTATTGGATGACGTCATGACCACCGGTGCGACCACAGCTGAGTTGGCCCATTGTCTGAGCAAGGCTGGAGTCCGGAGAATCGAACTATGGGTTTGTGCCCGCGCCGCAAACCCGTAGGAGTCTGTCGGACTCAGGCATCCAGATTGGCAACTGACAAGGCGTTGGTTTCAATAAAATCACGCCGCGGCTCAACCTGGTCCCCCATGAGGGTGGTAAAGAGCTCGTCCGCCACAATGGCATCGTCCACCCGCACCTGCAGCATGCGACGGCCTTCCGGGTCCATCGTCGTTTCCCAGAGCTGACCCGGGTTCATCTCACCCAAGCCCTTGTAACGCTGAATATGGAGTCCCCTCCGGGCCTCGGCAACCAGCCAGTCCATACCCTCTGCAACGGTGCCTATCGGTTGCACTTTATCTTTGCGCGATACATTTGCCCCGGCCTCAAGGCGGCTCTTGACCACGGCGGCACGTTTCATCAAACCGTCGAACTCCGCCGAACGGAAAAATTCGCTGCCCACGAGGCGCTCGGACTCCACGCCATGAACCAGGGCATGAAAGCGCACAACAAAGCCATCCAGCTCCCGTGGCTCCACCCGTATTTGATAGTTACCCACGGAGCCCGAAGCCTGATTGAGTGCATCCTCGAGTTGCGAAAACCATGCCGCCACTTCTTCTGCCGACACCGTATCGCCCAGTTGCAGGGGCGGCTGGTTCAGCATTTGATCAAGGATCTCCGGCAATATTCTTTGGGAAAGCCGCTGACTCGCAGCCCGCAGCGCCAGATAATCACTGGCAATAGATTCCAGTCCGGGGCCGGTGACAGCCTTAGCCTCGGGATCAAGCTGCAGCGCCGCGCCCTCCAGCGCCAGCTCCATGAGATAGGCATCCAGCTCACGCTCGTCCTTGACATAACGCTCCCGCGCGCCCTTTTTTAATTTAAACAACGGTGGCTGCGCGATATAAACGTAGCCGCGCTCGATTAGCTCCGGCATCTGCCGAAATATAAAGGTTAACAACAAGGTACGAATGTGGGAGCCATCGACATCGGCGTCGGTCATGATGATGATTCGGTGGTAACGAATCTTGTCCGGATCGTATTCCTCGCGACCAATACCACAGCCCAGCGCAGTAATGAGCGTACCCACTTCCACGGAGGACAGCATTTTGTCAAAACGGGCCTTTTCAACGTTCAGAATCTTGCCCTTGAGAGGCAGGATGGCCTGATTACTACGATCCCGCCCCTGTTTTGCCGAGCCACCCGCAGAATCACCCTCTACCAGAAAGAGTTCCGAGAGCGCGGGATCCTTTTGCTGGCAATCCGCAAGCTTGCCCGGCAGACCGGCAATATCCAGGGCAGTCTTGCGGCGAGTCATCTCCCGGGCCTTGCGAGCCGCGTCACGGGCCCGGGTTGCATCAATGATCTTGGATGTGATGGCCTTGGCCTCGCCCGGGCGCTCCTGCAAAAATTCAGAAAGACGCCTGGACAGTATCGACTCCACGACACCCTTAACCTCCGAGGAAACGAGCTTATCCTTGGTTTGGGATGAAAACTTCGGATCGGGAACCTTGACCGAGAGCACCGCCGTCAGTCCCTCACGCACGTCGTCTCCACTGGGTGTTACCTTGGCCTTTTGGGTCAGGCCATTGCTATCCATGTACTGATTGAGAGTGCGGGTCAGCGCGGCCCTGAAGCCTGAAAGGTGAGTCCCCCCGTCCCGTTGCGGGATGGTATTGGTGAAACAGAAGATGTTGTCCTGATAGGAATCATTCCACTGCAGCGCAACCTCCACCTCAATCTCGTCACGCATCGCGGAAAAATTCAGAACCGTCGGATGTAGCGGTGTTTTATTGCGATTCAGATGGTGGACAAAGGCGCTAATTCCTCCTTTATATTCAAACACATCCTGCTTCCCAACCCGTTCATCAAACAACTTTATGCGAACGCCGGAATTGAGAAAGGAGAGCTCCCGCAAGCGTTTGGCAAGGATATCGTAATGAAATTCTATGTTGTTAAAGGTTGCCGGACTGGGCTGAAAGCGAATCTCGGTCCCCGTGCGCTCCGTTGTCCCGATTACTGCTAAAGGGGCTTGGGGCTCCCCTTCAATATATTCCTGCCGATGGATTTCTCCACCACGGTAGATGATCAGGTGCAGGTAGGCGGACAGGGCATTGACCACCGACACCCCCACCCCGTGCAGACCCCCTGAGACCTTGTAGGAGTTGTCATCAAACTTACCGCCGGCATGGAGCACCGTCATAATGACCTCGGCGGCGGAACGACCCTCCTCGGCATGTATGTCCACCGGAATACCCCGACCATTGTCCTTGACCGTCACCGCGTGATCGGCATGGATAATGACTTCTATTTCTGTGCAAAACCCCGCCAGAGCCTCATCAATGGCGTTGTCTACGCTCTCAAAGACCATATGATGCAACCCGGTGCCGTCATCGGTATCCCCGATGTACATTCCCGGTCGCTTACGTACCGCATCCAGGCCCTTCAGGACCTTGATACTTTTCGAATCGTATGACTCCTCAGCCATCATTTTCCCCTTAACCCTAAAGCCGCGGAATATCCCTGGAGACTCCCACCAAAATCATCGTGATACAGACGCCAAATTATACCACTCTACGCACTACACCTTGTTCCACGTGAAACCTCGCGGTCCCTCCCGAAAGCGTCGCATCCAGCAGCCGGGGCTCGGAGGCACTGATAAATACCTGAATTCCCATCCCGATCACTGCATCAAGAAAACGGTGTCTGTTTTCCTCATCCAGTTCCGCTGCCAAATCATCGATGAGGAGCACCGGCTTTCGTCCTATACACGTCGTCACGTATTGTGCGTAGGCTAGAAATACCGCCACTGCCAGTAATTTGGCCTCACCACGGGACAAGCGCCCCCGAACCGCCATGCCCCCTGACGACAACTCAAGGTCCGCACGGTGTGGCCCCACGGTGGTACTCCCGCGCTTTCGATCCGCCTCCTGACTTCGTTCCAAGGCAATTTTCAGGCCGGTCTCCGTATTCCAGCCTGCCCGGTAGCGTATATCCACGGTCACACCCAGCAATCGTTCACTGAATCCCCGAACGATATCCTGGGCGTCACCAAGATATTTTTCCCGCCAGCCATGCAATAGCTGGCCAGACTCTCCCACGCGTTCATCCCAACTTTTCAGGGCGATCCCGTCCCCACCCTGGCGCAACAGGGAATTTCTTTGTCTTAGCGCCTGCTTATAGGATTGTAATAGCGACAAATATCCTGGTTTCACGTGAAACAAAGCCCAGTCCATGAGGCTGCGCCGTAGATCAGCACTTCCAGTCACTACTCCCAAACTGTCCGGAAGTATCGCCATAACCGGCAAATTCTGCGCCAAACTGGAGGCATTCCACATATTCTTCCCACCGATACGAATGCGCGTGGAATCACTTGTTTTCTCAATGCCCAGGGTCTGCTGTTCTCCCTCCTCCCCCACCGAAGTGGCACTCACACAGAGCTTGTCCCTCCCATGCTGAATAAGCTCTCTATTACGGCGAGTACGGAAAGAACGACCCGTTCCAATGAGATAGACGGCTTCCAGCAGGCTACTTTTTCCACTGCCGTTTGCGCCGGTGATGAGATTTAGACGGGGAGATGGGTCCAGGCGCGCACTATCCACAATGCGCAGATCCTGCACCTGAATACGAGAGAGATGCATCAACAGCGACCGAAAATTACTGGAATACCTGCCCTGGCATCCATACACGTGGTCAACAAACGACCGAATTAGAGACGAATGGGCATAACCACGTATTCACAGTCATCCACATCCAGCCCCCGTATCAGACAACTTCTATCCGCCTCTCCAAAATAGAAACGCACCCTCTCCGAGGGAATGGCAGCCAATACATCCAGCAGATAAGTCACGTTGAAACCGATCTCCATTGCCTCCGCTGAGTAATCCACATCGATAACTTCCTCAGCCTCTTCCTGCTCCGGATTATTAGCAACTACCGTCAGTTCTCCAGCACCCAAAGCAAGACGAACTGTCCGGTATTTCTCATTGGAAAGTATCGCGGCCCGGGCTAATCCCTGCCTCAGATCAGCGCGGTCGGCCTCCAGAATGCGTTGATTATCCTCCAGATCCGGTATAACTCCACGATAATCCGGGTACTGCCCATCCACCAGTTTGGTGGTAAAGCGCACCTCTCCTACGGCCAATTGCAGAGATTGTCCCCCCACAGCCAATTCGACCGTCTCGTTCCCTTCAGTCAGTAACCTTCCCAATTCAACGACCGCCTTGCGCGGTACGATGGCCTGCCTGAATTCACCCTCCACCAGCTGCTCCAATTGCAACTCGCCCTTTGCCAGACGGTGACCATCCGTTGCCACCAGCCTGAGGGTATCGCCATCCAGTTCCAGTAGCAGGCCATTAAGGTAATAACGCACATCATCGTGGGCCATAGCAAACTGGGTCATATCCAGCAGCTTTTTCAGTGAACCAGGCTGGACCACCAGCTTGACGATCTGGCTCAGAGCCTCAGTACCTGGAAAATCCAGGGCATCCAAGGTACTGAGATTAAAGCGACTACGGCCCGAACGAATACTTGCCCGCCGATCCTTTGCAGAAAAATGTATCTCGGAATCCTGCGGCAAGGCTTTGCAGATTGAAAGTAGCTTGCGAGCCGGAATGGTTGTTTCTCCCGTTAGCTCAGCAGCACTTATCGCTACCCGGGAGACCAGCTCCACCTCCATATCAGTCGCCGTAATACTCAGGTGTTCGTTTTCCAGGGCTAACAGTACGTTGGACAATATGGGAAGTGATTGACGTTTTTCCACGACGCCATAAACATTTTGCAGCGCATACAATAACTTTTCCCTGGATATTATAAATTTCATCTCTTTTAAAAACCTATTGTTATAATAAGCGTCAATTATATCTGTTGATAGTTATTAATTAGTATTAATAAACAGTATGTTCTGTTCTGTTTAATCTTGTGATTAAAATGCCTGTTTTATAGATATAATCTGTAGATAAGTTGTATATAAGGTAGGCTACGATAATTATTTAAACGTTATCCACAGGGTTTTAAGGTTAAGTGCTCAGAGTTCTCAACAAAATGGTGTAATCCTCTCCAATGGCAGGGTCGATGGCTCTGAGTTCAGTTATCTTCCGGCATCCATACAGTACCGTGGTGTGGTCGCGACCGCCAAAGGCATCGCCAATTTCCGGCAAACTGTGATTGGTCAATTCCTTCGAGAGTGCCATGGCGACTTGGCGCGGCCGGGCAATCGAACGGCTGCGGCGCTTTGAAAGGAGATCCGCAACCCTTAATTTATAGTATTCAGCGACCGTTTTCTGAATGTTATCGATAGTGATCAGTTTATCCTGCAGGGCGATCAGATCCTTTAAGGCCTCCTTACATAAATCGAGGGTAATCGGGCTTCCGGTGAAATGGGAGCTTGCGATCACCCGGCGCAAGGCTCCCTCCAGTTCACGGACATTGGAACGTATACGTTTGGCGATGAAAAAGGCGACTTCATTGGGTAAGGTAGCTTCGGCCTGGGCGGCTTTTTGCATCAGAATGGCGACCCGCGTTTCCAGCTCTGGTGGTTCTATGGATACCGTGAGGCCCCAGCCAAAACGGGACTTAAGACGCTCCTCCAAGCCTTCCACTTCCTTGGGATAACGATCACTGGTCATCACAATCTGCTGTTGATCCTCCAGCAGGGCGTTAAAGGTGTGGAAGAATTCCTCCTGGGAACGTTCTTTGCCGGCAAAAAACTGGATATCGTCGATGAGCAAGGCATCGACAGAACGGTAAAACCGCTTGAATTCATTGATAGAGTTGTGTTGCAAGGCCTTGACCATATCGGCAACAAAGCGCTCGGAATGCAAATAAACTACTGTCGCGTCGGGTTTTGCCTCAAGAATACCGTTACCTATAGCGTGCATCAGGTGGGTTTTTCCCAGCCCGACGCCGCCATATAGAAATAAGGGGTTATAAGCACTGCCCGGATTTTTCGCTATCTGCATGGAGGCGGCACGGGCGAGCTGATTCGATTTGCCTTCTACGAAGGTTTTGAAATTAAAGTCTGGACGGACCCCGGCCGTATTGCCCCGGCGCGGGGTTACAGGAGGTGGAAGATTATTTTCCGCTGGAGTAGCCGGATTTATTTCCGGTGTGGCATCAACGCCACCGACCTGCACGACCACGGCGGCCGATTCCGTAGTCTTTTGCTGAAGATAAAGTTCCGTGATCCGGCTGGAATAGTGATTTAGTACCCAGTCCTGGACAAATTGATTAGGCGCGAGCAGATGCAAGGTATCGCCGTTCTCCACAGCATGCAGCGGCCGAATCCAGGTGTTGAATTGTTGCGAAGGCAGTTCCCCTTCCAGTCGAGTAAGGCATTGTTGCCAGAATTTGGATTCCACCCTTGCCCTCACAAGCTGTTGTTAGCTGGATTCTTTTCGCGAATTTGCCCGCCAGGACGATAGTTTCCCGGCGCCGGAGCGCCAGTGTAAACTTCCGGTCGGTACTTATCCACAGATTGGGTCGGCGCATTGACAGCCTCCCGCCCCGATGGTTAGAATCCCGCTCCTTTTGTCTCTAACATATTAAATCCGCAAGGATTTTCGCAGGTCTAGCTATGAAAAGAACTTTCCAACCCAGCACCCTGAAGAGGGCTCGCCGGCATGGCTTCCGGGCGCGGATGCAGACCAAGGGCGGTCGTCTGATTATCAAGGCGCGCCGCGCCAAGGGCCGTGCACGCCTGAGCGCCTGATACGCCGGCTGTCGGCGCTTCCATGACTCGCCAGGCTTTCGGCCAGCGGAAGCGGTTGACTGCTGCGCATCAGTACAAGGCGGTTTTTCGTGCACCAAGTCGCTCCACTGATCGGATGTTGACGGTGCTCGCGCGCAGGAATGATCTGGGCCATCCTCGTCTCGGCCTGGCAATCCAGAAAAAGATTCTCAAGCGAGCGGTAGCAAGAAACAGGGTCAAACGGATCGTGCGCGAAAGTTTTCGCCACCATCAATACCTGCTTGGTACCCTGGACGTGGTGGTTATTGGGCGCCAGGGCTTGGTGCGCGGTGACAACCGGCAGCTATCTAATTCCCTGAAAATGCACTGGAACAGGCTGGTGAAGCAATGCGAGCCCTGCTGATTTCCATCATTCGCCTATATCGTTACCTGTGTAGTCCATGGTTGGGGATGCATTGCAGATTTACCCCAACCTGTTCCAGCTATGCCATTGAGGCGATTGAGCGTCACGGCGTGCTGCGAGGGCTTTGGCTGTCTACGGGCAGACTGCTGCGTTGTCAGCCTTGGTCTGCCGGTGGCTATGACCCGGTGCCTGACAGGGCTATGAATTGTGGGGCGCACAAGCATAACAAGTGCCTTTAACTGATTTTTCACCTTCTGGATTCTCTTCGTGTCTCTCGAACAAATACGTCCTTTCCTGCTGGCCGGTCTCGGCCTCGTTCTGGTCCTGCTTTGGCAGGCCTGGCAGCGTGATTATCCCGCGCGCACCCCGACTGCTAACGAGGGGGGCATAACTGAGGGCGCGGGGTCGGCCATCCAGCCCGATCTTCCGGATCGACCACGTTCCGCCACAGCGTCTGTGGATGCGCCAGTGCCCGTGCTACCCACCATGCAACAAGCGGTAACCCGGACCTCCACGGTTTCGGTGGAAACGGACCTTATTCACGCGCGTATCAGCCTGGATGGTGGTGATCTGCGTAATCTGGAGTTGCGTCATTACCCGGTTTCATTGAAGCAACCCGACAGTTCCTTTCAACTGTTGCAGGAGCGCCCCGATAATTTCTTTATCGCCCAATCGGGCATGCTGGCGGCCGATGGTGCGCCCAATCATCACAGCCGTTTCGTTGCGGAACGCGAGGACTATCAGCTTGCGGACGGTATGGATGAACTCAGGGTGCGACTGGACTGGCAGAACGACTCCGGCCTGCGGGCCAGCAAGACCTACGTCTTCCACCGCGGCAGCTATCTCGTAGAGGTTCTGTTCCGAATAGAGAATGCGGGCAGCGCGCCGTGGAGCGGGCGTATGTACGGGCAATTCCAGCGCGGAGTCCCGGAAGATACGGGTGGCCGCTTTATCTACACCTATACCGGTGGCGTCTTCTCCAGCGAGGAAAAGCCGTACGAGAAGGTCGATTTTGATGACATGGCGTCCCAGGATGTGGGGCGCAGCATTACCGGTGGTTGGGTGGCAATGATTCAGCATTACTTCGCCGCGGCCTGGATCCCGGATAACAAGGCCAGCAACCACTATTACACCAAGGCCTTGCCCGATAGCCGCTACGTGCTGGGTGTGATCTCGCCAGAGCGCGTAGTGAGTCCGGGGGCTAGCCAGGAATTCCAACTCAAGACTTACATTGGTCCGAAACTGCAAGATCAGCTGGAGCAGGCCGCTCCGGGACTGGAACGCACCGTGGACTATGGTTGGTTATTTTTTATTGCCCAGCCCATCTATTGGCTGCTCTCCTTTATCCACGGATTTGTTGGTAACTGGGGCTGGGCCATCATCCTCGTCACCGTGGTAATCAAGGGTCTTTTCTACAAGCTCTCGGCGGCCAGCTACCGCTCCATGGCGAAGATGCGCAAGTTCCAGCCCCGCATGGTGGAGCTGAAAGAGCGTTTTGGTGATGATCGGGCCAAGCTGAACCAAGCCATGATGGAGCTCTATCGTAAGGAGAAGATCAATCCGCTGGGTGGTTGTTTGCCCATTCTGGTGCAGATTCCGGTATTCATTTCCCTTTACTGGGTGCTGCTGGAGAGTGTCGAGTTGCGCCAGGCCGGTTTCATGTTCTGGGTGCAGGATCTCTCCGCCCATGACCCCTATTACGTACTGCCGATTCTCATGGGTATCTCCATGCTGATTCAGCAGAAACTCAACCCGGCACCACCGGATCCGGTGCAGGCCAAGGTGATGATGGCCCTGCCCTTTATATTCACCTTCATGTTTCTTAATTTTCCCGCGGGACTGGTGCTCTACTGGTTCGTCAACAATGTATTGTCCATTGCTCAGCAGTGGGTGATCACGCGGCGTATAGAGGCCCAACCCGGCTAGCGACCGGTTAACTCATGGAGGCCGGGGACGATACCATCGCGGCGATTGCCACTCCCCCCGGCCGGGGCGGTATCGGCATAGTCCGGGTCTCTGGTTCCGGAGCGGAGTTTATTGCTGAAAGCCTGTTGGGTTCGGTACCCGCCCCGCGGGTTGCTGTTTATCGTAACTTTTACGATGCCGGTGGCCAGATCATTGACTCAGGCATCGCGCTGTATTTCTCCTCCCCCCATACCTTTAACGGTGAAAATATCCTGGAGCTGCAGGGCCATGGCGGTCCGGTGGTGATGGATCTGTTGCTTGCCCGGGTGCTGGAGCTGGGCGCACGGCAGGCCCAACCTGGCGAATTCAGCCAGCGCGCCTTTATTAACGGCAAGATGGACCTCGCTCAGGCGGAGGCAGTGGCCGATCTCATCGACAGCGCCACGGCGACCGCGGCGCGTGGCGCCCAGCGCTCCCTGGCCGGTGATTTTTCCCGGGAGGTGCGAGCGCTGACCCGTCAGGTGGCCGAGCTGAGGGCCTACGTGGAGGCAGCGATCGATTTTCCCGAGGAGGAGATCGACTTTCTCGCCGACGAGATCCTGTTGCAGCGTCTTGAAGTGCTGGCGGAAAAACTTACTCAAACCCTCGCATCCACGCAGCAGGGTGTGTTGCTGCGAGAAGGCCTTCGCGTGGTGATTGCCGGGCAGCCCAATGTCGGCAAGTCGAGCCTGCTCAATGCCTTGGCAGGCAGTGATGCTGCCATCGTGACACATATACCGGGCACCACGCGCGATTTGCTGCGCGAGCAGATTCACCTGGACGGAATGCCGCTGCATATCATCGATACTGCGGGATTGCGCACCACCGCGGATGTGATTGAGCAGCAGGGTATCCACCGTGCGCGGCGTGCCATAGCGGATGCCGATGTGTTGTTGCTGGTGGTTGAGGCCACGGCGGGTATCACCGAGATAGATCGCGATTTGCTCCCCGAGTGCGAGACGGTGTGCCGGCGCATCGTGGTTCGCAACAAGATCGATCTTACGGGAGAGCCCGCGGCGATGCGTACAGGCGAATCCGGTGCGGAGATCGCGCTTTCCGCCAAACATGGCGAGGGCATGGATCTGCTCCGGGAATGTCTCAAGCAGCAGGCAGGTTACGAGCAGGGTGGTGAAGGGGCATTTACCGCGCGCCGACGCCATCTGGATGCGCTACGCCGGGCCGAAGAGCATGTCGGGGTGGCCCGTGAGTGCTTGCAAGGTTCACGTGCCGGGGAGCTTATGGCCGAAGATCTGCGTGCCGCACAGCAGGCACTCGGCGAGATTACCGGCGAGTTCAGCAATGAGGATCTGCTGGATCTGGTTTTCAGTGAATTCTGTATCGGCAAATAGAATCATCTAACATGGGCGTTGTGGCAGCCTGGAATAAACACAGGGGATGAATCATGGATATCGCCAGCATTGTATTTTTGATTATTGTTCTCGGCATTATTTTTTATGTCGTCGGTATCTATAACCACCTGGTGACTTTGAAAAATCGCTATATCAATGCCTTCAGCCAAATCGAAGTCCAGCTAAAGCGTCGCTACGATTTGATTCCCAATCTAGTGGAAACTGCCAAGGGTTACATGAAGCATGAACGCGAGACCCTGGAGGCGGTGATCAACGCACGCAACGCGGCGTCATCAATACTCAAGAGCGCTGCGGCTGATCCCGCCAGCGCACTGGCCATCGGAGAGCTGGCGGGTGCCGAGGGAGTTTTGCATCAGGCCATGGGCAAGCTGAATGTGGTGATGGAGGCCTACCCGGATCTGAAGGCCAATGAAAACATGATGCAGCTCTCGGAAGAGCTCACCACAACGGAAAACCGGGTCGCCTTTTCCCGGCAGGCCTTCAACGATTCGGTCACTGCCTACAATACCTATCGCCAGACTTTCCCCCCGATATTTTTCGCAGCACGATTTGGCCATCCTGAGGACGCAACCCTGCTGGAATTTGAAGACAGCCCCGAGATACAGGCAGCTCCCAAGATTTCCTTCTAGCAGGCGGCATCCATGGATTTCTTTGCCCAGCAGGACCAGGCCCGGCGCAATACCTCGGCCCTGGTCTTGCTGTTCATACTGGCCGTCATCGCATTGATTATCATCACCAATGTCCTGGTGATGGTGGTCTTTTGGGGGGCGGCCGGGCAGGTCAATCCCGGCTACCAGCTGGGGGAATATTTTTCCTGGCGGACCTTCGGACTGATTAGCCTGGTTGTTACCGGCGTCGTTGCCTGCGCCATAGCCTACAAGTGGATTCAGCTGTCCGCGGGCGGCAAGCGGGTAGCGGAGTCGCTTGGCGGACATCGCATTGCCCCCAATACCCGCGATGCCGATGAAAATCGCGTTCTGAATGTGGTGGAGGAAATGGCCATTGCCTCCGGCATGCCGGTGCCGCCGGTCTACCTGCTTTCGGAAGAGGCCGGCATCAATGCCTTTGCCGCTGGCAACACCCCGGCCGACGCGGTGATCGGCGTCACCCGCGGGTGTATAGAGCAATTCGACCGTGAGCAACTGCAGGGTGTTATCGCCCACGAGTTCAGCCACATATTAAATGGTGACATGCGGCTGAACATCCGCCTGATTGCACTGTTGAACGGTATCCTGTTTATAGGCGGTGTGGGCGAAGTGTTGCTGCGCGGCGGTTCCCGCCGGCATCGCAGCGTCAGTTCCAGTCGCCGTTCGGGGGACAATCGTCTGGCCTTGCTGGGACTTGGGTTGCTCATCATCGGCTGGCTTGGCGGCTTCTTCGGCAAGCTGATTAAGTCCATGGTCAGTCGTCAGCGTGAGTTCCTTGCCGATGCCTCGGCAGTGCAATTTACCCGCAATCCGCAGGGTATTGCCGATGCCCTGAAAATCATCGGTGGCTACAGTCTCCGTGCTGCCGTAACAAATCCTGCTTCCCATGAGATAAGCCACCTGTTTTTTGGCCAGGCGATTGGAACGCTGGGGCGGATGTTTGCTACTCATCCGCCGCTGGAAGATCGTATTTCCCGTATAGAACCACACTGGGACGGACGGTTTATCCATCGCGCAGCGGCAGTTGCGAGCGAGGGCGATGAGGCCTCGGGAGCGGCGAAAGGCACCAAAGCTGCGGTTATGGCGGCGATATTGGCCGGCCAGTTACCCGCCGCACTGGCCGGTGGTGATTTGTCCCCCGGATCGGACGCGGAGAGCGAGCTAAGCAAGGCCCGGAAAAGTATTAACAACATTCCCGCGGCACTCCTGCAACATGCCCATGACCCCTTCGGCGCCAGTGCCCTGGTCTATGCGCTATTACTCGATCAGGATGAGCGGGTGCAGCTAAAACAGCTGGGCTATATAGAGCAGGGCAAGGTAGCGGGTCTGGCGCTGCAGACTTCCGAACTGGCGCCGGTCATAGCGAAGATGAACCGCCGCTTTCGGTTGCCGTTGCTGGAACTTTCCTTGCCGGCACTGAAGTGTCTTTCTCTCAGCCAGTATAAAGTCTTCAGAAAGACCCTGGGCTTACTCATGCGCGCCGACCGCAAGCTGGAATTATTCGAGTGGTGTCTCTACCAGCTGGTCAGCCACTATCTGGATCCTGAACATATGCCGGTCAAGCCTGTCCGGCCCTTGTACAAAAAATCCTCGCAAGTTGCTGCGGAGTACCAGCTGGTGCTCTCCACGCTGGCCCATTACGGACATCAGGACGAGCCTGACCGCGCGAAGGCCTTTGGTCGTGGTACAAACATTGCGACCTTGTACAACATTAGCTTGCTACCGAAACAGGAATGCAAGCTGGAGGATTTTATAAAGGCGGTAAATAAACTGGCCAACTGTTATCCGTTAATAAAACACCTGCTGCTAAGAGGTCTGGTGCAATGCGCCCGCCAGGATGGCCGGATAACCACCGAAGAGCAGGAAATTATTGCCAGTGTTGCCGCGGTGATGGATTGCCCGATGCCGCAACTGGAGAAACTCTGACTTTGTGCGTGGATGTTGCGACCAGGTGATACTCATTGGCAGCATCAGGTTTTCAGGTTTCCCTCATATTCCACCAGACGACGGGATACAAAATCTACGATAACGCCATCCAGATTCTTCGCCCTGCTCCGAAATTCACCACAGAGACTCCATGAATCCAAAGTGCCGTCCGGAACGAGAATGGGCGTACCTTTGTATTTTCCCGGCCGGCTTTCTCCATTATCGATACCCTGATGGGAAAAGCCCCTTAAACAGCTCCAGGTGACGGCTTTTTCTGCGTATGGTTTGTTGTAGCTAAGTTGAAATCCGCTGAATTCCCCCGCGTCATCCAGCCAAAGTACAAGATCCATTTTTTCATCGTTAAACCAGCGACGTTTCGGATCCCCGCTGATCTGTCGGACCTTTCTGATTTCACTCAGCATTGGAATTTCTGTTAGCCGGTTCGTCTGGCCAGCATGTCAATTTCCACCAGGGCGTCCCGTGCCAACGCCGTGACCCCGATGCAGGTCCGGGCCGGGAGGCGATCCCCGGAAAAATAGCTGGCGTAGGTTTTGTTCATGTCCGCGTAATCCTCCTTGAAGCGGGTGATGTAAACCCGTGCCTGTAACACGTGTTCGAGACCCAGGCCGAGTTCATTGAGGACGATAATCAGGTTGTCCATAACACGCCGGGTTTGGGCAACGATGCCAGCCGGCAGGGGCGCATTATCCTGGTCCGGGTCAGTGGGCATCTGGCCGGTGATGAATACCCAGCCATCGCTTTCTACCGCATGGCTGAAGGGTGCCACCGGCTCGGGTGCAGCATTCAGCCTGTGAAAGAGGGGTGCGGGCATGGCAGCTCCTTGTGGGGCACAGATTTATCGAGAGGCCTTTGGCGCGTTGCTGTTAGCAGAGCCTGTTCGACCATTGGGCGTCGCCTTCCGGTTCTATCGGATAGAGCATAGCTCAGCTTTCTTTGGTGGTACCGACTGAAGTTACTGTAAAAGAATATTCAGTGCCTGGTTCAGGGATGCCGGGTGGCTGTGCAGCGAACGGGTTCCACCCGACCGCTATTCCTAGGATAATGGCGCAGAATTCCAGCGATGCCTCCTATGATTTCTTCGAACGCCGTACCTGAATACAGCTTGTGTTGCTTGCGCAACCGGGGGATTGCGCCGCGTGTGCCGTATTGGATAGTGGCACGTGGGAGATAATCCGTCGCAGCCAGACAAGCTCCCGCTCTCGGTTTTCATTATCGCCCGTGACGAGGCGGACCGGATTACGCGCACCATCCATAGCGTGCAGGGATGGGCAGACGAAATTATCGTGGTGGATAGTGGTAGCACCGATGGCACGGTGGAACTCTGTCGGGAGTTGGGCGCACGGACCGAATTTCGTGAGTGGAGCGGCTACGGCGAGCAGAAACGTTATGCTGAATCCCTGTGTCGCAATGACTGGGTGCTGAACCTGGACGCCGATGAGGAATTAAGCGTAGAACTCCAGGCCGAGATTCGCGCCTTGTGGGATGCCGGTGAACCGGTGGGCACTGCCTACCAGCTACCCTTTCTCGGCGTGCATGCGTGGCAGGAAAAGGGCCATCCCTGGACCGTCAGCAATTATCCCATCCGTCTGTACCGGCGTAGCTGCGGTAGTTTTGATCCCAGCCCGGTACACGATTCGGTGCAGATGAGCAGCGGTTCCGTGGAGCGGTTAAAAGGGATGGTGTTGCACCGCTCCTTTCGTTCCCTCGGACACCACGTGCAGAAGGTCAACGAGTATTCCAGTGCCCAGGCCGAGGATCTTTTTCGCAAGGGCCGTGAGCCGGGGCTCCTGAAGCTGCTGTTTTCCCCTCCCGTTACTTTCCTCATTTGTTATTTTCTGCGGCGTGAATTCGTCAACGGCATGGACGGCATCATCACCAGCTATCTGCATGCCTTCAAACGTTTTATCCGCCTGGCCAAGGCGCGCGAGTGTTTCCAGCGGGCGCGCCACCAGCACAAACAAGTCTGAAGCGAGGTTGTTACGAGGTGCACATTCTTCTGGTCAGCGTGGATTTCCCCCCCAATGTGGGCGGTGTGGCGGCCCATGTTTACGAGTTGGGGCGTGAACTGGCGCGCCAGGGGCATAGCGTGGAGGTGATCACCGGTACCGATGCCACGGGCATGGAAGGCACGATGGATTTTGCCGGGATGCAGGTTCACCGTTACCGTCTGGGCCATCGCTTGTGGGTGCGCCGGCGCCTTGCTGCGATACTCCGGCGCGAGGTGCCGGCCATGGCGCCGGAAGTGATACACGTACACGGTATCAAGCCCCTGACCGCGACCCGGAACCTGGGTGTTCCCGTGGTATTCACCAACCATACCTCCGGCTTTTTGCAGCGCATTGAGCGTGGCGAGCGGGCAGTACGTCGGGTGGCGCGCATGATGTCCCATCTGTCATTGGTGATTTCCCCGAGCCGGGAACTGATGGACGCGGCGGTGACGGCCCGTGTGCCCGGAGAGAAATCCGTATTTCTCGCCAACGGTGTTGATATTGAACGCTTTAAGCCGGGTCTGGATGGACAGGCCCTGCGATCCCGCTGGGGCATCGAAGGGGATGAGGTGGTGGTGTTGGCGGCACGACGCATGGTGGAGAAGAACGGCCTGATTTACCTCGCGGAGGCAGCGCCGGATTTTCTCCGGGCCGGGGTCAGGCTGGTGCTGGTGGGCGATGGCCCGGAGCATCCCCGGGTCCTCGAGAGCCTGCAAGCGGCGGGTCTTGAGCAATACAGCTTGTTGACCGGAAGCATCGATAACGGACAGATGCCCGAGGTCTATGCAGCCAGTGACATCGTGGTGCTGCCCTCTTTGAAGGAAGCCACCAGCATTACCGGCCTTGAGGCCATGGCCTGTGCCAAGCCACTGGTAGGTACCCGGGTGGGCGGGATTCCGGAGCTCGTTATAGAGGGTGAGAATGGTTTGCTGGTGCCGTCTGCCGATCCCCGGGGGCTGGGTCAGGCTATCGCAACGATGGTTCGTGACAAGGCATTCCGGGATGCCGCTGGCATGGCCAGTCGTCGGCGTGTGGAGGCGCATTTTTCTTGGGGTGTAATTGCCCGCGAGACGCTGAAACACTACAAGAGCGTGCTCTGATGGGAAGGCGCAAGGTATTGCTGGTGTTTGGTACCCGGCCGGAGGCAATCAAGATGGCCCCGGTGGCACTTGCGCTGGCACGAAGTGGACATTTCGAGACCCGGATCTGTGTTACTGCCCAGCACCGGGAGATGCTTGATCCGGTGTTGCGCTGGTTTGATCTCACCCCTGATCATGATCTTAATCTGATGCAGCCAGGCCAGAGTCTGGGCGCCCTGACAGCTCGGGCACTGACCCGTCTTGCGCCGGTTCTGGAGGCGGAGCAGCCAGATATGGTGTTGGTGCAGGGCGATACTACTACCGCCATGGTGGCCGGGCTGACGGCCTATTATCACCAGATTCCTGTGGGGCACATTGAGGCGGGATTGCGCACCGGGCAGCGTTATAACCCCTTTCCGGAAGAGATTAATCGGTGCTTGCTGGCAAGCCTGACGGACCTTCACTTTGCGCCCACGGCGGCTGCACGCCAGCAATTGCTCGATGAGGGCATCGCCGCTGATACCGTGTGGAGTACGGGCAACACGGTGATCGATGCCCTGCTCCACACCACGGCCCGTCTTGGTGACAGCGATGACCCGGCAGTTAGCGATATGCGTCGGGAGATTGCCAGGGTTAGCGATAACGGTCGACGTCGCCTGATTCTGATCACCGGACACCGGCGCGAGAGTTTTGGCGAGGGATTTCAGGAGATATGCACTGCGCTACAAGAAATTGCCAAAGATTTTCCCGAGGTCAGCCTGATCTATCCGGTACATCTTAATCCCGAGGTGCAGGGGCCGGTGCACGAAGCACTAGCCGGGCTGCCTAATGTTCACCTGTGGTCGCCGGTAGACTATCTGCCCTTTGTCTTACTCATGGGTGCGGCGGATCTGATTCTTACCGACTCCGGGGGCATCCAGGAAGAGGCGCCGAGTCTCGGCGTGCCGGTGTTGGTGATGCGCGAGGCCACCGAGCGTATGGAGGGTGTGGATGCCGGTGTGGTGAAACTGGTGGGAGTCACCCGTGCGGGTATTTGTGCCGCTGTGAGGCAGGAGCTGGAGCATGCTCCGAACCATCGGAGCAAGGCGATAACGGAAAACCCTTATGGTGATGGTCAGGCAGCGGCGCGCATCGCAGACATTCTTGAAAAATATTTTTCATCAATTCATGCGGAACCTTGATGCTGGATCTTTCCGGGGCGCCATATCCAATGAGTCATTGGCCGCAAGGAGTTTTCCAGTTGGCTGTTCCCACGGACGGTTTGTTGTTTGGCCCTCGGATGCTCGGATTCCCAACTAATATGAACTTTTAATCGTGCGTATATTATTTTGCAGCGAGGGCTTCATCATCGATGGAGTCGCCTCCTATAACCTCTATCTCTCGGCTGCACTGGCCCGCGCCGGTCATGAGGTGGCTATCGTGGGTCGTTGGGCAGGGGCCAAAGGATATCAGCAGTTGCATCGCCGGCATGGGGTGCGCGTGCTGCAACGGCCCGCATTGAGCCGCAAGGCAGGGAGCCTGGTCGCGCTGGCGGCGAAGTTCAAACCCGAACTCGTCATCACTGATGCCCGGCGGTCCTTTCCCTTTGCGCTAAGGGTTCGTCGCCGTACGGGCGCACCGGTGATCACCGTTTTCCATGACCCTCCCCTGCTGGACCGCACCGGTGAGCGCAGTATTGCCTCACTGGCGGCCGAGAGTGTGGCCTGGGTAACCTCCGAGCGTCCTATCTATGAGGCGCTGCAAGCAATAGGTGCAGACATTCCGTTGCGCCATGTTCCGCGCCCGGTAGATGCCATGATGCAGGCCTTTCCGATGCCGCAACGCGATCCCTTCCGGTTGCTGTGTATGGGGCGACTGAGTGGCTGGAAATCCTGGGGTTCGCGGGCCATCGTGGCCCACGCTGCGGAGCTGCGGCGCGAGATCCCCGGACTGGAGATCACTGTGCTGGGCGGCGGGGGTCGGTACCTCAGCTTTTGGAAGGATGCGCGAGCGGCGAATCGTGCCGCGGGCACGCGCTTTGTCCGTCTGGCAGGGATGCAGATTGATCCCCAGCCATTTTTGCGTGAGGCCTCGGTAGTTTGTGCCGGCGCAACCTCTGCGGTGGAGGCGATTCTCTGCGGGCGCCCGGTGTTGGCGGTGAGCGGCTGGTGGATCGGCCCGATCACCAAAGACAATTTACAAATTGGTGTTGATTGTCATTTCGGGGACCGGGTCAGTGTCTACAAGGTGCGCAATGACCCGGATACCGTCTGTCAGGGGGTGGTGGACTTCTATAATGGCTGGCAGGATGAGGCCCTGGCCACCCGGGTTCAGGAGTTGCGTGAACGTCTGGCGCCTGCATACAGTGCGGAAGAGACGATTGCCCAGTATCACGCCTTGTTTGCCAAGGCCCTGCCCGGTCAGCCCCAACCCTAATCCCCCGGATTTTCCTCTGTGGCTTTCCCCAGGGCCGCGCAATAAAGCGCAATGAGCCACCACACCAGCTGCGACCAGAACGCTGAGTAGATAGCGAAGTGCGAGTTGAAGGGAAAAAAGGCGGCCAGCAAGGCGATGCCGTAGGGCAGCATCCGCCGTTGCGCACTCGACGCGGCGCGCCATCCACTCCGTAGCAACAGCCACAGGGCGGTGAGCAGCCCCGCCAGACCCAAAAGGCCGGTTTCTGCGGCTAACTCGCTCAGCAGGTTATGGGTGTTGGTGGGAATGATGGGTGGTTTGAGCTGCAAATAGGGGTCATCGGGCTTGGCGTATTCGGTATAGGCATAGCGAAATCCCCGCGGGCCGACACCAGTGAGCGGATTGGCGACAAACATATTTTTTGCGGTATCCCAGATCAGCATGCGGTGGGCAATGGAATCCGTGGCGGGGTCGCGTTCACCGGACAGGAAGGCAACGGTCCGATCCACCCGTGCGCTAAAGATGGGGGAGTATTGATAGGCGATGCCCGCGCAGAGGGCGAGTCCGACAATGGCGACGACCAGCGGGCGCATTGCCCGGCGGCCATGTTGCCGGATATAGAGGGCGCCATAGGCTAGGAGTACCACGCCGAGCATGACCCAGGCGGAGCGATTGCCCGCTATGAGTATGGCGCTGACGGTGGCGAGAAAGACCAGCGCCCGGGCCGGCACGGGCCAATATCGCCACGCGTGTTCCCATAGCAGGGGTGAAAGCAGCGCCAGGCAGAAGCTGAACTTGAGGTTGCTCTCTCCGAACAGGGCATTGGGGCGCCCATGGGCCGGGCCGAACCCAAAAAGATCGTATCCAAGCACCATCTGTACCACGGCATCCAGTAGCCAAAAAGTGAGTAGCCAGGCGGACAGCCGGAGTAATTTCTGGTGGCTGCCAGCACTATGGATAGCCAGGATGAGGAAGATTCCTCCGAGGAAAAAGCGCAGATGCGTTACTACCACCCGGGCGCTGTGTGTGGGCTCCACCGCCCCGGGCAGCGCCAGCAGTTGCGGCAGCCACATGGCAAGAAACACCGCCCCGAACAGTCGCATGGCCGGTAGTTCATGGAGTCGCCAGCCACCACCCACCGTTAGCCACAGGCCGAGTGCGGCCATCAGCAACACGGGGACTTCCACCATCCGCCCTACCGGCAGTAGTAGCAGGCAGGACCAGGCGAGGCCCAAGCCAAGCCATGATGGCAGGGCCCGGGCAGGGCTGGTTTCGGGTATCACGGCATCAGTTCCTCATAAAGACCAAGGGTGCTGGTGAGCATATCGTCTAGCAGGTAGCGATGTTGTTCTGGTGTTTGTGGAAGAGATTGATAGTAAGCACTTACATGCGCTACAAGCCCGTCAATATCAGCCAATGGCACCAGACCCTGCGGAAACAGCTCTGACAGGATCTCGCCGACACCCCCGTGATCATAGCCGATCACCGGGGTGCCGATGCTGAGAGCCTCCAGGGTGGTGCGGCCGAAGGATTCCGGTTTGCGGGATAGTGAGAAGACGATATCGGAGGCGGCATAAATTTCCCGCATATCGCCCCGCTGTCCGGTAAAGCAGAGATGGGAGTCCAGCCCCAGTTCCTGCACGCGTTTGCGTAACTCCGCGGCGTATCGCTGTCGGCGTGGGTGTTCGCCACCGACGATCAGGCCACAGACCGGGAGTCCGGCTGCAAGCAGACGCTGGAGCATTTCGAGAAAGTCGTGATGTCCCTTGAGGCGGGTGATACGTCCGGGGAGGGTGAGTACAAAGCGCCCGCGCAGTGCCGGATATTGCTGATACCAGGCGGCCAGCCAGGACTCGTCGGGCTGATAGCCAAAGGGAAATTCCTCAGGCTGTATACCGCGGGGGATGACCCGGATCCGTCCCGGGTCAAGTTTGGGATAGTGTTCGCGGAGATAGCCCTCCACAGTATGGGAAACCGCAATGATTCGTTCACCATGGCACATGATCGCGCTGTAACGACCAACGGAATACAGGCCATGAACCGTGGAAACCAGATGGGGGCGGTGTTCCGCCGCCAGATTACGCAGGGCAAAATGTACTATCCAGGCGGGTAGCCGTGAGCGTACATGGATAATGTCTACCGGATGATCGCGCAGCCAGCGTCGCAGTCGTGGGACCAGGCCAAGTATCCAGATGGACTTGCGGCCAATGGGCCAGGTCAGATGCTGGCTGCCACCTTGCTCCAGGGCCGGGACCATACCGCCCCCCTCCGACATGACCATGGAATGGTGACCGGCGGCCACCAGGGCGGCGGCAACTTCCAGCGTGCCGCGTTCCACGCCACCGCCGTCAAGCGCGGGCAGAACCTGGAGCACCCTTAAACGCCGAGTTGCCATTGCTCGATCATCCAGGCGGCGATGCGGTCCGCCTCATTAAATGCGTGTTCCGGTGGACTGAGGGCGGCGCCCTCAACCCATGCCGCGTAGGGTGTCAGCAGCCGATCCCGGGCCAGTCCGCTGACGCCCCGGCTGACCCGACTGTCCCGCAGCCGGGGTACCGGCAGCAGGCCGGTGGAGACGCCCGCCGTGAGTGCCTCGTAGACCATGGAGGCACTGTCTTCACTGACCCATACCGTACCCGAGCGGGAAAGCTGCCCCGCCAACCAGTCTTTGGGCACCCTGTCCCACGGCATCACTGTGAGCTGGGCGCTTTCCAGTTGCTGCAGTTGTTTCAGGGTCTTTGCCGGGGTGCGTCGTGAGTTGGCCACGGTCCATTGGAGACCGGGGGACCGCAGGCAAATTTCCCGAATCATGGCGATGAGCTGGTCTGTGGCCCAGCCGTGGTGACGGGAGGGGCCGCCTACGAGAATCAACCCCCGGGTTGCGTCCTTGTCCGCGTCCTCCCGGATGCGGTTCAGCATGCCGCGGGTGATCAGGCGTCCCGGTGCCACCGCCAGGCCATCATGCTCCGGAATGACGCAGAGGTCGAAGCAGCGCGTGGGTAGCGAAGGCTTCATCAGAACGATACTGCGCCCACCGTGGCGGCGTGCTGCTGTGAGCAGGGGCAGATGGGTGCTGTGGCCGGCACCGACAAGGAGATCCGGCGCGGGTAAATCCGCCCCGCCGGCAACCGCCCCACGCAGCCAGTTCAGTCCGCGGGTGATGCGGGAGCGGGGAACGGTCAGGGTGTGGCTCTGCAGTTCGAGTTTGCGGCCCAGGGCCTCCAGCAGACCCAGAGACTGGTTATCGTGGCCAGGTTTGGCATCACTGAAGCGCCAGGCCGTGAGTGTTTTTGCCGGTCGACTCAAGCTATTTCGCCGTGCCCGCCTCGGCAAACTGCAATCGATAGAGCTCGCTATAGAGCCCACCCTTAGCCAGCAATTCATTGTGGGAGCCGGACTCCATGATGGCCCCTTCGCGCAAGACCAGGATGTGGTCAGCATTTTCGATGGTGGATAGCCGGTGGGCGATGACCAGAGTGGTGCGGCCCCGGCGCAGGTCTTCAAGGGCAGCCTGAATATGCTGTTCCGTTGCACTGTCCAGGGCAGAGGTGGCCTCGTCAAGGATCAACACCGGTGCATTCTTGAGAAAGGCCCGGGCGATGGCAATGCGTTGCCGTTGACCGTGGGAAAGTTTGAGGCCATCGGCACCGATTTCGGTATCAAGGCCGTGGGGCATGCGCTCGATGAACTCCATCGCATGTGCCGAGCGAGCCGCAATGATGATCTCTTCCTCACTCGCATCACGCAGCGTGCCGTAGGCGATATTGGCACGCAGGGTATCGTTAAACAGCACCACGTCCTGGCTCACCAGGGCAATATGCTGACGCAGCGCACTGAGCTGCAGGTCCGATATATCCACGCCATCGAGCAGAATGCGGCCGCCATCCAGGGGATAAAATCGCGGGATCAGATTCACCAGGGTGGTTTTGCCGCTGCCCGAGGGGCCTACCAGCGCAACGGTCTGGCCCGGCGGAATGTGAGTGGAAAGCGCGTCAATGGTGGCCTTTTGTGCGCCTGCATAGCGTTGGCTTACATTTTCAAAATGCAATTCACCCTTTGCCTGGGGCAGGCTCCGAGTGCCCAGATCTTCTTCCTCAGGCTCATCCAGCAACTGAAAGATGCTCTCGGCCGCCGCCAGCCCTTTTTGCAGTGGCCCGTTGAGGTGGGCGATTCGTTTCAAGGGTGAAAACAGCAGTGCCATGGCGGTAAAGAAGCTGATGAATTCGCCCACCGTCAGGGTGCCTGCGGTAGTCTGGTGGACGGCGATATAAATCACCGCAGCGAGTGCCAGGGAGATAATAAATTGGGCGAGTGGCGAGTTGACTGCCCCTGAGGCGATGAACTTGAACTGAAAGCGGCGGGCGTGGTTGATGGCCTGTAGAAAGCGTTGCTGTTCATATGCCTGGCCGGAAAAAATCCGCACTACCTTGCGGCCATCAATGCCCTCTTCAATGGTGTGGGTCAGCTTGCCCATGGAATCCTGCAGTGACAGCCCCATGCGGCGCAGACGTCCACCCACCTGGCGGATGATGAAGACAATCAGCGGGGCCACCAGCAGCACCACGCAGGTTAGCTGCCACTGCAGATAGAGCATCCAGGCGAGCAGGCCAACAATGGTCAGGGTGTCGCGTACCATGACGGTAATCACATGCACCCCGGCATCCGTAACCTGGGTGGTATCAAAGGTCAGCTTGGAGATCAGAATGCCCGAAGGCAGCTGGTCAAAACGTGTCAGGGGCAGGGTTGTGAGCTTGGCAAACATCGTGCTGCGCAGATCCATCACCAGTTTTCCTGCCACCCAGGCCAGCGCCAGGGTATGCAGATACGCCGCCACTCCGAGGATAAAAAACACCAGTATGAAGAGTAGCGCGACGGTGGTGGCGTTTTCCGGGTCTTTCTCTACGAAGCTGCCGTCGAGCAGTGGTTTTAGGAGTGCGGGTATCGCGGGCTGGGTGGCGGCGAGCACCACCATGGCGACGATACCCAAGGCAAAGGTACGCCAGTAGGGCAGGACATAGCCCAGCAGGCGCCGGAAAAGGTCATAGCCACTGGCGCGGCTTGTTCCGGACTCAGCGCCCGGGGTTTTGGCTTGCCGTGGGCTCATGGGGAAAAGCCTGATTCAGGGAGCGGAGGTATCTGCGGCCAGGGCTTTCGGGAAATAACGCCAGGTAGTAGAAGGCGCGGCCTCAGGAATTATCAAGCAGATACAGCGCACCGCAGTAGGGGCACTTGGCCTCACCGCTGTTTTCGATGGGCAGATAGACCCGGGGATGCGAGTTCCAGAGCTTGGTATCCGGCATCGGGCAACTCAAGGGGAGATCGGCGCGGCTGACGTGGTAAGTAGTCTCCGCATTGGCCGGCTTCAATTTTGTCTGTGTATTTGGCATTTGTCTGTCCTCTGCGCGGGGCCGCGCCCCGTAATGCAATTCCTTAGTCCACCAAAGTCAGCCACTCGGGATGGCCGTCCCGGCGCCCGTGTACCTGGTCAAAAAACATCGTTTGGAGTTTCTCTGTTATTGGCCCGCGGCTGCCGCTACCAATCATTCGGTTATCCACTTCCCGGATCGGTGTCACTTCCGCTGCGGTTCCCGTAAAGAAAGCCTCGTCCGCCACATAGACCTCGTCCCGGGTGATACGCTTTTCCTTAATCTCGACACCCAGTTCAGCGGCCAGGGTGAACAGGGTATCGCGGGTGATGCCCTCCAGCGCGGAGGTCAGGTCCGGGGTATAGATGACGCCTTTGCGGACGATGAAGATATTCTCGCCGCTGCCCTCGGCCACGTAGCCCTCGTTATCCAGCAGCATGGCCTCGTCGTAGCCATTACTGATGGCCTCCTGAAGTGCCAGGATGGAGTTGATGTAGTGGCCGGTGGCCTTGGCCTTGCACATGCTGATATTGACGTGATGGCGGGTATAGGAAGAGGTGTGGATGCGGATACCGCGCTCCAGATTTTCCGTGCCCAGGTAGGCACCCCACTCCCAGGCGGCGATGGCGGTATGTACCTCGAGATTATCGGCGCGCAGGCCCATGCCCTCGGAGCCATAAAAGCACAATGGCCGCAGGTAGGCGGAATCAAGCCCGTTTTCACGTACCACCATTCGTTGCGCCTCACTGATGGTGGTGCGGTCAAAGGGGATGCGCATATTCAGGATATGGGCGGACTGGAACAATCGATCGGTATGTTCCTGGAGGCGGAAGATGGCCGTGCCTTTATCTGTTTTATAGGCGCGCACGCCCTCGAAAACCCCCATACCGTAATGCAGGGAGTGGGTGAGGACATGTACTTTGGCCTCGCGCCAGGGTACCAGTTCGCCGTCGAACCAGATGACCCCGTCTCTATCATCCATACTCATCAAACTGTCTCCAAAACCGCTGTGATCTCGCCCGTGCTGATGGGGCGGATATCTATTTTCATTGCGCTGCGCCGGGCATCTTGCTCAGGGTGCCAGTAGCTTATGCCAGATGCGCTTGACCTCGGTGCGCAGTTCCTCAAATTCGTGTGCCTCAACCACGGCCTCTTGCTCCTGCAGGGCCAGTGCATGTGCACGGGTGCGAAAGCTGCGATAGGCATTCGCCAGCAGGCTGGCATCCGCCGGCGTTAATAGCCCGAGATCGGAAAATCCTTTCAGGAGACGGATGTTGTCTGTATAGCGCAGGTAATCGCCCAGGCGCTCGGCCCACCGCAGTGCGCCGTATTGCACCATAAATTCGATATCGGCGATACCTCCCGGATCCTGTTTGAGGTCGAAAAAGCCGGCTTTTGCCTTGCTCAGGTTGGTGCGCATGCGTTCTCGCATCTCACACACCTCACTCTTCAGCTTTTTCCCTTCGCGCGGGCGGCGGAGTACTTCCTCGCGAATGCGCAGAAAACGTTCTCCCAGCGCGGTATCACCCGTGACCGGTCGAGCCCTTACCAGAGCCTGATGTTCCCAGGTCCAGGCCGACTCCCGCTGATAATCCTCAAAGGCGTGGATGCCGCTGACCAGCCAGCCGGAGGCACCACTGGGGCGCAGCCGTGTATCCACTTCATACAGCCGTCCGGTAATGGTCTGGGCATTGAGCAAGTGAATGATGCGCTGTCCGAGGCGTCCGAAAAACAGGCTGTTGTCGATGGGTTTTTTACCATCGGTGACCTGTTCTTCGCCCTCACTACTGTGCAGGAAGACCAGGTCCAGGTCCGAGCCGTAACCCAGCTCGATACCGCCTAACTTGCCGTAGGCGATGACCGCGAAGCCCGCGCCCTTCTCTCCCGCCGCGGTGCGGCAACGCGGCGTGCCGTTGCGTTGGGTCAGATCGTGCCAGGCAAGGCGCACCACCTCGGTCAGCAGTACCTCGGCAATGGCGGTGAGGTGATCGCTGACCACCATCAGCGGGGTAGTGTGAAAAACATCCGCAGCGGCTACCCGCAGCACATTGATCTGCTTGAACTGACGCAGGCAATCGAGCCGCCGCTCCATGTCATCTTCCGCTATCCGCCCTAGCTGGAGCTGAAGTTCCTGCTCAAGGGCCTCGCGTTCGAGCGGGGCATAGAGGGACCGGGAGTCCAGCAGTTCATCCAGCAGTATGGGGTGATGGCCAATCTGGTGGGCAAGGCGCGGGCTGGCCTCGCACAGCCGAATCAGCTGGGATAGTGCGACGGGTCGTTCGGTGAGCAGTGCCAGATAGGCGCTACGGCGTGCGATAGCCTCGAAGACTGGCAGCATCCGTTCCAGTGAACGCAGTGGATTATCGTGGCTGCATACCGCGCTAAGAGTCAGTGGCAACAGGTGTTCAAGGCGTCTGCGCGCCCGTTTGTGCAGCGCCCGTACGTTAAAGCTGGTGAGCAGTTTGCCCAGTGCCTGCCAAGCCGCCTCAGCCTCGGTAAAGCCATAGCCCGCGAGGATTTCTATTGCCTGCTGGTCCTCGATATCGCTACGAAACAGGGGCCCCAACTGGCTGATCGAAGCCTCCTCGGCCTGCACGGGTTCTCCGAATATCTGCTCAAAATGGGCGGAAACATTGGCGCGGTGGCGGGCTAGCTCCTGAATGAAGGCCGACCAGTTGGCAAAGCCCATGGCGGCCGCAAGGCGCAGGCGTTGCGGTGACCCGTCGGGCAGGCGGTGGGTTTGGCGGTCGTCCGCCTCCTGGATACGATGTTCACTCATGCGCAGGAAGCGGTAGGCTTGCTGCAGTTCCGCTACCGTGTGGGGCGGGAGATATTCCAGTTCAGCCAGCAGCGGCAACAGCTCGAGGATGGATTTTCGGCGTAATTCGGGAATGCGTCCACCGCGCACCACCTGAAAGGCCTGTACCACGAACTCCAGTTCGCGAATTCCGCCGGGGCCCAGCTTGACGTCATCCTCCATATCCTTGCGTGCCACCTCCTGGCTGATGAGCTTTTTGATTTTGCGCAATGCCGCGATGGCGGCAAAGTCGAGGTAACGGCGATATACAAAGGGGCGCAGCTGGCCCAGTAACTCCCAGCCACGGTTCAGTTCACCCGTGATGGGGCGGGCGCGTAACAGGGCGTAGCGCTCCCAGTCACGGCCGTGGGTCTGGTAGTAGTCCACCAGGGCATCGAAGCTGATGGCCAGCGGCCCGCTTTCTCCGAAGGGACGCAGGCGCATGTCCACGCGGAACACCAGGCCATCTTCTGTGGTGCTGTTTAGTACCGCGATCAGACGTCTGGAGAGGCGAATGAAAAATTCACTGTTGCTGAGCTCGCGCCGGCCACCATGGGTCTCGCCGTTTTCCGGATAGACGAAAATAAGATCGATGTCAGAAGAAAAGTTGAGTTCCCGGGTACCCAGTTTTCCCAGTGCCAACACCAGCATCTGGAGGGGCTGTCCCTCGGCATTACGTGGTTCGCCGAGCCTTTCCTGCTCCTGGGCGTGGAGGTGGTCCAGCGTGTGACGCACCATGGTGTCGGCAAAGGCCGAGATCTCCGCGAACACGCTATCGATATCCGCAATCCCGGCCAGATCCCGCCAGGCGATACGCACCATTTCCTGGCGACGTATCCGCCGCAACCGAGCCATGAGTTCAGTCTCGTCATCAACGTCGGCCAGCTCTGCGCGGAGAATTTCATCGTAGTCAGCGGCACTGCGTGGCTTGCCTAAATCCTCCTGAACATAGAGTTGCTGGAAGATGGCCGGGTGTCGGCACAGGCTGTCGGAGACAAAGTCGCTCAGCGCGAATGCATGCCGGACGGGGTTGGGAAGAGGGATATCTGTTTTTGCGGCCTTCAGGACCCGGGCGCCTTGTTGCTCCGCGAGTAGCTGAAGTTTCTCTGGAAACGGGGCGGATTCGGGGCTCTCAGCGCGCATGTGCACAGTGTATCCCAGGCGGGTGGCTCGGCTACAGAGCCAGATTGTGGGCAAAAAAAACCCCGCCACGAAGGACGGGGTTTTTTCAGGGGGAAAGGCTGGCTTACATCATGCCGCCCATGCCACCCATACCGCCCATACCACCCATGCCGTCCATTCCGCCCGGCATTGCTGGCATATCGCCCTCATCCTTCGGTGCATCCGCCACCATTGCCTCGGTGGTGATCATCAGGCTGGCCACGGAAGCGGCGTTCTGCAGTGCAGTACGCACCACCTTGGTGGGGTCAAGAATGCCCATCTTCACCAGGTCGCCGTATTCCTCGGTGGCGGCATTGAAGCCGAAGGCGCCCTTGCCTGCGAGCACCTCGTTGAGTACCACGGAAGGCTCGCCGCCGCCGTTATAGACGATCTGGCGCAGTGGCTCTTCCATGGCACGGCGGGCGATGCTGATGCCGACATCCTGGTCGTGGTTATCACCCTTGAGACCTTTGAGGGCCTTGAGGGAGCGAATCAGGGCTACGCCACCGCCAGGAACAATACCTTCTTCCACAGCCGCACGGGTGGCGTGCAGGGCGTCTTCCACGCGCGCCTTCTTTTCCTTCATCTCTACTTCCGTTGCGGCACCGACCTTGATGACGGCAACGCCGCCGGCCAGTTTGGCGACACGTTCCTGCAGCTTTTCACGGTCGTAATCGGAGCTGGTCTCTTCGATCTGGGCGCGGATCTGGTTAACCCGGGCCTCGATGTCATTGGCAGCGCCAGCACCGTCGATGATGGTGGTGTCTTCCTTGGTGATCAGTACGCGCTTGGCGGTACCGAGCTCTTCCAGGGAGGCCTTTTCGAGGCTCATGCCCACTTCCTCGGAGATCACCTGACCGCCGGTGAGGATGGCCATGTCCTGCAGCATCGCCTTGCGACGATCACCAAAGCCCGGGGCCTTGATGGCAGCAACCTTGACGATGCCACGAATGGTGTTGACCACCAGCGTAGCCAGTGCCTCGCCTTCGACATCCTCACAGATGATCAGCAATGGCTTGCCGGCTTTGGCAACGCCTTCCAGCAGCGGCAGCAGGTCACGGATGTTGGAGAGCTTCTTGTCGTGCAGCAGGATCATCGGATCCTCCAGCTCACAGCTCATGTTGTCCTGGTTGTTAATGAAGTAGGGGGAGAGATAGCCGCGGTCAAACTGCATGCCTTCCACCACGTCCAGCTCGTTCTCCAGAGTGGAGCCCTCTTCCACGGTAATCACGCCCTCTTTACCGACCTTGCCCATGGCATCGGCGATGATGTTGCCGATGTTGGTGTCGGAGTTGGCAGAAATAGTGCCGACCTGGGCGATGGCTTTATCGTCAGCGGTGGGCTTGGAGATGTTCTGCAGTTCCTCGACGGCGGCGGCCACGGCCTTGTCCAGGCCACGCTTGAGGTCCATGGGGTTCATGCCCGCGGTGACCGACTTCAGTCCCTCGCGCAGCATGGCCTGCGCCAGCACGGTGGCACTGGTGGTGCCGTCACCGGCGGTGTCGGAGGTCTTGGAAGCGACTTCCTTGACCATCTGTGCGCCCATGTTCTCGAACTTGTCTTCCAGCTCGATTTCCTTGGCGACAGAGACGCCGTCCTTGGTCACGGTGGGGGCTCCAAAGCTCTTGTCCAGTACCACGTTGCGGCCTTTGGGACCGAGGGTCAATTTGACTGCATTGGCCAGGGTGTTGACGCCCTTGACCATGCGATGCCGTGCGTCATCGCCGAAGCGTACGTCTTTTGCGCTCATTGCTTAACTCCTGAAAAAATTGTTCGTATCGTTAACGTTGTGAGGCGGTACTTCAGCCTTCGATGACGCCCATGACGTCTTCTTCGCGCATGACCAGCAGTTCGTCGCCACCGACCTTGACCTCGGTGCCGGAATACTTGCCGAATAGCACCTGGTCACCGACCTTGAGGTCCAGCGGGCGCGCTTCACCGTTCTCCAGAATTTTGCCGTTGCCCACGGCGATTACTTCACCGCGGATCGGCTTCTCGGCGGCGCTGTCGGGAATGACGATGCCGCCCGGGGAGGTGGTTTCTTCTTCTTTGCGTTTGACGATAACGCGATCGTGCAGGGGCCGAATGTTCATTAAATAAAGTCTCCTAAATACGTCAAATATTCGATGCGGGATTGAACCGCCAGATAGCAGGTGGGGTCGAAATGAGAAATATCAAGAGTCAATTAGCACTCACCCCAAGCGGGTGCTAATAATAGGGGCAAAAAGGGCCCTGTCAAGGGATTGAGCGGGCTTTAACCCGGCGTACAGATAGCGGGGGAAAAGAATGGAAAGTTTTAATCGCCAGCCATTTGCAGCGGAATGATGGCGAAGCTGTCTAAATGGTTACTTTAAGCGGGTGTCCCGGGGTGGGTCTTCGCGCCGATATTCCCCCTCAATGATGCGGCCGTCACCCCGACTTCCAGGTGGCTGCGGGGGATTGGCATGCACCTGAAAATTCCTTAATCCCAGGCCCACCAGAAATCGGCGGGTGGGCGGAAACAGGCAGAGAAAGCCAAAACTGTCGGTGATAAACCCCGGGGTTAGCAGTAAAACTGCTGCCACCAGGATCAGGGCACCTTCCATGAGTGGCAACGCCGGGACCTCACCGCGGGCGAGGCAGCTCTGGATACGCGCCACGGTGGCGAAACCCTGGATACGTACCAGCCAGGCCCCAAGCACGGCGGTGCCGACGACCAGTAGTATCGTCGTCCCGGCCCCTACGATCTCGCCGATCTGGATCAGAAAATAGATCTCTGCCAGCGGAACCAGCAGGAAAGTCAGTAGTAGCCAGTGGAACAGGTGCATGGAGCTACCATAACAAGGCTTTGTGGCGATGGGGAGTGGTGTGAATTCATTCGCTTTCGTGCCAGGCAGCCCTGGTGGCACAATGCTGGTGGCGATTAGGTAGGCACCGTTCGATGATAAACAAGCCGTTATTTGTGATGTATTGAGTAACTCGTGGGGTCAGTTAGTTATGGCAGATAATTGTGGCGAAGTCGGGACAGAAGCTGGCGCTTACGTAGTGATGCTCTCCAGTTGTCCCGAGGAGAATGCTGCCCGCGGTATGGCAAGGGTCCTCATAGAGGAGCGTCTTGCGGCCTGTGTCAGCATTCTGCCCGGGGTGGAGTCGGTATATCGCTGGCAGGGGAAGGTGGAAACAAGCCACGAGTGGCTGTTGCTGGCCAAGACCCGGATCGAGCGTTATTCCGAGCTGGAGTCTGCTGTCCGCAAGCTGCATCCGGACGAGTTACCGGAGATTATTTGCCTGCCGGTGGTGGCCGGATTTGCGGCTTATCTCAACTGGGTTTCCGGGGAAGTGGGGTTAGGCTCTTGAAGCACATATTTCTAAGGATGGCTGGCGTGGTGTGGGCATTGACTGCCACCATATCGGTTGGACCAGTGCTGGCCGAAACAGGTGCGTCTCCCGCCATTTCACCAGCGAACGATAAAGGTGGAGTTGCGCAGATTTTGGGCTTGGGTGGGGCTGGCCCGGAGTTTCTGCATCCGGATGTCGCCTTTGTGTTGAGCGTGGAGCAGGTGCCGGGCAAGGTGGTGGCGAGCTGGCGAATTGCAGAACATTACTATCTCTATCGTGAGCGTATTGCCATTGAAGTGGTGGGCCCGGATGTGCGGGCTACCGGTGCCCTGCATCTGCCTGCGGGCCAGCCCAAGGAAGACGCCTATCTGGGGCGTACCGAGGTGTATTACGATCAGGCCTGGGCGGAGCTTCCCATACAACGCAGCGCCGATGGCCCCGGTCAGCTCACGCTACGGGTCCGCTATCAGGGCTGTGCCGATGCCGGACTTTGTTATCCGCCCATCACTAAAACCCTCGAACTGCCCTTTCCGAAGTCTTCCCCATAAGTCTTTACATCTGATAGCTCGCGGGTATCATGGGGCATCCTGCGCTTAATTGCTGCGATCATCTGCAAAATACGTGGATCTCTCATGGCTAAAATCCTCCTGCTCAACGGACCCAATCTCAATCTTCTCGGGCATCGTGAGCCGGAGCTTTATGGCGCCGAAGGGTTGCGTGCTATCGAGGGCCGTCTCACCAGGATGGCCGCAGATTCAGGACATGGTCTGGATTGTTTCCAGAGTAATGCCGAGGCGGCTCTTATCGACCGTGTTCAGCAAGCGGTCAGCGAGGAAGTGGATTTCATCCTCATTAATCCGGCGGCCTTTACCCATACCAGCATCGCCTTGCGAGACGCCCTGCTGGCGGTGGAAATACCCTTTGTCGAGATCCATCTGTCTAATGTCTATCAGCGCGAGTCCTTTCGTCGCAAATCCTATTTCTCGGATATCGCGGCGGGAGTGATCGTGGGCCTTGGACCACAGGGTTACGAGCTGGCCTTGCAGGCGGCACTGCAGTATCTGAATAAAAAATAAAGAATTTCACACGCCTGGGTTCGCTCGTACGGGTGGCCTGGTGCACCAACCATCAAGAGTATTTTTCGGGAACCGTCCATTATGGATATACGCAAGCTTAAAAAGCTGATCGAACTGGTGGAGAGCTCGAATGTTGCCGAGCTGGAGATCTGTGAAGGCGAAGAGTCGGTACGCATTTCCCGCCTCGGCGCCGTGGCGCCGGCCATGGCCCCATCGGCCGTCGCGGTGGAGGCGGTACCGGCATCCATACCCGCTGTCGAGGCCAGCGCACCTCCCGCTGCAGCGGAGGAAGTCCAGGGCCATGCGGTAAATTCCCCCATGGTGGGTACCTTCTACAGCGCCTCTGCACCGGGGGCGGATCCCTTTGTGCAGGTGGGGCAGCGGGTCGAGGTCGGGGACACCGTGTGCATCATTGAGGCGATGAAGATTCTCAACCAGATTGAGGCCGATGCCACGGGTGTAGTGACCCGCGTCCTGGTGGAAAACGGCGAGGCGGTGGAGTACGGAGAGCCGCTAATGGTGATCGAATAATGAGCGGTTCCTTCATCTCCGGACCAAAATCCCATGTTTGAAAAAGTCGTTATTGCCAACCGTGGCGAGATCGCCCTGAGGATCTTGCGGGCGTGTCGCGAACTGGGTCTGAAAACGGTGGCGATTCATTCCACCGCGGATCGTGATCTCAAGCACGTTCGCCTTGCCGATGAGTCGGTGTGTATTGGCCCGCCCACCCCCGGTTTGAGCTATCTCAGCATTCCCGCGGTTCTCAGCGCAGCGGAGGTGACCGATGCCGGGGCCATCCATCCCGGTTATGGCTTCCTGTCCGAGAATGCCGACTTTGCCGAGCGGGTGGAGCAAAGCGGCTTCGTCTTTATCGGTCCGCGCCCGGAGACCATTCGTCAGATTGGCGACAAGGTCTCGGCGATTCGGCTCATGCAGGCGGCGGGTGTGCCCTGTGTGCCAGGCTCAGACGGGCCGCTGGATGACGACGAGGATGAGAATCGGCGTCTTGCCGCAGAGATTGGTTATCCGGTGATTATCAAGGCCTCGGGCGGTGGCGGTGGCCGCGGGATGCGCGTGGTGCACAGCGAAGCAACACTGCTGGATTCCATCTCCCTGACCCGGGCCGAGGCGGGTGCGAGTTTTGGTAATGATATGGTTTACTTGGAGAAATTTCTCCAAAATCCCCGCCATGTGGAGGTCCAGGTGTGCGCCGATGAGCACGGTAATGCCGTGCATCTGGGGGAGCGCGACTGTTCCATGCAGCGTCGCCACCAGAAGGTGATCGAGGAGTCTCCGGCACCGGGCATCACCCCCGAGATGCGTAATCGACTGGGTGCGCAGTGTGTGAATGCCTGCCATCAGATCGGCTATCGGGGCGCGGGCACCTTCGAGTTCCTTTACGAGGACGGTGGCTTCTATTTCATTGAAATGAACACCCGGCTGCAGGTGGAGCACACGATCACGGAAATGGTTACCGGTACCGATCTGGTCAAGGCCCAGCTATTGGTAGCCGCCGGCGAGCCCTTGCCCTTTACCCAGGAAGATATCGAACTGCGGGGGCACGCCATCGAGTGCCGGATCAACGCCGAGGATGCCCGTACCTTCATGCCCTGCCCGGGGCGCATCCAGCGTTACCATCCTCCGGGGGGCCCCGGGGTGCGGCTCGATAGCCACATTTATCAGGGTTACACCGTCTCCCCTTATTACGATTCCATGATCGGTAAGCTGATCACCTGGGGTGACAGTCGGGATGCGGCCATTGCGCGCATGCGTACGGCCCTCGGGGAAATGGTCATCGATGGTATTAAAACGAATATTCCCCTGCACCAGGATCTGATGGCCGATGCCGCCTTCGTCGAGGGCGGACAGAGCATTCATTACCTGGAGAAAAAGCTCGCCGAGGACCAGTGAAGCCTGAAGCTGGTGCGCGGCGTCTTGGTACGCGCGGGGCCACTGAGTTCCGGAGTTTTCCATGAGTTGGTTGCAAATAACCCTGGTAAGCGCCCCCCAGGATGTTTCCCGGGTGTCGCGGGTGCTTTCAAAGAACGGTGCGCTTGCGGTCACCCTGCGTGATGGTGCCCCCAAACCCCGGCTGGAACCCCTGCCCGATATTAACTCCCTGTGGCGTCAGACCGAGGTGACCGGCATGTTCGTCGGAGATGCCGATGAGGGCACGCTGATGGCCCGCTTGCGCGCGGCCATGGCACCGGACCCCTTGCCACCCAGTCGTGTGGAGTATGTGGAGAACCGTAATTGGGAGCGCGAGTGGATGAGCCGCTTTGCCCCCATGCGTTTTGGTGAGCGCTTGTGGATCTGTCCCAGCTGGAGCCCGGTGCTTGCGGCCGGCGCAGTCTGTGTATTGCTGGACCCCGGGCTTGCCTTCGGCACCGGCAGCCATCCCAGCACCGGCCTGTGCCTGGAGTATCTGGAGGCAGCCAAGCTTGAAGGCAAAAAGATTCTCGACTATGGCTGTGGCTCCGGGATCCTTGCCATTGCCGGCCTCAAACTTGGTGCCGCATCCGCCTGGGGGGTGGACACCGATGCCCAGGCTCTGGTGACCAGCCGGGAAAATGCTGAAAAAAACGAGGTCGCCGATATTTTCACCGCCCTTGCGCCTGAGGAATTGCCCACGGTGCAGGCGGATATTCTGGTAGCCAATATTCTGGCCAACCCCCTGGTGGAGCTCTCCCCGCATCTCGCGACTCTGGTGCGCCCCGAAGGTGAGCTGGTGCTCGCCGGTGTTCTTTCTTCCCAGACGGATATGGTGAGCGAGGCCTATGGTGAGTGGTTCGAGATGGACCCGCCCTTTAATCGTGGCGAGTGGGCGCGACTGACCGGGCGGCGCAAATAGCCCGGTGTATACCCGCTGTCAGCATTGTCTCACCTGGTTTCGTATCGGCGCTGATGCGTTGCGAGAGGGAGGCGGCAAGGTTCGTTGTGGCCACTGCATGGAGAGTTTCGATGCCTTGCCGGCCCTGTGTGAGGATTTGCCGGCAGGAGAGGTAGAGCACTTACCTGAAGACCTGAAAACCGAAGCGGAGTCCAGCAAGGATGGCATCGTGCGCTGGGCGGCCATAGAGGCTTCACTTCAGCTGCCTTCGCTAAAGGTTGAAGACATCCCGTCCGACTCCGGGCTTGATGCCGAGGTGCCTAATGACCCGCCGTTGGGCGATCCGGGTACAGTGGAAAAGTCGCCAGAGCCTGGGGATTCCCAAGTGCCGGATGTACTCAAGGCTGACCTTCACCGCATGGAAAATGCGGCGCGGGCCCGTCGACGACGTGGCTGGTTGCTGGTTTCCGCGTTCCTGTTATTGCTGCTGCTGGTGGCTCAGTACGCATGGTTTGCACCCGAAGATATGGCCCGGCGTTATCCCGCTGTCCGTCCCTGGCTGGAGCATTTTTGTTCCCACGCGGGTTGTGTGCTCAGCAAACGGCGTGATTTGGGAAAGCTGGTGGTGTTGGGGCGTGATGTCCGGGTTCACCCCCGTTTTGAGGGGGCTTTGCTGGTGACGGCGGCACTCTCGAATACGGCAAGCTTTGCGCAAGACTGGCCGCGGCTGCAGTTTCTGCTGTTTAACGTCAATGGCCAGACCATTGCGAGCCGGGTGTTCGAGCCGGGGGAATACCTAGACAAGAGCCTTCCCCGCAGCATGCCACCCGGCACACCCATCCAGGTGGGACTGGAACTGCTTGCCACCGAGGAGGCTGCGGTGAGTTTTGAGTTCCGTTTTCTTTAACCACTGTAAAAATGTGGCCTGGGTCACGAAAACATCTGCTTAAGTTCCGCTCCCGTCTTCTGCCGGTTGGTTGAAAGGCGTAACATGACACCCCCCTGCGGATTAGTTGGGTGGGCTCCCATCTCCGCAGTACACACTCGTTATCCACGTGCTTCTTCAGCGGTGAGTATCATGCCGGGAAGATGCTTCTTAGGGTTGGGCTCTGAAGCGTGAAAGAAGGCCAAACAGGGAAGGACGCTCAAACCGCAGCAGAGGTCTTGAGTACCCCGGGGGAATCTCGCCGCGAACCACTGCGGGAATGCGTACGTCTGGCAGTGGAGTGCTACTTTGAGCATCTCGGTAGTCATGAGGCCTGCGGGTTGTACGACATGGTACTCGGCGAGGTAGAGGCGCCACTGCTGGAAGCGGTTATGCGCCACACCAATGGTAACCAGAGCCAGGCGGCGTCGGTGCTGGGTATCAATCGCGGCACCCTGAGAACAAAGCTCAAGCGCTACGGCCTAAATGGCACGAGTGGGCGCTAACTAACCCCGCTGTTCATTCCTACCTTCTGTTAGCTTCAAATCCATGGTTTCGAGTGCCTGGATGTGCCCGCCTTTTGTGTCGCCAGCTGTTAAAATGACGAGCTTATTTCAAGCAAGCACACACTAAGGGGACAGCAATGGCGAGGGTTGGGCGCGCGCTCATCAGCGTTTCGGACAAGCAGGGCATTGAGGCATTTTCCAGGGCCCTGGCAGAACTCGGTATCGATATACTGTCCACTGGAGGCACGGCAAAATTACTCCAGTCCGCCGGCATTGCGGTGACCGAGGTCTCGGAGCACACGGGCTTTCCCGAGATCATGGACGGGCGGGTGAAGACCCTGCATCCACGCATCCACGGCGGCCTGCTCGGACGGCGTGATGTGGATACCGAGGTAATGGCGGAGCATGATATCGCCCCCATCGATCTGCTGGTGGTGAACCTCTATCCCTTCGAGCAGACGGTTGCCAATCCAGATTGCAGTCTCCCGGAGGCCATCGAGAATATCGATATTGGTGGCCCCGCCATGCTGCGCGCGGCGGCAAAAAATCATGCCGCAGTGACTGTGGTGGTGGATGCCGCTGATTACGATCGGGTGCTGGAGGAACTGCGTGCCGGTAATGGGGCCGTTAGCGCGGAAACGCGGTTTGAACTGGCGCGCAAAACCTACGCTCACACCGCCCATTACGATGGTGCTATTGCCAACTACCTCGGTAGCGTGAAGACCGAGAGTGAGACCCCTTTTCCCCCGACTCTGTCGCTGCAGTTCGAAAAGCTCCAGGACATGCGTTATGGGGAAAACCCTCACCAGGGAGCGGCCTTCTACAGGAATACCGCAGGTGCTCCGCCCGCCACACTGGCCAGCGCGGAATTGATTCAGGGCAAGCCACTTTCCTTTAATAATGTCGCCGACGCCGATGCGGCGCTGGAGTGCGTGAAGGAGTTTGGAGCGGAGCCCGCCTGCGTTATCGTCAAGCACGCCAATCCTTGTGGCGTTGCGGTAGCCGCCGATCTTGGCGAGGCCTACGACCTTGCCTTCGGAACCGACCCCACCTCTGCCTTTGGTGGCATCATTGCCCTCAATCAGACTCTGGATGGTGCCCTGGCCCAGGCCATTATCGATCGCCAGTTCGTCGAGGTGATCCTCGCCCCGAGTGTGAGCGAGGAAGCCCGCAAGGTGTTGACTTCAAAGCCCGGGGTGCGGGTGCTCAGCACCGGTAGCTGGCAGGGACAGGCGGCCGGTGAATGGAATCTGAAGCGGGTTGGTGGTGGTTTGTTGGTGCAGGAAAGCGATGCTGGCCGTATTGCTGCTGACGATCTCAAAGTAGTTAGCCAGCGGGCACCGAGTGCCAGCGAGCAGGCTGACCTGTTATTCGCCTGGAAGGTGGCGAAGTTCGTTAAGTCCAATGCCATTGTCTATTGCCGTGACCAGCGCACCATCGGTGTGGGCGCGGGACAGATGAGCCGGATCTACAGTGCCCGTATCGCGGCCATTAAGGCGGCGGACGAGGATCTGGAGGTGCGTGGCTCGGTGATGGCCTCTGACGCCTTTTTCCCCTTCCGCGATGGTATCGACGCCGCCGCCGAGGTGGGTATCACCGCGGTAATCCAGCCGGGTGGGTCAATTCGTGATGAAGAGGTCATCGCTGCCGCGGATGAACATGACATTGCCATGGTATTCACCGGCATGCGCCATTTCCGCCACTAAAGTGATGGAGTGAAACAGATGAAAGTACTGATCATCGGGGGCGGTGGACGGGAACATGCACTGGCCTGGAAGGCGGCCCAGTCGCCGCAGGTCAGCGAGGTCTTTGTCGCCCCGGGTAATGCCGGCACTGAGGGCGAGGACAAGGTGCGCAATCTCCCCATCGCAGCAGAAAACATTCCCAGGTTGCTGCGTTTTGCCAGCGAAAACAAGATTGAGCTGACCATTGTGGGGCCTGAGGCGCCACTGGCGGAAGGCGTTGTCGACAGCTTCCGGGAACACGGCCTGCGTATCTTCGGGCCGACCCGTGCCGCTGCGCAACTGGAGGCCTCCAAGTCCTATACCAAGGATTTTCTGGCCCGTTACAACATTGCCTCCGGAGCCTATCAGAGCTTTACCGAACTCCAGCCGGCTCTTGAATACATTCGTGCCCAGGGCGCTCCTATCGTTATCAAGGCCGATGGTCTGGCTGCCGGCAAGGGTGTGGTGCTGGCGGAAACCGTGGCGGATGCCGAGCGCGCTGCCACCGAGATGCTGGGTGAAGACAGCTTTGGCGCCGCCGGTCGCAGCATCGTGGTGGAGGAGTTCCTGTTCGGCGAGGAGGCCAGCTTCATCTGCATGGTGGACGGCAGCCACATTCTGGCACTGGCCAGCTCGCAGGATCACAAGGCCCGTGACGAAGGGGATCGTGGTCCCAACACCGGTGGCATGGGTGCCTATTCCCCCGCGCCGGTGGTCACCGAGGCGCTGCACCAGCGTGTGATGACGGAAGTCATCGAGCCCACCGTGCGCGGCATGGCCGAAGACGGTAATCCCTATACCGGCTTTCTCTACGCGGGCCTGATGATTGATGACGCCGGTAATCCCAAGGTGCTGGAATACAACTGTCGTTTTGGGGATCCGGAAACCCAGCCTATTCTCATGCGCCTGAAAAGTGATCTCGTGGCGTTATGTGAGGATGCGGTGGAGGGCACGCTGGACACCGCTACCGCGGAATGGGATTCGCGGGTTGCCCTTGGCGTGGTCCTGAGCGCAGGCGGTTATCCACGCAGCTATCGTAAAGGCGATGCCATCCAGGGCCTGGAGCAAATCACCACACCGGGCACCAAGGTCTTCCATGCCGGCACCACCCTCAACAACGGGGATGTGGTCACCGACGGTGGCCGGGTGCTCTGCGTCTGTGCCCTCGGCGAAACCGTGGAAGACGCCCAGACCAACGCCTATCGTGAAGTGGACAAGATCTGGTGGGACGGGGTCTATTTCCGCCGCGACATTGGCCACCGTGCCGTGGGGCGCAAATAGTCGAACGGTTTTGCTAAAGTCCGGACAGCCCACGGGAGGAACGCCGCCATGCAAGTCACCATCGTGCACGTCCATGTGAAACCCGAACATCTCGATGCCTTCATTGAGGCATCGCGCCTGAACCATGAGGCCTCGGTACAGGAGTCGGGTAATCTCCGCTTCGATGTCCTGCAGCTGGACGAGGATCCAACGCGCTTCGTACTCTACGAGGCCTACCGTTCGGCGGAAGACGCGGCGGCACACAAACAAGCTTCGCATTACGCAACATGGCGGGACACGGTGGCCGACTGGATGGCCTCACCACGCAAGGGCGTGCCCTACGAAGGCCTGCTGCCGTGACGCCTTTTTCCATCGCCCGCCTGCCACGCATCGAGTTCGGTTGCGGTGTTATCGAGCGGGTGCCGGATATCGTCAGCGGCTTCGGTAACCGGGTGCTGCTGGTTACCGGGGCGCACTCGTTTATGGCGACGCCGCAATGGGAGCAACTGCGCTCGCAATTCCGGCAGCGAAACATTGCCTGGGAACAGGTCAGCGTGGCCGGTGAGCCCTCGCCGCAGCTGGTGGATGATGCCGTTCAAACCTATGGCGGTGATAACTTCGATGTCGTGCTCGGCATTGGCGGCGGCAGTGCCTTGGATGCGGCCAAGGCCATCGCCGGGTTGCTGCGGGTCCAGCGCTCGGTGATGGATTATCTGGAAGGTGTCGGCCCGGAGTTGTCCTACAGTGGGCCGGCGGTTCCGCTGGTGGCGGTACCCACCACTGCCGGCACCGGCAGCGAGGCCACCAAGAATGCGGTGCTGAGCATCCAGGGGCCGGACGGTTTCAAGAAATCCTTCCGCCACGACAAGTTGGTGGCGGAATACGCCATTGTCGACCCGGACCTGCTGGCCTCCTGCCCGCCCGCGGTCATCGCCGCCAACGGCATGGATGCGTTGACCCAGGTGCTGGAATCCTATGTTTCCACGGGTGCGAACTCCTTTACCGATGCCCTCGGGCTGGATGCCTTACGTGCCGTGCGCGAAGGCTTGCTGCCGCTCTTTGAATCAGCGGGTGCGGATGCAGTGGCGCGCGAGCGCATGGCCTGGGCCTCGCTGGTTTCCGGCATCAATCTTGCCCAGACCGGCCTCGGTTCGGTACATGGTTTGGCATCTCCTCTCGGCGCCTTCTACCCCATCCCCCACGGCGTCGTCTGCGGCACTCTGGTGGCAGCCGCCACCCGCATGAATCTGGATGCCTTGCTCGAACGCGATGCGGACGGCCCGGCACTTGCCCGTTATGCCCGGGCTGGTAGCGTATTGAGTGGACACCACCACCCGCGCGACGAAGCCTGCGAGGTGCTGGTATCCATACTGGAGGACTGGACCGGGCAAATGCAGCTTGCGCCACTGTCCCGGTATGGCGTGGAAGAGAGCGGGCTCGATCAGGTCGTCGCCAACGCCCGTGGTGGCAGCATGAAATCCAACCCCATCGTGCTCACCGATGCCGAGTTGCGCACGGTGCTGGAGCAGCGTCTATAACAATCTCATGGGAGGGAACGGTATGATCCAGGTGGAAGCCATCGACGAGCGTACCTTCAAGGTCACGGTTACTGCCGCCAGCACCACCACCCACACCGTCACCGTAGACCCCGGCTATTGCCACCAACTGACGGGTGGTCACACGGACGCTCTAACGCTGGTGAAAAAATCCTTCGAATTCCTGCTTGAACGCGAACCCAATACCAGCATCCTGCGACGTTTCGATCTTCCCGTCATCGGGCGCTATTTTCCAGAATATGAAGAGACGATACGCAGGATGCTTGGCTAACCAGGTCATTGAAAAGTTCCTGATGAACTACAAGTAACGATCAAGCACTTGGCAATTTTCTAACAGCTTGCACGCTTCCAACTTGTAGATTACGGTAAGACAGGCTGCTGGTAATCACGGAGCAACATCAGGCCATGGACATACACGGATGTATGGCAGAAATACACCTCCCATTTGCATGCACTGGCATGCCTGCTTTCCGCTTATGTATTGCTAATGCCGTTGCAGCATTGTGTCGCGTCCTTGAGCCTTCATGTCTTGCAGGGCGAGCCGCCATTTTCGAAGCAGCATCAAATAATCATTTACTCGCTGAGGAGTTAGCGTAATGGGCTTGGTCGTTCTTGGCGCGTTGGCGCTGTATTTGATTGTCTCAATAACGGTGGTAGTGGCTGCCACGCGGGCTGCTAGGAGGAATGACAAGAGCCCTTGGCGTTGGGGGGGTGGCGCGGCGCTGGTGATGTATCTTCTGGTGTTCTGGGACCACATTCCCACGGTGATTACACACAAATATTTTTGTGCTACCGAAGCGGGATTTTGGGTGTACAAGACGGTGGGTCAGTGGAAGGCTGAGAATCCGGGGGTGTTAGAGACGCTCGTGACGAATAAGGGTGAATCGTCTACGCGTCAGGGCGATATGGGGAATTACACCGATACATATTTTTTAAATCAGCAATTTAGTTGGGTAGTAACCCAGCAGGACACATCGCAGTCTCTTCCGATCATACGTATGGAGCAGGCAGTCGTAGATAGAGACAAAAATGAAGTGCTAGCTAGATATGTAGGTTTTGGCAGTGGCAATCGCGTTGATGATAGGTCCGGGCCTCCTGGAACCGTAAGGTTTTGGATGGTAAATCACCATTGTGATGGTGGTGGGGTTCATCAAGACGCATTAAGGAATTTTCGCAATAAATTCTTGGGAGCGAAAAAATGAACTTCGTATCCTCATTGTTTGAACAGGCACAGTTAGCTGAAGCTGCATACGCAAACCTTGTCGATAATGCCGGCGATTTGTTGACCAATACGTTGGATATTGAGGCCGCTCTTAAAAATGGCAGCTTCAACAACATGAGCTTCTCCACTGCCCAAGCTACCGAGTTCGTAGATCAATGGAGAATTATCGACCACCTCCCGGACACCGCAAGCGGTTTCTCCGCAACGGTATTTGAGCGGCTAAATATGGATGGAACTCCATCGGGCCAGTATTCGCTGGCGATCCGTGGTTCTACTACGGCCAACTACGCGGTCGATTTCCTCGCCGATGCCGCTCTCATTGTCAGTAACGGCGTGGCGCGACTTCAGCTCGTCGATTTATACAACTTCTGGCAACGGGCAACGACTGCGAAGAATGCAAACTATACTGCGGCAGTGCTTAACCCCGACTTTGGCACAATTGATTTTGTGGATTCATCTCAGCTCGCGGATGTTTCTCTGCAAACCGGCGGTGGTGCATTCTTAGTTGCTCCAGTTTCTATAGAGGTTTCCGGGCATTCCTTGGGCGGGCATCTGGCGATGGCTTTTACACGGCTGTTTCCGAACATTAATGCCAATGCTATTTCCGTGAACGGCCTGGGTTTCAAGATTGGCGAAGCAGTTGTGAACAGTCTGTTTGCATCGTTGGGTGGTGGCCCGGGCTTTGATGACAGCCGGATTCAGAATGTATACGGGATAAATGGGCCTGAATTTGCCGCCATGGACAACTTGGTGCTGCAACAGCCGGGGGGTTATGACGGAATCTTCATCGAGAATGGCGGTTTGGCAACCGTGGGCGGCCACAGTGGCTCACAGATGACCGATTCCCTCGCCGTCTACGACTTACTCGCTCGCATCGACAACAATCTGAACACCTCGGAAGGCCTTGCCAAAATCACCGGTCTCCTTGAAGCTGCCTCGAATGTGGCGGAGAACAGCCTGGAAGCGGCGGTTTCGGTGGTCGGTGAGCTGTTATTGGGGACCGGCTTCACCAAGCGCGCCGGCAATGAATACGATGGTGATCGTAACCAGCTTTATACCGACCTTGAGTTAATCAATACCGCACTGGAATTGCCCGTCAACGGTGGACTGGGCATCGACGTCTTCGGCGCCACTGCCGCCGACGGCACCTTCACGCCTTTTACTGCCAGTCAGATCGAATCTGCCGTGACCAACGGCGGTATCGCCCACCGCTACGCCCTGGAACACCTCAACCCCTTCGCCATCACCGGCAACGCCGGAATCTATACCGACCACAACAATAAGGGCCAACTCGACCTCGACAACTTCTCTGAGCTATACCTCGCCGACCGCGCCGGGTTTCTCGCCCTCAAACTCAATATGGCTGTGAACGACGGTCTTGCGAGTCTCGGCGACAAGCGCTTCGAGGATAAAGCCAGCGGGCTCGTCATCGGCGGCATTACTCCTCCCACTGATGGCCAGTATATTTTCGGCAGCGAAGGTGGCGACGTGCTTCAGGGCGATCGGCCGCAGGGTTCGACCGATGACCACCTCTACGGCCGCGGTGGCAATGACAGTCTGTTCGGCAAGGGCGGTGACGATTATCTCGAAGGCAACAAGGGCCGCGATTACCTCGATGGCGGTGCCGGGGACGACACCCTAAAGGGTGGAGAGGGCAAGGATATGTACCTCTACCAGAGTGGCGGTGGCAATGATGTCATTGACGACACTGACGGTGACGGCAATATTGTCTATCAGGATGCCACCGGCAGGCAGCGGGTATTAAACGGTGGTCGCAAACAGCCTGGTGACAGCACCTGGAGCAGCGCCGATGGGCTGGCGACCTATAACTGGAGCGGCGTCAATGGCAGTCCCTTAACAATTGCCATCGCCGGCAAAGCCGGCAGCATCACGGTCCAGAACTTCTCTGCCGGAAACCTCGGCCTCAGCTTTATCGACGAAACCGTTCCGCAAGAAACCACCCTCACCGTCCAGGGGGACCGTGCACCCATCGATCAGGACCCCGCCACGGACGGTATCCAGCTTGGCTTTGATAGTCTGGGAAACGTCATTACCGACCCCAATATCGTCGAGGCCAGGGCGGATACCCTGCTTGGCGGCGCCGACAATGAAGAGATTTTTGGCGGTGAACTGAAGGACACCTTGCAGGGTAATGCCGGTGATGATCTTCTGGACGGTGGTACCGACGACGATCAGTTGTTTGGCGGTGGGGACAATGACCGTTTGCGTGGTGGCGATGGCCAGGATCGTGTTCAGGGTGATGCCGGTAACGATGTCATCGAAGGTGGTGCCGATACCGACATCCTGGTAGGTGGCATTGGCAGCGATCATCTGTATGCCGATGTAGAGATCGATCTGGCTACCGCCATCAACTCCGACAACACGCCTGCGGGCACCACCCGCGACTGGCTCAACGGCGGGTCGGGGGATGATGTGGTGGTGGGCGATCCCGGTATAAATGGTCTTGCCGGGGGTGGCGGCAATGACCTGATCATCGGCGGCGCGGGTACGGATTATATTTTTGGCGATGCCGATTACACTGCGCAGAGCTTTGATTGGACGGTCAGTTCATCGTTTACCTTCGATCCTGTCATCGGGGCCGTTGCGCCTGCTGACAGTGGTGCGGATACGATTTATGCGGGTGGTGGTAATGACTATGTATGGGCGGGTGCCGGAGACGATGTTATTTATGGTCAGGGAGATGTCGATAACTTAATAGGAGAGGCAGGTAACGACAGCCTGCTAGGCGGGGCGGGTGATGATTTTCTTTGGGGTGATGCTTCCTCCATCCCGATCAGTGCACACGGCGGTGATTACCTGGATGGCGGCGCTGGTGATGACACGTTGCGAGGCCAGGGTGGCAATGATGTCCTGTTTGGCGGTTCTGATAGCGACACCTTATACGGTGATGCCTCAAATATTCCCTTTGCCCAGCACGGCGACGACACCCTCGATGGCGGCACTGGTAACGACGTTCTGTTTGGCCAGGGTGGTAACGACAGCCTGTTTGGCAGCACTGGTGATGACATTCTCTATGGAGAGCAAGGCGATGATGTGTTGTATGGCGATGCTAACAACGACACGCTCTACGGAGATGTCGGTGACGACATCTTGGAAGGCGGTGCCGGCAACGACACTCTCGAAGGCGGTGCCGGTCGCGATAGCTATCTGTACAACTTGGGTGATGGTACGGATAGCGTGGTGGATAGTGGTGCTAACACGCTACGTTTTGGTACCGGTATAGGCATTGCAGATCTTGCCATTACTCCATCACAGGGCGCCTTCAACATTAATCTCCCCGATGGCGGGGCCGTACAATTGCAAGGCTTCTTTGCGATCAACGCCACCAGCACGCTCAGTATCGATCGGGTCGAGTTTGCCGATGGGACTGCATTGAACCAGGCACAATTGCTGGCCCTCGGCTCCAACCAGGACGGTACGCCCCAGGATGACATTGTCTACGGCAGCAATGGCGATGATGTGCTGCAGGGTAACGACGGGAACGATTTTCTGTACGGCCTTGATGGGGCCGATACACTTTTCGGCGGAGGCGGGAATGACACTCTGTTCGGACTCGATGGTGACGATATGCTTGATGGCGGCGATGGTGATGATGTACTCGATGGTAGGCTAGGCAACGACACCCTCAACGGCGGTGCAGGCAATGATCTGTTATCGGGCGTGCATGGTGACGACGTGCTGGATGGTGGCCAGGGCAATGACACCTTGCAGGGTGACCTCGGCAATGATGCGCTGTACGGAGGCGCGGGTGATGATCTCCTGATTGGGGGCGTTGGAAATGATCTGGTGGCTGGTGGGACGGGACACGATACTTACCTCTTTGGCGCCTTCGATGGCTCGGATAGCTTGGTGGACAGCGGTAGTAATACGTTGCGTTTCGGTGCGGGACTGTTTGGTGGGGGCATAACGGCTTCGGATATTAGCGTTACCCTGTCGTCCGGCGCCTTCAATATCGATGTGTCCTTGAGTGTTTTCGGAGGCGTTTCCCCTGCTGGAAGCATACAGATACAAAATTTTGATCAGGCTGATCCTGCTAACACGCTGGGTATTGATCTGGTCGAGTTCAGCGATGGCAGCACCCTGGATCAGGCGGGGCTGCTGGCGCTGGTTTCCGATCCGGCAGGTACCCCGCAAAACGACATCCTCTATGGCAGTGACGCCAATGATGTGCTCCAGGGCAATGGCGGGGCCGACATCCTGTTTGCCGGAACCGGTAACGATACGCTGTCCGGTGATGATGGTGACGATACGTTAAATGGCGGGCCTGGTAACGATGTCCTTGCCGGCGGTGCTGGCCATGACTCCTATGTCTACAACGTTGGCGATGGTGTGGATACGCTGGTGGATACCAGTGGCAATACTCTGATCTTTGGTGCCGGGATCGGTGACACGGATATCTCCCTATCGCTAGGGTCCCTCAAACTCAATTTCCCCGATGGTGGGGCAATCCACGTAGAAGGCTTCGACCCTGATGATCCTGTCAACAGCCTGTCAATCGACCAGTTTAAGTTTGCCGATGGCGCGATCCTGAATCCGGCACAATTGCTGGCCAGGGGTTTTGATCTGGATGGCACCGAGCTGGACGATACCTTAAGTGGCACCACAGTCACGGATCGGCTGATGGGCTTTGCCGGGAATGACACCTTGGTGGGCAAGGCCGGTGATGATCGGCTTGATGGTGGTACTGGCAACGACACCCTTGACGGCGGCGCGGATGCTGACACATACGTCTTTGGTCCGGGCTATGGTCAGGATGTGATCGCCCCGCAAAGTCTGCCAGACGCCGGTGACATCATCGAAATGGATGTGGCTTCAGGGCAAGTCCTTGTCAGCCGCGAAGGAATGGACCTCGTGCTTGCCATCGATGGCACCCAGGATCGCCTTACCGTACAGAGTTTTTTCAGCAACGGTATCGACTATCCCCTAAGCGAAGTGCATTTCGCGGACAGTAGCGTGTGGGATCTGCCGGCAATCCTCGGTCAGGTAGAGCAACCTCCGGCACTGCTCACACCCCCAGAGGACCGCATGATACTGAAATATCTTCCCTTCTCTTTCAGCCTGCCAGCCGATACCTTCAGCAGTGGCACTCCACTTACCTATGGCTCGACGCTCGCGGACGGCAGCACCCTGCCCTCGTGGCTCACTTTCGATCCCCTAACCCTCAGTTATTCCGGTAATCCCATCCGTGATGGTGGTAACCATGCTATCCAGCTGCAGGCCCAGGATCAGAGTGGTACGACCGTGGGGGCCACATTCAATCTTTTCGTAAATAGCAATCCCGATGCTGTACTCGGAGCAGTCACTTCGGACAGGCTTGCGGGTACCAATGGTAGCGATATCTTTGATGGCCAGGATGGTCGTGATGTCCTCAAAGGCAGGGACGGCAATGACCGTCTTTATGGCGGCGCCGGAGATGACAAGCTCAAGGGCCAGAACGGTGACGATACGCTTTACGGCGGCAGTGGCGATGACAAACTCACGGGGGGACGTGGCAACGATGTGCTCACAGGTGGGCCGGGAGATGATCGCCTGGTGGGTGGGCGCGGTGACGACACCTATCTCTTTGGATTGGGGGACGGCCATGATTCGATTAAGGACCGGCAGGGCAATGATCGATTACTTTTTGGTGAGGGAATAGCGCCTGATGATCTGTGGTTTTGGCGGGATAATCAGGATTTAAATATCGGAGTGCTTGGAGGCAGCGAAGGCGTGACCATGGAACACTGGTATCGAGATGGGCGTGCCACATCCATGGCTTCATTTACCACCAGTGATGGGCAGGTGCTACTGGAAGCACAGGTGGCACAACTGGTCAGTGCCATGGCGAGTTTTGTGCCCACCTCCTCGGGAGCTTTAAGTCCATCGCCGGTGTTGCGCGAAGAGGTTCAGGGTGTGATTGCCGCGAGTTGGCAGCCGATGTAGATCTGGCAAAGCCAAAAAAGGATAGCTGAACCGCATGGAAGCAGTTCAAAACCAAACAAAACATTCTGCGTCGAATGCGATCGACCCGGGCCTCGTTTGTCTGACGATTATTGCCCGCTTGCATCAGGTGGCGGTTGATCCCGGGCAGCTTCGACACCAGTTCGGCGAGAGTGGAAAGTATTTCGAAACCACGGACATTCTGCTGGCAGCCCGCTGGCTCAAGCTGAAGGCCCGCCGGGTTCGAAGTGACTGGAAGCGTTTGCAGAATACCCCGTTGCCGGTGATGGCTCATCATACCGATGGGCATTTTTTTATTATTGCGCGCCTGGCGGAACATAAACTGCTCATTCAGGACCCGCGTGAGCAGCGCCCGCTAAGTATTGACCGGGAGCAGTTTGAGAAAAACTGGTCCGGTGAACTGATTCTTGTTACCCGTCGTGCCAGATTGCTGGATACCTTCCGGCGCTTTGACTTTTCCTGGTTTATTACCGCCATCCTGAAATACAAAAAGCTGTTTGCGGAAGTACTGCTTGCTTCTTTTTTCGTGCAGTTGTTTGCCCTGGTAACGCCGCTGTTTTTCCAGGTGATCATCGATAAGGTGCTGGTGCACCGGGGCCTGACCACCCTGGATGTGCTGGCCGTTGGCTTGTTGGTGGTTGCCTTCTTTGAGGTGTTGCTAACCGGTCTGCGAAGTTATGTTTTTAGCCATACCTCCAATCGCATCGATGTGATGCTCGGGGCGCGACTTTTTGGCCACCTGATGGCCCTGCCCATCAGTTACTTCGAATCACGGCGGGTGGGCGATACCGTGGCCCGCGTGCGCGAACTGGAAAGCATTCGCAATTTCCTCACTGGTTCGGCCATGATGTCGGTGATCGATCTGTTCTTCATCATCGTCTTTCTGATGGTGATGACTATCTACAGTCCGCTGCTCACCTGGGTAGTGATTGGTGCCATTCCGTTCTATGTGCTGCTGTCGGTCTTTATTACCCCGGTGTTGCGTGCGCGCCTGCACGAAAAATTCAATCGCGGTGCGGAAAATCAGGCCTTTCTGGTGGAATCCGTCAATGGTATTGAGACCATCAAGGCGGCCGCCATCGAGCCACAGAACCAACGCCGTTGGGAGGAGCAGCTGGCCGCTTACGTTAGTGCCGGTTTCAAGGCGACGAATCTGGGAAATATCGCTGGTCAGACCGCTTCGTTTATCAACAAGGTGACTATTGCTTTAATCCTGTGGGTTGGCGCCCGGCAGGTTATGGAGGGCCATCTAAGCGTCGGGCAGTTGGTCGCCTTTAACATGTTGGCTGCCCGCGTCAGCGGCCCGATCCTGAAGATCGTGCAGCTGTGGCAGGAATTTCAACAGGCGGGTATCTCGGTGCAACGGCTCGGCGATATTCTCAACGCCCAGCCCGAGCCAGCTCATAGCCCAACACGTAGCTCTTTGCCCAGGCTCCGGGGTCGCGTTACGTTCAGGCATGTGAGTTTCCGCTACCGTCCCGATGGACCGCAGATTCTGCACGATATCAGCATCGATATTTCTCCCGGAAAAGTTATTGGTATCGTCGGCCGATCCGGCTCCGGAAAAAGTACTTTAACCAAGCTGATCCAGCGGCTGCACGTGCCGGAATCCGGCCGGGTGCTGGTGGATGGGGTCGATCTTTCCATGGTCGATCCGGTATGGCTGCGACGCAGTCTCGGGGTCGTATTGCAGGAGAACTTTCTGTTCAATCGATCGATCCGGGAAAACATCGCCATCAGCGATCCGGCCATGCCCATGGAGGCGGTCACACATGCAGCCAGGCTGTCTGGCGCACATGAATTTATACTTGAATTAGCCGATGGCTACGACACTCTTGTGGGAGAACACGGCTGCAATCTTTCCGGTGGACAGCGTCAACGCCTTGCCATTGCGCGCGCACTGGTGGGCAATCCCCGAATACTCATTTTCGACGAGGCGACCTCGGCGCTGGATTACGAATCGGAATGCATCATCCAGAAAAATATGCGCCATATCTGCAAGGGCAGGACCGTATTCATCATCGCCCATCGACTGAGTGCGGTGCGCGAGGCAGATCATCTTATCGTGCTGGAGCAGGGAAGAATTGCAGAGCAGGGCAGCCCCGATGATTTAAGGAAACAGCAAGGTCGTTATGCCCAGTTGTACGCGCATCAGGCCGGTTGACCGAAATGGCCCGGTTTTTTAAAATACGAGATAACGGCGGCGAGTCCCTGCAATTCCTGCCCGCCGCACTGGAAATTCAGCAGACACCGCCATCGCCGTTGGGCCGCGCCATATTGTGGGCGGTCATATTGTTTTTTTTGGCAGCGTTATTCTGGGCCGTGATTGGTGAGGTAGATATTGTCGCCGTCGCCCAGGGCAAGATTCTGCCCTCCAGCCGAATCAAGCTGATACAGCCGCTGGAAACCGGCGTTATCACAGCCATCCATGTCAGCGAAGATGCACGGGTAAAGCAGGGTGATGTCCTGATCGAACTGGACGCCACCGCAACCCGTGCAGATCGCGATCGGCTGGTCGCAGAACAACATGCGACGCTCCAGGATCAACACCGGCTACATACTTTGCTCCAGGCACTGGATACCGGAGAAGTACCAGAAAAAATAGCGGACTCCCTGGTGCATCAAAGAATTATATCGGAGTGGCGCGATTATCAATCACGCCTCGCCGAAATTCGCCAACAGATAAAACAAAAACAGGCGGAGAGAGCAGCAACACGGGAACGCATCTTCCAACTTGGTGCGACCATACCTCTCATCACCGAGCGTGCTGATTCGCTAAAGAAATTGCTGGGAAAAAACATGGTGTCCCGCACCCGGTGGCTGGAGCTTGAGCAACTACGAGTGCAGCAAACACGGGAGCGTGAGATACAACGAAAATTGCTGCTTGCCAACAGTGCGGGCATTGCATCGCTGGATGAACGCAAGGCCACACTCAAGGCCAACAGCCGGTCCCGCTGGTTGCAGGCACTGGCTGAGGTGGAGGTGCGCCTGAAGGTGACTCGGGAAGAATTGCAAAAAGCGGAACAAAGAAATATTCGTCAAAATCTGACCGCGCCGGTAGCTGGCGTTATCAAGCAATTGAGCGTCTACACTATCGGTGGTGTGGTGACGCCCGCACAACAGTTGATGCAAATCGTGCCGGAGGGCCGAAGTCTTCAGGTGGAGGCCTGGGTGGAAAACAAGGACATTGGTTTCGTAAAGGAGGGACAAATCGCGGAGATTAAAATCGACGCCTTCCCGTTTACCCGCTACGGCACCATTGATGGCAGGATCGAGTCCCTGTCCGATGATGCGGTCAGTAGTGAAGAGAATGGCCTAATCTATAGCGCTCAGGTTGCGATGGACCGGACCACGATCCCTGTGGAGGGTAAGGACGTGAATCTTTCACCGGGCATGCGCGTGAGTGTCGAGGCGAAAATCGGCAAGCGCCGGATTATCGAATATCTGCTGGCGCCATTACTGCGCTACCGGAGTGAAAGTATTCGGGAGCGTTAAACAAGCGGGGGTCAGAGCTTCCTTAGTATCTAATGGTAGCCATTCTTTTTACTTGCCGGAACTGTTTCTTGGCCAGACCCAACCGATCCACGGTGATATTGGCGAGGCCCTTGTCGTTTGTGCAGGCCGTCACCGTTTCACTGCCCCAGGCCTGGAAGCGTTTGGAAATGAGCAGATGACGCCGGCAATTGTTGTCGTAGACGGTCAGCATCTTGCGAAAGCTTGAGCCGTTTTTGACGACCACCTTGATCCGTAAAGGAACATACGAGCTGTTGGCTGCTCCGCCTTCAGGGGAAGGTTCTGTTGGCACTTCCTGTGCTGCTACCACAATCGGACTACCAAGCAGTGCGAGCAGCAGCAGGATTGCGGTGGCCTGGTAAATTGGCTTCATGTCACCTGCCAGCGCAGGAAATTTCCGAGTAGCGCAAGACCCGCATGCTGGCTCTTTTCCGGGTGGAATTGCACCGCGAACAGGTTGTCCCTGGCCACCGCCGAGGCAAATTCCAGCCCATAGTGGGTCGTGCCCGCAATGACTGCGGGATTTTCCGGCGCGACGTAGTAGCTGTGCACGAAATAGAAGCGCTCGCCACTGGCAATGCCCTTCCATAGAGGGTGGCCGCCATCGTGCTGAACCCCGTTCCAGCCCATGTGAGGGATCTTCAGGCGCTCGCCATTGACTGGATCTCGCATGTCACCGGGAAAGCGCTTTACGGTGCCACTAAAAACCCCTAATCCGTGGGTATCCGTATCTTCCTCACTGTTTTCCAGCAGGGCTTGTTGGCCGATGCAGATGCCAAGAAAAGGTTTGCCAGCGAGTGCTTCCATCAGGGCGTCATGAAGCCCGAGGCGGCGGATTTCCGCCATGCAGTGACGGATCGCGCCCTGTCCCGGAAAGACTACGCGATCGGCATTGCCCAGTATCTCGGCGGAAGCCGTGACCACCACCGTTTGATCCGGGGTGGCCACGTGCTCCAGTGCCTTGGACACCGAGCGCAGATTGCCCATGCCGTAGTCTACGACTGCAATGCGTTCCACCAGCGTGTACTCGCTCTCAGAGTTTTTCTTTGGTGGAAGGCAGGCGGTCCGCCATCCGTGGATCCGGTGCAGAGGCCATCCGCAGTGCCCGGCCCCAGGCCTTGAACACCGTTTCGGCGATGTGGTGGGCGTTGTCACCGTAGAGATTTTCCACGTGCAGGGTGACTCCCGCGGCGTTCACGAAGCCCTGAAAGAACTCGTGAATGAGATCCACGTCGAAGTCACCGATGCGGGCACGCGGATACTGCACGCGATAACAAAGGCCAGCACGACCAGACCAGTCCATCACCACCCGCGACAGGGCCTCGTCCAGCGGCACATAGGCATGTCCATAGCGGGTAATGCCGCGCTTGTCGCCCAGCGCCTTGGCCATAGCCTGCCCCAGTACGATGCCGATATCCTCCACCGTGTGGTGGGCGTCGATCTCGAGATCGCCGTCGGCCTTGATATCCAGATCCACCAGGCCGTGACGTGCCACCTGGTCGAGCATGTGCTCGAGAAAGGGGACCCCTGTCTGTATGCGGGCATCGCCCTGCCCGTCCAGATCGACACTGATCTGGATGCGGGTTTCCTTGGTATCGCGTTTTACCGTTGCTTTGCGCTCAGCCATCAGATGGCTCCCAAATGGATGAAGCCGCCAAGGATACCGGCATCACGGCTCTGGTGGAATGCTTGTCTGAGCAAGCTTGAAAAATCAGGGGATGGCCCCGACCTATCAGGGATACTCATAAGTTAACCGGCTTGTTATGGAGCATTGAAATGCTAAAGCGCATGGGCTTGTTTCTGGCCACCAATATCGCGGTACTGGTGGTGATCAGCATTGTTTTTCAACTGCTCGGCATCCAGGGCACCTTGGATGCCCAAGGGGTAGGGCTCGATCTTGGTGCATTGCTGGTGATGGCGGCGGTGATCGGTTTTACCGGATCCTTTATTTCCCTGTTGATGTCGAAGTGGTCGGCCAAACGTGCCACCGGCGCGCAGATCATCGCCCAGCCCCGGAACGAGCACGAGGCCTGGCTCGTGGATACGGTGGCCCGGCAGGCACGGGACGCCGGGATCGGCATGCCCGAGGTGGCAATTTTTGATTCGCCAGAGCCCAATGCCTTTGCTACCGGCTGGAACCGTAACAACGCACTGGTGGCGGTGAGTACCGGCCTGTTGCGTGCCATGCGCCGTAACGAGGTGGAGGCGGTGCTGGCGCATGAGGTGAGTCATGTGGCCAATGGCGACATGATTACCATGGCACTGATCCAGGGCGTGGTGAATACCTTCGTGATCTTTCTCTCTCGCCTCATTGGCCACATCGTCGATCGGGCGTATTCAAGACTCAGCCTGGCCATGGTCCGGGCTATTACATCGTTTCCATCGTGGCCCAGATCGCGCTCGGGATTCTTGCCTCTATCATCGTCATGTGGTTTTCCCGTCGGCGCGAGTTTCGCGCCGATGCCGGTAGCTCCGAGCTCAGCGGGCGCGCCAATATGATCGCTGCGCTGGAGCGTCTCGGAGGTCAGGCGGCGCCCTCACAGCTGCCGGAGCAGGTGGAGGCGATGGGTATATCCGGTGGCGTGGGCCATGGCTTCAAGCGTCTGTTTATGTCACACCCGCCCATCGAGGAACGCATCGCGGCGTTGAAAAACGCGCCCTGAAACCATCTGTACAGGCTTCTGGACTAGAATGACAGGAAGCTGATTCGGAAAGGGGGGCTATATATGCCCAAGGTCGGATTGTTTGTCACCTGTCTGGTGGATCTGTTCCGCCCCAATGTGGCCTTTTCCGCCATCCGGTTGCTCGAACAGGCGGGTTGCGAGGTGGTGGTTCCCGAAGCCCAGACCTGCTGCGGACAACCCGCCTACAACAATGGCCACAGCCGCGACACACGCGCCATCGCCCGCCAGGTGATGACGGCCTTTGCCGATTGCGAGTATGTGGTCGCTCCCTCCGGCTCCTGCGCGGCCATGCTGCGCCTGCATTACCCCCGGCTTTTCACCATGGATGCCCGAGAGCAGGCCAAGGCTAATGCCTTTGCGGAGCGTTGCTGGGAGCTTTCGAGCTTTCTGGTGGAGATCTGTGGTCTGGAGGCGGGTAGCGGCCACTATGTGGGCAAGGTGGCCTATCACGACGGTTGTTCGGGCTTGCGTGAGCTTCAGGTCCGGCATCAACCGCGCCAGCTGCTCGGTGGTATCTCTGGACTCAAGCTGTGTGAGGTGGCGGACGGCGAGAGCTGTTGTGGTTTCGGCGGTACTTTTTGTGTGAAGTATCCACAGATTTCCGCGCGCATGGCGGATGACAAGGCGAAAAACCTCATTGCCACTGGCGCCGAAACCGTGGTGGCCGGGGAGCTGGGTTGTCTGCTCAATATCGCAGGTCGGCTGGAGCGCCTTGGTAGCGAAATTCGCGTTTACCATCTGGCGGAGGTACTGGCGGGCAGGACCGATGTAGCGCCGATTGCCGGGCTGGAGTCCGACTCGTGAAACCGGTAGTCCACGACTTTCCACATCGCGCCGCGACGGCGCTTGCAGATGAACAGCTTCAGGGTGCATTGCGCCAGGCTCGGGGGGGCTTTGTGGACAAGCGTCGCAAGGCCCTGGAGGCCCTGCCCGAGTACCCGCAAATTCGTGCTGCCGCCGCTGACATCCGTGCCCACTCGCTTGCCCATCTGGACTTCTATCTGGAGCGTTTTGCCGAGCGTGCCGAGGCCTGCGGCACCCGGGTGCACTGGGCGCGGGATGGCGCCGAGGCCAGACAGATCATCACTGATATCTGCCGTGAGGCAGATGCCCGCAAGGTGATCAAGGGCAAGACCATGGTGGGTGAGGAAATCGACATCAATGGTGCCCTGGAAGAGGCGAATCTGGAGGTACTGGAAACCGATCTCGGTGAATACATCATCCAGCTCGCGAAGGAGACGCCGAGCCACATCATCGCCCCGGCGGTACACAAAAATCGCGCACAGATTTCCAGCCTGTTTGCCCGCGCCCATGAAAAGCTTGGCTACAAAGAGGCGGTGACCGGTATCGCGGAGATTGTGGGCCGTGCCCGGGAGGTGTTGCGACAGGGCTTTTTACAGGCCGACGTGGGCATCACCGGGGCGAATTTCCTCGTCGCCGAGACCGGTTCCATGGTGCTGGTGACCAATGAGGGGAATGGCGATCTCACCAGCAGCCTGCCGGATACCCATATCGTGCTGACCAGTATCGAGAAGGTGGTGCCGACGCTCGACGATGCCACTACCCTGCTCCGTGTACTGGCGCGCAGTGCCACCGGTCAGCCGATTACCAGCTATACCAGCTTCTACACCGGTCCGCGGCGGGCAGATGATGCCGACGGTCCCAGCGAGATGCATGTGGTGCTGCTGGATAACGGGCGCTCGCGCATGCTCGGTGGTGACTATGCCGAGATGCTGCGCTGTATCCGCTGCGGTGCCTGCCTCAATCACTGCCCGGTGTATGGCTCGCTGGGGGGCCATGCCTACGGCTGGGTTTATCCCGGACCCATGGGCGCAGTACTGAGCCCGTTGCTACTGGGCCTGCCCGAGGCCGCGCACCTGCCCAATGCCTGTACCCTGAACGGGCACTGCGCCGAGGTTTGTCCGGTGGGGATCCCCTTGCCCGATATGTCGCGCAAGCTGCGCCAGGAAGAGCAGGCGGAAGGATTGGGGTCACGCCGGGATCGTGCGTTGTTGAAAGTATGGAGTTACGTCGCACGCCACCCACGGCTGTATCACGGACTCGCTGGCTGTGCGGCGCCGCTGCTGCGCTGGCTGTGCAGGAGTGGAATGATTCACTTTGTGCCGGGGCTCGGCACACTGCTGGCGGCACGGGCCTGCCCGGCTCCCGAGGGGCACAGTTTCCACCGCCTGTGGCAAAAGAAATCTGCGGAGCGTACATCGTGAGCGCGTCCCGCAAGGCCATCTTCACCACTATTCGTGCCTCGCTAAAGCGCTCTGCCCCGCTTCAGGGCAGCGTGGCCGGCGGGCTGGAAGCGCGCTTGCAGAACGGTCCCGGCCATCCCCGGCCGGCGCTTGACGGCACACCGGAAGAACACTTTGCCCGGCGCTGGCGCGCGGCGGGTGGCAGTTGTTCACGTCTTGGTGACAGCAAGGGTGTTCCTGTCGCGGTGGCACGTTATCTGAGACGACATGATCTGGGATCGAGGCTGGTGCGCGGTGGCGGCTCGATACTGGATCAGCTGCATTGGCCTCCCCGTCTCACGGTCCGGGACGGAGTTCCCCGGGACGAAGACGCCGTTGCGGTCACCGAGGCCTGGGCGGCGGTGGCCGAAACCGGCAGTGTGGTGTTGTGCTCTTCATCATTCATGCCCGCAACACTCAGTTTTCTGCCCGCCTGTAATCTTGTGGTGGTATCGGCCGCACGCATCCTGCGTTACCAGGAGGACGTGTGGGCAAAACTAAGGTGCGAGGGCAAGGATATGCCACGCGGTGTCCACCTGATTACCGGGCCATCGCGCACCGCCGATGTGGAGCAAACGCTACAGATCGGCGCCCATGGTCCGGGTCGGGTGCATGTGTTTATCGTGCCGTGACTATCGCGAACGTGTCGGCATGGCTGTTGATGCTGCTGCCATTGAGTTTTAGCCCAGGCCCGGCAAACATCCTGTTTGCGTCCTCGGGTGCTGCTTTCGGTTTCCGGCGGACAGTCCCCTTGTTACTGGGTACCAATCTCGTGTGCATCCTGCAGAGCCTGGTGATCGGGGCCGGCATGGGGGCGTTGCTATTGCTTTATCCCTATCTACTGAATGGATTCAAATACGCTGGCTGCATGTTCATGCTCTATCTTGCCTATAAATTTTTTCGTATGGGCACAGCTGTTGCGGGCTCACTTGAAGCACCTGGCTTTCTGGATGGCTGCATCCTTGAGTTTTTTAACTTCAAATTCCTGATAATTCCACTGTTAATGTTTTCCCAGTTTCTGGGAAAACAGGAATCGGATTGGGATACGATCCCGCTGCTTACATTAGCGCTCGGCCTTATCACCCTGGCGGCTAACAGCATATGGATTCTGGGGGGAGATGCGATACATCGCCTGCTTGGATCGGTGGCCGCAGTCAAAATCCAGGGTCGGATATATGGCTGCATATTGCTCGGCGTTGCTGTCTGGATGGCTCTCAGATAACCCATACGGTAACCTGCCCCGTTTTCTCGGGAATAAATCGGGCATGAGAGAAGTTGAAATTTCAAGAGAGCCAGTTGAGCTCTATAAAATCCTGAAGTTTGAAGGGATGGCCTCCAGTGGTGGTGAGGCCAAGTCGTTCATCGCGGCTGGTCAGGTTTTGGTTAATGGCAGGGTGGAAACCAGAAAACGGAAGAAGATTGTTTCCGGGGACACTATAGCGTTCGGGGACGAAAAAATTTGCATACAACTAGTAGCCGGACATAAACATGACCAATAACGATATCTTGCGCCGTATCCGCTATACCTTCGACTTTGACGACGCAAAAATGATGGCGATATTTGCCTTGGCTGATTGTGAGGTGAGTCGTGGGGAGGTCAGTGATTGGCTAAAAAAGGACGATGCCCCTGCCTACCAGGTTTGTAGTGACACTCAGCTGGCAATTTTTCTGAATGGTTTGATTAACGACAAGCGAGGCAAGAAGGAAGGGCCGCAACCGGAGCCGGAGCAGCGTTTAACCAACAATATTATTTTCATGAAATTGAAGATTGCCTTGAACCTGAAGGCGGAGGATGTACTGGAAATTTTGGCGTTGGGAGGTTTACAGATAAGCAAACACGAATTAAGCGCCTTTTTTCGTCGACCGAATCATAAGCACTACCGCGAGTGCAAAGATCAGGTGTTACGTAACTTCATGAAAGGTGTCCAGCTTAAATATCGCTCCGGGACTTGATTGATGGCGGCCTAGCCGACGAGAAAAAGTGCACCGAGGCCGAGAAAGGCCATGAAGCCGATGACATCCGTGACGGTGGTGAGCACGACACCGCCGGCGAGGGCAGGATCGATGGACAGGCGTTGCAGTGCCAGCGGGATGATGGCGCCAGCTACGGCGGCGACGATTTGATTGATAATCAGCGCGGCCCCGACCACGATGCCGAGTTTTGTACTTTCGAACCATAGCGTTGCGATCACGGCGATGACGATAGCCCAGAACAGGCTGTTGATCAGGCCAACCATGAGTTCCCGGTAAAGCAGCCAGCCCGCATTACTTTGGCCCACACTCCCGAGTGCCATGCCACGAATAACAATGGTGAGTGTCTGGGTGCCGGCAATGCCGCCCATGCTGGCGACGATGGGCATCAGGATAGCCAGTGCGACTACCTCCTGAATGGTGGCCTCAAACAGTCCGATTACCCACGAGGCAAGTAGCGCAGTACCCAGGTTCACACCCAGCCACAGCATCCGGCGTCTCGAAGTAACTAATACCGGGGCGAAGATGTCATCCTCTTCATCCAGACCCGCCATGCTCATGACCGAGCGTTCGCCCTCTTCACGAATGACGTCCATTACATCGTCTACCGTGATACGCCCGAGCAGCCGCCCCTCCTCGTCCACCACTGGTGCCGAGATCAGATCCCGCTGCTCGAACAGCAGGGCCACCTCGCGTTCGGGGAGGGTGGCCGGGATGCCCCTGCGGTTAGTTTCCATCACCTCTTCCACGCCACGTTCGGGATCCAGTGTGATCAGGTTGGCGAGGCGTAAGGTGCCTTCATAGTGGTCGTCGCGATCCACCACAAACAGGCGATCGGTGCGCGCTGGAATCTCGCCATGGACGCGTAGATAGCGGATAACGGTTTCCAGGTCGACGTCCTTGCGCACGGTGAGGACATCAAGGTTCATCAGGCCGCCCGCGGTATCCTCCGGATAGGCGAGTACGGCCTCAATACGGGCCCGCTGCTGCTGGCCCATGGCGCGCAGAACTTCGTCGACCCTGGGTTCCGGCAGATCCTGTAGCAGGTCTACCGCATCATCAGGCTCCAGATCCTCTGCCGCGGCCACCAGCTCCTCTGGCTCCATCTGTGCCAGGCGCACCGAGCGTACTTCGTCGTCGGCGTAGGAGAGCACATCGGTATGCTGCTCTTCATCCAGCTGTTCCCAGGCAATCTCACGCTCTTTGGGCGGTAGCGATTCGAGCAGTTGGGCGATCTCTGCCGGATGCAGCACCGCCAGCAATTCCCGTACCTTGCGGTAGGCGCGTTGCTCCAGAGCGTCATCCAGTTGCTCCAGGAGTTCCTGGCTGGCGGCGATGTCGTGACAGTTGTCCATAAGCTCGAGGCTCTAGCCGCTCAGGGCGGCGCTGGTGTTTTCGTTGATGGTTTCGAGCAGGGCCATGCGGTTGTCGGTGTTGACCGTACGCATCATCCGGGCGGCAAATTTTTTGAGTTGGCCGATGTGGCTTTCGCTGATTACCTGCTTAATCTCCAGTAAGGCGTTGGGGTGGACACTGAATTCCCGCAGTCCCATGCCCAACAGCAGGCGCGTGTAGCGGGCATCGCCCGCCATTTCTCCACACATGGATACCGGGATACCGGCACGCTGGCCGGCACGGATGGTGGTCTGCACCAGGCGAAGTACCGCTGGATGCAAGGGATCGTAGAGGTAGTTCACCTCGTCATCGATGCGGTCGATGGCGATGGTGTACTGGATAAGATCGTTGGTGCCGATAGAGAGAAAATCGAGTTCGCGGGCAAAGAGATCGGCGCATACGGCGGCAGCCGGCACCTCGACCATGCCGCCTATAGGGAGATTCTCGCCGATGGCAACGCCTTCCTGTAGCAGTTCCTCGCGGCAACTCCTGAGGACATCGCGCACCTGATGAAATTCCTGCATCGTGGACAGCATGGGCAACATGATGCGTACCGGTCCATGAGCCGCAGCTCGCAGGATAGCGCGCAGTTGCGGACGAAAGATTTCGGGCTCCTGCAGGCATAGGCGAATGGCGCGCAATCCGAGGGCGGGATTGGCGCTCAACGGGGCCCCGGGGCGACCACCGTCCACCTGTTTGTCGGCACCCAGATCCAGGGTGCGAATAGTAACCGGCGCACCCTTCATAGCCTCCAGCACGTCGCGGTAGCTAAGGTACTGTTCCTCCTCGTCGGGAGCTGCATCGCGGTTCATGAAGAGAAATTCGGTGCGGTAGAGGCCGATACCGTCGGCCCGTACCTGGGTGGCAGCCTTGGCATCTGACGGTAATTCAATATTGCCTTGCAGGATAATGCGTTCACCGTTTGCCGAGGTCGCCGGTACGTTACGCAGTCGCTGGCGGGCACGATGATGGTGGGCGATGAAACGCTGGAGCTTGCGATAGTGGCCGAGAATCTCCTGGGTCGGCCGGACCACCAGTACACCCTGGCGGCCATCGATGATCAGCTCTTCGCCATCACGGAGGTAAGCGCGTGCGTTGTGCAGGCCGGCTACCACGGGAATACGCAGGCTGCGGGCGAGGATGGCAGTGTGGGAGTTTGGTCCGCCGTGGGCGGTGAGAAAACCCGTTACCCCCTGGTGCCGCATCAGTACCGCGTCTGCCGGTGTCAGGTCATCGGCGAAAACGATTTTGCCTTCAAGATGATGCTCGGCGGTGGCCTGATCGCTTCTTTCCACGTGCTGGAGAATCCATTGCACCCGGTTGACCACGTTATCCACGTCATCTTTACGGGTGCGCAGATAGGGGTCATCCATGGCCTCGAATACGCCAACGACCGTGTCGCGCTGGAGTTTGAGCGCCCATTCAGCATTGCAATAGCGCTCACGGATAAGATCCATCGGCACCTGGGTAAGTACCGTGTCTTCGAGCATGAGCAGATGGACATTGATGAAATTGGTGACATCGGCGCCAAAGTTGCTCGGGGTCTTGGCACGGATGGCGCGCAACTGGGCGCGCGCCAGGGAGAGCGCTTCATCCAGGCGCCGGATCTCGTCTTCGACCTGATTTTCGGGAATGGTGTATTCGTCAATGTCGACCTGACCAGGATCGACGATATGTACCATACCGATGGAGATACCCTTGGAAGCCCCTATCCCCTGAATCGTGAAGGTCATTCGGGTTCTCCAAAGCGATTGCTAAAGAGTGTTCTGATCTCGGAAACTGCAGCTTCGGCATCTTTTCCCTGGGCCTCAATCTGCACCACCATACCCTTGGAAGCGGCGAGCATCATGATGCTCATGATGCTTTTTGCATCGGCCTTGCGGTTGTCCTTGCTGATGACGATATTGCTGTCGAAGCTGCTGGCCAGGGTGACCAGCTTGGCGGCAGCGCGCGCGTGCAGGCCTAATTTATTGACGATGTTGATGTCCCGCCGGACTTTGCCATTGGCTACCGGCATCGGGTTTTCAGTCCCCATGAGTATCCATAAGCGGGTCGCTGCCAGCGGATGCAAGGTAGCGGAATCGTTGTTCCAGTTCCGGGTGCGTACGCAGCTCAGTCGGCAAAAGGGCTATTGCCCACGCAGTTTTCCTCGCGGCTTGCGCGTTGAGCGGTTGTTCGGTAGCCAGCTCCAGACCGCGCCGGGACATCTCCATGGCGCGCTCCGGCTGTTCCAGTTCGAGTAAGAGCCTGGTTAGCAGGTGGCAGGTCTCAGGCAGCGGACCAAGGGCCAGACTGGATTCGAGGTTGGCCTCTGCCTTGCCCCAGAGTTTGGCACGCAGGCACAGTCGACCCGCCGATAGCAGCAGGATGGAATTCTCTGCATGCTCCTCTTGCCAGCGCTCGATACGGCCCAGTCGACGGTCATTATCACCGCTCTCCAGCAGTCCATAGAGATAGATCAGGTGGTCGCTCCAGTGTTGTTTTATCGCCTCATACAGGAGCTTTTCCAGGTCACTGTTTTTATCCTGAGCGAGGCGAAGAGCCACGTAGTTATGCAATACGCAGGGCCAGCGCTGCTGATTTTTCGGGATGGCTTTCCAGCGGGTCGCCAGCTCAGCGGGGTTTTCATCCAGGGCAGCGATCAGCAACAGCCCACAGCGTATTTTCTCTTCAAGCGTGCGGGCGCTCTTTCGATCAAGAATCTGGCGACGTTTGAGGGTTGGCAGCAGCTCTGCAAGGCTTGCCCAGTCGCATGTTGCCAGGGCCGCCTCCATCATCAACTCCAGGGCCTTTGGCCGCACGGTCTTTTGTGCCATTAGCGGCGCCAAAAGTGCTTTTGCGCGGTCGATCTCTCCTGCTGTCAGGTGCAGCTCCGCGGCCGTGAGGGCCGACATGGCCTGGCCGCTGTCCTTATTTTCCTGTGCCAGTTCCAGATAGCGGTCGCGGCGCTTGAAGGCCGTGATGCGCTGAGCTGCACGGGCAGCATTTACATAATGCAGGGCGGGCAAATCACCCTCTTCCGCACTGCGGTTCAGCAGGCCTTCGGCATCTGCATAGCGGCCTTCGGTGAGAGCAAACAGTCCCCGGGCCAGTCCCAGACGGGCATCGTCCGTCCGTCGCTTGTGGTTCCAGATCCGCAGGCGGCGGGGAGAACGCTGGAGGCCACCGAGCAGGCGAAACAGCACATAGAGCAGAAAAAAACCAAGGCCCAGCAGGAGGGCAAACACTACCAGACTGGTTTGGGCGACCCATTGGCCGTAGCCCATGGTGATGTAACCGGTATCGTCCAGTACCTGTGGTGTGAGTGCCACTGCAGCTACCAGCAGCGCCAGGATGAGCAATAAGGTTTTCATGGGCTGGCATCCCGGTTCAGGCTGCGAACCAACTGTAGTGAGCGGGATATATCCGGTAGCGCGGGGGCCAGGATGGTCTTTTCCATGGTGGCGATATTTTCCAGCACCGTCTGCACCGTTGGAGCCGCCGTATCAAAGTATTTTTCCAGCCAGCTTCGGGCCGAACGGAGGCTGCCAGCGAAGCTTTCGGTATCCCGGTCGAGTACCGCGAGCCGGGCACTTTGTAGTTGCAGGCGTATGTTCTGGCGCAGGAACCAGGCCTCCTTGGGAGCTAGCAAAGGGGTGCCCGCACGATCCAGCCGATGGATGCTGACCAGCTGACGCAGGTCCCGACCAATAGCCTGGAGTACATTGCGCCAACTTGCCGTTTCGGTCCCGGTTCCGGGCGTTGCCGGGGTTGGATGAACGGGGACCGGAGAATCGGCGAGGGGCAGTCCGTCGACCTGGGCCGTTAATTCCGCCAGTCGGTGGGCAAGCCCGGTACGGTCACTGCGCGGCAGGGTCTGCAGGCTGGCCAGTTCGCTGGCAATTGCCTCGCGCAACGGGGTGTAGTCCGATGTGCCAGCGCTGGAAAGCTTGTCATCTGCGGCTGCTAACAGGGCTATGGCGCGCTCAATGTCTGCATTGACACGCAGCCAGTGGTTGGCGGCAAGCAAGAGTGATTCCACTTCTACCAGGGGTGAGCTGATGGCGGTGGCCCGGGTGGGGCTGCCGCGTAGCTCCTGAACCAGGATCTCGGCTCGCTGAAGTCGTTGGTCAAGCTTGCCGGTGCCAGCTTGAGAGCGTGTCTCGGCTTCACTCAGGCTGTTTTCCAGGCTGCGCAGCTGTGCGTCAACCCGGGTCTGATTATCGACCAGGGCCTGTTTTTCGGCCTCCAGCCACTGCCAGCCGAAATAGCCGGCGCCCGCCAGGGCCGTGCCCATGAGCAGCAGCAGGATGAGTAGCAGGGCCAGCCAGGGGAAGCGCCGTGCAGGTTTTTCCTCGGCCTCCTCAGCCTCTGCAAGTTCCTCCAGGGCCTCTACTTCGACCTCCTGGCCTGTCTCTTCCGCCGGGTTTTCCGTTGCCATCACGATTCCTCAAGTTTAAGGAGCCTGTCGAACTTAGGACTGCTCTGCTTCCCCTCGCTACGAGCGTCTAAATCCGACAGACTCCTGGCACCATTTGATCAGGGCGTCCATTACTGCCTTGTTATCGGCCCGGGCGGCGACCACGGGCTTCGGGATTGCCCCTAACTTCGTTGCGAGCGCGGCAATCCGCTCACTGACCACAACCAGTGGTGTTCGCCGCAGGTGCTCGCGCCCGCCTTCGCCTGCCAGATGATAAAGGTTGCTCAGGGCTTCGCCACTGGTCACCACTACCACGTCAATTTTATCTGCTTCCCATGCCTGTAGCAGCATCCTGTTGTCTGCCAGGGGCCGTATGCGCCGGTACACTTCGGCGATCTCCACCCGGGCTCCACGGTTTCTCAGGGTTTCGGCCAGCAGCGGTCGGCCACCCTCTCCCCTGACGATAAGCATACGTTTTCCAGTGACTGCGTCTACCTGCAGTTGCGGTAAAGCCAGTAGCGTTTCGCTGGTGTAGCTGGCGTCTGGTTGCAGGGCTACTGGCAGTCCATGACGGGCCAGTGCTCGCGCGGTTGCCGCCCCAATGGCCATGAGGGGGGGCGCGAAGCTTTCCGGCGGGGCCAGCTTTACTCCCCACTCCACCGCATTGGCGCTAACGAAGATAATCGCGTGGACGTGGGCCGCTGCCTGGAGCTGCTGGCGCGCCATGGATTCGTCCACGGGGGCCTTAATCTCGATGACGGGGAAGCGCAATGCTGTGCCTCCGGCCTGCTCCACAGACCTGGCCAATTCCTCGATCTGCCCCCGGGGGCGGGTCAGGAGTACGCCCAGGCCGGCAAGAGCTCGATGTTTAGGTGCCGGCATCCTGGTGAAATTCCTTCAGAATGTCCCCGGCTCCACGGGCCAGCAGGCTTTCGGCAAGTCGCTTACCCAGTGTTCCGGCGCCTGCCGTGTTGTCCTCTGCCTCCTCCCGCAGCATGCAGCTGCCATCGGGAGATCCCACCAGACCACGCAGGCGCAGGCCCGCCGGGGTGAGCTCCGCATAGCCCGCCACGGGCACGTGGCAACCACCGCCGAGAGCAGCATTAAAATCCCGCTCCACCCGGGTACGGAGTGCGCTATCCGGGTCATTCAGCGGGGCAATCAGGGCTTCGATACGCATATCCTGCCGGCGGCATTCAATGCCGAGTGCCCCCTGGCCGATAGCCGGGAGCAGAATGCCTGGCTCGATGCGTTCGCGGATACGGTCCGCCATTCCAAGGCGTACCAGACCCGCGGTAGCAAGAATTGCTGCTTCACATTCCCCGCTTTCCAGTTTTGCCAGCCGGGTGTTGACGTTGCCACGCAGGGGAACAAGGTGCAGATCCGGGCGCGCCGCCAGCAGCTGGCAACCGCGGCGCAGGCTTGAAGTACCGACACGCGCGCCTGTGGGCAACTCAGTGAGTTGTGCGTAACCCGGCGACACAAAGGCGTCACGCGGGTCCTCGCGTTGCAGAATAACTGCGATGTGGAGGCCGTCCGGCAGCTCGGTGGTGACATCCTTCATGGAGTGCACGGCAATGTCCGCGCGGCCATCGAGTAGTGCCTGCTCCAGTTCCTTTACAAACAGGCCTTTGCCGCCAATGTTGGCAAGGGGCTGATCCAGGAAGCGGTCACCGCTGGTGCTCATGGGTACCAGCTCACACTGGAGATCGGGGTGCGCGGCGCCCAGATCGCGGGCGACTTTTTCTGCTTGCCAGAGGGCGAGAGGGCTTTTGCGGGTGGCGATACGGATAGTCTGCATGGGGGCCTATTTATCAGAGCTGCCTTGGTGCACTAGCAGCTTCAGGGTAACTGGCGTTGCGGTGGGCTTCCAGCCCGGAAATCGTTCTCGCCACACACTTTTTTCAGGAGGCGTTGTGCAGCGCTGCGGCATACTCCGCACTTCGTTGCAGGGCGTTGAGGTAGGCGCCATTCAGCACGTCGTAGCGGATGCCATATTGTTCACAATAACGGTCGATAGCCAAATATTCGCCCCTTTCCAGAGCCTGTGCGAGTGCCGGGAGTGCGCCCATCCGGGAATCCGTGCCGAGCAAGCCCGCGCGCAGGTCATCGGGCAGGGCAAGTTCGTCAACGATGTCTTCCATGGGTTGGTCGAGGATGGCATCCAGCAGTGAAAACATGCCCAAGGTGAAAAAATCCTGGCGCTGATTGCCCTGACCCAACTGATCCGCCAGGTCTTCCAGCAAGTGTCCGCGCACCAGCGACATATGTATCAATTCCTTCGGTTTGCTGCTGCCAATGGAAACCATAGTCAGTAGAGAGAGCCAGTGGCGGATATTGTTGAGGCCGAGCAGGATGACTGCATGGCTGACGGACTTGATTTGTTGGCGAATGCCGAGGGCGGCGGAATTAAGATACTTCAACAGTCGGTAGGAGAGTCCGAGATCGCGCTGGATGATGTGCTGTATGTCATCCAGGTTTGTAGTTGCCATTACCTGTTGATGAGCCTTTAGGAGGGCTACCTTGGCGGAGGGCATCCCGACCCCTTTTATGGTCTCTGGTTTGCAGAAGTAGTAACCCTGAAAGAGTGAAAAACCGAGCGCTAGTGCAGTTTCATACTGTTCGTGGGTCTCCACTTTCTCGGCCAGCAGGACCACCGGGTGGGTGCTGAGTTTCTTCACCTCTGCGGCCAGGTCGTCGATAGCCAGAATATCAACCTTGATGATGTCCGCCAGCTCTACCAGCGGCTGGAGATGAGGGGCAAACTCGAAATCATCCAGGAGGATGGTATAGCCCAGACTTTTCAGCCGCCGGCAAGCCGCCAGCAGGGCATCCGTAACTTCTACATCCTCAAGGATCTCCAAGTGGACGCGCCCCGGCGGCAAGATGTCCAGGGCGTCCTTGAGGAGCAAGGCTTCAGGGGTGTTTATATACACCGGCATGCCGTTGGAAATCCTGTCCAAGCCGATGTCCAGCAGCGTGTTGACCACTACACTTGCGGTCATCTCGACTCCGTCTACGGGCGAGGCTCCCTGGCCGGGACGAAATAGCAGCTCATAGGCGGCCAGTTCACCATTCCGATCAAGGATTGGCTGCCGGCCGACAAAAATATCATGCATATCACATATTCCTCTGAGGCTGGAGCGAATGCTATATCGGCAGCCAACACCGGTCCATTAGCTTAAACGGCCTCCCGGCATGACATCCCCCCCGAAAACCGCGAGAATTGCGCGATGGCAATACGCTTGGGAATCGTGATGGACCCTATTGGCTCCATACACGTTAAAAAAGACAGCAGTCTGGCGATGCTGCTGGCGGCTCAGAAACTGGGCTGGGAGCTTTCCTATATGGAGATGGGTGATCTCTATCTCCGGGGTGAGCACGCCATGGGCCGCCAGCGGGCGCTGGAAGTGCGCGATGATCCCGCCGACTGGTACAGTCTGGGCCCGGAGAGCAGCGGGGCGTTGGCGGATCTGGATGTGATCCTCATGCGCAAGGATCCGCCCTTTGACATGGAGTACATCTACGTCACTTACCTGCTGGAACGGGCCGAGGCAGCGGGTTGTCTGGTGGTCAATCGGCCAGGCGCCCTGCGCGACACCAACGAAAAACTGGCGACCACCAGTTTTCCCCAATGCTGTACCCCGATGGTGGTGAGCCGCAAAAAATCTGACCATCTCGATTTCCTGAGCGCGACGGGTGATGTCATCGTCAAGCCGCTGGATGGCATGGGCGGGGCATCCATTTTCCGCATCCGTGCCGGTGATCCCAATACCCAGGTCATTCTGGAAACCCTGACCCGCGACGAGCAGCGTTTCATCATGTCGCAGCAGTTCATCCCCGAGATTCGTGATGGCGACAAACGTATCCTGCTGATTGACGGAGAGCCCGTCGACTACGCGCTGGCACGCGTGCCAGCGGACGGAGAAACCCGGGGCAATCTTGCGGCGGGCGGTCGCGGAGTAGGGGTTGAGCTGAGTGAGCGCGATCGCTGGATCTGTGCCGAGGTAGGCCCGAGCCTGCGGGAGCAGGGGCTGATATTCGTCGGCCTCGACGTAATTGGCGATTATCTCACCGAGATCAATGTCACCAGCCCCACCTGCATACGTGAACTCGATGCCCTTTACGGGCTGGATATTGGCCTCCGGTTAATGCAGGCCATTGAGGCTCACCTGGTGAAGCGCGGCTAGTCCAGTGTCCCAGTTGACCGCTATCACCACCGCGGATCGCCTGAGTCTCACTCTGTTTCTCGCAGTGGTTGCTCATGCCATCATCGTGCTGGGGGTGGGCTTTGCCCCCGAGGACAAGGCCCGTGCCCTGAACCAGAGTCTGGACATCGTTCTGGTCTCACGGAAGAGTGAGAAAGCCCCCGACAAGGCGGACTTTCTTGCCCAGGCCAGTCAGGAGGGGGGTGGCGAGCACACTGAAAAGCAGCGTCCGGCGACGCCGTTGCCGAGCCCGGTGGTGAGCAGCCAGGCGGCGGTGGTGGCCGCTGCGCCGACGCCCACCGCCCCGGCAAAACCCGCACCGAAACGCAGCCAAGCCAAGCCGGCGAAACCAAGTGCCCCACAGCCCAGGTCGGTGCTGGCTGCCAGCAAATCCAGTCACAAGATTCGGCGGAGTCAGGAGGCAAAAAAAACCACCACGAAGCCCACCCCCGAGCGTGCGGAGACTGCGTCCGAGCAGGCGGAGCCTTTGGTCCAGCGGCGCGTGAGTGCCGAGGCTTTGGTATCCCGCAGCATGGCGCTTGCCAGCCTCAGTGCCGAGCTGGATAAACGTCTGGCGGCCTATGCCAACCGGCCGCGGCGGAAATGGATTACCTCCAAGACGCGGGAGTACAAATATGCGAGCTATATGGATGCCTGGCGCTCGAAGGTGGAGCGGGTTGGAAATCTCAACTATCCGGATGAGGCGAGGCGCCGGAAGCTCTCAGGTCACCTGTTGCTGGATGTTGCGCTCAAGCCTGACGGACAGATCCATTCGATCCGCGTGCGCCGTTCATCGGGCCATCGCGTGCTGGACGATGCGGCGCTACGTATCGTCCGCCTGGCGGCCCCGTTTGCGCCTTTCCCGGAAGGTATCCGTAAAGAGACGGACATCCTTCACATTCAGCGTACCTGGCAGTTTCTCAACAGCAACCGTTTGTCGGCCCGCTGATCAAGCCGCCTGGTTCCGGGTAAACTAGGGGCTCATGGATCTACTCAACCATTTCCTTATCGCCATGCCCACGCTCGCGGATCCCAATTTTTCCCGCACCGTGACCTATCTGTGTGCGCACAGCGAGGAAGGCGCCATGGGGATTGTCATCAATCGTCCACTGGAGCTGAATCTGGGGGAGATGCTCGGGCATCTGGACATTGAAGTCTGCGACCATCGGGTCGGACAGATGCAGGTACTTCAGGGCGGTCCGGTGCAGCGGGATCGTGGTTTTGTGCTTCATAGCCCCCCCGGAGAATGGGATGCGATGCTGGAGGTGGCAGAGGGCATTGCCGTGGCGACCTCGCGGGACATACTCGCGGCCCTGGCGGAAGGCGAGGGGCCGGAGTACTCGGCGGTGGCGCTGGGTTATGCCGGCTGGGGTGCCGGGCAGCTGGAGCAGGAGTTGGCGGCCAATGCCTGGCTGAGTGGTCCAGCAGACCGCGCCATCATCTTTGATTTGCCTTTTGAAGAGCGCTGGGATGCGGCGGCCGGTATGCTTGGCGTGGATCTCGATCTGCTCTCCAGCGAGGCTGGACACGCATGAACACGATGGTGGTACTGGGCTTTGACTATAGCCCGAGCCAGATTGGCATAGCGGTGGGTCAGGCGCTGACCGCAACCGCAAGTCCGCTGGAGAGCGTGGCGGGCGACGACACCGGTGGCCCTGACTGGGGCACCATTGCAGCCTTGATCAAAACCTGGCGGCCAGAAACCCTGGTGGTTGGTTTGCCGCTAAAGGAAGATGGTGGTGAGCAGGAGAACAGCCGCCGCGCGCGGCGTTTTCGTAATCAGCTGGAAGACCGCTTTGGATTGCCTGCACACATGATGGATGAGAGATTTTCTACCCTCGAGGCGCGTTCGCGTCTGGCGAGTGTCGGCAAGCCCGGCGCGGACGACAATCCGCTGGCGGCCACCATTATTCTTGAGAGCTGGTTTGCGGAAACCGGGATGGCATGAATATCAATCCTGCAGAAACTACGGCATTGTTGAAATCCCTGGCAACGGAGCTGGGCGCGAAGTTAGGTGAGCTGGCCCGCAAGGATCCGCTGATAGTAGGCATCCACACGGGTGGTGTCTGGGTTGCAGGGCATCTGCACCAAGCGCTGGGTATCGTGGAGCCACTGGGCGCGCTCAACATCAATTTCTACCGCGACGATTTTAGCCAGTCCGGCTTACATCCTCAGGTAAGCGCTTCGGAATTGCCCTTTGCCATTGACGACCGCCATATCGTGCTGGTGGATGATGTATTGCACACCGGCCGTACCGTTCGCGCTGCTCTCAATGAGATTTTTGATTATGGCCGGCCAGCCAGCGTTTTGCTGGTGACGCTGGTGGATCGTGGGGGGCGCGAGTTGCCGATTCAGGTGGATGTGGTGGGGCGAAAACTCAGCCTGACCCCCGGCCAGCAAATCAAGCTTACCGGGCCTGAGCCCCTTGCTCTTGAGTTTCAGGACTGCTGATGGTCAGACCACAATTCAGCCAACTGGATGAGGCCGGCCGTCTGCGCCACTTTCTCACCACCGAGGGGCTCTGCCGGGAAACCCTCACGGACATTCTGGATACCGCGGAGTCCTTTGCAGCTGTCGGCAAGCGGGCCGTCAAGAAGGTGCCGTTATTGCGCGGCAAGACCGTGGTCAATCTGTTTTTTGAGCCCAGCACCCGCACCCTGACTACCTTCGAGCTGGCGGCGAAAAGACTTTCAGCGGATGTGATGAATATCAACCTGCGGCGCTCCGCTACGGTCAAGGGCGAGAGTCTGCTGGACACTCTGCGTACGCTGGAGGCCATGCATTGCGATATGTTTGTAGTGCGCCATGCCAGCAGTGGGGCGGCGCACTTCATTGCTCGTAATGTGGCTCCACACATTAGTGTCATGAACGGTGGCGACGGCCGCCACGCCCATCCCAGTCAGGCGCTGATCGACGTTTTCACGCTACGCCGACACAAGCCGGACTTTTCCAAACTGCGTGTCGCCATCGTGGGTGACATTGCCCATTCACGGGTTGCACGTTCGCAAATCAATACGCTTCTGACCCTGGGCGTGCGGGAGGTTCGCATCGTGGCGCCACGCACCCTGTTACCTCCGGTACCCGAGGCTTTGGGTGCAAAGGTGTGCCTCTCCCTGGAAGAAGGGCTGCGTGATGTTGATGCAGTGATGATGTTGCGGATCCAGCACGAGCGCATTCAGGGACCACTGCTACCGAGCATTCACGAATACTTTCAATGCTACGGCCTGACAGAAAAGAAACTGGCGGTGGCCAGGCCGGATGCCATCGTGATGCATCCCGGGCCGCTGAATCGGGGCGTAGAGATCGATTCCGAGGTTGCCGATGGTCCCCGCTCGGTGATTCTGCAGCAGGTTAGTCACGGTATTGCCATACGCATGGCGGTGATGTCCATGATTCTCGGACGTCGAAATGGTGTAGAGGAGCCGGGTTGATGGCGACAGTGATTCGTGGTGGCCGGCTGGTAGACCCCGCCAACGGGGTGGATGAAATCACCGATCTGTATATCGACAAGGGGCGTATCGCCGCGCTGGGTACAGCACCGGACAACGGGCAGCCGGATGCCGAGATCGATGCGGGCGGGCTGGTGGTCTGCCCGGGCCTGATCGATCTTAATGCCCGCCTGCGGGAGCCCGGCGAAGAACACAAGGCAACCATTGCCAGCGAGAGTCGGGCAGCTGCCAGTGCCGGGATCACGACCCTGTGCGTACCACCTGATACCGAGCCAGTAGTGGACACCCAGGCGGTGGTGGAGCTGATTCATCGGCGTGCCGATGATGCCGGGATGGCGCGGGTGGAGGTGTTGGGCGCGTTGACGGCGGGACTTGAGGGTGAACGGCTGGCGGAGATGGCGGCCCTGCAACAGGCCGGTTGCGTTGGGGTCAGCAATGGCCTGCGGCCAGTTGCCAACACCGAAGTAATGCGCCGGGCAATGGAATACGCCAGTACCTTCGGCCTGGGCGTCTTCCTGCACGCCCAGGACACGTGGCTCGCGAAGGACCGATACATGCACGGCGGTTCGGTTAGTGGCCGCCTGGGAATAGGCGGCATCCCGGAGACCGCGGAGACCGTGGCCGTGGCGCGGGACCTGCTGCTACTCGAACAAACCGGGGCGCGGGGCCATTTTTCTCACCTTTCCAGTGCCCGGGCGGTCACCATGATTGCCGAGGCAAGGGCACGTGGGCTGGCGGTTAGCGCCGGGGTGAGTGCCCACCAACTCCACCTCACCGAGGATGATGTTGCCGGCTTTGACAGCCAGTGCCACGCGTGTCCGCCATTGCGAACCGCACATGATCTCAAGGGCCTGCGTGCCGGGGTGCAAAGCGGCGTCATCCAGGCCATCTGCTCGGCTCATCAGCCCCACGAGAAAGATGCCAAGCTGGACCCCTTTGCTCTCACCGAGCCGGGTATTTCGGCGCTGGAGACTTTGTTGCCGCTGGCGCTCGCCCTGCATCACGAGGAAGGCATGGGGCTTTCCGAGTTGCTCGCCGCACTGACTATCAAGCCGGCAACTATCATTGGGGTGGAGCGCGGATCCTTCGGGGTGGGTGCTGTTGCCGATATCTGCATCTTCGACCCGGACGCACGCTGGGTGCTGGAAGAGGACGCCATGCTCAGCCAGGGCCGTAATACACCTTTTCTGGGGCAGCCCTTGCGTGGTCGGGTGATGCACACCCTGCTCGGCGGTCGAACCGTCTATCCATGGGTGGATTAGCCGGGACGAACCGGCGCGGAAGTATCCTGCTGGAAGAGGCCAAGGTACTCCAGCACCAGACCCTGCCGGAGGGGCAGTACCTGCTGCGCCTGCAGGCTCCGGGTATCGCGCTAAAAGCACGGTCTGGACAATTTGTTCATCTTTGCTGTGGCCCCGAATTGCCGCTACGCCGCCCGTTTTCCCTGCTCCGTGCTGAGCCCGATGCTGGCTGGGTCGAGATTCTTTACAAGGAAGTGGGTACGGGAACCAGCCTGCTTGCCAAGCAGCAGCCGGGCACCTGCCTCAGCCTGCTTGGACCCATTGGTAATTCCTTTAGCCCCAGCGTGGAGCGCAGCCGACCATTGTTGATTGGCGGCGGCGTAGGTCTGCCGCCCATGGTGTTTCTTGCTGGCGAGATGGGTGTCGATTGGCCCGGGCACCAGACGCTGGTCTTGCTCGGCTCCGAGATCCCCTTCCCCTTCACGCCGCGCCCCTCGCGGCTGCTATTACCCGATATGCCAGCGGAGGCCATTGCCGCCATGCCGCTGCTGGAGGATCGCGGCACACCCAGCCGCCTGGCCAGCAATCAGGACTTTCCCGGCTGCTTCCAGGGCCACGTTACCGCGCTTGCCGAGCATTGGCTGGAGGCGCTGGATAAGGTCGAGCTCGCCAAGGTGGAAATCTACGCCTGCGGCCCCGGCCCCATGCTCAAGGCTACGGCCGCCCTCGCCCACCGCTTTGGCGTGCCCTCACAGCTGGCGCTGGAGGAATACATGGCTTGCGGAGTCGGTGGCTGTGCCGGCTGCGTGGTGGAGGTGGCTGGTCCGGATGGCCCGGAGATGAAACGGGTCTGCGTGGATGGGCCGGTGTTTGATGGCAGCCGGGTATTTCCCTCCTAGCGGGCTGCTAAAAAGGCACTTGCTACGTCGAGAGGTGAATGCAGTCAGTACGCCCCGTAACTGTCGTCTTCTACAAACGGTGGTATCCGTCCCACCAAAGATTCCAGCAGGGTCAGCTCGGCGTCGGTGTGGTTAATCACCGGTGCCTCAACAATGCGGGTGCCGCCGCCGGGAATATTTTCAATATAGCGCGGTGATTCGTGGTGGCGGGTGCGTACTGTTTCGCTGACGTTCTGATCGGCCAGTCCCGTGAGTACCGCTTCACCGTAGCAGGTGCAGACGTAGCTTCGTTCCGGCTCGCTTTCAATGTAGGTAGCGGTGCCGCGAATGCCGATGGTGGCGGTGGAGGTGCGGATCTGCTTTTTTGGACCACGGGCGTAGACAGCGAGCACCGCGCCGGTTAGCACGCGTAGCAATTCCACCGTTTTGCTGGTTTTTCCCTTGAGCTTGAGCTGGCTGTTCTCGCGCACGGTAAAGGCATCACCCCCCACCGCAAAAACGATCTCTGATGAGGGCCCGGTTCGAATTGTGGATCTTGCTGTAACCGGGGTATGGATATTGGCCATCACGCCATCGACGTAAACCTTGCCGCGCAGACTATAAATGGATTGTCCGGGCGGCAGTTTGGACATGGCCAGCAGTTTTTCCACCAGCCCAAGGCTCAAACCGCCCGCAACCAGGCCCCCGAGAAATTCACGACGCTCCAACATTCGTTTCATACGTACCCCTACAGGTCCGGCCTGCTTCGCTAAAGTGCTGCGAGTATGGATTCCGCCTTGCTGACGTCGAAGGCGCCCCCTTGCTCCACGTGCAGGCTGCTCACGATGCCGTTATCTACCACCATGGCGTAGCGTTGGGAGCGTATTCCCATGCCGCGGGCGCTGAGATCCTGATCCAGGCCAAGGGCGCGAGTAAAAGTGGCGCTGCCATCGGCCAGCATCAGCACCCGATCTTCCACATTCTGATTCTCGCCCCAGGCGTTCATCACAAAGGCGTCGTTGACCGAGAGACAGACGATCAGGTCCACGTCCTTGGCCCGCAGGCTGTCGGCGTGTACTACATAGCCCGGCAGGTGACTCTTCGAGCACGTGGGCGTGAAGGCGCCGGGCAGGGCAAAGAGGACCACCCGTTTGCCGGCGAATAACTCCGTGGTGGATACCGCTTCGGGACCCTCGGCACCCATTTTGTGCAGGGTTTCCGCGGGAATTTTGTCGCCGGGCTGAATGCTCATACTCAGGAATCCTGTAGTTGCGAAGTTGGAATGCCGCGGTCTTCCAGCATAATGGGAATGTCGTCATCCACCCGGTAGATGGTGGTTTCATTTTCCGTAATCAGGCCTTCATCCAGGGGCTGATCCACCGGGCTGCCGTCGGCATATCGTATATTGCCCTCGCCAATGGCGGCATTCAGGGCCTGAAGTTTTGTCTTGGGCAGTGATTTCACCGCGATCTTGGTTACCGGGCAACAGAGTATTTCCAGCAGTTTTTTGTCCACGGACATGGGTAGCTTGTCTCCTGATGGCTATGTAGGAAAGCTCTGATCTGTTCGAGAACTCGTATCTTGCGCCCAAAATGTTCATCTTTATCGTTACTGATCTTCGCAATAGATTGATTATTACGCGCGATCAGCGCCTTAAAGCTGAGCATTTTGAATCACAATCTACTTCGTCCGGAATAAATCAGAGCTTTCCTGGCCGCTAAAAGAGTCCTTCAATTTCACCTTGGGAATTCACCCCGATCATCTCCGCCGAAGGCTTTTTGGGGAGGCCGGGCATATCGAGTATGTCGCCACAAACTACCACGATAAATTCTGCGCCGGCTGACAACTGGACGTCGCGCACGGGAATCACGTGGCTGTAGGCGGCACCGATCTTTTTTGGGTCGGTAGAGAAGCTGAACTGGGTTTTGGCCATGCAGACCGGAAACTCGCCGAAGCCCTCGGCCTCGAAGCGGGCGAATTTGGCGAAGACTTTTTCGTCGGCCACCACGTCGTCGGCGCCGTAGAGGCTGCGGGCGATGAGCTGGGTTTTTTCCCACAGACTCACCTGATCCTCGTACAGCGGGCGGAACTGGGCCGCGGCTCCCTCGCCCAGACTGACCACCGCCTCGGCGAGCTCCAGGGCGCCTTTACCGCCGTCGCTCCAGTGAGTGCATTCCGCCGCCTTGATGCCAAAGCGGGTGCAGTAGCTGCGAATGGCAGCGCACTCGGCGTCACTGTCTGCGTCGAAGCGGTTGATGGCGACCACCACGGGCACCCCAAAGTGGGCGATATTGCGGATGTGGCGGCCGAGATTGCCGAGCCCGTGTTCCACCGCCGCCACGTCTTCTCCCTGATGGGCTTCCAGCGGCAGGCCACCGTGTACTTTGAGGGCACGGACGGTGGCTACCAATACCGCCACGTCGGGATGCAGGCCGGCCTTGCGGCACTTGATGTCAAAGAATTTCTCCGCCCCGAGATCAGCACCAAATCCGGCCTCGGTGACCACATAGTCCGCCAGTTTCAGGGCGGTGCGGGTGGCGATAACGGAATTACAGCCGTGGGCAATATTGGCGAAGGGGCCACCGTGGATGAAGGCGGGGTTATGCTCCAGGGTCTGGACCAGATTGGGCATCAGGGCATCGCGCAGTAATGCGGTCATGGCACCCTGGGCATTGAGATCACTGGCGCGCACCGGCATTCTCTTATAGCTGGCGCCGATAATGATATTGCCGAGGCGCCGCTCCAGGTCCTGTAGATCACGTGCTAGACAGAAGATGGCCATGGTCTCCGAGGCGGCGGTAAGGACGAAACCGGTTTCGTGGGGCAGGCCGTTGTTGACCCCGCCCAGGGCAACCACGATATCCCGTAGCGCACGGTCATTGAGATCAAGGGCGCGGCGCCAGGTGACCCGGCGGGGGTCGATGTTGAGTGCATTGCCCCAGTGGATATGGTTGTCGATCAGGGTGGCCAACAGATTATGGGCGGTGCTGATGGCGTGAGTGTCGCCGGTGAAATGGAGGTTGATATCCTCCATGGGCAAGACCTGTGCATAACCGCCACCAGCGGCACCGCCCTTCATGCCGAAACAGGGGCCCAGGCTTGGTTCCCGCAGGCAGACCGCGGCCTGGTGCCCCAACTGGTTGAGGGCATCACCAAGACCCACGGTGGTGGTGGTTTTGCCCTCACCGGCCCGCGTCGGGGTGATGGCGGTCATGAGTATCAGTTTGCCGTCACCGCGTTGTTCCAGGCCGTGGGTAAAGGGCAGGGACAGCTTTGCCTTGTGTTGGCCGTAGGAAAAGAGGGCATCCGGTGGAATACCCAATTTCTTGCCTATCTCCACAATCGGGCGCGGGCTGGCGGCGCGGGCGATGGCGAGATCGGGATTGGTTGTATTAGCCATCTAGCACGTGCTGCCAAAGAAGCATGCGGTGAGCCGGCGAAGCGGGACAAATACCGCTGTCCTCACCAGAATTTCTGCTCCAAAGTGTGTATTCAGGCTTGTGCACAGGCCCTGGCCTGGCGCGGTAAGATGCCCGGAATATAGCTTGATGTCGGCAGGCGGGAGGGTGTGCTGCCTCTGAACATCGACGATGGTTAAGGTATTCACAGGGCTGATCGTAATTTGTTTATGGATGTGTCGCCAGCGGGAAATCTTTACACTGCTCAATATATTACGATTCCGGTCGCTATGATTGCTGACGGGCCGAAAGGCTCTGTCCCTGTGCAGACCGGGTTGTGGTGAGGATTGAGGTTATGGACGAAAATCGCCGGGATTATCCCCGAATAGATACCCAGTTTTCCGCAGATGTGCGTGATCCAGCTGGGGATGTGCTAACGGTGAGTGTTATCAATCTTTCCCGGACGGGACTTCAGGTCGTTTGTGACCGTGACACTGCGCAGCGTATTGTGGGCGAGCCCGCCTGGCCAGTGGGGGATACCTTCCTGCTACAACTTCGGCTGCCTTTCCTGTGGCAAAAGCCCGCTGACATCGTCATCGACTGTCGAATGATCCATGCTACCGTGAAGCACGGTGCGGGATTCCAGCTGGGATTTCTGTTCAGCGAGTTTATCGAGGATGGTTACCAAAGCCTGGAGGCCTTTATCGAGGAGTGCATGTGTTTTCCCTCGAGTGAATCCTAGCGTGCATTAGGTTGGCCCTGCTTTGAATCGCTCTCCCCGCGGCATAAACCACCAGAATTCGGTCTTAACTTGAATCAGCTTGTCTTTGCTTCATCGGTGATGGCTGGTTTGCCGGGATGTGTGGGCCAGAGTTTTTGTTTGCAAAAAGACTGCCGGAGTACTGTTTATAACGGCGGGACCGGTACGTGCTTAAAAAGGGAATTGGCTTAGGCCCAGATGGAAATAGAAGGATTTAAGGTTATCCGCACCATTGGTCGCGGGGGCATGGGCACCGTCTATCTGGCGACCCAGGAATCCCTTGCGCGGGCGGTCGTGCTGAAGACCATGAATGCGGGTGAGGAAGGTGCCGCCCGGGAAGAGTTTATTGAGCGTTTTCTTAACGAGGCGCGCATCGTCGCCTCGTTGCGTCATCCCCACATCGTCACCATCTACGATATCGGCAATGCCGATGGCACCCTCTATATCTCCATGGAATATTTGGAGGGCGGCGACCTCAAGGACAAAATTCGTGATGGTATGCATCCTGAGGAAGCGCTGGAGGTTGTGGAAAAGGTTGCTGAGGCGCTGGCGCTGGCGCATCAGGAAGGGATCATCCACCGTGACGTCAAGCCGGCAAATATCCTTTACCGGGACGATGGCACGCCCCTGCTCAGTGATTTCGGAATCGCCAAGCGCCTCAAGTTCGATGCTGAACTGACTTCCACCGGGACGATCCTTGGTAGTCCGGTGTATATGAGTCCTGAGCAGGCTGAAGGTATGCAGGTGGACGGTCGTACCGATATCTATGCCCTGGGCGTGATTTTTTATGAGATGTTGACGGGATCCCGGCCCTACGAAGGTGATTCCGCGGTCAAGATCATCATGCAGCATCTGCAGGCCCCTTTACCCAAATTCCCCAAACCTTTCGCGGACTACCAGGACTTGCTCGATCGCATGATGGCAAAGGATCGGGAGCAGCGGTTTACCGATGCTGACGAGCTGATTAGCTACGTGCAAAAGCTGCGGACAGAAAAGGGAATGGGGCCGGATTCGAGCACTGGATCGGCTGCGCAAGGCCAAGCGGCGGGTACCGGGGGGCTACAGCGCAAACACTTGCTCTGGGGTGGTCTGGCTGCAATCTTTCTTATGGCTTCCGGAGCCCTCAGTCTCTACGTGTATCTTGGGATTACCCGGGTGCCAAGCTTCAGTTATGCCTCTCGATCGACTGCGCCGGCCTACCGGGCTGCACCGGTGGCCAGGCCGGCTGTTTCACCTGAGCCGGCCAGTGCGGCGGGTCCCGATGTGCGTCGTGATGATGCCATCAAGGCGCTTGAATGGTTAGCGAAAACCAGTTTTGAAAAGGACCAGCTGACCACACCTCCGGCGGACAATGCGCATTATTATTACAGTCGGTTGCTGGCTCTCGATCCGGGTAATGTGCTGGCAAAACAGGGGTTTTCCAGCATAGCGGAGCGCTACGTTATCCTGGCCGAGAAGGCTTTTTCAGCCAAAAACTACACCAGAGCACGTTCCTATATAACCCTCGGCCTGCAGGTGGAGCCGGGGAATAAGGGGCTGCTGGCCCTGCGCTCCTTTATCGAGACTCGGGAGAAAACCCTGCTGGAGCGTTTCATCGGCTTTTTCCTGGCCGATTAGGCCCCCTCGGCGAGCCGTTCTGGTGAAAGGCTGTGTCGGTGCGGGAGCTACTTTGTGGCAGGTGCCGGCGTGCCGGCGTTCTGTTTGTCGAAGCTTGAGATGAGCGCCTTCAGGCGATCGATGGTTGCCTGATCCAGGTTTTCTGGTGTTTCCTCGGCCTTATCCTCGATCTTGGCCTCTTCTACACCCTTTTCAGCCTGTGCCCGCCGGCGCAGTGATTCTTCGCGTCGGGCGAGTTGTTCCAGGCGCTTTAGCTCGCCCAGCTGTTTGCGTTCGTCAAACTCCCGATAGGCCGCTTCACGCAGGGCCTTGCGTCGCTCGGGCGTGACCTTGAGTGCGGTATCGTCCAGCAAACGCCCGTCCTCGAAAACCACCACCCGGGGGCCGGGATGGGTACTGCGGTACCAGGCGGGTGGGCCACCGGAGAGCTGCGGGGTACCACTGTGGGCATCAATCCATTGGTACATCCGGGCATTGGCCATGCCCGACAGGGAGATGAATACGGCGAGTAGTATCCACTTCATGATGCGTTTATTCCCTTATTGCGTTCTGTAAGTGCCTGATTGACGGCTGGCGAAAGTATAGCATCCAGCTCGTGACTAGGGTTTGGGTGCAGGCTCGGGCTCGGGCATCAAGCGGGTGATGAGCTCATCCAGAAAACGCCAACCCAAATCGCTGGCCTGGATTCGCTGGGTGCTTTCCTCCAGCAGGCCTTGTTCCCGGGCCGAGCGAAGAGCCGGGGCGATAGTGGCGATGTCATGTCCGGTGGCTGCCTGAAAAGTCCGGGTATCAAAGCCGTCCCGAAGACGCAGGGCATTGAGCAGGAATTCGGAGACGGTCTCTTCCTCCGTCAATGCCCAGTGCCGCGCGCTGAAATCGCCTTTTTCCAGGCCTTCCATATAGCGTTGAGGGCTACGGTGGCGGATGCTGCGGGTAATTTTCCAGGGTCTGTGTACCGTCAGTTTGCCATGGGCGCCGGCGCCGATTCCCAGATAGTCGCCATAGTGCCAGTAGTTCAGATTATGGGCGCAGGCCTTGTGGTCGCGCTGATAGGCGGATATCTCATAGCGCTGGAAGCCCGCGGCATCCAGTTTTTCCCGGCAGGCGCTTTCCATGGCATGCAGGCGCTCGCCATCGGCCAGATCGGCGGGGGGCGTGCGAAAAAACGGAGTGCCCGGCTCCAGGGTCAGCTGATAGTGAGAGAAGTGTGTGCTCTGCAGGGCAATGCCCGCCTCCACGTCAGCCACCGCCTGCTCCGGACTTTGTTCGGGGAGGCCATACATGAAGTCAACGTTGAGATTATCAAAGCCTGCACGTGTGGCTGCGGCAACGGTACTGCGGGCTTCTGCCGCGGTGTGGATACGCCCCAGCCGTTGCAGGGCGCTGTCATTCATACTCTGGATGCCAATGGACAGGCGGTTAATGCCGGTGGCGCGGATTTCCCCGAGATGTCCCGCATCGACGCTGGCAGGATTGGCCTCGATGGTGATTTCCAGGCCGGGAGCAAGGTTGCAGCGAGCGCTAATTCCCTGCAGCAGGTGTCCCAGGGATTCCGGTGAGAACAGGCTTGGGGTGCCGCCACCGAGAAAAATACTGCTGATACTCCGTCCCGATAGCGCTGTTTGCTCGCCGTCGAGATCCGCTAGCAGGGCATCCACATAGCGAGCCTCCGGAATACCCTCTCTCTGTGCGTGAGAGTTGAAGTCGCAGTAGGGGCATTTGCTCAGGCACCACGGAATGTGAATGTAGAGTCCCAGTGGGGGCGGGGTGTTCAACTCCATGATGGGCGCTGGAATTAATTTGTCAGCCAGGCCCGGAGGCCGCGCATGGCCTGGCCCCGATGGCTGATGGCATTCTTGGCTTCAGGTGACAGCTCGGCGGAGGCGACGCCCTGATCGGGGACAAAAAAGACGGGGTCGTAGCCAAAACCGTTTTCGCCACGAACCGTAGTGAGAATACGGCCCTCCCAAGTCCCCTGATAGATGCGAGGCAGCGGGTCGGTTGCACTTTCCAGGTAAACGATGACGGCAACAAAACGGGCGCCGCGCTGCGGCTCCGGAACTCCCTCAAGATCCAGCAACAATTTTTTCAGGTTGTCTTCGTCACTTGCCCCTGCCCCGGCGTAGCGTGCCGAATAGATCCCCGGGGCTCCTCCGAGGGCGTCTACCGCGAGGCCTGAATCATCGGCGATGGCTGGCAGGCCCGTCAGCTTTGCCACGTGGCGTGCCTTCTGGATCGAATTCTCCACGAAACTGAGCCCGGTTTCCTCGGCTCCGTCGACCTTAAAGTGGGCCTGTGGAAGGGCCTCGATACCCGCACCCTCAAGCAACTGACTCAGCTCCCGGATTTTCCCCGGATTTCCCGTGGCGAGTACCACACGTTCCGGCTTCACGGTGTGTCGCTGCCAGGCGCCGTATCCAGGGCCTTTTTCTGCAGTGCCAGCAATTCGTTTATACCTTTGCGGGCCAGGGCCAGCATCTGTTCCAGTTCATCGCTGCGGAAGGCATGCCCCTCGGCCGTGCCCTGGAGCTCGATGAAGCCGCCGGCGCCATTCATCACCACGTTCATATCGGTTTCAGCGGTACTGTCTTCGGCGTAGTCAAGATCCAGCACTGGAGCACCCTCGTGAATGCCTACGGAGATGGCGGCGACTTGGCCATGCAGTGGATCCCGTTCCAGGACATTACGGCTCATCAAGTGGTTAATGGCGTCTGCCAGGGCCACATAGGCACCCGAGATCGCCGCGGTACGGGTGCCGCCATCCGCCTGTAACACATCGCAGTCGATGATAATGGTGTGCTCCCCCAGCGCACTTCGGTCCACGATGGCGCGTAGAGAACGCCCAATCAGGCGTTGGATCTCCAGCGTACGTCCGCCCTGCTTGCCACGAGCCGCCTCCCGTTGACAGCGCTCATGGGTGGCGCCGGGGAGCATGCCGTATTCGGCGGTGACCCAGCCCTCGCCCTTGCCACGCAGGAAACGGGGCACACCCGATTCCACGCTGGCGGTGCAGAGCACCCGGGTGTTGCCAAACACGGCCAGTACGGAACCTGCGGGATGGTTGGTGTAACAACGCTGAAAGCTGACGGAACGTAACTCGTCGGCGGCTCGATCACTGGGGCGCATCTACAATAGTCTCCATTGGGAAGGCGAGCGAAATCCAGGAAATGCTGGTATTACGCTGTTGGCCGGGATTCGGCATTAAACTGGCAATTATACCTGTTAGCGGGTTGCTACGTGGAACCTTGGCAGGTCCGCGGCCCGCACACAGGCTATCTAAAGTGTTATCTTTCGGCCTCTTTTTTACCACGGGTGAGTTGTCAGCATGATTCAGAGCATGACCGCCTTTGCGCGCGAGGAAGCTCAGGGTGATTGGGGTAGCGTGGTGTGGGAACTGCGTGCGCTCAATGCCCGTTATCTTGACCTGTCGGTGCGGATGCCAGAAGAATTTCGTGCCCTGGAGGCGGAGGTGCGTGCGACCGTGGGCAAGAGTCTGCAGCGTGGCAAGGTCGAGTGCAGTTTACGCTTCCGCCCGGTCCCGGGTCAGGAGGGTGGGCTGGATGTCGATCTGGAGCTGGCCCGGGAATTGGCGCGGATCAGCCGTGAAATTGATGGACTGCTATATGACCCTGCGCGCATCAACGCGATGGAGATTATGCGTTGGCCCGGGGTGGTGGCGAGCCGGGCACCGGATCCCGAGGTAGTTCACAAGGCCGTACGGGATACCCTGGCTGCCGGGCTGATTGATTTGTGTAAAGCACGTGCGCGCGAAGGAGAAAAAATTGAACAGATGATACGCACACGTTGCCGCGAGATTTTGGCTATCGTTAGTCAGGTGCGCGAAAGCTATCCGCAGTTGATAGCAGAGTTGAGGAGTCGGTTGGAGGAAAAACTCGCTGGACTGACAGCGGAGCTGGATGCGGGGCGAGTCGAGCAGGAAGTCGTACTGCTAACTCACAAGGCGGACGTGGCGGAAGAGCTGGATCGCCTGCAGGCACACGTGGTCGAGGTGGAGCGGATGCTGGGGCAAAATAAGCCTGTGGGCCGGCGTCTCGATTTTTTTATGCAGGAACTCAACCGTGAGGCCAATACCCTCGGGTCCAAATCCTGTGACCTGAAAATGACTCAGGCCGCGGTAGATCTGAAGGTCCTCATCGAGCAGATGCGGGAACAGATCCAGAATATAGAATAGTGTGCGGGACGGGAGCATTGACGCGGTAATGAACAATCAGGAAGCAAGCGGACACGGTCCGTGCGGCAGTTTGTATGTCATTAGCGCGCCCTCCGGGGCGGGCAAAACCAGCCTCGTCCGCGCCCTGGAGCGTGAGGCGGAAAACCTGGTGGTTTCGGTCTCGCATACCACTCGTGCCCCTCGTGCCGGAGAGCGTGAGGGTGCGGATTACCATTTCATCAGCGAGCCGGATTTTCAGGCGATGCTTGATGGCGGTGCCTTCCTCGAACACGCGGAAGTCTTCGATCATCATTACGGTACCTCGCGTCAATGGGTGCTGGACCGGCTGAATGAGGCGTTGGATGTGATCCTTGAGATTGATTGGCAAGGAGCCCGGCAAATACACGCCCAGCTGCCGGAGAGCGTGGGGATCATGGTTCTCCCTCCCAGCCAAATGGTGCTGGAAACCCGTCTGCGTACCCGCGGTCAGGACAGTGAACAGGTGGTGGCGCGCAGGATGGCGGGCGCAGTGGCTGAAATGTCTCATTTTCGCGATTTTGATTATCTCGTGATCAATGATGATTTCGAATGTGCGCTCAAGGATTTGCTGGCCATCATTCGGGCACGGCGGGCACGGCGGGAATTTCAGTTACCCGCTCGCGCCGATTTGTTGAAGGGACTTCTGGAAACAGGGTGAGTAGTCACGTAGAATGACCCGGTTCAGAAGCCAGCATTTGCGCGGGAGCCTCCATGGACAGGTCCCCGTAGCCGTACGCGATTATCAGGAGGAGCCCCATGGCTCGGGTCACTATAGAAGATTGTCTGGATAACATTGGTAACCGTTTTGACCTGGTGTTGGTCGCCGCCAAGCGGGCGCGCCAGATTGCCAATGGCGCTGAGGTGTTGGTGGATGAGGAAAACGACAAGCCTACGGTTATAGCGCTGCGTGAAATTGCGGAAGGTCTGGTGGATGCTGAATCCGTAGAGCAGATCTTCGTGGAGGTCGGCGAGGAAGAGGCTGACGACGACGAGGAAAATCCCGAGGCTGCAGCAAAGACCCCCGCCTTGGATGCTGTCACCTAAGCCGAGTGTGATCGCGGCCGAGGCGCGCCTGCTCTTCGAGCTTAGCGACCTCTGTAAAGCCGCTCGCAAATACCTTGGCCGGGATGCGGCCCGGGAGATCCGGCGCGCCTATCACTATGGCGCCAAGGCACACGCCGGACAGTATCGAGTCTCTGGCGCCCCCTACATATCCCACCCCCTGGCGGTTGCACGTATCCTTGTAGAGATGCGTCTTGACCTGGAGAGCATTGAGGCAGCATTGCTTCACGATGTACTCGAAGACACCGCTGTAGATAAAGAAGAACTGGCTGCGGAATTTGGCGAGGAAGTGACGGAGCTGGTAGACGGGGTCAGCAAGCTGGCCCATATCCGCTTTGATAGTCGTGCCGAGGCACAGGCGGAAAGCATCCGTAAGATGTTTCTTGCCATGGCACGTGATATCCGCGTTATCCTGGTCAAACTGGCCGATCGCACGCATAACATGCGTACCCTCGGGGCTCTCCGGCCCGATAAACGTCGCAAGATCGCGCATGAAACCCTTGAGATCTACGCCCCCATCGCCAATCGCCTGGGACTCAATGGCACACGCCAGGAACTGGAGGACCTCGGTTTTTCAACCCTCTATCCGCAGCGCGCCCGCGCCCTTAGCGCGGCACTGAAGAAGGGCCGGGGTCACCGCAAGCAGGTGGTCAAGAAGATCGAGACCAGTCTGAAGCGCCGTTTACGCCAGGAAGAACTGGTGGCTGAGACCACAGGTCGCGAGAAGCATCTCTTCAGCCTTTACAGAAAGATGCGCGACAAGCGCTTGCCCTTTGCCGAGGTGATGGATGTCCACGCCTTCCGCATCATCGTTGAGACCCCGGATGAGTGTTATCGGGTACTCGGTGTGGTTCACAATCTCTACAAACCGATCCCGGGCAAGTTCAAGGATTACATCGCCAACCCCAAGGCCAATGGATACCAGTCTCTGCACACCGCGCTTTTTGGTCCTTATGGAGGGCCGCTGGAGGTGCAGATCCGTACCCGTGACATGCACGATGTCGCGGAGGCCGGGATCGCAGCACACTGGCTCTACAAGGATGAGCACACTGCCAGTTCCGCGGCACAGAAGCGCGCCCGTGACTGGCTGCGTGAGCTACTGGAAATGCAGAAGGGCGCCGGTAACTCCATAGAGTTCATCGAGAACGTCAAGGTGGATCTGTTCCCCGATGAGGTTTATGTCTTTACCCCGGCTGGCAAGATTATGGAGCTGCCCCGCGGCGCAACGGTAGTGGATTTTGCCTATGCGGTGCATAGCGACATAGGCAACACTTGTGTTGCGGCCAAGGTGGATCGTCGTTACGCCCCCCTGCGCGCAGTACTGGAAACCGGGCAGGCGGTGGAGATCGTGACTGCCGCCTGGGGTGTGCCTCACCCCAACTGGCTGAACTATGTGGTTACCGCCAAGGCCAGAACCCATATCCGCGCGGCTTTGAAAAAACTGCAGGCGGGGGAAGCCGGGGGCTTGGGAAAGCGGCTGCTTGATCAGGCCCTGGCCACGCACTCACGTGCCCTGGACGAGGTGCCACAGGCGCATCTGGAACAGCTGCTCAAGGAAACCGGATCTTCCAGCCTGGAGGCCTTGTTCGAGGATATCGGCATGGGCGAGCGCATGGCTCCTCTGGTGGCGCGCCGGTTGACCGATCTTTCCGGCTATGCACCGGTGGACACTGATGCGGACGATGAACGACCGCTGGTTATCAAGGGCACGGAAGGCATGGTGGTCAGTTTTGCCAAATGTTGTCGTCCCATTCCGGGAGACGACATACTTGGCTTCGCCAGTGCCGGGCGTGGCATCGTGATTCACCGTCAGGGTTGCAACAATCTGGGTGAACTCATGAGCCGGCGGGAACGCTGGATCGAAGTAGAGTGGGCCTCCGATGTAGACAGCGTATTCCGGGTCGATGTACGGGTCGATGTGGAAAACCGTCGCGGCGTACTGGCCTCTGTTGCCTCGGCCATTTCAGGCACCGATGCCAATATCGACAACGTGGATATCCGGGAGCGGGAAGGTCAGCATTCCTCTCTGCTCTTTAGCATTGAAGTCAGGGATCGGGTGCATCTGGCGAGTACGATGCGGGCGGTGCACCGAATGCCCCGGGTGATGCGCATTTCGCGCGTCGACGCCTAATCCAAACACAACGGATAGCAAATGAAAAAAATTATTGAAAGCAAGCATGCACCTCAGGCTATTGGCACCTATTCCCAAGCAGTTCGGGTCGGCGATACGGTTTATCTGTCGGGCCAGATTCCGCTGCAGGCAGAGACTATGGAAGTGGCTCCCGGGGGTATCCGGGAACATATTCACCAGGTATTTCAAAATCTTGCGGCCGTGGCCGAGGCTGCGGGCGGGCAGTTGGCCGATATCGTCAAACTCAACGTTTACCTCACGAAGCTCGAAGATTTTCCCGTGGTCAACGAGGTGATGGCCGAATATTTTCAGCCCCCCTACCCGGCTCGCGCCGCCGTTGGTGTGGCCGCCCTGCCCAAGGGCGTGGGTGTGGAAATGGATGCGGTGATGGTGCTTGGCGACTAGCTCGCATTGCCCTGGCCCGGTTCATAGTAGAGCCACTGGTGAACCGGATAGTCGTCTGGTCACTGAGTTAAAGGGTGTGGGCTCGCGCCTTGCCGAGCGTCTTGAGCGGCTTGGAATTGTTACCATTCAGGATCTGCTTTTTCATCTGCCGCAGCGTTATCAGGACCGAACCCGGCTGAGTGCCATTGGCAGTCTGCAGCCCGGCATCCAGAGTGTTGTTGTTGGCGAAATCGGTCTCGCGCAGATTCGTTACGGACGTCGTCGCTCCCTGCTCTGCCTGCTAAGTGATGGTACCGGCAAGCTCACCCTGCGCTTTTTCCATTTCGGTGGCGCCCAGCAGCGTTCATTTGAGGCGGGGCGCAGAATTCTCTGTTTTGGTGAAGTGCGCGCTGGCCCCGCCGGTCTGGAAATGGTTCATCCGGAGTATCAGCTGCTGGATGCGGATGAAGCGCCGCCGCTGGAACAGAGCCTGACACCCATCTATCCCACTACCGAGGGTCTGGGGCAGGTACGGCTGCGTAAACTGAGCCTGGCGGCTCTTGAGCTAATCGAAGGCGGAGACGGACCCAGCGATTATCTGCCCGCCCCGCTGCGTACAAAGCTTGATTTCCCACCGCTGGTTGTTGCCCTGCGCAGTCTCCATCGCCCACCCCCAGGTTTGCCCTTGAATGCCCTTGAGCACGTGGACTATCCGCCCCGTCGACGCCTGGTATTCGAGGAGCTGCTGGCCCACCATCTCAGCCTGCGGTTGCTGCGCCGGCGTTTTACCGACAGCCTCGCACCTGCCCTGACCGCAACGGGACGCTTGACCCGGCCGTTTCTGGAACAGCTCGAATTCTCCCTGACTCAGGCTCAGCAGCGGGTAGTGGCCGAACTGGCAGAGGATCTTGGCCGTGAGCATCCCATGCACCGCCTGGTGCAGGGGGACGTGGGATCGGGCAAGACGGTAGTCGCCGCGCTAGCCGCCCTGCAGGCCATCGAGGCTGGTTTCCAAGTGGCGATCATGGCGCCAACAGAATTACTGGCAGAGCAGCACCTCAGCCGTTTCCGGGCATGGTTCGAACCGCTGGCCATTGAGTGCGCGTGGTTAACCGGAAAACTCGCAGCCAAGACCCGGAGAGACACGCTGGAGTCCATCTCCGGTGGCAAGGCGCAACTGCTGGTGGGCACACACGCCGTATTCCAGGATGAGGTGAAATTTGCCCGCCTGGGTCTGGTGGTGGTGGACGAGCAGCATCGCTTTGGTGTCCACCAGCGGCTTGCCTTGCGCAACAAGGGTGTGAGTGAAGGCCTCCGGCCACACCAGATGGTCATGACCGCAACCCCCATTCCGCGCACGTTGGCGATGGCCGCCTATGCAGATCTCGACACCTCGGTGATCGATGAACTGCCACCGGGACGTCACCCCATTGAGACGGCGATAGTTTCTGATCGCCGCCGCGATGAAGTTATCGAGCGTATTGCTCGCGCCTGTGCCGCGGGACAGCAGGCCTACTGGGTGTGCCCGCTCATCGAGGAGTCGGAGGCGCTGCAGTGCCGTGCCGCTGCCGACACTGCGGAGACACTAATTGAGGTCCTGCCAGCCGTGCGTATTGGCCTGATTCATGGGCGCATGAAAAAACCCGAGCGGGACTGCACCATGGCGGCCTTCAAGGCCGGTGAAATCGACCTGCTGGTGGCCACTACCGTCATTGAGGTGGGCGTGGATGTACCTAATGCCAGCCTGATGATCGTTGATAACGCCGAGCGTCTTGGCCTCGCCCAGCTGCACCAGTTGCGTGGACGGGTGGGGCGTGGCGAGTGCCAGAGCGTTTGTGTACTACTTTATCGCAGTCCGTTGTCTGCCAACGCACGCTCCCGCCTGCAGGTGCTGCGTGCCACTAGCGACGGCTTTGAAATTGCTCAGCGGGACCTCGAAATACGTGGTCCAGGCGAGGTGTTGGGCACCCGCCAGACCGGTGTTATGCAATTCCGCATCGCCGATCTCATGCGGGATCAGGGAATGTTTTCGCAAGTGGAAAAGGTGGCAGAGGAAATGCTGCGGGACTGGCCCGGGCAGGTGCAGCCTTTGGTCCGTCGTTGGGTAGGTGGCGGGGTACACTACGCCGATGTCTAGCTATCCTGAAGCACCATGAAAGTAAACCCGAGATGGTTGCCACACAAGGGCTGGGCCCGCCCGGCGGTGCCGGTGCCGCTGCGTGCCTGGCTATTTGAGGAACATTCCCTGACCCAAAGCCTGGCACAGCTGTGCAGTGAGGGGGTGCGCGTGCGCCTGCTGGGACAGCGTTGGGAGTATCCGCTGGTGGATGAGGCCAGAGCCCTGGCCATGGGAGACGGGGAACGTGCCTTGGTGCGGCGGGTACTGCTGTGCTGTGGTAAACGTGCGGTGATATTTGCCCGTAGTGTGATTCCGGAATGCAGTTTGCGGGGTAGCGGGAGACGACTGGGGCATCTCGGGACCCGTTCTCTGGGGAGTTTGCTGTTTAGCGACCCTTCCTATCATCGAAGTGAGATCCAGTATGCTCGTTTACGTAATACCCACCGCCTTTTCGGGCAGGCTACTCAGCACCTGCGCAACGGCGTGCCCGGGCTGTTATGGGGGCGGCGTTCGGTATTCCATCGTCGCCAGCAGCCGCTGCTGGTACATGAGGTCTTCCTGCCGGAACTGGATGTGATCGCCGACAGGCAGGGGGGGTGATGGACGGGGCGATGTTGCAGCAGCGCTGTCAGCAATATGCCTTGCTGATGCGTCTGGACCGGCCCATCGGAATCCTGCTGCTGCTGTGGCCCACCCTGTGGGCGCTGTGGATCGCCGCCGAGGGGATTCCCGATGCCCGGGTCTGTACGGTATTCGTGCTTGGCGTCATTCTTATGCGCTCCGCTGGCTGTGTGATCAATGATTGGGCCGATCGGGATATAGATCCCCACGTGGATCGTACCCGTAGCCGGCCGCTGGCCTCCGGGAAGGTGTCGGGGCGGGAGGCGCTGATTCTGTTTGCCGTGCTCTGCCTTTTGGCCTTTGCCCTGGTGCTGTTCATGAACGGCCTGACGGTACTGCTTTCGCTGGTGGCGGTGGCCCTGGCCGCCAGCTATCCCTTTGCCAAGCGCTACACGTATCTGCCGCAGGCGCATTTGGGCATGGCCTTTGGTTGGGCGGTGCCCATGGCCTTTGCCGCCCAGACCGGTGCCGTGCCGGTAGTGGCCTGGCTGCTGTGGATCACGGTGGTGGTTTGGGCGGTGGCCTACGACACCCTGTATGCGATGGTAGATCGCGAGGACGATATCCGCATCGGGGTTAAATCCACCGCGATTCTTTTCGGTGATGCCGACCGGGTAATTATTGGCTTGCTGCAGCTAACGGTGTTGCTTTCCCTGTTGCTTGTGGGCCAACGCGCAGCGCTTGGCGGGTGGTATTTTCTGGGTCTCGGGGTTGGAGCCGGGCTATTTGTTTATCAGCAAACCCTGGTTCGAGAGCGCGCTCCAGCGGCCTGCTTTCGGGCCTTTCTTAACAACAACTACTTTGGTGCGGCCGTGTTCGTCGGCCTGCTACTCCACTACTCGCTATGATGGCGGCGGTTAATTTTCGGGGGGGGCTGCTACTTGCCCTGGTGGTGCTGTGCGGACCGGTGGCCGCCGCGCCGGCTAGTGACCCGGTGCACGAGACCTGTAGTCGTATTGCGCGCAAGCTGGCAAGCGTGGGTTTGCGAGAGTGTCTGGCACGTGGGCTGCAGCCTGGTGGCGCCCATTCGGTACAGGGAACCCCCATTCTTGTGCGTGAATTCGCGCCGATAGCGGGACGCCCGCCACTGGCGCGCGTATTGCTGGTGGGCGGGATACACGGTGACGAATACGCCTCCGTGAGCATTGTCTTCAAGTGGTTGCGAATCCTTGAACGTCATCACAGCGGTCGTTTCCACTGGCGAGTGGCCCCGTTGATGAATCCTGACGGTTTGCTGCGGCGAAAGTCACAGCGGGTCAACGCCAGAGGGGTGGATCTTAATCGTAATTTCCCGACCCCGAACTGGCATAGGGAAAGTGCACGTTATTGGGAGCGTACCGGGCGCAATCCCCGTCGCTATCCGGGCGCCAGCCCCCTGAGCGAGCCAGAGAGCCGTTGGCTGGCGAACGAAATCCGCGTCTTTGCACCGGATGTAGTACTGGCGATTCATGCCCCCTACGGGATTGTCGATTTTGATGGCCCACCGCTTGCGCCCAAGAGACTGGGAAGCTTGTATTTGCGGTTGTTGGGGATCTATCCAGGTTCCCTGGGGAACTATGCCGGGGTCCAGGGACGGCTGCCGGTGGTCACGGTGGAATTGCCCCATGCCGGCATCATGCCGAAGGCGCGTGAGGTACGGCGTATCTGGCGTGATGCCATTTCCTGGTTGTTCAAGCGTTTCCCGGAGCGAGAGCTTCGGCACGCATCGCTGGAGCGCTGAGGGGCTTAGACCTTGCCTTCGTAGATGATGCGCCAAACTCCGTCGTCTTCCAGGCGCCAGTACTGACGCTTGCGCATCTGACCGCGGTAGTTATTACTGTGGTAATCCTGCTCAAAATTCACCACCAGCAAATTGGACTCACCGGGGTAGGCAAAGATGCTGAGCCCGGAGAGAGCGACCTCGATAAAGCGCTTGCTACGATTAACGCGTGTTTTGTGGCCCACCCAGCTCTGATAATCGTGCTTTCCACTGCGAAAGCTGCGTGAGTAGTGGCGGGTATAGGCGCCCAGATCCCGACTTTGCCAATCCTGTCGCCAGCGTTCCAGGCTGGCCACAAAGCCCGCTTTTTCTGCCGCGATAGCCGCCGGTTTTTTCCACCTGATGGTTGGACTGATAAGCACCGGGGTATGGCCCACATCCAGCCGGTTCCAGAGGGATTTGAGATCTTCGTTGGCGATGGCAACGCAGCCGTCACTGGCGCGTGGGGCGCGGCTGAAGGTGTCGGAGGGGACGCCGTGGAGCCAGATTCCCGAGCCGGTACGGGCCTGTAAGCGGTCCCACTCGTTCGGATAGTTCACCGGAAAAGCCCCAGCCCCGTAGCGATCCGGGAGCTGTTCACCATCGATCCGGCCATTGACGAAATAGACTCCTATGGGGGTTTTACGATCCCCTTCACGGAGCTTGTGCATACCATTTTTGCCGATGGTGGCATAGAAATCCTCTGTTAACCGGAGTTTTCCATCACGGCGCTCGAACAGAAACAGGCGGGCATTTTCCACATCCATTATCAGCGCCCGCGGCAGATCTTCCGCCAGTTGCCAGAGGGCATCCGGCAGGGTTCCGGGAGGTGGCTGGAAGCGGGCGTGTTTCAGACGTACCCGGGCCTCGGCACGGAGGTTGGACAGCTGTTCATTGGATTCCCGGGTAATATTTCCGAGATCGTGGATTGGTCCTGCCTTGGCCAGCAGCAGATCGGCGTACACCAGCTGTGCCAGACGGAACTTCGGGTTGCGCTGCACCAGGGTTTCGATATGACCCAGGGCGTGATCGATACGATTGTCTCCAACTTCGTTGAAGGTGGAGATGAGCAGGTCTTCATCTGCATGGCCGCCAACCGTAGCGGTCGGAGCTTCCGCCGAGACGGTGAACGGTAGCAGGCATGCCAGCAGGGCTGGCAATGGTATGGGGCCGCGTGCGGAGCGGGTTTCGGTACTCACTGCGAGCTGGTGAACTCGCGTGAAATGAGCCAGCGATCGCCTTCATGGACCAGGTTCAGGGTCTTCGAGATGCGGTCGCGATAGCTGTCGGAGCGGTATTCCTGAATAAAACGGACCGTTGCTTCACGGGCGCTATTGGATGTGGCCTGCAGTTGATGGAGCTTGACCTCGATGAAGGCCGGGGCCTGCAATCGCCGTGACCGTTGTCTTTTCCAGGCGCTGCGGGACTGGCCACTGGCGGGTTTGAAACGGGGGCTGTAAAAGCCAAGGTAGGCATCTACATCGCGTTGTGACCAGGCAGTTGCCCAGGCCTGGACTGTTGCCGTCAGTTTGTCGGAATTCATTGCCGTTGCCGGGGCAGCAACGGGCGTGTCGGTAGCGGTGGCGGCAACCGGGGTAGCCGTGTTCGGCATGGGGTTGGAGAAGAGGTTGCGCACCAGTCCCAGCTTGGCCTTGGCGGTTATGTTCTTTCGATCCAGATGCAGCGCCTTGTCATAGGCAAGGCCGGCCATGCGTGCGTAGATATCGCCGAGATTCTCATGGGCCGTGGCATAGCTTGGGTGGGTGTTGATGGCCACCAGCAGGGCATCCCGGGCACGTACGTAATCCCCCTGGGCGGCAAACAGTACGGCGAGATTGTTATGCGGCTCCGGTAATTCCGGATACTCCCGGGTCAGGGCGGTGAAGAGTTCGATGGCCTGGGTGGATTCGCCCTGTTCGGCGAGGATGACACCCCGCAGAAAGCGGCCTTGTGGATCTCCAGCGTGTTCCTTGAGGTATGCATCCAGCCGGGTGGTGGCCTCACTGTACTGGCCCTGGTCCACAAGGGCACGAACAGTGGTCAGGGGATCCTCGGCGGCACTGGCGGCGAAGGTGAAAAACAGGCTGGCTATTAGCAACAGAGAGCGCATGGAAAGGTCCGTTATTCTTCCCGTGGATCGGGAGTGGCGCCGATTCTAGCAATTAGGGGGAGGGCGTCCAAGCCGGTGTGATGAATGGTGGCAAGTGAGCGAAGCTCATTCATCCTTGTTTTCAGGGTTGTTAGCCTTTTCCAGGGTTTGTTCCGTTTGTTGGCGGATGGTGTCGAGGAGCTGGATCACCTTGGCAAAGCCCAGCAGCAGGATGGACCCGATAATGCCGGAGAAAAAGGCACCGAGGGCAAAGGCCCGGCCGATTTCATTTTCGAGATAGAACGAGATACCCAAAAAGACCACGGCAGCGAAAATAGCTATACCGCCAAAGGCGTCCAGGGCTATCGTTATCTTAGGTCGGTGAAACATGTCTCCCCCCTTTATCGTTAGTATTTGCTTTAAATATGCTCCCCGAGTTTTCCTCAGCTCCCTGTATAAGCTGCCGTTATCCAATGACGGCACTGCGGTTGAGTATAACAGCGTTTTTCGTAGGGTCACTTCAGGAACTTCCCTGTGGGAACAAAGGCCTACTGTGGGACAGGTCAGAGTCATTTGCGGGTATGAGGGTGCGCTATGAGATATTTAAGCGGGTGGCTACTGGCGCTCTGGCTTGGCCCGGGAGTAGCGACCGGCGTTGTTGGTGACGGGGTTCCGGACCTTGATACCCGCCGGCACAGCGTACCGTTGGGGCATATTCTGTTTGATACCTTTGACGGTGGTGCCACCGCCCTGCCCGACGCCACGCCACAGCAGATAGTCGCCCTGCGCGATGCCATCAAACCCATCTATCGTCCCCGTTACGAGAGCGCAAAAGCGGCAAGCTGGCTTGCCCGGGAGGATCTTGTGCTTGGCTACGTCGGTGCCGGACGCGCGGCTTATGCCTTTCCACTCAAGATGCTGAATTACCATGAACTGGTTAACGATCGCATTGCCGGGGAGCCGCTGCTCATCTCCTATTGTCCCTTGTGTGCCAGCGCGGTGGTCTACCGGCGTATCGTGGACGGGCAGGAGTTGCTGTTCGGAAATACCAGTGCGTTGTATGAGAGTGATCTGGTGATGTTTGATCACCAGACCGGCTCCTACTGGTTTCAGGTCGCCGGGGAGGCCATCGTGGGTCCGCTGACCGGCACGCGGTTGCAGGCCTTGCCATCGAGTACCATGTCGTGGGGGGCCTGGCGGGCCTTGTATCCCGATAGCCGGGTGCTGGCACAGCGCCAGCCCGGGTTAAGTGGCTACGATTATCGGCGTGATCCCTTCCGTTATTATGCCCAACGGGTGGCGGCGCTGGACTTTCGCTTTCCCGTCTCGGTGGCGAAAATCAGCTCTGCCCTGCGTCCCGCCGAGATGGTGATTAGTGTCCGTGCCGGTGAACTGGATAAGGCCTATCCGCTGGCCCGCATTGGCAAGGCGGTGGTGAATGATCGGGTGGGGGATGCTCACATCGTGTTGTTTTCTGATGGCCTTGTCGGTTATGCCTACTCGGCACAGGTCGCCGGGCAGGTGCTGCAGTTCCGGCTGGCGGATGGCCTGATTCACGATCGCGAGACCGGCAGTCGCTGGAATCATGCCGGTGTGGCCGTTACGGGTCCGTTGACCGGCAGACACCTGGATGGTCTGTCCACCCGCCGGGCCTTCTGGTTTGCCCTGTCACTGGCCTTGCCGGAGATAGAGGTGTATCGACCGAAAAAATGAGTTGACGAGATTTTTCTGGATGCCGGAATTACCCGAAGTTGAAACCACTCGCCGTGGCCTTGCGCCCCTGCTGACCGGCAGGAAGGTGCTGGCGGTACATGTGCACAATGGCCGCCTGCGTTGGCCGGTGGCGGCGGAGCTGGTGCAGGAGCTGCCGGGCGCCCGCATCCGCCAGGTTCGTCGGCGGGCCAAGTATCTGTTGCTGGACACCCGCCGTGGAACCGTAGTGATTCACCTGGGTATGTCGGGGAGCCTGCGGGTAGTGGCGATGGACACGCCGCTGGAAAAGCATGATCACGTGGAATTTATTCTGGCAGGAAAGCGGTCCCTGCGGCTGCGCGATCCGCGTCGTTTTGGTGCCGTGCTGTGGACCCGGGAGGCGCCGGAAGCACACCGTTTATTGTGTGCGCTGGGTCCCGAGCCGCTGGGTGAGTCCTTTGACGGAGGCCATCTGTATGCCATCGGCAGCCACCAGCAGCGGCCGGTTAAATCCCTGATTATGGATGGCCGGGTAGTGGTGGGGGTTGGCAATATCTATGCCTGCGAAGCCCTGTTTGCCGCGGGCATACACCCACTTCGGGCGGCGCGCCGAATTGCGCGGGAGCGTTACCGGCATCTTGCCGAGGCCATCCGTACGGTATTGGCCGAGGCTATCGAGGCGGGGGGTACGACCCTGCGGGACTTTAGTGACAGTCAGGGACGCCCCGGTTATTTTCGCCAATGCCTGCAAGTCTACGGGCGTGAGGGTGAGGACTGTACGCGCTGCGGCACGACCCTGCGCCGTCGCGTGATCGCCCAGCGCGGCACTTTCTACTGCCCGGGCTGCCAGCACTAGCTTTCTGCAAGTGAGGGGCTGCTAGTCTCGTTGGCCGGTAATTCGCAGATATTTCTGCTTTAGCCCTGCCCGGGATTCCACGTGCCGGGGGTCCAGCGGGATGCAATCTACCGGACAGACCTCGACACACTGTGAGGTTTCGAAGTGGCCGACGCACTCGGTACACAGCCGGGGGTCGATCTCGTAGATCTCCTCACCTTCGGAGATGGCATCGTTGGGGCATTCCGGTTCGCATACATCACAATTGATGCACTCGTCGGTAATGATCAGGGCCACGGCCTAACCTTTTTTATCTGCGCTGGCCGAGACGCGTGGCCAGAGCCTTGAGGACCCGCGGGTCGACAAACGGGCTGACATCACCGCCGTGGAGCGCAATCTCGCGCACCAGACTGGATGAAATATAGGCATAACCCTCATCCGGGGTGAGAAACAGGGTTTCCACCTCGGGGGCAAGCTTGCGGTTCATGCTGCCCAGTTGAAACTCAAACTCGAAATCCGAGACCACTCGCAGCCCGCGCAGGATGACGCCCGCCCCCCGTTCCCGGGCAAAGCCCACCAGCAGGCCGTCGAAGGGTGAGACCTCAATTCCGGCCTGATTCCCAAATACTTCACGCGCCAGTGCGACCCGTTCCTCCAGGGGAAAGAAGGGGGCCTTGGTGGCGCTGTCGGCCACCGCTACGATGACCCGATCAAACAGCCGGGTGGCTCGTTGTACCAGATCCACATGGCCGTTGGTGATGGGGTCAAAGGTGCCGGGATAGATTGCGATTCGGCTTGAGACGGTTTTAACCATGGGCCGTTTCCTCGGCAGGGGGGTGGATCTGTTGAGCAAGATAATAGCGCAGATTACCCGCCTGTTTTTCCCGCTGCAGCTGCCAGCTCGGTGGCAGGGGTGGCAGTTTTTCCCGACATGGTATTTCCATGTAGATCAGGGCATCAGGCCTTAGCCAGCCATCCTTGGCCAGCAGCGCACAGGCGGTACCCAGGATGTGGGCATCGTAAGGGGGGTCCGCAAAGACGATGTCGAAGGCCTGCGGGGGCTGTTTAAGCCAGATCAGGGCATCAGCACCCACTATATCCACCTGCGTTGCATTCAGTTTCTGCGCCTCGGCTTCGAGATAGTCGATAATCTCCGGCTGTTGGTCCACCAGGGTGACATGGGCCGCGCCCCGGGAAGCCGCCTCCAGGCCAAGTGCGCCACTCCCTGCAAAGAGATCCAGGCAGCGGGCACCGGGAAGTACCGGTTGCAGCCAGTTGAACAGGGTTTCCCGCACCCGGTCAGGGGTGGGGCGCAATCCCGGCAGGGCCGGAAAACCGAGTCGACGGCGGCGCCACTTGCCGCCGATGATCCGAACCACGCCGGGCATCGCTCAGGGCTGCTTCCGCTGTTCGTCGCCTGCAGGCCCTACCACTACTTGCAGCAGGTGCTCTGGATGGATCCGTCGCTGGAAGGCGTCACGTATCTTTTCCACACTCAGCTCGCGGATGTTTTGGCTAAAGCGTGTGAGGTAATCCAGCGGCAGATCATAGAAACCGATCATCCGCAGGTAACCGAGGATTTTCTTATTGCTGTCCACACGCAGGGCAAAACCCCCGATGAGATTCTGCTTGGCCTCTTCCAGTGCGGTCTCATCGGGCCCGTTGCGGACAAAGTTCTGCAGCGTTTTCCTAAGCACCTCAATGGCCTCTTTTTCCTGACCCTGGCGGGTCTGCAGGCCGAGCAGGAAAGGCCCGGCCGCCCGCATGGGCAGGAAATAACTGTAGGCGCTGTAGGCGAGGCCACGTTTTTCCCGTACCTCCCCGGATATGAGCGAATTCAGGCCATTACCACCGAGAATGTGGTTGCCCACGTAGAGTGGAAAATAGTCCGGGTCACCCCGGCGCATGCCACGTTGGCCGAGTAATACATGGGCCTGGCTTGAAGGATGCGGAATATGCAGGTGCCGGGCGATACTTTCTTCCGCTACCCGGGCCAGTTTTGGCACGGCCTTGCCAGCGGGCAGGGCACTTGCCAGTTTCTCGGCCAATACCTCGGCGTCACTGCGCGAGAGGTCACCGACAATACTGATCACGGCGTTGCCCGCGCTGTAATGGCGGGCGTGGAAGACCTCGAGATCGCCGCGCTGCAAGCCCTTGAGTGTTTCGGGAGTGCCGCCAGGCGGAGAGCCATAGGGATGTTTGTCGTAGAGTTGGCGGTAGAAGGCCTTGCTCCCACGACTGCCCGGGGATTGCTCGTCATTCTCGAGCGCGGTGAGCATCTGTTTACGTACCCGGGCCACTGCCTGTGGCGGGAAATCGGGGCGCTGCAGAATGAGGGAGACCAGTGAGGTTACGGCTTCCAGACCTTCGCTATCGTTCAGGGAACGGGCATCGAGCCCCGCCATATCGCGTTGTGACCAGGTTGAAACACGTGCTCCCAGCTCCGACAGCCGCTCGGCGATACGATCGCTGTCAAGGCCACCTGCACCTTCCATCAACAGGGCATTGGTAAAGCGTGCCACGCCCGGCTGGGCGCCATCGCGGGCACTGCCCGCGTCGAAGACCACGCTAAAGTCCACCATGGGTAATTCGCGCGCGGCGACGAACAGCACGCGGGCACCGTGAGCCGTTTGCCAGTGTTCTATGGTGGGCAGGGCGAGTGCCGTCGTAGACAGCAGCCACAGGCAACTCGTGAGGATGACCCAGCCCCTGCTGCGGTGTTTATTTGCCATGGGTGCTGCCTTGCATGGATTGTGGCTCCAGTATCGCCACGGTGGCGTGTTCCGGGCGCAGATACTTTTGTGCCACGGTTTGCACCTGGGCCGCGGTTACGGCGCTGATGCCGGCGACGAACTCGTCACGACGTTGCCAGCCCAGCCCCACGGTTTCCAGCATCCCCAGCTGCATCGCCTGATAGAAGATGGAATCGCGCTCGTAAACATTGCCGGCAATCACCTGGGTTTTTATTCGCGCCAGTTCGCGTTCGCTCACCGGTGTATCGCGCAGCCTGGCCACCTGATCCCGCAGGGCCTGTTCCAGCATCGGGACCCCGATATTGGATGCCGGGGTAGCGCTCAGCACCAGCAGGCTGTCGAGGCGCTGGTAGAGCGAGTAAGAGGCGCCGGCGCCAGCGGCGATCTCGCTGCCGCGAACCAGCTCACGTGCAAGACGACTGCTGTCATCGCCGTCGAGGACCCCTGCGAGCACGGTGAGCGCATAGGCCTCCCAGGGTTCTGCGGCGGTATTCAGTGAGGGGCTTTTGTAGCCCAGCAACAGATAGGGCAGGCGGGCAGGTGCCGCCACCAGCAGGCGTTTGGCACCACGCTGTGGCACCTCTTTGCGAATGGCCGCGGGTGGGGTGGTGGTTGCGGGAATGGCCCCGAAGTGATGGTCAACGAGTTCGCGGATGGCCGCGGTATCGACATCACCGGCGATGACCAGCACGGCATTGTCCGGTGCATACCAGCGCTGATACCAGGCACGCAGATCATCAATGCTGATGGCCTCGATATCCTGTTGCCAGCCAATGATTGGGTGGCGATAGGGGCCGGTCTGGAAGGCGGTGGCGTAGAAGCCTTCACTGGTGAGGGCACGTGGATTGTCCTCGGTACGCAGGCGCCGCTCCTCCAGCACCACCTGGCGTTCCTTCTCCAGCTCGGCTCCATCGAGACGCAGGTGTTGCATGCGGTCTGCCTCCAGCTCCAGGGCCACCCCGAGGCGGCTCTTTTCCAGGCGTTGAAAGTAGGCGGTGTAGTCGCGGCCGGTAAAGGCATTTTCGCGTCCGCCTTCACGAGCGATAAGGCGCGAAAATTCTCCCGGGCCATGGTTCGCGGTGCCCTTGAACATCATATGTTCCAGCAGGTGGGAGATGCCGGTGATGCCCGCGTGCTCATAGCTGGCGCCGGTCTTGTACCACAGCTGCGAGACCACCACGGGGGCGCGATGGTCTTCCTGGACGATCAAGGTGAGTCCGTTGTCGAGCTTGAAGGCCTGGGGTGCATTGGGCGCCGCAGCCGTGGCGAGCGCGAGGGAAATGAGAATGCCAAAGGCGGCTAGTCGGGTCATGGTCATGGGGCGTGAAATGGGGCAAAGATGGTAGCATAGCCGATTTGTGTCACACCTTGGGGAAGCAGACGCGGTGAGTGCGGAAACGACTGAAAAACGGCCGCTGTTCGGGCGCATGCGACAGGCCTTGCAGCGCACCGGTGGCGCCCTGGTGCGTGGCATCAGTGAGCTTTTTCCCGGTCAGCGGGGACTTGATGCGCTGACCCTGGAGGAGGTGGAGACCCTGCTGCTTTCGGCGGATGTGGGGGTGGAGGCCACCGAGCGTTTGATCACTGGACTGAAGCAGGCCGGGGGCGGTCGTTTGCGCGAGGCCGAAGATGTGTTCGCGGCGCTGCGCGCCGGCATGCTGAAAATCCTGGAACCGGTGAGCCAACCACTGCTCATTCCGTCTCGCGAAAAGCCTTTTGTAATCCTCATGGTCGGGGTAAACGGCGCCGGCAAAACCACCACCATTGCCAAGCTCGCGCGGCGCTTTCAGGATGACAGGCTGCGCCCGATGCTGGCCGCTGGCGATACCTTCCGTGCTGCCGCCGTGGAACAACTACAAGTATGGGGTGAGCGCCATCAGGTTCCGGTAGTTGCCCAGGGAACCGGTGCCGATTCTGCCTCGGTGGTTTACGATGCCCTGCAATCGGCCATGGCTCGCAACTACGATGTACTGTTGGCGGACACCGCCGGCCGCCTCCATACCCAGTCCAATCTGATGGAGGAGTTGAAGAAAATCCGCCGGGTCATGGCCAAGCTTGACCCCGATGCGCCGCACGAGACCATGCTGGTGCTGGATGCCGGGACTGGCCAGAATGCCCTGATGCAGGCGCGCGAGTTCCACGCCGCTGTGGGGGTGAGCGGCATTACCCTGACCAAGCTCGATGGCACCGCCAAGGGCGGTATCGTGTTATCCATTGCCTACAAGCTGGGTCTGCCGATTCGTTTTATTGGCGTCGGTGAGCAGCCGCAGGACCTGCGGCCTTTTGATGCCGAGGAATTCGTTGATGCCTTGCTTGCGCACTGAACGGGATAGAAAACGGCTCCAGTGATTCACTTCGATCAGGTCAGTAAGCGCTACCAGAGTGGTCACGAGGCCCTGCGCAACGTCAGCTTTCGGTTGGCCGCCGGTGAGATGGCTTTTCTCACGGGACATTCGGGTGCCGGCAAAACCACCTTGTTGCGCCTGGTTGCGCTGGTGGAGCGTGCCAGCCGGGGCCAGGTCTTCATCGGGGGCCAGAATCTGAATCGCTTGGTTCGACGCAAGATTCCATATTTCAGGCGCAATATCGGCCTGGTTTTTCAGGATCACCGGTTACTTCCGGAGCGTACTGTCTTCGATAATGTGGCGCTGCCGCTGGTGATTGCCGGTGCGCGCCATCAGGAGATCGCCCGGCGGGTGCGGGCGGCCCTCGACAAGGTCGGGCTGCTGGGCAAGGAGCGCCTTCACCCCCTCACCTTGTCGGGTGGCGAACAGCAACGTGTTGGCATCGCCCGTGCCGTGGTTAACAAGCCACCGATCCTGCTCGCCGATGAGCCCACCGGCAATCTGGATCCGGAGCTCTCGCGGGAGGTCATGGGGCTGTTTAACAGCTTCAGCGATTTCGGCGTCACGGTGCTTATCGCCACTCACGATATCGAGCTGATCCGGCGCATGGGTACCCGTACGCTGGTACTCAACAAGGGCTATCTGGTCGATGGCTAAGGCCACCAACGCGCAGTTTATGCGGGGCTCACGCTTTCAGTTGCGGGCCTGGTTTTTGCGTCACCTGCAGACCCTGTTCTCGGCCTTGGGAGAATTGACTCGCAGTCCCCTGGGCACTGCCATGACCGCCGGCGTGATCGGTATAGCCCTGGCTCTGCCCGCCGGTCTTTATGTGCTTCTCGATAATGTGCAGGCGGTAGGACAAAACTGGGATGCCAAGGCCGAGATTTCGCTGTTCCTCAATGAGCGGATCGATGATCGGGCGGCAGGCCGCTTCGCCACAACTTTGCGCCAGCGTCCGGAGTTGCGCCACGTTCAGCTGGTTACCCGTGCCGAGGCGCTGGAGGAGTATCGCCAGCTTTCAGGCTTCGCGGAGGCTCTCGGCACCTTCGAGCAGGAAAATCCGTTGCCGGCATTGGTGCTGGTAGAGCCGACGCTTCGCTATTCGGAATCCGAGGCGATTCGGGGGCTGGTAGCCGAGCTGGGGGGGCTGCCTGAAGTAGAGCTTGCGCAGTTCGACCTGGAATGGTTGCAGCGTTTGCACGCCATCATTCGCACCCTTAAGCGCGGCGTGGTGGTACTTGCGGCACTGCTGGCGCTTGGGGTGCTGCTCATCGTCGGCAATACCATTCGTCTTGGCATTGAGAACCGTCGGGCCGAAATCGAGATTATTCAGCTGGTGGGGGCCACCGATGCCTTCATACGTCGCCCCTTCCTCTACACCGGTTTTTGCTACGGTCTGCTTGGGGCGGTAATGGCCTGGCTGCTGGTGGAGGGAGGGCTATGGTTGGTACGCGGGCCACTCGGAACGCTGGCATCCATGTATCAGGCAGATTTTTTGTTGGCCTCCCTCAGCCTCCCGGCCAGTCTGGTGCTGTGTATGGTGGGCGCGCTGCTGGGGCTTGCCGGGTCCTGGCTGGCGGTACATCGGCATTTGCACGGCGTCGAGGCCGAGTAGCGTACGCAAGGGAACCGGGGCCCGGTTTGGCACTCAAATGTGGCGAGTGCTAAACTACCGCCGTGGTTGTCAAGTTGAGGTCTAATGTATGCCCAATGCGCTGGAATTATCTCTCAGTCTTCCCATCGGGAGTCTGGATGCCTACCAGCAGGCCGTGAGTCGCTTTCCGCTCCTCAGTGAGTCGGAGGAGCGTGCGTTGGCCGAACGTTTACGTCGTGATAATGATTTGGAGGCCGCCCGCCAGCTGGTTATGTCTCACTTGCGCTTCGTGGTACGGGTGGCGCGCGGCTACCGTGGCTATGGTCTTGCCGATGCCGATCTCATCCAGGAAGGCAGCGTTGGTCTGATGAAGGCGGTCAAGCGCTTCGACCCCGATGTGGGCGTGCGCCTGGTGTCCTTCGCGGTGCACTGGATTCGCGCCGAGATCCATGAATTCGTCCTGCGTAACTGGCGTATCGTCAAGGTGGCCACCACCAAGGCGCAGCGCAAGCTGTTTTTCAATCTGCGCAGCCGCAAGAAGCGTCTCGGCTGGCTCAACCATAAAGAAGTGGAAGGTGTGGCCAGCGATCTTGGGGTCAAACCCGAGACCGTACTGGAGATGGAAAAGCGCCTGTACGCCCACGATGCGGCCTTTGATGGCCATGCATCGTCAGGTGATGATAGTGGCGAGAGCACAGCACCGGCGGCTTATCTTGGTGACCTGAGCCTTGACCCCGCGAGCCGTCATGAAGAAGCTGACTGGACCGTGCGTTCGCAGGAGCGTTTGCGTGCGGCACTGGAAACCCTGGATGCACGGAGCCGGGACATACTCGGCCGTCGCTGGCTGGGGGAAGAAAAGGCAACCCTGGGGGAGCTGGCCGCGGAGTACGGCGTTTCTGCAGAGCGTATCCGCCAGATTGAGAAAAAGGCCCTCGGTAGCCTGCGGGGCTTGCTGGAAAACTGAGTTTCTGTAGGGCGGACCATGTCCGCCGCCACCGATGCAAGGCGGACATGGTCCACCCTACATGCCTCTGGTTAAGAGTGCTCCTTGTGTTCCACGAGATAGGGCCGCTTCTGGCCAAACGTTGCTCCCGCTCATTTTGTACAAGGACGTACTTATGACGTGAGGGCATGGATGCCCAGGAGTGGCCCAGGTGCTCCGCAACATAAGGACATCCTTGGTCAAAAAAAACCCCGCTTTATCGAAGCGGGGTTTTTTCGTTTAGGGCTGGATTAACCCTAGGTCACGATGAACTCTTTGTTGAGTTTTTTCGGTACCGCCACTTTCTTTAGCTCCACGTACTGCGGCAGGCCATCCTTGAACGGCGGGTAGTCTTCGCCCTGGATGAGCGGGCTCAGATAAGCCCGACAGGCGTCGGTTATGCCGTAACCATCTTCGCTAATGAACTCGGGTGGCATCATCTTTTCTACGTTGGCGACGTCGGCCAGGTCGGCACAGCCAGTTTCCCAGGTATAGGGATTCTCACCGGTACGGACGATGGTGGGCATGACCGCATTTTTGCCAGAAATGGCCAGTTCCACTGCCGCCTTGCCAAGAGCATAAGCCTGCTCGACATCGGTGGCCGAGGCAATGTGACGGGCCGCGCGCTGGAGATAATCTGCAACCGCCCAATGGTATTTATACCCCAGGGCGTCCTGAATCATCTTGGCTACTACCGGTGCGACACCACCAAGCTGGGCATGACCGAAGGAATCGCGAGTGCCGGCCTCGGCAAGGAAGGTGCCGTCGGCGTACTGGGCGCCCTCGGAAACCACGATGGCGCAGTAACCGTGCTTTTTAACCGTTGCATCCACCCGGGCGAGGAATTTCTCCTGATCGAAAACCACCTCGGGGAACAGGATGATGTGCGGAGCGTCGCCTTCCTTCTCGGCGGCCAGGCCACCGGCAGCGGCAATCCAGCCAGCGTGGCGTCCCATCACCTCCATCACAAAGATCTTGGTAGAGGTTTTGGCCATGGAGGCGACATCAAAGGCGGCCTCGCGAATGGAAACGGCAACGTACTTGGCCACTGAGCCAAAGCCCGGACAGCAGTCAGTAATAGGGAGATCGTTATCAACGGTCTTTGGCACGCCCACGCAGGTGATGGGATAACCAAGCTTCTCGCCGATTTGGGAAACCTTGTGGGAGGTGTCCTGGGAATCACCGCCACCGTTGTAGAACAGGTAGCCGATGTCATGAGCCTTGAAGACTTCGATCAGGCGTTCGTATTCGGCCCGGCTGTCCTCCAGCCCCTTGAGCTTGTAACGGCAGGAGCCAAAAGCGCCGGCGGGGGTGTGGCGCAGGGCGGCGATATCGGCATCGGACTCCTGGCTGGTATCGATAAGATCTTCAGTGAGTGCACCGATGATGCCGTTGCGTCCGGCATAGACATTCTTGATGACGTCGGGATGTTTGCGTGCGGTCTCGATAACCCCGCAGGCTGATGCATTGATCACCGCCGTGACTCCACCGGACTGTGCGTAAAACGCGTTTCTCGCCATGATTTTTTTGCTCCGTATCTGCTTTCAAGTCGCCGTTTATAAAGATCGAATTGTATGATCAATGCCGGCCGTGGTGAAGTAAGGTGTGGCTATCATTGTGGCAAAGATGATAAGAACTTCCGGCTTCAAGCGGCGTCGAAGGGGTACTTTCCCGATTAGAACATGACTATCTTTCAATTGTTTTTTCCCCAGGCCGGCCACCAATTTGTGGTCGGCACTTTGCTGGCCTCGCTGCTCGTATTTTCCACGGGCGGGCGTACCGAGGTTCGCTTGCCCGATATGGGCGACTCGACGGCCGGGGTATTCAGCAGTGCGGAGGAAGCGGTCTTTCGCCGTGCCTTTCTGCGTTCAATTCGTGCCTCGCTGGATATCGTCGAGGACCCGGAGGTGGAAGAATATATTGGTGGACTGGGCCATCGCCTGGTCGAAGCCAGCGATGGTGCCGGTAGCAGCTTTAACTTCTTTATGGTGGCTGACAAGGCGATCAATGCCTTCGCCGGACCTGGCGGCGTTATTGCCGCTAATACCGGGCTGATCCTCAGCACCGAGACAGAAAGCGAGTTTGCCGCCGTGATCGCCCACGAGATCGCTCATGTAACCCAACGTCATCTGGCGCGTAGCATCGAGGCGGCTGATCGCTCAAATCTGCCCGCCCTGGCGGGCATGTTGGCGGCCATTATCATTGGCAGCCAGAATGCGGAAATGGGTAAGGCCACCGCCGCTGCGGTAGGTGCCTTTGGTACCCAGATGCAACTGGATTTTACCCGTGCCAATGAAAAGGAGGCGGATCGTGTCGGTATCCAGATCCTCGCCAAGGCCGAACTCGACCCCCGCGCGGTGCCCAACTTCTTCGAGCGTCTGCAGCAGGCCTATCGTTACTACAGCGAGCCGCCAGAATTTCTTTCCACTCACCCGGTCACCACTAACCGTATAGCCGATAGCCGTGGTCGTGCCGAGCAATATCCCTACCGCCAGTTTCGTGACAGCCACGCCTACCTCATGGTTCGTGCAAAGTTGCGGGTGCTGACCGCGGCAGAACCCCGTGAGGTGCTTCGCCATTTTGCCGACCAGCTTGCCTCCGGGCGCTATCGGGACCAGACGGCGACCCGCTACGGTCATGCGCTTGCGCTGATGGCAGTGGAGCATTGGTCAGCGGCCAATCGCGAGCTGCAGGGTCTCCTGGTCTCGGGAGAAGAGCAGGCCGGGATATTGATTGCCATGGCCCAAACCGAAGAGGCCTTGGGACGCAAGGGCAAGGCTGAGCGGCGTTACCGTCATGGCCTGGATTTGTTTCCCGGTAATCGCGGTATGGAGCGTGGGTTAATTAAGTTGCTGCTCAAGGCGGGACGTATGAAAGAGGCCAAGGCAGCGCTCAGGGAGTACCGGGAGCTCGGGCCGGTGGACGGGATCTACTATCGATTGCTGGCAGAGGCTTACGGGTTGGGGAGAGAGCAAGCCGCCTCGTATCTGGCCCTTGCCGAGCATCACTATTACTACGGCCGTCTGGATATCGCGATCCAGCAACTGCATCTGGCGCGCAAGGCGGCAGGTGATACCTATTATGAGGCCTCGCGTATCGATGCCCGCATGGTCGAGTGGCAGCACGAGCGCATGCAGCGCGCGGAAATTCTAAAATAGCCCCGTGGATTCCGAGAAAAAAATACCCTTCTGGAAACGCAAGACCCTGGCCGAGATGAGCCGGGACGAATGGGAGTCCCTGTGTGACGGCTGCGGGCGCTGCTGTCTGGTGAAGTTTGAAAATGAGGCTGAAAAGACGCTGCACTTCACCAACGTCCATTGTCGCCTGCTCGACGGTGACACCTGCCAATGCCGGGATTATTCCCACCGGCGCCAGCACGTGCCGGATTGCGTGGTGCTCCGGCCTGAACAACGCGCCCCTTTTTCCTGGTTGCCCTCCACCTGTGCCTACCGTCGGCTGGATGAGGGCAAGGATCTGGAAGCATGGCATCCGTTGGTTTCTGGCGACCCGGAGAGCGTCCATCGCGAGGGAATTTCCGTGCGTGGCAAGACTCTAAGCGAAGAGTATGTCCACCCACGCCAGCTGGATGCCCATATCGTTGACTGGTTCGACGACGAGTCGGAAGACGACGAACCGTAAAAGACGGTTCTGCGGGTATCCGGGAGGGAGCTCTTCCATGATGCCCCGTCACCTGTGTTACCCACTCTGGATTCTGCTGTCTGGCTTTGTTACTCCGCTCATGGCCTTTGATGCGGTGGATATCGCCAAACTCAAAGCCGGAAAAGCCTGTCATGGCTGCGACCTAAGAGGGGCTGATCTGCGCGGATTTTCACTGGTTGGGGCCAAGCTGCGCTGGAGTTGGCTGGAACAGGCGGATTTGCGGGGCGTTGATCTCAGTGGGGCTGACCTCACGGGCGCTTCCCTGATGCAGGCCCGCATAGAGGGGGCGAGCCTGCGAGGTGCTCGGCTGAAGGGGGCCAATCTGGTGGATACGGCACTTTCCACCGTGGCGTTGGTGGGTGCGGATCTCCGCTGGGCCGATCTGAGCCATCTCGATGTGGACACGGATCTGGAATTTGTTGAACTGGTGGGGGTACAACTCGAGGGTGCGCGTTTCAAGCACGGGATACGCTGCGCTGCCTTTCCGGCCAAGGGTGGTTGGGGCTGTGCAGCCGTGGTCAAGTAAAGCCTGTTTTAGCGCCAGCGCGTGACGGCGTAGGGGTGGGTGCCCGGCCTTGCAAGCAGGCCGGGCTGGTTATGACTACTTTCGAGCCGAGCTGAACACGTAGGATTTGGATTTTTGCGGCAGGTGGCAGCCGAAGCATCCCTGACCACCGTCATTGGTGAGGCGTTTGACTTTGCTGTTGCCGGCAAAACCCTCGAAGCCCCAGCCTCCCGTGCTGGCCCAGGCGGTGGCATCGCGCTGCATCACGCCCACCAGCTTGCGGTCACCCTCGGTGATGGCCTTGCCACCAGAGGTTGCCTTTAGCAGGTCGAAGACCAGCACCGCGCCATCGGCATAGTGGCCGGACTTCAGGCCGGCGGCTGCCTTGCTGTTAGCGTAGACGTGATGGATGCCGGCAAAGGGATTTTCCAGCGGATGCCCCGGCAGAATCACCATGGACTTCACGTGGCTCCAGTTACGGTAGCCCTCGGGATAATCGACCTGGGCCTCGCCGCCGGCCCAGGCAGTGGCGCTTATCAAGATAATGGCGAGTGCCGCCAGCAGTTTTTGTTTCATCGCGATAGCCTCCTAAGTAGTTTCGCATCGATACCTTATGGGCTGTCCGCGGGTTTGTCAAACTGGTATCGAATCACTACTATTAAGGTCTATGGGCGAAACGAATTTCTTCTTTCTCATCGAGCGCCTGGCTAATTTGTTGCGGGCCGAGCAGCGCCGGCTGGGGACTGCCCATGGTCTGCAGCCGGTACACTTGCAGATCCTCAGCTACCTTGGTCAGGCCAATCGTTTCAGTAACACTCCGGCGGCGGTGGGAGAGTACTTGGGAATTACCAAGGGCACGGTCTCGCAGTCATTGCGAGTGCTTGAACGCAAGGGTTATATCCGCAAACTGGCGGACAGCGATGATCGCCGTGTGGTACGCCTGTTGCTGAGCCCGAGCGGGCAGAAGTTATTGGCGGAAATGCGCAGCTCACCCATGGGGGCTGACGAAGCGTTGCAGGTCGCGGCCGGGCTGACGGAAAAGTGTGGCAGTGCCCTGGAGCACCTGCTGTTTTCCCTGCAGGAAAGGCACGGTAATCGCACCTTCGGAGTCTGCGCCACTTGCCGTCACCTGCTGACGGATGATGAGGGTGAGGCCTTTCGCTGTGGTCTGACCCGAGCCCCATTAAGCGTCGATGAGACTCATCGAATCTGTTATGAACACGCCCGCCCGGAGGCTGATTAACCGGTAGGGAGGTTGGGCACAGTTTGCTGTTATGTGAATGAAGGCTGTGCCACCTTTCCGGCTAAGAGTGGTTGGGGTTACGAGGCGATATTGCCTACGCACTAAACTGTTCTCTCTGCCCGAGGATATTGCGTTGTGGGGCGGTTGGGTCGGCCGGTATCCAAAGGCGGACATGGTCCGCCCTACCATTCTTGTTATACCGCCCGTTTAGCACGCGTAGGGCGGACCGCGTCCGCCAACTATCTAGGCAGAGTGCTCGCGGGTGGCCTTGAACTCAACTTCTGGCCAGCGTTCCCGAGCCAGATCCAGATTGACCCGGGTGGGTGCCAGATAAACCAGCTGATCCTTGTGATCCAGTGCCAGATGTTCTTCGTTGCGGGTACGAAAGCGCCTCAGCATGGTTTCATCTTCGCAGTACACCCAGCGCGCGGTGTACACCGCCACCGATTCAAAGCCACACTCCACCCGGTATTCATTTTTCAGCCGGTAAGCCACCACCTCAAATTGCAGCGGGCCGACGGCCCCGAGCACTACATCATTGCGATTGATGGGCCGGAAAACCTGGGTGGCACCCTCTTCGCAAAGTTGATCAAGCCCCTTGTTCAGCGCCTTGGAGCGCAAAGGGTCGCGTAACTGAGCACGGCGGAATAACTCGGGGGCGAAGTCGGGGATGCCGCTAAAGTGAAGCTCCTCACCGAGGGTGAAGGTGTCGCCGATATGGATATTGCCGTGGTTGTGCAGGCCGATGATGTCACCAGCGCGGGCGATCTCTACCTTGCCGCGTTCGCCGGCAAAAAATTGAATGGCGTCATTGATGCGCTTGACCCGTTTCAGGCGTACGTGTCTCAGCTTCATACCCTGCTCGAAGCTGCCGGAGCAGACGCGCAGAAAGGCTATGCGATCATGGTGGGCTGGATCCATATTGGCCTGTACCTTAAATACGAAGCCGGTAAAGGCGCTCTCTTCCGGCTGCACCAGCCGTTCCCGGGTGGCGCGTGGTTGCGGTTGCGGCGCGTTCTCTACAAAGGAATCCAGCAATTGGCGGATTCCGAAATTTCCGAGTGCGGTGCCGAAAAATACCGGGGTAAGTTCACCGCGGGTGTAGGCCTCGTGATCAAATTGGTGACTCGCACCCTGTACCAACTCGATCTCCTCGTGCAGCGCCTCCGCACCACCATCGGTCAGTTTATTCAGTGCCGCATCATCCGATGCCGGGAATGGTTCAGGAGTGGGTGCACCTTCCTCAAAGCGGGCGGGGTTGGGATAAATGATCTGCTCATCCAGGTGATAGATCCCCTGGAAGGTACGTCCCATCCCAATGGGCCACGTCACCGGTGCACACTGGATCTGTAGCACCTGTTCAATCTCGTCGAGCAGGTCGATAGGTTCAAGGCCATCGCGATCGAGCTTGTTAATAAAGGTATAGATAGGGGTATCGCGCAACCGGCACACTTCCAGCAGCTTGATGGTGCGGTCCTCCACACCCTTGCCCGAATCCATCACCATCAGCGCCGAGTCCACCGCGGTCAGGGTGCGATAGGTATCCTCGGAAAAATCCCCATGTCCCGGGGTGTCGAGCAGATTGATGATGTGATCGCGATAGGGAAACTGCATCACCGAGGAGGTCACCGAGATGCCGCGCTGTTTCTCCAGTTCCATCCAGTCCGAGGTGGCGTGCCGCGCCGCCTTGCGCGCCTTCACCGTACCCGCCTCCTGAATCACGCCGCCGTAGAGCAGCAATTGCTCGGTCAGCGTGGTCTTGCCGGCGTCCGGATGGGAGATGATGGCGAAGGTGCGGCGGGAGAGCATCGGCGGTCGTTAATTCAGTGGAATGGGGGGCGCGATTGGAACGGAAATAGCGGGAGGATGCAAATCCGCGCCGGCACAATCGCAATAGGGATAGCAGTACAATGCGAACCGAAACGAGCATTCAGGAATCCTGCATGGGCGTGAACAAGGCCACCAAAACCGAGGCCCAGCAACGGGTCGACCAGATCGGTATTTTCCGGCAGGAGCTGGTGCGGCTGGAAGCGGACGCTGTGCTGGCGCTGGATGAGGAACAACGTAGAGCCGTTGCTAGCTATCACGACGGACTGCTTACCGGCCTCGCCCGGGATTTCGATATCGACCGCAGTCACCAGGCGAAACAGCTTTCGCTCGGCATGCGCATTGCGTCTTTCCTCGGCGCCGTCGCCCTCGCCGCCAGCGCTTTTTTTGTCTTCTACCAGTTCTGGGGCCTGTTCGATACCGGGGCGCAAGTAGCGATTCTCATCGCCGCACCCCTCATCCTGTTTGTCGCCACCCTGCTGGTGGAGCGGCGCGACCCCTCCGGCTATTTCGTCAAGCTGTTCGCCATGGTTGCCTTTGCCTGCTTTGTCCTCAACATCACCATGCTGGGCGCCATCTTCAACATCACGCCCACCGACAAGGCGCTGCTGCCGTGGGCCGCCTTTGCCTTCCTGCTCGCCTATACGCTGGATGTGCGCCTGCTGCTGGCGGCTGGAATCCTGTGCCTGATCGCCTTTCTGTCCGCTCGCACCGGCACCTGGGGCGGTATGTACTGGCTGAATTTTGGTTATCGGCCAGAGAACTTTCTGCCCGCCGGCGTATTGCTGTTTGCCTTTCCCTGGGGATTGAACCATCGGCATTTTGGCGGCTTTGCGGTGATCTATCGGGTGTTCGGATTACTGACCGTCCTGCTTCCGGTGCTGGTGCTGTCTAACTGGGGCGAGGGCAGCTATCTGCTGTTCGACACCGACTTCATTGAAGGTGGCTACCAGCTGGCTGGTTTCCTGCTCAGTGCCGGCGCCATCTGGCTGGGAATCCACCGTGGCTGGGCGGACACGGCGAATACCGGCAACGTCTTTTTTGTGATTTTTCTCTACACCAAGTTTTTCGACTGGTGGTGGGAGATCATGCCGAAATACCTGTTCTTCCTGATCGTCGGCCTGAGCGCATTGTTGTTGCTGATGATCTTCATGCGCCTGCGCGGTGCCAGTAACGTAGCCGGTGGGGAGGGCGCACCATGATCGCCTGGTCGCGTAGCCATACCTGGATGGCGGGTCTGGCAATCATCCTGCTCACCAATGCCGTTGCCCTGGGCAGTGTCGCCTGGAATCGTTCTGCCGAGGTGGCAGACATCATTAGCCTCACCGAGCGTGAACTGAGCATGCCTTATCGCTGGGGCCTTAATCGGGAAAACAGTGGCATCAGCCTGCGCATCCGGGTCAGAAGCGATCATTCACCAGGTTGGCTGGGAAAGGAAAAGCTCGTGGAACTGGGTTTTCCGGCCATCGGTACTGTGGCGACATCGGAATCGAGACGCCAGCTACGCCGCCTGCCGCGTGAGGCCTTCGTGGTGTTGGAGCAGGATGGCCCGGCCTGGCGCCGGAAACTGGCCAAACAGAAGGCGCTCTACGCGAAAAAGCAGGGCCTCGCTAGACGTAATCCGGACAGCCAGAAACTCCTTCGCGAGGCCGAGCGCGTGAAGAAGAACTTGATGACGGAGCGCACCGCAAAATCACGCCTGTTTATGGTGGATGTGGGAACTGATTACAGCTCACTGAGACGGCGCTACCCGGATAAGACGCAATACCTGATTGCGCGCGGACTGGTAAAGGCGGTCACGAGGCGGAGCAAGGATGGTACGTGGAGTGTCCAGGGTCGCCTGTCCGGTTTGTCGGTGCGACATATCAATATTCCTCTAGCCCACCGTGAGATCTTTGACAAATTAAAGCCTGTTGGGCGTGGGCGTAATCGCCATAATCAACCACCACGCTTTAGTGCAACCCTGGCTTATGGCAAGCGTTACGAGCCCTGGGTCGTCGCGGTGGAAAAAATTACGCAGCCGGATGGTTGATAGCGGGAATATGTAGAGATGAGCAGCAAAGGGGGAATGTCTTATGCGGATCCGCTTAAAATCACCAAAATGCAGGCGTGGCGTGCTAACTCCTTAATTCACGGTTACTTTTAGAAGAATGCAGGACATCCATGTAGCATCATATGCGGACCCGCCACGGATTTTGGCATCTTATGCAGATCCGTATATTCATTGTTATGATCACTAACCAGTTTTATTCACGGAGACGAATATTTTGCTACTTAGATATGAATCGCAGTATCTTTCAATAGAAGACTTTAGCACTGTAGAGTTTCCCGATTTTGTCGTTTTGACTGGTGTTAATGGATCTGGGAAGAGTCATTTAATCCAAGCTATCGTAAACAAGAATGTGGCTATTGATGGCATTGAAAACGACAACATCGTCGCCTTCAACTACGAAGATTTCAAACTAGATACAGAACCTTCATTTAATGCGCATCAACTCGCCAGCGAAAGGGAATCAGCATGGCAATACCACGAACAAAATATAAAGCCTCAAGCAGTATCATGGCGCGCTGAATTAGGAGACTCATATTCTGAAATTGCCGAAACTTGCAGGAATCGGAAAAAAAGTTTTTGGGCTACTCGAAATGAAAAGTTACAAGGATACAGAAGAAAGGCTAAGAACTATTTTAGCGGCAGGAAAATCAAGGACAACCAACAAGCCACTGGCATTTTGTCGTTAGCCAAGAAAATACCTTATTCAATAGACGAAATTGAGCATGATGATTTTGTCTCTTTGTATAAGCCCTATGTATTTAAGAAAAATTTTCTCCCCAATCAACTGGGGAAAATATTTTGGGATTACTACATTAAATTTAGACGGAATCAAGTCAACGATTTCGAGAATGAGAAATATGGTAAGAACTATGACGCTGTAACCGAGGAAGAATTTATCACTCTGCATGGCCCAAAACCTTGGGACCTCGTAAATGAAATATTAACCACCTTCGATACACTGGATTATAGAGTTAGTTCCCCAGAAGGGTCCGACCAGTTCGGAGACTATCAACTTAAATTAATACATACCGTAAAACCAAACTTAGAGATCGATTTTGATCATTTGTCTTCGGGAGAACGGGTATTAATGGCTTTGGTTGCATCAGTTTATAAATCATCAGCAGATTTACACTTCCCTGATTTACTACTGATGGATGAAGTTGATGCTTCACTTCATCCATCAATGATGAAAAACATGCTTGAAGTTATCGGCAATATATTCCTAAAGCAGGGTGTTAAGGTTATTTTAGTTACACACTCTCCAACTACAATTGCTTTAGCACCTGAGGACTCTATATTTGTTATGAATAAATCAGGTCAAAATCGTATTGAGAAAAAATCTAAAAGTGAAGCCCTCGAAATACTTACTCAGGGATTTGCAACTATAGAGCAAGGTATTAAATTATTTGATGAAGTTGCTAGATCTGGTGTGGTAATCATAACTGAAGGTTATAACACAAGTGTGATTTCTAAAGCGTTGGAATTGAATGGAATTAGTGATGTAGAAGTGCTTTCTGGTATTGAAGGGGCATCGGGGAAAAATCAACTCAAAACTATCTATCAATTCATTTCAAAGACAAACCACCAAAGTAAGGTTCTCTTTGTATGGGATTGTGACGTAAACCATTCATTAGGCGAGGAAAACAATACCTTTCCTTATTCAATCTCCCATAATTCAAGCAACACTCTCGCAAAGAAAGGCATTGAAAACGCTTTCCCCGAGACTTTGTTCAGCAATTTTATAAAAACAACTACCCTTTCGGATGGCACAACAATTTCCCAATTTGATGAGCATAGAAAGCGAGACTTCGAGGAATTTATAAGTGCCAGAAATGATCCCGTAGATTTTGCGCATTTCGCTCCGTTTATTGCTGAAGTCAACCGTATTCGTGACATACAAGCGTGATCATAACAAACGCATGCAGTCGGACGTGATCATCCCCCGATAAAACGGACACTAAATCCTAACAGGAGGGTGTTCGATGCCAAGATACAATCAACCAAGAAGGACCTGGCGATACACGGAAGAATTTAAGGCAAAAGCAGTGCTATTAAGTCACCTGGAGGGTGTTCAAGTAAAAGAGGTGGCGGCAACGCTCGATATTCATCCATTCATGCTGTCACGATGGCGTAAAGAGTATCGGGAAGGCAAGATCGTGGCCGACAAGAGAAAGAAGGTCACCAGCATAAAACAAGAGACAAAAGAGTTGGATGAACTCAAAAAAGCACGTAAAGACGTTGCACGCCTCACGCAGGAGAACGATCTCCTAAAAAAGTGGCAACGGTTTCTCGCGGAAGCACATCAGAACGATATCGATTCATCCAGAGAAACCGGAAACTCGGAGTAAAGTATCTTTGTGAATGGCTAAAGGTCTCACGCAGTGGATACTATGATTGGCTCAAACGGTCAAAATCAAAGCGGTCCAGAGAAGATGCCGCATTAACCATAGAGATCGTTTCGATACATAAGCAAAGCCGGGGTACCTATGGAAGCCCTCGGGTGCATAGAGCGCTGAAGGATAAGGGTTATTGTATTGGAAAGAAGCGCGTCGAGCGCCTGATGCGGGATAGTGGGCTAGTTGGGCGTGTGGTGCAGGTAACCCGCCGTCAGCCTGGCCTGAAGCGTTTCAAGGCTGCTGGCGATAACCTGTTGAGGCTAGAACCGAGCCCGTTGAAGCTGAATCAAGTATGGGTTGCCGATGTCACCTATCTGAAGCTTGCAGGCAAGTGGCGTTACTTGGCCACGGTGATGGATGCCTATAGTCGGAGGATACTCGGTTGGTCATTAAGTCATGATCGAACGGTAACTTTGACACTGAATGCCTTGGGTCATGCGTTAAAGGGAAGAGAACCAGAAAAAGGGATGATCTTTCACACGGACAGAGGAATTGAGTACACGGCCTATCGGTTTAGAGAT
>JAJFJV010000046.1 GCA_021773635.1 Gammaproteobacteria bacterium | reverse complement strand
TTTCCGCTCTGGGAAAAAGCGGGCATCTTCAGCAACTAAAGTGCTACCAAGTCGATGTCCCCTTTCTCTGCTTTGCAGCGGTTGCGAGGATTAAGTTGGCGCAAGCCGCCCATGGTCGATATCGGCCCGTTGCTGCAATGCCATAAGCGATGCGTATGTCGCCTTGCGGTGAGAACGGTCGTTGCTGATCATGGTAGAAACGGTAAAGAATAAGCAGCTTTTCTCATGGTGAGAGCGGCGTGATTGACACGAGCGAGCGAGGCTGACCAGCACCATCGATCCATTGATGCTCAAGAATGTTGCTCCAATCTAACGTCTGGCGACTGGCAAACCAGAATAGCTGCAAGCCTTGTCCATTTGTGTGATGACGCAAACACGCACGCATGCATTGTGCATGTTCTCTGTCGCTGGTGATAATGAGAACGCGAAAGTTTCTCCAGCCGAAATGTGATGTGTGCAGGTTTGCTTGCCACAGCGCTTGATAGGCGAGAAACTTACGCAGGATTGAGGTTTGCGCGAGACTGGAGCGCTCAACAGGCATGGTGTTTCGATCTATTTCGCACAGGAAATGTGCTCGCCGTTTCAGTTCCGGAAAACCCAATGAAAACGCATAATCCGGTTCGACACCAATGTTGTTCCGGGTTGATTTATGGATGACGGGCACGTTCAAGCGAAAAGGTTTGGCAAGCTGCCGCGTTTCTTGCGGTAGTCGGTGCAGTAGATCCTCATTGGCAACAAGTTCAACATCCGTTTGGTTTCGCACACTGACTTTAAGGTTGATGGCAAAATCTGCAACCTCAAGCGTGTGTTCCAAAAACGGCCGGCTAATGACATGGTTTCTTTGCTGGCATGAGAGACGTTCACCTTGTGTGAACGAGCCTTGACGGTGAAGCAGTCGTGCCGCTTTGTCGGTAAGTGCATAGACGGCAAGCTGTGATCCGCCACCGGGACGATAAAAGTCATACTGACATTCCGGACGATCCAGAAACCCATGCTCAAAAAGACCCTTGAGACGGTTTCTGATGTTCTTAGGAGATCCGGCAATAAGTGTGCAAATGTGGCCGGAGTTAAGAAAGCGATAGCGCGCGACGACAGTTAGAATATCAATGTCGCGAGATGTCAGTTGAAAAGGCGGCGGGTTACCCGAACGTGTACGACGGGGGCGATAGACAGTGCGCGGTGGTGTTTGGGTGGACATGGTTTCAGCCCCCCAGTGGTGCGGGAAGTGCATACATTGTTGGCCCGTTTCTGCCATCGCGAAACTTGCGTGCACCCAATTCGACAAGGCGCGCATAAAAGCTGTACTGAACCAGGGGTGGTTTTCGGTGGCGCTGACACCAGCGTTTGTACGTGTCGTAAAGAACGGTGCAGTGCTCGGGTTCGGTTGTGTCATGCTGCGCGAGCCAGCTCGTCACGGTGTCATGTGTGTTGAGCTTGGCGTGTGTCTTGGTGCCAAACCAGGCGCACCAACAGGTTGCATTGAAAAACCACAAGGTTACAGCCAAAAACCATTCGAGACCCTGCAAAGGTGAGACATGGCTACCGTTATCGGTGTGCGCAAGAGTGTTGCGCGTATCATGTATCTTGCGCGATAGGTGCGCGATACGTGTTGCAAAAGATTTTCGTTGGCGACGCGTGGCTTCGAGTGCCTTGGTGCGCAGTTGCATCAAGTGCTCTTGATCCTGATGCAGCTCCAATTTGAGTGATTTATAGACATCCGCTGAACGAGTGGCAGGCGCGACGGACTTGGTTATGTTGAGCGCGATATAGCCACGCACGGAATGAACGGAATAAGCGCTTGCGATAATGAACAAGACAGCACATACGCCCGCCTTGATTTTGTTGATGTCACGACAATGCAAAAACCCGAACACGCTTGCGACCATGCCAAGATCAAAGGCAAGCGCGATACTCGAGAACACAAAAGAGTTGGTGAGGAATGGAAGCCAAGTAAAGGCTAGTTCCGCAGTTCCAAGCGTAGCGTTATAGGAGACAGATGCGAGCGCCATCACCACTGCGATGATGGCACCGCTGATAAGTGCGAGATATTGCCAGAGTTTCATTTGCCCCGCCCTCCATGTGACAAGGAGGAAGGACAGGTGGTTTGTGAGAGATCACAATCGTTCGGGAGTTCGTTGCCCCAGATATCCCAACCGGGCGTTTTCTGACGTGCGAACAATTCAACGCGTGGGATATCACCGAGAAGATCAACAATGCGCTCGCGCACCTGATGAGGTTTACGGCTGTGTTCGCGTCTCGGGGATTCAATGAGCTGGCGAACCGTGTTGCTTTTCTTGAAAAGCGAATGAGGCGTGCCGCGTGTTGCGAGCAGACACAGCTCGGTATTCTTCAACGTCCAATTGCCCCACATGTGGTGAGGTTTGTTGGCTGCGGTACGCTTGCTCCACACGAAGGCGACGGTCCTGTAGGTAAAGCCCCAGGCGTCAATAACGCGAAGTGCGTCACGCAGCATAGCGTCGGACGTCCAGAGGAACAGAGCCGAGTGATAGTGCGCGATGCTCTTGACGGGCAGATTGCAGATTTGGGCAATGGTGAGCGTTGGGTATGCGGTTTTAATGCTATTGAAAATGCCCGCATTGGATGTGCGGGGCATATAGTTCCACGGCGGGTCGGCGTAGATGATGTTGTATTTTTTCACGGGTGTTCTCCGTTTGCGAGAGAACACGAACACTATGCATGCGTTTCGCTAAGTAAACGTGGGCGCTTGATGCGACAAAGCGTGAAGTGATTGCTTATAGACAGCCAGGCGGACACATAACATTTGTGTGAACCTGCCGGTTTCTTGGCGTACATGATCGCCTAAGATCTAAGTTGGTCGTCATCGCTGCATGCCATGATTAGTCAGGGATGACCATGCGCTATCGTGGTGTTGTGGACTTGGCGACCATGTCGGCAACCCGTGGCACAGCAGACGAGCTTGGAGATGAGTAGGAACGGTGAGAAGGGCCATAATCGGAAATTGAAATCCTTACATCACGTCATGCGAAGTTTGTAAGACGGCAGATTGCTATTGCAATAAAATTGGGTGCATACAGGTGACGGGGTTGTGGCCGTAAGTATCCAGCAATTAAGTCACATTCCGTCATAAAACATGGGTATCCACTTATTCAAAATCTCGTATTCCCTTTGCCAATTCGGGAACATGCGTGCGAATTGGTTTAGAAAGCTGAATACTCGTTCGTCCTTATTTGTTGAACGATCTCCCCACTCTTCGTCTTGCAATATGCGCCCCAGCATATAAACCTCTTGTTGCATCGTCTGGAGGCATGACTTCTCGCTGGCAAACCACGAACCGCCCTTCGCATACTTTTTGGCCGCCACAAGGAGATCCTGGGTCTTCTTGAATGACCTGGGTGCGATTTCCTGTAGGTTGACTGCTTGCTCGTAATCAGTGGTAGCTTTTCCTGCGGGAGTGATTTCAATGCGGTTCATCTTCCCCTCCTACGTTCAACGTCGGCAGTTGCACTCCCCTGTGAAGGGTTTCGAATGACGGTTCCTCGCGAGAGGACCTACACTCCGTGCTTCACCATGCCGATGATAATCTTAACCGCAATCGGAAGGGCCCCGCAACATCCGCTCACGTCATCTTCGGCTTCGGGTCAACGTGTGCTGTCAGCATTAAAGTGCACCGCTTCTGCTTGACCGTCGTGACAGGTCGTTAGCCTTGGACCTTCCGTTTCACCCCGATCAACAGACGCCGCCGACGACAATGTGACCGGGCGAAAAGGGCCACGAGGCGACGGAATCGACTCGCGCCCATTGACTTCTGCTTTTTCACCAGTGGAGACCCTAAATCGGTAGATGCGGAGTTCTCTGTTTGGGCGTCGGGACCACGATGCCGCTCGAATCAGCTAGATTGCGACGATCAGCTGTAGCTCGAGGTGAAAATGGCCGACGATCAGAAAACACCGCCGCCGCCGAAGCGGCCTCCGCCCCCGCCGAACACACTCTCTACTAAAGGCGACACAACGGGCCGACCAAAGCCACAAGCGAGCCCACCCGGCAAAGGCTCGAAGCGATGACCGTCAAGGCGATCATGGCGATGGCTGTAGCGGTTGCGCTGATGCCTGCAATGTAGGCACGCTTGAGATGGCGAGAGGCGAGGTCATTCACCTTCTCGTTCACATTGAGGCCCTCGGCAGCTCGAGTCAGATACTCGTCAAGCATCTCGTCGGCTGGGACCGAATGCGTCCTGATCCAATTCCAGAAGTCTGGCTTCATTCCTGTCAGACAAATTGGGATCGTCCAGTGTGCGCGGAATGCCGAAACGATGCCGAAAAAAAGCCAGACCAGTATTACGACCGCAAAGCAGGCGATCATTACGTCAATTGTTCTGATGTTG
>JAJFJV010000045.1 GCA_021773635.1 Gammaproteobacteria bacterium | reverse complement strand
TGGTGGCGAATTTCTTACACGATCGGCGGCGTAAGCCCCGATTTCGGTTTTGCAGTAATCCTGATAGTGGAGTGAGTCAATGACAACTGAAGTATTAACTGACGCTCGAGTCGAGTATGACTCGGTCGATCTTTCAGCATTTGTAACAGCCGTTACTTTGACCTATGAGTCTGAAGCTCAAGACGACACGGCCATGGGTGACCTTACCCGTTCAAATCTCGGCGGCTTGAAAAACTGGGCTGCAGAAGTTGAGTTCAACCAAGACTTTGCGGCTGGCGGTCCGGATGCAACGTTGTTTGCGAAGTTAGGTTTGATCGCGAACCTGAAGATTCGCAAGACGACTGCAGCGATTTCTGCGACAAATCCAGAGTATTCGGGTGATGCATTGCTGACATCTTATCCACCATTCGGAAATACAGTCGGCGACAAGGCGACGACGTCTGCCTCGTTCGTGCCAGGCGGCGCGAGTAACACCCTGGCAAGGGCCACTGCGTAATGTCGGACGGTTTCGAAGTCGATGGAAAGAAGCTTCACGCCCGAACGTGCACTGCTGATGAGTGGTTTGACGCGGTTGACCTGTTAACCCCTCGAGATCAGGACTATGCACTGGTTTCTATTTGTATCGTCGATGATGACGGCAATAAAGTGTACGAACCTGCAGATGTCGGCAAGTTGCCAGTGACTACCTATACGCGCCTGTACGATATGGCAGAAAAGGCTATTCGGCCGGAGGAAGCCGAAAAAAAATAGCTCGCGGGACACCGCGCCGATTCCTCTTTGATCTCGCACGTGAACTCGGTGGCATGACTGTTGCCGAACTTGGATCACGAATCACCATGTACGAGCTGGAAGAATGGGCTGCGCTTGCCCGCGTTGAACAAGAAGAGCGCGACAATGCCGCGCGCATGCGCCGTGTCGAGTCTGCCGCGCAGGCTAACAGGAGACGACAATAATGGCGGTCCGTAAGCGTACTTTCAAAATGCGGGGGCTGTCTGAGCTACAGAAATCTCTGAATACATTGCCGGACAGACTGCGAGAAAACGCCCTAAAAAACGCTTCCGCTGCAGGCGCTAGAGTGATTCGTGATGAGGCCAAGCGACTTGTTGCTGTGGAGTCCGGAGGGCTTCGTGATGACATTGTAGTTGCTCGAACTTTCAAGCAACGGGGCCGCCGAATTCGACTGAGGGGCGCGGTAGTTCTCGGTATTAGAGGCAGCAGCAGGTTCTTCGCTCATTTGATCGAGTTTGGATCATCCCGGCAATCACCCCAGCCATTCATGCGACCTGCGCTTAGAGCTAAAGCAGCTGAAGCGTTGAAGGTTATTGGTGCAAAACTGGCGAAAGAAATCAATAAAGCGGCCAGCAAACTCAGTGGATGGAAGTCAGTGAAATCAATCAAGAGGCTCACGAAGTAAATGGCTGCTGATGTAGGTGGATTAGTAGCGGATATTGGATTAGATGTCGCCGCGCTGCGTGGAGATATCAAACAGGCCAACCGCGAACTGAAAAAGGGCACCAATCGAATGAACCGGCACCTCGGATCATTGCGAAAGCGTGTCGATGGTGTCACTCGCGGGTTCAAGGGTCTTGCCGGCGCATCGTCAGTGGCCATATTCGCTCGCCACACCAAAGCGACGATTGATTCTGCCGACAAAATGCTGAAACTTACTCAGCGCCTCGGTGGCACAACCGAAGCTCTTTCTGAACTTGAGTTCGTCGCTGATAGATCCGGTATTGCCTTCAACACCCTGACAATGGGTTTGCAGCGCATGGTTCGACGGGTCGCAGAGGCGGCCGAGGGTACCGGTGAAGCGAAAGGCGCGCTCAGAGAGTTGAATCTCGAAGCGAAGAGCTTGCGATCGCTCACAATTGACCAGCAGTTCGAGCGAATTGCAGATGCTCTGTTCGGCGTAAAAAGTGAGTCTGATCGCGTGCGTCTCGCGATGAAGTTGTTCGATTCAGAAGGCGTGTCGTTATTGCAGACGATGACGAACGGCGCACAGGGCATACGCGACCTGAGAATTGAGGCTCAAAACCTCGGTGTGACTCTATCGCAGGATATGGCTGAAAAGGCAGCTCGAGCTAAGGACGCAATGACTGACCTGAGTGCTGAGTGGTCAGCTTTTACGCGTGACTTGGTTCTCGACTCTGCTGATGGCATAAGCACCGCGATTCAAGGACTTCGTGACCTGAAAGATGCCGCTAGGGGACTAGGTGAGGTATCCGCCGGCGCATTAGGTTTCGGCGCACAGGCTGACTTGCTCGATAAACGCATAGTATCGCTTACGGATCAACGTGATCGTCTTACAAGACAAATTACAGACGCTCAGCGACCGTTTGTTGCTGCCTCTCAAGGGATCAAAGCTGTTGAAGCAGCAGTTTCGAATTATCGAGATGAACTGAAGCTAGTAAATGATGAACTTACGAAAGTCAAGCGACAGCAGCTTGACGTTTCGACGGGTGGTGGCGGTAAACCGAAAACAAATGTGCCATCTGGAATTATCCCAGAGAGTGATCCTGGCAGAACAGTTGAATTCATCGAGAACCTCGAAAAGCTTCAAGCTAGATTCGTAACCGCAAAAGAGCGTGCCGACAAACTGAGAGAGTCTCTAGAACGATTCAAAGATGAGCTTGCTCCAGGAACGATTGGCCTAATTCTGGCTGAGATCGACAATATCGTTAACAGCGGTCTTGACGAAATCAAGGTTACATCAAAGAAGCGACTTCCCGAATTACTAGACGGTCCCAGCAATGATCTCGCGGAAAGGTTTGGCAAGAGCGTTGGGTTATCGTTGCAGTCAGAGTTCAGCAATGCGTTCATGGGTATTGAGACCAGTTTCGGCGACATGCTCAGGCGAATGGCAGCGGATTTCGCCGCGTCGAATTTGCTTCGAGGATTAGCGTCTTTGATTCCCGGCCCGTTCGGAAAGTTTCTGGCTGCTGGCATACCTGGTTTCGCCACTGGCGGATCATTCAAAGTCGGTGGGAACGGCGGCACAGACTCGCAGCTTGTCGCTTTTAAGGCGTCACCAGATGAAACCGTGAGCGTCACGCGACCAGGTCAATCCATCGGCGGAGCAGTATCCGCTCCAAGTGTTATCCACCAAGAGTTCAACTTCCCCTTTGCATTTCCGGAACAGCTAGAGGCGTTCGTCCGTAATGTGGCTGGACCAGCTGGTCGCAACGCCGCAATGCAGGTATTGAATGCTCAACGAGGCCGTTTCTGATGGCGAAGTTTTTCCTTCCGAATCCGGGTTTCGAGCTTGGTGATCGGGATTGGAATAAGGAGTCGGGCTGGACCGTCATTAACGATGCCGTCAATTCCCGCAATGGTGCGTGGGTTGGCAAATTCATAGGGACGAC
>JAJFJV010000044.1 GCA_021773635.1 Gammaproteobacteria bacterium | reverse complement strand
GATCTGTTACGATCGTCACTACCCCGAGTACATGCGTCGTCTCGGCGAGTTGGGCGCGGAGTTGGTCGTGATCCCCCAGGCCGGTTCGGTGGGCGAATGGCCCGAAGGTCTTTACGAGGCGGAGGTCCGCGTCGCCGCCTTCCAAAACGGGTACTTCGTAGCGCTGTGCAACCGGGTCGGTGAGGAGGAGCGACTGACGTTTGCGGGCGAGTCGTTTGTCGCGGATCCCGAGGGGGTGGTGCTCACCCGAGGCCCGGCGTTGGAGGAGTCGATCGTGTTCGCGGATCTGGACCTTACGAAGTGCCAGACGTCCACCGCCCGCCGTCTGTTTTGGAGGGATCGACGTCCCGAGGTCTACGCGAGTTGGGTGGACCGGACGGCGGGTGTGAGCTCGCGTGGCTGAGACGATCGGAGATTCGGGCCCGACGAACGACGAGGGGCTTTGGGGCAAGGCGTTTCGGCGCCGGGTACCGCACGCGGTGGGCGCCTACATCGCAGCGACCGCCGGCGTGGTCCAGTTCGTCGATTGGGCGGTCGATCGCTACCTGCTGTCGCCCAACCTCACCGACTTCGCGCTGATCGCGCTCGCCCTGCTGGTGCCCACAGTGATCATGCTCGCGTGGCGCCATGGCCAGCCCGGCCGAAACCGCTGGACGCGTCTCGAGCGCATTGGCGTGCCCGCGAACGTCGTCGTCGCCACGGGCGTCTTGGTTGCGGTCTTCGCTGGGCAGTCGTTCGGATCGATCGTGACGACGGTCACCGTAGCGGATGAAGGCGGCAACGACGTGGAGCGGGTCGTTCCAAAAACGGAGTTCCGTCGCCACATCGCCCTTTTCTACTTCGACAATGAAACCGGGGATGCGGAGCACGACTGGTTGCAGTTCGGCATCCCGCGCGGACTGTGGGCCGACTGGCGCCAGGACTTCTTTCTGGGTGTGCTCGAGGGCACCGCACTGGCCGAGTCATTCAGAGAAGCGAACCGGCCCGACGGGCTGGATCTTCCTCTCGCCCTGAAACGGGAGATCGCGGACGAAAAGTCGAGCCAATTTTTTTTGACCGGCGAGATTCGAAATGGAGAGGTGGGGATCGAGGTCGCTACGGCCCTCTTTGAGGTCCAAGGGGGCCAACCGATCGCCGAGCGAAGCTACACGGGTCCGCTGTTCGACATCATCGATCAGATCTCGGCGGACGTTCGAGAGGATCTCGGCATTCCCTCCGGCCGGCTGGCTGAAACGACGGATCTGCCGCTCGGGGAGCTTCTGACCGAGTCCGAACCCGCCTATCGAGACTATGTCGCAGCGTTTCGTGCTCTTGCGGTAGAGGGCGATTACGTCGGTGCCGGTGCGTCTGTCGCCGCTGCCGTCGAGAAGGATCCGAGCTTTGCGCTGGCGCACTGGCTCAGGTATGCCATCGCGAGTTTTTCGGGCGAGAGCGCAACCGCAGCGGAGGCCCTGACCGCTGCGAAGCAACACGAATACCGACTCCCAGAACGTGAACGACTGTACGTAACCCGGGAGTTTCACTACACGCTTCGACAGGATGCTGCGAAGGGCGTCGCGATGGCGGAGCGGTCCGTCCAGATGTTCCCGGATGATATCGAGGCACTCACGGTACTCGGTATCTATTATCAGGCGGCGGGCCGCGTCGACGACGCGATCGGGGTCTACCAGCAGATGCTCACGGTCGACCCGTCGCAGTCCGAACCGCTGCTTGCCATTGGCCAGCTCCACGGCAGACAGGGCGACCACGAAGCCGCGCTCGAGAACCTGAGCCGTTACGCGGAATTGTCGCCGCAGGATCTGCGAACGTATCCCATGCTTGCCTCTGCCTATCGTGGCACGGGCCAGTTCGCCGCTGCGGGAGAAGCGTGCGATCGGGCGCTCCTGATCGAACCCGAGAACGTTGCGGCGCTCACCTGTTTGGCGAACGTGTCCTATGAACTTGGACGGTGGCCCGAATCGGAGCGCTACTTCGAGGATGCACTCGCGGCCGCGCGGACCCCAGCGACCCGGGCGCAGGTGCACCAGGCTCGCGGCGGCTATTTCAGCCGCCGAGGTCAGATCTCCGACGCCGTCATGGAGCGCCGTCACGAACTGGCCGCGTTGGCCGAGTCGGGGGCTTCTCCGATTGAAGTGCTCGCTCGTCGGATGCGGACCCTCGTTCCGTTCGTCTATTCGACTCGACCCGCGACGGCCCTGGACTCGGCCGCGGCGATCAGCGCTTTGTTCCCGCAGCAGTTCGAAAACTTGTCCGCGGTCGGCGAGATCGACATTTATGCGGCACTTGAAGATCCCGAAGGCCTCGACGCCGCGTCCGCTCGTGTCGAGCTGGCGATCGCGAGCTTGGGAATCGAAGCGCTCCGGCCGAACGTGATCATGGCCGGCGCCTTGGCCCGCGAACTCCGCGGAGACTGCGAGGGCGCGATCCCGGAGTACCGGCGGGCGCTCGAGCTGGCCCCCACGGCGACCGCATGGAAGAGGTTTGTTGCGCGTTGCCTGGCGCAGCTGGGCCGGACCGAGGAAGCCGTGACCGAACTCGAAGAGGCGCTCGCATACGCACCCTTTGGTCCTCGCACGCTGCTCGAGTTGAGCAAGGTCGAGGTCCAGCGCGGAAACCCGGAGGGCGCCGTCACACATCTCGAGCGCGCCTTATCGGTGTGGTCCGACGCAGACGCTTCCTATCAACCTGCGATCGAAGCGCGCGAGCTACGCGCTTCGCTCTCGACGAACTAGCGAGGCCTCTTGGAATTCTTGTTCGGCGTCGTTCTGGGGTTCGTCGGTCTCCTGGTCGGTTTGCGCCTTCTGATGCGTCGC
>JAJFJV010000043.1 GCA_021773635.1 Gammaproteobacteria bacterium | reverse complement strand
GGGTTTGCACAACGGTTTGCCTGGTGGCCATTGCGAATTGGCACCACCCGATCCCATCTCGAACTCGGAAGTGAAACTGTTCAGCGCCGATGATAGTGTGGGGCTTCCCCATGTGAAAGTAGGACACTGCCAGGCATTTATACAGACCCGCGAGCTCTATTAGAGCTCGCGGGTTTTTTTATGCTTTTTTTGTCTCCAGCGGCTTGAAAGAGCGTCTAATGATCAGGCTTTTCGGTGAGCAATATCTTTTTTGCCCGTATTATTTTTTCCGCTAAATGGCCGGAGCCGCCGCGGTCAGGATGAACTCGTTGCATGAGTCGGCGATACGCCGCGGTAATCTCCTCATCACGGGCCCCTGGCTTCAGACCGAGCACGGCATAGGCTTCTGCCTTATCCATAACTTCTGATGGAGTTTCTCGAGCAATCTCATCCGCCCCTTCGCCACCAGATGTGTCCCGGGTACCTTCTTCCGGGTTGGAGGATTGTGCTTTGAACCATGTGTAGGAGCGGGCCAAAACACTCAATCGTTGTATCAGGGCGAATGCGCCACCAAGCACTGCAAATAACCAATGTAAGCGCCCTGTCGCAATGGCAATGATGAGCAGTACGACGCCGATGATGATGAAAGCTCTTGATAGTGCCCTCTTACGTTGTTGGACTGGGAGCCGTTTCAACCATACAACGAGTGCCAGGACGGCCAGGATCAAAAATAGAAGTATTTGTGGGGGCACGGTGGCTCGAAGAATTAAATGGTTGATATGGAGTATTGCGAAATCACCCCCAAAGCATAAAGCACTTGGGCGTGATAGAGATAATGCTGTTCATACGGTCATGGAAGTGAACTCCACGGGAATACGGCTCTCAAACGGATGCTTAGGTGGAATGTAGCTGGGTTTTGGGAGTGAGACGGTTTGATTGGTTTCGCCTCTCAACCAGCAAATGAGCGTGTAGACTATGGTTTGGCTATATCATGCCCTGCTTAGGGCTTTAGACGGCTCAGCCGCTTCAACGAGTTAATAACGAGAGGGTATGGTGATGAGCCAACGAGTAAATGTCCTGGAACGCTACTCCGCCGGTGCTGAGAGCCGGGAGGAAAGTCTGTGCTGTCCGGTAAGCTACGACCGGGAGGCGTTGGCGGTGTTGCCCCAGGAGATTATCGAGAAGGATTATGGCTGTGGCGATCCGTCTGCCTATGTTCGGGAGGGTGATGTGGTGCTGGATCTTGGTAGCGGTGGCGGCAAGATATGCTATATCGCTGCGCAGCTGGTGGGCGAGCAGGGACGGGTCATCGGGGTTGATATGAATGACCAGATGCTTGCCCTGGCGCGCAAGTATCAAAAAGAAATGGCAAAAAAACTGGGTGGTCACCGGGTGGAGTTTCACAAAGGCCGCATTGATGACCTGGCGCTTAACCTTGATGCTATTGATGCATATTTACGTGCGGAGCCGGTTAGCGATAGTCAGGGTCTGGCACGGCTGGAAAGTTTTGAACTAAAACAAAAACGCGAAGCTCCCCTTTTGGCGGATGAAAGCGTGGACTTGGTGCTTTCAAACTGCGTGCTCAACCTCGTCGACGGCGCCCTCAAGGCGCGCCTGGCGCCTGAAATTTTCCGGGTGTTGCGTCCGGGTGGCCGAGTTGCCATTTCCGACATCGTTAGTAACGTACCGGTACCCGAGCATATGCAGCAGGATGCAGAATTGTGGTCGGGTTGTATCTCCGGTTCGTTTCAGGAGCGGGAGTTTCTGGACGTGTTTGCGGCAGCCGGTTTTCGCGGGGTTAGCTATGAAAAATGGGACGATGAGCCCTGGCGCGTAGTTGAAGGGATTGAATTCAGATCCGTAACTTTGGTAGCCACCAAGCCGTCCGAGCCGGGCCGCAGTACTCCCGGTACGGTCCTTTATCGTGGCCCCTATTCTGAGGTCTGTGATGAGGATGGAAATCATTATCCTCGTGGTGAACGCGTTGTCGTGAGTGGGGCGAGTATGGAGCGCCTGATTAACGATTCAAGGGCCAGTGATTTTGTGTTTATCAACGAGAATATTGGCGGCGGTGAGTGTTGCAGCGGTGTAAGTGTCGAAGTGAATGATCCGCCGGACACTAGCCCGGGCGGAGGATGTTGTTGAGCAAAGCTAATCCTGTAGCGTATGCAGCGCTATTGTTCTTTAGCCTCTTGCTGGCGGGTTGCGAGCTCGGGGAGCAGGCGGTTGCTACGTGGGAGCATGCCCCGGAAGGAGTCTATTCGGCGGCGCTTTCCCACGACGGGAGGTATGCCATCGCAGCCTCTGTGGATGGCTACGCAAAACTCTGGGACGTTTCGAAGAACCGGCTTCTCCACACCCTCAAACATACCGGAGAGGAAGGTGGGGGAATTATCGATAGTGAATTTTCCCAAGATGGTCGATTCGTTCTCACCGCTGAGCGCGAGACCCTTGCCCTGTGGAAGATTGATACGGGAAAGCACCTTGGTTTCTGGGTTCTTCCGCCCATACGTGACATCGCTGTGTCAGCCAGGGGTCGCTATGCGCTTATTGGCTTTAAGGACAACCTTGCCACGTATCTGGATTTGGGAACGGGCCAGTTTCGCTGGGTATTCCGTCATCGAGAGCGGGTGAGCTCCGTTGCACTCTCGGGTGATGGACGTTATGCGCTCACCGGCTCGGAGGACGGGATCGTAAAGCTCTGGAGTCTGGAAAATGGCGATCTGCTACACCTGTGGCAGCATGCACATCCGGTGCGTTATGTCGCCCTTTCTCCCAGTGGTGCGCTGGCGCTAACCAACGAGGTCCCGGGAGAGACGCAGATTTGGGATACTGGCAGTGGCGAGCTCCGCTTCACCTTGCCAAGCAGTGGGGCACGTGTTTCCGCAGCCGCTTTTTCCTCTAAAGACCAACGTCTGCTGACCGGCCATGCAGGGCAAGGCATTATCCTGTGGGATATCGATACCGGTCTCAAGGTGCAGCGCTGGCGACCAAAGTTGAATCATGGCTGGCGCCCCGGCGCGGCAATAGTACTTTCCCTTGCCTTTTCCGAGGGCGAACGGGAATTCATTAGCGCGACCGCACACGGAGTTGCCCAGCGCTGGCGCCTGCCGTAAGTTGGGACGCGGGCAGACTGCCTGCGTATTGGTTTTAGGTTTTTCCCGTTTCAGATCTTGAGACACCTGCAGCTTTCTTCCAGAATGGCGCGGCAAGGTACCTCAGGAGACGGCATTGACCAATACTCGCAAGTCTATTCACGGCCAGTGGTCTTCCCGCTGGGCCTTTATCCTGGCCGCGACCGGTTCGGCCGTCGGGCTTGGCAATATCTGGAAGTTTCCCTATATCGCCGGTGAAAATGGTGGTGGTGCCTTCGTGCTCGTGTATCTCCTCTGTATTGCCAGCATCGGCATCCCCATCATGATGGCGGAAATCCTGCTGGGCCGGCGCGGGCGTCAGAGCCCGGTGAACACCATGCGTACCCTGGCCTCGGAATCCGGTCGCAGTCCCCACTGGCAATGGCTGGGCTGGGGCGGGGTCTTTTCGGGCTTTCTTATCCTTTCCTATTACAGTGTTGTCGCTGGATGGGCGCTGGCCTATGTGTTCCGTGTCGGCAGTGGCGAATTCACCGGTGTCACGGCGGCCCGCGCCGGGGCGCTTTTTACGGAGCTCGTTTCCGACCCGGAACGCTTGCTTGCCTGGCACACCATTTTTATGGGCATGACGATGTTCGTTGTGGCTCGCGGTGTGCGCTCCGGACTAGAGCAGGCGGTACGCGTACTGATGCCGGCTCTGTTTGTCATCCTGTTGCTGCTTGTGGGTTATGCCCTCAACAGTGGGAAATTTGCTGAAGGTGCGGCCTTTCTGTTCAATCCGGATTTCTCTAAATTAACCGCCGATAGCATATTGGTGGCGATGGGACATGCCTTTTTTACCCTGAGCTTGGGTATGGGAGCGATCATGGTCTACGGCTCCTATCTGAATCAGCATGTATCGATCGGGCGTACCAGCCTGTTTATCGCGGCACTGGATACCCTGGTTGCCCTGCTTGCAGGGCTCGCTATCTTTCCCATCGTCATGAGCCACGGTCTGGAGCCCGGGGCCGGTCCGGGACTGATCTTCCAGTCTCTGCCGCTCGCCTTTGGCCATATGCCTGGCGGGCAGTTTTTTGGGGCACTCTTCTTTGTCTTGCTGGTATTTGCCGCCTGGACCTCGGCGATTTCTCTGCTCGAACCGGCGGTTACCTGGTTGGTGGAAAGCCGTGGCATGAGTCGTCTGAAAGCAACCATGGGCTGTGGCGTGGCAATCTGGGCGCTGGGCATCGGCACGGTATTGTCGTTCAACCTGTGGTCCAGCCCCCTGTTTGCTGGCAAGACCTTCTTTGATCTTCTTGACTATCTGACGGCTAACATTCTCCTGCCCCTGGGAGGCTTGTTGATATCGCTATTTGCTGGCTGGTTGCTGACACGGGAGGCAAGTCTTGATGAACTGGGTTTGGGGGATGGTCCTGCCTATCGTATCTGGCGGGTGCTGGCGAGTTTTGTAGCGCCCCTGGCGGTTGCCATCGTATTTCTCAATGCCATCGGTCTGGTCTAGCCCCGTAGCAGGGTCCATAGCCCGATAGCGATAAATCCGCTGCCGGCGACAATGGATAGCAGCCGCTCACTAAGGTACTCCGATACCGTACTTCCCACGGCCACGCCAAGCGCGCTGGTTGCTATCAGTGCCAGTGAGGCGCCCAGAAAAACAGTCCACTTGCTGACCTCGTGGTCGGAGGCAAATAAAATTGTTGCCAGTTGAGTCTTGTCGCCAAGTTCAGCAACAAAAACGGTGGCAAAAACGGTTAGCAGTACGCGTATATCCATGAGGTTCCCTTATCCCCCTTAAAAATGAGGTGTGGACTATGCTACAGAGGTCCTGTGTTAGAGAAGGCTTTTCTCAAGTTTGTCTCCCCCTTGCCGACAGGGATTCATAGGGAAGGAGGCACGGGAGAAGTCGATGCTCTTGCTGAAGTTGGAATCCGGGGAAGACGTAGCAGAAGGCGATAAAGCCTGCTCCGGGACTGGATTCGCGCCCATTTTTTTTGAAGTCCACCTGCGGACAGGTTCAGCCCGGGGCCTTCGTCGGTAGCGACCAGGTGTCCATCTTCCTGAAAACCCTGCTCGGTGCACTGATATTTGCACTGTTACCTATGTTGTTGGTTGGCGGCCTGATCTTTTCGGACTCGAAGGAGCAGATTCTTCGGGAGCGGGTTGCCACACTGGAACGTGTTGCCGAGCACCAGAGTCTGCTGATCGAAAATTATTTTCGGGCGCCGTTCCGGGATTTTCGCGCCGTCAGCGAGGGTTTGCTGGGGCGGTCCGGATTTTCGCTTTTCCCAAAAATTACTGTTGATCCGGGAAACCTGGCCTACATACAGGCCAGAGGCATACTGGATACTCACCTGCAGTCCCTGCTTAAAAGCCGTGTCTACCGTAAGATTTTTCTTGTGGGGGAGGATGGGCACATCCTCTACGCCAGTACCTCCCGTCATGAGGGAAGGTTGCTACAGGCCACGTTGCCACTTGCCTATGCGACGGCCTTCCAGGGCGCACTGAGGGAAGGTGAGTTTCTTGGGAAAAGCCGGCGCTACGAGGATTTTTTTCTTTATCGCGAGAAGGAAGCTCATTTAGGTCTGATTGGCAGTATTTCCCTACGCGGTAGTAAGAACGAGGTTATCGGGGTGATTATCTTCGAGATGGATTTGCTCCCCTTGTTCTCCCTGGTCAAAAAATCAACCACACTTGGTCCTACGGGAGATGCCCTGCTCGCGATAGCAGGGGAGGGGCATGCTTTGTTGCTCAATCCTGTCGGGGCAAATCTTGAGCTTGCTCTGAAAGTAAGGGATTCCTCTCCACCTATGCAAGCTGCGTTTCGGGGTGAGCGCGGTATTGGGGTCAGTACTGATTACCGTGGCAAGGTTGTAGTCGCGGCATGGCGTCCACTGCCAAATCTGGGATGGGGTTTGGTGGTCAAGGAGGATCAGGGGGCGGTTTTTGCATCGGTGAAGCGATTAGAACAGCAGCTGCGTTTGGGTGTCATGGGCGCGCTGTTGCTGTCACTGCTTTTTGCGGTCTTTGCAGCCCGCTCGATTTCCCGCCCGGTACGTGAACTGATGCGGGGTAGCGAGGCCTTTGGCCGTGGGGATCTGTCCTACCGGGTGGAAAGCAGGCGTCGAGATGAGTTGGGAAGGTTGGCGCAGGCCTTTAACCGGATGGCGAGGCGTTTGCGTGAGCTTACCGCCTCACGTGATGAGCTAAATCAGGAGATAGATTTCCGGAAAAAGGCAGAGAAAGGTTTGCGTCTTGGCAATGCCGTGGTTCAGAGCGCCTCCGAGGGTATCGTTATTACTGATACGTCCGGGTTAATCACCGCAGTCAATCCGGCCTTTTCCAGAATTACTGGCTACAGCTTTCAGGAGGTACAAGGAAAGAATCCAAGTCTGCTGGCCTCGGGGCGTCACGATAAGGCATTTTATCAGTCCATGTGGCATGCCCTGATGACCACCGGGCGCTGGAACGGGGACCTCTGGAATCGCAACAAAGCCGGTAAAATCTATGCCGAAACCCTTTCAATCACTGCGCTCAAGGATGCTCAGGGTGAATTAACCGGCTACGTGGGCCTCTTTTCCGACATTACCCGGAGAAAGGTGGATGCGGATCGGATTCGCCATCAGGCTCTCTATGATTCACTGACCGCACTTCCCAACCGTCAACTCTTCCAGGAGCGTTTCACACAGGCCATCGTTGGTGCTCAGCGTAGCGGAGATTCGGTCGCTCTGTTGTTCATTGACCTCGACAATTTCAAGGATATTAACGACTCCCTTGGGCATGCCGCGGGTGACTGCCTGTTGCAATTGGTGGCGGAGCGTTTGCTGAGCACGGTTCGTGAAACTGATACGGTTTGCCGGCTTGGTGGCGATGAGTTCACCGTGATTATGTCGGGCCTGCAAAACCCGTCTGCGGTTCGGCGAGTTGCGGAACAGATTCGACTTGAACTTCGCAAGGCATTCACGCTGGACGGGCAGGAGTCCTTTATATCCAGCAGTATTGGGATCACCTTGTGTCCGGAAGATTCACAGGACGAGGAAACCCTGTTGCGCTATGCCGATATGGCGATGTATCGGGCCAAGGAAGCTGGGCGAAATCGCTATCAATTTTTTGCCGAAGAGATGCAGACCCGGGTAAGTCAGCGTATGAGCCTGGAGCGGGATCTGCGTCGCGCCCTTGGTAGCGATGAATTTGTCACCTACTTTCAGCCGGTGATGGAACTTGCCAGCAATCGGATAGCCGGTATAGAAGCTTTGGTTCGTTGGCAGCATCCGGAGCGAGGACTGGTCCCACCGGTGGAATTTATCAGTGTGTGTGAGGAAACCGGCTTGATATCCGCGCTCGGCCAGCAGGTATTGCATGATGCCTGTGCAAAGACTGCCGAGTGGCACAAGCAGGGTGCGTCCCTGTTTGTAAGCGTCAATGTATCGCCGCGCCAGTTTGAGGACAGTGATTTTTCAGCGCAGGTATCCAGTACCCTGGAAAACTTCGGACTGCCGTCGGACAAGCTGTTGTTGGAGGTGACGGAAGAAATCATGATCAACCGCACCAATCAAACCATGTCTATGCTGGAAACCTTGCACGGTGAGGGTATCCACATTGCGATCGATGATTTTGGTAGCGGTTATTCATCTCTTGCCTATCTGCAAGAGCTGCCGGTTCGTTTCCTCAAAATCGATCGAAGCTTTATAGCCGGCCTGGGTGAAAACAGTCGTAATACGGTATTGGTGGATGCCATTATTCAGATGGGACACGCGCTGGGGCTGAAAATTATTGCCGAAGGGGCCGAGCACCAGGCGGAGATTGATTTCCTCAAGTCGCATGATTGCGACTATGTGCAGGGCTATTTTTATGGCAAGCCGCTGCCATCCGCAGCCCTGGGAAAGATGCTCTCGGAACAAGGCCTGAATCCTGGATAATGGCTCACAGCCGGCTAACTGCTCGTTTATAAAATGAATGGCTCGCCCCACGAGGCGAAGACTGTACTTCCGTGCGCACTGCTTTATGGTGGCTCTCTGCGAGTCTGATGACAGAGAGTGGAAATGGATGAGATATTGCTGGCAAATGAAGTCTGGATTCGTCTGCTCTTTTTTGCCGGGGGCTTTACGCTAATCGCATTGTGGGAGGCCGCCCTCCCCCGGCGTAAGCGATGCTATGCTCGCCGCGATCGCTGGCCGGCAAATATCGGGATAGTGGTCCTTAACACGCTGGTAATACGGGTCTTCTTTCCTACCGCAGCCGTGGGGACTGCTCTCCTGGTAGGGACTCAGGGGGGTGGCTTGTTGGGTTTTCTATCCTTGCCGCAGGGGTTGGCAATAGCCATTTCCGTCGCCCTGCTGGATTTCGCCATCTATCTCCAGCACGTGATGTTTCATGCGGTGCCCCTGCTCTGGCGCTTGCACCGCATGCACCATGCGGATCGGGATTTCGATGTCACCACGGGCGCACGTTTTCATCCCATTGAGATTTTACTTTCCATGGTGATCAAGCTTGGTGTCGTGCTGGCGCTCGGCCCGCCGGCGGTGGCCGTGCTGATCTTCGAGGTTCTGCTGAACCTTACCGCGATGTTTAATCACGGCAATCAGCGGCTACCGCTCACCCTCGATCGTTACCTGCGCTGGCTACTGGTCACTCCGGACATGCACCGAGTGCATCATTCCCAGGAAGTCGATGAGGCCAATAGTAACTTTGGCTTTAATCTGCCGTGGTGGGATCGGCTTATGGGGACCTATCGGGCGCAACCAAGGGCCGGTCACGCGGAAATGGAAATTGGCCTGGCCCGGCTGGCGGAGCCGGCCCTTTGTAATCGGCTGATGGGGTTGCTCTCCATTCCCTTTCGCCCCGGCCTGACAGATTATTCACTGCCCCGGCGTGAGCAGCCCTAGTTTGAGGCGCTGATACCCGGCGGAATGCGTTTTGGCGCGTAGCGCTCAAGTACGGCCAGGGTGGGTTCGGCGCGGTTCAGGGTATAGAAGTGAAAGGCGGGCGCCCCCATCTCCTCCAGGCGCTGGCAGAGCGTGGCGACAAAATCGGCAGCAAAGTCGCGCCGGCTATCGTCATCGCTGAATCCATCCATACGTGCACACAGCCAGCGTGGCACCTCGGCGCCGCAACGTTTTGAAAAACGCCGCACCTGGGTGAAGTCATGAATTGGCATAATGCCGGCGACGATGGGAATGTCAATATTAAGCCGCTGACAGCCGTCCATAAAATCGGCGTAGGCATCGGCGTTGTAGAAGTACTGGGTTACCGCGGCATCGGCGCCAGCTTCTACCTTGGTGCGGAAGTGTTCCAGGTCTACACCGAGGTGGGGCGCTTCAGGGTGGCATTCCGGATAGGCCCCGACCAGCAGCTCGAAACGGTCATCATGACGCTCACGGATGAAGCGCACGAGATCCTCGCCGGTACGCAGCGCACTCACGGGTTCCGTGCCTTCCGGCAGGTCGCCACGAATAGTCACCAGGCGCCCGACACCCGTGGCGGCGTAGTGATCGAGCAGTGCAGCAAGGTCAGCCTCCGGGGTACGGATGCAGGAAATATGCGGTGCGGTATCGATTCCCGTGCTCTCGCGTACCAGGGCCACGGTTTCAGGGGTAGCGTCCCGTGAGGAGCCATCGGCCCCGTAGGTCACCGAGAAAAAGCGTGGCCCCAGCTGGTGCAGGACGTCGGCTGCCTGGCGCAGTCGCGCGCCGGCATCGGCACTACGCGGCGGAAAAAATTCAAAGCTAATGGGAATCATGAGGCGGCGAAGTATTGCTCAGCTGAAGGCGCGGCGCAATCTATGCTTGCCGGCAACCACCGGGGTAGTTGCGCCGGGACGTGTAGGGATCGATGATGTCGCATTAAATCGATAGAGGGGAGGGCTCAAATGTCTGAAACACTCAAGAACAACATCGGTCGCGTCGAGGTGTGGGTGCGCCTGCTCTACATGCTGCTGTTCGCGGTGATCTACGGGGTGGCCAAATTTCTGGTGGCGGCGGTTGTGGTGCTTCAGTTTGGATTCGTTCTGCTGAGCGCCAGCACCAATGCCAATTTGCTGCGCTTCGGTGCTCAGCTAAGCCATTTTATGTATCAGGTGTTGCTGTACCTGAGCTTCAACACGGAGCTGCGGCCGTTTCCCTTTTCCGACTGGCCGGATACACCGACTCTTGCTGATACCGATGGCTCCCGGGGCAAGACTCAGACGCCCAAGGCGACGGGTCGCCCGCGTACGGCCCGCAAGCCGGCAAAAAAGAAAGTAAGCCGCAAAAAGGTTGCTCCTTCAGGGGCCGGGGAGAAAACGGAGACGGATTAGAGTCGCCGTTAATAACCCTCCGGGATATCCGGGCTTGCGTGCCTGCGTTTCGCTTCTCACGGCAGCCCTTCACTGATCGCGGCCGGTTGTGTGATACCGGGTGTTGTGTGGGTAGGGGAAGATCAGGAGCCGGGGACTCCGAGCCAGGATGATTCATCGTTATGACATGTGAGATTTGTAACACTTCAAGCTATCAGGCGCTTGGTGAGAAAAATGGCTATCCGCTGGTTCGCTGTACCGGGTGCGGTTTTGCCTATCTCCATCCCATGCCAGGGACAGATGAACTGAATGCCTTTTACCGACGTTACGATGGCACCCGGAAAAACAGGGTTAACTCGGGCCGAAAAATTGCTCGCTTCATGCGCAAGCTCTGGCTGCCCGTGCGTCTGGCTCCGGGAACCCGGTTTCTGGACCTTGGCTGTAACACCGGTTTTGCCGTTGAGGCAGCGCGTCGGCTCGGCTGTGAGAGTACCGGCATCGATCTCAGCGGCGAGGCCGTCAGTTGTGCGGAAGAGATGTTTCCGGAAAATGAATATCACACCGCTACGGCGGCCGAATTTGCAGGCGCGGGCCGGCAGTTTGACATCATTTGCTGCTCGGAGGTCATAGAGCATCTCCCCAGCGTGCGGCCGTTTATGGAGGCCATCAGCCGGATGTTGTCACCCGCGGGGATTCTCTACCTCACCACGCCCAATGCGGGTCATTTCAGGGTGCCTCGGAAGTTTGTTGACTGGACCGCTGTAACCCCGCCAGAACATACCTGCTATTTTAACAAGTCGGTAATCCGGCGTTTGTTTGGCGAATACGGGCTTGAACTGTTGTTTGCGTACCCGATGATCAAGGCCAGTCTTCGGGTGGTGGCGAGAAAACGGCGGTCGGGGAATGCCAAAGGCAAGTGACAGCGACTACGCAGGAATAGATCATTGCTATATCAACTGAAAGATAGACAGGTGGAGTTGCGCGGTTCCGAGCACTATGTGGCCGACAATGCCAGTGTTATCGGCAGTGTGATCCTGGGGGATCGAGTCAGTGTCTGGTTCAATGCCGTGCTGCGTGGTGACAATGAGCCCATCGTTGTCGGGGCGGACAGCAATATTCAGGATGGTTCCGTGCTGCATACCGATCCCGGTCTGCCGCTAACCATCGGTCGCGGTGTCACGGTGGGGCATATGGTATCGCTGCACAGCTGTGACATTGATGACTACTCTCTCATCGGTATCAACGCGGTGGTGCTGAATCGGGCGAAGATCGGCAAGCATTGCCTCATCGGTGCCAACAGCCTGATTCCCGAAGGCAGGGAAATTCCCGATGGCTCTCTGGTGGTGGGTACCCCCGGGCGCGTTATCCGGCGCCTCACCGATGAAGAGATCGAAAGTCTGCACTGGTCTGCGGAACATTATGTAGAGAACCTTCGCCGTTATCGCCAGGGCCTGAAGATCCAGGCCCCTTGACCGACCCACTCGCGGGCGCCCCGTCTGGAAATAGCGCCCCAAAGGGTGTAGCGTAGCGCCCCTTAATTCTCGCTCCCAACGGGCGCCAATTACAGAAGGAACCCATAACAGCTATCGTGTTGCACCCTTTATTATTTGCCCGCAAGAATCGCCGTCCCGGGGTTGGTTCTCTGACCCGCTCTTCATATCTCTTTAGTGATGGAATCGCTGTTTCGGTGAAATACCCGCAACCGGTTCGTTAGTGCGTGGCCGCTAAACTCTATATCAAGACCTTCGGGTGTCAGATGAACGTCTACGATTCGGATCGTACGGCGCAATTGTTGGCGGAATCCCGCGGGCTGGAAGTGACCCAGGATGAGGCCGAGGCAGAAGTGCTGCTGCTCAATACCTGCTCGGTACGCGAAAAGGCCGCAGAGAAGGTTTTTTCCCAGCTTGGTCGCTGGCGCGCCCTGAAGGAGAAACGTCCGGAACTGGTCATTGGCGTGGGTGGTTGTGTTGCCAGCCAGGAAGGTGAGGCGATCCAGGCACGGGCACCCTACGTGGACCTGGTCTATGGTCCCCAAACCCTGCACCGGGTGCCGGATATGCTGGCGGAAATAGAGCAATCAAGGGCCCCGCAAGTGGATGTTTCCTTTCCGGAAATCGAGAAATTCGATTGCCTGCCAGAGCCCCGTGCCGACGGTCCCACGGCCTTCGTTTCCATCATGGAAGGGTGCAGCAAATACTGTAGCTTCTGCGTGGTGCCTTATACCCGTGGCAAGGAGTTCAGCCGCCCCTTCGACGATGTACTGGCCGAAACCGCGGAGCTTGCGGAACAGGGTGTGCGGGAAATCACCTTTCTCGGCCAGAATGTAAACGCCTATCGTGGGCCGATGCACGAGGGGGGAACTGCAGATCTCGCACTCCTCATTCGCTATGCTGCGGCTATCGAAGGACTCGATCGAATCCGTTTCACCACCTCGCATCCGTTAGAATTTTCTGATGAATTGGTGGCGGCCTATCGTGATGTGCCCGAGTTGGCGAGCCATCTCCATTTGCCAGTGCAGTCCGGCAGCAACGCGGTGCTTGAGCGCATGAAGCGGGGACACGGGGTGGCAGAATACCTGAAGAAGATCCGTGCGTTACGTGCTGTCAGACCGGGAATCAGTATTTCCAGTGACCTTATCGTCGGCTTTCCCGGGGAGACAGAAGCAGATTTCCAACAGACCCTGGAGCTGGTGAAGGCGGCGGCCTTCGATGGCGCCTATAGCTTCATCTACAGCCCGCGCCCGGGCACACCGGCGGCAGATTATCCCGATGATGTCTCCCTGGATGAGAAGAAGCATCGCCTGGCCCGCCTCAATGAGTGTCTTGAGGGCCATAGCCAGGTGCTGAGTCAGGCCATGGCAGGCACCCATCAGCAAGTGCTGGTGGAGGGGCCGTCAAAGAAAGATCCGCAGGTGCTTCGGGGGCGTACCGAAACCAATCGGGTGGTAAATTTCCCGGGCGATAAAAAATACGTGGGCCACTTCGTCGATGTATATATCGATGCTGCCCTGTCCCATTCCCTGCGCGGGCGAATCGTCGCCTCCAGCCCTTCGTGAGTCACCCATAGCCTTGAATACGCCCCCACCCGCCAGGCCCGTCGAGACCTGCGATATCACCCTTGAACCGGCGGATAACAAGCGCCTGGTTAACCTGTGTGGCCCCTTCGATGAGCATTTACGTCAGCTGGAACGTCGTCTCGGGGTCGAAATCAACAATCGTGGTAACCACTTTCGTATCCTCGGCGACAAAAAGCCGGCCCATATCGCCATCGATTTGTTGCGCCAACTCTATGAGGTGAGTGCCGAGGAGGTACTCACCCGTGGCCGCATTCATGTTTTTCTGCAGACCTCCGGGCTTGAGGGTGAGCTCTCGGAGGAGGATCGCAAGGAGGCTACCGTGCGAACCCGGCGCGGCATCATCCGTGGCCGCGGGCTGAACCAGAGCCGTTATCTGCAGAATATCCGTGAGAACGACATCAGCTTTGGTGTTGGCCTGGCCGGGACGGGCAAAACCTACCTTGCGGTGGCGAGCGCGGTGGAGGCACTCGAATCGGAAAAGGTACGGCGTATCATGCTGGTGCGCCCGGCGGTGGAGGCCGGGGAGCGTCTTGGTTTTCTGCCCGGCGACCTGGCCCAGAAAATCGACCCCTATTTACGTCCACTGTACGATGCGCTCTACGAGATGATGGGTTTCGAACGGGTGGCCAAGCTGCTGGAACGCAATGTTATCGAGATCGCCCCGCTGGCCTATATGCGCGGGCGTACCCTCAATGAATCCTTCATCATCCTCGATGAGGCGCAGAACACCACCGTAGAGCAGATGAAAATGTTCCTCACCCGCACCGGCTTTGGCTCCACCGTGGTGGTTACCGGAGACATTACCCAGATCGACTTGCCGCGCGGCCAGTATTCAGGCTTGCGCCACGTTATCGAGGTGCTCCGCGACGTGCCTGATATCAGCTTTACCTTTTTCCAGTCCAAGGATGTGGTGCGTCACCGTTTGGTCGCACGGATTCTCGACGCCTATGAAAGCCATGAACAGGTCATGGCGCGCAAGAATGGGAAGCCAGATGACGCCACACATTGAGGTGCAAAGCGCCTGCGATATATCGGGTGTTCCATCCACTGAGGATTTACGTGCCTGGGCCACGGCGGCGCTTGATGGGCGCATGGCAGAGGCCGAGTTGACATTGCGCCTGGTGGAGGAAGGCGAGAGCTCCGAGCTCAACCAGCGCTTTCGTGGCTGTGCCGGGGCAACCAACGTGCTGTCCTTTCCGGCCGAGCTGCCCTCCGGGGCACCGCTGGCCTTGCTCGGCGATATCGTTATCTGTGCCCCGGTGGTGGCCCACGAGGCCGAGCAGCAGGGCAAAGCGCTTGCGGCCCACTGGGCGCATATGGTGGTACATGGCATCCTGCATCTGCTTGGCTATCTTCATGAAGAGGAAGCACAGGCCCATGAGATGGAATCTATCGAACGTGAAATTCTTGCCGGGCTCGGCTTTTCCGACCCCTACCAGGAAATGGAAACTCACCGAAACGCATCATGAATACAGAACAAAACGGTAGCAGCGCCAAACCCTCCTGGCTGGATCGTCTTGGACAGGCTATTTCCAGCGAACCGCAGGATCGTGAGCAACTGGTGGAATTGCTGCGGGATGCCGAACAGCGCAACCTCTTTGATGCCAATGCCCTGGGCATGCTGGAAGGGGTGCTCCAGGTGGCCGAATTGCAGGTGCGCGACATTATGATCCCGCGTCCGCAGATGACCGTGGTAGAGCGCGATGCCTTGCCGGAGGAATTTGTCACCACCGTGATCGACTCAGGGCATTCCCGCTTTCCGGTACTCGGAGAGCATCGCGATGAGGTGGTAGGTATCCTGCTGGCCAAGGACTTACTCGGCTATTTTGCTCGCTCCGGAGAGCAGAAATTCAGCATGCGCGACACCCTTCGTCCCGCGATCTTCGTGCCCGAGAGCAAGCGCCTGAATGTCCTGCTGCAGGAATTTCGCGCCAGCCGTAACCACATGGCCATCGTGGTGGATGAGTATGGCGGCGTGGCGGGCCTGGTGACTATTGAGGATGTCATCGAGCAGATCGTGGGCGAGATCGACGACGAGCACGACGTAGGTGAGGAACGCCTTATTCTGGCCCACAGCAATGGTGAATATACGGTCAAGGCACGCACTCCCATTGAGGACTTCAACGAGCACTTCCACACCCGCTTTAGCGACGCGGACTTCGATACCATTGGCGGCCGGGTGGTGCATGCTTTTGGGCGCCTGCCCAAGCGTGGCGAGACGGTGGTGCTTGAGCGTGTGCATTTTCTGGTGCTGCGTAGCGACAAGCGCCGTCTGCACCTGCTCCGGGTGCTGTCCGTGGATGCGGAGCCTGACAGCGAGTTGAATGACGGCTGAGGCAAGCTGGCCGCCCCATATTGACCTTCGCCACGGGGGATGGGGGGATGGCCTGGCCCTTGTCGCCGGGCTGCTGTTGCCCTTTGCCTTCGCGCCCTACGATTTTCCCCTGTTGGCCGTACTTGCTCCGGCAGTGTTGTTCTATAGCTGGGAGGGGTGTACTCCCCGGCGTGCAGGCTTTCGTGGCTGGCTGTTTGGTCTCGGCCTGTTCGGCGGTGGGGTTTTCTGGATTCGGGTCAGCTTCACCTTTAGTGCCGTCGATCCGTTGGTTGCCAGTCTGCTCACTGCGGGTTTTGTGGCCATTATGGCGCTTTATCCCGCGCTCCTCGGCGCGCTGCTGGGAACACTTTCCACATCGCTTGCCCGGCCGCTTCGCCTGCTCGTGCTGTGGCCCGCGGCATGGGTGCTGATGGAGTGGCTGCGGGGTTATCTGTTTACCGGCTTTAGCTGGCTGCAGCTCGGCTATAGCCAGATCGATACCCCGTTGGCGGGCTGGGCACCGGTCCTGGGGGTCTTTGGGCTGGGATGGATGATAGCGCTGACGGCGGGGGTGTTGCTGCTTTGCCTTAGTCGCCGGCCCCCCCTGTTGCCGGTGGTACTAGTGATCCTGCTATGGGGTGGCGGCGCCGGTTTGCAGTCTATGCGCTGGAGCCACGCCAGCGCTCCGGAACTGTCGGTCGCCCTGGTTCAGGGCAATATTCCCCAGCAGCAAAAGTGGTTGCCACAGATGCGGGCACCGATCCTGGAGCGCTATGTTGGCGCCAGCCGTGCCAACAGTGACGCCCGCCTGATTATTTGGCCGGAGACCGCACTTCCGGGCTTTGCTCATCGCTATGCAGACTTTCTGGCCGGTCTCGGGGTGGAGATGCAGGCGCAGAATACGGAAATTCTTCTCGGCTTGCCGGTATGGCAGCGCGAGGGTAAGCGTAACCTGAATGCCGCTACCGTGATGGGGGGGGGAACGGATTTTTATTACAAGCGCCACCTCGTGCCTTTCGGCGAGTTTCTGCCCATGGCCGATCTTTTACGGCCCATTCTGCGGCGCCTCGGAGCACCGCTACCGGATTTCAGCTCGGGGCCGGATCAACCGCCGCTGCTAGCGATTGCGGGGATGCAGGCGGCGATACTCATCTGTTATGAGGTGGCCTTTGCCCGTGATGTCCTTTCGGCGTTGCCGGCGGCGGCCTTTCTGGTGAACATCAGCAACGATGCCTGGTTTGGCAACTCCATTGGGCCTCATCAACATCTGCAAATGGCGCGCATGCGGGCACTGGAGAGTGGTCGTTATCTGTTGCGTGCCACCAATACCGGTATCAGTGCCGTAGTCTCGCCCTCCGGCAAGGTGCTGGCCCGTTCCCCGCAGTTTGAGTTCCACGTGCTGCGGGCAAGCCTGATCCCCATGGCCGGGGCCACGCCGTATGTGCGCATCGGCAATGCGCCGATCCTGATTGCCGCCCTAGGGCTCTCGTTGCTGGCGACGGGATGGCGGCTTCGGGACCGCCGTGAAGGGTGATAGACACTGACTATTTATGCCAAACTCGCGCCGGTCCGGAGCGGTGAAGAACTAAGGAACCTCTGATTTATTCTGGACGAAGTAGATTGCGATTCAAAATGCTCAGCTTTGAGGCGCTGATCGCACGTAATAGCTAGCTATTGCGAAGATCAGTAACGATAAAGATGAGCATTTTGGGCACAAGATACGAGTTCACGAATAGATCAGAGGTTCCTCAACGTAACAGGAGATGAAAATATGAGTGAAGGAAACGGGGCGGCAGGACCGGGCGAGACGAAAAAGCTCTATACCGCCTGCCTTATTCTCATCGGGAATGAGCTGCTTTCCGGGCGGATTCAGGACGCCAATCTGGCCTTTCTCGGCAGGGAGCTGAACGAGCTGGGGATTCGTCTTGCCGAGGCAAGGGTCATCTCCGATGACGAGGCGACGATAGTTGACGCGGTAAACACCACCCGTGCCCGCTACGATTACGTCTTCACCAGTGGCGGCATCGGCCCCACCCACGACGATATCACCACGGATTCCGTCGCCAGCGCCTTCGACCTCAAGGTAGAGCAAAATTCCGAGGCGGTAAAAATGCTTCTCCAGCATTACCGCGAGGAGGACCTCAACGAGGCACGCCTGCGCATGGCAAGAATTCCTTTGGGCGCAACCCTGCTGGAAAATCCCTTGAGCAAGGCCCCCGGCTTTCGTATCGAGAATGTCTTCGTTATGGCGGGAGTGCCACGGATATTCCAGGCCAAATTCCACAGTTTCAAGCACATGTTGGTCGGGGGTAAGCCGGTACGCTCCCATGCCATCTCGGCCTTTATTACCGAGAGCATATTGGCGGCGGATCTGACCACTATCCAGGAACGCCATCCCGAGGTGGAAATCGGCAGCTACATCTTCGTGCGTGCTGGCAAGGCTGGGGTTAGCCTGGTGCTGCGGCACCCGGAGGAAAGCAGCATTCAGGTGGCCGCCGACGAAGTGCGCGAGATGCTGCGTAACCATGGCGTTGAACCGATGGACGATGAAGGCAAGCACGCGAGCTGCTGATTGACAGTTGCCCATGAGTGATCTCGAACAGGATCTGAAACGCTGGCTCGGCAAACGTGAGCAGGCTGCGGGCCTGCGTCGTCTGGAGGTGGCCCGGCCCATGGGCAGCACGCGGGTGCGTTGGAAGGGTAAGCGCCTGCTAAATTTCTCCTCCAACGATTATCTGGGGCTTTCCCATCATCCGGCACTCATCGATCGGGCGTTGGAGTGGGCCACCGGATGGGGAACCGGCGCCGGTGCCTCACGTCTGGTAACCGGGACCCTGCCGCTGCACCGCGATGTGGAAAAGAAGCTGGTCCGGCTAAAGGGTGCGGAGGCGGCGCTCATCATGAACAGCGGCTTTCAGGCAAATGCCGCGGTAATGCGGGCGCTATTTGACCATGAACTTCTCGCTGGTCCGGCGCTGGTATATGCGGATAAACATATGCATGCCAGCATGGTGGACGGTTGTCAGGGCCGTAATGTGCGACTCAGTCGCTATCGTCACAATGATCTCGACCATCTCGAGACGCAGCTCAAACGCACCGAATCGAAGCCGGGCAAGCGCTTTATTCTCACCGAGTCGGTGTTCAGCATGGATGGCGATTGCGCAGATATTCCGGCCATCGCGGAGCTGGCGAAGCGCTACGATGCCTTCCTCTATCTGGACGAGGCCCATGCCACAGGGGTGATGGGGGAAGGGGGCATGGGGCTCTCCGGACCGGTCCCGGGCAAGGTCCAGTTGGCCATGGGCACCTTCAGCAAGGCCCTCGGTGGTTTTGGTGCCTATGTGGTTTGTTCGGAGCAGATGAAGGCCTATTTGATCAATCGCTGTGCCGGCTTCATTTACTCCACCGCATTGCCCCCCGGGGTGCTGGGAGCCATGGATGCAGCCCTGGATCTGGTACCGGAACTGGGTGCTGCGCGGGAGCGTCTGGCCCAAAATGGCGAGACCTTGCGCCGGGGCTTTCAAGCCGCTGGGCTCAATACCGGAACTTCCGCCAGCCATATCGTGCCGGTCATCCTCGGCGACAGCACCCGGGCGCAGGCCGCGAGTGAATATCTGCAAAGACAAGGCGTCCTTGGCATTGCCATTCGTCCTCCTACCGTTCCCCCTGGCAGCAGTCGCATCCGCTTTGCCGTTACCGCGGATCACAGCGCGGAAGATCTGCAACATCTGATTGATCTTGCTCCGGAACTTGCCGGGTACGCGGGCTGAAACTTGTTCCGGCCCACTTTGTTACTGGTCCACGGCTGGGCCTTCGACCGGCACTTCTGGGAGCCGCTACGGCGAGAGCTGGGCAACTATCCCTCTGTAACCGCGGATCTTGGCTTCTACGGCGAGCCTGAAATCCCTGCTGTAGATGGCCCAGTAGTGGCGGTGGGCCACTCCCTTGGTTTTCCCTGGTTGTTGCGCCACCTGCCGGAGCAATGCATCGGCCTGGTGGGGATCAATGCCTTCCCGCGTTTTACCGCCAGCAAGGATTTCCCCGAGGGGGTGCCACGGGGGCAGGTACGTGCCATGCAGCGGGATATGGCCAAAGCACCGGAGCAGGTGCTCACTGATTTTCAGGCGCGTTGCGGAATAGAGCATGCAATGCCGGGAACGCCCCATTGGAATACCCTGAAAGAGGGCTTGAGCTGGCTGCTGCAGTGGGATGAGCGGGAGCGCCTGCAAGGTCTTTCCGTTCCACTGCTGGTGCTGGCTGGAAGGAATGACCCCATTGTTTCTCCCGCTATGACCACGGCTGCCTTCGCCGCTTGCCCACGGGGTGGCTGCCACTGGCGCGAAGACGGTCACCTCCTGCCCAACAGTGCACCCGTATGGTGTGCGACCCACATCCGGGCGTTTATGGCGGCTATTTAGCTAGATAGATCAGCAGGCTGTGGCTTCCGGAGTATTAGGCTACTTTTTGTGTGAGGCTCATCGCTTTTGTCACAACAGGCCGTATTCAAGTTAACAGGCGGGGCTCTGCTGTCATGAACTTTTTACTGGATGTTGCAAAATCGTTTCCTGCCCTGGTTGTGCTCATATTTGGGGTAGTCGTTATTACGCCATCTCCGGTTTTTGCGGGAGAGTTGCAGTCATCCATCGCCCGTGGTGGACGGCTCTATGACAACTGGTATGAAGAAACCCGGGAACGCGCACCCGCGCGGGCACATCCGGCCTATCCGGTTGACAAGGCCTACGCTGCAGATCCAAAAACCAACTGGCGGTGCAAGGAGTGCCATGGCTGGGACTACCGGGGCCGGGAGGGTGTTTATGGCAAAGGTAACCACGCAACCGGGATCAAGGGAATACAGGCTATGGCGGGAAAGGACCCCGAGAAAATTGTTGCTGTACTCAAAGATGCCACCCACGCATACGGTCCACTGATGGTCGATGAGGATTTCCGGGATATTGCCAACTTTGTGAGCAAGGGACAGGTTGATATGAATCAATATATCGACCGTGCAACTAAAATGGCCAAGGGAGATATCTCGAAACGTCGGGACTATTACAAGTCGATCTGCGCCGGATGCCACGGCCGGGACGGATACAAACTGCAGACCATCCTCCCCCTTGGAGATATTGCCCGCGATAATCCCTGGGAGGCGCTACACAAGATTCTCAATGGTCATCCGGCGGAAAAAATGCCTGCTCTCCGGGTTCTGGATCGTCAGATATTGGTCGATATCCTTGCCTATATCCAGAACTTGCCCGATGGTGAAATCATGTCCTCCATCGTTCGCGGTGGCCGTTTATATGACAACTGGCGTAAGGAACTCGGGGAATTCTTTCTATCGAATGCCGGTCCGGATTACCCGCCAAACAAGAGACACCCGGCTTATCCCATCACCGAAAAATTTGCCAAAAAACCGCTGACCAACTGGCGTTGCAAGGAATGCCACGGATGGGATTACCTCGGGCGGGATGGCGTTTTCTCCGCGGGGATACATTTCACCGGTATCAAAGGCATCCAGAACAGATCGGGTTCCGACCTTGGTTCTATCACTGCCATTCTCAAAGATGATAATCATCGCTATGGGAACATCCTTTCGGTGCAGGATTTCCATGATCTGGCAAATTTCGTCAGTGCCGGCCAGGTTGATATGAATAAATACATTGACTACATGTCGGGATTGGCCAAGGGAGACAGAACCAAGGACAAAGCGCTTTACACAACCATTTGTGCCTCTTGCCACGGACTTGATGGCACCCTGGTTACCACCATCTCGCCACTGGGCCGGACCACCCGGAAAAATCCCCAGGAGGCACTGCACAAGATGATCAATGGTCATCCTGACGAGGCCATGCCGGCCCTGCGAGCCCTGGGGATGAAAACCCTGACGAACATCCTGGCCTACGTCCAGACGCTTCCTAGGCAGCGTTAAGAGCCCACTCGACCCCGACTTGAGCAATAGGGGTGTCGGGGGGTGACGAGAAATCACACCATGATCTTTAGAGCATTGTAGTGTGATTGGCGTGCTATAAATGCGGCACATTTCCACTAAAATCTTTTGCGAGCAGTAGCCAAATATCACAGCACCATCGATGGACTCGGATGAGAAGCAAGTAAAACGCCTGGGTGGCACCATGATCGTGCTCACCTGGCTCGGTGTGCTTGGCTTGCTGAGTCTGTTATTCAGCAACCTGCTGGATTGGCAGCACAATCCGAACAAGGCCCTAAACAGTCGTACTTTGGGCAATGGCGCTGCAGAAACCCGGTTACAGCAAAACCGGCGGGGGCACTATCTGGCGAAGGGTGCCATAAACGGCCACGAGGTTGTGTTCCTGCTCGATACCGGGGCCTCCACCGTTTCAGTGCCCCAAAGCCTGGCCCGGCGTATCGGCCTGAAAGAAGGCCCGGCCACCCGCACACAAACCGCCAATGGAACGATCTCCACCTACCTCACCCGCCTCGACAGCGTCGAACTGGGAGCCATCAAACTGCGCGATATCAGTGCCGGCATCAATCCCTACATGCAGGGCAACGAGGTACTGTTAGGCATGAGTTTTTTGCGCAAACTGGAGCTTATCCAGCGTGACGGTACGCTGATCCTTCGCCAGCAACAGTAATAACACTCGCGCTTGCCTTTTCGTCTAACAAAGGGGCGGAGGGATTAAGTTTTAACCACCCATACATGTTCGTTTGAGTAGGGATGTTCTAGAGTACAAGGAGCCAGATGGTTCCTGAATTCTAGTCAAGCATTTTATGAGAAATTCCCTCGCGTCAATCCATTACGCCGGTGGACTTTTTGTCACCGGCACCGATACTGGCATCGGTAAGACGGTTATCTCAGCAGCACTTACCCTGGCTCTGGACGGGAGCTACTGGAAACCGGTGCAGGCGGGGCTGGAAGGTGGTGGCGATAGTGCCGCGGTGCAGCGTATGACGGGCTTGCCGGACTTTCGTATCCATCCACCCGCCTATGAATTGCGGACGCCGCGTTCTCCGCATGAGGCGGCGCGGCGTGAAGGGGTGCGTATCGAGTTGCCGGACTTCCACTTGCCCGTGGACCAGCGACCGCTGGTGGTGGAGGGTGCGGGCGGGGCGCTGGTGCCGCTGAATGACGAATCCTTGATGGTGGACCTGATGGCGCGTCTTGGGTTGCCGGTGTTGCTGGTGGCGCGCTCCGGGCTCGGCACCATCAATCACACGCTGCTTTCCATTGAGGCCTTGCGCCGGCGTGGGCTGAAGATTATCGGGGCGGTGATGAATGGAGCCCGCGATATGGCGAATCGTGAGGCTATCGAGTGTTATGGAAAGGTGCCCGTGATTGCCGAGGTGCCGGTGCTGGCATCGCTTTCGCCACGCTCAATAGCGCAGTGCGCCGGGGAACTCAGCCGGGCGCTGGATGCGCTAGAATAGGCGGCCGTTCATAGTTTACTGGTAGTCAGCAGATGGAAAGTACCCAACGCGCCACAATTTCTTCCGCGCCCGCCGAAGCCGGCTGGAGCCGGGAGGCGATTCTCGAACTCTATGCACTGTCCTTCAACGACCTGCTGCACCGGGCCCACACCGTGCATCGGCAGCATTGGGACGCCAATGGCCTGCAGCTCAGCACCCTGATGTCTATCAAGACCGGTGGGTGTGCCGAGGACTGCAAATATTGTGGCCAGAGCGCGTCTTACACCACGAAACTCCAAGTAGAGAAGCTGTCTCCGGTGGAAGAGGTAGAGCAGGCTGCGCAAGCGGCAAAGGATGCCGGGGCCAGCCGTTTCTGCATGGGTGCGGCCTGGCGCGAGCTTAAAGATCGTGATGTGCCAAAGGTGGCGGCGCTGGTTGAACGGGTGAAGTCCCTCGGGCTCGAGACCTGCATGACCCTCGGCATGCTCAAGCCCGAGCAGGCGGAGGCGCTGCGTGAGGCCGGGCTGGATTATTACAACCATAATATCGATACCTCGGAGGAATATTATCCTGAGGTGATCAGCACGCGCAGTTATGATGACCGGCTTGATACTCTGGGCAAGGCACGCGGCGCGGGGCTCAAGCTCTGTTCCGGTGGCATTATCGGCATGGGCGAGGGCCGTGAGGATCGTGCCGGGATGCTGGAGACCTTGGCCAATATGAACCCGCCGCCGGAGAGCGTGCCGGTCAACATGCTGGTGCCGGTGCCGGGTACGCCGCTGGCCGATACGCCGCCGCTAGAGCCGCTGGAACTGGTGCGCACTATCGCGGTGGCGCGCATTCTTATGCCGCAATCCCACCTTCGTCTCTCCGCCGGGCGCGAGGCACTGTCCGATGAGGCCCAGGCGCTGTGTTTCTTTGCCGGTGCCAACTCGGTGTTTTACGGTGATCGCCTGCTCACCACCGACAATCAGGGGGCCAGCGATGATCAGAAACTGTTCGCCAGTCTCGGTCTGCATACGGAGCCGGCACCCGCAAGCTGAGCTTTTCCTCCCGCGGGTTTTGCTGGCACCGCTGCTCGCCCTGCTGTTGGCGGCCTGTGCCACGCCCCGGAGTATCGACCCACCGCAGCGCTTTCTCGATACTGATGACGTATACGCCTCGTGCGCCCGTTTGTTTTTCAATATCGATAAGCGGGTGGCCGCTGCCGGCGTGATGGACGTGCAGGCAGCTCCTATTCCCGTCTATCCCTATCTACGCCTTAACCGTTTCCTTGCCGCTATGGTGCCCGAGGTGGATGAGGTGGAAAAATTTTCCGCTTGGGTGGCTGCGTTGCGTGCGCTGGACCAGCAGGGACGCCGTGTCGAGATCACGAATCTGCCTGACCCCGTACCCATGGACCGCGAGAAACTGATGGCATATGCAGCCCAGTGCGGCGAGTTGCTAGCGGCTGAGTTGGAGAATCCCGAACAACGCCGCCACCTGCGCGCCCGCGCCCGTGTCCCCGATGATTACAGCCTGCTGCGCCGGACCTTCGGCCTCTATCCATTGACCTCGCTCATTTTCAAGGCGGGTGTTGCCTCCCTGCACCGCGACCTGGCCCGTGGTTTTGCGGCGCCGGTAGCGGCAAAGCCATGGGGACAATGGCGGCGTTACGGGCCTCCGGAACAACTGACCTCCTTATCGCTAGAGGATTTTGGGAAGTTGGCGGCTTTTGATTGGTCAGTGATGCGGCGCGTACTGCCTACCACCCTGCCATCTCAGGAGCTTGCGGAATTATTGACCCAGGCGCGCTCCGGACCGATGGGAATGTATCACCTGTCGCCGATCGCACGGGAGAAGCTTTTCAATCACTTTGCGCCCTTGTGGGAAGTGGATACCGTGTCCGAGGCCGATGGTATTGGCACGCCGGTATGGGCTACCGGCGACCGGCCGCAAGTGGATACCGATCGACCGGAAGTTTTCCGCCTGGTTTCCCAGACCCGTTTCGAAGGCGAGGTGTTGCTGCAGCTTAATTATATGGTGTGGTTTCCGGCACGCCCGCGTACCGGGCCTCTGGACCTGCTGGGGGGCCATCTCGACGGTATAGTCTGGCGGGTGACGCTGGATCGGCATGGCGTACCGCTCATCTACGACAGCATGCATCTTTGCGGCTGCTACCACATGTTCTTTCCCACTGCACAGTTGCGCCAGCGGCCGCTGGCCCCGGATGTTCATGAAGAGGCATTGTTGATACCGCAGGTATTGCCCGCCGCGCCTCCCGGGCGAGCGGTTATCCGTGTCGCCGCTGGCACTCATTACCTGCGCCGGATCTATTTTGAAGCGGATCCATCGGCCGACGTGCGCTTCGAGTGGCGGGATTATGATGAATTGCGATCACTGCCTTTGCCGGACGGCGGGCAGCGCAGTCTGTTTGGTCCCCATGCGCTGGTGGCTGGTAGTGAACGTCGGGAACGCTGGCTGTTCTGGCCCATGGGAATCGTGTCGCCCGGGGCCATGCGCCAATGGGGGCATCACGCCACTGCCTTTGTGGGACGGCGTCACTTCGATGAGGCAGAGCTCATAGGGCGCTACTTTGAGCGGGTACGCGAGCAGGAGTAAGCCGGATAAAAGCCACCGTCATTACCCGTGGCAACGGGTAATCCAGGGGGTGAGGGCAGGGCGCTAAGTACGCGGTCGTCTTGGTGATGTCTGCCTGGCTACGCCGTTGTTCTCTGGATCCCGGGCCGCTCTCGCACATCCCTGTGCTTCGCGGCATAAGTGTATCCCTACACGAAATTTTCGTATGGCTAGCCCCGTACCTGATACGGTGTTCCGTCTGGGTTACTGGCCGGACCCAGCGTGACGATGTTGTTTAGCCTGCGTGAGCCTCGGCGGCGTGCTTGGCGCGGACGAAGTCGGCGTGGGGAACGTAGATGAGGGCCGCGACTTTGCGTACCAGGTGATCCTCGTATTTGTCGATGACGCCATCTGCGTAGGCAACCCGCCAGAGCAGCTCGATGAGATGCAGTTTTTTATGCGCGGAGAAACGTTCGTTGATAACGCGGGTGAAGTCGTGCAGTGAGGTGGCGGTCGTGGCTTCCTGCTCGGCCATTTCAAACAGCGTTCGGGTTTCTTCCGGGTCGAGCTCGAAGGCACTCTCCAGTGCCTGGAGTACGGCTGTCCGTTCTGTTTCATCGACGCTGAAATCGGCCCGTGTCATCTCCACCAACAGGGCCGCGGCGGCAAGACGCAAGGTGTGTTCCGCCTCTACCGGAGCACTGCGCGGACCCAGCCGCGAGACTTGCATATTAAAATAATTTCGAAGGCTCTGAATCATGCACGCATGATAGCCTGATTAAGGTGCCGGCTTGTAGATTAACGAGTCGGGGTGGAAGGCAAGCCAAGCGAAGGCGAAGTGGACGCCCTGGGCGATGTTTTCCAGTTGTTTGCCCGCCAATGGTCCCGCGACAGCGCGGCCAAAGAGGTCCCAGCTTGACCTGGTTCGGGTATCCACTATCTTGCCGTCGCGTATTTCAAAATCGAGTGTTTGTCCGTCGAGTTTACGTCTGTAAGCGGCGGCGGATGGAATGGTGCGGGAGTCACCGATCTTGCCCTCATCAAGTACCGACAGGGTGCCTGCACGACTGAACACCACCACCGGGATATCCGCGACCTGGTCGTTCACGATGGGTGTAGCTCGCAAGGCCGAGTAGGGATAAAGCTTGTGTACGTCCTTGCTGGAGATATTCAGCACCCGCTCCATTGCCGGCAGGCGTGGATCGACGGGGTCCTGATACAAAAATGGTTGCTGACCGACGCGATCATAGCCGCGATAGGGGTTTTGCCCGTATTGACGGAAATAACCGGTGCGGCGGGAAAGGATTTCTCCCTTGGGAAAGCGGCTACGGAAGTCTTCATAGGCGACGATGACCGCGGGCACCCGGTTCAGGACGGTTCCGGCCATTTTGCCGACGATGGCGCGCCCGGTGAGTTGTTGCCACCAGCTTTCGGTCTGACGGTCGTACATCACCAGGTCACTTTTGCGTAACTTCCCGGTGGTGCCGAAGTCCAGCACTTGTCCCTGCATGCGCCGGTCGAACACGATGGAGGCGTTGCACAATGGACAAAAGGTGACGGAGATGGGGACGCCTCCGAGTTCATCATTGACGATTTCGTGGAACATGAGGATTTGTAGCGGGTAGGCGCGGTTTTTGCCATTGATGCTTACCGCGATCACCGGCTCTCGTTTGTCCAGCCAGGCGTCTGCCTCGGTGGCGGGGACGAAGCGCGGTTTGTCGATGGCGGGGATACCGTCTTTGGGTGGTCCACCGGATTGAATCTCCGAAAGGTCCACCAGGGTTTTGGAGAAGTCGGTGTTCGGCCACAGGTCCGAGGCGAGGAACTGGGCATGGGCCGTATTGGCAAACAGCCAGGCGCCCAGCAGGACGGTGCCGATAAGGGCATAAAGGATTTTGCCGTGACGGCGATATAGGACTATTGGGTGCATACGGACTCTCCAGGTTTTTATGTTCACAGGGCCTATGACTCCACAAGCGGGTGAAATGTTCAGCAAATCTGTGACTTGTGCCCTGCATCCCTATACTTTTAGTTTCGGAAGGGAAAGAATGGTCCGTATTTCCGGCTGCGAATGGCGCCGGCTGCGGCAAGGAATCAGCCCAGGCGATGAAACTCAGGCTTTCTAAAAAGTATTTGCCCTTTCTGGTGTGGTGGCCGTTGGTCACCCGCCGCACGGCGCGTGCAGATTTTCTCGCTGGCCTGACCGGGGCGGTGGTGGTTCTACCCCAGGGGGTTGCCTTTGCGGCTATTGCCGGTATGCCACCGCAGTATGGTCTTTACGCCGCAATGGTTCCGGCTATCATCGGTGCCCTTTTCGGTTCCTCGTACCATCTCGTTTCCGGGCCCACCACCGCTGCCTCCATTGTGCTCTTTTCCGCCCTTAGCGCTCTGGCCGTGCCGGGCAGTGTGGAATACATCAGTTACGCCCTGATTCTGACCCTGATGGTTGGCTTTATCGAGTTGGCTATGGGGCTCGCGCGCCTGGGGGTGCTCACCAATTTTATCTCCCATTCGGTGATTGTGGGCTTTACCGCGGGCGCAGCCATCCTCATTGTCACCAATCAGCTAAAACATTTTTTTGGCATGGATATTCCGCCTGATCTGGCTCTCCATGAGACCCTGCTCTATTTTTGGGATCACAAAAGTGGAGTTCATCCCTTTGCGGTAGCAACGGCGGGAGCAACGCTGATCAGCGGTATTCTGGTAAAGCGTTTTTACCGTCGGCTTCCCTACATGGTGGTGGCGATGCTGGTGGGCGGCGTGGTGGCCATCGCACTGAATTGGTATCTGGGCTATGTGGGCCAGGGGCCCCTGATCTCGGTCCTCGGAACGGTGCCCGGGACTTTGCCGCCGCTGTCCGCGCCGGATATTTCTCTGGCGGCCATTAAGCAGCTGGCTCCGGTGGCCCTTGCGGTCTCCCTGTTTGCACTCACCGAGGCGGTTTCGATCTCGCGTTCTATCGCGGCTCGTTCGGGGCAATACATTGATGGTAATCAGGAGTTCATCGGCCAGGGCCTGTCCAATATCGTGGGCAGTTTCTTCTCCGCCTATGTGGCGACCGGCTCCTTTAATCGTAGCGGGGTGAACTACGAAGTGGGTGCGAAGACACCGCTGGCAGCGATGTTTGCCGGCGGCCTGTTGATCGTCATCGTGATCCTCATTGCACCGCTGCTGGCTTACCTGCCCAATGCGGCCATGGCGGCGATATTGTTTCTGGTGGCCTGGGGCATTATCGATTTCAAACGCATATACACCATCGTACGCGCCAGTCGTTCCGAGGCCCTGGTGCTTTGGGTTACCTTTTTTGCCACCGTATTGTTGCAACTGGAATTTGCCATTCTTCTTGGTGTGTTCCTTTCCATGGTGGTTTTTTTGCGCCAGACCTCCCATCCCAGGGTGCTGGTGCGTATGCCCGACCCGGGTCCACCACGACATTTCACTACCGATCCGGGTTTGTGGGAATGCCCGCAGATCAAGCTGGTGCGTATCGACGGTTCCATCTATTTTGGAGCGGTCAGCTACGTGGCCGAGCGACTACGTATTATCGCCAAGAGAAATCCCGAGCAGAAGCATTTGGTGATCTTTGCGCGCAGCATCAACTTTGTGGATGTGGCGGGCGCGGAACTGCTGGCGCGTGAGGCCCGGCAGCGACGCCAGATGGGGGGTGGTTTATATTTTCATCAGGTCAAGGATACCGCTCATGCGATTCTGGAGAAGGGCGGCTACATGGGTGAGATCGGTGAGGAAAATTTGTTTCCTACCAAGGGGAGCGCCATTCACCATGCCTTTGAAAAGCTGGACCGGAATATTTGTGCCCGTTGCACCAAGCGGGTATTCGAGGAGTGCGCGGGACTGCCCAGATTCGAGGAACCCGAGTTGCCGCTCGAGAGGCGAAGCAAGAAAAAGGTTGCGACAAAAAGAAAATGAAATATCGTTTTGAAGTATTGGAGCAGAGCGTCAAGTATCAGGGCTTTTTCTGCCTCGAGCGGATACGTTTGCGCCACGAGTTGTTCGCCGGGGGCTGGAGCAGGGATATCGTCCGTGAAGTTTTTGAGCGTGGGCATGCCGCTGCCGCCCTGCTCTATGATCCCGTTCGGGATGAGGTGGTGCTGATCGAGCAATTCCGTATTGGTGCGCTGGATAGCCCCACCGGGCCGTGGTTGCTGGAAATCGTTGCCGGCATCATTGAGCCCGGAGAAAAACCGGAAGACGTGATTCGGCGCGAGGCGATGGAGGAGGCGGGTTGTGAAATTCTCGATCTTGAGTTTATCGCCGACTTTAATCTCAGTCCCGGCGGTTGCTCCGAGCGCATGTATCTTTATTGCGCACGGGTGGATGCCTCGAATGCGAGTGGCATCCACGGCTTACCCGAGGAAGGTGAGGATATCCGGGTAAGCGTCCATTCAACGGGCGAGGCACTGGCCCTGTTGGAGGCCGGCAAGGCGAGTTCCGCTACGCCTATGCTTGCCCTGCAGTGGTTTGCCCTGCATCGGGAGATGCTACGGAAGAAATGGGGTGTCGACAGCGAGTTGTGAGGATGCGGGTTTACTCGGCGACGACACGTACACCGGTCCCCAGGACCGTTGCGACTGCCCGGCTTGATGACTTCAGGCTGAAATGTGTTTCCCGGTAACCCACCGTCTGTAAATGGTAGCGGAAGGTGAGTTTGGAGCCGTTCATCCACTGCAGCAGAGCGCCGGAGTTGAGTCGCTGAGTTGCTATCACCCCCAGGTCAAATACGGCATCTCTGGCCTTTAGTTCACAGCTGACACGGGATACGTCTGTACCTGAGGATAGTTTGCCATCGACCATGTAGGTGGGGCAGGCCCCTTTGTGAAAGGTGTCAAATCGTTCCTGTATGCGGAACATCGCGTAGACGTGGTTGTTGTCATGCCGATACACCTGCACGCGATGGCCGGCACTATTGGTGATTTGTGCAATTGGGCCAGAGGCCCTGGTCGATGAGGAGGGATAAATGACTTCCCACTGGGCGTGGCCGGGCGGGCTATAGAGAGTGTACAACAGCACGGCGAGGAGGGCAGTTATGCCTTTTCCTCGCCATGTTTCCACTAACAGGCCGTTATCTTTGTTTCCAGCCATCCCTTCCCCTGATTACAAGTGCACGATCAGGCAGGATCGATGGTGCGGACGCCCTGTTCTGTGCCCAGTAGCAAGACATCAGCGGGTCGTCGTGCAAACAAGCCGTTGGTTACGACCCCCACAATCTGATTGAGTTCGCTTTCAAGTTTAACCGCTTCCATAATCCGAAGATTGTGGACATCGAGAATGATATTCCCGTTGTCGGTAATAAAGCCTTCTCGCAATGCCGGGCGGCCACCCAGTTTCACCAGCTCCCGGGCGACATAGCTACGTGCCATGGGTACTACCTCGACGGGTAGCGGAAAGTCGCCGAGTACGTCCACCAGCTTGGAGCCGTCGGCGACGCAGACAAATTTTTTGGCCACCGCGAGCACGATTTTTTCCCGGGTGAGTGCACCGCCACCGCCCTTGATCAGGTGTAGTTGGGCATTGGATTCGTCCGCACCATCCACGTAGACAGAGATTTCATCCACTTCATTAAGATCCAGCACCGGGATGCCGTGGGATTTTAACCGGGCCGCCGAGGCCTCGGAGCTCGCAGCGGTGCCCTTGATGCGATGTTTGATCGCCGCCAGGGCGTCAATAAAGTAATTGGCCGTACTGCCGGTGCCGACGCCGATGATGGTGTCGTCCACTACATACTCAATAGCGGCATCGGCCGCCGCCTTTTTCTGATCGTCCAGAGTCATCGATGGTTCCTCGTTGGTCTGCGCCGTGATTCCCGGTGGATTTTGGCCATGGCACGGGTAATTGGTGCGGGTATTATATACGCCTCTGGTTAGGAGTTTGGCTGTGGAGAAGAACAATCATGATGAGTGACTATGTCACCCGTATCCAGCGGGCTCGCGTATACGATGTCGCTCGCGAAACGCCACTTGAACCGGCACCACTACTCTGCCGTCGCCTGGACAATGAAATCCTGCTAAAGCGCGAGGATTTGCAGCCGGTGTTTTCCTTCAAGTTGCGCGGGGCCTATAACAAGATTGCCCAGCTCGATCCCAAGCTGAGGGCGCCAGGCGTGATTGCGGCCTCGGCGGGTAACCACGCCCAGGGCGTTGCCCTGGCCGCCCGCCATCTTGGTATTCCCGCCCTCATCGTCATGCCCAAGACCACACCGCGTATCAAGGTGGAGGCGGTTCGCAATCTGGGCGCCAGGATCATCCTTCACGGCAGCGCTTTTGACGAGGCGCGGATCTATGCCGAGGAGCAGGCTGAGGAACGTGGCCTCAATTTTATTCATCCTTATGACGATGCCGATGTGATTGCGGGACAGGGTACTGTCGCGGAGGAAATTCTGCGTCAGCATGGCGAGGCTATACACGCTATTTTCGTGCCGGTGGGCGGGGGCGGGCTGATTGCCGGTATCGCGGCCTATGTTAAGGCGTTGCGCCCGGAGATTCGCATCATTGGTGTGGAACCCGAGGACGCGCCCACGCTGTACCGGGCCCTGGAGGCGGGTGAGCGGGTAATTCTCGATCAGGTCGGGATCTTTGCGGACGGAGTGGCCGTGCGCCAGATTGGTGCGGAGCCCTTTCGGGTGGCACGTGAGTGTGTGGACGAGGTCTTGCTGGTCAGTACCGATGAAATCTGTGCGGCTATCAAGGATATTTATGACGATACCCGGGCGATAGTGGAGCCGGCGGGGGCGCTTGCGGTGGCCGGCATCAAACGCTATGTGGCACGTGAAGGCATCGCGGGGACAAGCCTGATCGCCATCAACAGTGGCGCCAACGTCAATTTTGACCGTCTGCGCCATATTGCCGAACGGGCGGAACTGGGTGAGCAGCGGGAGGCACTGCTGGCGGTCACCATTCCGGAACGACCCGGTAGTTTCCGCGGTTTCTGTCATGCCCTTGGACCCCGCTCCGTGACCGAGTTTAACTATCGCTATTCCGGGCAAACGGATGCCCATATTTTTGTTGGCATGGAGTTGCGCGATGATGAGGCCGATAAGGAGGTGCTGATCAGCCACCTCCGGGAGAAGGGCTATCCGGTCCTGGATATGAGTGATAACGAGATGGCGAAGCTGCATATCCGCCATATGGTGGGTGGGCGCGCCAATGCGAATGCGGATGAGTCACTCTATCGCTTCGAGTTTCCTGAGCGCCCTGGCGCCTTGCTGCGTTTTCTCACCCGCATGGGCGATCGCTGGAACATCAGCCTCTTTCACTACCGCAACCATGGTGCCGCCTATGGCCGGGTACTGGCGGGTTTTCAGGTGCCCGCCGCCGACCAGACCGACTTCAAGCAGTTTCTCGATGAGCTTGGGTACCTGTACAACCGCGAGAGCGACAATCCCGCCTACCACCTCTTTCTGGAGTAACTACAGGGACGTAGTGTATGCCGTACATCTGTCTGGAACGGATGCGGCGAAACTACAGGGACGTAGTGTATGCCGTACATCTGTCTGGAACGGGCGGCGGCGAAACCTCACTGAATACGGGCTCGTAGGGCGGTCCACGGCCGCCGCATACCCTGATTTTAACCGCCGTTGAACGGCGGACACGGTCTATCCTACCGGGCAAACCACTGCAGGCCGGATTCAGTAATCACACCATCCAGCGGAACGTCCCACGAGCGCGCATCGAGCCCTTCCACCTGCTGAAAATTGTAGGCGACGCCGATGAGGGTCGGTTTGAACCAGTGCTGACGCTGACGAAGAAAGGCAAAGCTCCGGTCATAATAGCCGCCACCCATCCCCAGGCGATTGCCGCGAGCATCGAAGGCAACCAATGGCAGCAGGACCAGATTTAAGGCCTGGGGGGCTATTTGCCGGCGGGGTGATACTCGGGGTTCCGGAATCCCGTAGCGGTTGAGCAGTAGTGGCGTTTCCCCGGTGCAGGGCAGGAAGCACAGGCGGGAGCCCATCAGCGTGGGCAGATAAAGATGCCGGCCGTGGGCCTTAAGTACTGGGAACAGGGGGGCCAGATCAACTTCACCATCATTGGGAAAATAGCCGGCAATGTGCCTGGCGCGGCGAAGCAACGGGCTGCGGACGACGGTGCGGATGAGGTCGCGGGTAAGCTGTGCCCGCTTCCGGTCAGGCAGGGCGCGCCGCCGTGCCCGCATGTTGCGGCGTAGTTCAACAGGGGGAACGGTACTCTGGGAACGAGTAGCTTCAGATATGTTCAAGTGGTACTCCCCACCTGAGCCGCTGTGTACCTAGTCGCTTGAACCGCAGAGGTTCAAGAGGGAACGGTATTTGAAATATCAGGTTTCCCGCTACGAGGCGGGCCTACACAACAATCCCAACTACATGTTCCCAGAGGCATTGAGATAGGTTCAAGTGTCTC
>JAJFJV010000042.1 GCA_021773635.1 Gammaproteobacteria bacterium | reverse complement strand
AAACAGACTCGTTTCCTTCAAGGGCGCGCAATTCGGCAATCTTACCTTCGAGGTCCTTGATAGCATCTTCGAATTCAAGATAGATCACAGTTGCAGGTGATGACTGCGAGGAGCGTTCCAACGCGGGTGGTTTCCTTTTTTATGTCGTCGGTGGTGTGCCAAAGTGGCTTTGGCCAAATACTCAGCCCAACATTGTGATCTTAGCCCAATCCCTGTCAAGATGAGGCAAATTTGGGTAGTGTCTCAGGTATTTCTAACTTTCTTTGGTCGTCCTGATTTAGGGGCCTGCTCATCATAGATAACTAGGAAGTCTTTCCAGGACATCAACTCTCCTGTCAGCCCGGCTTCCATGGCTGGTGAGACCTTGAGGGTCTTGTGGATACGAATGAAATTGTACCAGATCGAGTAGATTGCAACCATATGAGCGTGGTTTTCAAACTTTTTAGAGAACGCATTGGTTAACCGGGTGAACCTGCGATTGTGCATCCGCATGGTTAAGTTTTGCCGCTCAATGTAGCTGGTTGAGATGTGCTCTGGGTTTGGGCTCCCCGTGATGGCTTTCTTCTTTGCACCAAGACATTTGCCGGACGAATATCGTTTTTTAGGCCCACGCTGCATCTCGCCATATATTTTGATCAGCATGCCGTAATCAACGTCAGCTCCGAACGCGCCTTCCACTGCATCAAGATAGGGATGAAATCCATCTGAGGTAAGTTGAATGCGGCTGGCAACGCGTTCTGCAACATCATTGATGAAAACGTCAGCGGCATCGGCATCCCGATCACCGACAAAATACGAAATAATCAGCTTGGTGTCGGCATCGATCCCCGTCCAAGTCCAAACATCGCCAGCGCCATCGACCGGCTTTTTCATTTTCGGAACGTTCTTTTCTTTGGCCGCTGCAAAGCTCCAAATTTCATCAACCTGAACACGCTTGGCCTTCACGTCCCGCACGTTGGCATCATGATAGCCCGCACAGAACTTGCCCATATCAACCAGCATCTTTGTGACGGTGTTGATGGAGCAGTCGCAGACCCTTGAAATGGAACGCATCGAAGAGCCCTCAACCATCAGATTGAGGATCTGGACGCGCTTATCCAAGGGCAGCTTGTTCATAGATATAATATATGAACTATTATGCTTAGCGTCAAGCATATTAACACTCATTCATTTCAGCTATTTATTTTGATTCACATGTGATATCACATGTGATATCATGAATCGCAAGAAGCTCGATAAGATCTGGCAAGCTATTGAAGCCTCAAAGCGAAAGCGGCCCAAGCTTGCTGATCTGGAAAAGCTTGCGAGAATGTGCGGACGGGAAAAAACGGCAGGCGGCAAGCACCCCATGTGGATCAGCACCTGCTTTCCTCAACTTCGCGCATTCCCGATACCGCACCATGGGGGTAACCCCGAGGCCTCATTCACTGTTCGGGATTCGGTTTTGGAGTACCTTGAAGCAGACGCGCTCGCATTCGAAGAGGCACTGAACGAAATCGAAACACAGGAAGGTCAAGGCAGGGAAATTGAAAAAAGGAATGGAGACAACAATGGATCCGGTTGAAATTCTGCAAAAACCATATGCTCGTCAGGTTGTGTGTCAGCCGGATGGGGTTTTCAAAGCTGAAATTTTTGAGTTCCCAGGATGTTTTGCAATTGGCGAAACAGCGCCAGAAGCGTTGGCGAACTTAGAAGATGTAGCTTTGGAGTGGATCGAAGTTACAGTTTCCCAGGGCCAAAATATTCCTGAGCCATCCGCAACAACTGGTTATAGCGGCAACTATCCATTGAGGATGTCTAAGTTGCTGCACAAGAGGGCTGCCCAGTTCGCTTTACGAGAAGGTGTAAGCCTAAATCAATTTGTAAATGATTGTATTTCTGAGCGCGTGGGCCTTCTTGCTCGACCAGCTAGCTCGGAGTTCCAAAATGTACGCAGTCTTACGAACATCAACCTAACGTTGGAGCAAAACTTTGGCAGTGGTCAAATGCGTCTCGCGGCACACGATTTAAAAATAGCAGACACTTCCACCGCTAATGATCTCGCCGCAAGTCAGGAATAAGAAATGCCTGAAACAAGTCAACTTACATTCACATATCAAGAAGTCTTAGAATCTCTTGTTAAACAAGCAAATCTTCACGAAGGGAGATGGCAGCTGGTAATGACTTTTGGAATGACCGCAACGAACATCGGACTAGATCATAGAGATTTAGTGCCCGGGGCAGCAATTGCTATTTCAGGTGTCGGACTTCAAAAGGCCACGCCAGAATCTCCCGCGAACCTGACCATCGATGCGGCAAAAGTTAATCCTTCTTCCACCTAGAGCGAGCAGCTTTCTTCGCTATCTCCGACCTTCGCTTTGCACTCATCTTCTCAGCACGCGCCTTGCCGCCCTTAGCCCCAAGTGCTTTTGCATTAGGGTCTTTGCCGTCATCTTCAACGGTTTCTTCAGCCTCACCTGTCGCTATCTGCATCACCTTTACGGCGTTGCCAATTACGTCAGATGGGCGTTTGGGTTTTTTAGGCATTTTACTTATCAAGCTTTTCGAGTGCTCGGACATGACGCTTTAGCTCTTTTATTTTAGCTAACTTCACCTTGATCTCGTCCACTCGCTTCTTTCCCCGGTAGGAATAGCGCTGGACAACTCCCCTGCGATGCCAAGCTAATCCTTCTTGGTATTGTCGGATCTGTTCCCACCAGTGTGCAATAGACTGTTTGATGCCACTCATGCTTGTACTCCTAATTGCTTGCCGCTAAGCATAGCAGAGTACTAGAATTTTTGCGAGGGCCGTTTGATGGACGATGAAGAAAGAGGTTGGAAGCGCGCGCACGAACAAAATGAAAGCGCCAGAACATCACGAATGGTGCAAGCCACTGAAAAACAGGCTGAGGGAATTCAGCAGGCCATCCGGGATGCTGGCAAGGCTACCTGGATTTCGTATCTCGCTCTTGCTGTGTCTGTTCTAGCGCTTGGGCTTCAAGGCATCGACGTACTTCTAAAATAGATCAGTATTCGAAATAAGAACACAATCGCCGACTTGACGCTTCAGCAATTAGGAAGCATGAGTCATAATATGCGTATCTAAATGTAGCGAAACCGCCGGGGTGCAACCCGACGGTTCCGTACTTTGAGTATCCCTTCCACCAAGGAGCCGGGACTCTCGTAAACTGTTCTCTGTGCCCATCCATACAGCACAGTAGCCTCGTATCAAGCACCCGGTCTCCGTTTTCCATAGGAGACCGTAATGGTCCACTACTTTACGTCGACCGCCATTCGTGCGGCAAAATACAACGTCTCGTCTCGCGTCTTGTCTATCCAGTTCACCAGCGGGTCAGAGTTTTACTCCTACCCAGGTGTTCCGCAACAGATCTTCGATGGCCTCCTTGCTGCGCCTTCGAAGGGCACATACTTCGATCAGTACATCCGCCAATATAGCATCGCACGCTAGTCTCGGTTGATTGTTACTGTCGCTGGCCCGGTTGTTTCAAAGGTGCGAGACTCGCTTGGGTTGAGCGCCGTGCTTTTAACGCCGGGTCGGCGGCTTAACTCCCACTGAAGATCACACGTTGGCGTATGATGAAGAATCATTCTCCAAATCACTCGCAGTGAATCATAGGTGAATTTGCGCATCAACCCCTCGCTCCTTGTTTAATTTTGAAACTCAGTGTCAACAGGCCGTTTCATAATACCTGAGACACCACCCAAATTTGGCGGCCATGGTTAGCCCTTCGTAGCCAGCGGGTGGTGATCTTGAACGAGCCGCTTCAGCCGTTCTTCCAAGACATGGGTATAGATTTCCGTCGTTGATATATCAGCATGGCCAAGCAACTGCTGCACGGCCC
>JAJFJV010000041.1 GCA_021773635.1 Gammaproteobacteria bacterium | reverse complement strand
GAGGATCGAATCCAGCCAGTCTCGAGTCGCGAAGATGGAAGCAGGTGATGCTTCTGTTTCGCTCGACCTGCTCATCCGATCTCTACTCACCCTCGGGGCGTCTCGGCGGCAGGTCGCGAACGTGATCGCAAAGTCGGGCGGCCCAACAAGACCTTGCAGCTGACCGCATTCGAGCCCTTGTAGAGGGTCGTGGCCCTGTGCCAGAATCCAGCGAGCCGGACTGCCGCACCAGAGCGTGCGGCAGCTGAAGGCCATAGACGTTAGGTGTGCGAGAAAGGTGGGCGACGGAGTTCTCCAACTGCGCACCGGATGCGACACCCGAACCCTGCTCCGGAAGCCGGGCCCGGGTCTCGGGTTGCGCCATCTCCTGTGGACAACGCTCTCCTACTGCTCTTTCTCGGCGCGGCTTCTGCTTTGACTCGATCTTGTTCGGTGCGCGGTCACGGCAGACCCGGGGCGGGATCACGCCAGACTCGGCGCCGGCTCACGGCAGACCAGGCGCAGGGTCACGATAGACCAGGCACGGGCTCACGGCAGACCCGGCGCAGGGCCACGGTAGACCAGACGTGGGGTCACGGCGGATTCGGCACGGAATCACGGCGGACTCGGCACGGAATCACGGCGGACTCGGCCCGCGGTCACAGCACACTCAGCGCGCGGTCCCGACACACTCGGTGCGAGGTCACGGCACACTCGGCGCGCGGTCACAACGGATTTGGCCCAGATTCAACGCGAGCCACGGCGGTTTCAGCAAGGACTCGACGCGGATTCGGCCCGGACCTGAGGGAGCTCACGGCGAGCGCCCTGCCCTAGACACCTAACGAATAGCGTTCTTTCCGTTCGGCTGTAGACGTTCGACCCCCTGCCGGCCTGTTTCGGCGGCAAGAACGCCGTTGAGCTGAACCGCGGGTCTTCAGCTCGGCGTTCTATGGGGATCCTTCAAGAGGCTCACGAGGAGTCGTGCCACAGCTGCGCCGGACGAGGCTTGAGTTCCTCGAACTTGGCGTACTCCCCAGTTTCGCAGGACAGACAGGCCCTTCGGTAAACCGCTTCGTCAGGGGCTTCGGTATCTTTGGGTGCGCCGATTTCGGTGGTCTTCGGCGCGCTCAGCAAAAGCGCTCTGCACTGGGCGAGTTTCTCCTTCTTGTGGCAGTTCGCGAGGAGCCCGAACGTTCGGATGCGTTGGTACCTCTTGGGCAGGACGTGTTGCACAAATCGGCGGAGGAACTCGACGCCGCTCAAGCGCATCACACCGTACGTGTTGTCGGCGGATGACTTTCGATAACGGATGCGCACGTGATCGCCATCGATCGAAAGGACGCGTGAGTTCGAGATCGCTACGCGGTGCGTATAGCGCGCCAGATACTTCAGCACCTGGCGGGGTGAGCCGAAGGGCGCCTTTGAATAGACAACCCAGTTCTTCGCGCGACGTGCTCCGAGGAACCTCCGGAATCGTTCGCGGTCTGCGAGACCCGAGGTCGACCCACCGAAGGACAGCTTGCCGCCATCGAACGCTCGCTGAAGTTGATCGAGGAACTTGCCTCGAAACAGCTTCGACAGCACCCGAACCGGAAGGAAGAACTCCGGTCTCGACGAGACCCATCGACCACCATCGGGGCTGAGGCCACCGCCGGGAACCACGCAATGCACGTGAGGGTGATGCCCCAGCTTCTGGTCCCAGGTGTGCAGTACGGACAAGAAGCCGATCTTCGCCCCGAGGTACGTCGGGTGTTCAGCCAGCGTGCGCAACGCCTCCGACGACGCGGAGAACAGGATGTTGTACAGGACCTTCTTGTTGCCCAGCGCGAGTGCCGAGATCTCCTGCGGCACAGTGAAGACGATGTGAAAGTACGGCACCGGAAGAAGCTCAGACTCACGCGCGTCGAGCCACTCGCGGCTCTTGTGGTTCAGGCAGCTCGGACAGTGACGGTTGCGGCACGAGTTGTACGCGATGCGGCGATCGCCGCAGTCCATGCACTGCAAGACATGGCCCCCGAGCGCAGCTGTCCGGCATTTGGCGAGGGTCTCCAGCGTGAACTTCTGGGCCGACGTCACGTGACGCTTCGCGAGTAGTTCCGGCGCGAAACGGTGAATGACGTCGGCCACCGAATGTGGCGGATGGCCCGGCACGGTCAGTCGCCGATGAACGCGGCGTCGAAGTCGAGCAAATCGAGCGGACTCGCCGTCGCAGCAACAAAGCGTTCGCACACGTGCAGGTATCGGACGGTCGTCGAGATGCTGCGATGCCCCAGGATGACCTGGATGCGCCGGATGTCGACGCCGGCTTCGAGCGAGTGCGTCGCGAAGCTATGACGCAGGGCGTGGGTATTGAACTCGCGCTTGATGCCCGCCTTGTGCCGGGCGGCTTTGCGCGCGCGACTGATGGTGCGATCACAGATCGGCTGGCCAGCCTTGCGACCGAAGAACATCAGGTCGTTCGGTCGGTAGGCGCGGTAGTACTCGCGCAGCGTCTTGAGCAGAACTGGAGACAGGGGCACCAGCCTCTGCTTGCCTGCCTTGCCGTCGTTCACACGAATCACGGTGCGTTCGCTATCGATGTCGGCGATGCGCAACGCCTGAGCCTCGAACCGACGCAGGCCGGTGGCATACATCAACATGAAGAGCACCTTGAGTCGGGGATCGCTGACCGCGTCCAAGAAGTCGGTGACCTCCTTCCGTGTGAGCACGGTCGGCAGCACCTGAGGCTGCTTGGCGTACGGGATGTGCTCGATGATCCAATCTCGCCCCAGCGTGGTCCCGTAGAAGAAGCGCAGGGCACAGACGTACACGTTGAGCCAGGACCACGAAGGCTTGCTCTCGATGAGATGCAGCTGGAACGTGCGGATGTGGTCCACGCCGAGTTTGTCGGGAGAGGTATGAAAATGGCGGGCAAATCGGAGTACGGCCCCGACGTACATGCGAATCGTTTTGTCGCGGTAGTTGCGAATCCGCATGTCGTCGATCATCTTCTTGCGTAGCGGGGTCATGGTCACCTCCGGGGCTTGCTAGGTTGTGGTGACTGATCAGACTACGGAAGAGGCCATGGCTCCGCGACTGGTACGATGGCCGAGTGCCGCAACCTGTCCTGCGGCCCTATGATCGACGGTTTATGTTCGGTGGTCGACCGAAGCTCTGGAACGCGTGCGAAGCGCGCCAACCGCGGAGCGGTTTAGTTCAACAAGACCTTGCAGCCGACCGCATACGAGTGCTTGTAGTGGTTCGGGACTCCGTGCCAGAATCCAGCGAGCCGGACTGCCGCACCAGAGCGTGCGGCAGCTGAAGGCCATAGACGTTGGGCGGACAGGAGGTGAGTCGAATGACCCTGTTGCCGACCACCGCCCTCCGATACAGTCCCAGTACGTGGCCTC
>JAJFJV010000005.1 GCA_021773635.1 Gammaproteobacteria bacterium | reverse complement strand
AATTGCCGCGCTGTGGATGTCGTAGTCAAGCATCAGGGCGAACAAAAGGGACACGCCCCCAAACACTGCCGATGTGCCGAATGTAAGGACAGCCGTCTTTCGAAAGAGGTGGAGAAACTTAAGGGGCTGCAGATTAAGGCCAATGAGAAAGAGCAGCAGAATAACGCCGAAGTGAGCAATTTCCTCGATATGTTTCGTGCTTCGAATCAGCGCAAACCCGTTGGGCCCCGCGGCAAAGCCAACTGCGATGTAGGCTATCAATATCGGCTGCCTGGCGTAGAGAAAGAGCGTGCCCAGGACGGTAGCGCCCACAATAATCAGGCTCAACTCGAATATGATGCTTTCAAGATTCATGGGCTTCAGTTATCGGTTGCGTGCTCCGCTCGCGTGGTGTTGGAATAAAGATACGATGTTAGCGCAGCTAATCCACTAACCGCCTGGGCCGAGTTGTACTTACGAGTTGAATTCACGTGATGACTACTGCCAATTCCATCATTTTATAAAAGCTTAGCGGCTCCGCAACAACTCCCTCAGCGGTGCCGGCTCGATGAGATCGATGCGCCGACGCCGCAGCCGCAGCCAGCCGCGGTGTTCAAATTCCTTTAGCTGACGGCTCACGACTTCCCGGGCGGTGCCCAGCTCCACCGCCAGTTCGCGATGGCTCAGCATTACCTCGCCGCCATCACTCATGCGTTCCAGCAAACACTGGGCGAGGCGGGTATCGACACGACCGAAGGCCACTTCCTCAACCCGTTGCATCAGGCCGGATAGCCGGGTTGCCCACACGTTGAAGATAAAGGTGCGAAAAACTTCGGAGCTTTCCATTAATGCTCGGAAGCTCTTTCCTCGCAGCACGACGGCGGAAACATCTTCCTCAACCAGCCCCGCCGCGGCGTAGTCCGTGTTACCCAGCAGGCAGGCGGTGGTGAGAATGCAGGTCTGACCGGGTCCCACCCGGTAGAGCACGATCTCGCGGCCACTCTCGCTGTTTTGGTGGACGCGCACGCTACCATTCACCACAAACAGGTAATCGGAGCAGGCGTCCCCGGGTTGAAAAAGAATGGTGCCGGCAGGTGCGGTGATCGCCTGGGTTCCAGCCTGCAAGACCGCAAGATCTGCAGCGGGAAGACGTGAAAGTGACGGGAACTCTGCCAGCCAGCTTTCCCCTGCTCCGGTTGAGACCATCGCTAGCGTCCGGCTTCCCGCAGGGCCTCAAGGGGATCCACCGACTCGAGACCATGGGCGGCAGCGACCACCGGACAGGTGATTTTTCCGGCGCAGACGTTGAGCCCGGCACGCAGATGGGGATCGGCCTCCAGCGCCGCACGATAACCCCGCTCGGCCAGGGTCAACACATGCGGCAAGGTGGCGTTGTTCAGGGCGAAGGTGGAAGTGCGGGGGACGCCGCCGGGCATGTTGGCAACGCAGTAGTGGATCACTCCATCCACCACATAGGTGGGATCGGCAAAGGTGGTGGGCCTGGAGGTCTCGCAGCAGCCACCCTGGTCAATGGCTACATCGACAATCACCGAGCCCTTTTGCATTCCACGAACCATTTCCGCGGTGACCAGCTTCGGTGCCGCGGCTCCCGGAATCAGCACCCCGGCGACCACCAGGTCGGCACTGAGCACGTGTTTTTCCACCGCATCACGGGTGGAGTAGACGGTGTTGATATCGTGCCCAAACTGCCGCCACAGACTTCGCAACACATCCAGCGAGCGGTCGATGACCACCACGTCGGCACACATGCCGACAGCGATATGCGCCGCACTGGTACCCACCACACCGCCACCGAGAATCACCACCTTGGCCGGGTCCACGCCGGGCACTCCGCCGATGAGCACGCCGAGGCCGCCGTGGGGCTCTTCCAGACAGTAGGCCCCGGCCTGAATGGCCATCCGCCCCGCCACCTCGGACATGGGTGCCAGCAGCGGCAGACCACCGCGGGGAGAGGTCACTGTCTCATAGGCAATGCACACCGCCCCGCTCTTCATCAGAGCCTCGGTGAGCGGCCGGTTGGGGGCGAGATGCAGATAGGTGAACAGCACCTGACCCGGGCGGAGCAAGGGATATTCCGCCTCCAGCGGTTCCTTGACCTTGACGATCATATCCGCGCCGGCGAAAACCTCAGCTGCAGTTTCCGTCACCCTGGCTCCGGCGGCGCGGTACTCCGCATCATCGGCGCCGATACCGATTCCCGCGTTGTGCTCCACCAGCACCTGGTGGCCGTGATGCACCAGTTCCCGCACACTGGCAGGTGCCAGCCCTACCCGGTATTCCTGGGTCTTGATCTCCTTTGGTACGCCGATGCGCATCTGCAGCCTCCCGCTTGCATAACCCGGTAGTGGCCCTCTACCAAGAGCATAGTACCTGCCGGATACAGACCCCTGTTATATCGGCAGGTTCATGACCACGATGCCGACCGCCACCACCGCACCCGCAATGATGCGGAAAATACCAAAGGGCTCCTTCAGCATGCGTGCGCCGATAATGGCGGCAAAGAAAACACTGGTTTCCCGCAGGGCAGTGACATGCGCCAAGGCCCCCTGGCTCATAGCCCATACCACCATGCCGTAGGCCAGGGCACACATGGTGCCGCCGGCGAGACCCGGCTTCCAATAAGTCTGAAAGTAGACGCTGAACTGGCGGCGCCGCCAGCACCAGACATAGACGAGCAAAGGGACGGCGTCGAACACCAGTAGCCAGGCGATGTAACCCAACGGGCTGCCGGAAACACGGATCCCCATACCTGCTGCCACGGAGTAAGCGCTGATAAACAGCGCGGTGCTGAGACTGTAGGCCAACGGGCGCATGTCACGGCCACGGAGCGGCCCGCCGGCGAGGGCCAGGCTGGCGATTGCGCCCGAGGCGAGCAAAAGGCCCAACATACCGTTTCCGCTCAGGGCCTCATCGGCAAACAGCCACGCCCAACCGGCCACCAGCAATGGCGCCGAACCACGGGCAATGGGATAGACATGGCTCAAATCGCCAACGCGATAGGCCTTTAACAGGAAGTAGAAATAACCCACGTGGAGCAAGCCGGAGCCAGCGAGAAAGGGCCAGCTTGCCGCCGCCGGCAAGGGTAACCAGGGTGCGGCAACGAGGCCGACTACCGCAGTGCTTCCAAGCACGATGGACAAGGTCAGTGAGCGATCCGCGCCCATTTTCACCAGTGCATTCCACCCCGCGTGCAGGACCGCCGCGGCCAGCACCAGCGCAAGAATTTGAGGGGAAAGCGGCATCAGCCGCTAAGGCCTGTAACCAGACACACGCAAGGTGTTTATTCGTCGGGCCAGGCGGAGAATATGCAGAAGATACCCAGCCCGCCAAGCGCCCAGCTCACCACCGGCATACCGGCCACCATAACGGGACCGTAGCCATCAAGGCCGAGTATCACCGCGGCACTGACCAGCAGAGCGGCACCGACGATAGCCATAACGGTGCGCCGGTTGCCCGCGCGCATTTCCCGTCGCAAGGCGTTCAGCTCATCGGAGCCGAGACGAACCCGCAGACGACCCTCCCGGGCCTGTTCCAGTACGTCGAAGATCTGCCCCGGCAGGCGCGGCAGGGCTTCGCCCCAGCGCGGTGCATGCTTGCGTAACTCGCGGAACAACGCCTTGCGCCCCAACTGCTGGTCCATCCAGTCTTCAAAAAAAGGCTTGGCGGTTTGCCAGAGATCGAGGTCCGGATAGAGCTGGCGGCCGAGGCCCTCGATGTTCAGCAAAGTCTTTTGCAGCAGCACCAGTTGTGGCTGCACCTCCATATCGAAACGCCGCGCGGTCTGGAACAGGCGCACCAGCAGATGCCCGAAGGAAATATCCTTTAGGGGGCGCTCGAAGATGGGTTCGCAGACGGAACGGATGGCGGCCTCGAACTCATCCACCCGGGTACCCGGTGGCACCCATTCCGAAAGCACGTGCAACTCCGCCACCCGCTGGTAATCACGATTGAAAAAGGCGAGGAAATTCTCCGCCAGATAATGCTGATCCGCGGGCATCAGACTGCCCATGATGCCGAAATCGACGGCGATATATTGCGGGTCGGCCACGCTGTCCCGGGCCACAAAGATATTCCCCGGGTGCATATCGGCGTGGAAAAAATTATGGCTAAAGACCTGGGTGAAAAAGATCTCCACACCGCGCTGCGCCAGCACCTCGAGATCAAAGCCTTGCTTGCTCAGGGTCGCGGTATCGCTGATGGGAATCCCGTAGATGCGCTCCATCACCATCACCGTGGGACGGGTGTATTCCCAGTACACCTCCGGCACCTTGAGTTCACTGGCCCCCTCAAAATTGCGCCGCAGCTGGGAGGCCGAAGCCGCCTCGCGCATGAGATCGAGCTCGTCGAGGATGATCTTCTCGTATTCCGCCACCACCTCTCGCGGGCGCAGGCGCCGGGCATCACGCCAGTAACGCGCAGCCAGATCCGCGATGGTGTAAAGCAGTCCCACGTCGCGGCGAATGATGCGCTCGATGCCCGGGCGCACCACCTTGACCACCACGTCCTTGCCATCATGCAGACGTGCGCCATGCACCTGGGCAATGGAAGCCGAGGCAAAGGGCTCTTTATCAAACTCCAGGAAGGCCTCGTCCAGCGGGCGATCCAGCGCGGCAGCGACCCGAGCCATGGCTTCGCTCCCGGCAAAGGGCGGCACCCGGTCCTGCAGGCTGGCAAGTTCCGTGGCTATGTCTTCCGGTACCAGGTCCGGCCGCACCGAGAGGGCCTGACCAAACTTGACGAAGACCGGGCCTAACTCCTCCAGGGCACGGCGGATACGCACCCCGCGCGGCGGCAGGGAACCGCGCACCCAGTTCCACGGCAGCACGTAAAGCAGGAAGCGGAGCGGGCGAAACAGGTGGATGTCGAGAATAATCTCGTCCAGGCCGTGACGCACCAGTACCACATTGATGTGCAGCAGGCGCCAGGTCTGAAGCAGGCGATTCACTGCAAACTCCCGATATCCGTACCGAGCCGGCGGACCCGTTGTTCCAGCCGCGCCACATCGTCCCGCAGGCGATCCACGTCGGCAGCAAAAGAGTCCACCGCCTGTGACCCCAGAACGATCCGGATCTCTTCGCTCAGATACTCACCCAGGTCATCGAGCACCGCACCACGGGCACGTTCGCCCCAACGCCAGGTAGAACGCAATACGTTACCCACCTGGTGTGCGGCAATGTCTCCCATCACCCGGGAAAGGCCCTCCTCCCAGTCGAGGTCGAGCCGGCCGGCAATGTCCTGCAACTGGTGGAGTACATGCGTATCGCCCTCAATACTCACCCCACGCGGTGCGATACCGCTTTCCCGCGTACCCCGCAACAGGGCCATCAGTTCGATGGGCGTACCGGTGACGGTGACGTCCGCGGGACCCGGATGGTCAAAGGCAAAGGCCATGCCGTCGGCACTGGGAAGCAGATAAACCACCAGATCGGTGTCCCGCACCCGTACCGCGATAAGCTTGCCGGCAAGCCCTTCCAGCAGGCGTCCGCTATCCGGGTCGAGGGACAGCAAGCGGTTGATTGCGCCGCCGATCAGACTCTCCACCGTGCTAATCAAAACTTGTAACCCACGTGCAGGGCGACCACGCCGCCGGTGAGATTAAAATAATCACAGCGCTCGAAACCAGCCGCCTCCATCAGGGACTTGAGGCTCTCCTGATCCGGGTGCATGCGGATGGATTCCGCCAGATAGCGATAACTGTCACCATCGCCGGTAATGCGCTCTCCCAGGAAGGGGATCCACTGGAAGGAATAGCGCTCGTAGAGTTCTTTGAACACCGGCAGGGCCACGGTGGAGAATTCCAGAATCAGCACCTTGCCACCGGGTCGAAGCACACGTTGCAAAGAGGCCAGTGCCCGCTCCTTGCGGGTAACGTTACGCAAACCAAAGGCCATGGTGATGCGATCGAAATAACCGGTTTTAAAGGGCAGGCTTTCTGCATCCGACTGTAGATAGCTGAGGTTGCCCGCCAGGCCCCGATCGAGCAGCCGGGAACGCGCCCGGCCTACCATGCCCAAGTTAATGTCGGTGGCCACCACCCGCCCCTTTTCACCCACCCGCCGGGCCAGGGCCGTGGCCAAGTCACCGGTACCCGTTGCCACGTCCAGCACGCGGTGGCCAGGCCGGATGCCACCGGTGTCGATGGCAAAGCGTTTCCAGCAGCGGTGCACGCCCAGTGACATCAGATCGTTCATGAGATCATAGCGCCCCTGCACCGAATCAAAGACGCCGCGCACGCGCTCGGTCTTCTCTCCGGGGGAGACGTTCTCAAAACCGAAGTGGGTTTGCTCTTCTGTCATGCCCGCTGATGTCCCGCCTGTTCGAGGCGCTCCAGGTACTCTGGCCAATAGCGCTCCTGATTGGTCGCGAGATCGTGGAATACATTCCAGGAATAGATTCCACTATTGTGGCCATCGTCAAAATGCAAGGTCACCCCGTAATTCCCCACCGGCTCGATCCGGCTGATAGCGACATCTTCCTTGCCGATCTGCAATACCTCCTGACCCGGACCATGACCACGAACCTCGGCAGAGGGGGAGTGTACCCGCAGGTATTCGGCACTGAGTTTAAAGCGCTGGCCATCGGCATAGGCCAACTCCAGCATCCTGGACTGCCGATGATAGTGAATCTCGGTGGGGGTGGGTGGGGGGTTTTCCTTCATGTTCTAAAGGATGTACTTGCTCAGATCCTCGTCCTCCACCAGCTCACCCAAATGCTCATCCACGTAGGCACCATCCACCACGATTTCACTACCGTCGAGCTCCGGCGCATCGAAGGATACTTCCTCCAGCAAGCGCTCCATCACGGTGTGTAAACGGCGGGCACCGATATTCTCGGTGCGCTCGTTGACCTGCCAGGCCACCTCGGCAATGCGCTCGATGCCATCCCCGGTATAGCGGATCTCCGGACCCTCGGTTTTGATGAGCGCGGTGTATTGCTCGGTCAGCGAGGCATCCGGCTCGGTGAGGATGCGCACGAAGTCCCCGGCATCCAGCGCATCGAGGTTAACCCGAATGGGCAACCGTCCCTGCAACTCCGGAATCAAATCCGACGGCTTGGCAAGATGAAATGCACCGGAGGCAATGAACAGGATGTGGTCCGTGCGTACCATGCCGAAACGGGTACTCACCGTGGAGCCCTCCACCAGGGGCAGCAAATCCCGCTGCACGCCCTCGCGGGAAACATCGGAACCGGTTTGATCGCTGCGCTTGGTGACCTTGTCGATCTCGTCGAGAAAGACGATGCCATTTTGCTCCACCGCGTTGACCGCACGCAGCTTCAGATCCTCGTCATTAATGAGCTTGCCCGCCTCCTCCTCACTCAGGAGCTTGAAGGCCTCGCCAATGGGCAGCTTGCGCGTTTTGGTGGAACCGCTGCCGGACAAATTCTGGAACATGCCCTGCAACTGATTGGTCAGTTCCTCCATCCCCGGCGGCGCCATGATCTCCACGCCCACGCTGGGGGCACTGACCTCGATTTCAATCTCGCGCTCGTCGAGCTTGCCTTCGCGCAGCATCTTGCGAAATTTCTGCCGCGTATCGGCACCCTTGGCATCTTCTTCCGCACCCTGATCCCGGGCCGGACGCAGCAGGATATCGAGAATGCGCTCCTCCGCCGCATCCTCGGCCCGGTGGCGAACCTTTTCCACCTCCTGCTGGCGATTCATGTTCACCGCCACGTCGAGCAGATCGCGCACGATGGACTCCACATCACGACCTACATAGCCCACTTCAGTGAACTTTGTCGCCTCTACTTTGATAAAAGGCGCATTGGCAAGTTTCGCCAGCCGCCGGGCAATCTCGGTCTTGCCCACGCCCGTCGGGCCGATCATGAGAATGTTCTTCGGCGTGATCTCCACTCGGAGGCTCTCATCCACCTGGGCGCGTCGCCAGCGATTTCTAAGCGCAATGGCAACCGCGCGCTTGGCAGCGGCCTGGCCAATGATGTGTTTGTCCAGCTCGTGGACGATCTCTCGTGGGGTCATTTGTTCCATAGCGATGGTGGTAACTCGAATCGGTAGTGGCCGCAGGCGGATAGTTGCTCGCGCGGCATTTGAAGATCAGGAGGAGTGGCTTTCCAGCTCCTCGATAACCAGTTGTTGGTTGGTGTAGACACAAATATCAGCGGCAATGGTCATGGCTTTTTCAACCACATCGCGAGCACCCAGTTCACTGTGCTCCAGCAGCGCACGGGCCGCCGCCAGGGCATAGGAACCGCCCGAACCAATAGCCGCCGCAGCATGCTCCGGTTCAATCACATCGCCATTGCCGGAAATGATGAGAGAGGACTGTGCATCAGCCACCAGTAGCAGGGCTTCCAGGCGACGCAGCATGCGATCCGTACGCCAGTCTTTGGCCAGTTCCACCGCCGCACGGGTGAGATTTCCCTGATGCTTTTCCAGCTTGCCTTCGAAGCGCTCGAACAGGGTAAAGGCGTCGGCCGTACCACCGGCAAAGCCGGCAATGACCTGATCATGGAACAGGCGCCGTACCTTGCGTGCGTTACCCTTGACCACGGTATCACCCAGGGTCACCTGACCGTCACCCCCGAGGACCACCCGGTCCCCCCGGCGGGCCAGCAAAATCGTCGTGCCATCAAACTGCCGCAAATCGAATTCCTCTCGCTAATTTGAAGGGAGGCGATTGTACCGCATCGGGGCGATAGCTTGGCCGACAGCAGGGCTATTTTCTTGCTTGCTTCTTTGCCCGTGGATGGGCCTGGTCATAAACCGCGGCGAGGTGCTGGAAATCGAGGTGGGTATAGACCTGCGTGGTGCTGATGCTGGCATGACCCAGCAGCTCCTGCACGGCGCGCAGATCACCACTGGACTCCAGCAGGTGGGTGGCAAAGGAGTGGCGCAACATATGCGGATGCAGGGCGCCACCAGTTCCGGTCGCCAACCCCCACTTGCGTAAACGCATTTGCAGTGCCCGCGGACTGAGGCGGTTGCCGCGCCGGCTCACGAAGAGCGCGGGTTCATTTGCCACCGCAAAACGGCCGCGCACTTCCAACCAGGCCTTGAGGGCCCTCAAGGCCGCTCCGCCAACCGGCAGTATCCTGGTCTTGTTGCCCTTGCCGCACACCCGCAACTCCCGAACCCCCGGCACAAGATTGCGCTGATTGAGCCCAACCAGTTCGGCCAGACGCAAACCGCAGGAATAGAGTAGTTCCAGCATGGCCCGATCCCGCAATGCCAGCGGATCGGTATCGGGAAAGTTCAGCAGCTTGCTGATGCCATCGACATCAAGGGCTTTGGGCAGGCGCGCAGGCGCCCGCGGGGCACTAATGCCCTGGGCCGGATTACGGGTGATCTGGCCCTCGCGAAGCAGATAGCTAAAAAAACCGCGTATCGTGGATAGCAGCCGCTGCAGGCTCCGGCCGCCCAATCCCTGACGGTGACGCCAGGCCAGCAAGGCGCGCACCATGGCTGGATTCATTGCCGCCCAATAGTCGACCTGCTGCTGGTCGCAGAACCGCCGAAGACTACCCAGGTCGCGCCGGTAGGCGGCAACGGTATGGGGCGACAGGCGCCGCTCCACCGCCAGATGATGTAGAAATTGCTCGTACCATCTCCGCTGTTTCGCATCCATGATGAAAGCCTCGGTAATGTGCTAAATCCAGCGCCCCAAAATAGCCCCTAATACGCCGCCCAGCTGCTCCAGAAATGCGCTACCCATGGCGGGATGGAAGTGCCCCGGATCGCGACTGCCGATAGCCAGCAAGCCCGGCATCTCATCTCCACCCAGCGGTTGCAAAGCCGCAGATCCCGGCTTTTCCCACTGCTCCGAGAACAGGTAATCCCACTGCTCCGGCCGGAGGTGACCGCACACGGTGTCACCACTTTCCAGGATCCCTTTAAAAAGGGCGGTACCTGGTCCATCGGCACCGACAAATTGCGGTAGACCCGCACCCAGCTTCGCCGGCTGTGGCGCAAACAACTCAATGACGACGAATTCGGCATCGAAATCCCTCACCAGTCCCGCTGAAGCCGTCTCAAACACCTCGGCGGGCGTCTGACAGGCCAACAGGGCCAGGGTCAGGCTGTGCAGGCGTGCATAAAGCGCTTCATTTTCGCGCGCACGATCAATCAGGGAGTGGAACTCGCGGCGCAGGCGATGATTGTGATCCCGCAGCACACTCACCTGATGCTCCACCAGGGAAACCGCTGCACCACAGTGGTGTGGCACCCGCATTTTCTCTACCAGTTCGGGGTGCTCACAGAGGAAATCCGGATGTTGCTGGAGAAACCGCACGATCTCCTCAGTTGCTCCAGCTTCCGTTACCACCTGCTCGGTATTCGCTTTCATATTTCCATACTCCCCTCATAGACCCGGGTTGCCGCTCCCGTCATCAGCACGGGGCCCTGCTCTCCATCCCACTGGATAAGCAGATGCCCTCCCGATAAGGCCACATCAACGATGGACTCCAACAACCCCTGCCGTCGTCCCACCACCACCGCAGCACAGGCACCACTGCCACAGGCCGCCGTCTCTCCAACGCCCCGCTCGAAGACCCGCAGACGAATGGCGCCGGGATCAAGAATTTGCATGAAGCCGACGTTAACCCCCTGGGGAAAACACCCCAGGGATTGAATCGCAGGCCCCAGCGTCACTACCGGCGCGTCATCGACGTCACTCACCTGCAGCACCGCATGTGGATTTCCCATGGAAACGACTCCCACTTCCACTTCTCCATCGGCAAGATCAAGCAAGTACCTGGGGGCCGACTGCTCACTGATAAATGGAATTTTGGCAGGCTCAAAACACGGGCCCCCCATGTCCACCGTGACCTGGCCATTGGCTTCCCGGCGGGTGCGAATGATTCCCTTGACGGTCTCAAAACTCAGTTCATCGCGCTCGCAAAACCCGGCCTCGTGGACAAAACGCGCAATACAGCGAGCGCCATTGCCACACTGCTCTACCTCACCACCGTCCGCATTGAAGATGCGATAGCGGAAATCGGCATTGCTGTCCCAGGCTTGCTCCAGCAACAACACCTGGTCACACCCCACGCCACGGCGACGATCGGCCAGAAAACGCATCCGGGCCGCATCCGCCTGCAAACGCCCACTACGGTTATCGATGACGACGAAATCGTTACCCAAGCCATGCATTTTGGTAAATATCAGCTGCACCTAATCGGCACTCCGTCGTTGTGGCCGCGCCACAAGAAGCGACTGCGCTCCGTATCAGCCCCTGTTGGCCACCATTCCGGGCCATGCCCAGAGGCCGTTCCAGCAAGATTCTGAAAGTATTTTTATCTTGTATATTCAGCATAATATGGCCTATAGTTGGTCCATTACAAGAACTGGGGAGCACGGGGTGAAGAAAGGCTTCTGGACAAAGGACTGGTTTGCCGGCGTCATTATCACGCTGATTTTCCTCATCGCAGGGCGTGGTGAGTTCCTCCAGGGACTGGAACGTAGTGCCTACGATTTCGGGGTACGTGCTTCCACTGCAGAACCTGGCGACAAGGTCGCTGTCATCGCCATCGATGACGAAAGCATCAATAATCTCGGGCGCTGGCCCTGGCCCCGCGACCTCCACGCCCACATTATCGAACTGCTCACTCAGGCCCAGGCCAAGGTCATCGGCAACACGGTCTTTTTCCTCGAACCACAGCTGGACCCCGGTCTTGCCCACATCGCGGAGCTAGGCGCCTTCCTGGCAAATTCCCGCCTCTACCAGGAGGTGCCCAGTGAAGTTGAATTACTCCAGGCATTGGTAGATGAGCTACCGGCTGGCAACAAGGCCGCAATCCAGACCCGTGAATTTTTGGCTGACTCTGCGCTTGCCAAGAGCCTGCAAGACGAGGTGGATATTCTTGCCGCCCAGATCGGCGAGGCGGAAGAGGCCCTCAACACCGACCGCAAGCTGGCCGAACAACTGGCAATGGCGGGCAATGTAGTGCTGGCCATGCCCTTTGTTATCGGCGAGCCGCTGGGCAATCCGGATCAGGAATTGCCGGAATACGTAACCCGCAACGCGCTACCCAATGTGATTGATCGCGTGGATGCCCTAGTCAACGGCCTGTTGCCCTTGCCCACGGTGGCCGCGATTCCGCCCATTGAGGAACTGGGAACCACGGCCCTGGCCGTAGGTCATCTGAATGCCAACGTGGACGTGGACGGCGGCATCCGCTCCGAACCCCTGGTGCTGCGCTATTTCGACAGCTATTACCCGTCCCTGTCGCTACTGCTCGCGGCCAAGAGCCTTAACCTCAAAAACAAGGACATTGAAATCCGTCTTGGCGAAGGCGTGCGTCTGGGCGGGCTGCAGATTGCCACCGACGAAGCCCTGCAGATGCACACCTTCTTTTATGGCGAGATGGATGGCATCCCGGCCTTCTCGGTAGATTCCTTCTACGACGTTATCAGCGGCAAAATTCCGCCGGAAAAATATCGCGGCAAGGTGGTGTTGATAGGCGCCACCGCAACAGGCGTAGGGAGCCCGCAGGTCACGCCGGTCTCTCCCGCCATGGCACCAGTGCTTACCCTGGCCCATTCGGTTTCCAGCATTCTTAACGAGGACTTTTTCGTTGTCCCGACCTGGGGAAACTGGGCCGAGATCGGTGCCTTCCTGTTTATTGCCCTGTATCTCATCGCACTGCTGCCACGGCTGAAGGCGGCGGCTGGCGCCTCCGTCACTGCGCTTTTATTTATCACCCTGTTGGTGACCCACTTCGTCCTCATGACCAATCAGGGTCTATGGCTGCAACTCATGGTTCCCGCCAGCCTGCTGCTCGCTGGCCATCTGCTGCTAACCACCAAACGTTATCTGGTCACCGAGCGTGGCAAGCTCGCCTCGGATGCTGATTCCGCGGAAACCAATCGCATGCTGGGGCTCGCCTTCCAGGGACAGGGCCAGCTGGACATGGCCTTTGACAAATTCCGCAAGTGCCCGCTGGACGATTCGGTCATGGATCTGCTGTACAACCTGGCCCTCGATTACGAGCGCAAGCGGCAGTTCAACAAGGCCGGTTCGGTGTACCAGTACATGGCGGATTTCAATCCCAAGTTCCGCGATCTGGAATCTCGCATGTCGCGCAGCAAGGTGATGGAAGACACCGTGATGCTCGGCAGCGCAGGCGGTGGCGCCCAGGCCACCATGATTCTCTCCGGGGACGGCGTACAAAAACCCATGCTCGGTCGCTATCAGGTGGAAAAGGAACTTGGCAAGGGTGCCATGGGTATCGTGTATCTCGGCAAGGACCCCAAGATCAACCGGGTGGTTGCCATCAAGACCATGGCGCTGTCCCAGGAATTCGAGGCGGATGAGCTCGACGAGGTCAAGGAGCGCTTTTTCCGTGAGGCGGAAACTGCCGGCCGACTGAATCACCCCAACATCGTCACCATCTTTGATGCCGGCGAGGAACACGACCTCGCGTACATCGCCATGGAGTTCCTCAAGGGCGGTGACCTCGCCCCTTACACCAAAGCCGACAAATTATTACCGGTCGCTACGGTCATCGACCTGGTGGCGCAATCGGCGGATGCGCTGGACTATGCTCATTCCCAGAACGTGGTGCACCGCGACATCAAGCCCGCCAACCTCATGTACGACGCGGAAACCGGGGCCATGAAGATCACCGATTTCGGCATCGCCCGGATCACCGATTCCAGCAAGACCAAAACCGGGATGGTACTGGGCACCCCGTCGTATATGTCTCCGGAGCAACTTGCTGGCACCCGAGTGGGAGGCCATTCGGACCTCTTCTCCATGGGGGTCATGCTGTTTCAGATGCTCACCGGCCAATTACCCTTTACCGGCGACTCCATGGCGACCCTGATGTACAAGATTGCCAACGACGCCCATCCCGATGTACTGGGTCTGCGCCCTGATCTGCCCCCCTGCCTCAAGGCCATTATCGACAAGGCCCTGAAAAAAGATCTGGAAAAACGCTATCAGCGGGGCGCCGAGATGGCGCGTGATTTGCGAGCTTGCGCCTCACGTGTGGGGACTGGCTCAGGTGGGGGTACCGGCTCAGGCGCTACTGCCAAGACCGATGAGGAAGCACAACCACGGGGAGAGGATGGGCGATTTGTGTCTCGTGGCTAACCCCCACGGAAGCTCAAGCTCAATGGCATGAACCTGGAGGGCAAACTCGAAATTGTGGGTGTCTCTGATGTCGGACAGCAGCGGACCCACAATGAGGACAGCATCGGCACCGACACCCGCACCGGCATCGTGATTCTCGCCGATGGCATGGGTGGGTACAAGGCAGGGGAAGTCGCCAGCGCCATTGCCGTCAACATGATTCTGGAGGAATTGCGTGCAGAACCGCGGGCTCTCGGTGCGGGGGATATTGATGAGGAAACCGGTTATAGCCGGGAAACCCTGCTACTCAAGGCAGCGGCTGAGAAGGCCAACGAGACCATCTACCAGACCGCCCAGAGTCAGCCACAATGCAGGGGAATGGGAACCACTCTGGTGGCGGCGGTGTTCTACAATAACCGTCTTAGTATTGCCCATGTAGGAGATTCCCGCCTCTACCGTGTACGCAACGAAGTGCTTGAACAGGTTACCGTAGACCACTCCCTGCTCCAGGAGCTGATCGATAAAGGTTTTTATACCCCGGAGGAAGCGAAGGAATCTCAGAACAAGAATCTGGTCACCCGCGCCGTGGGAATCGACGTGGCGGTGGAGGCGGAGGTGCAGGAAGATGTGGCCCTGCCGGGAGATGTTTATCTCCTCTGTTCCGATGGTCTTACTGACCTCGTGAACGATGAAGCGATCCACTTAACCCTGACGAAAGACAGTGATAACCTTCAGCAAGCTGCGGAAGTACTGGTGAAAATGGCCAATGACGCGGGTGGCAAGGACAATATTTCGGTCATCCTGGTACGCATACTGAGGCCGTTTCCAGTAAAAACGGGTTGGTACACGAGAGTATTTAACTGGTTTTAAGCCATGGTTCAAAAGACCTTACAGATAATTTTTGCACGGGAGGCGAAAGCACGTATCCCATTTTCTCCGCTTTCCAGATGCCGTGCGCACCTGAAAAGCGGTCTTTCGAACTCAAACCCTGTACACACTGCTGAAAGCGGGATTTTTCTGCAGCCTGTTAACCCATCCCGGTTCGGGTAGGACATCCAATGCCTGCAAAGCTCATACTCAGCCTCAACGCTTCGGTCCTCGGAGAGTACTCTCTCGAAAAGGAGCGTATGACCATCGGTCGCCGCCCCGACAACGATGTTCAGATCGACAACCTTGCGGTTAGCGGCCAACACTCAGCAATTATTACTATCCTCAATGACTCCTTCCTGGAGGACCTGGATAGCACCAATGGCACCTACGTCAATGGCAAGCTCATCAAGAAGCATGCCCTGAAAAACAGTGACGTCATCAGTATTGGCAAGCACGAACTCAAATACGTCAACGAGGAGGCCTCTTCCGAAGACGATTTTGAGAAAACCATGATCATTCGCCCCGGGATGGTGGGACATGCCGCAGCGGCGGAAAAAGCCGCGGAAGCCAACGTGCCGGGACCCACCACCGGAGGTGCTGCCGCAGAGGCCCCGGCACCCACCGCAGCTCAAACCGGGACGGCTGACCTGCCATTGGGCAAAATTCGCGTATTAAATGGCCCGGCAACGGGCAAGGAACTGGAGTTGAAGAAAGCGCTGATCACTCTGGGACGGCCCGGCATCCAGGTAGCGGTTATCACTCGCCGCCCCCAGGGCTATTTCATCACCCATGTAGAGGGCGCTCACCCCATCGTGAACGGTGATGCTATTGGTGGTCAGGCCCACCCCCTGCAAGCTCGCGACGTCGTGGAGCTCGCAGGTATCAAGATGGAATTTTCCGTCAGCGCTTAGCCCGGAACGCCCTCGATTAAGCGGAGTTTCCGCAGGCATGAAAGCATGGAAGCTCAGCCCTTACTTGGTCTGGTGCGTGTAAACCCCATCCCAATCGCTCTCTGGCGACTGTTCCCGGAAATGTGCAATACGCTCCGCATAGAGGTTATATAACCCCCGCTCGGTTGTTTTCTGCAAATTGAGAAATTGTATTTCCGCCATATCCCAGCTCTGCTGACGATACAGCTTCAAGGCCTGCCGATAGAGCTTCAGTTCCTTGCGCAACTCCGCGGATAACTCGTCCTTCAGACCCAGCGGCTCATAGATGGTTACCGGTTTGTCCTTGCCCTTCACCCGAACCTTGTCCAGTTCCCGGAAGGCATAACTCGGTACCTGCTCCCGGGTCGTCTCGTTGACGATCATGTCCACGCCATACTGCTTGGTCAGCCCCTCCAACCGTGAGCCAAGGTTTACCGCATCTCCAAGTACCGTATAGGCCATACGAAATTCCGAACCCATATTGCCCACGTTCATGGCCCCGGTATTAACTCCCACGCCAATACGAATCTCGGGCCAGCCCCGGGACTTGAAATCCGCATCCATGGATTTCAGGGTCGCCAACATATCCAAGCCGGCCTCCAGCGCATGCAACGCATGGTCGGGGTCCTGTAATGGCGCACCCCAGAAACACATCACCGCATCCCCCATATATTTATCGATGGTTCCGCGATGGGCGTGAATTACCCGGGTCATGGGAGTCAGAAACTCGCTCATGAGTTGTGAGAGTTCCTGCGGGTCCAGACCCTCGGAAATAGTGGTGAAGCCACGAACGTCGGTAAACAGCACGCTCATCTCCCGGCTCTCCCCTTCCAGGGAGAAGGCATCCGGGTCATCGCTCATCTCGTCCACCAGCTCCGGCGGTATGTACTGGCCAAACAGGCCGGCCAGTTGCCGCTTGCCCCGGGACTCGACGAAGTACCCATAGGACATATTGAACAAAAACAGGAGCAGCACCATCAGCAAGATCGAGGCGATGGGCACCACCAAATTACCGTGCTCCCAGATAAGCAGATTCGCCTTGCCCACCACCAGCAACAAACACAGTGTCGCCAGGGCCGCCCGTAACGGCCCCATGAGTGGCAGGGCAATAATCATGAGCAGGCCGGAAATCACCAGCATGACGACCTCCGCCCCCAGGGTATAGGCAGGATTTTCACGCAGACTGTTTTCCAGAATGCCGGCAATCAGATTGGCGTGAATCTCCACCCCGGGGAAAATCCGTTGAATCGGCGAGGCCCGCAGATCGAGCAGCCCCGGAGCCGAGGTACCCACTAGCACAATGGCATTTTTCAGCTGGTCCGCATTTGCTTCGCCATTGAGTACGTCGGTAGCCGAAATATAGGGAAAGCTACCCTGGCGACCGCGATAGGGAACCAGAGTTCGTACCTGCTCATCCACCGGCACGACCCGATCACCGACCTGCAACCACTCCAGGCCGGAATAGCCCTTGCCCGCCCGCGCCTCGGTGGCAAAACCGGGTTCCACCCGCTCCACCCCGAGATAGGTACGTGCGACCTTCAGAGCCAGCGATTCGTAATAGGCCCCCTCAAATTCATAGACCATCGGCACCCTGCGCACGATACCGTCCGCATCCACAAAGGGGTTGAAATGGCCGGCCCCCAGCGCCTTGGACTGGAGTAATTCCAGGTTCGCCCCATACCCCCGACCGCCGATAAATTTGACCTTTCGACCTGCAAATGCCCCGGCGGCAAAAGTCGCCTGCGGCAAACTGCCACTGGCGAGAGATTCCTCCGATTCGCCCGCATCACTGAAGTAGTATCCAAGGATGACCCTGCGACCTTCCATGCTACGGGCAAAAAGGGCATCCCGATCCATTTGCGGGCGCACGGCTTCGAGATGCTGGCGAAAACGCTCGTCCCCCTTGAAGGCACCCTCGGAAAGCGCCTCAAGCACCTTGAAACCAGAGCTTTCATCCGGCTCCGCAAAGACCACGTCGAAGCCCACAATATTGACCCCGTACTGGTCGAACAGCAGGTCCATGAGCCGGGCAAGTTTGTCCCGACCCCAGGGCCAGCGACCCTCCGCAGCCAAGCTCTTCTCATCAATATCGAGGATAACAATGCCCCCGGGATGGGGCTTGTCGGGCATGGTAAAACGCAGCCGCTCATCGTAGGCCTTGTGCTCCAGGGTATGGATAAAACCCCATTCCTGGTAGCCGGAGACATGGCCCAGAAAAAACAGCAGGATGAGAAGACTAAGTCCCATGCGCACCGCGTGGTGCTTGAATAACTCCAGTATCACCGCTGCTTCCTCCTGGAAATTTCTCTGGGGATGGCGCCAGACGCTGCGCACAAGGAATACTGCCCGTCATCCGCTACAGGTTCAGTCTGCCCCAAGGGCAGCGACGGCCAATATACACCACCAGCCAAACCTCGCGTAACCTCAGCCGCCGCTTCCGCTGAGACGTCGGACACAAGCCAGATAACGGGCTTCGTCCGGTGCTTCACCGCGGGTCTGGGCACGGGAGAGACAGGCCCCGAGACACTCCATCATGGCGTGCTCAAGGTGGTGGGCATCGCCATGCTTTGGAAGCAGACTCTGGTAAGCCATGCGTATCCCGGCCGGGCGGTCAGCCTGTAATTGTTCGCGGATGGCAATGTGCATGCCCACGTGCAGGAAGGGGTTGGACTCCCCCACCGCGCCATGAAAATCGCGCTCCAGCGCCGCTTCGCCGAATAGATCCTTGTGATACTCCGGATGCTCTTCCAGCACTCCAGCCACCAGCACCTCCAAGGCTTCCAGCGTTGTCTCCTGCTGATGCTTGTTCCAGACCTCGGAGAAGAAGCGGCGCATGCTGGTGCGGTCATTCTGAAAAAGCATCGCGGCTATTCCGGCTTGTCTTTGAAGCGGCAGAGATCCTCCACCAGACAGGCGCCACAACGCGGCTTGCGGGCAACGCAGACATAGCGCCCGTGGAGGATCAGCCAGTGGTGGGCATGCAGGCGAAATTCCTTGGGAATCACCTTGAGTAACTTGTCCTCCACCTGTCGAACATTCTTTCCCGGCGCCAGCCCGGTGCGGTTGGAGACCCTGAAGATGTGCGTATCCACCGCCATGGTGGGCTCACCAAAGGCGACATTGAGAACCACATTGGCAGTCTTGCGCCCTACTCCCGGCAGGGCTTCCAGCGCCTTGCGATCCCGCGGCACCTCGCCATCGTGATGCGCCAGCAGCAGTTCACAGGTACGCAAAATATTGCGCGCCTTGGTGTTAAACAAACCAATGGTTCGAATGTGCGCCTTCAGGCCATCCTCACCCAGCGCCAGCAGCGCCGCGGGTGTACTGGCCTCCCGGTAGAGTCCCGAGGTGGCCTTGTTGACACTGATGTCAGTGGCCTGAGCCGACAGGATCACCGCCACCAGTAATTCAAAGGGAGTTTTGTAGATCAGTTCCGATTCGGGTTCCGGATCCGCCGCCCGCAAGCGGGAAAAAAACTCTATTCGTGCTGCCGGCTTCAAGAGTCACTGTCTCCAGGGAATAGGCCGAGCCTGCTCTGGCGCCGGCCTCGGACCCGGTCGAGCGCCGCCGCCACTGCCGCCTGGCGCGCCGCAACCGAACTGGTATCACGTTCCACTCTGCCACGTCGCGCCCGTCGCGCTTCCTGCTCACGCCGCAATCGCTGTTTACGTGCCCGATAACGCTGACGTGCCCCGTCTACTACCGGCACCTGACTACCACCCCGCGGCAGCATCTCAATACAGTCCACCGGACAGGCAGAGACACAGTGTTCGCAGCCTATACATTCACCCTTCAACACCACATGCATCTGGCGTGGCGCACCAACGATCGCGTCCACCGGACAGGCCTTGATGCAGCGGACACAGCCGATACACCAGTCCTCATCAACCTGTGCCAGCGGTGGTGGCACGCTGTCCCGGCCATCGGGTAACAGCGCTTCGAGTTCTTCCGAACTAAGGAGCAGGCTTTTCATAGCTAAGCGACAGACTGCGCTACTTGACCCGCATGCCCGGCTCGGCTCCGGTGTCCGGCGCCAGCAACCACAGCGCATCACCTCCCGGGCCCGCCGCCAGCACCATGCCCTCGGAGGTACCGAAACGCATCTTGCGTGGTGCCAGATTGGCCACCATCACCGTGTGCCGGCCAATGAGGTCAGCAGGATCGTAGGCGCTTTTGATGCCCGCCAGTACGGTACGATCTTCACCGCCAAGGTCGAGGCTGAGCCGCAATAATTTATCCGCCCCCTCCACCGCCTCCGCCGTAACTATACGAGCGATCCGCAAGTCAATTTTGGCAAAGTCAGCAAAGCTGATCTCCTCCGCCAAAGGCTCATCCACCAGTGGGCCCGTGGCGACAGCCACTGTGGATTCTGCCGGTATTTCTTCCCGGGAGGCCGCAACCATAGCCTCCACCTGAGCATCCTCCACCCGCACCAGCAGGGCCTTGAAAGGGCCAACCCGATGACCCAGCAGCGGTGTCTCCAGATGAGACCAATCCAAAGCCGGCACCTGCAGAAAGTCCTCCGCACGCGCCGCCATGGCGGGCAACACCGGCTTGAGGTAAAGCAGCAAGACGCGAAACAGATTGATCCCCATGCTGCATACCGCCTGGACTTCGGCCTCCTGATCGCCCGACTTGGCCAGCACCCAAGGCTTCTTGTCGTCGATGTACTGGTTGGCACGATCCGCCAGGGCCATGATCTCGCGCACCGCCTTGCCAAACTCCCGACCCTCGAACAGCGCGGCAATGGGCTCCCCACGGGAGATAAAACGGCTATAAAGCTCAGGCTCTGCAAGTTCAGTACTCAGCAGGCCGTCGAAGCGTTTGTTGATAAAACCCGCACAGCGGGAGGCGATATTGACCAGTTTGCCCACCAGGTCTGAATTCACCCGCTGACTAAAGTCATCGAGATTGAGATCGAGGTCGTCAATACCATTGCCGAGCTTGCAGGCAAAGTAGTAACGCAGGTATTCGGGATTCAGATGTTCAAGATAGGTCCGGGCGCGGATAAAGGTGCCACGGGACTTGGACATCTTCTGCCCGTCCACGGTAAGAAATCCGTGGCAAAACACAGCAGTAGGTGTGCGGAAACCGGCACCCTTCAGCTGTGCCGGCCAGAACAGGGTATGAAAATAGGCAATGTCCTTGCCGATGAAGTGGTACAGCTCCGCCTCACTGTCTGGCCCCCAGTAGCTATCGAAATCGAACTTGTCTTCACGCTCGCAAAGTTGTTTGAAGCTCGCCATGTAGCCAATGGGGGCATCCAGCCAGACGTAGAAATATTTCCCCGGGGCATCCGGAATCTCGAAGCCAAAATAGGGGGCATCACGGGAAACATCCCAGTCCTTGAGACCGGTGGAAAGCCAGTCCTGCAATTTATTGGCGATCTCCGGCTGCACCGGCGACACCCCGTCCGTGCCTGCCAGCCACTCGTCCAGATCACTGGTGAAATCGGCCAGACGCACGAAATAATGTTCCGACTCGCGCTCCACGGGGGTTGCCCCGGAAAGCACCGAGCGGGGGTTCTTCAACTCGGTCGGATCATAGGTGGCACCACACACCTCACAACTATCCCCGTACTGGTCCGCGGCTCCGCAACGCGGGCAGTCGCCACGAATGAAACGATCGGGCAGAAACATCTCGCGCTCGGGGTCATAAGCCTGGGAGATGGTACGCCGTACGATATGACCGCCATCGCGCAGACGCTCATAGACGAGGTTGGCGTACTCGCGATTCTCTTCGGAATGGGTGGTGTGGTAGTTGTCGAATTCGATGTGGAAATCATCAAAATCAGCCCGATGCTCTTGCCATACCCGTTCCAGCAGGGTTTCGGGAGAAATACCCTCGGCATCGGCGCGCAGCATGATGGGGGTGCCATGGGCATCATCGGCGCAGACATAGCAACAGTTATGACCGCGAAGTTTCTGGAAGCGCACCCAGATATCAGTCTGCAGATATTCCACCAGATGACCGATATGAATCGGCCCGTTGGCGTAGGGCAGCGCGCTGGTGACAAGAATGGTTCTGGGTGTTGCCGGCATGGGGAGTCGCTTCCGCATCGAAAGGGGCTGATTTTCCGTGTTTGCGCGCCTAAAAGCCACCGCTTAGCGCCAGCCAGACAACCCGGCGGCAGGTCTTTTTGTGTACAATTTCGCACCCAGTTTTCTGTCGGAGCATGTCATGCCCTCCCCGTCCAAAACCGAAATCGAATCCGTATTGCGCGGCTGGACCGAGCCCAATCTGCAGACTGACCTGATTTCTGCCGGAGCGCTCAAGAACCTTGGCGTGTCTGGCGCTGCCGTAGAGCTGACGCTGGAGCTCGGATTTCCCGCAGCGCGCTACGCGGAACAACTGGAGCAGCAACTCCGGGAGCTACTCACGGCAGTGCCGGGGGTGGACAGCGTCAAGGTGCGGACAGACTGGAAAATCACTGCCCACACCACCCAGCATGGTGTCGAGCCAATTCCCGGCGTACGCAATACCATCGCGGTGGCCTCGGCCAAAGGGGGTGTGGGGAAGTCCACGGTGGCGGTTAACCTCGCCCTGGCACTGGCCGCCGAGGGCGCCCGGGTTGGACTGCTGGACGCGGACATTTATGGCCCCAGTCAGCCCCGCATGCTGGGCACAGAGGCCCAACCGGAAAGTACCGACGGCAAAAGCATGGAGCCGGTGATGGGTCATGGCATCCAGTCCATGTCCATCGGCTATCTCGTGGATGACGATACCCCCATGGTATGGCGTGGCCCGATGGTCACCCAAGCCCTGCAACAACTGCTAAGGGAGACCCGCTGGCGAGATCTCGATTATCTGGTTATCGACCTGCCGCCGGGCACTGGGGATATCCAGTTGACCCTGGCCCAGCGGGTACCGGTCAGCGGCGCGGTGATAGTCACCACCCCCCAGGACATCGCCCTCATCGACGCCCTCAAGGGGCTGCGTATGTTTGAAAAGGTGCACGTGCCGGTGCTGGGCCTGGTGGAAAACATGAGCACTCACGTCTGCAGCCAATGCGGCCACGAAGAGTCTATCTTCGGCCATGGCGGCGGTGCGCGTATGGCAGCGGACAACGGCGTGGAACTCCTCGGTGAACTACCGCTGGACATCCACATCCGCGAATACGCCGATGGCGGCAACCCGAGCGTAATAGCCGAGCCCGACTCACCGGTCGCCGATGAGTTTCGCTCCATTGCCCGCAGGGCGGCAGCCAAACTCTCCCAACGGCAGCGCAGCTATGCCCATGCCTTTCCCAAGATTGTTATTGATAACGCCTAGCAATAAACGCTTGCCAAATCCCAGGGGCCTACATGAGCATCAAATCAGATAGATGGATCCGCGAAACAGCCGAGAAACACGGCCTCATCGAACCCTTTGAGCCGGGTCAGGTTCGGGAACAGGATGGAGCCCGGGTAATCTCCTATGGCACCTCCAGCTATGGCTACGATGTACGTTGCGCCGATGAATTCAAGATCTTCACCAACATCAACTCGGCGGTGGTGGACCCGAAAAATTTTGATGCCAACAGCTTCGTCGATATCCAGTCCGATGTGTGCATCATTCCACCCAACTCCTTTGCCCTGGCGCGCACCGTGGAATATTTCCGCATCCCGCGCGACATCCTCACCCTGTGCCTGGGGAAATCCACCTATGCGCGCTGCGGCATCATTGTTAACGTGACCCCGCTGGAACCGGAGTGGGAGGGGCATGTCACCCTGGAATTCTCCAATACCTCCCCGCTGCCAGCCAAGATCTACGCCAACGAAGGAGTCGCTCAGGTACTGTTCTTCCAGTCCGACGAAGCCTGTGAAACCTCCTACAAGGATCGTGGTGGCAAATACCAGGGACAGCGGGGCGTGACCCTCCCCAAGGCCTGAGTTACCCCGTGGTGGACGTAGCAAGCCCCCGGCGACCCGGCCCGCTGCGTTACCTGGCAGTGATGTTCTACGACGCCCTGCTACTCGTCGCCATCCTCTTCTGTGCCACCGTCCCGCTACTTTTTTTTACCGGCGGCAACGCCATTCGTGCCGGCCACCCGGGCTACAGCCTCTATCTCCTCGGCATGGCCTTCATCTATTACGGGTGGTTCTGGAAACGCATCGGCCAGACGCCGGGGATGCGCTGCTGGCGGGTCAGGATTCAGACTCAGGACGGGGAACGGCTGAGCTGGCGGCAAGCCAGCTTCCGTTTTCTCATCGCCACCGTTGGACTCCTGGCGGGGGGGCTCGGTTTTCTTTGGGCCTTTATTGATGCCCAACACCGCACCATTCACGATCGATATTCCGGAACGGAACTGGTGCTGATGGAAAAACCGGATGCCTAACGCGTAGCGCGCAGCATCCACAAGCCTCCACCCAGAAACAGCAGGGTCGGCGTCAGGGTGCAGAGAAAGGGGCTGAGGCCATAGACCACGCCCATCTGCACCGAGGTCTGATGCAGGGTGTGAAAGCCGATCCCCACGATCGCACCCACCAACATGCGTGTTCCCATGGTGGCTGATCCAAGCTGACCCAGCACCATGGCCACCCCGAGAAATATCATCACCCCGGTGGCCAGCGGGTAGACCAGCTTGCCCCAGAAAGCGACCTCGTAACGCTCGGTGCTGAGTCCGTTATCACGCAAATATTCAAGGTAGCGATAGAGGCCAAGGGCAGAGAGGCTTTCAGGTTTTACCGTCACCACATCCACCAGTTCCGGAACGAACAGGGAGTCCCAGGCCGCGCTGGTGATCGCCGCCCCTTCCACCCGGGTATCGCCAAGGCGACTTTGAAGGATGCCCTCCAATAACCACTTGCCGTCTTTAAAATGTGCCTGCTCAGCCCGGGTTACCACCCGCAGGCGACGATCCTTGTCAAACTCGTAGATATAGAGGTCACCCACCTCGTCCCCGGAAAGCAGCTTGCGCACCTGAATGAAGCTGAGACCATCGCGGATCCAGAAGCCATTCTGGGTACGCAGGGCCATCTGCCCGGTGATCGCCAGCGAACGCCGCTGCTGAGCCACCCGCTCACTCATCGGCGCCAGCAGCTCGCCGATGGCCAGCACCAGCAACATGATGAGAGCGGCGGCCTTGAGCACGGCGAGCAGCAGGCGTCCCAGGGAAACCCCCGAGGTGCGAATTACCGTCAGTTCGCCGCTGGCCGCCAGACTACCCAGTCCAACGACACTGCCCACCATGGCCGCCAGGGGAAACAGGTCAAAGCTGCGCCGGGGCAAACGCAGCAACTGGTACTCCAAAGCCTGTCCCAGGCTATAAGTTCCCCGGCCCACGGTACCGAGGTCGTCCACCAGATCGATAAAGGTAAACAGACCGACGAGCACCAGCAGCACCAGTAAACTGCTGGCGAGTACCTGCTTGCCGATGTAGCGATCCAGCAGCCTCACGCGGTGCCCTCATCAGTCTCCGTGCGATGCCAGCGCCGCCGCAAGATGGCCCAGTGCCACCGCCCGGCGCGGTGATAGAACAGCAGGCCGAAGCTTGCCAGTGCAAAAGCCAGGTGCACCCAGCCGAGCCCAACGGTCGCACTCAGCTCTCCCCGCTCCACCAGACTGCGGGCGACACCAAGCAGATTTGTGTAACAAAAATACACCACCACCGCTGTAAAGAAACGGGCATATTTTCCCTGCCGCGGTGCACTTTGTGACAGCGGTACGGAGAGAACTGCCAGTACCACCACCGCAAGCGGTAGCGAGATCCGCCACTGCAACTCGGCGAGATGCGCGGGGTTATCCGTCCCCACAAGTTCATGGCTCGCCCAGCCAGAAATTTTGCGATGAAGGCTACCCACGGCCTCTTCCTCAATGCGCAAGCCGTGGGTGGCAAAGCGGGTGATGACGTAGTCGACGCCCCCGGGCTCACCGCCATAGCGGTAACCGTCCTCCATGACCATAAAGCGGTCGCCATTTTCCATCACGCGCTGGGCCGCACGCCGGGCAAAAAGCACATCCATACGTTCACTGCCCTCAGCTCCACGGGCCTGGGCAAAAACCCCCTCCATCCTGGCCTCTTCCGGAATTACGCGTTCCACATAGAGCACACGCTCACCATCGGCGAACTCGGTAAAGCGGCCCGCCTGGATGCCACCCAGGCTGGGGGAATCCTTTGCCTGCAGGTAGATCTCCTGCACCGTGGTACGGGCTTGGGGAGAAAAATAGAGTGTCAGCACGGCAACTGGCACCGCGAACAGCACCCCCAGTACACCCACCACCCGCACCAGCCGCATCATGCCGAGACCACTGGCACGAATGGCGGTTATCTCCGAGTCCCGATGCAAGCGTCCCAAAGCGAGAATAACGGCCAGAAAGAAAATCAGCGGCAGCAGAAAACCCAGGTTACTCACCAGCTTGAGCCACAGCAATTGCAGCACCAGGTCACTGGAAATCCGCCCCAGAGCCGCCTCGGCAAGGGTGCGCACCAGACGATGGCTGACAAACACGAGTATCAGCACGCTGCCCACCGCCACCACGGCGTAGGCCACTTCACGAAATAGATAACGGCTAATAATTTTGTACATGGATGTACTTATGTCGTGGAGCGCAAGGATGCGCGGGAGCGACGAATGCTACACGCCACCTGGGCAGGACGCCCGGGAGCGGCCAAGTGGCGAAGCGCTAGGGCCGCCCTTGATCGGCTTCCCTGCATAAAATGCGCGAGAGCAGACGAATGTTGTATGTCGCAAGAGCAGTACCCGCTTGGCGGCTCCTGTGTGATGGGTTGCTTTGGCGCTTTGCTTGGCAGCCCTTGTACAAGGGAATACACTCTGGCGCGGCGGCGATCAGGGTTCTTTATATGAGTTTGAGATTGTAACAGCATGGCGTTAGAACACCCCGAATAATCCACTTGGCGATTACCGCAATCGCCGCCACAAACAGCCACGAAAACACCAGGACTAAAGATGGAATTTAGCATCAAAAGCCGCCCGTCCGCCGTACCGCGGACACCCTGCCTGGTACTCGGCGTGTATGCGAACGGCAAGCTGCCAGCCTCAACGGCGGCCATCGACAAAACTACACATGGCTACCTTAGCAAGATCATCAAAGGCGGTGATCTTGCGGGCCTGCCCGGCCAGAGTCTCATGTTGCACGCGGTGCCGGGACTTCCCTGCCAACGCCTGTTGCTGGTGGGTGCCGGCCCGATAGACAAACTGAATGATCAGGCCTACGGGAAATTGCTGCAGTGCGCCTTTAAGGCACTGGCTAACAGCGGTGCCCGCGAGGCCATTCTGCAGCTCGGTGAGCTTGCAGTGGAGGGGCGCGACACGGCCTGGAAACTCAATCAGATGGTAAGTCTCGGACACGCTGCCCTGTATCGATTCGACCGCCTGAAAAGCGATGCGCCAAAGCGGCCCGGCCTGCGCCGTGCCTGCATCCTGGTGGAGCGCAAGGAACTTGCCAGGGCCCGGAAAACCCTCACACAGGCAACGGCCACCGCCAATGGCGTGGCCCTCGCCCGCGATCTGGCCAATCTGCCCGCCAATATTTGTACCCCGAAATATCTGCTCAGTGAGGCCCGTAAAATTGCCCGTAGCCAAAAGTCTGTAACGGTTCGCGCACTGAATGAATCGGCAATGAAGAAGCTCGGTATGGGCGCACTGTTGTCGGTGGCCCAAGGTAGCCGTACACCTCCGCAACTCATCGTCATTCAATACAAAGGCGCCCGTGCCAACCAGAAACCCGTGGCCCTGGTAGGCAAGGGCGTCACCTTCGACTCCGGCGGAATTTCCCTTAAACCGGGCGCCGCCATGGATGAGATGAAGTTTGATATGTGTGGTGCGGCTGCGGTGCTGGGCACCATGGCAGCGGTGGCCGAGATGGAACTACCGCTCAATCTGGTGGCACTCATTCCGGCAACCGAAAATCTGCCCGACGGCAATGCCAGCAAGCCGGGCGATGTGGTGACCACCCTTTCCGGCCAGACCGTGGAAATCCTCAACACCGATGCCGAAGGTCGTCTGATCCTGTGCGATACACTGAGCTACGCGGCACGCTTCAAGCCCGAGCTGATAATCGACGTGGCGACTCTGACCGGTGCCTGCATGGTGGCCCTGGGCGCCCATCCATCGGGATTGTTCAGCAACCATCCACCCCTGGTTGCGGACTTGCTGAAGGCCGGCAACTACAGCCGGGATCGAGCATGGGAATTGCCCCTGTGGGACGAATATCAGGACCAGCTAAAGAGTAATTTTGCCGACATGGCGAATATCGGCGGCCGCTATGGTGGCGCCATTACCGCCGCCGCCTTTCTTTCCCGCTTCACCACTGACACCCACTGGGCACACCTGGACATTGCCGGTACTGCGTGGAAATCCGGTGCCGAGAAAGGTGCCACCGGCCGCCCGGTTCCCCTGCTGACCCGCTTTTTTCTGGAGCACTGTGGAGCCGCCAGCTAATCCAAAGCCCTTCGTGGGGCGCACACGCATTCACCATGACCCAAGTCGATTTCTACATTCTTGAAAAAAGCCGGGAAGATGGCGCGCGCTTGGCCTGCCGCCTGGCGGAGAAGGCCTGGAAAGAAGGTAATACGGTCTTTATCCACACCCCTTCAGAGGCAGCGGCGGCCCAGCTTGATAAACTGCTCTGGACCTTTAGTCAGGGCAGCTTTGTTCCACACGCCCTGGCCACGGAGCAGGACGAGGCAGTTTCCGTATTTATCGGACAGGGCGAGAAGCCAACGCGAGCAACCGAGGTGCTGGTCAACTGTGGCGATGGTATTCCCGACTTTTTCGCCCACTTCGAGCGGGTCCTGGAACCAGTGGCCGGAGATGACGACAGCCTGCGTGCGGGCCGCGCACGTTACCGCGACTATCAAGCCCGCGAAATCAGCCCGATTATTCACAAACTCTAAGACGACTATGTGCAAAGAACCCATACCACCCGCCAATAACGGTGCCACCGAGACGGGCGAGGAATCGCTGCATGAAGCAATTGATGCGCTGGAAGGCATGCTGGACGGAACATCTGTTTCCTCGCAGCACGAAGCAGAAGGCTTTGCCCTGGAACCGGAAGAAGCTGCCAGCGCGGAAGATGAGCGCGAGCTGCCCTTGCTGCAGGATATCGTCATGCCCGGCAATCCGGAGACGGGGGCTGCCGAAGGATCATGGAATGAATACCGCGCCAGCCCCGAGGTTGCAGAAATCCGTAAACAAGTGCGTGAGCGACTGGCCAGCGAGATCGAGGTCATCGTCCAGTGTGGCTTCGAATCGGCCCTGCAGGACATCAGCAAGGAAATTCTGGCCCGGCTGGAACAGCATCTCGATATCGTGCTGCCAGAGATACTTGATGAGATTCTGCCCCCCGACGCCCTGAAACCAAAGACCCCGCATGATGGATAAGACATACACCCCCGAAAAAATCGAAGGCAAATGGTACCAGAACTGGGAGCAGCAGGGCTGGTTTGAACCCAAGGGCGAAGGTACGCCTTATTGCATCATGATCCCGCCCCCCAACGTCACGGGCAGCCTGCACATGGGGCATGGCTTTAACAACACGATCATGGACACCCTGATCCGCTACCAGCGCATGAACGGCCGGCCGACCCTGTGGCAGCCGGGTGCCGACCACGCCGGCATCGCTACCCAGATGGTCGTGGAGCGGCAACTCAATGCCGAAGGCAAAACCCGGCACGACTTGGGCCGGGATGCCTTTATCGACCGTATCTGGGCGTGGCGCGAGGAGTCCGGCGGCAATATCACCCGCCAGTTGCGCCGCCTGGGCTCGTCCCTGGACTGGGCCCACGAGCGCTTCACCATGGACGAAGGCCTGTCCGATGCGGTCAGGGAAATCTTCGTGCGTCTGTACGAAGAGGGCCTCATTTACCGCGGCAAGCGGCTGGTCAACTGGGACCCCAAACTACACACCGCGGTCTCGGACCTGGAGGTAATCTCCGAAGAAGAAAGCGGTCACATGTGGCACATCCACTACCCGCTGAGCAACGGCAAGGGCCGGCTCACGGTGTCCACCACCCGCCCAGAGACCATGCTCGGTGACTGTGCGGTGGCGGTGAACCCGGAAGATGAACGCTACCGGCACCTGATCGGGGAACTGGTAGAACTGCCGCTCACTGGCCGGCGCATCCCCATCATCGCCGATGAGCACGCGGATCCGGAATTCGGCACCGGCTGCGTCAAGATTACTCCGGCCCACGACTTCAACGATTATGCTGTGTGGCAGCGCCACCGGGATGAGACACCTATCGCCTCCCAGCCCCACGGCGGCCTGATCAACATTCTCTCCGTGGATGCGGCCATCCGCGACAATGAAGCCGACGAAGACCAGCTCATCCCCGTCGCCTATATCGGCATGGACCGCTTTGCCGCCCGCAAGCAAATCGTCGCCGACCTGGAGGCCCAGGGGCTGCTGGAAAAAGTCGTAGACCATCGCTTGCCAGTGCCCCGGGGCGACCGCTCCGGCGTGGTCATCGAGCCCTTCCTCACCGACCAGTGGTACGTGAAGGTCGGCCCCCTGGCAAAGCCCGCCATCAAGGCGGTGGAAGACGGGCGTATTCGCTTCGTACCCGACAATTGGAAAAACACCTATTTTGACTGGATGCACAACATCCAGGACTGGTGCATCAGCCGCCAGATCTGGTGGGGACACCGTATCCCTGCCTGGTATGACGCCGAAGGCAATGTCTACGTGGGCCGCGACGAGCAGGAAGTCCGCGATCAGCATGAACTGCCTGCCGACTATCCACTGCAACAGGACGAGGATGTACTGGACACCTGGTTTTCCTCCGCGCTGTGGCCCTTCTCCACCCTCGGCTGGCCCGAGGAAACCGATCGGCTCAAGCAATTCTATCCAGGCAATGTGCTGGTCACCGGTTTCGACATTATCTTTTTCTGGGTGGCCCGCATGATCATGATGGGCATGAAATTCATGGACGGTCAGGTGCCCTTCCACGAGATCTATATCCACGGCCTGGTACGCGATGCCGATGGCAACAAGATGTCCAAGTCCAAGGGCAACGTGCTCGACCCCCTGGACCTCATCGACGGCATCGATCTCGAAAGCCTGGTGCAAAAACGCACCACCGGGCTGATGCAACCGGAACTGGCGCCAGCCATTGAGAAGTCTACCCGCCAGCACTTCCCCGATGGCATCTCCGCCTTCGGCACCGATGCCCTGCGCTTTACCTTCTGCTCGCTGGCCACCACCGGCCGTGATATTCGCTTTGATCTGGGCCGCATCGAAGGCTACCGGAACTTCTGCAACAAGCTCTGGAATGCCGCACGCTTCGTGCTTATGAACACCGAGGACAAAGATTGCTCCTTGGCATCCATGCCATCGCAATATAAGTGCATCCCTGCACAAAACTGCGGGATGCAGGGAGAGCCACTTGAACTTGGAGTTGCCGATCGCTGGATCCTCTCCATTCAGCAGCACCTCATCATCCAAGTGCGCGAAGCCATTGACAGCTACCGCTTCGACCAAGCCGCTCAAGCCATCTACGAATTTACTTGGAACGAGTACTGCGACTGGTATCTGGAGCTATGCAAGCCTCGACTGTTATCCGGGGACGAGAAAAATGCGCGCGTCGTGCGCCACACCCTGATCCAGGTGCTGGAGTCCCTGCTGCGTCTGGCCCATCCGCTCATCCCCTTCATCACCGAGGAGATCTGGCAGCGCGTAGCCCCACTGGCGAATCGGGGGGCGCCTACCATCATGTACCAGCCTTATCCCCAGGCCGATCAGCAGCTGCTCGACACCCATGCCGAGGCGGAAACCGAGTGGCTCAAGGGCTTCATACTCGGTATCCGTCAAGTGCGCGGCGAAATGGATATTTCCCCGGCCCGCCAGATGCCCGTATTACTGAGTCAGGGAACCGCCCTCGATCGGGAACGGGCTGAGGCGCACGGAGAAAGTCTTCTCAGCCTGGCCCGTATCGAGCGTATCGATTGGCTCGCAGAGGACGATGAAGCCCCTGAGTCTGCCACCGTGTTACTGGGGGAATTGAAAATTCTCATCCCGCTGGCAGGTCTCATTGACAAGGAGGCCGAGAGCCAGCGCCTGGCACGGGATATTGAGAAGCAGACCGTAGAGCTACGGCGCAGTGAGGGCAAACTGGCTAACCCCAACTTCGTTGAGCGCGCACCCGCCGCGGTAGTGGAACAGGAACGGGGTCGGATGGAAAAGCTCACGGCGACCATCACACAACTGCAGGAACAGTCGGCACGGCTGGCACGACTTTAGCGGAGCTATGCAGGACCGGGTAAAACGCCAGCATGGCCAACCGATCGCCGCGGTCGGCGCGGTGGTCTTCCGGGATTCGCGCGTGCTGCTGGTTCGCCGCGCACAGCCCCCGAATCAGGGTTTATGGGCAATTCCCGGGGGAAAGCCTGCAGCAGAGCGCCGAGCGCGAGGTTCTGGAAGAAACCGGAGTGCATATCCGGGCGGGTGAACCGGTGCACAGCTTCGACCTGATCGAATACGATGAGCGAGGCCGCCTGCGTTTCCACTACGTTATCATCGATCTGCTGGCAGCCCATGTGGCGGGCGAGCCCGTTGCTGGCGACGACGCTAGTGAAGCAGCATGGGTAAGCCCGAAGACTTTGGAGAACCGTGGGCTATGCCCGCAAACGCACGCGCTGCTCGCCCGGCTACGTTTTGGGAAAACAGCGGACAAAACCCTGCAACCAAGCAGCTAATCATCTGGCACGGAATATTTGAATGTTCAAACATCTGCGAGAAGACCTGGCCTGTGTTTTCGAGCGTGACCCGGCGGCCCGCAACCTGCTCGAGGTTGTCACCACCTATCCGGGCCTGCACGCCATTGCCATGCATCGTGTCAGTCACCGGCTCTGGACCTGGGGACTGAAATGGCTGGCACGCGTACTCTCCCTCTTTGCCCGCTGGATCACCGGCATCGAGATACATCCAGGCGCGCGGATCGGACGACGTTTTTTCATCGATCATGGGCTGGGGGTGGTCATCGGTGAGACGGCAGAGGTGGGTGATGACTGCACTCTCTACCAGGGCGTCACCCTGGGAGGGACCTCCTGGGACAAAGGCAAACGTCATCCCACTCTCGGTAACAATGTCGTGGTGGGAGCAGGCGCCAAGATTCTGGGACCGATCCTGATCGGTGAGGGCGGGCGTGTCGGCTCCAATGCCGTGGTGGTCAAAGAGGTTCCCGCCAACGCCACAGTGGTTGGCATACCGGGACGGGTAGTAGAAAAACGCAGTGAGGCCGATCAGAAACGCCAGGCCATCGCCAGCAAAATGGGCTTCGATGCCTATGGGCTATCCCGGGAATTGCCGGACCCGGTAGCCGGTGCCATTCATCGCATGCTCGATCATATTCATGCCATGGACACGCGCATGGAACTCATGTGCAAGACTCTGGAACGCCTGGGGGGTGATGTGGAAATGGTAGAGCTCCCGGATCTGGAGGGCTGTGATATCGAGGCCGGAGACGAGCCGAAGTAAAGCCCTGCCAAATACTTGACTAAATCACTGGGATTTGAGAGCCTACAGGCTCGAATAGTTCTGGATATAGTCATGCGCTTAACTACCAAAGGCCGCTATGCGGTCACCGCCATGCTGGATCTTACCCTGCACCAGACGGATGGCCCCGTAACCCTGTCGGATATTGCCAATCGGCAATGCATCTCCCTGTCCTATCTGGAACAGCTGTTTTCCCAGCTACGCAAACATACGCTGGTACAAAGCGTCCGCGGCCCGGGCGGGGGTTATCTATTGGCTCGGGAGGCACAGGAAATTGCCGTAGCCGACGTGATTTGTGCGGTGGATGAATCAGTGGATGCCACGCGTTGTCGTGGCAAGGAGAACTGCCAGGGCAAGGAAAGGTGCCTTACCCACGACCTCTGGGATGATCTCAGCAAGCGTATTTACGATTTTCTGGGCGGCATCGATCTGGCACAACTGGTAGCAACTGCCCGGGTCAAAGAGGTGGCAGCACGTCAGGACAAGGTAATTCAAAGTATTTCTGGTCAGGCCATCTCCGCGGCCTGAAACGACCCATGACTATTCAACTCAGCCAAAGCGCCGCCGAGCGCGTAAAGAAATACCTGTCCGAAAGTGGTCGCGCAGTCGGACTGCGATTGGCGGTCAAGACCACGGGCTGCTCCGGTTGGGCCTATGTCGTGCAGCTCACAGACGCCATTGAAAAAACCGACCATGTCTGTGAAACCGAGGGCGTAAAGATCGTCATTGATGCCGATAGCCTGCCCTATCTGGACGGTACCCGTATGGACTACATACGCCAGGGTTTAAGCGAGCGCTTTAGTTTTGCAAACCCGAAAGCCGCGGCCGAGTGTGGCTGTGGTGAAAGCTTCACCGTTTAAAAAAGCTGTTAAAAACCCTCACATAGCACCATTCCGCTCTTTAGGCATCCTTGGCCAAGCGTCGCTCTCGCACATCCTTGTGCTTCGCGACATAATGCCATCCATGGCCAAATTTTCTTAGCCGGGCCAGCACACGTATAATTACCGGATCCGTTTGCCGCTCATCTCCGAGGGAGGCGGCAAACAACTGGTACTCGTCCCCGGAAATCAAGCTATACCCTTAGGAGAAATACGAATGGCGCTCGAACGCACCTTTTCCATCGTCAAGCCTGACGCAGTTGCAAAAAATGTTATCGGTGAAATCTACTCCCGTTTTGAGAAAGGCGGACTGCGGATAGTCGCATCCAAAATGCTGCACATGACCCGTGAGCAGGCAGAGGGATTCTACGAAGTACATAAAGAACGTCCTTTCTACCAGGATCTGGTCGCCTTTATGACCTCCGGGCCGGTCATGGTGCAGGTGCTGGAAGGCGAAAATGCCATTGCCCGTAACCGGGAGATCATGGGTGCCACCAATCCTGCCGATGCCGATGCGGGAACCATTCGCAAAGATTTTGCCAACAGCGTGGAAGAAAATGCGGCTCATGGCTCCGATGCGCCAGAGACGGCAAAGGTAGAAATTGCCTTCTTCTTTGGTGAAGATCAGATCTGCCCGCGCACCCGCTAAACCCGTCTTGTCCAAGCCCAAACAAAATCTTCTTGGTCTGTCCCGCGCCGGGCTGGAGCGTTTCTTTCTCGAACAGGGAGAGCAGCGCTTTCGTGCGGAGCAGATTCTCAAATGGATTCATCAGCAGGGCGTGAAAGACTTCGCCGCCATGACCAATCTGAGCATGGCACTGCGCGCCAAACTGGAAGAGATCGCCGAAATCACCCTTCCCGAGGTGGCTGGCGAGCAACTGAGCCGCGACGGTACGCGCAAGTGGCTATTGCGAGTGGATCCGCAGAATTCCATTGAAATGGTGTTCATTCCGGAGAACGGCCGGGGCACTCTGTGTGTTTCTTCGCAGGCCGGATGCGCGCTCAATTGTGCCTTCTGCGCCACTGCCCGACAGGGCTTTGGCAGGAATCTCAGCAGTGCCGAAGTCATTGGCCAACTGTGGCTTGCTCGCCAATTACTGGCGGAGACTACTGAAGCACCCAGCATCACCAATGTAGTACTCATGGGTATGGGGGAGCCGCTGCTCAACTTCGAGGCCGTCGCTCACGCCCTGGAACTCATGATCGATGATTGTGCCTGGGGGCTGGCAAAACGGCGGGTCACCGTAAGTACCGCCGGCTTGGTCCCGGGTATCAAACGCCTGGCTGAACGCTGTCCGGTTAGCCTCGCGGTCTCACTCCATGCGCCGGATGACGCCCTGCGAAATCAACTGGTACCCGTCAACCGCAGCTATCCGATTAAAGAGCTGCTCGCCGCCTGCCGGGAGTATGTAGCCGATGATCGGCGTGCCCGGATTACCTTCGAATACGTGATGCTGGACGGTGTCAACGATTCGGCGTTACAGGCCAAGGCGCTTGCCCGTCTGTTGGAAGGTATTCCGGCGAAGGTGAATCTCATCCCTTTCAATCCCTTCCCCGGAGCGGAGTTCCAATGCTCGCGGCAAGCACAAATCGATCGCTTTCGCGAAATACTGTCGGCAGCCGGCCTGACCACCATTACCCGACGTCCACGTGGCCAAGATATAGCCGCCGCCTGCGGCCGACTGGAGGGGGATATTGCGCCCCGCAGCCAGCGCATTGCCCGTTTGCGCCTTACTGAAACCAATCATCAACCGGCTCCCGGAGTCATGACCTAGCCGGGGGTCTCGATAAAGGGGATTCCGAAATCATGCTGACCAGCCGTTATCGTTCTCCACCGCCGACGGGCTATGGCACCCTGCGCCGGGCTACCGGCCTGCTGGCGGGTCTGGCCTTGATCCTCATGAGCGCCTGTCAGACCACCGGTGTCCAGAACGAACCGCCTGCGACAGCCCGGCCAGTCAATCGCCTGGCGGAGATTCATACTCAATTAGGGCTTGGGTATCTCAAGGAAGGCAAGAAAGAGCTTGCCTGGAAACGCCTGCAACAGGCGCTGCTTGCCGATCCCAACTATTCCCCGGCCCATAATGCGCTGGCACTGCTGTCTGAACGCATGAATCTTCCGGAAAAGGCCGAACAACATTATCGCCGTGCCATTGAATCGGATCCTCGCGACTCCGCGGCAATGAATAACTATGGCGGCTTTCTTTGCCGGCAAAAAAAATGGGCCGAGGCCGAGAGCTACTTCCAGCGCGCAGCCGCCAACCCGCTCTACCAAAATCCGGAGTTTGCCCAGACCAATGCCGGCCTCTGTCTGCTTGGGGCTGGCCAGAAGGACCAGGCAGAGACTTATTTGCGCACCGCTCTCAAAACAAACCCGCGCCTGCCCACAGCACTTATTGCCATGGCCAGGCTCAGCCTGGAGAAGGGACGACATCTCTCGGCACGCGCCTACCTGCAACGCTATCTTGAGAACGCCAGACACACCCCGCGCTCTCTGTGGATCGGCATACAGGTGGAGCGTGAACTGGGCGACAAAAACGCACTTGCAAGCTACCGCATGCTGCTGAAGGGAAATTTTTCCGACTCCCGCGAAAGCCGTTTGTTACTCGATTCGGAATCAAAATGAGTACGGAGGATCTTCAGGAGTCGCGGGAGGTAGACGATTCCATTGGCAGTGTGGGGGGCAGGCTACGTGAGGCCCGGATTGCGGCCAAGCTCAGCGTTAGTGAAGTATCCAGCCAGCTACGGTTTGGGGAGCAAATCATCCACCAGCTGGAGGATGAGCAATTCGAACATTTTGCAGCCCCCACCTTCGTCCGCGGTTATTTGCGCGCCTACGCCAAATTACTGGGGCTTTCGGAGAAGCCCCTGCTAAAGGCCCTGGAACAGCATCACCTGCACTCCCCCACGCTCCTTTCGGACATAGCCGAACCACCCCAGGCAAAAAGTACCGATATGCCGGTACGGATGGCCACCTACGGCATATTTGGCGGTTTGCTCTTACTGCTCGCCCTCTGGTGGCACAGTGAATACGGCATCAACCTTTTTGGCTCCGGCCCAAAGACGCCCGCACTCACGGCCAGCACAACCACCGCTGAAGTTACACCTCCAGACCAAAAAGCGGTCGTGCCCGCCGCACCTGCTGAGGAAACTATCTCCGCACTACCAACCCCGTCGGGTATGGAAAAGCAGGAAGCTCCTGACGCAGGCGACTCGGGAATCACGGCCCCAACAACAATACCGGCACCTGAGACATTGCCGGCTCCAGTGGAGCCCGTGGTCGAGACGCCTCCCCCGGCTCCGCTGCAGGCGCAGCTGTCGCTCAGCTTTAAGCATGACTCCTGGGTCGAAGTCTACGGCGGCGACGGTAACCGCATTTATCTCGATCTGGCCCGTGAGGGTGAAACCCTGAAGCTAAAGGGAGTTGCCCCTCTCGACGTACTGCTCGGTTACGCCCAGGGGGTAAGTATCGAGTACAATGGTCGGGATTTTAACTTCAAACCCTTTGTGCACCAAGGTGTTGCCCGCTTTCAACTGGGAGGCACCCGGGACTCCGGAAGCGGCGCGATTCCGGCAGCGACAGATAACGAGGCTACGCAAAACTAATCCCCCATATCGCCCCGATGGTGATATAGGCCGGGCTTTTTCTGGTTGAACCGACTCCACCCCTATTTGGAATCTCTGCACGAGCATGAAAGCGATACAAGCCATTCGCGGGATGAACGACATCCTGCCGCAAGATACCCCGCTCTGGCAGCACCTGGAATCAACCACCCGCGCCCTACTTGAAAGCTACGGCTACGAGGAAATCCGTACCCCGATCCTCGAGAAAACGGAGCTCTTCTCACGTTCCATCGGTGAAGTCACCGATATTGTTGAAAAAGAGATGTACAGCTTCGCTGATCGCAATGGCGACAGCCTGAGCCTGCGCCCGGAATATACCGCCAGTTGCGTGCGCGCCGGCATCGAGCACGGCCTCCTTTTCAACGCCATCCGTCGACTCTGGTACGCCGGCCCCATGTTCCGTCACGAACGACCGCAAAAAGGGCGTTACCGGCAGTTTTACCAGATCGGTGCCGAGGCCTTTGGAATGGGCGGACCGGAAACAGATGCAGAGCTGATACTGCTCACTGCTCGCTTGTGGAAACGCCTGGGTATTGAGGGTTTACGCCTGGAAATAAATAGTCTGGGATCGGCCAGTGCCCGCGGTGCACACCGCAAGGAACTCGTCGCCTACCTGCGGGATCACTTTGACGAGCTGGATGAAGATAGCCGCCGGCGCCTGGAAACAAATCCATTACGGATCCTCGACAGCAAAAACCCGGCAATGCAGGCCCTGGTGGATAAAGCCCCCAGCCTGATGGACTATCTGGACGAGGAATCACGCACACATTTCCAGACTGTAGACGAAATCCTGCGCGCTGCGGGCATCGATTTCACCGTCAATTCCCGCCTGGTACGTGGCCTGGATTACTACAATCACACGGTCTTCGAGTGGATCACCGATCGCCTCGGGGCCCAGGGCACCGTATGTGGCGGCGGGCGTTACGATGGACTCGTCTCCCAGATCGGCGGCAAGGCTTCTCCCGGTGTGGGTTTTTCGCTCGGCTGCGAGCGGGTTATTGCCCTGTTGCAAGACTCGGATATCCCCATTGATCGCCGCCACCCGGATGCCTACCTCGTCGCGGTAGGCGAAAATGCTGCTCGTGCCGCTCATCCGCTGGCCGAGGCATTGCGCGATGCCTTACCCGAACTGCATTTGATCGTCGATGCCGGTGCCGGTAGCTTCAAGGCCAAGATGAAACGAGCTGACCGCAGCGTGGCACGGATGGCCCTGGTACTCGGCGAGGATGAAATGGCTTCCGGGCAGATTGCAATAAAGCCGCTACGCAGTGGCGAAACTCAGTATGGCGTGGCCCAGGAGAACCTGGCCGCGCAGCTACAAACAATGCTTTAAACCCAATACGGGAATACACAGTGGAACTCTACGAAAGCGAAGAACAACAGGTTGAAGCCCTGAAAAAATGGTGGCGAGACAACGGCCACGGGATCATTTTTGGCCTTGTACTCGGCCTTGGGGGCGTCGGTGGATGGGGCCTGTGGCAAGACCGGACTCACGCAAGGGCCGAGGCCGCTTCTATACGCTATGAGCAACTACTGGCGGCCATGGAACGTAAGGACGCGGCGGCCGTCAGCGAACACGGCAAACACTTGCTGACAGATTTTTCGGATACGGGCTACGCACCGTTAGCGCACTTGTTACTCGCCAGGAATGACTACCAGGAAGGGCGCCATGAAGACTCAGTAGCTCATCTCCAATGGGTGGCTGACAATAGCTCACGCGAGACTCTGCAAAAAATAGCGCGATTACGCCTCGCCCGGGTCAAATTTGACCTTGGAAAAACCGATGAGGCCCGGAAGCTTCTGGAGCCACCCGAGGACGGGGCCTTTCTGGTTGCCTTCGAAGAACTTCGCGGGGATATCCTGATGGCACAAAACGACATTGATGGCGCCCGCAGTGCCTACACTCGCGCCCTCGCCCATGTGCCCGCCTCGGGAGCCGCACGGCGGCGCCTGGAGATGAAGCTTGATGAACTGGGGCCCGCCGCCATCGCCGCGTCATGAAGCAACTCAGTGTCTACCTCTGCCTCATCCTGCTGCTCAGTGGCTGCGCCAAGGTTGGCGAGATGTTTGGCCGGGAAAAGGATTTGGCGCCACCCGCACCACTACCGGAATTTAAACCAAGCTTGGAAATTGAGACCCTTTGGCAACGGAGTCTCGGTGCAGTAGCCAAGAAAAACGTCAGCCTGAGGCTGACGCCCACAGTCTACGAGAGACGCATTCATGCAGTCGGTAAAAAGGGCTACGTTTATGCCCTGAATCCGGAAAACGGGGAAAGCCTGTGGGAAACCGGGACCAAAGCGGTGGTCACCGGTGGTCCCGGTACCGGCGAAGGCCTGGTACTGGTGGGCACTCGCGAGGGTGAGGTCATTGCCCTGGAGGCCAAAACAGGCAAACAGCGCTGGCGGGCACGGGTTTCCAGCGAAGTTCTGGCTGCTCCCCGTGCCGCCGACGACATCGTGGTGGTACGCACCGTTGATGGCAAGGTCTTCGGTCTTGGGGTCAAGGATGGCAAGCAAATTTGGGTCTATGACCGAACCGTGCCGCGGCTTAGCCTGCGCGGCACCAGCGCCCCGGTACTTGCGCGTGGCATGGCAATCTGTGGTTTTGACAGCGGCCGTCTGGTAGCCATTTCCCTGAAGGATGGCCTCCCCGTGTGGGAGGCGCGCATTGCCATCCCCCATGGGCGCTCGGAACTAGAGCGTATGGTGGATATTGATTCCGACCCCATGGTCGTGGGCGATACCGTTTACGCGGTCACCTTTCAGGGACGTATTGCGGCCATCGACATCGATAGCGGCAAGGTCCTTTGGCAACGCGACATGTCTTCTCATGCGGGTCTTGGAACTGGTCCGCGCGTCTTGTACGTTACCGACGAAGAGAGCCACGTCTGGGCCCTGGACCGCTTTAACAGTGCCTCCCTGTGGCGCCAGCAACGCCTGCGCCATCGCATGCTCACCGCGCCGGTTCACTTTGGCGGCCTGGTGGTCAGCGGCGACTTCGAGGGCTATCTGCACTGGATGCGCGAAAGCGATGGCCAGTTTGTCGCCCGCACCCGGGTTGGGCGTAGTCCGCTCAGTGCCCCGCCCATGAGCCACAATGAACTCCTGCTGGTCTATGACCGCAGTGGTACCCTCAGCGCCCTGCGCGTCATGAAATAACAAGCGAAATTCCATGCAGCCCGTTATCGCCATCATTGGCCGGCCCAATGTTGGCAAATCCACCCTTTTTAACCGCCTCACCGGCAGCAAGAATGCCCTGGTTGCCGAGGTGCCGGGCATGACTCGCGACCGCCAGTATGGCTGTGCCGCTATCGGTGAACACAGCTGCCTGTTGGTGGATACCGGTGGCCTGGCCGAGGAACAGGCGCTCATCGATCGTCTGGTAAGCCAGCAGTCGGAAGCAGCAATCGCCGAAGCAACCCTGGTGCTATTTCTGGTGGATGGCCGGGAGGGCCTGATGCCGGCGGATCGGGAAATCGCGGATCGCCTGCGCCGTAGCGGCAAACCCGTCATCGTGGTGGTTAACAAGACGGAAGGGCGTGACCCCGCCTCGGCGATACTTGAATTCCACGATCTGGGGCTTGGCCTGCCGCTGGCCGTTGCCGCCGCCCATGGACGCGGTTTCGGGCCACTTAAAGAAAGTATCGTGGCGCGCCTGCCGCAAGAACCCGAGACCGTACCCGCTTACGACAGCCTGCCTGATGGTATTCGGGTAGCGGTGGCCGGACGTCCTAACGTGGGGAAATCCACCCTGGTCAACCGCCTCCTTGGCGAGGATCGGGTGCTGGCGCACGACATGCCAGGCACCACTCGGGACAGCATCTATATTCCGTTCGCGCATCGTGGTATCCCCTATGTGCTGGTGGATACCGCCGGGGTGCGGCGGCGTGCGCGGGTAGAGGGAAAAGCAGAAAAATTCAGCGTCGTCCGCACCTTGCAGGCAGTCACCCAATCCAATGTTGTAATCCTGCTCATCGACGCCAGTGAGGGCATTACCGATCAGGACGCCCATCTGCTCGGCATCACCTTGCAGTCGGGGCGTGCGCTCGTGATCGCGGTTAACAAGTGGGACGACCTTGACCCCGATCAGCGGGAACGCGTGCGCGACGGCCTCGAACGCAAATTGCGTTTTATCGATTTCGCCACCATCCACTTTATTTCGGCCCTTCGGGGCTCCGGGGTCGGCCAGTTGTTTCGCTCGGTCAGCGAGGCCTGGCATTCGGCGTCACGGGGATTTTCCACCCCGGAGCTGAACCGTATCCTCAGCAAGGCCGTCGCCACCCATCCGCCACCGCTGTCTCATGGACGTCGGGCCAAACTGCGTTATGCCCATCAGGGAGGGCGTAATCCGCCCATCATCGTGGTCCACGGCAGTCAGACGGAAAAGCTGGCTGACAGCTATAAACGCTACCTGTCCCACGCCTTCAGCAAAGCGCTGAAGCTCAAAGGTACGCCGCTGCAGATCGAGTTTAAAACCGGAAAGAATCCCTATCAGGGCCGAAAAAACATCCTCACCCCGCGCCAGCAACAAAAACGCAAACGCCTGATGCGCCACGTCAAAGGTCGACGCTGAGGATTGCCCGGGGTGTCCCCTCCCGGAGCCGGGAGGGGAAAATACGTCTTACTTCAGCTGTTCGTGGAGCAGGGAAAGAATCCGGCCCGCGGTTTCACCCGTGTCCCGTTCACCCGCCTTGTCCAGAACCATCACCTGGGTAGCTGCCTGTTCGCCCACCAGGCTGATGAAGTATTCAGTCTTCTTGGGCTGCTTGTCCTTGCCCCAAAACTTCATCTTTCCAAAAAAGCTCTTTTTCTTCTTTTCTGTCGCCAACGGATCTACATAACGAACAAAATAGAGTCCCCGGGAGCGGTCCCGATCCTGCACCGTGAAACCAACCCGATCCAGCGCCAGTCCGGTACGTCGCCAGGCACGGGAAAAACCCTCACGCAAGGAGAGCACCGTGCTGCCCTGCTCGTCCTTTAGCAAATGAGCGCGCGGGGCGCGGCTGGCGGTGGCGGCCATGATCTCCACTACCTTTTCCTGACCAACGCCGAAGTACACCAGCATGCGGTTAAGCATCTCCGCCTCCAGCTCCGGATCGGCCGGCGAGGTTTTCCACATGATGTCGTCCTTGACCGCCTCTTCCTCTACACGCTGATGGGAGATGAATAGCTCGGTAGTCCCCTCAAGGGCCCCACGCTCAAGGCGCACCCGGAACTTGTCCCGCACGGCAAAGGAATAGACTTGCTTTGAGAGCTTGCTCAACATCCCCTGGATAAAACCGGTGGGGTGGCTTTCGCGTTTTTCCGCCCAGTCAGTTTCGAGGATACCAATGGCCGGCTCCGCACTCTTGATGAGAAAGCCGTTTTCGAGCCAGAAATCGTGTGCCCGTGGCCACACTGCATCGGCGCTCGCCTCGATCACCAGCCAGCGCTTGTCGCCACTGCGCTCAACCCGCACCTTGTCCAGTGCCGGCAACACCACACCACGCCGCTCGCCAGCCTTTTTTTCCTGCCCCTTGCCAGCATAGTCGGAATAGCTCATGGAGCCGGAGGCATCTGCCTGGCGGACCACCGCTCCATCCTTGATGGTTGCACTGCTGAGATCCGGCGGGATCTCCAGCGGGGGCAGGCTACGGCTACTTTGATACTGGGTATCCGCGCTCGGCAAGTGCTCCTCGATAGTCTGCTGTAAACCGCCGCTGCAACCCGTAGCAAAAACTGCCACGAAAACGAGGGTAAACCGGTGTTTTATTGTCATGACCAGATTCATACGCGCGCCTGATCCAGCGCCGCTCGCAATTCCCCATGATATTCCGCAGCCAATGGGGTCAGGGGCAGGCGAATTCCCGGTGGAATCATATCCATATCACTCAGCAACCACTTCGCGGGGATCGGGTTGGATTCGAGGAAAAGCGCGGCGTGCAGGGCCCTCAACCGGCTGTCTGCCTTGCGTGCGCCGGCTTCGTCACCCGCAAGCGCCAGCGCACACATCTCGTACATCAAATCCGGAACGATATTGGCGGTGACGGAGATCACCCCCCGCGCACCCGCCACCATGGCATCCAGCGCCAGACCATCATCGCCACTAAACACCGCGAAATCCTTGCCGCAGCGCGCGATGATCTCGCCAACCCGGGAGACCTCACCGGAGGCCTCCTTGATGGCCACTATATTGTCTACCCCGGCAAGTCGCTCCACTGTCTCGGGCTGCATATCACAGGCCGTGCGTCCCGGAACGTTATACAGGATCTGGGGGATTTGGACTGCGTCGGCAATAGTTTTGTAATGCTGGTACAAACCTTCCTGGGTCGGCTTGTTGTAGTAGGGTGTCACCAGCAGACAACCGTCCGCCCCCAACTCCGCGGCCCGCCGGGTCAGTGCCAGCGCCTCACGAGTGGCATTAGCACCGGTGCCGGCAATCACGGGAATCCGCCCCTTCACCCGCTTGATGACCCGCTCGATCACGGCACAGTGCTCGGACTCGTCCAGAGTGGCAGACTCTCCCGTCGTACCGACCGCAATGATGGCATCCGTTCCCGCTTCAATGTGAAACTCGACCAAACGCTCCAAAGCGCCGTGGTCCACCGTACCGTCCGCCTCCATAGGCGTTACCAATGCGACCATACTGCCTTTAAACATGACGACTCCCGAAAATCTGAAATATGGCGGGTCCCTCAAGTACCCGCCAGCAGGGCGGGAATGCTACTTGCGTGCCCTGCACTTGGCAAATGTATCCATCTGCCAGCCCGATCAATTTAACCCTCGGCCGAAAGCCCGCCTTCGATCACCCGGAGCTGCTATCACTTGAAGTGCCGCTGATTTATTCTGGGTGCACGATACGGGTTAACGAATAAGCCAGAGGCTCCCCAGAAGATGGAAACCTTTCTTGTTGTTTCGGTGCTTGGCCGCGACCATCCAGGCATTATTAACGCACTTTCTGCCGCCGTGATGGATTGTGGCTGTAGCATCCATGACAGTCGCATGACCGTTCTGGGCGGCGAGTTCGCCATGATCTCGTTACTCAGCGGGAATTGGAACTCCATCGCCAAGATCGAGCAATCCCTGCCGCGCCTCGGGGAAGAGCTGGAACTCACTATTCAGAGTCGCCGCACGGAAGCCCGCACTGGAACCGGGCATATCATCCCCTACGGCGTGGAGGTGGTGGCCATGGATCACCCGGGTATCGTCCACGAGGTAGCGGAATTTTTTTCCAAGCGCAGTATCAACGTGGAGGATCTCTACACCAGCATCTACCCGGCACCGCACACCGGGACCACGATGTTCTCTCTCCACATGACCGTAGGCGTCCCGGCCGATAACGCCATTTCCACCCTGCGGGGCGAATTCATGGACTTTTGCGATGCCCTGAATCTCGATGCCATGCTCGCACCGCTCAAGTAAACACCCCTCGCGGGAGACGGTTTGATTCAGGCGCCTTCAGACTAGGCTTTTTTCCGCCCCCGCCTTTTAGGTGCTTCCGCCTTGTCTTCGGCTTTCACCCCCTGCGTAGCGCCACAATGGCGCAGGTTCCGTAACTCACCCATGGCCACGGACAACATGGAAAAATCGGGGGTGGAACCGAGCATCAGATCTGCCACAACCTGCTGATATCGACCCGCAACATGGCCATTTGCAGCCAACCAGCGATCGATACGCGTCTTCGGTGCAACAGACTTCCCGGACATTGCCAGAACGCTGGCGGTCAGAGCACTATGCTGTGCGTAGTGCTCATCGTGCAGAGCAGCCCGTGCCAACGCCTGCCAGCGATTATCCCGAGGCAGTGCCACTATGCCGGTACGCAACCAGTCAAGCTCAAGCCGGGCACCGAGCTGGAAGTGAACCCGCGCCACGTCCTCCACACTGCGGCCACTGCTGCTGGCCACTTCGACAATCCCCAGCGCACTGAATAGATGGTCAAAACCCGCCACCCGCGGTATGAGCCCTTCAAGTACATCGTAGTGATGCAGGGACTCCCATAGCTCTCCCTCGGCCAAGCCCGGAACCAATGCTCCCAACAGGCCTTCCAGGGTTTTGGCTCCCTGCGAGAAGCAGGCAATGCTGGCAGCTACATCCAGTGGCATCGGGCGATTGCGTAACAGCCAGCGTGCGCCCCGTTCCACCAGCTTCCGCCCCTCCAGTAACAACTGCTTCTGGACACTGGCAGGGACCTTGTTATCGAGAGCATCCACCGTGCTCCAGAAGTCCCGCATGCCAAAAATTTCACGCGCCGCCATAAAGGCCCGGGCTATATCCGAGTGCGAGGCACCGGTCTCCTCACCGAGTCGAAACGCAAAGGTCATGCCGGCACGATTGACCATACCGTTGGCCACCACCGTACAGATAATTTCTCGCCACAAACGATGCGCGGGCATCTCATCGCGATAGCGCTCTCGTAGCGGTACCGGAAAGTAATACTCCAGCTCGCGAAAGAAAAAGGGATCCTCCGGTAAATTTGATTGCAACAGGGCATGGGACAAGACGTTCTTGTAGTAGGCAAAAATCAGCGACAGCTCCGGCGGGCTTAGCCCTGCACCACTCACGGCCCGATCGGCCAACTCCTCACGCCCGGGGAGAAATTCCAGATCACGGCGCAAGCCGCCTTCACGTTCCAGCCACTGCATCAGACGTAAATGCACATCGGCCATCGGCAATGCCTGCCCGGTGGCGATACTCAGGGCCTGGTTTTGCAGATAATTGTGGCGTAATACCAATACGCCCACCTCGTCAGTCATCTCTGCCAGCAATCGGTTGCGCTGCTTTTCGGTCAATTCTCCCTTGGCCACGATGGCGTTAAGCAGAATCTTGATATTGACCTCGTGATCCGAGCAATCCACCCCGGCGGAATTGTCGATGGAGTCGGTAATAATTCGCCCACCGTTAAGGGAATACTCAATCCGCCCGCGCTGGGTAAAACCGAGATTGCCACCCTCACCCACCACCTTGCAGCGCAGATCCTTGCCATCAATCCGCACACTGTCGTTGGCACGGTCACCCACTTCACCGTCGTTCTCACTGCTCGCCTTGACATAGGTGCCAATACCCCCGTTCCACAGCAAATCCACCGGGGCCTTGAGAATCTCCCGGATCAAGGCATTGGGTGTGAACGTCGTCTCCTCCACGTCCAGCACCTTCTGCACCTCTGGCGACAGTTTGATCGACTTCGCGGACCGGGAGAAAACCCCGCCGCCGGCTGAAATCAGGGAGGTGTTGTAATCATCCCAACCGGAACGAGGCAGATTGAAAAGACGCTCGCGCTCGGCATAAGCACGCTTCGGATCAGGGTCCGGATCGAAAAAGATACTCAGGTGATTAAAGGCTGCCACCAGTTTGGTATGGGGAGACCGCAACATGCCATTGCCGAAAACATCCCCGGCCATATCGCCAATGCCCACTACATTGAAGTCAGTGCTCTGGGTGTCCACGTCGATTTCACGGAAGTGGCGTTTCACCGACTCCCAGGCCCCGCGAGCCGTGATCCCCATGCCCTTGTGGTCGTATCCCACCGACCCACCCGAGGCAAAGGCATCGCCCAGCCAGAAGCCCTGTTCCAGGGAAATGCTGTTGGCAATGTCGGAAAAGCTGGCCGTGCCCTTGTCCGCCGCCACTACCAGGTAAGGGTCATCTTCGTCATAACGAATGGTGCGTGCCGGGGGCACCACCTCGCCGTCCACGATGTTGTCGGTAACCGCCAGTAAACCGCGGATAAACAGCTGATAACAGGCGATGCCCTCTTCCATAGTCGCCTCGCGGTCAGCACCCGCGGGCATGGCCTTGGGCACAAAGCCTCCCTTGGCACCCACCGGGACAATAACCGCATTTTTTACCATCTGGGCCTTTACCAGGCCCAGCACCTCGGTGCGAAAATCCTCGCGCCGGTCGGACCAGCGAATACCGCCACGAGCGATCTTGCCGCCACGCAGATGCACCCCCTCCACGCGTGGCGAGTACACGAAAATCTCGTACTGCGGTTTTGGCTCCGGCAACTGGGGAACCAGTGCCGGATTAAACTTGAAGGACAGGGAGGGCCGCGGCTCACCGGCCTCCGTCAGCTGATAGTAATCGGTACGCAGGGTGGCGCGAATAGCGCCGAGAAAACAACGCAGGATTCTGTCTTCATCGAGGTTCGACACTCGATCCAGGGCTTCCTCGATCTCGACCCCGACTTGGGCCGAGGCATGGGCCGCACCATCGCGCGCATCCGGATCAAAACGCACGTGGAACAGGCGTACCAGTAAAGCGGTAATGGCGCCATTGGCTGAAAGTGCCTGTTCTATGTAGGTCTGACTAAAGGTCACGCCGATCTGGCGCAAATACTTGCAATAGGCCCGCAGCAGAACGACCTCGCGCCAACTCAGCCCACCCCCGAGAATAAGACGATTAAGACCGTCGCTTTCCACCTCCCCATGCCAGATACGCTCGAAACCGGCTTGAAACGGTTCCCGCACCCGCTCAAGCTCCAGCTCGTTATGACCGCAGTATTCCATCACGAAGTCATGTATCCAGATGGCCGCTCCCTCAAGCGGTTTGACGATGCTGGGATGTTCCTCCATGACCCTCAAACCCATGTGCTCAAGCATCGGCAGGGCATCGGACAGTGGAATCGGCTGGCCTGCCTGAAAGAGTTTGAAACGCAACATCCCATCAAGGGTTTCCATGGGACGATAGAGGCTCATACAGCACAACCCGCGATGCTCCCCCAGGGCCTCCATCTTCTCCACGTCGGACACGGCAACCTGGGGGCTGTAGCTTTCCTGGTAATCGGCCCGAAAGGCATCACCATAGCAACGATACAGACGGGTGCCTCGCTCTTCGCCACAGTGCTCGAGTACCGCTGCATGGAAATCATCCTTCCACACCCGGGTCACCTCAACCAGGCGTGCCTCAATGCGCTTGACGTCGTACTCCCGCATGCTGCCCTGAGGAACGCGAATCATGAAATACAGGCGCGCCAACACTGAGGCCGTGAGCTGAACGGAAAAATCGTAACTCTTGCCCTCTAATGACTGCTCCAGGATCGTCTGGATACGCTTGCGGATAGCGGTATTAAAGCGGTCCCGGGGCACGAAAATAATGCACGAGAAGAACCGTCCGTAGAGATCCTTGTGGATAAACAGCCGAATACGTTGGCGCTCCTGCAAATGCAGGATTCCCAGTGCTGTCTCCAATAACTCATTCCCCGGAATATGGAACAGCTCATCCCGGGGAAAGGTATCGAGGATATGCATCAGGGCCTTGCCGGTATGGCTGCTCCTCGGAAAGCCCGCAGTCTCCACCGCCTGAGTCACCTTGTGGCGCAGCAGCGGGATATCCGCTGGACGGCTTTGATAAGCACTGGAGGTATAGAGCCCGACGAAACGACGCTCGCCAATCACTCGACCTTTTTTATCCAGACGCTTGACCCCCACGTAGTCCATGAAACCGGGGCGATGCACCGTGGACTCGTGGTTGGCCTTGGTGATGATCAACAACTCGGACTTACGGGCCAGTTTGCGCACCTCGGCAGGCAGCGCCGCAAAGGATTTGGAAATGGAACCCACGCCCCCACCACGCATCACCCCGAGCCCGGGACCCGGACCCCAGCGCAACACATCCTCACCCTTCTCCTCCAACAACTCGTATTCCCGATAACCAAGAAAGGTGAAATGGTTGTCCTCCATCCATTCCAGAAAGGCCTGCGCCTCGGCCAGCTCCTTGGCATCTATGGGTGGGGGATGATCGGCCAGCTCCGTCAGCGCCTCGCGCATATGTGCCCGGACTTTAGTCCAGTCCTCCACCGCCGCCCGCACATCGGCGAATACCCGCTCGACCTCGGTCTGGATAGCCCCAAGCACCTTGGCCTCGGTTTGGCGGTCCACCTCCACATGCATCAAGGCCTCAGTGACAATGCCTTTTTCCTCGACTCCCTCCGGCATCACCTCCAGCAATAATCCGGATTTATCCCGGCGAAAGGACATGACCGGATGGATCACCAGATGATTGGTCAGACCCAGACGATTGAGCCCCATGCGCACGGAATCAACGATAAACGGCATGTTTTCACAGACCGTCTCAATGATGGTGTGGGTAGAGATCCAGCCGTGCTGTTCCTGTCGTGGGTTGTAAACCTGGATACGGGATTCACCGGGCTTGCGCTTACGCGCGAAGCTCCAGTGCGCCAGCGCAGTACCGTAGAGATTTTGTGGGTCGCGCTCTGCCAAATCCTCCCCTGCCACGCCGTGATAGTACTGGCGGATAAAGCGCTCGACGTTGCCAACCTCCTCCCGGGGCACCTTGCGTCGCACGATGGCGATGACCTTTTCCACCAGTTCAAGAGTCAGCTCATCCATTGCCGTCGGCATTGTCGTCTCCTCGGAAGTTTGGCCCGTTGCAAGGCAGTGTAGCAGCCACCCGGGACAACACCCAGATGAAATCTATCTATAGATCCGGCCTTTCAAACAAGGAACCCGATTTGTAAACCATGGTCCGATGCTCTATGTATAGAGGTGCGGAGTGAAATCTGTGTACTCCGAAAAAGGAGGCGCTGGAGACGGGATCGCCTGTTGTTGGCCACATCCCGCCCTCAGTCCATTACGTTTCTGTACATATTTCCCGAAAAATAAAAGTGGTGTTTCCGTCTGACAAAAAAATCCAAATTGCTAAGGAAGGAGAGGGTACGATGAAAACCATTATGAAGACTTTCGCGACCGTATTACTGGGCATGCTCGTCGGCGTGCCGGCGGCACTGGCGGGGCAAACCTTTGTCACCATTGGTACCGGTGGCGTAACCGGTGTCTACTATCCCACCGGTGGCTCCATCTGCCGACTGGTAAACAAGGGCCGCAAGGCACACGGGGTGCGCTGTACCGTGGAGAGCACCGGCGGCTCCGTCTACAATCTCAACACCATCCGGGCCGGTGAACTCGATATGGGCGTCGCCCAGTCCGACTGGCAATATCACGCCTACCACGGCACCAGCAAGTTCAAGGACAAGGGCGCTTTCAAAGGCCTGCGAGCAGTATTTTCCGTCCACCCCGAACCCTTCACCGTCGTCGCACGCGCTGACTCCGGGATCAAGAACTTCATGGATCTCAAGGGCAAGCGAGTCAATATCGGTAATCCGGGTTCCGGTCAGCGCGGTACCATGGAAGTGGTCATGAAGGCGCTGGGCTGGAGCAAATCCACCTTCGCACTTGCCTCGGAGCTGAAATCTGCCGAGCAATCCAAGGCCCTGTGTGACAACAAGATCGACGCAATGGTCTTTACCGTCGGCCATCCCAGTGGCTCCATCAAGGAAGCCACCACTTCCTGCGACAGTGTCATGGTCGAGGTTAGCGGTGCGGCCATCGACAAGCTGGTAGGCGATAATGACTACTATCGCTCGGCGGTGATCCCGGGCGGTATGTATCGGGGTTCTCCCAACGACGTCAAAACCTTTGGTGTCGGTGCGACCTTCGTCAGCTCCACCAAGACCTCGAGCAATACCGTGTATCACATCGTCAAGGGGGTATTCGAGAATTTTGACAGCTTCCGCAAGCTCCATCCGGCCTTCGCCAATCTAAGCAAGAAAGAAATGATCAAGGACGGTTTGTCTGCACCACTGCATGACGGTGCCGCCAAGTACTACCGTGAAGCAGGCTTGATGTAGGCACGCTGCCTGTATACAGCTGGTCCGGGGGAAAGTCCGTCACGACTATCCCCCGGACCACTGATTCCCTCCTTCCGCAAAAGCGATAGCAAGGAGTGATTACCGATGTGTATACCCCTGTTTCGTGCCATTGCGCTGGCACTGGTATTTGCCGTTTCGATTGCCGCCCCTGCAGCCGAGGAAATCCTTATTGGCACGGGCCACGCGACCGGAACCAACCACGCCCTCGGTCGTGCGCTCTGCCGGTTGGTCAATCTTCAAAAAAGCGACCTGAAGTGTCGCGCAATACCCACCACCGGTCCCTTGTTCAACCTTGGCGCGGTTCGAGACGGTGCGCTGGAATTCGCCATCGTTTCGTCCGAGTGGCAGTTTCATGCACGCCAACACAGTGGCCCGTTTCGCTACAGCGATGGCAACTACGACAATCTGCGCGCATTGTTCTCTGCTCACCCCAGCAGTCTCACCCTGGTGGCGACCCGAAATACAGGCATAACTGAACTCGATGATCTCAATGACCGCCGGGTAAACATTGGCACTCCCGGTTCGCTGGAACGCGCCACCATGGAAATGATGATGGCCGCTCGCAGCTGGAGCAAAAAGAATTTTTCACTTGCCGAGGAGCTACCGGCCAATCAGCAATCCCTCGCCCTCTGCCACAAAAAAATTCAAGTGGCCGCTTATCTGCGGGCCCATTCCGATCGGGCGGTAATGAAAACGCTCAGGCTTTGCGATGCACATCTGGTCAACGTCAGCGGACCCGCTATTGACAGCCTGCTTGCAACTCACCCCTGGCTTACGGCCACGGAGATTTTGCAAGGCACCTACGGCCCTGTTTCCCGGTCGATCCAAAGCTTCGGAACACGTGCAACCCTGATCACCTCATCGGAGATCGGTGCAGAAACAGCCGGAGCTCTGGTCTCCGCCGCTTTCTCCAGTCTGAATCGCCTGCGCAAAATGCACCCCGCCTTCCGGCAACTGGATGCCAAAACCATGGCAAAAGATACCCTGAGCGCACCATTGCACCCAGGTGCCCAACGCTATTTCCAGCAACATCACATCCGCTAGCCACCCCCGTACATCCTGGAGTTAAGCGCTGATGAATAATAACGAAGCCACGCAAGCATCCCGCGAAGAGCTGGAGGAAATGATTGCCCAGTCTGACACTGGCGCCCGCAGCCCGGCGGGAATCCCCGGAAAAATTCTAATCGGTGTACCCCTGCTCTGGTCCCTGTTTCAGCTCTGGTACGCCTCACCCCTGCCTTTTATCTTCCGTTTCGCCATTCTCAACGATACGGAAGCCCGCGCCATACACCTGGCTTTCGCGATCTTTCTCGCCTTTACCGCCTACCCGGCATGGAAAAATTCCCCGCGCGACCGCATCCCCATACAAGACTGGGTCTTTGCCTTAGTAGGTTCATTTTCTGCTGCCTATCTCTACACCGCTTATGCTGCCCTCGCCGAGCGTCCCGGAGCTCCCATCACCTTCGATCTGGTCGTGGCGGTGTGCGGCATGGTATTGCTGCTGGAGGCGACCCGGCGGGCACTTGGACCACCGCTGATGGTGGTCTGCGCCGTGTTCCTGATTTATACCTTTGGCGGCCCCTACATGCCGGATGTGATCGCTCACAAGGGTGCCAGCCTCTCCAAAACCATGTCTCACCAATGGCTGGGCACCGAAGGCGTCTTCGGCGTTGCCCTCGGGGTGTCTACCAGCTTCGTCTTTCTGTTCGTGCTCTTTGGCTCGCTACTCGATAAAGCCGGCGCCGGTAACTATTTCATCAAGGTTGCCTTTTCACTGCTCGGCCACATGCGCGGTGGGCCTGCCAAAGCGGCGGTGGTGTCCTCGGGTATGAGCGGCCTGATCTCCGGCTCCTCCATCGCCAACGTGGTTACCACCGGCACCTTCACCATTCCGCTGATGAAGCGGGTGGGCTTTCCCGGCACCAAGGCCGGCGCAGTAGAGGTGGCCGCCTCCACCAATGGCCAGCTCACCCCGCCCATTATGGGGGCCGCGGCCTTCCTGATGGTGGAATACGTGGGGGTCTCGTACGTGGAGGTGATTAAGGCAGCCATTCTGCCGGCGCTCATTTCCTATATTGCGCTGGTCTATATAGTCCATCTGGAAGCCCTGAAGGCCAATATGCAGGGCCTGCCAAGGCGCCACGAACGCACCATGGCCCAAAGCCTGTTTGCCTATAGCACTACCTTTATCGGTATAGCCATCGTCACCGCTCTGGTCTACTACGGCATCGGCTGGATGAAGGGAGTCTTTGGTGCGGCGGCTGTCTGGATAGTCGGTATCGGCGTTCTGATCTCCTACGTGGGACTGCTTTGGTACGCCGCCCGCTATCCAGAGCTGGAGATGGACGACCCCAACTCAGCGGTCCTCGAACTGCCTGAGGTCGGGCCTACAATCAAGTCCGGGCTGTATTTCCTGCTACCGGTGGTGATCCTGGTGTGGTGCCTGACCGTGGAGCGCTTTTCCCCCGGCCTCTCCGCCTTCTGGGCCACGGTATTCATGATCTTTATCCTCCTCACCCAGCGTCCCCTGCTTGCCTACTTCCGGGCTCAGGGAGCGCTGTCCAATGCCGCCCGCCAGGGTGGGCAGGATCTGTTTGATGGTCTGGTTGCCGGCGCGCGCAATATGATTGGCATCGGTGTGGCCACGGCGGCTGCCGGTATCGTCGTGGGTACCGTCACCCTCACTGGCATCGGCCTGGTAATGACCGAGTTTGTCGAATTCATTTCTGGCGGCAACATCATGCTGATGCTCGGCTTCACTGCCATCATCAGCCTGATTCTTGGCATGGGATTGCCCACTACCGCCAACTACATCGTGGTGTCCACCCTGATGGCCCCGGTGATCGTCACCCTCGGTGCCCAAAGCGGACTCATCGTTCCCCTCCTCGCGGTGCATCTGTTCGTGTTCTACTTCGGTATCCTCGCCGATGATACGCCGCCCGTAGGTCTGGCCGCTTTTGCCGCAGCGGCCATTGCCCAGAGCGATCCGATTCGTACCGGCATCCAGGGATTTACCTACGATATCCGTACCGCCATCCTGCCCTTCCTGTTCATCTTCAACACCCAGTTACTGCTCATGGGTATTGGCAACTGGTTCGAGCTGTTGGTCACCATTCTCAGTGCAATCACCGCCATGCTCATCTTTGCCGCCGCCACCCAAGGCTACTGGCTGGTGCGCAGCCGCTGGTGGGAAACCCTTGCCCTGCTGCTCATTGCCTTCACCCTGTTTCGACCCGGCTTCTGGTGGGACAAGGTCTATCCGCCCATGGAATCGGTGGCAGCAACACAGATAGAGGAAGTCGCCAGGCAACTGCCCGACGGACTTCCGTTACGCATGGTGGCCGAGGGGGAGACCCTGGATGGAGACAAGGTGAGGAAAACGGTGCTCCTGAGCCTGCAACCGGGCACCAGCGGCAAGGAGCGGCTTGCTCAGGCAGGACTGGAAACGCGCACGGAGAGCGGTCGGATATTTGTGGATAACCTGGTGTTTGGTAGCGCCGCAGAAAAGGCCGGACTCGACTTTGACTGGGAAATTCAGAGTGTCGAGAAAAGCATCGATCGCCTGCCCAAACAGCTATTGTTCATCCCCACCCTACTACTCCTTGCTGGCGTTGGGGCTGTGCAACTCGGAAGACGCCGCAAACAAGTTGCCAGTGCCTGACAGCTAACTAAAGGGAATACGCCATGTTCAACAAAGTTCTCTATCCCATCGACGTACCTGAAGGCGGCCTCTGCCACGAGGCCCTGGACGAAGTGGTGGAAGAAGTACGCAAGTGGGGCGCCACCCTCTACCTCGTCTACGTACTACCGGGATTCAACATGCCACTGGTGGCAAGTTATTTTCCCAAAGATGCAGAAAAGAAGGCCCATGCTGCAGCCAAGGTACAGCTCAAAAACTATATACAGGAACACATCCCGGAAGGACTGCCAGTGGTACCGGTGCTACGTCAGGGTACGGCCTACGAGGAGATCCTCGCCGAATCCCGGGAACATGAGGTGGATCTGATCATTATCCCCGGACAGGACCACCCCTCTATGGAGAAATGGCTGTTGGGAACAACGACATCAAAAGTGGTTCGCCATGCCCGCTGCTCGGTACTGGTGCTGAGGCATTGCGAGGAGCGCAACAAAGCCATGTAGGGCGGCCCATGGCCGCCGCTGGGCCTCCTTGCTGCAATCATTGGTACGGGGTAGGCAGAAAGGCAGCCATGGGCTGCCCTACGTGCGACCACCTTTCCCATCGTGACCAAACCGCCCCCATGAGCCACCTCTTCCATCGCCACTGCCATGCCACCCTGCCCGTAGCCATCGGGGGTGAAGGTCCCTACGTCTTTGACCAAAGTGGAAAGCGCTACCTTGATGCCTGTGGTGGCGCTGCCGTCTGCTGTCTGGGTTATGGCCATCCCGCGGTGCTTGAGGCTATACATAAACAAGTGGAAAGTCTGGCCTACGTGCATTCCTCTTTTTTCACCACCGAAGCCGCCGAAGCACTCGGGGATAAACTCGCTGCCATGGCCCCACCGGGCATCGAGCGCAGCTATCTCGTCACCGGGGGCTCCGAAGCGGTGGAGGCCGCCCTCAAGCTGGCGCGCCAGTATTTTCTCGAGCGCGGTGAGCCACAGCGACGCCACTTTATCGCCCGTCGCCAGAGTTACCATGGCAATACCCTGGGAGCCCTGGCCGTTGGCGGCAACGCCTGGCGGCGCGAGGCCTTTCAACCACTGCTGGTTGAAAGTCACCACATCGCACCCTGCTACGCCTATCGGGACCAGCGCACGGATGAAAGCAAAACCGCCTACGGGCTACGCGTAGCCAACGAGCTGGAAGCAAAAATTGAGGCCCTTGGAGCCGAAAATGTCATCGGCTTTATCGCCGAAACCGTGGTGGGTGCCACCGCTGGCGCGGTTCCCCCGGTGCCTGGCTATTTCAAACGCATCCACGAGATCTGCGATCATCACGGCATCCTGCTGATACTGGATGAGGTGATGTGCGGCATGGGGCGTACCGGCAGCCTGTTCGCCTGCGAGCAAGAAAATGTTGTTCCCGATCTCATCACCATCGCCAAGGGCCTGGGTGCTGGCTACCAACCCATTGGCGCTCTGCTGGCAAGCGATGAAATCTACGCCACGGTGAGGGACGGCAGCGGCTTCTTTCAGCATGGCCATACCTACATGGGCCACGCCACCGCCTGTGCCGCCTCCCTGGCGGTGCTGGGAACCATTGAGCAGGAAAGCTTACTGGAGCAGGTACGGCTACGGGGCCGGCAACTCACGGATGCTTTGCATGAACGCTTTGACACCCACACCCATGTCGGCGACATTCGCGGCCGCGGGCTGTTTATCGGCCTGGAACTGGTGGCTAACCGCGAAACCAGGGAGCCTTTTGATCCGGCCCTTGGATTCCATCGAGCGGTAAAAAAAGCGGCGCTCGCACAAGGACTGATGATTTACCCAATGGGTGGCACCATTGATGGGCAATATGGCGATCACATCCTGCTGGCACCCCCATTTATCATCGACGAGACGCATCTTGGTGAGATCGTCGAAAAGCTGGGCACTGCCCTGGATACGTCCCTCGCACGATAAAACGTGCGCCTCAACCTTCTGCGGTAACCGTCGGTGTATGGCTTGCGCAGACACCGTAGCGCGAGCTTATTTCAGGCTCGACAGCGCCAGCCCCCTATAACATATAGTCTTTTTATCATTTTTAGCGACTATAGAGAGCATTCAATAAAACAATTTCCCTCCCTGCCCGTCTCGTGAGACATTGCCGCTGCGTTAATACCCGCTCAATTTATATGTGTATAGATTATGCGTGTATTGACCGGGGCTTCGTGTGACGATCAATATTGAATAAATCTTAGGGAGTACGATCATGTTTTTGTTTGGTTCCAAGGTAGTGCGTGGATGTGTATTGGCCACTATTGGCCTGTTGTTCAGCAGTTTTGCCGTCCAGGCCTACGAGGCGGGCGATATTCTGGTGCGAGTGCGCGGCATCAACGTCAATCCGGATGAATCCAGCGGGATCGTTACTTTGGCGGGTGCCCCGGTGGCTGGAAGTAGTGTGACTGTGGACTCCGATACTGTTCCGGAAATTGATTTCACCTACATGATCTCCCCCAATTTCGGTGCTGAGCTGATCCTGGCCAGTTCCAAACATGATGTAAAAGGCAATGGCACGCTTGCAGGCGTGGGCAAAGTCGGATCGGCGCGCACCCTGCCCCCGGTGCTGACCCTTCAGTATCACTTTTCGCCCAACGGCAAAATTCGTCCCTATGCCGGCATAGGCGCCAACTACACCCTGATGTTCAACGAAAAATCTGCCGGGGCACTGGCTGGAACCAAGCTAACGGGTAGTTCCTCCCTGGGATTGGCGGGCCAGGTCGGCGTGGATATCGGGGTCAACGATGACTGGTTCATCAACCTTGATGTCAAATATGTGGATATGGATACCAAGCTAAAATTCTCGAATGGCTCCAGCGTCAGTGTAGATATCAACCCCTGGATCTTTGGAGTTGGCGTAGGCCGGCGTTTTTAGGCAAAACGCTTATAACTTAAGGTATCGCGTAGCAGCCGCCGTTTCGGACGCTACTACCAACCACCTTAATCGCTCTAACCACATGTTTTTGTGGAAAAAAGCGCCGATCGATTGGTCGGCGCTTTTTTTTCCTGTCAAAATCACAGGCCCTTTGCCTGTCCGTCTTGAACCTGGCCCCCTGTTGCAATAACGCAACACTTCGCACGTCCTGTGGTTTTTTTCGCACAAAACGTTGCAAACCCCGCATAAGTTCTGCCATACTCGCCACAGTTTCTCTTCGGAGAGGCTTCGCGAAGCACCTCCGCCTGTAAGCGGATGACAACAACATAAATTTACAGAGGTAGTTTCTAATGAAGAAAAAGGCACTAGCGATCGCAATCGCCACCGCCCTGACTGCACCGATGGCGGCCCACGCCGTCAAGGTCAAGGTCTCCGGCCAAGTCAACAAGGCACTGATGATGTCTGACGACGGCACCTTCTCCCAGACCCATATTGTTGATAACGACAATTCCTCCACCCGCTTCCGCTTTTCCGGTAGCGAGGACTTGGGTAACGGCGTCACCGCCGGTCTCATCTGGGAAGTCCAGCAGCAGTCCAACCCGTCTAATGACGTCAAGATGAAAGCAACTGGCGACGTCTCTGATTCCACCGCTGGTGTCCCGTTCTTTGAACGTCGCGCAGCCGTATACTTCAAGGGCGGCTTCGGCCGGGTCCTGCTGGGTCAATACCAGGTCGCCGCTGATGGCGCCGTGGAAAAAGACCTCTCCGGCACCAGCCTTGCTGACTATGGCAGTCGTCAGGCCGTCGCGGGTGACATCGCCTATCGCACCAGCACTGGCGCCACCCCGGTAAGTGACATCGAAGCCAACTACAACAACTTCGATGGCCTTAGCCGTCGCGATCTGATTCGCTATGACTCACCCAAGCTGGGTGGAGCCGCCAACGTTAGTGTATCTGGTGGTGCTGACTTCTGGGATGCCGCTCTGCATGTGAAGACCTCCTTCGGTGGTGGCAAGTTCGCAGCTGGCGCTGCCTACACCAGCCAGCCCACCCGCGATACCACGGGTCTGTCTGCCTCTTTCCTCTTTTCCCAGGGCACCAGCATCACCGCCCATTGGGCCGAGCAGGATAACGATGGTGTCGGCTCCCGTGACCCGGACGTCTATGGCATCAAGCTGGGCCACAAGTTCGGCATGAACTCGGTCTCCATCAGCTACTCCGAGGCCTCCGACGTGGCCGCAGTTGGTCGTGATTCCGAGGTCATCAGCTTGGCCTGGGTGCACAAGCTGAAAAAGCCCAAGGTTGAGCTGTATGCCCTGTATCGTAACTGGGAGCTCAGTGGTGCCGGTACCGCTGGCATTGACGAAATCGACGTCGTCATGGTCGGTTCCCGGATCAAGTTCTAAGCAAACTTAGAACCTGTTCTTAAAAAAGCCGCTGCCCCACAAGGGCAGCGGCTTTTTTTATGCGCCGGAGATAGCACCAAATTGCACTATGCTATCCCTCGGGCTTTTGGCACCAGAACATATAGCCTTCTGGTGGGTCCTCCTGACCAGCCTCCAGTAGTTCCCAGTTATCGAGATTGCTCATATGCGGGTCATGGGGAAAGGCCTTTCGATAGGCGGCCACCATCTCTATTTCCTCCTCCAGCCCCTCGAAACCGATAAATCTGAGCCCGACCGCATCCAGTTCATCCTTGAGTTGCTTGGGTGTATAGCGAATCTCCTGCACGTGAAAAAGCAGATCGCGACACATACTGGTGGTAAAGAAATCCACCCGCTCCATGAAGCTGAATAACTTTCGATCGACTGATTCACCCATCAGGCGGTGACGAAAATCCGTGATCTCCTTGTGGCTGGAGCCGATTCCTTCCTGTGCAATCATCTCCCGGCACTTCACCACGCCCTGGCGCCCACGCTCCGCATAGAGCCCGGCCTTAAAGACCCCGCCCTCCCGCAGTAATCCGGTCAGCACCCGCCAACCGTCCAGGGGTGTACGCATATGGTGCAACACTCCTACCGACTGGATCATGTCAAAAGTCTCGTCGAGCAAACCCGCATCCAGGATGTCCGTATGCAGAAAATGAATGTTCCCGATATCCAGCTTATTAGCCATTCGGGCGGCGTACGCGAGTGAGGAGCGGGAAATGTCGATAGCCGTAATATTGGCCTGGGGAAATTCGAGCGCCACGGAGATAGCCTGTTGCCCGGTTCCACAACCGGCAATAAGCAACTTCAGGTCCTCCCGAAGAAAGGGCGGCGGGCTAAAACCGGGGAACATCTCGCGCAACCAGGCAGCCGGCCGTCGCGGCATGCGATGGGGCAAGTGTAACCAGCGGGGACAGGGATTCTCCTCATACAGTGCCTGCACGGCCCGGGAGGTAGTATCCGTAATGGGTTTTAAGGCGGGCATTGATGCCCGAATCGCCTGCTCCTCAAGCCCATCACGAAGCGTCAAGCTCACCAGATCAATCAGATTCGGACCCAGGGCATCATTACTTAACTCAGCCAGCCTGCCTCCGCCCTTCAAGCGATTAAAAGACTCATACATGGCGAAGCGAAGCAGGCCGTCCTCCATCGCATTAATTGATATATCCCGGACGGAGAGCATGTCTTCGAGCTCCTTCCGAAGACTTGAGATCCGCGCGCGCTCCTCTTGCGTGGCGTGAAATACAAACTCATTGATAAAACCCTGTCTCGCCAGCAATGCAGCCAATTTCTGCCGACACGACTGCTGAGCAGGGTCGTCACTCAATAACAGAAATTCACGGAGACGGGTAAGTCCGGCCTCCAGTCCCAGCTCAATGTTGACGCACTTGGTAAGGTAGCTCACAAGCAAGGGATCATCCGCTTCGATCAATCCGTCCTTCTCAGGATCATATTGGGCAAATCCACATTTAAGATTCAACATGGAAGCGGTGGCTGGCGCCAGGCTGGGATGGTGGGCATAGGGCGACTCGAAGGCCTTCACCAGCGCCTCTGCAATGTTGGGCGCAAAATTTTCAGTTCGTATCCGGCCCAACAGGTGGATCCATCCGGTTTGGGCGCCTACGTGCCCCGGATCAATTTCAACGGCCCTGCCGAATGCAAGCAGGGCGCTGTCAAAATCACCTCGTCGCCGGTAAATAAAACCAAGGTTCGCGTAGGCGATAGCGGAACGAGGCTGGAGACGAATTATTTTTCGATACGCGGCTATTTCTTCCCCGGTCATTCCGAGACGCGCATATATCAGGGCAAGGTCAAACAGGTAGGTACCATTTTTCTTATCGTTTTTAACCGCAACTTCAAGATGAGAGCGGGCCAGTTCAAAATTTCCGTGGCAAAAAGCGAGGGTTGCCGCCAACTGGTGAGCAGGGGAAAAATTGGGCGACTGTGTCAGCACCCCCTCCACCAAGCTGGCAGCTACACCAAACTGCCGGGCATCCAGGCTGGCTTTGGCTGCCTTCAGGTCGGCATTCAGGCGCTTTCTCAGAAGCGTGCGGTGTTGGCGTGCGGTTTTCTTTGCCACGATAACTTCCGTTTATTGGGTTTTGGGTGAACGAATATGTCCCACGAGACTGCCAGCGCAGTCACTCTGATACTGCGTATCCGGAGTTACGTGGTTAACAACTCGCCCAGTTCATTCTTGAGCTCATCCAGAAAGCCCTCGTAATTTTTCCAGCGTCCCATGGCGCGAGTATAAATTGGCTGGCGTACCTGCCACTTGCTGGCGGTTTGCACGGATCGCCGGGTCTCGTAATAGCGCAGGCAACGATCATCCCAGGGCAGGCCGCAGGCGCTGACTAACCGTCGACTTTCGGGCTCTGGACTGGTTACCAGATCCTCATATGCCACCTCAATCAATCCCCCCGGCAATACCCTGTGCCAGTGTTTCATGAGACGGTCATAGTCACGATAGTAAGCCGCTATATGGGATAAATCACAGGCATAGTCATTACCGAAGCCAAAGGCCTGAAAGTAGATGGAGAGGCACACATCCAGAGGATGACGCCGGCAGTGAATGACCTTGAGCCCCGGCACCAGCAAGGCAGCAAGGCCCGCATAGAGAAAATTTGCCGGCAACTTGTCGATAAGGTGGGCTTTACCGCCGGAAAATTTCTTCATCGCTTCCAGGTAACGCTCTGCCAAACGCCGGGTGGCCGGTTTATCGAGGGCCAGGACACCCCGATGATAGCCTTCAAACAGCCCGCGCGGGCCGGCAAGCTCTTTGGCGGCCTCTCCCAGGACGGCCATTTCCCCACCACCATATACCGTCGGATGGCTGGCCAGGATTTGCTCTACCAGGCTGGTCCCGGAACGTGGCATGCCGATGATAAGTACCGGCAACGCACTCGCATGCCCCCAGTCCGCGCGCTCGGCGAAGAACGCTTCATCAAAACATTCGATAACCCTTGAAACCCACTCATGATTTTCAGTCACATCGTAATTGACACTACGCGCCTGCAGACGATTGGCATCCTGATAATGGACAAAGGCCTCGGCATAATTTTCGTTATCGTCATACACCTTTCCGAGTGCGTATTGCATGTGTGTCTGGTCTCGCTCCGTGAGTTCCGGGTTTCGGGCCAGCTTTTCAAGCTGATTTAAATCATCCCCGGATCCCAGACCAAAACGCTGACTGTATGCGAGCCCAAAACCCGCCTCTGCAAGACCGGGATCCAGCTTCAAGGCCTGATGAAAATTCGCGTGCGCCTGTTCAAAATCGCCAATCTGCTGACACGCATTGCCGAGCCAGCAGTATGCGAGCGCATGCCCGGGAGCGATACCGATAGCATCTTCATAGGCATGCACTGCTTTTTCGGGTTGGCCATTCAGGTCCAGTGCCAGCCCCAACCCCATATGGGCATCGAGGTTTTTAGGTTGAAGGCCGACAAGCTTTTGCCATACCTCTATCGCCGCTCTGGTCTGGCGTAACTCGACCAGGGAAGAGGCCAGATTTTGCAAGGCTACCGGATGCTCGGGCAGGCTGGCCAACACCGCCTGAAAAGCGGGCACCGCCCCCTCCCGATCCCCCAACTCTACGCACAGATTACCTATCTCAAAACAAAGTTCGGGGTCTGCCTTTCCCAAAGCGAGCGCATGTTTAACCGCTTCAAGGGCATTGCCAGAATTTTTTTTGTGTGCCCAGGCCTCCGCTATCCGAAACCACAGCTGCGGGGTCGGTTGTCTCTCTATCGCCCGCCTGAAGCTCCCGTCCGCCGCCGTTTCCAAATCACCCAACAACTGACAGGCCCCCAATTCCACCCAGGCTTCTCCGTCTTCCGGGCTCAATGAGGTCAGCTGCTCAAAGGTATCAATCGCACCCTTAATGTCGTTGGTCCGACGCAGACAAATACCAAGATTAAAACACGCATTGGCATAGCTTGGCTCAAGCTCCAGAGCCGCTCTATAACAATCGATGGCCTTTGCGGGCTCATCACTTTCACGGTGCAGATTACCCAGATTGTTCCAGGCAACCGGGTCATTGGAATTGACCGATAAAGCCCGCCTGAAATAAGCCACCGCCTGTCCCAATAGTCCCGCTTGCTGCGTAAGCAACCCCATATACTGGAGACTCGGGACGTGCTCCGGATTAGCCTTGATCACTTTTTTGAAGAAGCGCTGGGCGCGCGTAGCCTTGCCCGCCTGATACGCCCCTACCGCCATTGAGTACAACTCGTCCAGCTTCCCTGGAGAAAAGCTGGAAGGTTTTTTATTGCCGGTCTTACGACGAGCTGATTTGCGTTTCATGGGGTCTACCGTTGGTCCGGGGAACGGGGCCTGGTTTAGAGACAATTATTCACGGCCATTCCCAATAAAGCCGGCTAAGCCATTGTTATTTTTTAGAGAAAATATTTTGTACACAAGAGCTGTGGAAAACTTTGTGCACAGTTTGGTGGTAAGGGCCTGAAAGCAGCGGGGTTATTAGCCCATCAGGGCTCTAGACAAAAAACCACCAAAAATATTTTTTTCAATTATATCATGCATTTAGAGAATGGGATTGGTTCTTGTTCAGGGCTCGCCAGATATCCGTCAAAATACCGACGGTAGACAAGCGCGATGTGTATAAGTAGCGAGATGAAATAGACTTTTTCAGTGAGCAGCGTGCTTAAATCTTGCTTTTCCGGGTCCCCCCTCCCTCCGATTCGCGCACGTCCTGACCGACCCATTCAAGCTCCTGAAAAAGCTGGCGTGCCGTCGCATTCATTCGGGCCTGGTTGCGACTGATAAAATTGAGCAAGCCGCTGATCTCAGCGGGTGAAGTTGTAAGCGCCCGGGCTCGTGGACGAGCAATCTCCACCACCCGAAAACCGAGCCCACGGGCTATTTCCACCAGGAAAAGTACGGTTAGCTCGGGTTCCTCGATGCGACCGTCCTCATTGGCATCATAGGCCCGCATGATGCGGTCGGCAGTATCATAGATCACATCGGAAAAGGCGGCCTCCTCAAAGGGAAGGACTTTGAGCACATTGCGGTCATCCGACTGGAAACCACGGAATATTTCCCGAAAATCCCGGGTTCCCCCACCTTCCATGGAGAATTCGATATTTTCCAGATGGCTAAGTACCACCTCTCCCTGATAACAGCAGGGCCTGACCAGTGCCGTATTGGCAGTACAAGCTGCCAACAGCAGCAATAGTGCTGCGTATAGGGGAATTCGGAATCCGGACATGGGCAACCTCCGACAGCATGTTATACGGCTTCGACATTTTCGCGTTTGTGGTGTTCCGTGGAAAGCGGGGATAATCGGCCCCAACCTGAGTATAGAGCGGAGAGTGTAGCGATGGGCTGGTGGGGAAAAGCAATAGGCGGGACCTTTGGTTTCATGCTGGGGGGGCCCCTGGGTGCACTGATTGGCGCCTCCGTAGGACATCAATTCGATTCAGGGCTTCGTGGTATGGAAGCGGGTCGCAGCTCCCCCGGTGATCAGGAGCGTACCCAGGCCGCCTTCTTCACCGCCACCTTCTCGGTTATGGGACATCTTGCCAAGGCGGACGGCAAGGTCACCCGGGACGAGCTCGAGCTCGCGCGCTCGGTCATGGGCCGAATGCAACTGAGTGCCGAACTTCGGCATGCGGCGGAACGACTCTTCTCCGAAGGCAAGAGCACAGAGTTTCCGCTGGATGAAGTACTGGAGCAGTTTCGCCGTGAATGTCATCGACGCAAAAATCTGGTGCGCATGTTCGTGGAAATCCAGCTCCACTCGGCCTACGCCGATGGCGTGGTGCATCCTGCCGAGCGGCGCATTCTGGAACATATCTGCAGCGTACTACGAATCTCCAGCTTTGAATTCCGGGGTCTGGAGGCCCTGGTCCGTGCCGGCCAGCGCATGGGAGGAGGGGGAGCAGATGCCTCGGCTGCCGGGAAGCTCTCCCTGCAAGATGCCTACGACATTCTCAACGTATCGTCCAAAGCCAGCGATGCCGAAGTCAAGCGCGCCTACCGCCGCCTGATGAGTCGCCATCACCCGGACAAACTGGTGGCAAAAGGGCTGCCAGAAGAGATGATGAAGATAGCGACGGAAAAAACCCAGGAAATCCGCGCCGCCTATGAACGCATTCGAGAGGCGCGTGGCGCTTAAGCGCCGGAAGATGGCTCCTTCCCGGTTGCGAAGCGCTTTAACCATCCGCGCAGATGTTTCAGTAATGCCGCCTCATGACTGCGATAGTCATGGCTGGCCCCCTCAATCTCAATCTGCCGGTAAGGGATGGCAGTTTTACCCTCCGGGAGCGGCCGCGGTGTTTGGGCAAAACGCCGGACAAGTGGATAATCCCGACTCGCGATAACCTCCAGCACCGGCACCGAAAGCTTGGCCAGCTTGCGCCTTTGCTCCGCGGAAGAGCCCTCAAACAACGGACTCAACAAAACCAGGCCGCTAATACCCTTCGGTTTTTTGGATAACAGATAATCGGCGGCCAGCGCCGCCCCCCGGCCATGGCCGATGAGCACCACATTCTCTCCACCCTTCTTCCGCAGCCAGCTAAAACCTGCATCGATGTGCGCAAAAGCGGTCTTGGCCGCAACGTCCCCACCGCTGACAAAAGGCGGTAGCTCCAGCGCGAGAGTCTGCCAGCCATGTGCGGGCAGGGCGCCACGCAAGGGGCGAATCACCTGAGGCCAGTCAGCATGAGCACCTTCATCATGCAGCAGGATCGCCGCACCCAGAACGGGGCCCTTTTCCGCTGCCCCGTGAATGGCAAGCACCCGCGCCCCAGCTACCTCCAGCCAGACCGCTTCACCTTTGCGGAGCTGCTGGGCCAGGGTCTCGGAAAGCCCGGCAGCAAAACCAGGAAAGGACAGCTGCAAGCCCACCAGTGCCAGAAGCAGGAAGTATCCGAAAGTAAAAAGCTTTGCCCCCCATTTCGACCTGTCCGAACGCACGGAAATTGCGCGCCGGACCTGCACCTGGGCTACTGAAAACGACCCTGAATTCCGGTAAAGTGCTGGGTTTTTACGTGGGGATTTAGGCATGGCTGATTATTGTATCGCACCTTCTATTCTATCGGCGGATTTCGCTCGTCTGGGCGAGGAAGTGGACAACGTACTGGCCGCCGGTGCGGATATCGTTCACTTTGACGTGATGGATAACCACTATGTCCCCAACCTGAGTTTCGGCCCGTTGATCTGCGAAGCGCTACGCAAGCACGGTGTCACCGCCCCCATCGACGTGCATATGATGGTCAGCCCGGTGGACCGCATTATCGGTGATTTTATCGATGCCGGCGCCACCTACATCACATTTCATCCGGAGGCATCGGAGCATGTGGACCGCTCGCTGCAATTAATTCGGGACGGTGGCTGCAAATCCGGCCTGGTGTTTAACCCGGCGACCCCGCTCGACGCACTCGAATACGTCATGGACAAGGTGGACATGATTCTGTTGATGTCGGTAAACCCCGGCTTCGGTGGCCAGAGCTTCATTCCCGCAGCACTGGATAAGCTGCGCCAGGCAAAGAAGCTTATCGATGCCAGTGGTCGGGACATCCGTCTTGAGATCGACGGTGGCGTGAACATGGAAAATATCGCCGACATCGCCGCCGCAGGCGCAGACACCTTTGTCGCCGGCTCGGCTGTATTTGGTACCCCGGACTACAAGGCAACCATCGACCAGATGCGCGTAAAACTGGCTGCGGTGAACTGAATCCTGTGACCTCTGCGACGGCTCGATGTGAGATCCCCCAACGCCCGGGACTGGTGCTGTTCGACTTGGACGGCACCCTCGTGGACAGCGTACCGGATCTCGCCTACAGCCTGCAGCGCATGTTGCAGAAGCTGGAACTGCCTGCCCGTAGTGAGGCCGAAGTACGCCTGTGGGTCGGCAATGGCGCCGCCCGACTGGTCGGCCGGGCATTGACCGGAAGCATGGACGGTGAACCGGAGGAAGCCCTGTTCGAACGCGCCTTGCCGCTGTTTATGGATTTTTATGGCCGCCACGCCTGTGATCGAAGCCGCCTCTATCCCGGCGTCCGCGAGGGACTGGAGATGCTGCACAGCGCCGGCGCACGAATGGCCTGCATAACCAATAAACCCGCCTGTTTCATCCAGCCACTCTTTGAAAAGCTTGGCATCGAGCATTATTTCGAACTGAGCTTGGGCGGCGACAGCCTGCCCCGTATCAAACCCGATCCGCTGCCCTTCCGTCACGCCTTGGAACACTTCGGGATGGAGGCCACAGAGACGCTGGTGGTGGGCGACTCGGCAAATGATATCCTCGCCGCGAGGGCTGCGGGACTGGCGGTAGTCTGCCTGAGCTATGGCTATAACCACGGCCACGATATCCGCGATTCTGCACCCGACGCGGTCATCGACAGCCTCACCGAGCTCGGCGGTCTGCTAGCCATAGCCGCCTGAGCCCGAATGGCGCCTATGCATTCCTCCATCTCCAGTGGCAGCCGACGGCGCGTCCCGCTGGTCCGCCAGGTACTGGCCGACCTGGATACGCCACTTAGCACCTACCTCAAGCTCGCAGATCTCCCCTACACCTATCTGCTGGAATCGGTACACGGCGGAGAAAAATGGGGGCGCTACTCGATCATTGGCCTGCCTTGCCGGGAGCGCATCAGTGTTCACGGCACAAGCATTACCGTCACCCTGGATGACGAGGTTATAGAAAGTCTGGAAAGCGATGACCCGCTGGGGTTTGTCGAGGCCTTCCGACAACGTTATGAGGTGGCGGAGGTGCCGGGTCTTCCCCCCTTTACCGGCGGTCTGGTGGGCTATTTCGGCTATGACACAGTGCGCTATGTGGAGCCGCGGCTGGGCACGTGCCCCAATGCTGATCCGCTGGAGCTTCCCGATATCCTGCTACTGGTCTCCGAGGAAGTAGTGGTCTTCGATAATCTCAGTGGCAAGCTTTATCTCATCGTCCATGCGGACCCGGAAGATGCCGGGGATCAACGACGAGCCAATTCCCGCCTTGATTTTCTCGGTGCCCGGCTAGGCGAAGCAGCGCCCCATCCGGCATCAGCACCCGCGGGACCTGCCATCGCCGAGGCCGATTTTGTCTCCGGTTTTTCGCGGGACGATTTTGAGGCGGCCGTGGATCGTGTCAAGGAATACATCGTCGAAGGCGATGCCATGCAGGTCGTTATCTCACAGCGACTTTCGGTAGCCTTCGACGCCGAGCCCCTCAACCTCTACCGCGCCCTGCGCAGTCTCAATCCTTCGCCCTATCTGTTTTACCTGGATCTGGGAGACTTCCACATCGTCGGCTCTTCACCAGAGATTCTTGTGCATCTGGAAAACGGCGCCGTAACCGTTCGCCCCATCGCCGGCACTCGGCCACGCGGCGCCACGGAGGCCAAAGATAAAGCCCTGGAACAGGAACTGCTCGCCGATCCCAAGGAGCTGGCCGAGCATCTGATGCTCATCGACCTGGGGCGTAACGATGTCGGACGGGTGGCAAAGACCGGCAGTGTCCGACTGACTGAACGCATGGTAATTGAACGCTATTCCCACGTGATGCATATCGTCTCCAACGTCACCGGTCAGCTACTGCCTGGAAAATCGGCCATGGACGCCCTCACTGCCACCTTTCCGGCCGGCACCCTGAGTGGCGCGCCCAAGGTACGGGCGATGGAAATTATCGATGAACTGGAGCCGGTAAAGCGTGGCGTCTACGGTGGTGCGGTGGGTTATCTTGGCTGGAGCGGCAACCTCGACACCGCTATCGCCATTCGCACAGCGGTCATCAAGGATGGCCAGCTACATATCCAGGCCGGTGCCGGTATCGTGGCGGATTCTGTTCCCGCTCGCGAGTGGGAAGAGACCATGAACAAGGGGCGGGCCATTTTCCGCGCCGTTACCCTGGCACAGGGGGGCTTGTCGAACTGATGCTATTGATGATCGACAACTACGATTCCTTCACCTATAACCTGGTGCAGTACCTTGCCGAACTGGATGCGGAGGTGGTGGTGCGGCGTAACGATCAGCTGGAACTGGCGGATATAGAGTCTCTGGCACCCGAACGGATCGTCATTTCTCCCGGGCCCTGTACCCCGGACAAGGCGGGAATCTCGCTGGCAGTGGTAAAGCACTTTGCCGGACGCATACCGCTGCTCGGCGTATGCCTCGGGCACCAGTGCATAGGGCAGGCCTTTGGCGGGCGCATTATCCACGCCAACCGCATCATGCACGGCAAGACCTCGCCCATCCACCACCGCAGTGACGGCCTCTTTCACGGTCTCCCCTCACCCTTTGAGGCGACCCGTTACCACTCTCTGGTAGTGGAAGGTAGCAGCCTGCCCGACTGCCTCGAAGTGAATGCCTGGACCCTCACCGAGAGTGGTGAACGCGATGAAATCATGGGACTAAGACACCGTGAACTGAATGTCACCGGAGTTCAATTTCATCCCGAATCCATCCTCACTGCCCATGGCCACGCGCTGCTGGACAACTTCCTCAACGACAAGCACCAAAAATAGGAGATAGCCCTGGTGGAAATTCAGGCAGCCATCGGCAGAGTCATTGCCATGCACAATCTCACGGAAGCTGAGATGACCGCGGTCATGGAGCAGATCATGAGCGGACAGGCCACCGCGGCACAGATCGGGGGCTTCCTCATCGGGCTCAGGATGAAGGGCGAGACCGTGGAGGAGATCAGCGCCGCGGCAAGGGTCATGCGCCGGTTGGCGACCCCCATCCCCGTCAGCGTCACCCACCTGGTGGATACCTGCGGCACGGGTGGCGATGCCAGCAGTACCTTTAATATCTCCACCACCAGCGCCTTTGTGGCCGCCGGGGCCGGTGCCAGGGTAGCCAAACATGGCAATCGCTCGGTCTCCAGCCAGTGCGGCAGTGCGGACGTGCTGGAAGCGGCCGGGGTACGCCTAGATCTCAAGCCCGATGAGGTTGCTCAGTGTATCGAGCAAGTGGGTATCGGTTTCATGTTTGCCCCCAACCACCATGGCGCCATGAAGCACGCCATCGGCCCGCGCCGCGAAATGGGCGTACGCACCCTGTTCAATCTGCTCGGCCCGCTCACCAACCCGGCCGCCACCCCCAATCAGGTGGTGGGCGTATTCAGTGAACGCTGGGTCGAGCCGCTGGCACGGGTACTGGAGCAGTTGGGCAGCGCTAGCGTCCTGGTGGTGCACGCCGAGGATGGCCTGGACGAGATCAGCATCGCGTCCCCCACCCGGGTAACGGAACTGCGTGATGGCAGCATGCACAGCTATACCCTGAAGCCCGAAGGTTTTGGCCTGAAACGCAGCAGCCTCGACAGCCTGCGGGTCGAAAACGTCGATCAGAGCCTCAGCCTGATGCACAAGGTGCTCGACAATCACTCCGGGCCAGCACTGGATATCGTGCTACTCAATGCGGGGGCAGCAATCTACGCCGCGGGCACCAGCACTGATCTGCGCGAGGGCGTGGAAATGGCCCGCGAGAGCATAGAGAGCGGTGCGGCCCGGGCGCACCTCGATGATCTGATTCGCCTAAGCCAAAGTTTCTGAATAATCCCATGGCTACATCGCCGCCCGATATCCTGCGCAAAATTCTCGGCCGCAAGCGCGAGGAAATCAGCGCCCGTAGGCAGCATCTTAATTTAGCCGAGATGCAGCGACGGGCACTGGCCGCAGGCTTACCACGCCCGTTCACCGCCTCCCTGCGAGCACGGATTGAGGCCGGTGAAGCAGCAGTAATCAGCGAGCTCAAGAAGGCCTCTCCCAGCAAGGGCTTGCTGCGCCCTGATTTTCGCCCGGGGGATATTGCCCGCTCCTACGAGCGTGGAGGTGCGGCCGCCCTTTCGGTACTCACGGACCGGGATTTCTTTCAGGGTAGCGAGGAATATCTGGTGGCCGCACGTGCTGCCTGTGGCCTGCCGGTGCTACGCAAGGATTTCATCATCGATCCATACCAGGTCTACGAGGCGCGAGCCATGGGGGCGGACTGTATCCTGCTCATCGTCGCCGCCCTGGAAGACTCAGCCCTTGGCGTTCTGGCCACGCTTGCCGGAGAACTCGGCATGGATGTCCTGGTTGAGGTTCATGACCGCGAGGAGTTAATGCGGGCGCTGCCATTAAATACCGAACTTATTGGTATCAACAACCGCAATCTACGCACCTTTGAGACCCGACTGCAGACCACCATTGAATTATTGGCAGACATCGATTCGGCACGGATAGTGGTCACCGAAAGCGGTATCCATAGCCACGAAGACATCGCCATGATGCGCGAACATGGAGTACATGCCTTTCTGGTGGGCGAAGCCTTCATGCGCGCTGAGGACCCCGGCACCAAACTTGCCGAGCTTTTTACAGGGATGTAATTATGCCGTGGAGCACATGGATGTGCGGGAACGGCGCTTCTACAAGGATGTAGTTATGCCGTGAAGCACATGGGTCGCTCTTTGGCATCCATGCCACCGCGACATAAGTGCATCCCTGCACACAATGTGCGAGAGCGGTGGGCCCCACAGTGAGGGGTGAGCGCACACTTCCGTGAAAATGCAGGGCGCACCATGTGCGCCCTGCAACGGTAGTTCCGGAGCAACCTCTCGGCGGACACGGTCCACCCTACCGCCACCCGGGGGCCTAGGTATCACCGCCTAGCGAGTACCGAAAATCACCATCGTCTTGCCCGAGGCGGTAATCAGGTTCTGCTCCTCCATGTCCTTGAGCACCCGCCCCACCATCTCGCGGGAACAGCCGGCAATGCGCCCAAGTTCCTGACGGGTAATCCGGATCTGCATGCCATCCGGATGGGTCATGGCGTCGGGCTGCTTGCACAGGTCGAGTAACGTCCGGGCCACTCGCCCCGAAACATCCATAAAAACCAGGTCGCCGACCTTGCGGCTGGTATTGCGTAGCCGCAGAGCCAATTGGGACAGCATGGAAAAAAGCACCTCAGGAAACTCGGTGGCCATATTCCGCAGACGGTCGTAACTCATCTGTGCCACCTCACACTTGGTCCGGGTTCGCACCCAGGCACTGCGCTCATGCTGCTCGTCAAACATGCCAATCTCTCCAAAAAAATCACCTTCGTTGAGATAAGCCAGCACCACCTCGTGCCCTTCCTCATCTTCCATCAACACCGACACCGAGCCCTTGACCAGATAATAAAGCTCGTGAGAGATATCCCCGGCATTGATAATCACCGTCTTGGCAGGATAATTATGACGATGACAGTGCTCCAAAAAATGCCCGAGTACTGCGGGGGAAGGTAGATCTGTCCGTTGCAGAATCGTCATCAGGTGTGCTCCCTAGTATGATCGGCGTCCCTGGCAACCTGACAAAAACTGGTGCCAGGGGGCCTTGCAGGCTTGCTAGTGTAGATTAAGGGCTTTGATATTTCGAACCCCATACCATTCCAAGGAGAATACAAACGTGAAAGTGCGGGTTAAGTGGGTTGAAGAGGTCTGTTTCATGGGGCAATCGGGCAGCGGCCATGCGGTGGTGATGGACGGTCCCCCCGAGATGGGCGGACGGAATCTGGGGATCCGGCCCATGGAGATGTTGCTGCTGGGTGCCGGCGGTTGTACTGCCTTCGACGTGCTCAGCATGCTCAAAAAAGCGCGCCAACCCGTCCAGGATTGCAGCGTTGAGATCGAAGCCGATCGTGCTGAAACTGCTCCCAAGGTATTTACCGAGATTCGCCTCCACTACCGGGTAGAAGGCCATGGGCTCAAAGTCGCGCAAGTGGAACGGGCGATCCAGCTCTCGGCAGAAAAGTACTGCTCGGCAACGCTGATGCTTGGCAAAAGCGCCAAAATAACCCACGACTATGAAATCGTGGATCCGGAGAGCTGAAATCAGTCCTTGGGAAGGGCACTCCGTGCCCGTTCCATGAGGAGACCCGCATCGTCGCCCCGTTGCCAACTGGCAATCCCGAACTTCAGTTCCATCACCGGTGTATCGCTGCTGCCAGCACTCGCCAGCGCCTCCATGCCGTGGTTAATCTTGGCTATCAATGCAGTCACGGAATCACCATCGGTCTCGGGCAGGATGAGCAAAAATTCGTGCTCGTCCCAACGTCCCAATATGTCGGCCCAGCGCGTCTGTTCCTTAAGTATTCGGGCGGCCACCCGCATGGCCTCTTCGTGTTCAGACTGAACCACCATGAGCACGACAGAAAAGGGGTTGAGATAGCGACGACTGCGGGAAACCTCGGAGCGAATCGCCTGACTGAGAGAAAGACGATTCAGGGTGCCCGTATCTGCATCAATACCACCTTCGGACACGACCCCCGCTGCGGAGTTGAAAGGCAGTTTTCCGGCCGTCTCCGGACTGAAGCAGCGCAGAATGAAACTTTGCCCATCCATATCCCTGAACTGAGTCGGCCGACACGCCAGCTTTTGGCTCCCACCGTTCCCGGTCACACGAAAGCGCTCACTGCCATCACTGCCCGGACGCAACTTCTTCAGTGGCCAATCCGCAAAAGAAAGCCCTGAGAGAGACTCGCCCGCACAACCCAGCAGGTCCTCCAGCCCCTGATTGACCCACAGGACAGTACCTGCCTCATTCTCTACCGCCACGCCAAGCGGTAGATCCTGCAGCAAGGCTTCCGTTCCGCCTTCAGCCAATTTCGGAAATTGTTGCTCAAAATCCATCGCCACTCACCATCTGTCATCAAATCAGAATTTGTCTCGAAGGATAAGCAGCACCTCCACTTGGAGGTTAGCGGGCGTCGTCAAGGAAACTTTAAGGTCTCCGGGAATTTTTTTGAGATACGGAAAAGCGGCTGTGGAAGTACACAATAATTTGCTCTTCCCCGGCTCTCTGGTTCTATATTGAGAATGAGCAGACAAAAAAAGGGGGGTGCCAAAACACCCCCCTTTCTCATTGCAGCTTGCCGTAACTAATCAGCTGTTGGCTTTCTCAAGCTCCGCGTATTTCTCCTCAATGAACTTGATCCGCTCGACTTTTCCCAGGCTATTGCTTTCACCGGTGATGGCGATGATCTTGCGGGCAACATCTCGACGTCGCTCCACCTCAGCGGCCAGATCCTTCCCCTCTTTAATGTCGAGGATATTGCCCTGACAGTAGAGGTTAGGCGTGGGGTTCTGTTCCAACCATTCCTTCCATGCCTCAGGAGTGGCATGGGGATTGTCACCACTCATGGCATCACGTAGCAGCTTGCGGAACAGAAAGACGCCACCGTCCGCCTTCATTGGATTCTCCAGGCTGTGTATCGCAATGGAACGCTGACTGACGATCGCCTCGTAGTCCCCCGGTGCCCACTGGGCATCCTTGTAACACTCGCGCGCACGATGATCCGGTTGCGGCTGAAGGAATGGGGTCTTCTCGTCCCGGCTATCCCAGTAACGCTGCAGTTCTGGGCGTCGGCGAGATACCTGACCGTCCAGGAAATCAATGGTCTCGTAACCGATGAGGTGCTTGAGTTGTTCGCCAAGGCCGCGTGGATCGATACCCGGCCCCACCATCCGCCAACCAATCATCTTGCTGGAAGTATCGTTGACGGGCACCGTCCAGCGCAGCATATGGATGCGGCTGAAGACCTTGTGTTTCGAACCATCCT
>JAJFJV010000040.1 GCA_021773635.1 Gammaproteobacteria bacterium | reverse complement strand
GGGATGCCAGAAATGGCGCATGTACTCACCCAGGGGGGTATCCGGGCCACACTCACTCAGCAGGGTGCCCGGTTCCGGAATAACTGAACTGTAATAACCACCATAAGGAATCAGCTTGGGACGCCCGGCGGTTTTCTCTGCCTTAGTTGCACTCATCACATATTCTCCAACAGATACGTAATTTTTTGGTGGGTATAAAACCCTGGACTGTTAACTGCCCTCATTTTGTCTTTCCTCTTGGGGAGTGCGCTGACCTGAATGGTCTGCGCACCAGAGTTAAACGTGGCCTAATTCATTTGTAATGAAGTTTCACGTCACAGGGAGGCCGGCATATAGTCGAGCCCCAAAGGTTTGGTATCTGTGTCGTCATGACCGACCCAGCCTTCATACATTGGTAGCTTCAATTTTCCCCAGAACTCACCCGGCATGGTGGAGTCTTCCATAAATACAATTCGGCCAGGTGGCGGGACCTTGCTTTGGTCTTTTTTGTCCACCGTTGGCATATGGACCAGAACCAGGCTATCAAAACCCTCTACGTCTACGTAAATGGTGACCTGGCACCCGCTATGGTCCATATGCTCACGCCGACACAGGGGCTTTGTTTTGGTTGTGACCAGATGCTCTGCACCTTCTGTGATCTGGAAAGCATCCTTGGTTACAACCAGGATGTCGTGAATGGGGGCGCCGGATACTTCCCGACAGTGATCACAGGGACAAAGATGCCGCTCAACAAAGCCTGATAAATCGATTTTGTATCTCAGGGTGCTTTGCGGATTTCCGCTGGCATCATTGTGACCCGCAACTCCACCTTCAATCGTTCCACTTAGCGCACGCATCATAATTTCTCCTTTCATCGATGGGGGCAGTACATCGTCGAAAATGATGATAGAATGAATATTCATTTCATTCAACACTTAAATGATGTTGGGTATAATTCCCACAAGTCGGCTAGCATCCAGCGTGAAAGAACAGTGCCTTATCTAACGAGAGAAACCCCAGACCCCGAACCAATCGATTGCCGTATTCTGACGGCGGCGCTTGATCTGTTTGTTGACCGGGGTTTTCACAATGTTTCGGTACACGACGTCCAGAAACAGGCAAATGTGAGTATCGGGTCGATATACAACCACTTTGGGGGGAAAGAGGGCATAGCCAAAGCGCTCTATGACCGTCTGCTCAACGAAATTGATATTTTAGTTCAATCGGTTATGCATGATGAATCAAGCGCAAAGGCACGTTGCAGCAAGATCATCAGCTTGCTGTTTGAATACACAGAATCACACCGCAACATAATTGCCTTTATTTTTCATCCCAAACACGCCGAGTTTCTTCCCGGCGAACTACCGACCTGTACTACGGACCCCTTTAAATCTATTCATGAAATAGTCGAGCAAGGGATGGAGGAGGGGGAAATACGGCAAAGTAACCCGTGCGTCGCCGTTGCCGCCACGTTTGGTGGTGCCTACCATATGATCCAGTTACGGCTGGACGGCATGATTAAAGTTCCGTTACCTACATTACTTGATGAACTTCTGCAGAATACCTGGCAGGGCATGGATGTGCCGACGAAGCGTTCACGGAAGAAGAAAAGCGTTCGTTTGGCGGGCTCAAGCTGAACATAGAAACAAGGTAGTGCCCGCCAGGCAGGGCAAGTAAAAAAATAACATGCCCGGGAAAGTTCGGATTATTTCGTCATTCTGGCCAAAGTGAAGCAGCTTCCGTCAATCATCTGTCCGGATCTGTGATGCCAACCAACGTTGCAGCCCGCCTCCGATGACAGCACCCAGCATCGGGGCCAGTATGTAGACCGTAAACCAGCCACCCCGTGGACCTGGAATGGCAATGTCACCCCAGCCAAGGAATAAGGACACCAGCCGCGGCCCGAAATCCCGTGCCGGGTTAAGCGCAGCCTGGGTAAGTGGTGCCACCACCGAGATGATGGCGGCAACACCAACGCCGATCATTACCGCTGCGCCCGCATCGGGTGGACGGGCCGGATTGCGTGTGCTTGTCACTGTGCCCACCAGGAATGCGAGCATGCCCGTGCCAATCATCTCGGCAATGAATGCCGTGCGGAGGCTGACGATACGCCAAGCCTGCTCATCGGTACCGAAGATGGCAGGGTTCGGAAAATACTCACCGAACACCATGGCACTCAGTTCACTTCCCGGCCCGCCTCGGAGCAGCCCATGCTGGCGCTCAAGCTCGATGATGGCCTCGGCAAACATGGTATACAGCAGGACAGATGCACAGGCTGCCCCAGCGACCTGGGCTACCCAGTAAGGCACTACTCGCGGTAGCGGGAAGCCATCAAAAACGGCATTGGTGAGCGTGATGGCGGGGTTGATATGCGCTCCCGAAAGCGATGCCGCCGTATAAATCCCAAGGCTGACGCCGACTGCCCACACCGCAGCCACTTGCCACAGTCCACTCTGGGCACCGGTCGCCACTGCTGCATTTACCGCTCCTACTCCGAAGAATACGAGCACAAAGGTGCCCGCGAACTCGCCGAACAGGGCTGGCATTAGTCTCGGTTTAACCGGGATTTCCTCGGCAATGGCGACACCTTGATTGCTGTTCTCTTCGCTCATTTTATTTCCTGCTTTAATTGCGTCGGTATGCCGTGCGCCGCGTGCAGCCGTACGCGCTGAAGCACAGCACCCTCGAAATTCGCGCCGCTCAGGTTCGATTGTTCCAGGTCTGCATCCAGGATTCGGGCGCCCTTGAAGTCTGCCTCGGTTAAGTTGGCACCAGTCATCAAGCTGAGTGCAATGTGCGCGTCATGAAAGATCGCGCCGCGCAGATCGGCGGCATAAGCCCGAGTCCAGCCGAGCGAGGCCCGCGAGAAGTCGGCTCCTGCTGCTCGCGACCAGCTCAGATCGGCATGCCCCAGCTGTGCTTCAACTAATCGAGCATCTTGCAGCTTCGCTTCACGCAGGATGACGCTTCGAAGGTTGGCCCTTGTGAGATCGGCTCCGCTCAAGTCGGCTCCATCCATGCGTGCGCCGTTCGGTCCAGGGTGACCGAGAGCCGACGCTCCGAGATCAGCGCCTGAAAGGCGCGCACCAATAAGCACGCTCTGCCGTAGGTCACTACCGGAAAGTAGCGCACCCTCCAGCACGGCCCCGTTCAAGCGTGCCTTGATGAGAATGGCCCCTGCCATCATTGCTCCCGTGAGATCGGCGCCTTCGAGGTGGGCATTACCGAGTCGTGCAAGAGTCAGATTCGTTCCTTTTAGCAGCGCCTTACGCAGATCGCCGCGGGTAATGTCTGCATTTCCCAGATTTGCACCGCTGAAGTCGGCGCCCTGCGCACGAACCTCCCGCAGATAGGCCTCCCGCAGATCGGCGCCGCGCAGGTTTGCACCGCGCAAGTCGGCCCCGGTCAGGTTGGCCCCGGTGAGCTTGATACCTTCGAGTACGGCGCCCTGGAGATCGGCGCCACGCAGATCGTGGCCGGAGAGGTCCCCGTCGGCAGGCAGTTCGAAGCTCCTGGCGAGCGGCGCCAGCGCCAGCAAGGCAAAGGCGGCCAGAATACGCATCAGGTACAGCCGCTGTGGGAAACACACGCTCATGGTCACGATGCTACGTTTCGCGGTCGAAAGCTCACGCCCTTTACATCCTCCGGCGGTGGTCCAAGCCGCTTTACATCCGCCCATGCCTGCTTGTAGCTGGGAATGGTGGTCTTCGGGTCCACGTGATCCGGGACCAGATTTCCCGCCGCGCCCCGAGGCTGGCCAAACAGCAGGAAGGTGTGTCCACGTTTCACGGCATCGCTTGGATAGGCCATCGCTTCCACCTTGCCCATATCGTTACTGATTTCCACCCGGTCGCCAGGACCAATGCCGAGTTCGGTGGCATCCTCCGGATGCATCTCCAGGCATGGCATGGGGTAGCGGCCCTGGTAGAAGGGCAGGTAGCGGTGGTGATAAAGGGTCTGCCACAGGTGATTGACCCGACCGTTGTTGATCCAGAATCGGTAACGTTTCCTTTGGGATTCCACTTTGGCAGCGTAGCCAGGCCAGGGGCGTGGCGCCGGGATGAAGCGTGCCTTTCCCGTCGAGGTGTAGAAGTGCCCGTCTTCGTGCATGCGCACGGTGCCTACCGGTATTCGGTTTACCAGCCGCGTTGGCGTCTGGATGCCATCGGTGCCCAGCTTTCGAAGGAGATCGTAGGTGATCCCGGCATAGCCTTCCATGGGATCTGTGTTGGTTCCCTTGAATTGATAACGGGCGTCGATGAAGACGTCCTCGTCGCTCTTCCAGTCGAAGTCCAGGAATCGGTTGGCAGCCAGTGGATTTCGATCTTGCAGATAGAGTTCGCGCAAACGGTGGGCAAAGCGCGCCATGATCGCCCAGTCCGGGATAGCCTCGCCCGGAGGATCCATGAATCGCTCATACAGGCGCAGGCGGCGCTCGCCGTTGATAGAGGTCAGATTCATCTCGCCCCATTGGGCGGCGGACAGTACCAGGTGTGCGTGACGGGTTGTCGCCGTGGGATAGATATCCTGGGCAATGAGAAACATGCCACCTGCCTTGAGGGCATCGACGATCGCGGGGATGCGCTGGCCGGCCGGGCGGCCCCGGGTGGCAGCCAGCGCCCGACGCACCGGCTCACCACGCTCTACGAGGCTTTGTTCCAGCGCCTCGGCACGAAGCGTGGTGAGCACCGGATTACAGCCGCCCACCCAGAACGCTTTCACCTCACCCCGGCGGACCGCCTCGTCCACGTTGAGTGCCGGGCGTCTGCCCGGATAGGGTGGGCGTACATAAGCCTCCTGGTGGCCGCCGAGCCGACTAATGCCGGTGCCTGGCTTGCCTACGTTTCCGGTAAGCAGGCCCAGGCCCACGATGGCGGCAATGTTCTGGTAGTTCTTGAGCCCCCAGATTAGTCCTTTTTCATAGTGCAGCAGGGTACGTCTGCGTATCCCGGGAGCTTTGGGCTCGGCAATCCAGCGCGCTGCGGTTTCAATTTGCTCGCGAGTGACTCCAGTGACGCGGACGGCATCCTCAAGCATTTGTTCCAGCGGGCGATCCACGGCCAGGGTAGAACGTTGAAAGGCCTCAAAGGTCTGCCACTCCGTGCGCTCACGCATGAAGGCAACATCGTGCCAGCGATACTCGAGTACCAAGCGCCCAATGGCATTTAGCAGCGCGATGTCCGTGCCCGGTTCGATCTGCAGGTGCAGCACACGGTCGCGCCCGGCCGCAGTCTCGGCGGTGGCTACGGTCATGGTACGTCGGGGATCAACAATGATCATGCGCCCGCGATCCACGGGTTCGCCATCAAAAGTGGCTTGCTTCAGGCCCATGCTGGTGCCATTCAGATTGGGCACCATATGTTCCAGGAAGTAATTTGTCTGGGTTTCGTAGGGGTTGGCACCCACCACCAGAATTGTGTCGGCCAGCTGGGCATCCAGATAGCTGTTGGTGAGTGGTACCAGTCCTGCATCGCCGGCGGCATGCACTTCACTGTTATAAGCGGGTCGGTTGTGTATAGATGCAGTGCGAGTGCCAACACCGGTGAAAAAGAATCGTCCTACTGCCCAGTTATTCTCAAAGCCACCGCCACCGCCACCGTGGTCGAAGAACTTCATGCCCACGGCATCAGGGCCCCAGCGATCAATAATCGCTTTCAGTACGCGAGCCCCAAGGTCTGAGGCCTCGTCCCAGCCCACCGGCTTTTGTCCATCGCCCTGATCCAGCAATGGCTGAGTGAGCCGTGCGCGGGTCGCACGCTCAGGCGAGTACAGTGTCTGGGCGAGTCCCGCACCACGCACTGAAGAGAGTCCTTTATTCACGACACAGGCCCGGTCGGGAACGATCACCACGTTGTGGCGACTGCCATCACGATCCACCACCTGGGTATGCATATTGGGTGCAATCCATTCACCCGCCATGGGGGGCTGAGGGCGGGTGAAGTCCAGCCCAAAGGCGTTGTTGGCCGCCTTCGGGCCGCCGTCACGGCCCTGTGGCCATTTATAGACCTTGTATCCGCAGCCGACGACACAGAACTGGCATACCGTGGTGTAGCGACGGGCCTTCACCGGTGGCAGGGGAGGGGTGTTGCGCATGATTCTGGCGTATCCGTATTTGATTACAGGATGTTGGTATGGTGGCCGTATATAAGGCCTTCTACACCGACTGCCTGCACCTTGTCGCCTTCGATACGAAGTTCAATGCGCGGCAGGGAGGAACTCGCCTGGCCAATGATCAGGTCCCCGCCCTTGGCGGGGTCAAAGGTACTCCAGTGGCAGGGACAGATGAGCATCCCCTGCTCAGCCTTGTAGCTGACCGGGCAGCCCTTGTGGGTGCAAAGGATGGAAAATGCCACGATGGTGGAATCCTTGCCAACGCCATCGCGTGCTGCTTCCGGCAGGCGCATGAGCAGGGCCGGTGACGAGGGGCCGGGATAGGCGAAAGGGATTGTGGTGCCAGGCTTGAGCTCGGACAGTCGTGCCACCTCCATCACTGGATAAGCTGATGTCGGCGTCGCCCCCAGGGCAGGGCTACTCACGGAGAGCATGGGAACTCCGGCGACTCCGGCCATGCAACCACTTGATACCTTGAGGAAATCACGCCGATTGAGAGCGTGGCGAGTGCGCTTGGATTCATTACTCATTCAAATCATTCTCCGTTCGCGTGCACGCTGTCAGGCACAGAGCGAGTGCGCCCAGTTTACATCCACTGAGAGGGCCTAGAACCCGCGTATTTAGCATTTCGGAACAAGAATAGAATGAATATTCATTCTGGTCAAGACTAAACGCTAAGTCTGCAAACATGCGTCATTTCAGCCTATTAATAACAGACATGACAAGAAGAGAAAACTAAATCTATCCCCTGGTTCACCGACCGTTGAAAAAGTCGACGGGAGTTGACTGACTTCACACGGAGTCCAGGAGGATATCCGCATGAGGACCGATCGACCGCGTCTCGATAGCGGGCGATCCTGAGGGATATTTCCGTGAATATTATTATCACGTTTATGCGGTGCAGAAAAAACCTATAGATAATCATAGTGTTACCAGTATGTGTATGGCTATTGCGGGAAAGGAGGCAATGTTTCCCCGTTTAACAGGGATTTCTTCCAGGACAGGTTCGCTATAGACTGCGGCCTTGTTAAACGAGATAGGCCCCCACGCGGGGGTTTTTTGTTTTATGGTGGTCCGCACCGGTCCCCTCGCATCGCCAAGCTGTCAACCCCGCCAGGCCCGGAAGGGAGCAACGGTCGCAGCCGTCGCGGGTGCCGGGGTGTGGCTGGTGTTGGGCCGCCACCTTTATTATTAATATCACTCTATTTGTCCCTGAATATGAGTGTCTTCCTGCGTATAATTTCCCGCCATGATCAACCCGGTGTTTAAGCGATGAGTTATCAGGTTCTGGCACGCAAATGGCGACCCCGAAACTTTTCCGAGTTGGTAGGCCAAGAGCACGTCACCCAAGCCCTGAGCAATGCCCTGAACAATGACCGGGTCCATCAGGCCTACCTGTTTGCCGGCACCCGCGGGGTGGGGAAGACTACCATCGCCCGCATCCTGGTGAAGTGCCTCAATTGTGAGACGGGCGTGACCGCGGAGCCCTGCGGGGTATGTCAGACTTGCCGTGAGGTGGATGAAGGCCGCTACATGGATCTCATTGAGGTGGACGCCGCTTCACGGGCAAAAGTGGACGAGACCCGTGAGTTGATGGAGAACGTTCAGTACGCACCGGTGCGGGGGCGTTACAAGGTGTATCTCATCGATGAAGTGCACATGTTTTCCGGCCACAGCTTCAATGCCCTGTTGAAGACCCTGGAAGAACCGCCGCCTCACGTTAAATTTCTGCTTGCGACCACGGAACCCAAGAAGCTGCCAGTCACGGTCTTATCCCGTTGCCTGCAGTTTCAGTTGCGGCGCCTGCCGGCAAGCCAGATCACGGCGCATCTTTGCCATATTCTTGATGCAGAAAAGGTCCCTGCTGAGGCCGCTGCGGTGGATCTTGTCGCCGAGGCGGCAGATGGCAGCATGCGGGATGCTTTGAGCCTGATGGATCAGGCCATCGCTTATGCAGGCGGGGCGCTGGCGGAAGGGCAGATTCGCGCCATGCTCGGCATTGTCGGCAGGAAGCAGATCCATACTCTGATTGAAAGGATAGTTGCGGCAGACGGGGCTGGATTACTGGCGACGGTAGAGGAGCTGGCAGCGGAGGCACCGGATTTTTCCGAGGTGCTCTCGAGTATGAGTTCGGAATTGCAGCGTATCGCCGTATTACAGCTTATTCCGGAGGCTTATCCCGAGGAGGGGCAGCGTGAGGCGCTGCTGGCACTTGCCACGGCAATGGCACCGGAAGATGTGCAGCTTTATTACCAGATTGCACTGACAGGCCAGCGTGACTTGCCGCTCATGGGTGAACCCCGGCGGGGCTTCGAGATGGTGCTGCTGCGGATGCTTGCCTTTCGTCCGGAGGAAAGTGTCGCCAAGGCTTCCTTGCCTGCCGCCTCGAATGCTTCAATGCAGCGGCCGGCTCCAATGGCCGAGTCCAGGGAGACCACTCCCCCACCGTCCGAGCAGCCTGTCGAGGCAAATATCCCGGAAGCGCCGCGCGGGGAGACAGACTGGCAGGATATGCTGGAGCAATTGACGCTAAAGGGAATTGTCCGGGAGCTGGCACGTAACTCCGTATTACTTCGCCAGGAAGATTCGGTGTTTCATTTTTGCGTTGATCGCGCCCATGCCCAGTTGCTCAATGATCGTAGCCAGCAGGCCCTTGAAGCGGCATTAAGTGCTCATTTCAAACAGGCAATGAAGGTTTGTTTTGAGAGCGGCGATGCGGCCAATACCAGCCCGGCGGGTCGTAGCAGGCAGGTGGCGGAAAGCCGCCAGGCAACGGCAGAGCAGGCCATTCGGACCGATCCCAAGGTGCAGGCCCTGTGCGAGGCCTTTGATGCCGAAGTCACCGATCAAAGCATTCGGGCGCCGGAACTTCCGGAATCTTAAAGACAGCTGAAACGTAGGAGAGGATAGATGAAAGGCGGTTTGGGGATGGGGCAAATGATGCGGCAGGCGCAAAAGGTGCAGGAAGCCCTGAAGCAGGCTCAGGAGGATATGGCAAAGCTGCAGATCGAGGGCGAATCGGGGGGTGGCATGGTCAAGGTCCGCATGAACGGCCGGCATGATGTGCAGGGCGTCGAGATCGACCCGGTTCTAATGAATGACGAGCGTGAGATGCTGGAAGATCTGATTGCCGCGGCCGTCAACGACGCAGTGCGCAAGGTGGAAAGTGCCAACCAGGAAAAGATGGCGGGTATTTCCGGTGGCTTGAATCTGCCCCCCGGCCTGAATCTCGGTTTGTAGCCACGCGGTTTTAGCGATGAATGAAAGCCCCCTGATTGAACGCCTGATAAAGGCCCTGCAATGTCTGCCCGGAGTGGGGCCGCGGAGCGGGCAGCGGATGGCCTTTCATCTGCTGGAACGCGGGCGGGAGGATGGCAAACGGCTGGCCAGTGTGTTGACGGAAGCCATGGAGCGGATTGGCCACTGTAGCCAGTGCAGAACCTTTAGTGAGCAGGAGCTATGTTCCGTTTGTGCCAATCCACGCCGTGACCACAAGTTGTTATGCGTGGTGGAAAGCCCGGCGGACCTGATGGCTATCGAGCAGGGTACGGGCTACCGGGGCCGTTATTTTGTACTGATGGGCAACCTCTCTCCTCTCGATGGTATTGGCCCCGAAGAGCTTGGCATGGAATTGCTGGCTCGCCGTCTGCGCGAAGAGCGTCCGGAGGAGGTCGTTATCGCTACCAGCGCGACTGTCGAGGGAGAGGCGACCGCCCACTATCTGGGAGGCCTGATCCGGGAGCAGGCTCTCAAGGCAACCCGCATTGCCCACGGCGTGCCTCTGGGAGGGGAGCTGGAGTATGTGGACAGCGGGACATTGGCCCATGCCTTTAGCGGGCGCCAGATATTGGCTGAATAAGCACCCTGTAGCGCTGGTATAAACGGGCTGCGTAGCCTTGCAGCTTGTCGCTCCTATTCAGGGCGCGGCCTTCACTTGTCCACCTGAACGTGCTGTTTCCAATGCCTCGGCAACGTCGGGCGGCATGTAATTCTCATCGTGTTTGGCCAGCACCTC
>JAJFJV010000039.1 GCA_021773635.1 Gammaproteobacteria bacterium | reverse complement strand
GCACGCGGTATGGGCAAAAGCACATTGGTAAAGGCAATCCACGGCCATTTGCTGGAAAATACTGACACCCCGCCTGCCCTGATTGATATCCACCGGGAAGATATTTCCGCACTGCCTGCGTTGTTGGCCGTGGTCAAGGGTTGGAACCGGCCCTGTATCCTGTTCTGCGATGACCTGTCCTTCAACCGGCCAGATCAGGATTTCAAGGCGCTGAAATCTGTGCTGGAAGGTGGGCTGGAAGGTCGGCCGGACAATGTGATTTTCTACGCAACGTCTAATCGCCGTCATATGCTACCGCGCCGCATGATTGATCAGGAAGGCGCAACCGGCATCCACCCTAATGAGGCCATGGACGAAACCATCGCCCTTTCGGACAGGTTTGGCCTGTGGCTTGGGTTCCATCCCTGCGACCAGGAAGAATATTTGGCGATCATCGAGGGCTATTTGACAGCGTTCAACTTGTCTCCGACTGATGATTGGCAGGCCGATGCGCTCAATTGGTCCAAAACGCGGGGCAACCGCTCTGGCCGCACCGCATGGCAGTTCGTGCAAAATCTGGCCGGAGAGCTGGGCGAAAAGGTGCGCTTCTGATGCAAAGCGGGCCAAACTCAGGTCAGCACCCAGTCGGATTACCCGGCCCCAATTGTATGCTTTGGTGATGCTTCTCCGGCAAATTGACTACGGTCAATGCGTATCCGCTATTGCTAAGGCACAATTATTTGCAGATTGGGTTTGTTGCATAAAGTAATGTGCTCGCAAAGACAGTCGAAGTCATATGGTGGGGCCGCACTTATTAACCGCAGTAATCAGTTTCACCAGCGCTGAGTTTTGGATGGTGATTTTCGCATGAACGATGCAACCGACCAGGGGCAAGCAACAGCTGCCCTTGTGAAAAATGACGGCGCGCAGTCCGGAAGGCTTGCCGCGACGATCCGCAGGCCTTGGTTCAAGGTCATGCTGTTGGTGATCGTCGTGATTGCCGTAACCGCCGCTGGCTTCTTCATCTATACGAACCGGCCAATCTCCGTCCATGTGGCGTCAATCGAAGAGAATGTTCCTATACGGGTGTTTGGCCTTGGTACGGTTGAAGCGCGCGTTCGCTCAAACGTCGGGTTCGAGGTTGGTGCCACGCTCGTAGAACTTAATGTTGACCACGGCGACAGGGTTCAGGAGGGTAATGTGCTGGCTCGCCTTCATTTGGGCGAGCAGGAGGCAAAAGTGGCCAAGGCCAAGGCCGCAGTAACAAGCGCAGAGGCGAACACAAAGAAAGCGGATGCCAACTTTGAGCGGGCGCGTGTGGTTTTTGCACAGAAACAGGAGGCTAACCGGCGCAAACAGTCGTTGGTTGATCAAAACATTGTTTCTGAAGAAAGTGCAGAGGAAGCGCAGCGGGAGGAGGATGTCGCCGACGCCGACGTTTCAGTGGCCATGAGTGAGACTGAGATCGCGAAGGCCACGCTCGCCGATGCCCATGCCCAGCTCATATTCGAGGAAACGATGTTGCGCCACCGGACGCTTGTTGCTCCCTATGACGGCATTGTCATCGAACGTCACAAGGAACTTGGTACTGTCGTCAAGTCTGGTGATCCGATTTTCACCCTCATTGAGACCGGCACATACTGGGGTCTCGCCTATGTTGATGAAGCCCGCGCCGGGTTTATCCGGCTGGGGCAAAAGGTCGATGCGCGCCTGCGCTCGCGCCCGCAGGATGCCTTCACGGGCACTGTCGCCCGCATTGGCCTTGAAAGTGACCGGGTCACCGAGGAGCGGCGTGTCTTTATCAAGGGGGATAATCCGCCCGAACGGGTATATCTCGGCGAGCAGGTGGAGTTTTGGATCACCGTGGCGCAGCTTGATCAGTCACTTTTTGTCCCCGAGGCTGCCGTGCAGGGGTATGACCGATTGCAGGGCAAGGTCTGGACAGTTGAAGCCGGGCGGTTACACCTTCGCTCTGTGATATTCGGACACCGAACCGAGGATGCCCGGCTCGAGGTTGTCGGCGGCCTGCCGAAAGGCGCAGATGTTGTTACGCGATTAGACAAACGGTTTCGCGAGGGCCGTGCCGCACGCATAATCGGGACGGGTCCAAAATGAATCTTGCGTATCGTGATATCCGGCACAATTTAGGGCGTTTTTTTCTGACCTGTGTCGGGTTGGGACTGTTGCTCAGTGTAGTACTGGCGATGATTGGCATCTACCGCGGTCTTATTGTGGATGCCTTGACCATTGCCCGGGCACCAGCTGTTAATCTGTGGATCGTCGAAGCCGGTACAAGGGGTCCGTTCGCGGAAGCTTCGAGGATCCCGGGAGATGTACGCGAGGCGATTGCCCGCATCGCTGGTGTATCTGCTGCCGGTAGCGTCACATATCAAACCGTTGAAGCAAAACATCAAGACGGTAAACTCAGACTTTATGTCATCGGCTACGAACCGACACGCCCCGGTGGACCACCCGAGATTGACCAGGGCCGCGGTATCTCCCGCAACCACTACGAACTGGTGGCGGATAGAACTACAGGCCTCACCCTGGACGACCGTATTCAACTCGGTCGGAGTATTTTTACCGTGGTTGGGTTGACAAGGAACCAGGTCAATACCGGCGGTGATCCGGTTGTTTACATCACATTGCCCGATGCACAGAAGCTGCAATTTGATCTTTCTCCACCCGCAGCCCGGGTGCAAATAGCACGCGGGGCTGGCGGCGCAAACCGTGACACCGTTAATGCAGTCGTTGCCCGCCTGCAATCCAATGCGGTGCCCGATGCCGTGGCTGAGGCCGTGCAGCGTTGGAAGCATCTCTCCGCCATCACACAAGAGGCGCAGGAGGCTATTTTAACGCGTTCGCTCGTTGACCGGGCACGGCGTCAAATCGGGCTGTTCACTTCGCTGCTGTTGGTCGTTTCCGCCGTGATTATTGCCCTTATAATCTATACCATGACGATGGAAAAGTTGAGACAGATCGCCACTCTGAAGCTAATCGGGGCATCGGATCGAACAATCATCGGCATGATTGTGCAACAGGCTTTGGCTCTTGGGTTCATCGGCTTTGTCATCGGTGCCACACTTATTGTCAATGTTAAGGATTATTTTCCGCGCCGCGTGATTCTGGAGCCGGATAATGTTGCCGTGCTCGGTACCATCGTGTTTGCTGTGTGTCTCCTGTCGAGCGCCCTCGGTGTGCGCGTAGCGCTGAAAGTCGACCCGGCTTCAGCACTCGGAGGCTAGAATGATTACCGCAATTGATGATGCGCCTCTGGTGCGCCTGAAGGCTATTTCGAAACACTTCGGAGAAGGTCAGGCACGGGTAGATGCGCTGCGCGATGTATCGATGGAGGTTCACCCCGGAGAGGTGGTTGCACTCCTTGGCCCTTCCGGGTCGGGGAAGACAACCCTCCTCAACGTGATCGGCTGCATCCTTGATCCCTCTGCGGGGTCGATGGAACTTGATGGTGAACTGGTTCTCGACAATGGCCGGTGGCTGCGATCAGACCTGCGGCAGTTGCGGCTGGACAAGATCGGTTTCATCTTCCAGTTCCACAATCTGATCCCGTTTCTTGACGCAACCGACAATGTTGCTCTGGTACTTCATCTTGCCGGAAAGGAAACCGGTGCGGCCCGCAAACGCGCGGTCGAGTTGCTGGACTATCTTGAAGTTGGTCACCGGAAGGGATCAATGCCTGCCACTCTCTCCGGGGGTGAAGCGCAGCGGGTGGCAATCGCGCGGGCGCTGGCAAACCGACCGCGGATCATTCTCGCCGACGAGCCGACCGCAGCACTCGACTCTAAACGGGCCGGTATTGTTATGGATTTGCTTCGCAAAGTAGCGATCGAAAACGATGCAGCAATCATCGCTGTCACGCACGACGACAAGATATTTGACCGTTTCGATCGCATCTTCGAATTGCGTGACGGAAGGCTGGATCGAGAAGTGACTGAAGAGATTAACGCGGACGCGGGAAAAGTCCCGTACTCAACACCCTGAGACGATAGAATAGAAAACAACTTTGGCAGGCAGGCGGTACGGCTATGCCAAGTGTAATTTAGATAGGCGCCATATATTTTTAGGTTTTATCCTGCACAAACGGCAATTTCTGGTACATCTGCAACCAAAAACGAGTTACGGAAAATAGTCCGCTTTTGGCGAGGGAGCGGACACTCCGAATGGGCGATGTGAACTGAATCCAGCTACCACATAACAGCCATGTGAATTCTCAGCAGGCGCAATAGCCGTTAAGCTGCTTTTTTTGGGAGGGATACCATGTGCGACGAACAAACAGAATTTGACAAC
>JAJFJV010000038.1 GCA_021773635.1 Gammaproteobacteria bacterium | reverse complement strand
GAACCGCAGAGGTTCAAGAGGGAACGGTATTTGAAATATCAGGTTTCCCGCTACGAGGCGGGCCTACACAACAATCCCAACTACATGTTCCCAGAGGCATTGAGATAGGTTCAAGTGTCTCCAGCACACTGGCGAACTCCGCAGGGAGCACCGGGCTCTAGTCTACGCCTTCTATTTCCGATCGTCGACCGAGTGAGCGCTCGATTTTTTCCTCGAGCCGGCGGATACCCTCGGACATGGAGAGGCGGTATTCGTCGGCCCCTTCTTTTTGCTGAAGAAATTCGTGGGCAATATTGAGGGCGGCCATGACAGCAATACGCTCTGCCCCGAGCAGATTCTTGCCGCCCTCGCGGATCTCCTGCATTTTCCCGGTCAGATACTGGGCCGATTCCAGCAAGCCCTCACGCTCTTCATCGGGGCAGGCAACACTGTATTCCTTATCCAGCAGGCGGATATTGACGGGTCGTGCATTATCGCTCATGAGCTGGGTTCCATGCCCTTCAAACGGGAAATCATGGCCTCAACTCGCCCCCGTGCCAATTCCGATTTCTCAATCAGACTGGCGCGCTCGCCCATGAGATTGGCTTGCTGTTGGCGCAGGGCATGGTTTTCCTCGCGCAGTCGATCGCAGCCCTCGAGGAGTTCGTCGATTCTTGCTTCCAGAGTTCGCATGTCTGCTGTTTCCATGGTGGAGAAGGGCAGTTTAGCCGACCGTAATCAAGTTGAAGAAAAGTATGGGGAATCGCTTCCAAACCGTTCATAAATATAGATGGGCTTTGGTTGGGGGTCAATGGGAGGCCCGTGCAGATGCTCTTCTGCACCAAGGCATTCAGGGGATCGTTGCGGGGTGATAGCATAGCCCCTCACGGTATGAGTGGATAGAACTATGGTGGAGAATGAAGGTGCTGCGGCCAATCAGGTTTATGCAGAGCTGGAGCGTTTGCTGGAGCGCAGTGGGGCGGGGTCTGGTGTCGCCGAGGCTCATGGTTTGTGCTGTGGTTTACTGAGTGCAGGTCTTGAGAATGCCGAGGACTGCTGGATAGGGGAGTTATTTCCGGAGCCCTCGCCCGGTGATCTGTTGCGCAAGGAATGTATTGCTGCCATGCGCAGTGTGGTGGAATACAGTGTGACGCAACTCAATTCCAGTGCCTGTGATTTTGTTCTGTTCCTGCCCTCCGACGGGGCTCCCGTGGGACAGCGCAGTACGGCCCTCGGGCTTTGGTGTGCAGGGTTTTTAGCCGGTCTGGGCCTCGGTGCGGAAAAGCTCCCGGCTTTATCGGCGGATGCTCAGGAATTGCTCACAGACTTTGGACAAATTTCCCGGGTGGATTCGGGCCAGACCGAAGATGAAGATAACGAGCGGGCCTACACGGAGCTGGTGGAATATGTGCGTGTGGGGGTGATATTGATTTTTGAGGAGTTACGACACTCGCGGGCCAAGACCGAAGTACCGATGGCAGACCAGGAATGAAGATGGACAAGCGAGAATTTGCCCGCCGGCGCAAACGGTTGACGGAGACCATGGATGAGGGCGCTATTGTTATCATTTCCGCGCCCCCGGTGAAACAGCGTAATCGGGATGCAGAATTTATCTACCGGCCAGACAGCGACTTTTACTATCTCACCGGCTTTCCCGAACCCGATGCGGTGGCGGCCTTTGTTCCCGGGCGAGAACAGGGAGAATATCTGCTGTTCTGTCGCGAGCGGGATGCCGAGGCGGAGCGCTGGCATGGCAGCCGGGTGGGTTTGGAAGGGGCTTGCGACGCTTACGGTGCAGATGACGCCTTTCCCATCAGTGATATCGACGACATCCTTCCGGGCCTGCTGGAAAACCGGGATCGTATTTTTTACTCCATGGGTAACTATTCAAGCTTTGACCAGCGGGTACTTGGTTGGGTTAGTCAGGTTCGTTCCCGGGCGCGCAGCGGAGTTCATGCGCCGGCAGAGTTTGTTACCCTCGATCATCTGCTCCATGACCTGCGCCTGTTCAAAAGCAAGGCCGAGATTGCGGCTATGGGAAAGGCGGTGGCGGCCAGCGAATCCGCTCATCGGCGGGCCATGGCGGTGTGCCGTCCGGGGATGAACGAGTATGAGCTGGAGGCCGAACTGGTCCATGAGTTCATGCGTGCGGGTTGCCGCTCCTGTGCTTATACGCCCATCGTTGCGGGGGGAGGGAGCGCCTGTACTCTGCACTACACGGCCAACAATCAAAGCCTGCAGGATGGGCAACTGGTGCTGATCGATGCCGGGGCGGAATATGATTGTTATGCCGCCGACATTACCCGAACCTTTCCGGTGAACGGTCGCTTTAGCGCGCCGCAGCGGGCGATTTATGAGTTGGTGCTGGAGGCTCAGGAGGCGGCCATTGAGCAGATCCGTCCGGGCAAGCACTGGAATGAGCCTCATGAGGCGGCGGTAGAGGTGCTGGCTTCCGGATTGAAAAGCCTTGGGCTTTTGAAAGGCAGTCTTGCCTCCATTCTCAAGAAAGAAAAATACAAGAAGTTCTACATGCATCGCACCGGCCACTGGATTGGTATGGATGTTCACGATGTCGGGGACTATAAATTGGGGGAAGAATGGCGCGTCTTTGAGCCGGGTATGTGCCTCACGGTAGAGCCAGGGCTCTATCTGGAGGGGGGAGATAGCGGCATTGCCCGCAAATGGCGGAATATCGGGGTTCGAATTGAGGACGATTTTGTGGTCACCACGGATGGGGTACAGATGCTGACCCGGGATTTGCCACGTGCGGTGGATGAGATAGAGGCAATGGTGGGACAGAGCTGATGGCGGACGAATTTGATGTATTGATCGTGGGTGCGGGACCCGTGGGTGCCAGCCTCGGTTGCGCCCTGGGGGATAGCGGTTTGCGTGTGGGCATACTGGAGGCAACGTCATGGGGTGGTGTAGCCCAGCCGAGCTATGACGATCGTCCCCTTGCCTTGTCGCTGGGCACCCGGCGGATCCTCGGTAGTCTGGGGCTATGGTCCGGGATCGCCGATGACGCAACTCCGATCCGGCATATTCATATCTCCGAGCGGAGTCGCTTCGGGGTAACGCGCATCGGTGCCGAAGAACAAGGCGTGGATGCGCTGGGCTATGTGCTCAGTGCCCGGGCACTCGGTGCGGTGCTACGGGAACGCCTCGAGGCTTTGTCCTCAATTCCCAGAATATGTCCTGCACGGGCGACACATATAAGCCGCGAGGATGATGCGTTGACCGTGCAATATACGCTCGGTGACCGGCAGGAGAGTTGCCGAACCAAGCTGTTGGTAGCGGCGGATGGTGGCCAGTCCAGCGTGCGTGAACTGCTGGGTATCGGTGTACGCAAGCGCCCCTACGGGCAGATGGCCCTGGCCGCGAACGTCACCCCCTCCCGCAGGCACGCCAATATTGCCTACGAGCGTTTCAGCCCCACCGGGCCCTTGGCCCTGTTACCCATGGCCAATAACCACTGTGGTCTGGTATGGACCATGGGAGAGGAACAGGCGAAGGCCTGTGCAAAGCTGTCGGAGCACGAGTTTCTCCAGCGTCTCGGGGAACAGTTTGGTTCCCGCCTGGGGGAATTTCGCCAAGTGGGAAAGCGTGCGGTATACCCGCTGGCGTTGTTGCGCGCGGAGCGCCAAATCTGTGAGCGGGCGGCGATCCTGGGCAATGCGGCCCACACGCTGCATCCGGTGGCCGGGCAGGGCTTTAACCTCGGACTGCGGGATGTGGCGGCACTGGCCGAAATTCTGGTGGACGGTCTTGCCAATGGCGAGGACCCGGGCAGCGCAGCACTGCTGGAGGAATATGCCAGGTGGCGGCAGCAGGATCAGCGCCAGACATCTGCCTTCACCGACGGCTTGATCAGGATTTTCTGCAATGACTTGCCCTTGCTCTCGCCGCTGCGCGGGCTCGCCCTGCTGGGGATGGACCTTGCCGGGCCATTGAAGGCACGGTTGGCACGTCAGGCCATGGGATTGGCTGGCAGGTTGCCGCGCCTCTCCCGGGGGTTGGCGCTGTGACTCTGGATGTGGTGATCGTGGGTGGCGGTATGGTTGGCTTGAGCCTGGCCTGTGCCCTCGGGAATTCCCCCCTGCAGGTCGGCCTGGTGGAGAGCAGCCCGCACACCAAGGCACCTCCTGCCGATGGTTTTGATTTACGAGTCAGTGCCCTGACCCTTGCCAGCGAAGCCATGCTGAAGAATATCGGGGCATGGCCCCACGTCTCCCGCGAGCGCCTGGGGGTGTTTCGCGAAATGCGGGTATGGGACGAGGGTAGTCCAGGCGCGGTCCACTTCGACGGCGCCGAACTGGGGCAGCCACATCTGGGGCATATTGCGGAGAACTGCATGCTGCAGATGGCGCTGGAGCGTCGAATTGCTGAATTCTCCAATGTGCATTGGTATCGCCCTGCAGCACTGGAAGAGATTACGGTGCAGCGGGACTACGCCGAGCTGCGCCTTGATAGCACTCGCCTGCGGGCACGCCTGGTGGTCGCCGCGGATGGTGCCCGCTCACGGGTGCGCGAGGGGTTGGGCATTCCCGTTCATGGCAAGGATTATCGGCAGCACGCGGTGGTGGCGGTGGTGCAAAGCGAGCGCCCCCATGCCGAGACCGCCTGGCAGCGGTTTCTGGCTACCGGTCCACTGGCGGTATTGCCCCTGCCAGATAAATTTTCTGCCATCGTCTGGTCCACTACTCCCGAGTTGGCAACGGAATTAAAAGAGTTGGATGAGGCGCGGTTCTGCCAGCGTCTGGATGAGGCGCTGGAACAGCGTTTTGGCGGTTTCTCCCTAGTGGGGCCGCGGGGCGTTTTTCCGCTTCGCCGACAGCATGCGCGGCGTTATACCGAGCCCCGGGTTGCGCTTATCGGCGATGCCGCCCACACCGTGCACCCGCTGGCCGGGCAGGGTGCCAATCTCGGCTTTCTCGATGCCATCGCTTTGGCGGAGGTGTTGCGTGATGCCCTGGCTCGTGATTGTGACCCCGGTAGCCATGCCGTCTTGCGACGTTATGAGCGCTGGCGCAAGGGTCATAACCATCTGGTACAGTGCGGTATGGACGGATTTCACTGGTTATTTTCCGGAGGTGGCAAGGGACGACAATTATTCCGTGGGCTGGGTTTGGAGATGACTGATCGGATGCCTTTAGTGAAACACGAGATCATGCAGTTTGCGGCAGGTTTGCAGGGGGATCTCCCCGCTTTGGCCCGGCACAACGCCGCGTTGTGGCCCCCTCTTTCTTGATGCTGGCCTCTTGCGTAAGAGGCCGATTCTAGGTGATAATTCCTCTTTTTACTCGCGCGGACCATCGGTCGCGCGAGTGTTATTTTCGGCCTGTGTAGTGCGCCCTGTCGGCGCCTGTTTTAGCGGGTATTCTGGGTAAATTTAGGAGATACAAAGATGGCGTTAATTTCACTGAGGCAGCTTTTGGATCATGCCGCGGAAAACAGCTATGGCGTTCCTGCCTTCAACGTCAATAACCTGGAGCAGGTCCAGGCGATCATGCAGGCTGCCGCTCAAGCGGATGCGCCGGTTATTTTGCAGGCCTCCGCAGGCGCCCGCGGTTATGCTGGCACCCATTTTCTGCGCCACCTTTTTGATGGCGCCTTGCAGGAATACCCGGACCTCCCCGTCGTAATTCATCAGGATCATGGTGGTTCCCCGGCGGTTTGTCAGCGTTCCATCCAGCTCGGCTTCTCTTCCGTGATGATGGACGGCTCCCTCGAGGCGGACATGAAAACCCCCGCCAGCTATGAATACAACGTCGATGTGACCAAGACCACGGTTGCCATGTCGCATGCCTGCGGCGTGTCGGTCGAGGGCGAGCTGGGTTGTCTCGGTTCCCTGGAAACCGGTGAGGCCGGTGAAGAAGATGGCTCCGGCGCCGAAGGCAAGCTCTCCATGGAGCAGCTCCTGACTTCCCCTGATGAAGCCGCAGATTTCGTCAAGCAGACTGGAGTTGATGCGCTCGCAATTGCCATCGGCACCTCGCATGGCGCCTACAAGTTCACCCGTCCGCCTACCGGTGACATTCTCTCCATCGAGCGAGTCAAGGAGATTCATGCACGCCTTCCCAACACCCATCTGGTGATGCATGGTTCTTCGTCGGTTCCCCAAGAATGGCTGAAGATCATTAATGATCACGGCGGTGAGATGGGGCAGGCCTATGGCGTTCCGGTAGAGGAAATTGCCGAAGGCATCAGGAATGGTGTGCGTAAGGTCAATATCGATACCGACCTGCGTATGGCCTCCACCGGCGCGGTACGCAAGCATCTGATTGATAATCCTTCTAACTTTGATCCCCGGAAATTCCTCATTGCTTCCACCGTAGCAATGAAGCAGATCTGCCTGGATCGCTATGAGGCCTTTGGTTGTGCGGGGCAGGCCTCCAAGATCAAGGCTATTGACCTGGAGACCATGGTGAGCCGCTATGAGTCCGGGGAACTGGATCCGCAGGTGCGGTAAGGACGACAAGTAGTTCTTAGCTACTTTAATTTACGGCCCGGCAGCCTTTTTCGGCACCGGGCCGTTTTTATTTCAGGGCCTTGAGCCCGTTTGCCGAATCATGATTCCCATGACACAGAAATCCACCACTGTTTTTGAGACCCGACTGGATAGTCTGCCATTGCTGGCCAGAGGCAAGGTTCGGGATATCTATGAGGCCGACGAAGATCACCTGCTCATCGTTGCCAGCGATCGATTGTCCGCCTTCGACGTCGTAATGCCTGATCCCATTCCGGGTAAGGGTGAGGTGCTTACCGCGGTGTCCAATTTCTGGTTCTCAAAAATCGGACATATTCTTCCCAATCATCTCTCATCACGTTCACTCGCAGACGTTGTGCCGGATGCCTCTGAGCGGAGTCTGCTCACCGAGCGGGCGGTGGTGGTGCGTAAATTGCGCCCCTTGCCGGTGGAGGCCATCGTGCGTGGTTATCTCGCGGGTTCGGGTTGGAAGGATTATCAGGCCAGCGGTGAAATCTGTGGTGTGGCTTTGCCGGCGGGGCTGCGGGAGGCAGAGCGCTTGCCAGAAATCCTGTTCACCCCGTCTACCAAGGCCGCCAGTGGTAATCATGATGAAAACATCGGGTTTTCCGAGGCGGAGCGGTTGTTGGGAAAGGATATGGCTCGCCAGGTGCGGGATGCGAGCATCCGGATCTATGAGTTTGCCGCGGCTTATGCGCTGGAGCGCGGCATTATTATCGCGGATACCAAGTTCGAGTTTGGCCTCGACGAGAATGATGAACTGGTGTTGATCGATGAGGTGCTGACCCCGGACTCCTCACGCTTCTGGCCACAAGACCAATATCAGCCTGGCTCATCCCCGCAAAGTTTCGATAAGCAGTATGTGCGGGATTATCTGGAGACTCTGGATTGGAACAAACGGGCTCCCGGCCCCAAGCTGCCCGAAGAGGTGATCGCCCAGACCGCGGCGCGTTACCAGGAGGCCCGGAGAATCCTTACCGCGTAAAAATCCGCAAAGTGCGGGAGCGGCCTATCCTACGTGAGCTGCTCCGCCGCACGTGTTTCCAGCATGGTCACTGCCGGTAGTTTCTTGCCCTCCAGAAATTCGAGAAAGGCGCCGCCGCCCGTCGATATGTAGGAAATATCGTCGGTGACGCCAAACTTCTCAATCGCTGCCAGAGTATCGCCACCGCCCGCCACGGAGAACGCCGGACTCGCCGCAATGGCCTGGGCGATGGTTTTGGAGCCACCCGCGAAGGGTTCCAACTCAAAGGCGCCGACGGGTCCGTTCCAGACGATGGTGCCCGCCTTTGTGAGCAGCTCGGCCAGGTGTTTGGCGCTCTTCGGACCGATGTCCAGAATCATGTCGTCTTCAGCTACTTCGCTTACCGATATTATCCGGGCATCGGCCTCGGCACTGAATTCCTTCGCTACCACCACGTCTTCCGGCAGCGGAAAGCTGCGCCCTTCCTGCTCCAGCTTTGCCATCAGCGCGTCAGCGGCCCCGAGCAGGTCTGTCTCCATGAGAGAGTTGCCCACCGCATAGCCCTTGGCTGCGAGGAAAGTGTTGGCGATACCGCCGCCCACTACCAGCCCGTCTACTACTGAGGAGAGGGCACTCAGTCCCTCCAGTTTGCTGGATACCTTGGCACCGCCCACCACGGCGACTAACGGTCGTGCAGGCTTATCCAGTGCACGATGCAAGGCGTCCAGTTCACCGCTTAGCAATAAGCCGGCGCAGGCTTGCGGGGCCAGGCGCGCGACCCCGTGGGTTGAGGCGTGGGCACGATGGCTGCATCCGAAGGCATCCATGATATAGACATCACAGAGTGCGGCCATACGTTGGGCAAGGGCGTCGTCATTGGCCTTTTCCCCCTTGAGGAAACGGACGTTCTCACAAAGTGCGATATCTCCCCAATCACCGTTATCACCATCGATCCAGTCTGTGAGCAATGGAACCGGGCGCTCAAGCAGTTGAGACAGGCGCTTGGCAACCGGCGCCAGAGAGAACTGCGCGGCCTCCTCACCTTCGGTGGGTCGCCCGAGGTGGGCCATGATCAGGACCTTTGCTCCGGCATCCAGCGCCATACGGAGGGTGGGGATAGCTGCGCGGATACGGGTGTCGCTGGTGATCTTCCCGTCTTTCAGGGGTACGTTCAGATCCTCACGAATCAAGACACGTTTTCCGGACAATGCGACTTCAGTCATCTTAAGGGGTTGCATCATTCTCTCCACCGGGGGTGTTCTATGGTGATAAAAAAAGGGCGCACTCCCCGGGGAAGGCGCCCTTCATGTGGCCAGGCATTCAGCCCGGACCGGATGCCAGCCTACTTTGCATTCATCAGTGCGACGGTGGTATCGAGCATGCGATTGGAGAAGCCCCATTCGTTGTCGTACCAGGCGATGAGCTTTACCAGACGACCATTCAGCACCTTGGTAAAGGAGGCGTCATAGGTGGCCGAAAGCGGCGTGTGATTGTAATCGATAGAGACCAGGGGCTTCTCAGTGTAGGCGAGGATCCCTTTTAGCGGCGCAGTTTCTGATGCTTCTTTCATTAAGGCGTCAATTTCTTCCTTAGTGGTGTCCCGTTCCATGGTCAGGGTGAGGTCCACCAGAGAAACGTTAATCACCGGAACCCGTACCGCAAAGCCATCGAGTTTACCGTTGAGCTCCGGCAGCACCAGACCCACCGCGCGGGCAGCACCCGTGGTAGTAGGTATCATGGAATGCACCGCCGAGCGTGCCCGGCGGAGGTCTTCGTGATAGACGTCGGTGAGCACTTGATCGTTGGTTACGGAATGAATGGTGGTCATCAAACCATGCCCAATGCCTATCTTGTCGTGCAATACCTTGGCGATGGGTGCCAGGCAGTTAGTGGTGCAGGAGGCATTGGAAATAACGGTGTCTTCAGCCCGCAGGGTTTCGTGATTAACCCCGTAGACGATGGTGGCATCCATGGCAGCATCGCCAGGTGCGGAAATAATGACCTTTTTAGCCCCGGCACGCAGGTGGGCGCTGGCTTTTTCTTTATTGGTGAAAAAGCCGGTGCTCTCATGTACTACGTCGACCCCAAGTTCACCCCAGGGCAGATTTTCAGGATCCCGTTCGGAGAAGACGCGAATGTGATCGCCGTTAACCACGATGGCATCTTCCTCAGCATGGACATCGCCGGGAAAGCGTCCGTGGATGGTGTCGTACTGAGTCAGGTGAGCATTGGTCTCGGGACTTCCGAGATCGTTGATCGCCACGATACTAATTTCATCTGTGCGATCAGACTCATAGAGGGCACGCAAAATCTTGCGTCCAATACGTCCGTATCCATTGATTGCTACTTTGATGGTCATATATTTTCTAGCCTTACACAGGGGCCCCATTGCCCGTACACGCAACGGGGCGTGTTGCCACGCCCCGTCATTCTACATTTACTACGATTGTCGAAGGATTAGCCGAGGGTTTCTTCAACCTTGCTGATGACGTTTTCCGCGGTGAAGCCGAAGTGCTTGAACAGCTCTTCCGGCGGGGCGGACTCACCAAAGGTATCGATACCCACGACGCGGCCATCAAGGCCAACATACTTGCGCCAGCCGCTGGTCACACCCGCTTCAACGGATACCCGGGCACGCACTGCGGCGGGCAACACGGTTTCGCGATAGGCGGCGTCCTGCTGGTCGAAGATATTGGTGTTAGGCATGGAAACCACCCGCACCTTGCGGCCCTTGGCGGTCAATGCCTTGGCGGCATCCTGTGCAATACCGATTTCCGAACCGGTGGCGATGATGATCGCGTCCGGGGTGCCGTCACAGTCGGCTAGTACATAGCCTCCCTTGCGGATAGCGGCAATCTGCTCTGCGCTACGATCCTGGTGTGGTAGACCCTGACGGGAGAACATCATGCAGCTCGGGCCGTCTTTGCGTTCCAGGGCAGCAGTCCAGGCCACTGCGGATTCAACCGTGTCACAGGGACGCCATACGGACATATTGGGAATCATGCGCAACGTTGCCGTCTGCTCCACCGCCTGATGGGTGGGACCGTCCTCGCCCAGACCGATGGAGTCATGGGTGTACACAAAGAGGCAGCGAATCTTCATCAGTGCCGCCATGCGCAGGGCGTTACGGGCATATTCCGAGAACATCAGGAAGGTGGCGCCGTAAGGGGTGAAACCGCCATGCAGGGCGATACCGTTCATCGCTGCAGACATAGCAAATTCACGCACACCGAAGTGGACGTAATTGCCGTCGCTAACTTCCCGGGACAGGGGCTTGGAGCCTTCGTACATGGCCAGGTTGGAGCAGGCCAGATCGGCACAGCCGCCCATTAGCTCAGGTAGCATCTCGCCAAAGGCGGCGATGGACTTCTGTGAGGCCTGACGAGTAGCCAGGTTTTCCGCTGCTTCGTTGGTGGCGTTGATGTAGCCATTGGACAGCTCTGCCCAGTTTGCCGGCAGCTCACCTTCCATGCGGCGCTCAAATTCTGCCGCCAGTTCCGGGTAGGCAGCCTTGTATGCGGCATAGCGTCCGTCCCATTCTTTTTCGGCAGCGGCACCCTTGGCCTTGCCATCCCAGCCGGCATAGATCTCGTCCGGAACCACGAAGGGGGCATGTGCCCAGCCCAACTCCTTGCGTACCAGTGCGATTTCGTCGTCGCCCAGCGGGGAACCATGACAGGCGGACTTGCCGCCCTTGTTCGGGGAACCAAAGCCAATGGTGGTCGTGCAGATAACCAGGCTCGGCTTGTCGGTTTCCGCTTTGGCCTCGGCAACTGCGGCCTTGATGGAGTCGGCGTCGTGACCATCCACGCCATAGACCACGTGCCAGCCATAGGCCTCGTAGCGCTTGCCTACATCCTCGTCAAACCAGCCGTCGATGTTGCCGTCGATGGTGATGTTGTTGGCATCGTAGAGAGCAATCAGCTTGCCCAGTCCCAGAGTACCGGCCAGAGAGGAGGCTTCACTGGAGACGCCCTCCATCAGGCAGCCATCACCCAGGAATACGTAGGTGTTGTGGTCGACGATGTTGTGGCCGTCGCGGTTGAACTGGCCCGCCAGCGCCTTTTCGGCGATGGCCATGCCTACTGCATTGGTGATGCCCTGGCCCAGCGGACCGGTGGTGGTTTCCACGCCGGGGGCATAACCGTATTCAGGATGGCCCGGGGTCTTGGAGCCCATCTGGCGGAACTGCTTGAGCTCTTCGATGCCGAGATCGTAGCCACTCAGGTGTAGCAGCGAATAGATGAGCATAGAGCCGTGCCCATTGGACAGCACAAAGCGGTCACGGTCATACCAGTTCGGATTGGCTGGATTGTGCGTAAGGAAGTCGTTCCAGAGGACCTCAGCCATATCCGCCATACCCATCGGCGCTCCGGGGTGACCGGAATTCGCTTTCTGGACGGCATCCATGCTGAGGGCGCGGATGGCATTGGCAAGTTCTCTGCGGGAAGTCATGTTATTTCTCCTGGCGATTGCGGTGATATTTCTTTTAGCCCCACGCCGCCTTTCAGCGGCCTTCCCGATACTGCACACCATCGTGGAGTGCATTCGCGGAGCCGTCTTTCGGCGGGCGAGGGTTGTTCGTAATCTCTAAAGTGATAGGCAAGGCATACTCGCGAGCTTTGTCTGTTTGAGGGAGCGAGTCTGACCCGAATGACGTGGGTGAGCCGCTCTATCCGTATCGGATTGGCACCACTGCGTGAATGACGCGCCGTAGCCACCCCGTTTGCGCGAAGCAGCCATTTTCTCTCAGCCTCCCCGAATACGCAAACCAGGGGCCAAAAAGAGGCGCTTGTGCCCACTAAGGTAATCTTCCCCTGAAGAATCGGTTTGATGAGGTCTCGGGGATCTCTGTTCAGAGGGTCTCGTGTTAAACTTTCTCGGTTATGTGTCGAAAATAACTGTGGCACATGATGACCGGGCGCTGCGGCACCATTCAAATTCAACCCCATATACAGAGGTAACTATGGCTCAGGCACAATTGCTCACTTCCGAGTCGGTATCGGAAGGTCATCCGGACAAGGTGGCGGATCAGATTTCAGATGCGGTGCTCGACGCGATTCTGGAGCTGGACAAGACGGGTCGAGTGGCCTGTGAGACCCTGGTCAAGACCGGCATGGTTCTGCTCGCCGGCGAGGTGTCGACCAGTGCCTGGGTGGACCTTGAAGAGGTCGTGCGTCAACGCCTCAAGACCATCGGCTATGACGACCCTTCGATTGGTTTTGACTGGGAAAGCTGCGCGGTCATTACCGCCATAGGCAAACAGTCGGCCGATATTGCCCAGGGCGTGGATGCCTCCGAGGACCATGAGCAGGGTGCTGGCGACCAGGGCATGATGTTTGGTTATGCCAGCAATGAGACTGAGGTGCTGATGCCGGCACCCATTACGCTTTCCCACCGGCTGGTTCAACGTCAGGCCGAGCTGCGCAAGAATGGCACCCTGCCGTGGCTGCGCCCGGATGCGAAGAGCCAGGTAACCATTCGTTATGTGGATGGAAAACCCGAGGCCATCACCGCTGTGGTGCTCTCCACCCAGCACAGCCCGGACATCAGCAACAAGCAGCTGCACGAGGCCGTCCGGGACGAGATCATCGCCCCCGTGCTTCCTGAAGAATGGCTGAGCAAGGATACCCGCATTCACATCAACCCCACCGGGCGTTTTGTCACCGGTGGGCCGGTGGGGGATTGCGGCCTGACCGGCCGCAAGATCATCGTTGATACCTACGGTGGCCTCGCCCGTCACGGCGGCGGTGCCTTTTCCGGCAAGGACCCGTCCAAAGTGGATCGCTCTGCTGCCTATGCCTGCCGTTATGTGGCAAAAAATATCGTTGCCGCGGGTCTTGCCGAGCGCTGTGAGGTACAGGTCTCCTATGCCATCGGGGTGGCTGAACCCACATCGGTCTGCATTGACAGCTTTGGTACCGGGAAAATTTCCGACGAGCAGATTGGCAAACTGGTAGCCGAGCACTTTGACCTCAAGCCGCGGGGCATCGTCCAGATGCTGGATCTGTTGCGGCCGATCTATGCCCAGACCGCGGCTTACGGCCACTTCGGTCGTGAGGAAGCGGATTTCACCTGGGAACGTACTGACAAGGCAGAGGCACTGCGCGACACCGCGGGCTTTTAGGGAATAACTGACATGAGCAGCCAAGCAGAATTGAAAACAGAGCCTGATTACAAGATTGCCGATCCGGGTCTGGCGGAATGGGGTCGTAAGGAGGTGGCTATCGCCGAGGGTGAAATGCCCGGGCTGATGGCCTTGCGTGAGGAATACCAGGGACAGAAACCTTTGGCCGGGGCGCGTATCGCGGGTTGTCTGCACATGACCATCCAGACGGCGGTGCTGATGGAGACCCTGGTGGATCTCGGTGCAGAGCTACGCTGGTCCTCCTGCAATATATTTTCCACTCAAGACCAGGCCGCCGCGGCCATGGCCGCCGTGGGTATTCCGGTATTTGCCTGGAAGGGGGAGAGTGAGGAGGAGTTCTGGTGGTGTATCGAGCAGACTATCCACGGCCCTGACGGCTGGCATCCCAACATGATTCTGGACGACGGTGGTGATTTGACCCAGATCATGCATGAGAAATATCCGGAACTGCTGGAGGATGTGCGTGGCCTGTCCGAGGAGACCACCACCGGTGTGCACCGGCTCTATGAAATGATGCGCGAGGGCAGCCTCAAGGTGCCCGCCTTCAACGTCAACGACTCGGTTACCAAGTCCAAGTTTGACAATCTCTATGGCTGCCGTGAGTCGCTCGTGGATGGGCTTAAACGCGCCACCGATGTGATGATTGCCGGAAAAATTGCGGTGGTCGCGGGTTACGGTGATGTGGGCAAGGGCTGTGCCCAGTCCCTGCGTGGCCTGGGAGCGATGGTCTGGGTGACTGAAATTGATCCCATCTGCGCATTGCAGGCGGCGATGGAAGGTTATCGTGTGGTGACCATGGAGGAGGCGGCCGCCAAAGGCGATATCTTCGTCACTGCCACTGGCAACCTGCGGGTGATCACCCATGAACACATGGCAGCAATGAAAAACGATGCCATCGTTTGCAATATTGGTCACTTCGATTCCGAGATCGACGTGGCCTCGCTGGAGGACTACAGCTGGGACAACATCAAGCCCCAGGTGGACCACGTGGTTTTTCCGGACGGCAAGAAAATCATCGTGCTGGCCCAGGGGCGTCTCATTAACCTGGGTTGTGCGACAGGACATCCCAGTTTTGTGATGTCCAATTCCTTCACCAATCAGGTGCTGGCCCAGATCGAGCTGTGGCAGAACACGGAAAAATACGGCCTTGAGGTTTATGTCCTGCCCAAGCAGCTCGATGAGAAAGTAGCCAGGCTGCATCTCGGGAAACTGGGTGCACAGCTCACGACCCTCACCAGTGAGCAGGCAGAATATCTGCGGCTCTCCCCGGAGGGACCGTTCAAGCCGGAGTATTATCGCTATTAGTAAAGGGTGGCGTCCCCCTTTTTAAAGGAGGGACGGAAAACCAGACAGCAACGGGTGCCGAGAGATGCAGGCAAGTTCCAGCGGACAAAAGGTAAAGCCCCAGGCCCTTCCGGCCCTGTTGCTCATCGACGATGACCCGCTGATCTGCGAATCCCTCGCGTGGGCCCTTAAAGCAGATTTCAGTGTTTATCAGGCAGCGAGCCGGCAGGAGACCCATCAACTGCTGGAAAAGCTCGACTCCACTCCCTTGCTGGCGTTGGTAGATCTCGGCTTACCCCCGGAGCCGCATACCCCCGATGAGGGTTTTGCGCTTATCAGTGAGCTCCTTGCGGCCAACGCCGAGGCCAAGATTCTGGTCCTCTCGGGTCAGAGTGAACGCGCCAATATTCACCATGCCCTGACCCTGGGCGCAGTGGATTTTATTCCCAAGCCTTGCGAACCGGATTTGCTTCGCGCCCGTCTGCAACACCAGTTGATGATGCTGGATGCGGAACGGAGAGACGTCGATCGCGCCGAGCCAGCCAACCGCCTGATGGGCGAGAGTGCGGTGATGGCCGGTTTGCAGGCCCAGATCGTCCAATATGCAGATACCCCTTTCCCCGTGTTAATCCAGGGCGAGTCGGGCACGGGCAAGGAGCTGGTGGTCGAGGAATTGCACCGGCGCAGTGGACGATCCGGCGAACCCCTTATTACCATCAACTGCGCCGCCTTCAGTGCAGAATTGCTGGAGGCCCAGATCTTTGGTCATGCCCGTGGCGCCTTTACCGGGGCCACCACCGCACGTGCGGGTTTCTTTGAGGATGCCGGTGCCGGCACCCTGTTTCTGGATGAAATCGGTGAATTCCCCATTGAGCTGCAACCCAAACTCCTGCGTGTGCTGGAAAATGGCGAATACTATCGCCTGGGAGAAACGCGTCCCCGTACCACCAGGGCGCGGGTGGTGACGGCGACTAACCGCGAGTTGCTGGAAGAGATCCGCGCGGGCAATTTCCGCCAGGATCTTTACCATCGCCTGAGTGTGTTGACGCTGGTGGTGCCGTCCCTGCGCGAGCGCGAACATGATGCCCTCATGTTACTTGAGCATTTTCGCCAGCTGTATGCAGAAAAGGTGGCACCCTTTGGTCTCGACGAGGCCGCCAAACAGCGTCTCGAAAGCTATACCTTTCCGGGCAATGTGCGCGAGTTGCGCAATATTGTTATTCGCCTTGGCGCGAGATATCCGGGTCGCGAGGTGGGGCTCACGGAGCTGGAAGCGGAGCTCGATCTCTTTGCCGATACCCAGGAGGCAGTGGACGATCTGACCCGCCAGCAGATGCGTGCCGGGTGTTTTTGCCTTGATGAGGTATTGGGTGTCTGGGAGCAACGCTATATTAATGCGGCGATGAAAATGTGTAGTGGCAACTTGAGCAAGGCGGCGCGATTGCTGGGAATTAATCGCACCACGCTTTACAGTCGCATGCAGCGTCTGTCCAATAGCGCGGATCAACATTGAAGCCTATGTACTACGAACACTTCGGACTTAATCAGGCACCCTTCAAGATCACGCCAGACACGCGTTTGTTCTACCCCGGCGGTGCGCGTGGCGAGGTGCTGGAGGCGCTGATTTACGCGGTCACCAATGGCGATGGCATCGTCAAGGTGGTGGGCGAGGTGGGCAGCGGCAAGACCATGCTCTCGCGGATGCTGGAGGAACGACTCCCCGAGCAGGTGGAGATCGTCTATCTCGCCAATCCCAGTATTTCGCCTGAAGCCATCCCGCATGCCATTGCCCTGGAACTGAAGCTCGACGTGGCGGCTGATTCCAGTCGTCTGGAAGTCATGCATCTGCTACAACAGGGATTGCTGGAAAGGCATGCGGCCAATCGGCAAGTGGTGGTTTTTGTTGAAGAGGCGCAAGGCATGCGCCTCGATACCCTGGAGGAGATTCGCCTCCTTAGTAATCTTGAGACCCAGCACGATAAATTGCTGCAGATCGTGCTCTTTGGCCAGCCCGAGCTGGAACAGAATCTCGACGCAGAGAATATCCGCCAGTTACGTGAACGCATCGTACACAGCTTTACCCTGGCGCCGCTGACCGAACCGGAGATTCGTGCCTATCTCAATTTCCGTTTACGCGCCGCCGGCTATCGTGGCCCCGAGCTTTTTGGCAAACGGGCCTGCCGGAAAATTGCGCGGGCCTCGCTGGGACTGATTCGGCGGATCAATATCCTGGGGGATAAATGTTTGCTTGCGGCCTTCGCGGCGGGTATTCACGATATCTCTGTAAAGCAGGTGCAGGTGGCGATACGCGATACCGAATTCGGGAAGTCTCCAAAACGTAGCCGGATGCCCGAGTTTGCGCTGGCGAGTGGCCTGATACTTATCCTGCTTAGTGTCGGGATCACGCTGTGGCAGGGGGGATTTTTCTTGCCCGACGATACATTGGCGCCCAAGGCTTTGAGTGCTGCGCCCCATGCAGCGCCAGTTACCCCACCCCGGGTATCCGTACCTGAGCAGGTACCGCCCACCGCGCCGGCGGTGGTTGCAGATGTGGCCGGGACAGCGGTTAGTATAGAGCCGGCACCTGTGGTTCCGGCAATGGTAGAGAAGACTCTGGCACTTGCTCCCGGGCACGCCTCCGTGCCCGAGAAAATCTCATTGCCCATAGCGCCTCCGGCCATAGCGCAGCATCAGGTTCCGGTCATCTCGGAGCAGTTACCCGAGGCCGTACCGGCAAAGCCGCCGGTCATTGCCGATGTGAGCACCGAGGCCTTGACCCCGCCGAAAAAAGTCGTATCCGGGGATGACCTGGTAAATCAACGCCTGCGGGCAAGTAAAGCCTGGCTACAAATTGCCGATGGTAATCACTACAGCATCCAGTTATTGGTCACCAAACAGACGCAGCGTGCTCATCTGGAGGAATTTCTTGAGCGCTGGCAGCGGCGCAACGATCTGGAGCAGATCTATGTCTACCAAACCATGATTGACGGACTGCCCGGGTTCGGTGTTTTGTATAACGAATTTCCCTCTATGCTGCTCGCGCGGCGCGCCTTGGCCGCGCTGCCCCATGGCCTGCAGCGACACCGGCCTTTCATCCGAAATGTCCGGGATATTGAAACCCTCGGTTGAAATGCTTAGGCGCTGGGGTATGATGAGCTACACCGGTTAGGCAAGATTATGTTATAAGCCGTTATATTTACGGAACAATATGCGGGTTAAATTATTGAGGCCGAAAGGTCTTTTGTAGTATTTCTCGGGAGAAATGCGGTGCGCAATCAGTCTGGATGGTGGCGAGTCTTGGTGCTATTGCTGGGCGCAAGTCTGGTGTCTGCCTGTACAACCCCCCCACCGAAGCCCCGGCAGCCTTCTGCTGGCCACATCGGCACCACCCATGCGGCCCCGGCTGCGGTGATCCCGCAACCGGTGGTGCGGGCCCCCATTTTACCGGCGCCCAAGGCAACCCCGAAAGCCGAAACCTACACCGTGGTGGTGGATAACGTACCGGTGCGTGAGCTGCTGTTTGCGCTGGCACGGGATGCCAAGCGAGATGTGGATATTCACCCGGATATCACCGGTAACGTCACCCTCAACGCCATAGATCAGACTCTGCCGCAGATCCTCGATCGCCTTTCCCGGCTTATCGATCTGCGTTACCGGATTCAGAATAAAGCCCTGCTCATTACTCCGGATCGGCCCTATCTCAAGACCTACACCGTGGACTACGTCAATATGTCGCGGGACACCGAGGGTACTGTGAGTGTGGCGACCCAGATAGCGACTACCGGTAGCGATAGCGAAAGTGGCGGTGGCGGCGGGGGAGGTAACAATAACTCCGCCACTGAGGTGAGTAGTAGCTCTAAAAACCATTTCTGGGAGACCCTGACGAATAGTCTCCGGGAGATCCTGGCTGCGACCGTAAATCCGCTTACCAGTGAAGATTCGGGTGGGGTTAATGAAGGTTTGATCATTCCCAATCCGGAGGTAGGGATCATCGCCATCTCCGCTACCGAGCGTCAACATGCCAAGGTACGGGATTACCTGGATAAAGTGCTGGGCAGTGCACGTAGACAGGTCATGATGGAGGCCACTATTGTCGAGGTGGAGTTGAACGATACATACCAATCGGGTATCAATTTCGACATCCTTGCAGGGGCTGCAAGCAGTATAGTCCTCGGTCCCACGACTATCCCGGGAACGGCCTTTGCCACAGCAATATTTGACAATGCCAAGCCGGGGGGGAATCAGGATTTTTCCCTGACTGTGAACCTGCTCAAAGAGTTTGGTGATGTCCGGGTGCTCTCCAGCCCGAAGATCATGGTGCTTAATAATCAGACAGCGATTTTCAAGGTGGTGGAAAATCTGGTTTTCTTCACGGTAGAGACGGAAACGGTGATAACGGATGGTGTAGCGGACAAGAACACGACCACAACACCCCATACGGTGCCGGTGGGTCTGGTGATGGCGGTGACGCCTCAGATCAGTGCCAGCGATGAGGTGGTCATCAATGTACGACCGACCATTACCCGTTCTGATCGCAGTGTCGATGACCCAAATCCGGATTTAAGGACCGGGGTGGGGGATATCCCCAATAGTATTCCCGTGATCCAGGTGCGTGAGATGGAGTCTATGTTGAGGCTTCAGAGCAACCAGATTGCAGTATTGGGTGGGCTGATGCAGGACTCGGTACGAAAGGACACGGCTGGCTTGCCAGTTCTGTCCGAGCAGGAAGGCCCCACGGGTGAACTGTTCAAATCCCGTGACAATGATTTCACCAAAACCGAGTTGGTGATCTTCTTGCGGCCTACAGTAATTCGCAGTCCCAGCGTTTCCGGAGATCTCGCCAACTTCCAGCGCTTCCTGCCTGAAAATCTGAAATCGGCCAAGCCACAGACGGGCCTTCCCCAGGGGCAATCCAAATGAGCCTGCTGATGGACGCCTTGAAAAAGGCGGAAAAGGCGAGGGAAGCCGGCGGCGGAAAAAAGCCTGATGGGACCGAGAGTGATACCAGCCAGGAGCTTAGCCTCGATCCCCTGGAGGCTACAGGTGCCGGGGAAGCCGTGGCGAGTGAGGATGCGTCGGCAGGCGAAGAAGCTTCTCTGGAGAACGAGTTTGAGCAAGATCCGGAAACCGCCGAGCGGGAGCTGTCGGATTCCCTCAGTCTGGAACTGGAGGAAGAGATAGCGGAGGCACGTGCGGATCGGGGGTTGCCTTCCCTGGATGAGGAGCAGGACGGGACGCTCTCCTTCTCTGGCGAGCACAATGTTCCGCTGGAGGATACTTCCGCAACCTTACCCTCTGCGCGCGCCGCCCGGCGCTCGGTGAACGACTATTTTGACGGTACCGGGCAAATGACCGCTCCGACCACCATTCTGGATGACGTCGGGGATTCAGAGCCGCAGCCAGGGCCTGAATCGTCCGCCGGCGAAGATACTGAAACCAGCCCGCGCAAACGCGTGTGGAAAGATTCCCAGAGCACTGCGCAGGCGGTATTTACCGCAAAGTCGCCGGCGTCGGAAGGCCAGGGCCGTGGCCTTTGGTATGGCCTTGGGCTGCTACTGCTCTTCGGACTGGGAGGTGGTAGTTATTATCTCTGGTCATCTCTCAAACCGGCTTCCTCTTTCTCTCCAAGACCGTTACCGCCCCGAGCCACTGCCCCGATTGCTACGCCGGCACCTCAGCCATCGGTTGCGATGATGGCACCGGCTCCCGTTGCCGCGCCAGTGGAAGCGGCTGTGATGGCGGTTGAGCCTCCGGCCCGGGGTGATCTCTCGCCCGGTCGTGAGGCGAAAGCCACTGCCGGACCGGCAACCAGTACGGCGACTACAGCTGCGGCCCCCGCGCTCAGCGATGAACAGTTCGAGGCGGCCCTGGCGGTCGCGGCTACCCCGGCCACTTTGCCTCCATCACCGGGTATCCGCATTACCCGGCGTCGGGCACCGGATCGTATTCATCCCCTGCTTACAGCAGCCTATACGGCTTATGGTGAGGGTGATCATGCGGCTGCACGCAGTGCTTACCAAAAAGTCCTCAAGCGCGAACCGGCCAATCGGGATGCCCTGCTTGGCATGGCGGCTATTGCGCTCGGGGATGGTGAAGATGAAAAGGCCGGGCGCATCTACCTGGAACTACTGAGCCGAAATCCCCATGACAGTGTTGCCCAGACGGCGCTGATGGGTATGAATCGGAAGCTGGATCCGGTGGCGGGAGAGAGCAGAATCAAACAATTGCTGGATCGTGAGCCTGATTCCACCCACCTGCATTTTACCCTTGGAAATCTTTTCGCTGCCCAGGCCCGTTGGGCGGAGGCTCAGGGTGCTTACTTTGAGGCCTATCGGCGTGCCAACGAGAACCCGGATTTCGCCTTTAATCTGGCGGTCAGTCTGGACCACCTGGGCCAGCGGGAATCTGCGTTGAAATACTATCGACGGGCGCTGGAACTTGCCGATGGCCGCTCCTCCAGTGTTCCAGGCGAGGGGGTGCAGGAACGTATACGCGCCCTGGGCGGACCGAAGAGCAGCGGATGAACACCAACTCTTCTCCTTCCATCCATATGGAAGCACCGGTACGACATCGTCGTATCGGTGAGTTGCTTGTTGGCAAGGGGGTTGTCAGCGAAGATCAGGTTCGCATTGCCCTTACCGAACAGAAGAAAAACAAGGAGCATCTGGGCAAGATCCTGGTGCACCTTGGCTTTGCCACCGAGGCGGTTATTCGTGACGTGCTGGGTGGAGCGATTGGCTACGACAGTGTCGACCTTGCGCGAGTGGTGGTTGACAGCGATGTAGTGCAATCCATCCCCAAGGAGGTTGCCCGTCGCCACCACATGCTGGCGATCACCTTCGATGAGGAAAAACAACTCCTCACCCTGGCTATGGCCGACCCCTTTAATGTTATCGCGCTGGATCAGGCGCGCGCTTTACTGGGCGGAGATGTGGATGTCTTGCCCTTGCTTGCCGGCGAGACCGAGATCGACAAGTACATCGATCAGTTTTACGGCTATGAGATGTCGATTGACGGCATCCTCCAGGAGATCGAGACCGGCGAGATCGATTACGCTAGCTTGGAGGCGGAGAGCGAGGAATACAGTCAGCCAGTGGTGCGTCTGGTTAATGCGCTGCTGTCAGATGCGGTCAAGCGGGGCGCCTCGGATATCCATTTCGAGCCGGAACATGACTTTCTTCGTATCCGCTATCGTATTGATGGCGTGCTGCGTCAGATTCGTAGCCTGCACCGTAACTACTGGTCGGCCATTGCGGTGCGCGTCAAGGTAATGGCGGCGTTGAATATCGCTGAAATGCGGGCACCACAGGACGGCCGTATATCTCTTTCGGTTTCCGGGCATCCCATTGATTTTCGCGTTTCCACCCTGCCCACCAACTACGGTGAGAACATCGTGCTCCGGGTACTGGATCGGCAGAAGGGAATCGTGCCGCTGGAAAAGCTGGGCTTGCACTCAGAAACCTTTGAGACCCTCAATCTCATGATGGCGCGCCCCGAGGGCATCATCCTGGTAACCGGCCCCACCGGCAGCGGTAAGACCACCACCCTGTATTCGATGTTAACCGAGCTCAATACCGAGGCGGTCAATATCATGACCCTCGAAGACCCGGTGGAATATCCCATGGAGATGATTCGCCAGACCTCGGTCAACGAGGCGGCGAAGCTTGATTTTGCCAACGGCGTACGCACCCTCATGCGCCAGGACCCGGATATTATTCTGGTGGGTGAGATCCGCGATAGCGAGACTGCCGAGATGGCCTTCCGCGCCGCCATGACCGGACACCAGGTCTTTTCCACCCTGCATACCAACTCTGCCCTGGGTGCTATTCCACGCCTGCTGGATACCGGTGTCCCGTCGGAGGTGATCGCGGGAAATATTATCGGCATCGTTGGGCAACGGCTGGTGCGCAAGCTCTGTGCGCACTGCAAGGAAGCCTATGAACCACCAAAAATGATGCGTCAGGTCCTGGGTATGGGTATCGGTGAGGAGGTGGTGCCCATCTACCGTGCCAACGGCTGTGTCCAGTGTGATCATCACGGTTACAGCGGTCGGCTTGCACTTATCGAAGTGTTGAAGTTTGACAGTGAGCTCGACGAACTGGTGGCACACCGTGCAACGGGACGGGAGCTCATCAAGGCGGCGCTGGCCAAAGATTTCGTGCCCCTTGCCGAGGATGGCATACGGCGGGTTCTCGAGGGTGTGACCAGCCTGGACGAGGTTTCCCGGGTAGTAGACCTGACTTCAAGGCTCGCCTAGGTTTTTCATTATGCCCATGATGCAGTACAAGGCCATGGATGATCGCGGCAAGACCGCGGTGGGCAGTATGGAGGCGGTGAATGCGGCTGATTTAGAGTCGCGTTTGTCCCGTATGGGGCTGGATTTAGTCAATTCAAAAGAGGTGCGGACACGTTCCGGTGGTGCCACCGGAGTTGCGATTCAGCGTGCCGATCTCATCACCTTCTGCTTCCATCTGGAGCAACTGCTTTCGGCGGGGGTTCCGGTGGTGGACGGGTTGGCTGATCTGCGGGATTCCGTGGACGATGCCCGTCTGAAAGAGATCGTGGCAGGCATGATTGAGTCGATCGAGGGAGGCACATCGCTGTCGGGTGCAATGTCTCAATATCCCAAGGTGTTTGATTCCGTCTTCGTTAACCTCATGCGTGCTGGCGAGTTCAGTGGTCGGGTGGCGGAGGTGCTGGCCAAGATTACGGAAAACCTCAAGTGGCAGGACGAGCAGGCCGAGCATGTAAAAAAACTGCTGATGTACCCTGCCCTGGTCGGAACCGTGGTGTTGCTGGTGGTGTTTTTCCTGATGACCTATCTGGTGCCGCAGCTGGTTCAGTTCGTCAAGTCTATGGGGGAATCGCTGCCCTTGCATACCCGCGTACTCATCAGTGTGTCGAATTTCTTTGTCGCTTACTGGTATGTGGTGATTCTGGCGCCGATCATCGCGTTTTTCGGCTTTATTGCCCTGCGGCGCCTGAGTCCCGCGGTGGACTATGCAGTGGACGAACTCAAGCTCAAGCTATGGGTGATCGGGCCGGTGCAGAAAAAAATCATTCTGGCCCGTTTTGCGAATTATTTTGCCCTGCTTTATGAATCGGGCGTGACCGTGCTGGAGTGTCTGCGGATTACCGAAGGCCTGGTGGATAACAAGGCCATTGCAGCGGCGACACGTCGGGCCAGCCGACAGATTTCAGATGGTGCGAGCATCAGTGCGAGCTTTGAATACGCCGGATTGTTTCCGCCCCTGGTGCTACGGATGTTGCGAGTGGGGGAAAATACCGGTGCGCTGGATAAGGCGCTGCTTAATATCAGCTATTTCTACGAACGCGATGTGCGTGATTCCATCGAAAAACTTCAGTCCATGATTGGACCCGCTATGACCTTTCTGCTGGGCGGCTTGCTCATCTGGGTGATGGTTTCGGTTCTAGGACCCATCTATGACCTTGTTGCCAAGCTCAAGATTTAGCGTCGCCGACCGCCGTGTCTGCGTGCTCACTGCCGGGCGCCTCTGTGTTCACCAGTGGCAGCACGGGCGTGCCCAGGAAACCCTGAGTTTCCGGCCCGACGAAGCCGGGCTGGGACGTTTCTCAAAATATCTGGAGAGCGCTCCGCCGGTACCTATCTACATTTTGGTCGACGTGGTGGAAGAGGAGTTTCGCCACGAGACCATCCCTCACGTGTTTGGAGGCGACCGGCGGGCGTTGATCAATACTCGCCAGAACCGCCTGTTCCGTGAGTGCCGCTACGTACATGCGGTATTTCAGGGGCGTGAGCCGGATGGTCGGCGAGATGACCGGGTATTGTTTACCGCACTTATCCGTCAGGAGTTACTGGACCCGTGGGTTGGCCAGATCGAACGCTACAAGGTACCGCTGGCGGGGATCTATTCGCTGCCCGTGATCAGCGCCTCGTTACTCAAGCGCATTCCTGCCAGTTCCACCCATACCCTGCTGGTCACCCTGCAGGGTTCTGGCGGCCTGCGCCAGACCTTCTTTGAAGGCAAGGACTTGAAGATTAGCCGCCTGGCCTATATGCCCAAGCTCGATGCCAGCCAGGTGTCCTCCTACATTCTCGGTGAGGTAGAGAAGCTCCGCCGCTATCTCAACAGTCTCCGGTTGCTGTCCCGGGATACGCCGCTGGATGTTTTTCTCCTGGGGCACGGACGTATCCTTGGCGATCTTCGGCATCAGGCCGCTGATACTGTGGCAACCCGCTATCATTTGGTGGATGTCGCTGATATGGCGAGCAAGGTGGGTCTGAAGGGAGAGTTGGCGACTCCCTTTGCAGATGCACTTTTTGCCCGTTTGCTCGCAACCGAGGCGCCACCCAACTATTACGGTACGGACAAGGAGACGCGCTACATCCGCCTCCACCGCGCGCGTATCGGGATGAAAGCGGCGGCTGTGCTGTTGCTTGCCGGTAGCATCGCCTGGAGTGGTTTTCAGTTTTTCAATAGTGTTGTGGTCCGGGATGAAGCAGCGGCCTTCACACGACAGGCCCTGTTCTACCAGGAGCGCTATGCCCTTGGTCAGAAAACTCTCCCCAAGGCGCCTGCCGATGCCTATCAATTAAAAACTGCGGTAGAAATGGCCGAGGTCCTGAAGCGTTATCGTAGTACGCCGGAGCAAATGATGATGGTGCTGAGCCGGGCACTCGATCGTTTTCCCGGCCTCTATCTCAAGGCCATTGACTGGAAAACAGCGACTGATCCAAAAGCTCCGGTGGGTGCCGAGAAGGCATCTGCCCGGCCCAGTAATCCCTATGCCGGGGGCGCCGGTGCCGAGGTGGGCGAAGAGTTATATCAGCTGGCGTGGGTGAGTGGGCGCCTTGAACCCTTCGATGGCAATTATCGTGAAGCGCTGAAGACCCTCACTCGTTTTATTGCCGTGCTGGAAAAAAATCCGGTGGTGGAATCTGCCAAGCTGATGGAAGTGCCGCTGGATACCAGTTCCGAGGGACGCATGACGGGCCGGACCGGTCGTGTCGATGCGGCTACAGGCGCAAAATTTTCTATCCGAATCGTAGTGCGGGCGAGCCATGAGATTAGCTGAAATTGACTGGACGGTAATCCGCGGTGCAAGCATCTTTCTTGGGCTTGCTCTGGTATTGGGTGGCGCGCTGGTGAGCGGGGCACACTATTTCAACCAGCAGTCCGAGAACATTCACAAGCGGGAACAGGGCAAGCTGGCCTCATCCCGAGCCCGCTTCCTTGCCCTTGATGAAGAGCGCAAGCTCATCGAAAAATTCTATCCCCGCTACCAGGTGCTCGAGTCTGATGGCGTGATAGGCGGGGAACACCGCCTGGACTGGGTGGAGGCCCTGGGTGCCGCGGCGCGCACCATAAAACTGCCCTCGCTGCGCTACGACATCAATGCACAGGATACTCACGTCCCGGAATTCCCGATACCATCGGGGCGTTTCGAGGTTTTTGTCAGCGAGATGAATCTGCAAATCGGCCTGCTGCATGAGAACGATTTGCTGAATCTTTTTCAGCAGATACACAGCCAGGCCAAGGGTCACTTCAGTGTCAACCGTTGTGCGATCAGGCGTAAGCAGGAAGGGATAATCCAGGCCCCGACCCACGAGAACATCAGCGCCGTTTGCGCACTTCAGTGGCTTACTGTCCGGCAGCCGCAGGAGGGGGCGTGATGAGAGCCTTAGCGCTAATTTTCGCCTGTGTTTTTCTTGTGCTTGCCAGCAACGTCCCGGCCCAGGTTACCGGAAGACTTTTTTCTACGGTTGAGCAGCGCGATGCCCTGAACGAGCTTCGCGATGCCTATCGCCTGGGTGATCCGGTTCAAAAGAAGAGCGCAGAGGCACCCCCTGCGCCGCCGCCCGTCACCATCAATGGCATAGTTCTGCGCGGCAAAAAACACCACAGCACCTGGATTAACGGCAGTTTCGTCCCCGGCGGTAAATCTTCGGGCGAGGGGATACAGGTTGAGACCCAGCGTGCCGCTGGCGGCAGCGTGCGTATTATGCTGCCCAACGGCTCTGATACCGTACGGCTGAAGCCCGGCCAGAAGATCGATATTGTGAGTGGCAGTCTGCTGGATGCCTACCAGCGCAAACCCGCGGAAGACGCCGAGCGTGCCTTTGCCAGCAAGGCGAAGGATTCTTCGGATCCCGGCACCCGGACAGCGGAGCCCGGTGGCCCTCCCGGGGCTACAGTCACCCGCTAAGCGGGGCGGAAATCACCTCTCCCGTGTGGTCTGAACATACCAGGCAGAAACCCCCCAAGCGCCAGCAAGGTGCTGCCCTGCTGGTCCTGCTGACCCTCGTGGTGCTGGTGGGGGCGGGCCTGTTGCTCGAGGGTCTCAACCGTTCCACGGACAATCAGGTAGCTGCGGAGGCGCATACCATGCGGGCGCTGGCCGAGGCCAAGGCGGCGCTTGTCGGGCGGGCAGTGAATGATGCCAATCGCCCCGGCAGTCTGCCCTGTCCCGATACCGACAATGATGGTGTCGCCGAGTTGTTTGCCGGCATTCAGTGCCCCAGTTACATCGGGCGGCTACCGTGGAAGACCTTGCGCATGGCCAATATTCTCGATGGCAGTGGTGAGACCCTCTGGTATGCGCTTTCCAGCAGTTTCCGGGACCACGGCAGCGCGGAGCCGATTAACAGCGAGACCCTGGGGCTCATCTCCGTGAACGGTGCAGCCGGTATGGTTGCAGCCATCATTGCCCCGGGAGCGCCCGTTGTGGCCCAGCAAAATCGCACCAGTAATAACGATGATGATTATCTCGAGGGCGAAAATGCCAATGACGATCTGGTTTTCATCAATGCGGTACGGAGTAATACCTTTAATGACCGGGTAATGCCCATCGCCCAGACCGATGTTATGCCGCTGGTTGAGCGGCGTATTCTGGGTGAGGTCGGGCAGGTCTTACGGACCTTCAGGGATGGGAAATGGAGCCCGTGGAATGAAGCCGCGGCCTGGAATCCGGTTGATCCTGATGACACATGGAATAATCGTGAGCTTTATCCTTGGTTGAGCCCCTTTGGCGCGGGGCCCGTTGCTTCCGTCTATAACGGCGCCGTGGGCACTCGCGAAGGACTGCTGCCTTTTAGCTGGCCGGGAGAACAGTTTTTCACCACCTTCAAGGCCAAGTGGAATATCAACAATGCGGACACCACTGTGAGCGGTACTGTCACCCTCGGGGAGCTGGAAGTGGGTGATATTACCTTTAACGGTACCAGCACCCAGTGTACCTGGACGACTATCGAGCAAGTGAATTGCAATGTAACGGCGCTTGCGGGACAGCCGGGAAACCCGGGTTTACTCACCTGTCTGGGGGAACCCAATACCCAGATCAACCGGAAATTTGAATTTGTCTTTACTGCCGACTCCGGAGACCCGGACGGGGTAAAGATTAAACGCCCGAAGTGGGACAAGCATCGTGAGCGCGATCTCAAGATCAACACCACGCCCTTTCCGATTACGTCCAATGTGCTGGTGCGGATTACCGATATTGCAGTATCGGGGCCCCAGTCAGGCAATCAATGCGGGCAAGGTACTTTGGTGGATGATGCCGATACCGGGGGCGAGATTGAGGGAAAGAAGATCCAGTTTGATTTGGGCGTCCCGGATGAATTACCCCTGTGGCTGGTGAGCAATAATTGGCACCAGCTACTCTATGTGGCAGCTTCCTCTATTCATGTGGGAGACGGGAGCGGGGCACCGCCTCCCGTGCCTTGTGCGCCGGGTACTGATTGCCTGACACTGGTGGGGACAACGGCGAGTAATGCGGTGCAGGCGATTGTTGTGAGTGCGGGGGCGCAGCTTGCCGGGCAGAATCGTGTCACCGGCACACTGGGCAGTTACTATGAATTCGACCCCAATCATGCCCTGCAGCCTCTGGTGGGTAATGACACGGCGGGGGATGACGAGTTTGTGCGCCTGCGCCGCACCAATGCTTTTAACGACCAGGTACATATCATTGCACCCTGAATTACGAGTACATACCGGGAAGGGTTTTACCCTCATCGAACTGGCGGTGGTTATAGCCATAGTCGCGCTGATGCTGGGAGCCTTGCTGGTGCCCCTGGCCACCCAGATGGATTTGCGTAATGTCAGCGAGACCCGCAGCCAACTGGAGGAGGTGAAGGAGGCCTTGTACGGTTTTTCCATGGCCAATAATCGTATCGCCTGCCCCGATTGCGCGAGTGCCGCGGCCCCCTGCAATACCATTCCTGCGGCCAATGTCGGCGATGGCCAGGAGGACCGAACGGGAGCCCCGCTCGTCTGCGTCACCAACGAGGGCAACTTGCCGTGGGTACAACTGGGTATGGGCCAAAGCGATGCCTGGGCCAATAACTACGCCTACCGGGTGACCCCGGCCTTCGCCGATGACACCGACGGTACGGCCTGTGGAACGGCCACTATCGGGGTTTCCTTTGAACTCTGTTCCAATGGAGCACTCACCGTGCTCGACAGTGCCGGCGGAAACAACGTTGCCACCAATGTTCCTGCCGTGGTGCTGTCCCGGGGAAAAAATGGAGCGGCCCCGGCCACCTCTGCGGACGAGCTGGAGAATACCGACGGGGATAACATTGTAGTTCTCAAGGGCTTTAGCCAGCAGGTGGGCAGTGAATTTGACGACCTGGTGGTCTGGCTTTCCGGTAATGTGCTGATGAGCCGGATGGTGGCCGCGGGGAAGCTGCCCTGATTCCGCCTGCCTGTACTAAAGGCCTTGGCTGACGCGCTCCAGCACAAAGCAGACATCGCCCGCTTTCCGGCCGCGTAGCCTCAGCTTGAATCCAGCCTGCTCGGCCTGTCGGGCCGCCTGATAGAGGCCGATACCGAGACCACTGGCGGAGGGTAGGGCGCCCTTGAAAAGATTGCCGGCAGTTTCCGCTGAAATGCCTGCACCGGTATCGCGAACGCTCAGTTCCAGATGATCAGCGTCGGCCGTGACCTCCACGTAAATCGAAAGTGCTGGTTCTGACTGACGCTTGAATCGTGCATTTTCCAGCAGGTTTTCCACCACACTGTCGAAGCAGTCCAGTGGGATGAGGGGGTCTGCCGTCAGTGTTTCGTGGAAATGGAGCCTCCGGCCAAGATTTCGGGTTTTCAGATTTTCCCACCATTCACTCAACAGCATTTGAGTGGTTTGCTCGGTCACCGGGGTCTGTAGTTTGTCCAGGGCAAGCTGAAGGCGCTGGGTGATATGGGGCAGCTGATTTTCCAGTAGACGCAGGGCATCCGCCCGCTGCTCGCCACCGCTTTGCTGGAGGGCCAGGGTCAGGGTGTTGAGGGACTGGAGCAAATTTTTTATGTCGTGCGTGACCCGTGCCCCGGTTTCGTAGATGGCCTGCAAATGCGCCTGCTGGGCCAGTTCCCGTTCCCGTTCCTTGGCGCTATAAAAATGGCCGAGTAGATTGAGCAGCAATTTGCCGTGCAGCAATAGCGCCGTTCCCAGCGGACGATGGGCGTAGACGACGCCCTGCACCTCACCATCGCGGACTCTCAGGGTGTGTCTGGTCACGGTTCCGAGACTCCCCTTGGAACCGGTGGCATTCCAGGTAATACCTGCCACCCAGGGTAGATCAATAAATTGCTGCATTGCGGAGGGCAGGAATTCGCGCGGGCTCTGCTGCTGGTCGGCCAGCCGGGCCACCCCCCCCGCCCACTGTTCGAAAGGGGTGCCGATATTAAGCAGGTAGCGTTCCCACAACTGTCCGAGACCACTGAACCCCCCCTGAGGTGCCCACAGCCAGCTGATGGCCAGCAGAAAAAGGCTGATAGCGACGATGGCCTGCAATAAGGCGGTGGCATAGGGGGCACCGGTGGAGTAGGTGCTGAGCAGGCTACCGAGCCCAAGAATCGCGGCCAGCAGGGAGACCGTCAATCCATACAGGAAGTCGACCGCACGGGTACGTTCGTGGCCCCGTTCGCGAGTGGGAAAGACCAGCAGGCCGAGCGGCAGCACAAAGAGGGCGTAGCCAAAGAAAACCTGCACTTCAGTGGCCAGGGAGTAAATAGAAAACATCGGTGGCAGGCAGCCGATCAATAACTCCGAGACGAGAAATATCAGGGCAATCATGTAGGCGTTACGCTCTGCTCGCGCGGCCGTAACGCGGCCGCCGACGATGCCGGTGAGCAGTAATACCCAGAAGGTCACCAGTGGCCAGTTCAGCCAGTAAATAAAGGCGAGGGTGGGTAAAATGAGATTCAGGCTGCCTTGCCACTCAAGGCGTTGATCGCGTCGCCAGACCGGCTGCCAGATAAGGAACAGGCCAAGATGGGCGAGTAACAGGGAGCGTGACAGGTAACCACCAAAGTCCCACCATACGGCTGAATGCAGCAGCATGAGCATCAGGGCCAGCAGCCGGTATTCGTTGCGGATGGCAGAGGCAATCAGTCTGCTGGCGGTGCTAGGCTCGGAGGGCATTGGGGTATAGTAAAGCTTTCTAAAGGAGCCTGTTGGACTTAGGACTGCTCTACTCGGCTTTAGCATCCTGCGTCGCCCTACCTCCTACATCCATGTAGTCGTGCGGAAAAGCTATATTGGCCATATTTCCCGGTCCTTTTTGTTATATACAGGGATGTAGGGTATAAGGCGTGAGCAGGACGCGTAAGCCTCTAATAGAACGACTATTATCCTCAAACGACCAATAAATCTGTCTCAATCTGGCTTCCCCTCGTTACGAGCGCCTAAATCCAACAGGTTTCCAGGAATTTAAAGATCACCCGCATGCAACATCCCCTGGTCAGCATTGCCTATTACACTCTGCTGGAAGCGATCCGTAACCGCCTGCTGTGGCTGGTGGTGGTGTTGCTTCTGGCTGGCTTGGGGCTGGCGGAGTTTATCGGCGCCTATGCTATCACCGAGAGTCGGCAATTCCAGAGCGGCTTTCTGGGTGCTCTGTTACGCGCCGCCACAGTCTTCATGATAAGCCTCTTTGTGCTCACCAGTCTGGTCAGGGAATTTAATGACAAGGGGCTGGAACTGGTGCTCTCCCTGCCCATCACCCGGGCCACCTGGTTCTTTGCAAAGCTGACGGGATATTCGACCCTGGCATTGGCCGTGGCGATTCTCTGTACCCTGTGCCTCAGTTTATATGTGCCCCCGGGGGATGCCCTGCTGTGGGGGATTTCGCTCGCCTGTGAACTACTGCTGGTCACGGCCTTCAGCGTACTCTGCCTCTTTACCTTCAATCAGGTCACCCTGGGCCTGAGTGCGGTGATGGCCTTCTATTTGCTGTCGCGCAGTATGGCCGCATTCCGGCTTATCGGACAGGAGCCCCTGCTACAGGATCAATCCGTGTCGCAAATGGTGATCAACGGGGTGTTGCAGGCGATCGCCTATGTGTTACCCGATCTGGATCGTTTTACTGCCTCGGAATGGCTGATTTACGGGGCTGGCCAGTGGTCCGATCTGCTCCCGATCCTGGGTCAGACAGCCATCTATCTCAGCCTGATCGCGGCGGCAGGGCTGTTCGACCTTTATCGCAAGAACCTGTAATTCGGTATGGGCCCGGGAAAGCAGAGCAATAGCCGACGGATCTTGTTAATGCTGCGGGCATGGCTGGCGCCTTTGGGTGCTGCCTTTTTGTCCGGCGCCACCCGGGAGCGCCGGTTGGACTTTGTGCCCTGGCCCGTTGTGCTGATACTGCTCGGCTCTCTTGTCGCCCAGTTGTCCTGGCATGCCGCCGCTCCCGATCCCAAGGCAAGGGCAGAGGATCTTTCCCCTCCGCCCTCAGTACGTGTTTTGCGTATGGCCAGCCTCGGCGACTCTATTGTGTTGGCAAAGTTTTTAATGCTGTGGCTACAGGCCTTCGACAATCAACCCGGTATCAGCCTGCCCTTTTCCCGCCTCGATTACGCCCGGGTAGAGGCCTGGCTCGGTCGCATACTGGCACTTGACCCCCGTGGCCAATATCCGTTGCTGGCGGCAAGTCGCCTCTATGGAACGGTGACCGTGGAGCTTAAGAAACGACGGATGCTGGATTTTGTGTATCGCCAGTTCCTGGACGATCCCAATCGCCGCTGGCGTTGGCTGGCCCATGCCGTCATCGTCGCCAAACACCAGTTAAAGGATATGCCGCTTGCCCTGCGCTATGCGCAGGCCATCACGGCGCGGGCCACGGGGCCATCGGTGCCTTTCTGGGCGCGGGATATGAGCATTGTCGTGCTGGAGGATATGGGTGAGCTGGAAAGTGCGCGCCTGCTGATTGGCGGTTTGATAGCAGAGGGGGCGATACAGGACCCCCATGAATTACGTTTTCTCGAAAGAAAGCTCGAAGAACTGCAAGTAAAAAGTGTCGAAAAGTCGACAGTACGTTGACTTTTCGGCAGTTTTTTACCGTTATTTCTCCAGGTAGCGCGTTTCCCCTTCCCATTCCGGTGGCGGTGGATTGAGCCGATATGCTTTGATTCGCTCCAGATAAAGACCCTTTTGCTTGTCGGTAGCGGGCATCGGCTCGAGTGTCTGAAACAAGGATTCCGCCGTGTCCCATTCACGCTGGAAGTAGTGACTCAGGGCCTGATTATGCTGCTTCACTGCTTTCTGAACGGCTTCGCTCATACTGTCTGCCGGACCACAGGGTTCGTAAATGCGCGTAAGCACCTTTTTGCCCTTAACCTGCACCAAATCGAGCTCTCTATAGAGCATTTCCGGTACCGCTAACTGGGTCGTCTGACCCACGATAATGCCGCTATGGTAGACGCGTGTCAGGTCCTGGAGACGCGATGCGAGGTTCACGGCATCGCCAATCACCGTATAGGCCATACGGTATTCAGAGCCCATGTTGCCTACATTCATGACGCCGGAATTTAGTCCCACTCCAAGGGTGATTTCTGGCCATCCACGGCTGCGGAAGGTGGAGGCGAGTTCGCGCACCGTTTGCTGAATCTCCAGGGCGGCGAGGAGGGCGTTTCTGGCGTGTTGCGGGTTCTCGAGTGGCGCACCCCAAAAGGCCATGAGCGCATCCCCAATGTACTTGTCGATGGTGCCCCCATGCTTGTAGACGATACGCGTCATGGGGGTGAGCAGGGCATTCAGGAGTGCCGTGAGCTGGCGCGGGCCCAGCCCCTCGGAGATGCTGGTGAAGTTATGCACATCGCAGAACATCACGGTCATTTCACGAGCTTCACCTTCAAGGTTGGGGCGTTCCGTACCCTGATTGATAATAGCCACCAGCTCGGGTGGGACATACTGCCCAAAAACGCCAAGAAGCTCTTGTTTTTTATGATTTTCTCTGAACCAGCTTGCGAGCACGTTGACCCCGAACAGGATCAGGATGGTGAGCAGGGAATATTCCATTGGCACCAGCGAACGTGCGGCTGCCGGCGAGACGCCCATATAGAACACCGGCACGGTGGCAATCAGGGTGCAGATCGATGCCTTAATGGGGCTAAGTACCGGAAGCAGAAAGGAGAGGGTGATGCCCAGAACCAGAAGAACATAGAACTCCTGGCTGCCCGCGGTTGCCCGCAGGCTGGAGGCGCCGGGTCCAAAATCCAGGAAGAACTGGAAGGAGCCGATGGCGTTGGCCATGAAAAGTATAAATACACCCAGTACGACGGCTATCTGAGCGCGGTAGGGCTTGAGAGTCTTCAGCATGGGCATTCCGTTGTTGTTGGTTCTTGGGCGCCTCTTAAAACTATACAGGGCAAGTATCCGGAAGCTCCGTTGTTTCCGTAGAATATGGTGCCCGGACATCCCTGTTGTACCGCTATTCCCTGGCCCCCTGTGTTGCTGTCACGCAGCCGCGCGTGCGCGGCCACGAATGATCGGGTTTCCAGCTAATTCCCAACGTGTACGAGGGTCTGGGCGGAACGCGGGGGCCTTCAAAGGCACCACTACGCTTATATCCGCCGATGCGGGAATCCAGTGTAACTTTCCGTATGCTCCGAATTTCGGCTATTAGGCACTCCGTTTAAAACGTTGCTGAGTCTAGACAGTGGGCTGGACGGCGGCAAGTGCCGGGAGGGTGGGGTCGGCCGGTAGCGTATCAGTTCCTGGGCAGCGACAAAGGTTGGCATTGATATTGCTTGATAGTTTCCCAAGAGGGAAGCACTAAACCAATCAGTTTCCCCGGAGGAAGTAATGATGAACAAAAAGCAAAGCGGATTTACTCTGGTCGAGATTGCCATCGTGCTGGTAATCATTGGCCTGTTGCTCGGCGGCATACTCAAGGGGCAAGAGCTGATCAACAGTGCCCGGGTGCGCAACCTTGCCGATATGAATGCCGGTATCCAGGCGGCCTATTTTGGTTTCATTGACCGCTATCGCCGGGTACCCGGTGACTGGGCTGCGGCTCCCGCAACGGCCGCTATCGGTGTGGCGATTACGGGTGGTGGCAATAACAATGGACGTTTGGATAATGTCGCGGGTGCCAATGTCTATGACGAGGCAAATGCGATGTGGGAACAACTTTCCAAGGCGGGATTTATTCAGGGTGCTTATGCGGGAACAGCCGCTACAGAGCCCACCACAACTAATAACCTGTCGCCACTTAATGCCTTTAATAACGTGGTAGTCATTGGTCGTACTCCCGACTACATGGGAACGGCTCCGGTGCGCCTGCTACTGGTACTCGGGCGCGGGGTGCCAGTGAACATCCAGCTGGAGCTGGATACCAAACTGGACGATGGTATACCCATCACCGGCGTGCTACGGAGTTCGCTGGCTGCAGCTACGATTTTTGCGGGGGCCAACAACTGGGGCGCCACCACCGCCACGTGTGTGACGGCCGCAGCCCCCTTTATCTGGAACGTTGCTGCGGATGACCAAGATTGTAACTCGGTCTTTCTATATTAGAACTGTAGTACCTCCTGCCAAGGTAATTCAAAGCCCGGCTTGTGCCGGGCTTTTTTTTATCGGCACCCTTTGTCAAAATATCCGTGCTATATACTATTCCGTGAACAGAATGTTTTTTTTGGTTCTGGATGAATACTGCAAGGAGTTGCAATGGAGAGGGGTCTGCGGCGGCGTGAGGCTGGATTCTCGCTGGTGGAAATCGCCATCGTGCTGGTGATTATCGGCCTGTTGCTGGGTGCCATCCTGAAAGGCCAGGAGATGATTAACAGTGCCAAGGTTCGCAACCTGGCAGACATGAGCAGCCATATCCAGGCAGCCTATTTCGGGTTTGTTGATCGCTACCGCAATGTCCCTGGTGACTGGGGGGCTGTGCCGGCGGGTGCGGCTATTGGTGTGGCCGTTACCGGCGGCGGTAATAACAATGGCCGTCTGGATAACGTGGCAGGTGCCAATGTCTATGATGAGGCCAATGCCCTGTGGGAACAGCTTTCCAAGGCCGGGTTCATACAGGGCGCCTATCTAGGCAGTGCCGCGGTGGAGCCCAGTACCACCAATAACCTGGCTCCTCTCAATGCCTTCAACAATGTCGTGACCATTGGTCGTACTTCAGATTATCAGGGTACCAATCCGGTGCGTCTTAATCTGGTGATCGGGCGGGGTGTCCCCGTGAGCATCATGCTTGAACTGGATATCAAACTGGATGACGGTGTACCACTAACCGGCGTGATTCGGGGAGCACTGGCAGCACCGGTTATCTTTGCCAATGCCAACAACTGGGGCGGCATGTTGGCCACGTGTATTACCGCAGCGGCACCGTTTATCTGGAATGTGGCAGCGGATGATCAGGACTGCAATGGTATCCACCTCTACTAGCACCTTTACCCTTATATCTCGCAGAGTTGTTCTCGCCTCAAGGACCTGTTGATGATGACCGAAGTGTCATCATCGGATGTTGTTCCTGCCATTTCCTTCACCGGGGTGGACAAGTGCTTTGGGCGCACCCCGGTGCTGAAGGACCTCTCATTTTCCGTAACCCAGGGTGAGTTTTTTGGGTTGGTGGGAGTCAACGGTGCTGGAAAGACTACCAGCCTGAAAGGCCTGCTGGATTTCTCTGAGATGGATAGCGGGAAGATCGAGGTTTTTGGTGTCTCTCACCGCCTGATTGCGGCGAGGCGTCGTCTGGCTTATCTGCCCGAGCGTTTCCTGCCACCCTACTACCTGACCGGTAGGGACTTTCTGCGGTACTCGGCGCGTTTACACGGGAGCGGGGCAGATACCGCCACCTTGGAGGCCCTGTGTGCCAGTCTGGATCTGGAGGTGGCCGCCCTGGCCCGGCCGGTGCGGCAGTATTCCAAGGGCATGGCCCAGAAGCTCGGTCTCATCGCCTGTTTTCTGAGTAACAAGGAGCTTTATATCCTTGATGAGCCCATGTCGGGGCTCGATCCCAAGGCGCGAATCCTCGTAAAACGTTTTCTTGAGGAATTGCGTGCCCGCAAGCGAACCGTATTCTTTAGCACTCATCTGCTCACGGATGTCGAGTCCCTTTGTGATCGCATGGGAATCCTCCATGGCGGGCGGCTCCGTTTCGTTGGTACCCCTGAGGCGTGCCGGCAACAATTTGGCGGTAGTCTGGAGCAGGCATACTTGGCGTGCATATCTGCGCCCTAGATTGCCTTTGCTTGGTGGTGCTCTGGTTTTTTCCTCGTTTTCGGCCAGTAGTGTTTCTCCTGCCTCCGGCATAAATAAGAGTTGAAGCCTTAATATCCCTACGATCATAGGGTGATTATTCTTTTACGCAATAAATCACATGTAATAAATGAATTGGACAGAATTTTGGCCCGGTGCGAGAGTCGCGCTTCAGGTCAGCGCACCACATCTGGAGTCGACGTGGAAGAACGCGCATCAGGGCCTGCTTCCTGGATTACTATCCAATAAATTTGCTCATGTATGGAGAAGTGAAACGATGAGTGTAAATAAAGCAGATCTTACCGCCGGGCGTCCCAAGCTGATTCCTTATGGCGGCTATTACAGCTCCGTTATTCCGGATACCGAGCCGTTGTTGACCGAGTCCGGTCCTGGCACCCCGCTGGGCGATTATATGCGCCGCTTCTGGCAGCCGGTGTGTTTGTCGGAAGAGCTGACCGATACCCCGCGTTACGTCGAGCTCTTCGGTGAAGAGCTGGTGGCCTTCCGCGACCTGAGTGGTAATGTTGGCGTACTCCACGCCCATTGCTGTCACCGTGGTGCCTCACTGGAATACGGCCTGGTAAAAGAGCAGGGCATCATGTGCTGCTATCACGGTTGGGTATTCGATGTAGATGGCAAGTGCCTCGAGGTTCCCGCCGCCAAGGGTGAAGAAGCCGAAGGTGAGAAATTTGCCGCTGGTGTCTGGCAGCCCGCCTACAAGGCCTTTGAGCGTAGTGGCTTGGTGTTTGCCTATATGGGCCCGCCGGAAGAAGAGCCTGCTTTCCCCGAATGGGAAGACGGCTTCACCGTCGCTGATGGTGACGAGCTGGTAGCCTTCAGTAACTATCAGGATTGTAACTGGTTGCAGGTGCAGGATAACTCTGCTGATCAGTACCATCACATTCCACTGCACACCACCGCTGTAGTGCCGGGACATGAACAGTCCACTACCTTTGGTGAGGCCGGTGCGGCTCCCTATCTGGTGCGTCCTGACCTGCAGTTTTACCCGGTTAACGAAGGTCGTTCCATGGCCTGGACCTCCTCACGACGCATTGATGACGGCAAGATCTTCATCCGTATCAATCAGCAGATGCTGCCGGATATCAGCTTCCACTCCTATCTCTTTGAGACGGGTGAGGCGCGCAAGGTGTTTAGCCGCTTGCACATGATTCGCTGGACGGTGCCGGTTAACGACACCGCGAGCAAGATGATTGGCTGGCGGGTGATTGGCCCGGGCATCGACCCGCGTGGTATCGGTGTGGCGCTCAAGCATCTCATCGGTTTCGAGACCATCGACTTCCTCGACGGCCAGGTTTCCCGTCGTCGTCCGGAACTGCAGAAGTACTGGGATGCAAAGGCGGGTTCGGATGGAGAGAGAGTTCCGTTCCCGGTGCCGCAGCCGGATCACCGGAGCCGTGAGTCCTACAAGGACGCACAGTGGGCACCGGGCGATTACGAGGCGATCATCTCGCAGCGTCCTATCGCGGTGCACTCCCTGGAGAACCCGATGAAGGCGGACGGTGGTGTCTACATGTTCCGCAAGCTGCTGCGTGATGCGTTGAGTGGTGACAACCCCAACGCTTCGGCATCTGCCTTCAATGAGTGGTTCAAGAAAGATCCGACCCCGAGTGTCTACTGTCAGGGCAACATCCTGATGATCCCGGGCGCGAAAAACCTGCCGGACGAGGTTGCCCGTCGTCGTGATATCGCTGACAAGATTATTGCCCTGAACACGGAAAGTCTTGATAGTGGTCTCAAGGGTGCTGATCGGGTGGCCTTCATCAACGAGAAGTATGCAGAGCTTGAGAAGAGCTACGATTAGTCTCTGTTTAGCTAAAAACTCAGTGTAGTTTTGGGGGCGCTTTATGCGCCCCCTTTTTTTTGTGCGGCTGCGCAGGTAGCCGTTCTCAATGCGCCACCGCTCGTCCCATCTTTTCCGCTCTATCCGGCAATGGCTTTTGTGAATTCCAACAATGCCTTAGGGCATTAGCTCGCGTTTTCTGCGTAGTCGTTTATTCGCAAGAAACACCAATAACCCCATGTTTTATAAGTGTTTATTTCTCCAAATTTAATTGGACAGCTGCTTCTGTAAATGAGAGAGTCTCGCATTCGCGGCCTGCTCCACCTTGCATATGCGGAGATGGAAGGGGCTCAATTCCCTTATTTCAACCTGCTATTCTTTGGAGAGTGTTTGATGAGTGCAACTAAAGCAGAGAAAACCGCCGGGCGTCCCAAGCTGATTCCTTATGGTGGTTATTACAGTTCAGTTATTCCGGAACCGGGCACCCTGCTGAGTGAGTGTGGCCCGGATACCCCCCTGGGTGAGTACATGCGCCATTTCTGGCATCCC
>JAJFJV010000037.1 GCA_021773635.1 Gammaproteobacteria bacterium | reverse complement strand
ATAGCTTGATTGGAGCTCTATTGTATTGTCGTAACATTCAAGGCCACGATAATAAGGTGATCCATAATCTTCATAAAGAAACCGATATTGCGTATGACACTTTGGCAGCCGCACAGTTCTCTCTGGGCCTTCGCCGAAGTCATACTTGATTGCAAAAGTCAAATCTGACCCGCTGCTGTCCGCGCGCGTGTATCCAGTTTGCTCTAATCGGGTTTGAATTTGCGCGGCAAAATAATTGAATTCCGGCGTGCCAGTTATGGCTGGATCCTGATGGACGATACGCACCTGTTCGCCCTGCGGCACCCCAAGCGTATGATAGGCAACGACATCACAATCAACACCTGTACTGCATGCTGCCACCAACAATGGCAAAACAAGCATGAGAGAGGTTTTACAAAGTCTGGGCATTAGCTGTCTCCTATGAAATATACTTTTCCCATAGTCGCACAGCAGACGCCTGGCGCTTTGACTGCAGTCAATTGCAAAACAATTTGCAACAATAAGATTTGTTAATTGAACGTTACTTTCTTTGTGATCATGCCCACCATCATTGCAGCAATGAACGACACCGTTTGCATATCACCGAGTACAAGCGATGATAAGGCTGGGCCTGGACAAAACCCGGCAAGTCCCCAGCCAACGCCAAACAGAGCTGCGCCTACAAGCAAACGGTGGTCCACAACTCGATTAACAGGGAGATGGAAGCCTTCATCCAACATTGGTTGCTGCCGACCAAATACGAGTTTGTATCCCGCCATTGTAACGACAAGAGCCGAGCCCATAACCAACAACAGGCTTGGGTCCCACTCGCCGCTAACATCCAAAAAACCAATAACCTTGGCAGGATTTATCATCTGCGAGATCACGAGGCCCAAACTAAAAATGAGGCCAGACACAAATGCAAATGCCACTTTCATCGGACTATCCCCCAAACATTGACCAGATATACAGTCACGACCGCAGCAAGCATGAAGGTTGCTGTCGCCACGACGGACCGCTTCGACAGCCGAGCAATACCACACACGCCGTGCCCGCTGGTACAACCGCCTCCCAACCTCGAGCCAAATCCCACTAAAAACCCACCTGCTATCATCAATTCCAGCCGGTGTGGAAATGAAATGTCAAGTGGCCTAGCACTGATATAAAAATAAACCAGAGGCGCAATAATCAGCCCGAAAAGAAAAGCCATTTTCCAGGCGTTATCGCTGACATATTCTCGAATTGGCATTTTGTCTAACAAGCTACCCACAATACCACTGACACCGGCAATACGACCATTTACCAGCATGAGAAGAACCGCAGAGACGCCAATCAAACTGCCACCAATCATTGCCGATACGGGTGTGAAGTTGGTCATTGTTATAGTCTCCAATTGATAGAAGTTTTCCTAGCAAGCTACCGTATGCCTGACCTGCCAGGTGTTCTTTGACCGCCGTCAATTTCATTCAATACTGATTGTGTATATTGGCAAAATACTACAGCCTTCTTTCGTAGGTCCGGTAAAGGAGAATATCGTTGAAACCAGTAGTGAAAGCATTTTTTGACGAAGATACCTACACCGTCAGTTATGTTGTGGCCGACCCAGAATCAAACAAATGCGCCATCATCGATTCAGTCCTTAACTTCGCAGCAAACTCAGGGCGAACCAGCACCAACAGCGCTGACGCGATAATAGCATTCGTGAAAGCAGAAAAAATAGATGTTGAGTGGATTCTCGAAACTCATGTTCATGCAGATCATCTAACCGCTGCACCGTACCTTCACAAAGCGCTCGGCGGCAAAACAGCGATCGGTAAACATATTACAATTGTTCAAGAAACCTTTGGCAAGCTGTTCAACGTTGGAAAAGATTTTAAAGCCGACGGTAGCCAGTTTGATCAACTTTTCGACGACGGCGATAGTTTTGCCATTGGCAATATCCCTGCCCGCGCCATTCACACGCCAGGGCATACGCCCGCTTGCTTAACATATATTATTGGTGACGCCGGATTCGTTGGCGATACACTTTTCATGCCTGATTATGGCACCGCACGCTGTGATTTTCCGGGCGGCGATACCCTGCAACTCTATAAATCAATACAAAAAATCTTCGCTCTTCCGGACAACACTCGATTATTTATGTGTCATGACTATAAAGCACCGGACAGAGACATATATGCTTGGGAAACCACGGTCGCAAATGAAAAACGCAACAACATCCATATCCATGAAGGCGTGACAGCAGAGGCGTTCTCGGCCATGCGAACCAAGCGCGACGCAACGCTTGATATGCCCCGGCTGATTTTGCCATCAGTTCAAATAAACATGCGCGCCGGTAACATGCCTAGCCCTGAAGACAACGGCGTTTGTTATCTTAAAACCCCTCTAAACAAACTTTAATTTTCGCTACACGGTAACCAACGATAAAAACAAGCGCTCACTCTTTCGAAGAGTGCCCCCTTGCAATATCGAGTAGGTCAAGCGGCAAAGGGAAAACAATCGTCGACGAGTTCTCCCCAACAACATCAGACAGTGCCGTTAGATAACGTATCTGCATCGCCTCCGGCTGTTCATGTAATATTTTTGCAGCCTCAAGTATATTGTCCGCAGCCTGCGCTTCACCCAGCGCTGAGATAACTTTGGCTCGGCGTAAGCGTTCGGCCTCCGCTTCCTTGGCAATCGCTCTCACCATACTTGGGTCAAGGTCCACGTGCTTGAGCTCCACATTCATCACCTTGATGCCCCAGGCATCGGTTTGATCATCTAAAATTTGCCGAATATCATCGTTTAACCTGTCCCGATCGGCCAGCATTTCATCAAGCGCATGTTGCCCAAGCACCGAACGCAATGTTGTCTGCGCCAACTGGCTTGTCGCATATTCAAAATTCTCAACTTCAATGATTGCTCGCTGCGCATCCACAACACGGTAATAAACTACTGCATTCACCTTGACCGACACATTGTCTCTGGAAATAACGTCCTGTTCTGGCACATCCATCACCATGGTGCGCAAGTCAACGCGGACCATTTTTTGGATAAACGGGATTACGATAACCAGACCCGGCCCTTTTACGCGCCAAAAACGACCCAAAAGAAAAATAACGCCGCGCTGATATTCTCGTAAAATCTTGATCGCGGAAAAGACGAAGAAAATACCAAAAACGATCAACATATAGGCGGAATAGAAAAAATCTGTGTATATCTCCATATCAATTCTCCGTCTTGTGAGGGTTATCATTAGCCCCGACGGTTAACGTCAGGCCGTCAACCCCATTGATTGTGACAATGTCAGTAGGCTCAAAAGATGCTTCACTTATCGCGTTCCATATTTCGCCGTGTGCCATAACTTGACCTGTATTGCCTTGCCATTTTCGCACATGGGCCAAGCTACCTATCAATGCCTCGTTGCCGCTGGCCGCGGGGCGGCGCCACGCCTTAACCGCAAAAGCCAGCACAAAAAAGAAGAGGCCTGCTGTTGTCAGCGCGACAGTGCCAATCAATACGGGCGATATATGCAATTCGGGCACATCACTATCGATAAGCATGATGGACCCAATGATAAAGCTGATGATACCACCTACACCGAGCGCACCAAATGAGGGCACAAATGCTTCAGTTGTCATCAAGAGAACGCCAAGCCCCATGAGCGCGAGGCCTGCATAATTAACAGGCAGCATCTGCAAGGCATACAGTCCCAAAAGCAGGCTAATAGCACCTGCAACACCCGGGACAATCAAACCGGGATTAGACCCTTCGATCACCAAGCCATAAATTCCAGCTATCAGTAAAATATAGGCAATATTGGGATTGGTGATCAGAGCCAGCAACTCGTCGCGCCAAGACAGTTCAAATGTCACAGTATCAAGAGCATCGGCGCTTATCGTAATAGTCTGCTCGCCTACTTTAATTTTCCGGCCTTGTATTTTTTGCAACACCTCAGGCAGTGATATTGCCGTCATATCAATCAAACCACGAGCCAGAGCCTCATTTGCTGTCAAATTTGCGGCCTGGCTCACAAACTCCTCAGCGGCTGTGGCCGGCCTTCCACGCATTTCAGCCAAGGCCCTCATATATGCCTTGGCATCGTTGATAACCTTGTCTTCAAGCGAAGGGTGGCCGGAAGGAGCTTCCGGCTGATCGGAATCATTCGGGACAGTTGGCATGCCGCCCATCATCACAGGCGTTGCCGAGCCAACATTAGTGCCCGGCGCCATCACTGCCACATGGCTTGCCAACAAAATATAGGCTCCAGCACTTGCCGCCCGTGCGCCTGAAGGAGCAACAAATCCAATCACTGGCCTTTTAGCCCCCAGAATGGTTTTAATGATCCCCCGCGTAGAACTAACCAAACCACCGGGTGTATCTATACGCAAAACGATCAATTTCGCGTTCTGAAGTCGTGCTTCTTCGAACCCTCGCGCAACATGCTCTTCCACGGCAGGACCAATGGGCCCATCAATGCTGATCACAAACGCAGGACCCGCTGCATAGGCGGGGAAATGACCTACCAATACCGCAAAAAAGAAACTCCGTACCATGCGCTGTAAAATAGATCCGCTTACAAGCGAACTACATGCCTTTTTCAATAATGCTTGCACGGCATATTCTCCATAATTTATGGACAGTGAGTTCCAATATGCTGAAGAATAGGGGGCTGGGGCGCAGCCAGCATTGACGGCAATCAACATTTTGGTTGGACCCTAATGTTTTAAATTTCATTACGGATCAGCTTTTGGTTAAATTTTTTGAGGGCGGAATGTCGGCTCTTGGCCGAGAATAGGGTTTGCGAAGAATTTATTGTTTCCGACTATTACTGCGTCTTCGGCTTAGTCTACGACCTTCAGGTTATGAGCCTACGAAGCGTCATCTTTTGGGTCAAAGCGCCCTTTAAGTACTCCATAGGGCATGGTAACTCTCTCGCCACAAGCTGCCGTGGGCAAGTATGCTAAATCCTCCATTACACATGTGAAAGCCAACACACTCAATGAAAACTGGCCCCAGCCACATGCGCAACATTGCCCGCAACAATGGTGTTAGCGTATGGCAGATTCTAACAGCAATTTAGCGGTGCACAATTTGTAACAGTGTTCAAACTCTTCACACTCCATGCAATCATCCCATTCTCCCATTTTTACAGTCACTTTACGGTCAGATATCCCCAACCCCAGCGAATCCTGCTCGAAGTCAAAGACTTTACCCTTCATTTTCTCATTGTTGACTAGATGCAGGCTGTCATGAAACATCGTGCCATAGCACTCTTTATGTTCCCGCATGGTTCCTCCTTTCAAAACTATAATAAAATCCCAGTTATCTGCGTGGAAACAGGCCCTGAGTTCGGTTTGCAAACACGACCAGCGACAGCATGACCGGAACCTCTACCAGTACGCCAACCACGGTTGCCAGAGCTGCCCCTGAATTAAGGCCAAAGAGGCTAATGGCAACTGCTACAGCGAGCTCAAAGAAGTTGGATGTGCCAATCATTGCACAGGGCGCTGCTATTTTGAAAGGCACCCGCATGAACCACGCAGTCCCGTATGCAATTGCGAAGATGCCATATGACTGAATTAATAATGGCACCGCGATGAGTAAAATCAATAACGGCTGGGCCAAAATCACGTTGCCCTGAAAGCCAAACAATAAAACCACCGTGACCAGAAGTCCAAAAATCGAAAAGGGTTTTAGGTGCGCTGTAAAATTTGCGACCGCATCAGGGTCTTTATCTATTTTCTGAAATCTGCGGCGAGTTAACACGCCTGCGATTAAGGGTACAAGGACATAGAGCAGGACCGAAAGAACTAGGGTATCCCAAGGTACCGGAATATCTGTCACACCCAAAAGCAGCGCAACAATCGGTGCATAGGCAAAAATCATGATGATGTCGTTCACGCTGACCTGCACCAGCGTATAATTGGGGTCGCCCTTCGTCAGCTGTGACCAAACAAAAACCATCGCCGTACAGGGCGCAGCACCGAGCAGAATAAGGCCTGCAATATAGGCGTTGGCGTCCGCTGCTGACATGAAGTCCGTAAAAATATAACTGAAAAACCACACACCTAAAGCGGCCATGCTAAAAGGCTTTATCAACCAATTGACGACCAGCGTGATCAGCAGCCCCTTTGGTTGGTCAGCAACATGGGTAATACTGCTAAAATCAACCGATACCATCATGGGATAGACCATTGCCCAGATAAGGAAAGCAATCGCCAGATTGACATTCGCGTATTCAAGGCGAGCGAGCAGCGCAAAGGCATCTGGAAATGCCTGCCCCAAAGTGATGCCAGCCAAAATCGAAAGCGCAACCCAAACCGATAACCATTTCTCGAAAACGCCGATACTGGAGGCAGGGTCTATATTTGACGATGTGTTCTCTGCATTGTTGTTTTCCGTGAGCATTTATGCACCCTATTTCTTCGAGCATTTTTGGGCAATATTTATATGCAGCTTGAGCAGGCTCCAAGCCCTGTTGAGTAGTAATTTACCAGTTTAACTGTGCGTTTTTACAATTAGTGAATAATCCTTATACTTCAACGATGCTATACACTTTTAGGCATTTTTTAGCGCATGGTGTTGCAATACGTTGCGGCAAAAGTGGATAGCCTTTTTCCCCTCCTTTGACATCTTTCAGTATGCTTTTTATGCTCCTTGATTATTAGTAGACATTTGTAAATGAGATGTTTTTCATTGCACGTGAAAACCGAAAAAAGACCAGATCGGCTTTCATTTCGATTGGTTTAAAACCGAAAATACAAGTTATCGCACCGCGTTACGCCCCACCATCTTGACTATGGTCAAGATGGTGGGAGCACCTTTGAAGCATTATAGACATGTTCGTTGATCAAGCGAGGGAACTTACTCCAGTGTTTAAAAAACCATCGGCCATAATCTATCTTACTGTCGCGCTGACTATGACGATACTGCTGACATTCGTTTATAGAGCGTCTTCACCGGAGGTTCCTTTTGTTAGCTATACGCAATTCAAGAAATGGGCCGGTGCAGGTCAGGTCTCACATGTATTATTTAGGGACAATCTTATTGAGATCGACCTGACCGAACCACTAGTTGTTACTGCAGCAGGCGGACAATCCCAAAAGGCACAAACAAATGTGCCCAATTTGGACGATCCGGCCCTATTTCCTTTACTGGAGACTCACGGCGTGGTGATTGAAAGCCATCCGGTCGAGGAAGGGTCGGGCTCGTATTTGCTGGCGTTCCTGCCGTGGATATTGATTTTGGGCGTCTATTATTGGTTGATGCGACGGTCTATTGGCGGCCTCGGTGGGCGCATGAACAATGAGCTAGGAGGGCGTCGGCCTTTTGATTTCCTGAGTGGTTCGGCTCACAGCGATACGGGAGTACGCTCAAAAGTCACGTTCGAGGATGTCGCGGGTCAGGATAGTGCCAAAAAAGAAGTCGTCGAGCTGGTGCAGTTCCTGCAAACGCCCGAGATGTACAGAAAATTAGGCGCGGAACCACCAAGGGGTGTTTTGTTGATGGGACCGCCAGGGACCGGTAAAACTTTGCTCGCGCGGGCTTTGGCAGGTGAAGCAGGAGTGCCGTTTTTCAGCATCTCGGCGTCCGAATTCATAGAAATGTTTGTCGGTGTTGGCGCCAGCAGGGTTCGCGCCATGTTCGAGGAAGCCAAGAAGCGCGCGCCTAGTATTATTTTTATCGATGAACTCGACAGTATCGGTCGCATACGAGGAACCGGCCTCGGCGGTGGCCACGATGAACGCGAGCAGACCCTGAACCAGATTTTGTCGGAATTGGACGGGTTTTCTGGGCATGAAGCTGTGATAGTTCTGGCAGCGACAAATCGCCCGGATGTTCTGGATCCAGCGCTGTTGCGGCCGGGCCGTTTTGATCGACATGTCACCCTCGAATTGCCAGACCGTGATGCCAGGCTTGCTATTCTGAAAGTCCATACTCGGAAAGTACCGCTGGCAAGCGATGTTGATCTTTCGGCGATCGCAGCCAGCACGCCGGGATTTTCTGGTGCGGACCTTAAGAACTTAGCCAATGAGGCTGCGATGTCAGCTGCGCGGCGCGGTGCGAACGACGCCAACATGAACGATCTGGACAGCATGCGGGACAAAGTCATGATGGGAACTGTGCGAACGCTCGCAGTCCAGCCCGACGAGCGCCACAGACTAGCCGTTCATGAGGCCGGGCATACTGCGGTGGCCCATCATCTTCCTAATGCTGATCCCTTGTACAAAGTGACCATCATCCCTCGTGGACGGTCGCTTGGCGGCACCCATATGCTGCCGGACCGGGAGCGATATACCCTTCCAGAAGACTATCTGCGAGACCGGCTCGTGGTAATGCTTGGTGGTCGTGTCGCGGAGAAACTGCTACTTGGGACAGTTAGCTCGGGCGCAGATGACGACATCAGGGAGGCCACCAAACTAGCTCGCGCAATGGTCTCTCGTTGGGGCATGGATGAGGACATCGGCCCAGTTGATGTAAGACAAAGTGACGACCATCCGTTTTTGGGCCGAGAAATAGCGCAGCCTCGACATTTCAGCGACGGTACTGCGGAGAAAGTTGATCAGGCTGTTCAAGCCTTGCTTAAGGATTCTGAAGAGCGAGCTAATGCCTTGCTGATAAAGCACTTAAACGCCGTGAAACGATTGGTTGAAACCCTTGAGAAACGCGAAACTCTGGACAGTAAAGAGATCAGGATATGTCTTGATGGTGGAGCGGATGTGATAGCATTGAAACCAGACCATGCGCACGGTAAACCAACGGACCCGTGAGGCGCTTTAGCGGCTCGATCATCCGTGCCGTGTCAAGCTTAAGTGGTTTTGTACGCGCCTGTCATATTGCTCAATGTAGCTTTTACTGTCTTGCTATATATGGGCAGCGGTTTGTTAGTGTATCATTCGATTTTCAATCACATGCGAACTTTCAATTGATCCGGGTCAAAAAAATATGGGGCTTTTGAGGTAGGTTTCTTCAGCGACTTTATGAAGGAGGTTCCAATGATACGCAAAATCGGCACCGCGCTGCTTGTTTTCGGTATGTTGGCTGCATGTGCAACATCCACGCCTTATGGCCCGGCAACCCAAAGCGGTGGGTATGGGTTTTCCGAACAGCGCGTTGAGGATAACCGCTATCGCATAGTCTTTCGTGGCAACTCGTCAACACCGCGTGAAACGGTGGAGAATTTTCTCCTGTATCGTGCGGCTGAACTGACAAAAAACAACGGGTTCGATTATTTTATCCTTATGGAAAGTGACACCGAAGCAAAAACAAGTTACTCCACGTCCTATCCTCCCGCCTTTTACGGTCGCTATAGTTTCATCGTCGGGAGCCGGCGCGCCTACTATCATTTCCCTTATTATGCTTACGGGTTTGGATGGGGATATCCTCATGATAGCTATACTCGCGAAATTACCCGCTATTCGGCTGTCGCTTTTGTCAGCATGCACCGCGGCAAGAAGCCGGAGGGGGACCCGCACGCCTTCGATACCGGTCAGGTGCTTAATAATTTGGGACCTTTCATCTTTGATCAGGGTTAACAGGATATGCGGTTAACAGGGCATCGGAGCGAAATAACTTCATAAAACTGGTGCCTTGATTTCAGTCAAAGCAGATGGCTTCAAATTTCACGATAGGCCTCGCTTGATATACTTGAGGCAATAACCAAGCATACATTAGATGATGCGCGATAGAGGGGCATTGTGATGGCGCTGGTTCTGTTTCCGACGGTTGTCGTTGATCCGAAAACTGGTAAAACCTTTCGGTAATCGATACATGCTGATCGATATGGCAAGAGAAAATACTGTCGTGCCCACCACCTGTTGCCGGAGGTCTGGTTTACCTACCACAACATATTCTATGACTACCCTGCCGAATACAAACATATAGCAAGAGCGTATCCAAAAAACCTAATCGCCGCACACTCCTGGATTGGTGTGGTAAATGACCCAATAAACGAGCGCTACGAAACCGCCACCACCAACAATATTGCCCGCTGTCACAATGACGAGATTGCCCAGAAATCCCGAAATCTGCCAGTCTATTCCGCCTGCCATCATCGCAACCGGTATCACATACATATTGGCTACTGAATGTTCAAAACCCAAGCCAACAAAAGCGGAAATTGGGAGCAGAATGGCAAATATTTTACCGGTCACACTCCTCGCCGCGAAACAAAGCCAGACGGCAAGGCACACCAACACATTGCACAGAATACCGCGAACGAACGCCTCGACTAATGTCAACTCAAGCTTGGAAGCAGCTATTCCGATCGCTGTTTCTCCGACCGCGCCGTCTGATAGGTCAAAAATACCCGAAAAAACTATCAAAATGGCAGTTCCCAGCGCACCTGTTAGATTGCCAACATAAACAACGGCCCAGTTCCACAAAAGTTGCTTGAGGCGAATTTTGCGGTCGGCCCATGCCATCACAATAAGATTATTGCCTGTAAACAGCTCCGCGCCGCCAACCACAACCAGAATGAGGCCGAGAGAGAATGCAATGCCGCCAACAAATTTGCTTGGCCCGAAACCTAAAGTGCTCCCGGTTAAAACCAATGTGTAGAACATTGCGCCGAAGGCAATAAAGGCTCCCGCGAGAATGCCAAGCATAAATGTCTGCCTAAACGGTTGAGCTATCTTTGCAACGCCAGTCTCTTCAACGCGTCGCGCGATTTGTGGCGGTGCATAGGCATCAAAACCGAATGCACTCGTGGCGTCTGTCTCGTCCGATCCCGGATGAACAGGCATCTCATCACCTCCCTGGTTTTTAGCATTGAGCTGTCTGTGTCTATCAATGAGACCAACTCGAAGTTCGGATTTTGCCAATCTAGCCGACCAATATTATTAGGTTTTAAATGACAGAAAAACAGAGACGTTGACCAAAATCAAATGTCCTGAACACGGTTGATACTAAAATAGCGATCTAAAAGGTAAACACATAATGGTTAGCACGAAAGACAAGTCGGATCAGGAGCTGATCGTAAAGCCATCGGCTTACGAAACGTGCCAACCCAATATGCTATGCTATGATGAGCTCTATTCATCCTTTGACTGGCAAACGGCCCAAAACGAGCTTGATGGCCTGCCGGGTGGCGGCCTCAATATCGCCTATGAAGCGGTTGATAGGCATGTGCGCGCAGGCAGACAGGATCACGTTGGACTGCGCTGGCTTGCCAAATCGGGTGCGAGACTAGATTTCACATACGGCGATTTAAAGTGCGAAACCGACAGGTTCGCCGCCCTGCTTGTCAAGCTGGGGTTGGAACCGGGCGACACTGTTTTTTCACTCCTTGGCCGGGTGCCAGAGCTTTATTTTGCCGCTTTTGGCGCGCTCAAGGCAGGGGCGGTCTTCTGTCCGCTGTTTTCGGCGTTTGGCCCAGAGCCGGTCCAATCACGTATGACGATCGGCAAAGCAAGGGTGCTGGTGACAACTGCGCAGTATTACCGGCGCAAAGTAATGCCGTGGCGTGAAGATTTGCCAAGTCTGCGTTTTGTCTTCATCATCGATGCCAATGATGCACCGCCCGAGGGAACGTTTGATCTAGCAGATATGCTTGCTGGCACAGCGTCTGATTTCGAAATCGTAAAAACTCAGCAGGACGATCCCGCGCTCCTGCATTTCACCAGTGGCACCACAGGCAAACCCAAGGGCGCAGTCCATGTCCATGAGGCCGTTGTCGCCCACCTTGCAACTGCGCGGTACGCCCTAGACCTTCATCCGGACGATATTTATTGGTGCACAGCCGATCCGGGTTGGGTAACCGGCACCTCATACGGTATTGTTGCGCCGCTTGCCAGCGGCGTTACCATGATTGTCGACGAGGCCGAGTTTGAGGCCAAACGCTGGTATGACACCCTTGAGCGTGAAGGGGTCACAGTTTGGTACACAGCACCCACTGCCATTCGCATGCTCATGAAGGCTGGCGCTGATTTGGCGCAGGGGCGCGATCTGAGCAGCTTGCGTTTTATGGCGAGTGTCGGGGAACCCCTGAACCCTGACGCCGTTCTTTGGTCGCAGCGTGTTTTCGGCAGGCCATTTCACGACAACTGGTGGCAAACCGAGACCGGCGGTATCATGATTGCCAATTATGCCGCCATGGATGTGAAACCCGGTTCAATGGGCAAGCCCCTGCCAGGCATTGAAGCAGCGATCGTGGACCATATGGAAGCGGACGGCGTAAGCATCATTAAGACCCCAATGGCAGTGGGCGAGCTCGCCCTGCGCGCGGGGTGGCCTTCCATGTTTCGCGGTTATTTGGGCGAGAAGGCTCGGTATGAAGCGTGCTTTAATGAAGGTTGGTATTTGAGCGGCGATCTCGCCATGCGTGATGCCGACGGCTATTTCTGGTTCGTCGGGCGTGCGGATGATGTGATCAAATCCGCCGGGCACCTGATCGGCCCGTTTGAGGTTGAAAACGCTTTGGTTGACCATCCTGCTGTTGCCGAGGCCGCTGCAATCGGTATTCCGGACGAGCGTGCGGGTGAGGTGGTTAAGGCGTTTGTGGCTCTGAAATCAGGGCACGAGGCGTCCGAAAAGCTGCGGCGGGAGATTTTGGGCCATGCTCGAAAACGATTAGGACCTGCCGTAGCCCCGCGCAGCATCGTATTTGCTGAGGACTTGCCAAAAACCCGTTCGGGAAAAATCATGCGCCGACTCCTGAAGGCCCGCGAATTGGGGCTGCCTGAGGGAGACACTTCCACACTCGAGAGGATGACCGCATGACAACAGAAAAAACAAACACCAAGCTCCATCTGGATCGATCATTGGCGCTTGAACGGCTTAAGGCAATGATCCGGATACGTCGGTTTGAGGAAAAATGCGCGGAACTATACACGCAGGAAAAAATCCGCGGCTTCCTGCATCTGTATGTCGGGGAAGAGGCAATCGCTGCGGGAGTGATGCCTGCGCTGGATGCCGAAGACGCTGTAGTTGCCACGTACCGCGAACATGGGCATGCGCTGGTACGGGGTGTGCCGATGAATGCGGTGATGGCCGAAATGTACGGTAAAGCCGAGGGCTGCAGCCGCGGCAGGGGTGGCTCCATGCATCTATTTCATGAACCAACGCGATTTTATGGCGGGAATGCTATTGTTGGCGGTGGTCTACCGATTGCAGTGGGGCTGGCGCTTGCGGATAAAATGCTGGAAAGCAAGCGGGTAACCGCTTGCTTCTTCGGTGAAGGCGCCGCGGCAGAGGGCGAGTTCCATGAAAGCCTGAATTTGGCTGCATTGTGGAAACTGCCGGTGTTATTTATTTGTGAGAACAACCTGTACGCTATGGGCACGGCGCTCGCGCGATCTGAATCTGAAACGGATATCCACGCTAAAGCCGCTAGTTATCAAATCCAGTCTGAATCGGTCGATGGGATGAACGTGGTTGACGTTGAATCTGCCGCCCGACGAGCTGTCGCTGCTATTCGCGCGGGCCAGGGTCCTTACTTTCTGGAATATCGCACATACCGGTTCCGCGCGCATTCGATGTTTGACGCTCAATTATACCGCGATGCGCAGGAAATCAAAGAATGGGAGGCCAAAGGCCCGATCGTTCGTTTTCAGGACTGGGCCGAAGCGGCCAATCTGATCCATCCAGATGATGTTGAGAAGATTGAGGCGGATGTTGCGAGCGAGATCGCGGCCGCGGCCGCCTTCGCCGAAGCCGGGACCTGGGAACCGGTTGCAGACTTGACCCGTGATGTGATCACCGGAGGAAAGCAATGACCGAATTGACGTACCGCGAGGCCGTTCGACAGGCACACAAAGACGCATTGAACGCCGATGAGCGGGTGTTCCTGATGGGGGAGGATGTCGGGCAATACGGCGGTTGCTACGCTGTCAGCAAAGGGCTGCTGGAGGAGTTCGGGCCGGAGCGCATCAGGGACACGCCGCTTTCAGAATCCGGGTTTACCGGTGCCGGTATCGGCGCGGCGCTCGGCGGGATGCGACCCATCGTAGAGATCATGACGGTCAACTTCTCTCTTCTTGCGCTTGACCAGATATTGAATAACGCCGCCACCATCCGCCATATGTCTGGCGGCCAGTTCAATGTGCCGCTCGTCATCCGTATGGCAACAGGTGCCGGGCGTCAGCTTGCCGCGCAACATTCGCACAGCCTTGAAGGCTGGTACGCTCATATCCCGGGCTTGAAGGTGCTGACCCCGGCGACGATTGATGATGCTTACGGTATGCTTGGCGCGGCGCTCGCCGATCCCGATCCGGTGCTGATCTTTGAAAATGTCATGCTGTATAATCGCCCCGGCATTCTGGAGGCGCGCGTTGCAGATATTGCGTCAGCTGCGGTTCGCAGACCGGGAAAAGATATAACGCTGATAACCTACGGCGGATCACTTTGGAAAACTTTGGAGGCTGCCGAAACTCTGGCAGCAGAAGGGATTGACGCAGAAGTGATCGACCTGAGGGTTCTCAGGCCGCTGGACAATGCGGCGATCCTTGCCTCAGTCGCGAAAACCCGCCGGGCTGTCGTCATTGACGAAGGATGGCGCTCGGGCAGTTTGGCAGCAGAGGTCAGCGCTCGGATCATGGAAGGTGCCTTTTGGGAACTGGACGCTCCGGTAGGGCGGGTCTGCACGGCTGAAGTTCCAATCCCCTACCCCAAGCACCTGGAGGATGCCGCTCTGCCACAAGCGCCGGTAATTGTTGCGGCCGCCAAATCGGCGATTGGATGATGACCAATGGCTGAGTTTCGCATGCCATCCTTGGGTGCCGACATGGAAGCGGGTACGCTCGTGGAATGGCTCAAAGCGCCCGGGGACATAATCACACGCGGTGATATCATCGCGGTGATAGAAACCCAGAAAGGCGCGATCGAGATTGAGGTCTTTGAAAGCGGCGAGCTAACTGAATTGCTGGTGAAGCCCGGCACAACCGTGCCTGTCGGCACGCCGATCGCGGTTATCAACAGCGGTGAGCCTGAAACTGAAGTCGAACATCCTCAGGTCGTTCTGCCCAAGATACCTCCCCCTCAGGCAGCAAGCACACCCTCGCCGGAACCCGAGATGCCTCCATACAGAACGGTGAAGGTGTCCCCTGCAGCACGGCGATTAGCGTCAGAGCGGAAAGTGGATATCACCAAGATAGCCGGTACCGGCCCGGGTGGTGCCATCATCTCAAAAGATGTCATTGCCAACGTTTCCATACAGCCCCGCGGACTTGATCTTGCAGAGATGCGCAAGGCCATTGCCGCCGCGATGGCGCGCTCAAAACGCGAAATTCCTCACTATTATCTAAGCCATACAGTCGACCTTACACAGGCGAGCGAATGGCTGGTGCAAACAAATGCAGATCGGCTGCCCGCTGAACGGCTTTTAATGGGTGCACTATTTCTCAAAGCGACAGCCTTGGCGATAGCACAAAGAACCGGATTTAACGGACATTTTACCGATGGTGCCTTTCAGCCAAGTGGCCCGGTCCATACCGGAGTTGCGATTTCAATCAGAGGCGGTGGCCTGGTTTCACCAGCCCTACGTGATACCAATACGCTGACGCTGGACAATCTTATGGTTAAAATGCGCGATCTGGTGAACCGCGCACGCCAGGGCCGCCTGCGTAGTTCTGAAATCACGGATGCAACCGTGACTATCTCCAGCCTCGGCGAACGCGGGGTCGAGCGGCTTTACGGTGTCATTTACCCGCCACAAGTTGCACTCGTCGGTTTTGGCCGGGTTACCCGAAAACCGGTCGTTGTCGGCGATGCGGTGCTGCCGCGCCCAACTGTTGTTGTTACGTTAGCCGCTGACCACCGGGTAAGCGACGGTCAGGCCGGGGCAAGGCTGCTCGCAGACATTGACACCCTTCTGCAAAAACCGGAGACGTTATGACTATAAACGAAATCAAGACAGCTTTTTTCAACGCACTGAGTAATGTTGCCCCCGAAATTGACCTTGAGGGTTTGGATCCCGATCAGGATTTGCGCGACGCATTCGACTTGGACTCGATGGACATCCTCAATCTGACAATAGAGCTTCACGAAACACTTTTTGTGGACATCCCAGAGGCGGATTTGCCCAAGCTTACGACAGCGGCTGGAGCCGTCGATTATCTGGTGAGCCGTCTCGCCTAGTGCTTCAGGCCAGTTTTTGAATTCGAACGGCGGTGAGTTTATATTCGGGCGCGCCGACCATGCGATCCCGGTGCGGACTAGTCACCCTGTTGATATGCCGATCAGGATCATGGAACGTTGCAAAGACCCTGCCTTCCGGCAGACGTTCGTCGATATGAACCGGCAATTTCGCTAATCCATAATGGCTTTCGAGGCACACCGTTTCCCCTTCTTGCAGGTTAAGCTGCTGTGCATCGATTGGGGAGACATCTAACGTGTCCGTCGGTCTCAGCTGTAGGTTGGCAGA
>JAJFJV010000036.1 GCA_021773635.1 Gammaproteobacteria bacterium | reverse complement strand
GCGGTTCAGGCTACGTAGCTCAGCTGGTTAGAGCGCGGCACTCATAATGCTGAGGTCGGTGGTTCGAGTCCACCCGTAGCCACCATATACGGTCACTTCTCACCTATTTTAAATCTCTCAGGTTACTCATTATTTCCACCGACCTTCGGCCGGGGTGGATGAAAACCTTCCCTGGTTTTCACCCTGCGGGCGCTGCGCGTCCCGTTTCATTCCAGATGAAACGGTCGAGTCCACCCGTAGCCACCAGATACTCCCCGCTTTACACCCGTTTTAAATCTCCCAGGTTACTCATTGTTTCCATCGACCTCCGGCCGGGGTGGATGAAAACCTTCCCTGGTTTTCACCCTGCGGGCGCTGCGCGTCCCATTTCATTCCAGACGAAACGGTCGAGTTCTGTTAGTCACTGTCACCCTGTAGACTGTCCACACCTCCACGGTTAACCTCCTGCCGCCCCCGGAGACAAATAACAACTCTATTTCGAGACATATGGCTAACTCCTTGCCGTCAGCCGAAAAACCTCCTGTAAAGCGCATCCAGAGCTTCGCACCCATTGCTGATGTAAATGCGCGTACCCTGATTCTCGGGAGTATGCCGGGGAAAGCCTCGCTGCAGGCCGGGCAATATTATGCGCACACCCGAAACAGCTTCTGGAAAATCATGACCGTGCTGTTTGATGCCGACTCCGCGCTGGACTATGCCTCGCGCACCCAACTGCTGACTTCGCACCATATCGCACTTTGGGATGCAGCCCATTCCTGCATCCGCAGCAGCAGTCTGGATGCCGATATCGAAGCGGCGTCGGTGGTCATCAATGATTTTGCGAGCTTTTTTTCCCGGCATCGGCAAATAACCAGGGTGTACTTCAATGGCGCCACGGCGGAAAATCTGTTCCGCCGCCAAGTGCTGCCCACGCTACAGCCGGACACCGTGCCGGAACTCCATCGATTGCCCTCTACCAGCCCCGCTCATGCGACGCTGAGCTTCAACGAAAAACTGGATGCTTGGCGAGTAATCACGGTGGCGTGCTGATGTACCGTAACCCGGACCACCCCGCACTGGAGCAGGTAGAACTGCACTAAAAAAGGTATTTCCCCGGACGGGGTTGCTTGCCTAACGATTCCCCCTGCCGGACACTAATCACCATGGAAAAAACTCAACTGGAACGCTACAGCCGGCACATCATGCTGCCGGAGATCGGGGTCGAGGGTCAGCAGCGATTGCTTGATTCACGTGTGCTGGTAATAGGCCTTGGCGGGCTAGGCGCTCCGGCAGTAATGTACCTCGCCTCGGCCGGGGTGGGCGAATTGGTGCTGGCGGACTACGACCACGTTGAGCTCTCTAATCTGCAGCGCCAGATCATTCACAAGACCACCGACATCGGCCGCAACAAGGTCGACTCTGCTGCCGACATGGTGGCCGCCCTCAACCCCGATGTGCACGTTTCCCGTGTCGGCTGGGAATTGGAGGGAGATGAGCTGATCGCGGAGATATCCCGGGCCGATGTGGTGGTGGATGCCAGTGATAATTTCGAGACTCGTTTCATCCTTAACGCGGCCTGCGTAGAAACCGGAACGCCATTAGTCTCGGGTGCCGCAGTGCGCATGGAGGGACAGGTCAGCGTGTTTCTGCCGGCGGAAGAAAGCAGCCCCTGCTATCGCTGTCTTTATGAAGACGACGGTGAGGCGGGTGAGGCCTGTAGCCGGGCGGGTGCCTTCGCGCCACTACTCGGGATTATCGGCAGCATCCAGGCAGCGGAAACACTCAAGGTGCTACTGGGTCACGACGGCACCCTGGCAGGAAGACTGCTACTACTGGATGCCAGCACCATGCACTGGCGCAGCGTGAAGCTTGTCAAAGATCCGTCCTGCCCGACTTGCAGTGGAAAATCCGGGGCAAAAGCGACAGGGACCTGACTCAGCCTGCCTCGCTATCCGGCTTCCAGGCCAGATCCAGCTTCCTCGCCGCCCGCACATCGTCAAGTCGGCGCACCGGCTGCTCATAGGGTGCGCCCTTGAGATACTGGATACGATCTCGTGCCTCGCCAGCTATCTTCACCATGGCATCCACAAAACCATCCAGTTCTGCCTTGCTCTCGGTCTCCGTTGGCTCAATGAGCAGGCATTCGGGCACCAGCATGGGAAAGTAGGTGGTGGGCGCGTGGTAGCCGTAGTCCAACAGACGTTTGGCGAAATCCATCGCGGTGGCCCCGTGCTCCCGGGCCTCCTTTTTCATCGTCAGAATAAATTCATGGCTCGCCCGTCGCTCGGGATAGGCCAGGGTAAATCCCGCCTCACGCAAACGGGTCGCCAGATATCCGGCATTTAGTGCGGCATACTCCGCCACCCGGGAAAGCCCTTCACGCCCCAGCACCCGCGCGTAGATATAGGTACGCAAGAGCACCCCGATATTGCCGCCAAAGGCTGAAAGCCGACCGATGCTCTGCGGATGCTGGTCTTCGTTCTCCCACTCGTAGCTAACACCGTCATAGCTGGCGAGTGGCACCGGCAAGAATGGCTGCAGGCGCTCACTGACACCCACGGGTCCCGCACCCGGGCCGCCACCACCGTGAGGGGAGGCAAAGGTTTTATGAACGTTGATGTGGACCACATCAAAACCCATATCGCCGGGACGTACCTTGCCCAACAGGGCATTCAAATTGGCACCATCGTAATAGAGCAAGCCGCCGGCATCGTGAATCAGTTTTGCGATCTTCACGATCTGGCGCTCGAAGACGCCGAGGGTGGATGGATTGGTGAGCATAATGCCCGCGGTCTGGGGCCCCACAACCGCAGCCAGAGCATCGAGATCAAGATCCCCGTCCGCAGCCGTGGGAATCTCCGTGACCTTATAGCCACACATCACCGCCGACGCCGGGTTGGTGCCGTGAGCTGCATCGGGAATGAGAATCTCGCGCCGCCCGAAGTCACCACGCTCTTCGTGATAGGCACGAATCATCGCCACCCCGGCGAATTCCCCCTGTGCGCCCGCCATAGGCGCGAGCGTGACGGCCGCCATACCCGTGATTTCCTTGAGGTATTCCTGCAGTTCGTAAAGACAGGCGAGCACGCCTTGGCTGTGGGAAGCCGGCGCCAGGGGATGGCGCCCGGCAAACCCCGGCAGGCTAGCCAGGGTGTTACAGATCCGCGGGTTGTACTTCATGGTGCAGGAACCCAGCGGATAGAAGTGGGTATCCACGGAAAAATTCTTTTGCGAAAGGCGGGTGTAATGACGCACTGCCTGCAGCTCTGACACTTCAGGCAGCGCGGGGGGCGCCTTGCGCAAAAAACGCTCCGGCAAGGGCGCAGCCACGCCATCGCCGTGGGCCAACTGGGAACGATTGTGCCGTCCCGCGGAGGAGCGCTCGAAAATCAACACCATGAATTCCTTGGCTTCAGGTACTGACAGATAGAAATAGTTGCAGGCTACAGCGCAGCCAGGGCCGCCTCATAGTCCGGCTCATCCGCAATTTCCGCAACCAGTTCGGTGTATTTCACCTGATCGTTCTCGTCCAGCACCACCACAGCACGGGTAGCAATACCGGCAATAGGACCGTCTTGCAGCAGCACGCCATAGTCCTTGGCAAAATTACGGCTCCGCATCAGCGAAAGAGTCACTACATTTTCGATCCCTTCATCGCCACAGAAACGCCCCTGGGCGAAGGGCAGATCGCAGGAAATAACGAGAATCACGGTATCGGCATGGGCCTCGGCATGCTCGTTAAATTTGTGCGTGGAGATTTGGCAGGTGGGTGTATCCAGACTGGGAACGATGTTGAGCAGCTTTTTCTTGCCCGCGAAATTCTCCAGACTGACGTCATTCAGATCCTTGTCGACCAGTACGAAATCCGGCGCACTGCTTCCGACCGCCGGCAGGTCGCCATTGGTGTTTACCGGGTTACCTTTCAGTGTAATTGTTGCCATTTTTTTACCCTCACTTTTATATTAAAACCTGCCCGTTCAACGCTAAAGCAATTGCTTGAGGCTACGGGCATATGCGTCGATCTCGTCCGCAGTACGTTTTTCCGTAGCACAAACGAGCAGACAGTCATTTAATTCGGGATAGTAGTTGCCGAGATTCAGCCCGGCGATAATATTTTGTCCCGCCAGGGCCGGCAATATCTCCGCCACCGGCGCGGCCAGGCGGATGACGAACTCGTGAAAAAAGGGTGTCTCAAAAACCGTCTCCACCCCATCCAGCGCGGTCAGGGCAGTCTTCAGTGCGGTGGCGTTGGCATGACAAGCCGTGGCCTTGGCGGCTAAACCCTCGGCGCCGAGTATCGCCATGCTAATGGTGGCAGCGGTGACCATCAGGCCCTGATTAGTGCAGATATTGGAGGTCGCCTTGGAGCGGCGGATGTGCTGCTCACGAGCCTGCAGCGTCAGGGTAAAACCCCGCTTACCATCGAGATCCTCGGTGCGGCCGACAATCCGCCCGGGCATCTGCCGCACATGGGCCTGACGACAGGCCATGAAGCCAAAATAGGGCCCCCCAGAGGAAAGCGGCACGCCCAGCGACTGCCCCTCGCCACAAACGATATCCGCCCCCCGCTCACCCCATTCTCCCGGTGGTTTCAGCAAGGCGAGTGATACCGGATTAACCACTGCGATGACCAGCAGACCACTGGCGTGGGCCCGGTCGGTTAATTCATCAACCTCTTCCAGGGCACCAAAAAAATTGGGCTGGGAAATTACCAGGGCGGCGCAATCGGAATCACCATAGGCCAGAGATGCGGGATCGGTACGCCCGCTTTCATCGTAGGGCAGGTCCACCAGTTTGATTCCCTGATTGCCCACCAGGCTTTGTACCACCTGGCGATACCGCGGATGTACGGTAGTCGGGAACAGCACCCGCCGGGAGGCGGATTTTCGGTTCAGGCGAACCGCCATCAGCACCGCTTCGGCCAGGGCACTGGCGCCGTCATAGAGCGAGGCATTGGCGGCATCCATGGCCGTCAGTGCAGTCATCATGCTCTGATATTCGTAGATCAGCTGAAGCGTGCCCTGACTCGCCTCGGCCTGATAGGGTGTGTAGGCGGAATAAAACTCGCCGCGTCCGACGATCTCCCACACCGCGGCGGGAATGTGATGGTCATAGGCACCGGCACCGAGGAAACAGCTATCGGCAGCATCCAGCGCCGCACGCCCCTGCATGAGATGACTAATCTCCATCTCGTTGAGCCCTGCCGGCAACTCATCCAGCCTGCCAACCCGCAGGGCTGCAGGTATTTCGTCAAATAGTTCCTCGATGGAGGAGATGCCGATAGCAGCCAGCATCTCGGAGACTTCCGTCTCGGTGTGGGGGATATAGGGCATGGACGGAGAAAAGCGCGGTGCCTAGTCGTCCCCGGCGGCGGCCACCGCGGCATAGCCTTCGCTATCGAGCAGGGCATCAAAGTCAGCATCCGCCGCGGGTTGCAGGCGCAGAATCCAGCCTTCGCCGTAGGGATCAGAGTTGATCAACTCCGGAGTATCCGCCAGCGCTTCATTAACCTCGACCACGCGACCCGCCACCGGGCAATAGAGATCCGAGGCGGCCTTGACCGACTCCACCACCGCCAGATCCTCAGCGGCGGCCAGTTCCCGATCAAGCTCCGGCAACTCTACATAAACCAGATCTCCCAACTCCTCCTGGGCATGATCAGTAATGCCGATGGTTACCCGTCCATCGTCCTCTAGCCGAGCCCATTCATGGCTCTTTGCGTACTTGAGATCCCCGGGTATTTCACTCATCACAACCCCCTCTATAACAACCGTGCATGCTGCTTTAAGCCTGCTTCAGGCGGCCTATTAGGCCACAACTTCTTCGCCCTGCAAACCAGCGCCGCGCGTCACAAAAGGCGGACGTATGCGGTGCGCAAGCACCTTGCGTCCACGGATTTCTATTTCCGCCGTATCTGCTCCCACACAATCAGTCGGTATACGGGCCAAAGCGATTCCCTTGGCCAGGGTTGGTGAAAATCCCCCACTGGTCACGACCCCCTTTGCTGCATTCGGAAAAAGGACCGCCTGCCCTCCCCGTGGGATACCTGGCCCGTCCAGTATCAACCCGGCACGCCGCCAAGCTGCACCGCGCTCGCGACAGGCAGCGAGGGCCCGCCGACCCACAAACTCCCGTTCTTCAGGCTCCCAGGCTACGGTCCATCCAAGCCCGGTCTCCAATGGGTTAACGCTCTCATCCATATCTGAACCGTGCAGATTGAGTGCAGCCTCCAGACGCAGGGTATCCCGCGCCCCCAGGCCCACCGGGACGGCCCCGGCGGCACAAAATTCTGTCGCCAACTCAAGGGCTGCAGTATTGGGCAAAATCAACTCATACCCGTCCTCGCCGGTGTAGCCGGTACGCGCCACCAGCCATTCCCCTTTCCAGACACCACAGAAGGGATCGAGTTCGGCAGCCGCCTCGCCCAATGACTTATCCAGCACCTGGCGCAGGATGGCCTCGGCACCCGGCCCTTGCAGGGCCAGGATGGCCAGATTGTGGCGCTCCCGAATGTGCACTCGATCATTCCCGGCCCGGGCGCGTAACCAGGCCAAATCCCGCTCCCGGTTGCCAGCATTCATCACCAGACGATAACGCCCGCCGGGGCGCAAATAGGCGATCAGATCATCAATGATTCCTGCCGCCTCGTTCAGCATGCAGCTGTATAGCGCCTGCCCGGGACGTTCCAGTTTGGCGACATCATTGGCAAATAATCGGCGCAGGAACAGACGAGCATCAGGACCAGCAATATCCACCACCGCCATGTGCGAAACATCGAATAGCCCGGTACCCCGGCGCACGGCGTGATGCTCGGCGATCTGGGAGCCATAGTGGAGCGGCATGTCCCAGCCGGCAAAAGGCACCATCTTTGCCCCCCACTCCAGATGGAGGTCATACAACGCGGTTCTATGATTCATCAGCAGGGCCCTCGATTATCTTCACAGCACGCCGGAGCTCTCGGGATCGGCAACCGCCCTTGACTGGATCTCCCGCCCCCGGGAATGGGCAATCAGGCGGCTGAGCAGGATCACCGGAATGATGCCCGCGAGGACGATAGCGATGGCGGCCGAAGAGGCGTCGGCCAGGCGTTCGTCGGCGGCCAACTCGTAGGCCCGCACCGCCAGAGTATTAAAATTGAAGGGCCGCAAGATCAGGGTTGCGGGCAGCTCCTTCATCACATCAACAAATACCAGCAAACCGGCGGTAAGCAGACTGCCACGCATGATGGGAATGTGTACCTTGAAACCGATCTCCAGCGCACGATAACCCAGCGAGCGGGCCGCCTCATCCATGGAGGCCGTGATCTTCGCCAACCCCGCCTCCACCGTCTGTAGCGAAACCGCGAGGAAACGAACCAGATAGGCAAAAACCAAGGCCACCAGGGTGCCACTCAAGATCAAGCCGGTGGAAATGTCCAGATAGTCCCGCGCCCAGCTGTCCAGCTGATTGTCCAGCCAGGAAAAGGGCAGCAATACGCCAATGGCGATAACCGTACCAGGCACCGCATAACCGAGCCCCGCGAGGCGTACCGCGCCGCCAACACTCTTGCCAGGCCGCAGGCGACGACCATAGCCCATGAACAGCGCCAACCCCACTGCCAGCATGGCGGTGCCCCCGGCCAAGCCGAAGGTATGCAGCGTGAGTCTTATAAACTCCTCATCCACCATCTCCGGGGCCGTGGCCACGGCCCATAGCCCCAGTTGGGCACAGGGCAATAAAAATCCCAGGAAAAAAGGAATGGTGCAGGCGAGGATAGCAACCACGCCACGCCACCCCTTCAGCTCATAGTGAATCAGCGGGCGCGAGCGGCTCTCCTGGTTATGGTAACGGGCGCGCTTGCGGGAATGTTGCTCCAGAAAGATCAGGGCAAACACGAACAACATCAGTAACGCCGCCAACTGTACCGCGGCAGCGCTATCGCCCAATCCGAACCAGGTGCGGAAAATGCCGGTAGTAAAAGTGGCTACCCCGAAGTACTGCACCGTGCCGTAATCTGCCAGGGTCTCCATGAGGGCGAGCGACAGGCCGGCAATCAACGCCGGGCGCGCGGCCGGCAGGGAAACCCGGAAGAAACTGCGATACGGCCCACAGCCCAGGGTGCGACTGACATCAAGGATGTGCCCCGCCTGCTCCAGAAAGGCGGCACGAACCAACAGGTAGACATAAGGATAGAGCACCAGGGAGAGCATCAGGATGGCGCCGGGGAGTGAACGAACTTCGGGAAACCAGTAATCCGCCGCACCTTGCCAACCAAACCAGCTCCGCAAGGCGCTTTGCACCGGCCCGGCGTAATCAAACATACCGGTATAGGTGTAAGCGATGATGTAGGCGGGCATGGCCAACGGTAACAACAAGGCCCACTCGAATGCCCGCGACCCGCTAAAACGGCACATGGTGGTGAGCCAGGCGCTACCGACTCCCAATGCGAGGGTACCCACGGTCACCCCCGCCATGAGCGCCAGCGAATTGAGCACATAGTCGGCGAGTACCGTATCGACCAGATGCCGCCAGACCTCGCCGGCCGGAACGAAGACAAAACTGGCCACCGTCAGCACCGGGATGGCCAGCAGCGCTGCCAGCATGACAACGCCAAGGGTCCATGGGTCGCCGACTCGCCCGGTTACACGGGCCGGCACCACCCGCCCGATTGCACGCGCTACGTTCACCCGGAAACACTCACACAACCCACACCCAAGCTAACGGCAGTTTCAAAAATAATATATATGGTAGAAATCCCCCGCTCCCCTGGCCTCCCCCAATGGAAACCCTGGCATCGGGAGTCCGCCTCTATTTCCAGCCGGCACGATCCATGATCCGCACCGCCGCGGCATTTTCCTCGCCCAGACGGGAAAGGTTAATGCTGTCCGCCTTGAAATCACCCCACGCGTCGACCACTGGGCCGGCGGCAATGCCCGCAACCACCGGATACTCGTTATTGGCCTCAGCATACCATTTCTGTGATTCGGCCCTGACCAGGTATTCCATCAACCGAATAGCCGCATCGCGATGTTTTGCCGCGCGCGTCAGGCCAACCCCGCTGACGTTTACATGGACCCCGCGGTCGCCCTGATTGGGCCAGAAGATGGCCATCTTTTCCGCAGCGATACGCTGTGGATCATCCTTCTTTGCCTTCAGCATACGGCCGAAATAATAGGTGTTGGCGATGGCAATATCGCACTGGCCAGCCGCCGCCGCCTTGATCTGATCGCGATCCCCGCCCTGCGGAGGCCGACCGAAGTTAGCCACAAAGGCCTTTGCCCAAGCCTCGGTCTTCGCCTCACCATTGGCAATCAGCATGGAGGCCATCAACGACTGATTGTAAATATTGCCGGAGCCGCGAATGCAGATACGCCCGCGCCATTTATCTCTGGCCAGGTCTTCATAGGAGGAAAGTTCCGCGGGATCGACCTTGCCCTTCACATAGAAAATCGGCCGCGCCCGGAGCGAGAGGCCATACCAGTATCCCTCGGGGTCACGGTATTTTTCCGCTACCGCCGCCTTGAGTCCACGGGCGTCCACCGGCTGCAACACGCCGGCGGCTTTGGCCCGGTGCAACCGGCCCGCATCCACAGTAATAAAGAGATCCGCCGGGCTGTTGCGGCCTTCGGCCTCCAGGCGCTTGAGCAGCGCATCGGCTTTTCCGGTTACCAGATTCACCTTGATGCCAGTCTCGGCAGAAAACTGTTTTAGCAATGGTTTGATCAGCTTTTCCTTGCGCGCCGAATAGAGATTCACCTCTTCGGCATGCACCGTCGTTATCAGTACTCCCGCACCAATCAGACATAACACCAACTTGCGTATCACTTTCTCTTCCCCCTAGTTTGAGTTGGATTAAAAATAAGACGCGAATGATAATCATTCTTATTTAAGAATACAACTGTAATTAGTGTGGTTATTATTCTTTAGATAACAGTTTCCGACCAGCGGGATGACAAGGATGTAAACGCCAACCATAATCACCCTCCCCAGCCTTGGCTGACCCTGTTATTCCACCCTCACCACGCCCGGAACCATGACCAGAAACAGCGATCTCGAATACCAGAACAATCCACTCCTTCGCCCGGAAGAATTACCTCCTTTTGCGCAAATCTCTACGGAACACGTGATCCCGGCGGTAAAGCAGGTGCTCAAAGAGGGTAAGGAGGCTCTCGATTCGGTGCTGGGTTCATGTACGCCCCCCACCTGGGACAATCTGGTAGCGCCTCTGGAGGTGCTGGACGACCGCATTCACCGGGTATGGTCACCGGTATCTCATCTCCACGGAGTAGCGGACAGCGAGGCCTTGCGTGATGCCTATAAAACCAGCCTGCCGCTGCTCAGCGAATTCAATACTGAACTGACCCAGAACGAGACCCTGTACCAAGCCTTCCAGACGCTCGCGGAAGGTGTGGACTATCCACTGCTGGAGGCCGCGCAGCAGCGTGTCATAGATAACAGCCTGCGCGACTTTCGCCTCGGGGGCGTGGCCCTCTCGCCGGAACGCAAGATCCGGTTCAAGACCATCGTCCGCCGCCTCAGCGAACTCAGCACCCGTTTTGAAGAGCAGGTTCTTGACGCTACCGAGGCCTGGAGCAAGCACATCACCGATAGTGAGCACCTGCGCGGGCTCCCCGACAGCGCCCTGACCCAGGCACGGGAAAAGGCGCGCGCAAAAGACCTCGATGGCTGGCTGCTGGGCCTCGACGCCCCCTGCTATATCGCCGTAGTCACCTATGCCGGGGATGCAGAACTACGCCGCGAACTCTACACCGCCTACAGCACCCGCGCCTCGGATCAGGGTCCTCATGCCGGCCAGTGGGATAATGGCCCGGTACTGGAGGAAATCCTCTCACTGCGGCACGAGCTTGCCGGATTGCTGGACTTTGCCAACTACGGGGAATATTCACTGGCCACCAAGATGGCCGACTCCCCGGAAGAGGTGCTCGGATTTCTCCACGATCTGGCGACCCGTGCCAAGCCCATCGCCAGGCAAGAACTGGCGGAACTGGAGGCCTTTGCCCACGCGGAATTTGGCTGCGAGCAACTGGCTCCCTGGGATATCGCCTATTACGCGGAAAAATTACGCCAGCATCGCCATGACTTTTCACAGGAGGATCTGCGCCCCTGGTTCCCCCTGCCCCGGGTGCTCGACGGCCTGTTTGGCATCCTGCAGCGCCTCTTCGGAATTCATCTGGAGGTGCGTGCCGGGGTGGAATACTGGCACCCGGATGTCACCTGCTACCGGATCCTCGATGCCAATGGTGAACAGCGTGGCAGTTGCTACATCGATCTCTACGCCCGCGGGGGCAAGCGTAATGGCGCCTGGATGGACGAATGCCGCCAGCGCCGGCGTACGGGCGCCAGCGTACAAAATCCCGTGGCCTTCGTGAACTGCAACTTCGCGCCGCCGGCGGGAGGAAAACCCGCGTTGCTCACCCACGATGACGTGCTCACCCTGTTTCACGAATTCGGCCACGCCCTGCACCACCTCCTGACCCGGGTGGACTACGCCAGCGTTTCCGGCATCAACGGGGTCGAATGGGATGCCGTGGAATTGCCCAGCCAACTGCTGGAAAACTGGTGCTGGGAACGGGAGCCGCTAAACCTCATCAGCGCCCATGTCGACAGCGGGGAATCCCTGCCCGATGGTCTCTATGAAAAACTGCTCGGCGCACGAAATTTCCACAGTGCCTTGCAGATGGTGCGCCAGCTGGAATTTTCGCTCTTCGACTTCCGTCTCCATCTCGAATATAAAGCCGACAGCGATACCAATCAGGTACAGGCCATGCTCGACACGGTGCGGGCAGAGGTCGCGGTTATCCAGCCACCGTCATGGAATCGCTTTGCCCAGAGCTTCGGCCATATCTTTGCCGGCGGATATGGTGCCGGGTACTACAGCTACAAATGGGCAGAGGTGCTGTCCAGCGATGCCTTTTCGCGCTTTGAGGAACAGGGAGTATTTGATCCCGTGACCGGGCAACGCTTCCTGCAGGCGGTCCTGGAGCAGGGCGGCACCCGGGACGCAATGGAACTGTTTGTGGAATTTCGCGGACGCAAGCCGAAAATCGACGCCCTGTTACGCCACTCCGGCATAGCGGCATAGGGAAAATTCAGGGCTGCCAGCACCCCCCGGGTGACATGACAGCATTTTCTCGCCTATCCTTTGCGCGCGAATATAAAGTTGGGGAGAGGACAAAGTGAGCAGAATCCATACGCTCGGAATCACAGCCGCCGTATTGCTGAGCCTGCCTATGATGGCTGCGGCCGAAACCGCCTACATCATCGACAAGCTGCTGGTCGGCATTCACAAGGAAAAAGAGCTGAACAGTGCCATCGTCAAGGTGGTACCCACAGGCACGCCGCTGGAAGTGCTCAAGCGTGAGGGGGATTTTGCCCAGGTACGTACCACCGAAGGGCTCAATGGCTGGGTAGACAGCAGCTACATCATGCTCAAAAAGCCCGCCCAGCTCATGGTGCTCGATCTGGAAGCCCGCCTCAGCGAAGCGGGGCAGGTTATCAAAGCAGCAAAAAAGAAAATAAAAACCCTCGACACACGGCTGTCAAAAACCAAAAACGGGAAGGCCTCCCTCGCTGAACTGGAAAAACTTCAGGCCCGCATCGCGGAGCTGGAGGAGACGGCGCCCGCGGCCAAAAACAGTGGTACGGCAGAGGAAAGCCTGCGTGAGATAGCACGCCTCAACGAGGACAATCAGCAACTGAAAGCCCGGCTTGCCAGTACGGATACTGCACCTTCGGCGAGCGTCGGCGATGCACTACTGGCCCGCCTCTTTCAGCTGCTTGGAAACTGGACGTGGGGACTACTGGGCCTGTGCCTCACCCTGTCCCTCGTCGCCGGAGCAGCCCTGATGGACTATCGGACGCGCCAGCGCCATGGTGGCTATCGGCTATGAAGATCGCCACCTGGAACGTCAACTCCCTGAAAGTGCGCCTCCCGCATGTGCTGGACTGGCTGCATAGCGAGCAACCGGATGTCCTCGCTCTGCAGGAACTCAAACTCACTGACGAGAACTTCCCGCTGCTGGATATTGAAGCCGCCGGTTATCACGCCGTCTATGCCGGTCAGAAAACCTACAACGGGGTGGCCATCCTCAGCCGCGAGCCGGCTACGGATATCGTTACCGACATCCCCGATCTGGATGACCCCCAGCGACGCATTCTCGGCGCCACCATCGCTGGCGTGCGGGTACTCGATCTCTACGTGGTCAACGGTTCCGAGGTGGGTTCGGACAAATACGCCTACAAGCTGCACTGGCTGGACAAAGTGACCGCCCATATCCGTGAACAGTTAGAGGAACATCGCCTCTTCGTCACCCTTGGCGACTTCAACATCGCCCCCAAGGATGAGGATGTCTACGACCCGGAGGTCTGGCACGAGCGCATCCTGTGCAGCACGCCGGAACGCGAGGCACTGCAGAAGCTGCTGGAATTGGGACTGGAAGACTGCTTTCGCCGCTTTCCCCAGGAAGATCCTTCGTACAGTTGGTGGGATTACCGGGCCGCCGGTTTTCGGCGCAATCTCGGCATGCGTATCGACCTTATCCTGGCCAGCAAGGCATTGGCAGAGCTTTGCACCGCGTCGAGCATCGACCGCGCCCCGCGACGCCTCGAGCGACCCTCGGACCACACCCCGGTTATTGCGGAGTTCAATGTCTAGGCAGCAGCGCTTTCTTTCTACGCTGGCTGACGGCGGCTTTCATTCAGCGCAAGAGCTGGGCGCCAAAATGGAGCTATCGGCGGCGGCGCTTTCAAGGCTTGCCCACTCACTACAGGCCGCCGGCGTTCCCCTGTTCAGCCACCCAGAACAAGGCTATCGTCTGGACGCGCCCGCAAATCTGCTAAGCCATGAAAAAATCCGGATGCATCTGGATAGCAACGTCAGTGGACTGCTAAAAAAACTGGAGATCCACGCGAGTGTCCCTTCCACTAACCGTCACCTGCTGAAGCTGGCACCTGCCTCTGGCCACGTCTGTCTGGCCGAGCTCCAAACGGCGGGCCGGGGGCGTCGTGGACGTTCGTGGGTTTCACCCTTTGCGACACAAATCTGTTGTTCCGTGGCCTGGCAACTCGAAGATCCCGCGGCACTCAGCCTGGTAACAGGTATTGCACTGGCCGAAGCCGTGCGAGCCCTGGGGATTGCCGATGCCGGCCTCAAATGGCCCAACGATCTGCTATGGAACGACGCCAAACTCGCCGGCATCCTGATTGAAACCGCATCCCTGCCGGGGGAACGACACCTGGCGATAATAGGCTTTGGCCTTAACGTCAACCTGCCTGCCGATGCCGGCCACACCATCGATCAGCCTTGGACTGACCTGACCCGCGCCAGCGGCAACCAGCCCGAGCGCAACCGCGTGGCCGCAACGCTGCTCAACCACCTGCTACCTTCGGTAGAGAAATTCTCCACCGAAGGCTTTGCGCCTTTTCGTCCCGCCTGGAAAAGACATGACATCCTCCGGGACTGCCCGGTCAGGCTCGAAACCCCGCGCGGGACCGAGCATGGTATAGCTACCGGTGTCGACAGGCAGGGTGCCCTTCGCCTGCGAACATCTGCCGGTATACGCAACTTCGTCAGCGGTGAAGTCAGCCTGAGGATGGCTCATGCGCCTGCTTGTTGACCTTGGCAACAGCCGCCTGAAATGGGCCTGCCAGTCCCGGGGAGAGCTGTTCGGTCACGGCACCGTCAGCTATGAAGAAGAGGATCTCGCCTCCATCTTGGAAAACCGCTGGAGTGGCATGCTGCCACCCGAAGAAGTGCTGGGCGCAAGCGTCGCATCGGCGGTAGCCACCACCAACGTGGCATCCTGGATCCACTTCCACTGGAAACAGCAGGCACAGTTCATCAGCGCCCCCGCCCGGGGGCTTGGCGTCGTCAATGGCTACACCAAGCCGGCAACCCTGGGAGCGGATCGCTGGGCCGCGATGGTTGCGGCGAGAGACATCGCCGAGGGCCCCGTCTGTATCGTGGATTGTGGAACGGCCCTCACCATCGATCTGCTCGACGCGGACGGTGTCCATCAGGGGGGGCACATTATTCCTGGCCCTACACTCATGAGTGAAAGTCTGGCCAGGGAGACCGCCGCTATCGACGTCCACCCCATCGGCACCCAAGTGGCCCCGGGCCGCTCCACTGATGATTGTGTCCAGGGGGGCATCCTCCGCGCCACACTATGTGCCATCGAAGGCGTACGCGGAACAATCAAAGGCAAACGCCCGGGCATGCCCACCTGCGTCATCAGCGGCGGGAGTGCCGAGGCCATCCGTTCCCACCTTTCACGCCCCTGCATCCATGTGCCGGACCTCGTATTACGCGGACTTGCGCTCTATAGTGGGAAAAACCTGTGAAGTGGGTTATCTACTTCATTCTGCTTGCCAATGTGCTCTTTTTCTCCACCCGCATACGCGATCTGGAGCCCCCGCCTCCCGCACCAATACCGGTGGAGCTTTCCCTGGCCGACCACACCAGCCGGCTGCAACTCCTCAGTGAGGTCAATCCGGCCGAGCTGCGAGTACGAGCCATTCCCACCGAACAGCCACCAGACACCGGAACTGCCCCGGCACAGACTAAACTCAATTGCTATCGTCTCGGGCCCATCGGTGCTGATGGACAGACCATTCGACTAAAAAACTGGCTGGAAGAGCGCGGAATGAAGGTCCGCCTGCACACCGACGAACGCCGCGAACTCACCCGTTACTGGGTCTTTCTTCCGCCCCGAAACAGCCGTACCGATGCTATAGCCCTGGTAACCAGGCTCCGCGGCAAAGGCCTGCGGGACCTGTTGGTAGTGCCCCGCGGGGATATGACCAATGCCATCTCCCTGGGTGTCTACAACCGCCGGGCATCAGTCGACCGGCGTATTAAACAATTGCAACGTCGGGGTTATGAACCACAAGTCACGCCGCGCTATCGCACCGTAAAGGCCGCCTGGATGGATGTCAGTTTCGCTGCCGGCTTTGACTTCCCCGTAGCTGCCTTCGCCTCCCTGTTCCCTGAAATCGAGGCCGCACCCGCAAGCTGCCCGGCTGTCTCATAATTGCCTAGCCAGGGGGATTTACCTACAATCCCGGCCGCCGGCGATTCAGAATCTTCCGGCAATCAGGGCCGGCGTAGCTCAGTTGGTAGAGCAGGGGTTTTGTAAACCTCAGGTCCGCGGTTCGATCCCGTGCGCCGGCACCACCTTCCCTACCCCGAAAAACTTGACCTTCCCGTAACGGTAAGGTTTATTTTCTGTACAGAGAAACTGTATGGGGTATGCGCACCATGAATATTGGCAAGCTGGCGAAACGCTCAGGGGTCTCTGCCAAAACCATTCGCTATTACGAGAGCATTGGCCTGCTGCCGCCTGCCAGCCGTGCCGCCAATGGTTACCGGGTTTTCGAGGAAAATGACCTTCGGACCCTGCGCTTCATTCAGCAGGCGCGAGGCCTCGGTTTCAGTGTGTCGGACGTCCTTCATCTGCTCTCCCTGTGGCGTGATCAGGGGCGTGCAAGCAGTGAGGTAAAAAGTCTCGCTCGCCGCCATATCGAAGAGGTAGAAGCACGCATACGGGACCTCGAAGCGATGCGTGAGGTGCTGCGGGATCTGGCCGAACGCTGCCATGGTGATGAACACCCGGAATGCCCCATCCTCGACCAACTCGCGAGTACCGGAGAAGAATGATGAATCCTGGGTTAAAAAAGATGCTGTGGACCGTACCGCTTTTTATCGTGTTCACGAGCCTGGGCGCCTGTAGTGACGATGACCACATGGGTCGAATGGGTACGGGTGACGGAATGGGTATGCACGCCAGTCCGGCAACAGATCAGGAAAGTACAGGGGGTACAGCAAAGACGGGGCGCTGGTACACCGCGGCACAGGTCGAGCAGGGCGCACCCCTGTTTGCCACCTATTGCGCTGCCTGTCACGGCAAAGAGGCACAGGGCGATTTCCGCTGGCGCCAACGCGGCGCCGATGGCCGCTATCCCGCCCCTCCACTCAATGGCAGCGCCCATGCCTGGCACCACCCGCTGCCCATGATCAAACGCCAGATCCGTGACGGCTCTCCACCAGGTGGCAGCATGCCCGGCTTTGGCGCCCAGTTGAGTGACGCCCAGATCGAAGCCATGATCGCCTGGTTCCAGAACTTCTGGTCCCGGGAAATCTACCAATCCTGGAAACGCGGCATGCATCATAAAGGTTAGTTGGCAGGGCGGGTTATACTTGCCGAATCGTTGACCAAAGCACCCCATTCAATGTCCAAGCGCTCCCCCCTGCTCACCGCCCTGCCACTACTGCTTGTCATCGCGGTGGTTGCCTTTCTTGCCATTGGACTGACCCTCAATCCCCGCGAGGTTCCCTCGCCACTCATCGGCAAACCGGTGCCGGATTTTGAGCTGCCGCCCATAGCGGGTCGCGAGAACCCCGGACTAGCCCACCTTGATCTCAAAGGTGAGGTCAGTCTGGTAAATGTCTTCGCCTCCTGGTGCACCGCCTGCCGCTATGAGCACCCGCTCCTGATGCGCCTCAAGCGTAACGGCACCATCCCGGTACACGGCATCAACTACAAGGACAAACCCGGGGACGCCTCGGCCTGGCTGGCCGAACTGGGTGATCCTTATACCCGTATCGGTGCGGACCGCGATGGCCGGATCTCTATTGATTGGGGTGTATACGGGGTGCCGGAGACCTTCCTCATCGATCAGCAAGGTCGCATTGCCTATAAGCAAATTGGTGAATTAACCATCGAGGCCTGGGAACAAAAGCTGTGGCCACTGGTTCAAAAACTACGTGCACAGAAAAAGGAGCCAAGGCCCCAGTGAAAACCCGATATGCCATCAGCATCCTCGCAGTCGCTGGCTTCGTCGTCGGTGTGCTGTGGAGCCAGTTCGCCCTGCAAACGGCGCCGCCAATGCACATACCGGCGCCGGCTACCAAGGCACCCCCCGCGCCCGATGGCTTTGGCTTTGTCGCGCGCACCCAGCGCGCACCGCTCCCGACCCTGAAATTCATCGACGGTGATAAAAAACCGCTGAGCCTGGATGACTTCCGCGGCAAACTGGTGCTGCTCAATCTCTGGGCCACCTGGTGCGGGCCCTGCCGGGAGGAAATGCCGACCCTGAATCATCTGCAGGAAACCCTGGGAGGCAAGGATTTTGAAGTGCTTACCCTCTCGCTGGACCAGCAGATTGAGGAGGTTCAGGATTTCTTCAGAGAGCTAAATTTGAAAGCGCTCAACCCTTATCTGGATGTATCCTTCCGCGCCCCCCAAGACTTAAAGGTGCTCGGCGTCCCCGCCACCTTGCTGATTGATCGTGAAGGCCGTGAGATCGGCCGCCTGCTGGGCCCCGCCGAGTGGGATAGCCCGGCGGCACTGAAACTCATCCGCTCTCATCTGGACGGCTGAATAATATCAGTGAGTTACTGGGCGCTTTCTCAGCTTCCGCTGTAGCGTACGTCGGTGCATATTCATCGCCCGGGCGGCGGCAGAGATATTGCCATCGTGGGCCTGCAACACCTTTTGCAGATGCTCCCACTCCAGCCGTTTATATGACGCCGGACGGCGTTCGGGGTGTAATTCGGGCTCCCCTGGTCCCTGACTCAAAACGGCCAGGATTTCGTCGACCCCGGCGGGTTTGCTCAGATAATGGATGGCCCCGAGCTTGATGGCAGCCACCGCAGTGGCCACGCTGGCATAACCAGTCAGAATCAGAATACGCAGGTCCTGATGAATGGCCAACAAACGTTCCGATAGCAACAGGCCGGAGTCCTCACCGATACACAGATCGATCACCGCATAACCTGGGCGTTCGGTATCCACGTGTTCGATGGCAGTTTCTGTGTCTTGCGCCACCTTGACCTGAAAGCCACGAGCCTCGAGAGCACCACCGAGCACCTGCCCAAAGACCTCGTCATCGTCTACCACCAACAGGTGGGCACCACTGTTCATGAACACACCGCCGGGCTTTCAATCAGGGGCAAGCTAATTCGCGTACAGGTGCCTCCCCCGACCCGTAGATGATGGGAAACCTCCCCTCCCAAACGCCGGATACTGCCGTAAGCAAGCAGCAGACCAATACCCAGCCCGTGCTCCTTCCCCGATATCACCGCCTCTCCCGCCGACTGTCCTAAGCCACAACCACGATCACTGATCTCTAACAGCCATTGCCCTGATTGCTGGCGCGCATCCACCTTGACCGCTTCCGGTGAGGCATCAGCGGCATTATTCAAAATATTTTCCAGTGCCTGACTTAATAGACGGTCGGAGAGGATATAGCCGGGAGAGTTCTCCTGCTGGTGGTGGTATTTCACCTTCACCCCCAAGCGACTGCCACGCCATTTTTCCATTAGCTGATCCAGATAAGCCACCGTCTGCGCCGATGCTCCAGCATCGGCACGGGCCACCCCTGCAGATGCACTGATACTTGAGAGGGCATCCTTGCAACGCTCAATTTGGGTCAACAACAGACTTGCCGCCCGATGGACCTCCGGTGCTTCCCCAACGCCATGGGTATGCTGCAATTCACCACTGATTATCGCCATAGTCCCCAGCGGCGTACCCAGCTCATGGGCCGCACCCGCGGCCAACATGCCCAGTTCCACCAAGCCCTCATCGCGCAAGGCCTGCTCCCGCGCCTCGGCCAGGCGGGCTTCACGTATTTTTAGTGATTGCGACATGCCCACCACAAAATGGGCGATCAGTCCCGCGCTCAATACAAAGCCAAACCACATCCCGAAAACGTGCAGAGGAAAACCACCTCCCTGCATAGCTTCCATAGCGCCCCCGTTTGGCAACGGCAGAGGCAGGTAAAAACGGGTTAATACCGTGTAACAAGCCACGGTCAAAATGGCCATGATGCGGGTATAACCCGGCGACAATAAAGTGGCAGATATCACCAGCGGCAGCAGATAAAACCAGGCAAAGGGATTGGTGGCCCCACCGGTGAGATACATCAGCATGGAAAAGGCAAACACATCCAGAATTAACTGTGCAAAAAGCTCCCAATCTGCCACCACCCGTCCCCCGCGCAGGCATATCCAGGTACTAATATTAAGCCCCAGCATCGCCAGCAAAAGCATCGAAATAGGCAACACAGGTAAAACCAGATTCAGCCCCCAAATGGCTCCCAGCACCACCAGCAATTCACCGCCAACAGTGACATTGCGCAGCACAAACAACTGCCGCAGATTGGCATCTCCGCAAGATTTGCGGGGGAACTGTCGGCCCAAATCCATAAAGTTAACCTTGTGGGAAATCGTAAAGATACATATAACTAGTATATTTTAACAGGGTGCGGCACTATGTCACATCCCATCTTTACCACCACCTCATATACTCCTTCTTCCGCGGCGCGGTGCCGCGCGTGGGCTGTACAGGAGTATTTGAAAATGCATTTGAGTTGGCGAACATTAGCGAGGCTTGCGGGACTCTGCCTATTGCTATACACCCCCCATTCCCAGGCCTATGTGGGCCTTTGCTGCGGCAAGTGCGGCGGCAATATGCCCATGAATATTCCGGGCGGTGGCATCCCTGAGACCCACGAATTCCGCTTCAAGGTCAGCCCCATGTTCATGCGCATGGACGGCCTGCGGGATGGTACCAATGATGTGGACGCCAACAGCCTGTTAGGCATGCCAGCGGCGGGTAAGTACATGGCCGTACAGACCGAGATGGACATGTCCATGCTCAATCTCACCGGCGGCTACAGCTTCAGCGACAAGCTCTTCGGCGGCATCATGCTGATGTATCAGGACAAGCGCATGGACATGCGTTTCAACGCCCCCATGAAAGCCATGACCGGAGTCAACGGTTTCACCATGAAGTCCAAAGGCATTGGCGACACCATGTTAATGGGCAAGTATCGTTTATTCGCCGACGACCCGCTTATTCCCTCCCGCCAGGCATCACTATTTTTTGGGCTGAGCCTGCCCACCGGCTCCATTGATGAGAAAAACGATCAGCATCCACTTGCCATGCGCCGTGGAGAGCAGCTTCCCTACGGCATGCAACTGGGTTCTGGTACCTACGACCCTACCATCGGCCTGCTTTATCAGCGCTCTAACTCGCCGTGGTGGTGGGGAGTCAATACTTCTATAACTGCGCGCCTGCATGACAACAAACGCGATTATCGCCTCGGTAACGAGTTCCGCATCGATGCCTACGCCATGCACCAGTTCCGCCACAACTTGCTTGTCCAGGCGCAGTTGAATGGCCATTATCAGGGACGCATACGCGGCCAGATGGATGAATTCACCAGTGGCGCTTCGGGCCATGCAGTACAGGGAACTGCGGCATCCCCGGCCATGACCCCGCTGTGGAATACCAACAATTATGGCGGCACCAACATCTTTGCCACCCTGGGACTGCAATGGCAGCCGGCACCACTACATATCCTCGACTTCAATGTCGGGGTGCCGCTGTATCGCAACCTCAACGGTCCGCAACTGGAAACCGATTATCGCGTGATGCTCACCTGGTATATGGAACTTCCTACCGCTAAAAGTGTTCGTTCACGCCTGCGGGGGCCAAAGCGTGGCTCCGGAAAACTGGGTTTTTGAGGAGCAATGGCATGAAAAAACATCTCTGCTTACTGCCCCTCTTGGGCATGGCTCTCTCCGCGTGCAGCACCACGGGTAGCGGTCCGTCCACGGCTCACTTGCCAGAAACCACTTCGGAAGCTGCCGTGGCCTATGCAGCCCGCTGTGGAAGTTGCCATGCTATCCCCCATCCCAAACGGTATTCCTACAATGTCTGGCTAAGGATGATGCCGCTGATGGAAAAACATATTGCGGATCGTAATATGGGGAAGATGAGTGTGGAAGAGCAGACGCTGGTCCTCGCCTATCTCAAGCAACACGCCCAATGAACAGAGCCTTCAAATGGCTCAATATCTTGCCGCTGATGGCCGTGCTTGTGGTGACTGTCCATAGCCCACTGGCAAATGCACACCCTGAACCGGGCCTCGTTACCCCCCAACAGCGTCTCCAGGCACCCGACTTCGAGTTATCCGGACTGGATGGTAAAAAATTGCGCCTCCAGGACTACCGGGGTCAACTGATACTGCTCAACTTCTGGGCCACCTTCTGCGTGCCCTGTCGGGACGAAATGCCACAACTGGAGGCCCTGTGGCAAGGCTTCAAAGATCAAGGCTTCACCGTCATTGCCATCGCTACCGATCGCGGCAATGCCAAAGAGGTTAAACGCTTCGTACACGAAACTGCACTCAATTTTCCAGTAGTGCTGGACCCCGACGGCAAAGTTCGCAACAACTACGAAATCATCGGCCTGCCCACTACCTACCTCATCGGCCGCGACGGCCGCTTTCACGGGCGCGTTATCGGTGCCCGCGACTGGGCCAACGAAAAAGCCAAAACCATGATTCGGGAACTGCTGGCTAAATAGCAAACTTGACCTTCCCCTCAAGGGAAGGTTTATAAAGTAAACAGGATGCGCTCAAGGCGCGCTATCGTGTTTACTGCCATGAAAAAACAAAGCACTAGCTGCTGTCAGCACCACGCCACTACCAAAGACCCGGTGTGCGGCATGACCGTAGACCCCGAAACAGCTCCCCGCTTTCACCACGCAGACAAAGATTACTTTTTCTGCTGCGACGGCTGCCTGAACAAGTTCTCCGCCGCGCCCATGCAATATCTGGATGGACGCAAACCCGAACCCGCCCCGGTGATTGCTGGTGCCATCTATACCTGTCCGATGCATCTTGAGGTGCGCCAGGAAGGCCCCGGAATCTGCCCGGATTGCGGTATGGCGCTGGAGCCCGAGGGCATTCCGGTACTGGCCACAAAAACGCAATACACCTGCCCGATGCACCCGGAGGTAGTACAGGACGAGCCCGGCGATTGCCCCAAATGCGGCATGGCGCTGGAATCGATGATCGTCACTCTGGAAGAGGAAGAGGACCCGGAGCTCATCGATATGAGCCGGCGCTTCAAGGTCAGTGCGGTACTGGCGATTCCCCTGATCATCATTGCCATGGGTGGTGTTGTGGGACTTTCCTTTGAGTGGCTGGGGAGCGCCCGCACACTCGGCTGGCTGGAGCTGATACTGGCGACGCCGGTGGTGCTATGGGGCGGCTGGCCCTTCTTCGTGCGTGGCTGGCAATCGCTGCTCAGCCGCAACCTCAACATGTTCACCCTGATAGGCCTGGGCACCGGAGTGGCCTATGGCTACAGCCTGGTGGCCACCCTGCTGCCCGACATTTTCCCGGCATCCTTTCGCGACACTCACGGCAAGGTAGCAGTGTATTTCGAGGCAGCCGCGGTCATCGTTACCCTGGTACTGCTCGGCCAGGTGTTGGAACTGAGGGCGCGCAAACGTACCGGTGCGGCTATCCGGGCGCTGCTAGGCCTTGCGCCGAAAACAGCACGCCGCATTGGCGCCGACGGCAGTGAAAACGATGTGCCGCTGGAGGAGGTAGTGGTTGGCGACCGGCTGCGGGTGCGCCCGGGCGAAAAAATACCGGTGGACGGCGAGGTGCTCGAAGGCAGCAGCGCCGTGGATGAATCCATGATCACCGGCGAACCCATTCCCGTAGCCAAGGCGGCTGGTGACCAAGTCATTGGCGCCACCGTGAACAGCATTGGCAGTCTCGTTATCAAGGCCCGCCATGTGGGTACGGATACCGTACTTTCCCAAATCGTGCAGATGGTGGCCACTGCGCAACGCAGCCGCGCCCCCATTCAAAAGCTCGCGGACGTAGTGGCCGGATACTTCGTACCCATCGTCTTGCTCGTGGCGGCCATCACCTTCACCGTATGGGCGCTGATGGGCCCGGAACCCGCCATGGCCTACGCCATCATCAATGGCGTGGCAGTACTGATCATCGCCTGTCCCTGTGCCCTCGGCCTGGCTACCCCCATGTCTATCATGATCGCCGCCGGCAAGGGCGCGACCATGGGCGTGCTGTTCAAGGATGCCGAAGCCATCGAGGTCATGCGCGACATCGACACCCTGGTAGTGGACAAAACCGGCACCTTGACCGAAGGAAGGCCAAAACTGGTGGATATCATCCCCACGGGCACGATGGATGAAAACGGGTTGTTACGACTCGCTGCCTCGCTGGAGCGCGGCAGCGAACACCCGCTGGCAGAAGCCATCGTCGAAGGTGCCCGTGGGCGCAACCTTGCACTGACTGATGTAACCGCCTTCGAGTCCATTACCGGACAGGGAATCACCGGACAGGTAGATGGGCATCAATTGGCGCTGGGAAATGTGGCACTGCTTGCTCACCTCGGCATCGAACCAGGGGAATTGGCCGCACAGGCTGAAGCCTTGCGTACCGAAGGACATACGGTGATGTTTTTCACCGTTGACGGCGCCATAGCGGGCCTGGTGGGCGTTGCCGATCCGGTCAAGAAAACAGCCCTGGTAGCCATCAAAGCACTGCGCACCGAGGGCATGCACATCGTTATGCTTACTGGAGACAGCGAAACCACTGCCCGCGCGGTGGCCGCGCAGCTCGGGCTTGATGAGGTCATTGCCGGGGTACTGCCCGACCAGAAGGCCGCAGTAGTGAAAAAGCTGCAATCCGAGGGTCGTACCGTCGCCATGGCCGGTGACGGCATCAACGATGCCCCCGCTCTGGCCCAGGCTCATGTCGGCATCGCCATGGGCACCGGCACCGATGTGGCCATGGAAAGCGCTGGTGTGACCCTGGTCAAAGGCGACCTGCGCGGCATTCTGCGGGCCCGCAAACTCTCCCGCGCCACCATGGCCAACATTCGCCAGAACCTCGTCTTTGCCTTCCTCTACAACGGGCTCGGAGTCCCCGTAGCCGCAGGCGTCCTCTACCCGGCCTTTGGTCTGCTGCTTAGCCCCATCATCGCCGCCGCCGCCATGAGCTTCAGCTCGGTATCCGTGATCACTAACGCCCTGCGGCTACGGCGGTTACGGCTCTGAAAATAAACCCCCGGTTTGACCGCACTGCCCTACCTCCAGGCAGCTCGGACAGCATTCAATCCCGATGACCGGCATGGGAAAGAACTCCATCCAGCCATTTCCGTTAACATGGCCGGATTCCGGAAAGAATACCCATGCCAACTATCACCGTCCCCAAAGCCAAAACCGCCCTCTACGACTATCCAAAGTACTGGGCCGAGTGTTATGGCACCGCCGACTTCCTGCCCATGTCGCGGGCGGAGATGGATACGCTCGGCTGGGATAGCTGCGATGTCATCATCGTCACCGGGGATGCTTACGTGGACCAGCCCTCTTTTGGCATGGCGATCATCGGCCGGCTGCTGGAGGCCCAGGGCTTTCGTGTTGGCATCATCGCGCAACCCGATTGGCACTCCAAAGAGCCATTCATGGCGTTGGGCGAGCCGAATCTGTTCTTCGGGATCACCGCCGGCAACATGGATTCCATGATTAACCGCTACACCGCCGATCGCAAACCACGCTCGGATGATGCCTACACCCCGGGTGGGCAAGGCGGTGCACGCCCGGATCGCAGCTCGCTGGTCTTCAGCCAGCGCTGCCGGGAGGCCTATGCCGATGTGCCGATCCTTTTGGGTGGCATTGAGGCCTCGCTAAGACGCATCGCCCACTACGACTATTGGCAGGACAGCGTACGCCGCTCCATCTTGCTGGATGCCCAGGCCGACCTGCTTTTATACGGCAACGCCGAGCGCGCCATCGCGGAAATTGCCCACCGGCTGTCACAGGGTGAAGCCATAGCAAGCATCAGTGACGTGCGTGGTACCGCCCTTATCCGCCGTGATACCCCGGCGGACTTTCAGGAGATCGACTCCACCCGCATCGATCGCCCGGGCAAGATTGACGGCATCGTCAACCCTTATATCAACACGCCTGAGATTAGCGATTGTGAGCAACAACGCCGTAACGCGCAGCAATTTGGCCTGGATGAAAACGGTGTAGCTATCGTCGATTTGAAACGGTCAAAACTGCAGCGGGAAAAGACCGTCATCCGCCTGCCTTCCTTCGACAAGGTACGCAACGACAAGGCCCTGTATGCCCATGCCAGCCGGGTGCTGCATCTGGAAACCAACCCCGGCAATGCACGGGCGCTGGTGCAGCAACACGAGGGTCGGGACGTCTGGCTGAATCCGCCGCCAATCCCGCTCAGCACCGAAGAAATGGACTACGTGTTTGCCATGCCCTTCCAGCGGGTGGCGCATCCCGCCTACAAAAATAGAAAGATTCCAGCCTGGGAAATGATCCGCTTCTCGGTGAATATCATGCGTGGCTGCTTTGGCGGCTGTACCTTCTGCTCCATCACCGAGCACGAAGGCCGTATCATCCAGAATCGTTCGCAGGAATCGATCCTCAACGAGGTCAAGGATATTCGCGACAAGGTGCCGGGCTTCACCGGCGTCATCTCGGACCTCGGCGGCCCCACCGCCAATATGTACCGCATCGCCTGCAAGAGTCGTGAGATCGAGGCCGCCTGCCGCAAACCCAGTTGCGTCTATCCCGGCATCTGCCCAAACCTTAATACCGACCACTCGGCACTGACCCAACTCTATCGTGAGACCAGAGCCTTACCGGGAATAAAAAAGGTACTGGTTGCCTCCGGCCTGCGCTACGACCTCGCCGTCAAGGACCCGGAATACGTGAAGGAACTGGTCACCCATCACGTCGGCGGCTATCTGAAGATCGCCCCGGAACATACCGAGAATGGCCCGCTGTCAAAGATGATGAAGCCGGGTATCAGCAGCTATAACCAGTTCAAGAAATTATTTGAAAAATTCACCGAAGAAGCCGGTAAAAAACAGTTCCTGATTCCCTACTTCATCGCCGCCCATCCCGGCACCACCGACGAAGACATGCTCAACCTCGCGCTGTGGCTGAAAAAGAATGGCTTCCGTGCCGACCAGGTCCAGGCCTTCTATCCTTCACCCATGGCCACCGCCACGGCCATGTACCACACCGCGAAGAACCCGCTCAAAAAAGTCAGCTACAAAAGCGATGCCGTTGAGTCCGTCAAAGACCCTGCGCAACGCAAACTCCACAAGGCCTTCCTGCGCTATCACGATTCCAACAACTGGCCCCTGCTGCGTGCAGCACTTATAAAGATGGGCCGTTCAAATCTCATTGGCGATGGCGAACACCAGCTCATCCCCAAAGAGCAGCCTGCGGAAACCAGCGTCTACCAGGCCCCCCGACGAAAAAACTCCACCCCCGCCCACCACCGCCGCACGCGTGGAAAGAAGATACTAACCCAACATACAGGCTTGCCACCGCGTACCAGCCACTAGAATTTCCTTCCCGGCAAAGCTGGATATACAAGCTCTACTTTTTTCCTCAAAAAAAGAGCCCACCCCAACAGCCATTGACTTGGGGGACAATAGGGACATAATGTCCCCTTTTATTCCCAGACCATCGTGAAGGATGGCTAATCCATGGATATTCTGGTTAATCCGCAAGAAATACTAGCTCGCCTCAGGGATCACCATACACAGCAGGAAATAGCCGATTATATCGATCGGGATGTCAGAACTATCAAACGCTGGGAAGTACGGGAAGACGGGCCACCAAAGTATGCAGTTCTAGGCCTTCAACAAATGCTGTTTACCGAAGGTCAGCGTGCTCCAACCGGAAACGACTTCAGCTTTATCGATCTATTTGCCGGGATTGGCGGTATGCGCATGGGCTTTGAAGAACATGGCGGTCACTGTGTATTTACCAGTGAGTGGGATAAGTATGCCCGGAAAACCTACCTCGATAATTTTACAGTGGATCATGAAATTGCGGGCGATATTACACAGGTTAACGCAAAACACATCCCAGACCATGATGTATTGCTGGCCGGCTTTCCCTGCCAACCGTTTTCTATTGCTGGCGTATCCAAGAAAAACTCACTGGGTCGCAAACACGGATTTGAATGCGAGACACAGGGAACCCTGTTTTTCGATGTCGCCAGGATTATCAAAGAAAAAAGGCCAAAGGCCTTTCTGCTTGAAAATGTTAAGAACCTCAGGAGTCATGATAAGGGCAATACCCTCAAGGTAATTCTCAGAACGCTGAAGGAAGAGCTGGGCTACCAAGTATTCTCAAACGTCATTGATGCTAAGGGCTTTGTACCTCAGCATCGCGAGCGTATTTTTATAGCCGGTTTCCGTGAAGACACTGAGTTTAGCTGGGGAGCTCTGCAGTTGCCGAATAAGGATGAAAAGATCATGGCAGATGTGCTTCACCCCCAAGATGGCTCTGAACAAACCGAGGGCCCTTACACTGTCGGAGCCCTAGCAAAGGTTAATGGAAAATACATACTCAGCGATAAGCTATGGAGTTATTTGCAAGGCTATGCTGAAAAGCATCGAAAGGCAGGTAATGGATTTGGCTTTGGACTTGTAACTAAGAAATCTGTTTCCAGAACACTGTCAGCCAGATACTACAAGGATGGCTCTGAAATTCTGGTATCAAGGGGGCGTGGAAATCCGAGACGCCTGACCCCCAGAGAATGCGCTCGATTAATGGGCTACGAGAATGCTGGAGAACATTTCACTATTCCCGTATCTGACACTCGCGCCTACAAACAGTTTGGTAATGGTGTCGTTGTCCCGGTTGTTACCGAAGTAGCCCGTATCATGAAGCCGTTTATCATGGCGCTAAAAGTCGAAGATACAGACACCACTAATGGACGTCAGCAAGCACTGTTTATGCAATGACGGATGTTGTAGACAAAAAGACGCGCAGCCGGATGATGGCAGGCATCCGGAGTAAGAATACGAAGCCTGAGCTATTAATAAGAAAGGGACTCTTTGCCAGAGGTTTCCGTTACCGCCTGCACGACAAACGACTACCCGGAAGCCCGGACCTTATATTCCCGCAACATAACGCCGTAATATTTGTTCATGGCTGCTTCTGGCATGGACATGATTGCGGTTTATTTAAGTGGCCAACAACTCATCATGAGTTCTGGAAAGAAAAGATCAATAACAACAAGGCTCGTGATGAAATAAATATCACCCAGTTACTATCGAACGAATGGCGTGTACTTACGGTATGGGAGTGTGCAATAAAAGGTCCTGAACGACGACCCATAGACAGTGTTTTAGACAAGGCTGATAGATGGCTAAATGGAATTCTTCCGAGAGACGAAATCAAGGGACTTAAGACTTTAAGGAAATAATGGATAATTCAATGGATCAGACAAATGACAATCAGATTGACCTTGATAAATTAATATTGATGATGGCTGGAAATGAGGTTACAAAGATCTATTTCAAGCTGCTATCTCCGAATGACAATAGTAAGAATCAGGTTTATGTTGGACCGGATGTTACCTCCATCAGCATGATTCCGACAGGGGATTTTAAAGTCACGCCAACCACATCTCTCAAACAATCTGTTCGTCACGATTCTGTTAAATTACATGCCCCCATGACGCTTTACTGGATGAGTCACGATGGTAATTTGTGTTTAGCTCCATATGCTCAATTAATACTCTATCCACAATACCCAGAGGTGCGATTTTCTGGTTTTCTGCAGGGTTGTGATATGGCCCCAAGCACGTTGATGAATCCAACAAAACGGGGGCGAGATGAAGGTCGCGTATTATTTATAGGCATAAGAGATGGCGGAGCTGTCGTGAGCTATCTAGCAAGCCCTGAATCCATCGCCGCGGAACAAGCAAGAGGTCTTGATAGCCATGCGCCATGCGGAGTATTTATTGAAATCCTAATTCAGGACGCGGGCTTTGGACGTACTTCTAGATCGGCATTGCTTTCGGAACTAAAAAGAATTAGTGAGAAAGGCTGGATAACCGGAAAAAAGCTTAGGGCGGACAGGACAATAGCACCTTGCAATAATCCAAATTGTGGAGGTTATACCCTGGAGGCTGAGCTGGGAATAACTCCAAATAGCAAGGCAGAGCCGGACTTTCTGGGCTGGGAAGTGAAACAGTTTGGTGTTGCGTCCTTTGAAAAAACAGATACCAAGGTCATTACATTAATGACACCAGAACCTACAGGGGGATTTTACAAGGAGGAGGGAGTTGAGGCGTTTATCAGAAAATATGGCTATCCCGACAGAAGAGGTAGGCCAGACCGACTTAATTTTGGTGGAATTCATAAGGTTGGACTAACGCATAAATTAACTAATTTAAAACTTGTTCTCGATGGCTTCGATCCGTCCTCAAAGAAGATTTCAGATGGATACGGTGGAATAACCTTGGTTGCAGAGGATGGTTCTCCTGCAGCAATTTGGCATTACGAAAAATTAATTAATCATTGGAAAAGAAAACACGGTCAAGCAGTGTATATTCCGTCGCTATCACATAAAAATAAAGTACGTAAGTATCAGTATGGTAAGTGGGTAAAACTTGGAAGTGGTGCGGATTTTAGAAATCTATTGACTGCAATTTCTATTGGGGAGGTGTACTACGACCCCGGCATTAAGCTTGAGAATGAATCAGGAAATCACCCAAAAACTAAGCGTAGAAGCCAATTTAGAATAAAGTCGGGAAATCTAGGGTCACTTTATGAAAGATTTGAGATTGTTCACGTATAGTGATCATCTAAGGTTAATACCCTCCAGTATCAGAGGAATGGCACAACACGGAAGTTAAGAACCATCAAAACACCCCGGAACCCGTAAATCCAGCATAGTCTTAAGACCGCTGCCAGCGGAACAGATTGCCGGGATTGCATTGACCGCAATGGCGCAGGTGGCGATGTCGCCGTTAACCCCGCCAGAGATGACCGACTTCATTGAGGGATTGCCGGTAATTTCGATACTGTCGATAGATTCCGGCTCACCCACGGCGGCGCGGAAATGCAGCCGGATGACCTCTTTCTTGCCCACGTAGGCGCGGGCTATTTGCTCGACCCCCGCGGCATGTCCCTTGGCGATGGGCATGTGGCCAGATTTGAGTTTCTTTGTGGCAACCACTGGCTCCAGGCTCTCGGTAACGCGGTCCAAGGTCCAGTGCAGGCTCCGCGCGATCATGTGAATGGACTCGGTGAGGCCCACATGGCGTAAGGTACCCTCGGCTTCTTTAGCCTTGAACTCGGCCAAGCTTAGTCCCGCACCGATCTTCTGCTGGAAGGGCACCCGCCGCGTGGAGGCATCCTGAATACGGCTTACGCGGATGTGTTCCACCTGCTGACAGACAGAAGTGAGCACGCAGGGCAGATAATCCATCAAAAAGCCGGGGTTTATTCCCGTCCCTACACAGGCCACTTCGTATATCCGACAGGTCCTGTCGATACGTTTGGCAATACGTGGAAAGGACTCCCACGGGTAGGAGAGCTCCTCGCAGGTAGAGATGATATGGAGGCCCAGGCTGGCGGCTTCCTCGATCTGTAATTCGAGGATTTCGATATCGGATACGGTCGCCAATATAGCCACGTCAGCATGTTTATCCTGAAGCGCAGTGGCCAAATTGTTGGACACGGGGATGCCCATGGATTTCAGCCCGCAAAGTGTTCCTAAATCTGCGCCCTGCTTCGCCGGATCGGGGTCCACCGCGGCCACGAGCTGGATGCCGCGCCGTTCGGAGATAAAGCGGACGATGTTTTGCCCCAGAGGACCCAAACCAAGCTGAACTACGTTTAGCATTTTGATGCCCCTCAATGAGTTACGTTTGCAGCGTTGTTAATTTTACAATCTGGATTCCGGGTCTCCGTTTCACTACGCCCGGAATGACGAGGTGGATTGGTAGTTTCCTAGGTACCACGCTCCACACGTGCTGCACAGAACTTGAACTCCGGGATTTTTCCGTAGGGATCGAGTACCGGGTTGGTGAGCAGGTTGGCGGCGGCCTCAAAGTAACAGAAGGGAATGAACAGCGTGCCCTCGGGTACCCGCGGATCGGAACGCACCTCCAGCCCAATTTGTCCGCGGCGAGTAAGAACGCGTACAGAATCACCGGGCCGCACGTCCATCCGCTCAATGTCCGCCGGTGACAGACTCACCGCCGCCTGGGGTTCGATGGCATCCAGCGCTCGGCTGCGCCGGGTCATGGCGCCGGTATGCCAGTGTTCCAGCAAGCGCCCGGTAATCAGAATCATGGGGTATTTCTCGTCCGGCAACTCGTCCGGCGGAATGATGTCCGCTGGTACCAGCCGGGCGCGGCCGCTGGCGGTGGGAAAACGATCCCCGAAGACAATTTCCTGTCCCGGTTCTTTCGGGCCGGGACAGGGGTAAGTCACCGAGTCCTCCGCCTGCAGACGCTCCCAGGAAATGTTGTTGAGGGAGGCCATCAAGCCGCTCATCTCCCGGTACACCTCGGCGGGTCCCTGATAATTCCAGTCGAGCCCGAGACGCCGCGCCAGTTCCTGCACAATCCACCAGTCCTGACGGGCATCTCCCGGAGGCGCCACCGCCGGGTGGCCCATCTGCACCTGCCGGTTGGTGTTGGTCACCGTGCCCTCTTTTTCGGGCCATGCAGCTGCCGGTAACACCACATCGGCGTGGAAGGCGGTCTCGGTTAAAAACAGATCCTGCACCACCAGATGTTCCAGGCGCGCCAGCCCCTCACGCGCATGCCCGAGATTCGGGTCGGACATGGCGGGATTTTCGCCCATCACGTAGAGGCCCTTGACGCGCCTGTCGAAGGCCGCATCGATGATCTCCACCACCGTAAGTCCGGGTTCCTCCGGCAGGGTCACACCCCAGGCCTGTTCATAACGGGCACGCTTTTCCGCGTCCTTCACAGATTGATAATCCGGCAGGAACATGGGAATCAGGCCGGCATCGGAGGCGCCCTGCACATTGTTCTGGCCACGTAGTGGATGCAGACCGGTACCGGGCCGGCCCACCTGACCGCAGAGGGTCGCCAGGGCTATAAGGCAACGCACGTTGTCGGTGCCGTGTACATGCTGGGAGATCCCCATACCCCAGAAGATCACCGCCGCTTTCGCCCGGGCATAAATGCGCGCGACGCGACGGATAGCTTCCGCCTCTATGCCACAGACCGGCGCCATGGCCTCTGGTCGATAGGGACTGATATGCGCACACAATTCCTCAAAGCCCTCGGTGCGGTTCTCGACAAAATCGTGGTCGTAGAGCTCCTCGGTGATGATCACGTGCAGCATCGCATTGAGCAGGGCCACATCGCTCCCCGGCCGGAACAGTAGCCGGTGCTCCGCGTAGGCCGTGAGATCCACGCCACGGGGATCGATGACGATGAGCGTCGCTCCCCGCGCTGCCGCCTGCTTGAGAAAAGTGGCCGCTACCGGGTGGTTGGCGCTGGTGTTGGAACCGGTAACGATGATGACGTCCGACTCCGCACAGGTGGTAAAGGGCGCGGTGACCGCCCCGGAGCCGATACCCTCCAGCAACGCCGCTACTGACGATGCGTGACACAGCCGCGTGCAGTGATCCACGTTGTGGGCGCCAAAGCCGGTGCGCACCAGTTTCTGCACCAGATAAGCCTCTTCGTTGCTGCCCTTGGCGGAGCCAAAACCCGCCAAGGCCTCGCCACCGTCACGCTCACGAATCTTCCTGAAGCCGTTGGCCGCCACTTTCAGCGCTTCCTCCCAGCTCGCCTCGCGGAAGTGAGTCGACGGGTCCGCCGGGTCGATGGTGCAGGTGCCCGCCTTGGGGGCGTCGTCTCGGCGTATCAGCGGCCGCGTGAGCCGCTGCGGGTGATGGATATAATCGAAGCCAAAGCGCCCCTTCACACACAGGCGATTGTTATTGGAAGGCCCATCCCGTCCCTCCACCGCGACAATACGCTCGTCCTCCACGAGAAAATCGAGCTGGCAGCCCACTCCGCAGTAAGGGCAGATGCTGGGCACCCGCTTTGCCACGGTCGGCAAGGCTTCTCCCATACGGTTAACCCGTGCCGACTCCATCAATGCCCCGGTCGGACAGGCCTGCACGCACTCGCCGCAAGCAACACAGGTACTCTCGGCCAAAGTATCGTCCAGATCGAAAATCACCCGTGTCTCGGCGCCACGATGGGCCATGCCGATGACATCGTTGTGCTGCACCTCGCGGCAGGCGCGCAGGCACAGCTGACACTGGATGCAGGCATCGGGAAACCAGGCCACCGCCGGATGACTACGGTCGGTCTCGGCTCGTTCGCGCGCCGGGAAGGGGCTACCGGACACACCGAGTTCTTCACACCAGCGAGCCAGGGGCGTGTCGAGACAATGACTTTTATCCGCCGCTGGCAGATCGGCAACTAACAACTGGAAGACAGTTCTGCGTGCCCGCTCAACCCGCGGTGTAGAGGTCTGTACCCGCATGCCAGTCTGGGGTTTGCGCACGCAGGAAGCGGCCAGTACACGCTCGCCCTCCACCTCCACCATGCAGGCGCGACAGTTACCATCAGGTCGGTAGCCGGGTTTCGGCGCGTGGCAAAGATGTGGTATTTCAGTGCCCTCACGCCGGGCCACATCCCATAAGCTCTCGTCCGGGCCAGCCTCTACTTCGCGATCATCGAGAAAGAAGGAAACCGGTTGGGTCATTTCAGCTCATCCCGGAAGAAGCGATACAGCGAACGCACCGGGTTGGGCGCCGCCTGTCCCAAACCACAGATGGAAGCGTCGGTCATCACCCCGGCCAACTCGGTGAGCAGTGCCTCATTTTTCAGCGGTGCCGCCAACAGTTCCGATGCCTTCTCGGTACCTACGCGGCAAGGCGTGCATTGACCACAACTTTCATGGGTGAAAAAGTCCATCAGGTTGCGTACCACCGCCGCCAGATCGTCCTGATCACTGAGCACAATGAGCGCACCTGAACCAACGAAACAGCCGTACTCATTCAGGCTGCCAAAATCGAGCGGCAGGTCGGCCAGCCGGGCCGGGAGGATGCCACCCGAGGCGCCGCCCGGAAGGAAGGCACGAAGCCTATGACCCTCCGCCATGCCACCGGCATAGTCGTCGATGAGTTGGCGGGCGCTGATGCCCGCCGGGGCCTGTTTAACCCCCGGTTCGCGCACTCGTCCGGAAACCGACCAGGCGCGTAGTCCGCTGGCACCATTCAATCCACGGGTCGCAAAGTGCTCTGCCCCGCCTTCCAGAATCTCCCGCAGCCAGTAGAGGGTTTCCACGTTGTGTACCAGCGTCGGCCGGCCAAACAGCCCGCGCTCGGCGACGAAGGGCGGGCGGTGGCGCGGCAGACCGCGCTTGCCCTCGATGCTCTCCAGCATCGCCGACTCCTCACCACAGATGTAGGCCCCGGCGCCGCGGCGCAGCTCAATACCTCCCGAGGGTGCCAGCCCGGCATCCAAAAGTGATGGCAATTCTTCCGCCAGCAGGCGATGGAGTTCTGGATATTCGTCCCGAAGATAAATGAAGACCTTTTCTGCCCCTACCGCCCAGGCGGCGATGAGCGCACCCTCCAACACCCGGTGAGGGTCCTCGGCAAGATAAAGCCGGTCCTTGAAGGTACCGGGCTCGCCCTCATCGGCATTGACCGCCACGTAGCGGGGCGATGGCGCCCCACTCACCGCCTGCCATTTGCGTGCGGTGGGAAATCCGGCACCACCCAGGCCGCGCAGACCGGAGACCTCAAGGTCACTCAGGACAGTGCTCAGTGAGTGCTCGCCTTTTAGACAACGCTGTAAAAGTCCGTATCCCCCATCGGCGACATAGGCAGGGTAGCGAATGGCATCCGGGAGCGATTCCTCCTCGCCTTCCGCCAGCGCGGCACCCACGGTTTGCGCGCTTGTATTACCAAGGTAATGGTCATCGACGGCAACCACGGGGGCGCAATCGCAACGCCCCATACAGGATCCGGACAGTACCCTGGCCTGTCCGCCCAATTGCCCGCGCATCCGGCCGAGCAGGCTGTCGGCACCGGCGAGCATGCACGGCAGACTGGTGCATACGCGCACCACCGGCAGCGAGGGGTCCTTGCTGTCAATATGAAAGTGGGCGTAGAAACTCGCAACCTCGTAGACCTCGGCCATGGGAATACGAAGTTTTTCGGCAAGGGCCGCAAGGTGGGTGCGGGAGAGATGGCGGTAACGCTTCTGGATGCAGTGGAGATATTCGATCAGCAGATCATGGCGAAGCGGTGCATCACCCAGCAGTTCGTTCAGGGAATCGCGGGCAGCGGGATCTACGCTGCGCCCGCGAGTATGCAATCTACGTCGCTTGCCTTTAGCCCTTGCCATACTCGTCCCCGCGGCTGACTGAAACGAAATACCGCCATGTCATACGGACACGACCGATCCCGTATTGGATGCCATGACCGGCGCCCGGTGATTTTCCGTGCCTCCGTTCCCTGGATCCCGGGTCGTTGCCCGGGATGACGGGACTCTGTATCGGCCCCTGACAGTCGTTGCCCGGGTTGACGGTGCTGGTGCCCCCTCATCGTCATACCGGCGGAAGCCGGTATCCAGTGAACCTTTGAATTCAGGTTCTAGTCAGCCCCTTGATCACTCCATGGCTATCGCTATCCGCCAAGCACTTCCTTAAGGGTAGTACCAAGCGTGGCGGGCGAGGCCGAGACGTGAATCCCCGCACTCTTCATCGCCTCGATCTTGTCACCGGCGCCGCCCTTGCCGCCGGAAATGATTGCCCCGGCATGGCCCATACGCCGTCCCGGTGGTGCAGTGAGTCCGGCGATGAAACCCACCACCGGCTTCTTGACCTTCGACTGCTTGAGAAATTCCGCGGCCTCTTCCTCCGCCGAACCGCCGATCTCGCCAATCATGATGATCGCCTCGGTCTCGGGATCGCCGAGGAAGAGATCGAGGCAATCGACAAAATTGGTGCCATTAACCGGGTCGCCACCGATGCCGATGCAGGTACTCTGTCCGAGACCCACCGCGGAAGTCTGCTCCACCGCCTCATAGGTCAGGGTGCCGGAGCGTGAGACCACACCCACGGAACCACGCCTGTGAATGTGGCCCGGCATGATACCAATCTTGCACGCATTCGGGGTGATGATGCCCGGACAGTTGGGGCCGATAAGCCGGGTACCGGAACCCAGTAAGGCACGCTTGACCCGCACCATGTCCAGTACCGGAATCCCCTCGGTAATACACACCACCAGTGGCACTTCCGCGTCGATAGCCTCAAGAATGGCATCGGCCGCAAAGGGGGGCGGGACATAGATCACCGAGGCATCGGCACCGGTAGTGGCCACCGCCTCGGCCACGGTATTAAAGAGCGGCAGATCAAGATGGGTACCACCGCCCTTACCGGGAGTGACTCCACCCACCATGCGAGTGCCATATTCAATAGCCTGGGTGGAATGAAAACTGCCCTGATTGCCGGTAAAGCCCTGGCAGATGACCTTCGTGTTTTCGTCGACGAGTACCGCCATCAGCCTTGCCCTCCAATTGCAGCCACGACCTTTTCCGCGGCATCTCCCAGGTCCTCGGCGGGCACGATATCCAGACCGGATTCGGCCAGAATCTGCTTGCCTTTTTTCACGTTGGTGCCTTCGAGACGCACCACCAGCGGCACGTGAATACCCACTTCTTTGGCCGCCGCCACCACGCCCTCGGCGATCACGTCACAGCGCATGATGCCACCGAAGATGTTGACCAGTATGCCTTTGACATTAGGGTCCGAGGTGATGAGCTTGAAGGCCTCGGTCACCTGCTTGGTATCGGCACCGCCGCCCACATCGAGAAAATTGGCAGGTGATGCGCCATAGAGCTTGATGATATCCATGGTCGCCATGGCCAGCCCCGCACCGTTGACCATGCAACCGATGGAACCGTCGAGCTTGATGTAATTGAGGCCAAAGCGTGCCGCCTCGAGTTCCGAGGGGTCCTCTTCGTGCTCGTCCCGCAGATTGAGCACATCCGGGTGACGATAGAGCGCGTTGTCATCAAAATTCATCTTTGCGTCCAGCGCCAGTAACTCGTCTCCTGCGGTTACCACCAGCGGGTTGATCTCCACAATACTGGCATCGAGGCCGGTGAAGGCGCGATACATGCCAAGCATGAATTTCACCGCCGAGGAAACCTGCTTGCCCTGGAGCCCCAGACCGAAGGCCAGCTTGCGGGCGTGGAAGGCTTCCATACCCGTCGCCGGGTCGATGTAGACCTTGAGAATCTTCTCCGGAGTCTTGGCCGCCACCTCCTCGATCTCCATGCCGCCTTCGGTAGAGGCCATCATGACGATGCGCGAGGTAGCGCGATCCAGCAACATGCCCAGATACAGCTCGCGGGCGATGTCGCAACCCTCTTCCACGTAGATCCGGCGTACCTCTCGGCCCGCCGGGCCGGTCTGGCGAGTCACCAGAGTGCGACCAAGCATGGCCTCGGCATGGCTACGTACTTCGTTCATGGAATGCGCAAGGCGTACTCCACCTGGCGCATCATCAGCGTCACCGACAAAGTGTCCGGCACCGCGTCCGCCCGCGTGGATCTGAGTTTTGACCACCCATATAGTACCCGGCAATTCCTGTGCCCGAGCTACTGCCTCGTCGGCCGACTCGGCCACTCCCCCGCCGGGCACCGCAACGCCGAATTTCTTCAGTAACTGCTTGGCCTGGTATTCATGGATGTTCATATGGAGAGTTTCCCTGTTTGCTCCGAAAAGTGAAGGATGTAACTCCTTACATCACCTCGTCAATGCCGAAGTCCGTAAAGTTATTTTTCTTGAAATTCGCACGAAACATATCACGCAGCTTCTCCGCAGATTCCCGATAAGCATCAGCATCCGGCCAGGCCGCCTCTGGATCGAGCATGGCCGGGTCCACTCCCGGGCAGGACTTGGGGATACGCAGTTTGAAGATCGGATGCAGGCTGTACTCCATGTCATCCGCATGTAAATCACCGGATAGCGCCGCATCAAGCATAGCTCGGGTATTTTTCAGGGAGATACGCGGCACGTCACCCGCCGCACCCCCGTTCCAGCCAGTATTCAGTAAAATGCAGCGGGCATTGTGCTTATCCATTTTCTCCTGCAGCAACTTGGCGTAGACCGCCGGTCGGCGCGCCATGAAGGGAGCACCGAAACAGGAGCTGAAGGCGGCCTGCGGAGAGGTCACGCCCACCTCGGTACCCGCCAGGCGGGAGGTGAAGCCCTGGGCGAAGTGATACATGACGTCTTTGCTATCGAGCACGGAGACCGGTGGCAGCGTGCCAAAGGCATCGGCCGTAAGCAGCACGATGGTCTCGGGATGACCACCCCGGGAACCTTCCGCGACGTTGGGATTGCAGGACAAAGGGTAGGAAAAGCGGGTGTTCTCGGTGATCGACTTATCCGTCAAATCGAATTCCTGCGGGTCGGTATCGGCCAAGTCCTTGCCAGGCAGGGGTGGCACATTTTCGATGATGGTTCCGGGCATGGACAGTGCCGCCGCGATAACTGACTCCGCCTCCTTGTCCAAATCGATGAGCTTGGCGTAGCAGCCGTCCTCAAAGTTGGAGATACCCACCTCGGTCCAGCCCAGCTCGTCGTCGCCCACCAGATAACGATCCGGATCGGCGGACAGGGTGGTCTTGCCGGTGCCAGAGAGCCCGAACATGATGGCTGCATCCCCGCCCTTGCCAACATTTCCGGAGCAATGCATGGACAGGAAGTTTTGCTCAGGCAGCAGATAATTCAGCACTGTGAACATGCTTTTCTTGACCACGCCACAGTAATCGGCGCGCCCCACCACCAGACAAATCTGGTTACGGACATCAATGATCACGGCACGCCTGGAGAAGCTGCCATCGCGTTCCGGGTCACAGTGGAAGGAAGGCACGTTAAGCATGGTCCAGCGTTTGTCTTCCGCGTTCTCAATGCCTTCCACGTCCTTGGGAAACATATTGTGGGCGAACATGGCATGGGTCGCGAACTCACCGACAAAGCGATAAGGCACCGCGTACTCGGGGTCAGCGCCGGCAAAAACATCCTGTACATAGAGACGGGTTTCACGCGCATTCACATGCTTTACGACACGCTCCAGCAGTCCCTCATATTTGCCGGCATCAAATTTTTTCAGGTTGTCCTTCCACCAGATATCACCCTCTACCTCGGGCCAGGCAACCATAAAGGTATCGTGTACCGGACGACCGGTGCAGCTTGGGTCGCCGTAATAGATCAGCGGCCCATCTACACCCAACCTGGTGGCAAAGGCCTTCTGAGCGTCATCAGGGCCATCTTTTTTGACCCGGCCGCGGTCATGTTTTATCGCCTCCTCGAAAAGCACGTCCTTGGGCAAGTTGTACTGATAAGACACATTATTGAGCCCGAGCTTCTTTTCAAGCGCTTTGCGATAATCCATCTGAATCCTCCACTGATTGCCGAGCCCCCGGGTTTTCCATATACGGTGGCCACCAGACCCGCTGCTTGCCTAACTCACGATTTTTCTGGATCGGACTGCCCTGCACGAAGCGCTTTCAACTGCCGACTATTCTATACCAACCGGCGCGACCTTCAGAGCCAGTTTTCCGAAGTGCGCCCCCGCCGCCATCGCACGGTGCGCCTCTCCCACGAGTTCCAGCGGAAACACCGCATGAATCACGGGCACAATCCGCCGCGCCTCCAGCGCCGGCATCACCGCGGCACGGAAGCTGGCGATAAGCGCCGCCTTTTCCTCCACTGTGCGGGAGCGCAATACCGAACCGATAATCCGTTGCCGCTTGACCATCATCCGCCCCAGATTCAGTTCCGTCCGCGGGCCGCTGCTTATACCAATTACCACCAGCCGACCGCCAACCCCCAAAGCCCGCATATTTGCATCAAGATAATCGGCGCCAATATGGTCAAGGACGAGATCCAGCCCTCTCGCCGAAGTAAATTCCTTTGCCACTTCGGCAAAATCCTCAGCCCGGTAATTCACCACCCGGTGCACCCCGAGATCCTGAACCCGCTCCACCTTCTTTGGCGAGGCAGTCACCATCATCCGAACACCCGGCACCAGCTCCTGGCATAACTGGATCGCGGCGGTGTTTACCCCGCCACCGCCGCCATGCACCAGTACCGTCTCGCCATCCTCCAACTCACCCACCAGAAATAAATTCAGATACGCGGTGAGATATACCTCGGCAATGCATGCCGCCTCAGTGAAGCTGATATTTTCAGGTTTGGGCAGCAGATGGTCAGCCCAGGCCAAGGCATACTCCGCGTAGCCGCCCCCCGCCACCAGCGACATCACCTCATCCCCGACCTTCCAATCGGAAACTCCGGCTCCCAGCGCGGCGATTTCTCCGGCCGCCTCCAGTCCGAGGATTTCTGACTCCCCGCGCGGTGCAGGATAGCGGCCCGCCCGCTGTACTAGGTCGGCGCCATTCACCGAGGTGGCAACCACCCGAATCAATACCTGGCCCTTGCCGGGTACTGGCCGCGGCACTTCACCCACGTACAGCTGCTCGGGGCCGCCGGCTTTACGAACCAGTACCGCATTCATCACCATGCCTGTAGCACCGCCTTCAAGTGTGAAAGCTGCTGAATCTCGGCGTCTGCTTCCGGGCCACCGGGCCAGTCCACACGCTTGTGATTAACCCATACCGTATGCATTCCTGCCGCGGCTGCACCCGCCACATCCCGCACCGGGTCGTCCCCCACATGGACAATTTCCTCTGCGGGCAACTCGGCAACCTCGACGGCATGCTGAAAGATCCGGGGATCGGGTTTGAGGGCTCCGGCGATAGCAGCGTTAACCACGAAATCAAAATGATGGCCAAGACCAATGTAATGCACATCGGCATTCCCATTACTGATCACCCCAAGCCTGAAATCAGCTTGCAGATCAGCGAGTAATTCAGCGGCTCCCGCCAAGGGCTGCACCTCGTTGCGCATCTCCCAGAAGGCACGAAAACCCTCCTCCACCAACTCCGGCGCATAGCCATGTGCGGCGGCCACCTCTGCCAGCCAGCCCTTGCGCAGGAGGGTAAAGTCGTGACTTAACTCTGGATGGCGCGCGCAAAAATCACGGCGCTCTGCGATTAAGGATTCTGGCCTGCGCGCGGCCACCACTCGTGGCAGATGCTCACTGAGCCATGTGTAGAAACCCGCCTCGGCGCGCTCCATTACCGGGGCACAGTCCCACAGGGTGTCGTCCAGATCGAAGGTGACGCAGCGTAACGGCATGAGGCTACCCGGCAACACCCAGGCGCAGGCGATCGAGCAATTGGCCCCGGGCCATATCCCAGACATAGATCTCATCATTGCGCTGGCGCCAGGGGGCCAGGCTCGCCACGTCAAAACATCCCGATATCACAGCCATCATCGTCATGTTCACTGCCTGATGCCCGACGATCAACACATTTCCTCCTATCGCCAGAGACTTCAGATCGAGCAAGGCATGCCGCACCCGCGGAGCCGCCATAAAGATATTTTCACCACCGGGGGCCGCAACCGTATGTTCCAGGGCACGCCAGTCGTCGTAGTCAGCCCCCATGGAAGCCCTCAGATCGGCTTCGTATTGCCCCTCATAATCACCCACCGACAGCTCCAGAAAAGCGCTGTCCCCACACACCGGCACCGGCTTTCCCGCCAGAATGATTTTTGTCGTCTCCACGGCCCGTGACAACGGGCTGCTGCGGGCAAGCACAAAATGGATGTCGCGCTCTGCCAGTTCGGCACGTATAGATTCGGCCTGGGCACGGCCACGTGCATTGAGCGGGATATCACTCACGGTCTGCAGACGTTGCTGCCGGTTCCAGTCGGTTTCGCCGTGGCGAACGAGATAAAGGGCCATCAGAAATGTATCCGGAAAATCAGCCTGCGATTATAACGGGCCAGGGATAGCCATTGCCCGCAGTTGTCGATCATGCAGGCGGGCCAGCACTAACTGTGCGGAAAAGGCCCCGATGAGTGCCAGGAACATGTCCCACTGCGTATCCCAGATATCTCCCTGGGTGCCGAGAAAGGCGGCCGCCGAGTCGTCCCCGAGCAAGGCCACCCACCACTCGATCATTTCGTAGCTCGCGCTGATAGCGAGACACACCGTGAGCACCAGAAAAAACAGCCACTTCCCCGGCTTGAGCGGCGACCAGCGTATCAGTACCTCGCGTGCAACGATGGCTGGCACGAAACCCTGGGCCAGGTGACCAAGGCGATCATAATGATTGCGAGAGAGCTCCAACGCCTCCTGTAACCACAGGCCTGGCGGTACCCGGGCATAGGTATAGTGGGCACCTATGATGAGAATCAGGGCGTGGCAGAGCAACAGGCGGTAGGCCAACGGGGTCAGGGGACAACGACCGTACGTGGCAAACAGTATCGGGATAGCAATGAGAACCGGTGCCACCTCCAGCAGCCAGATGATCCGATCATAGGGTGCCAGACCGGATATCAACACGGCCACGAAAACAATTACGAGTAGCTGCGCAGGTTCCGAGCGCGTGATATTCATAGTCCGATTAACCCGGCACAAAAAACCATGCTTTGCTAGTGACCTTTCTGTTCACCCAATACCACCGTCCACGGGCGGACCTCCCAATGCGTGATCAAACCATGCTGCACATAGGGATCGTTTTGTGCGAAGGACTCCGCCGCACTGGCATCCTCTCCCTGAAAGACCAGGACCACCCGATCCACCGGGTCAGCCAGTGCCCCGGCCATTACCAACTCTCCCCGCTCATGAGCGGCCTTGCCATGGGCACGATGTTCTACGCGCCAAGCTGCCCGCCGCTCAACGTAATCAGCGACCGTTGTGTAAAAGAGCAGGTAATACAGCGGTAGTCTCCGGGGCCGGCCAGACGCTATCCGCGTGCCTTCAGATAGGGTTTCATTTTCCGGTCAGTCTGCAACACATGGTCAATGATCCAGTGGCGGAGCAACTCCACCAGTTCATCGGTGTCATTTTCCACCAGGCTGGTTTCTTCCTGCCCGTCGGCCTCTGATACTGCGTCCGCATCCGCATCGGTGGCTGGCGCTTCATCGGCTTTAGTTTCCACTTCATCTTCAGCTTCGATCTCTACCTCAGCCTCAGCGGGTGGTGCCTTGAAGTGCTCGGTGAAACTCATCAGCTTTTGCACCAGCTCCTGATGTTCCAGCTTATGCTCAACGTAATCGGGATACTTAATCTTCAGCTGGATGATTTCCTCACGGGCAAAATGGTCCCGGGTGTATTGCACAAGCTCATCCAGCACATGCAACAGGGCCTCCCGGTTTTCCCGCTGCTCAAGCGCTTGCCCGGCATCATTGATCAGCTTGATGAGCTGTTTGTGCTCATCATCTATTGCCGCATATCCGACGCTCATGGCGTCGTTCCACTGAATAGCCACCGTTTCGACTCCCTCCGATTTTCTAAACTTATCGAGCCGCCTTGAGATAGGGTTTCATTTTCATGTCGGTTTGCAATACGTGATCGATAACCCAGTGACGCAGCAAACCTACCAGTTCATCAGTATCATTTTCCGCCAGGCTGGTTTCTTCCTGCCCGTCGGCCTCTGATACTGCGTCCGCATCGGCGACTGGCGCTTCGTTGGCTTCAGTTCCGGCCTCATCTTCAGCCTCCAGCTCTATCTCAGCCTCTGCGGGTGATGCCTTGAAGTGCTCGGTGAAATCCATCAGTTTTTGCGCCAGTTCCTGATGCTCCAGCTTATGCTCGACGTAATCGGGATACTTGATCTTCAGCTGGATGATTTCCTCACGGGCAAAATGGTCCAGGGTATATTGCGCAAGCTCATCCAGCACATGCAGCAGGGCTCCCCGGTTTTCCCGGTTACCCAGAGCCTGTCCGACATCATTCACCAGCTTGATGAGATGTTTGTGCTCATTCATCTATATCCGCATTTCCGACGCTCATGGCGTCATTCCACTGAATGCTCATCCGCCCTTCTCTCTGAATACACCCCATCGCACAACGATGAGGCTATTTAAAGTCCCAACGCGTACACCACAGACACTGTAGTTCAAACAGAACGCTAACTCACCGACTGTTTGCGGCCTATTTGGAATCCGTGTTCTCCAGTTCCCTAAAAGAAAACTGCTCGCGGTCGAGCAACTGGGACGGACGGATATTCTGCAGTGCCCGGAACATGGTCTCGCTCCGGCCGGGCTGCTCCCTTTCCCAGCCCTGCAGCATTTCCTTGATCACCTGCCGCTGCAGCCGTGGCTGGGAGCCACACAAATTGCAATCAATGATGGGGAAATCCTGAATTTCCGCCCAGGCCGCTATGTCCCGCTCGCGACAATAGGCCAGAGGCCGGATCACCACGTGCTCACCGCTATCACTTAGTAGTTTGGCCGGCATTGCCTTGAGCGTACCGCCATAGAACATATTGAGAAAAAAGGTCTCCAGAATATCCTCGCGATGATGCCCGAGGGCGATGCGGGTGGCGCCAACCTCCGTGGCCACCCGATAGAGAGCACCACGTCGTAGCCGCGAACACAACGAGCAGGTGGTCTTGCCCTCAGGGATCACGCGCTGGACCACGCTGTAGGTATCCTGCTCGGCGATACGGTACTCAACACCGATACGGTCCAGGTATTCCGGGAGTACCTGAGCCGGATAGCCCGGTTGCTTCTGGTCCAGATGCACCGCGATGATCTCGAAATCCACCGGCGCATGACGCTGCAGGTGGCGCAGAATATCCAACAGCACATAGCTGTCCTTGCCACCGGAGAGACAGACCATCACCCGCTCTCCCGGGCGAATCATCCGGTAGTCCTCGATGGCCTCGCCCGCCAGCCGCCGCAGCCGCTTGTGCAGCTTGTTGGCACCGTACTGTACCTTGCGCGAAAGCGCTTCCGCCATCATATCCTGCAGTCCCTCAGAAGCCGCCCGGGCCTTTTTTCATCGCCAGCGTCAGACCATCACCCACGGGTAGCATGGAAAGCCAGATCCGTGAGTCACGGGCACGCGCCTTGTTGAAGGCCCGAATCGCTACCGTACTCTCATCTGCTTCATCTGGATCCGCCACCGTACCGTCCCAGAACACGTTGTCCACCAGAATCAGGCCCCCAGTGCGCACCAGCTCCAGGCAGCGTTCAAAATAAGCCTCATAATTTGGCTTGTCGGCATCAATAAAGACCAGGTCAAACTCCTCCTGTTCACCAGCTGCCAGCAAGGCATCCAGGGTATCGATGGCCGGCCCCAGTTTAAGATGTACCCGTTCACCCACCCCGGCCTTCGCCCAGTAGCGCTGCGCCACGCCAGTCCATTCCTCACTGACATCGCAGGCAATCAGTTCGCCGTTCTGCGGGAGCGCTAGCGCCATCCACAGGGCGCTGTAACCGGTGTAAGTACCAATCTCAAGCACCCGTTTTGCTCCCAGCAAGCGTACCAGCAGCGCCATGAACTGGCCCTGCTCCGGTGCGATGCGCATCATCGACATATCGTCGCAATCAGTTTCCTCGCGCAATTTGCGGAGGATCTCCGGCTCCCGCAGGGAGCTGTCCAACAGGTAGGTGTAGAGCCGCTCATCCAGCGACAGCGTGCGGTTCGACATTTAGCAGGCGTCCATGAAAGTGACCACCTCAGCGGCCGTGGGCAACCCGGGCCGGGCCCCCAGTCGCGTACATGAAAGTGCTGCCACCGCCGAGGCATGGCGCAGCAGCATCGGCCACTCCATTCCCCCGGCCAGACCGTGAGCAAAGCCACCATGAAAGGCGTCCCCCGCACCGGTGCTGTCCATAGCCTGCACCACGAAAGCCGGCAGACTGCCGTGCTCGCCGTTTCGCGCCCACAACAAACCCTGCTCACCCAGAGTCACTACCACCGTCGGTGCGAGGGTGGCCAGCGCATCAAGCGCCGCCACGGGATCTGCCCGGTTGCTGTAGTCGCGGGCAAAGCGTAGCGATGCAACCAGGCAATCCACCTGAGCACAAAGCAATTCAGTACCCGGATGCACGGAACCCGCATCCAGCACCGTCGGCACCTCGGGATGGGCTTCAAGCGCCGCCTTGGCAAGTGCCGGCTCATGGCCGTCGGCCAGAATGACCCGTGGCTGCACAGCGGAAAAATCCACCGCGTCCCCCGGCAGGGCACCCGTCTGAGCCTTGTGGTTAATGAGAAAGCGGGTGCCATCCGGTTTGGCAACACTGACTGAAACCGGAGAGGCCTGCGTACCGCGAACGATGAGGCTGGAATCCACCCCTTCCCGTTGCAGCTCCTGCAGATGCAGTTCACCGAAGGCTTCGTTGTCCAGATAGGCCGCCAGTGCACTATGACCACCGAGTCTGGCCACCGCTACCGCGGCATTGGCCGCCGGCCCGCCACCACAACAGGCCATGGCTTCGGCCGACATCTTTTCATCCGCCGCCGGATGGTGGTCTGCGCGCAGGCTGATGTCATAGGAAGCATGGCCCACGCAAAGCACGTCTATAGTTTCCATTTAGGGAGCCTGTCTAACTTAGGACTGCTCTGCTGCGGAAAAGCCATTTTGGCCATAATTCTCGGTCCTTTTCGTTACCTACAGGGATGTAGGGTAAGGGGCGTAAGCAGGATGCGGAAGCTTTTAATAGGCTCACTATTGGCCTCAAACGACCAATAAATCTGTCTCAAAATGGCTTCCCCTCGCAACGAGCGCCTAAATCAGACAGGCCCCCAGCATAATAAGTCGCCACCTTCATTATTTACATGCGCGGCCGATAGGTTTTAACGGAGCTGCCACATGGCAGCGTGATCCGAATTGCCGGGAGAAGTCGTGATGAAAGGTGCCGAACTGTTTGTGAAATGTCTGGAGAACGAAGGCGTCGATTACATCTTCGGAATTCCGGGAGAGGAAAACCTCGATGTCATGGATGCACTACTCGACTCCGATATCCGTTTTATTCTCACCCGCCTGGAACTGGGTGCGGCCTTCATGGCCGATGTCTACGGCCGACTTACCGGCAAATCCGGTGTCTGTCTCGCCACCCTCGGGCCGGGCGCCACCAATCTCATCACCGGGGTCGCCGACGCCAATATGGACCGCGCACCCATAGTTGCTATCGCCGGCCAGGCCGCCACCACGCGACTACATAAGGAAAGTCACCAGGTGGTAGATCTGGTGAGCATGTTCCGCCCCATCAGCAAATACAGCACCCAGATTCTCGAGCCGGAAAATATTCCCGAAATCGTGCGCAAGGCCTTCAAAGTAGCCGAAGCGGAAAAACCGGGCTGCAGCTTCATCGACTTCCCCGAAAATATTGCCGAAATGGAGGTGGACTCCGGCAGGACCCCGCTGCTTGCACAACAGGCCACCCCTTCCGAGCCGCCAGCCGAAAAAGTGGCACAGGTGGCCGAACTGATTGCCGCTGCCCGCTTTCCTGTCATCATCGCCGGCAACGGGGTCATCCGCAGTCACGCCTGCGAGGAACTGGTGCGCTTCGCCGAAAAACTGAATATCCCGGTGGCCACCACCTTCATGGCCAAGGGGTTGCTCCCCGCAGCGCACCCGCTGTTCGTGGGAGCTGTCGGCCTGCAGGCCCGGGACCATGTGTCCTGCGGCATTGAACGCGCGGATCTCATCCTCTGCGTTGGTTACGACATGGTGGAATATCACCCGCACCTTTGGAACGCCGATAAAGACAAACATATCGTCCATATCGACGCCTCCCCCGCCGAGGTGGACGAATGCTACATCCTTGAGGCCGGCATCGTCGGCGACATCAACCACAGTCTGAAACGAATCTCTGCAGGCCTTGCTCCCAAAGAGGAAAACCCGGCCACCAAACTCCGCGATGTCATTCTCGAAGAGGTGGCCTCCTATGCCACGGACACCGGCTTCCCGGTGAAGCCACAGAAGATCCTGTCGGATCTGCGCGCCGTACTTGAACCGGAAGACGTAGTGATCTGTGATGTTGGCGCACACAAAATGTGGCTGGCGCGTATGTATCAGGAGGAATGCCCCAACACCTGCATCATCTCCAACGGCTATGCCGCCATGGGTATCGCCGTGCCCGGTGCGATTGCCGGCAAGCTGGTGTACCCGGACCGGACCGTTGTTGCAGTGACCGGCGATGCCGGCTTTCTGATGAACTCACAGGAGATCGAGACGGCACTGCGTGTAGGCACGTCCATCGTGATCCTGATCTGGCACGACGACGCCTACGGCCTTATCGAATGGAAACAGCGCAGCCAGTTTGGTCGCACCAGCAACATTGATTTCACCAATCCGGACTTCGTCAAATATGCCGAGAGTTTCGGCGCCAAGGGCTATCGTATTTCCAGTGCTGAGGAATTGGCCCCCACGCTCAAACAGGCCATTGCCGATGATACCGTCGTCGTCATCGACTGCCCGGTGGACTATGGTGAGAACATGAAGCTGACGAAGAAACTGGGCGAGCTGGTTAGCCCAATCTAGTGCATTAGCAGGCCGCCAGGAGAGCAACATGAGCACTCTATATCCCCTGATGATCCCCGGCGCCAAAGCGGGGAAAGCAACACTGGAGGTCCATCAGCCCTACGATGGCGCACTCATCGCCAGCGTGGAAACTACCGATGCAGCGGCGGCAGAACAGGCCCTGAAAACCGCCTACGCCCTGTACAGCGACCGCATGCAATGGCTCCCCATCGCACAACGTGTCGAGGTACTGGAAAAGACCGCCAAACTGATGGAGTTGGAAGCCGAGGCACTGGCCTTGATGATCGCCCGTGAGGGCGGCAAGCCACTGCTGGATGCCCGCATAGAAGTCGCCCGTGCCATCGATGGTGTGCGACTCTGCAATGAGGCCATACGCAGCCAGCGCGGCAATATGATTCCAATGAATCTCAATGCCGCCTCCAGCCATCGTCTCGCCTATACCCGCCACGAACCCATCGGCGTAGTCATGGCCTTCAGTGCCTTCAACCATCCGTTAAATCTCATCGTCCATCAGGTCGCCCCCGCCATCGCCGCCGGCTGTCCGGTGATCGTCAAGCCCGCGGAAGGAACGCCGCTTAGCTGCATCCGCTTTGTGCAACTGCTACACGCGGCCGGCCTGCCCGAGACCTGGTGCCAGGTGGCGGTGGTCAACGATGTGGAAGTGGCCGGACAACTGGCCAGCGACCCCCGCCTCGGCTTCTTTGCCTTCATCGGCTCCGCGCGGGTCGGCTGGATGCTGCGTTCGAAGCTGGCGCCCGGGGTCCGCTGCGCCCTGGAGCATGGCGGTGTCGCACCGGTCATCATCGAGGCCGACGCCGATCTCGATGCCGCCATTCCGCTGTTGGCCAAAGGGGGCTTCTACCACGCCGGCCAGGTCTGCGTTTCCGTACAACGCATCTACGCCCATGAAAGCATTGCCCGGGAGGTTGCCGAACGGCTGGCTGCGCAGGCAAACAATATGCAGGTAGGTGACCCCACTGATGCCAAAACCGAAGTCGGCCCGCTGATTCGAAATACCGAAGTAGAGCGCGTGGACCAGTGGGTAACAGAAGCCGCGAATGCCGGGGCTGAGATACTATCCGGGGGACGAACGCTATCGGATTCCTGCTATGCCTGCACCGTGGTTTATGACCCGCCGGCGGACAGCAAATTGAGCCGCCAGGAGATCTTCGGACCGGTAGTCAATGTCTATCCCTACGGCGATCGATCTGACGCCATCCATCGCGCCAATGGCCTGGAATTTGCCTTCCAGGCGGCGGTCTTCACCCGCGACATCGACACCGCCATGGAGCTCAGCGGGCAGCTCAATGCGGCCACGGTGATGGTCAATGATCATACCGCCTTCCGGGTAGACTGGATGCCCTTTGCCGGCCTCAAACACTCCGGCCTCGGAGTTGGAGGCATCGCCTACACCCTGCACGACATGCAGGTTGAAAAGCTTGTGGTGGTGCATTCAAAGGGCTTGTAGGCATACCTTCTCCAAGTCTCAAAAAGTCCCATCCTGTCCCACCGAGAAAAACATATTCTGGCAGCCCGAGTTTCTGGAAGTGTGAAGAACCACTGCCTATACTTCTTATCTGAAAATTCTTGGTTGGTCAGGGCTTAGGGAGGGGGGCTATGCGATACCGTCTGGGTATCTATCTGATGCTATTGCTCACGGCGTGTGCCGCACCACAAATGCAAACGCCCGAGGTCAACTCGGTGGCGGCCGAGATGGAGGCCAAGAAGCAACGCGCGCTGGCCATCGAGGCGTGGGTAGATCAGGTCAAGCGACTCTACCGGGTGGGCTATCCCCTGTTGTACCGGGGAGTCTCGCTCTGCGGAGAAAAAACCGCACCCGCTCTCGGTCTCTTCGTCTGGAGCAGACACGAGTTCAAAACCGAGTGGCATGAAGTGCTTCAGTCCAGTTACCAGCTGTCGGATCTGGTACAGGTAGCCTACGTGGTGCCCGACTCCCCCGCCGCCGTTGCCGGCGTCAGGGTGGGCGACATTCCCGTCGCCATGGGTGGCTGGTCCGTACCGGTGGGCAAGGAATCGGTCGCCGCGTTTGAAAAAAAACAGGAGGAGCTGGAAAAACCCGGGACACCGATCGAACTGCTGCTTCGACGTGGTGAGCAGGACATTACCATCCACGTGACGCCAACCCCTGCCTGCGACTTTGAACTAGCACTTGCACGCGATGAGAGCCGCAACGCCTACGCAGATGGCAAACGTATCGTCGTCCATAGCGGAATGATGGATTTTTTCAAAAGCGACGAGGAAGCGGCACTGGTAATCGCCCATGAACTTGCCCACAACGCCGGCAAGCATGTTGCGGCGAAAAAGCAGAATGCCTTGGCTGGTGGCTTACTCGGCCTGCTGGTAGATATTGCAGCTGCAGCTGCGGGTGTCAACACTCAGGGCCAGTTTTCCGATCTGGGCGCTCGTGCAGGGGCAATGAAATACTCAGTACAGTTCGAACGGGAGGCAGACTACGTGGGTCTTTATCTGATGGCGCTATCTGACTATGACATCAGTAATGTCGCCACCTTCTGGCGCCGTATGGCAATCCAGAATCCAAACGCGATCGATCTAGAGGAGCTCTCATCCCACCACTCCGGAACGTTTCATCGGTATTGAGAAAACTATTGTGGAAATCAAGCGGAAAATCGCTGCCAATCTGCCGTTAATTCCCGAGAAGAAACAGCCGGCTGTAGAGAACAGCTCTGAAAAAGAGGAACAGCTAGACATCCATTGAATGTTGGTCCTGTAGAGATTTTGAAAATGGGGTTCCGGGTTGTCCTAGGGCAGGTGGCGTAGTCGAAGCAGCGGCATTGCCCACACCCTGCACGACATGCAGGTCGAAAAGCTTGTGGTAGTGCATTCTAAGGGCCTGTAGACATCCCTCAACAAGCCCACTTCCCGGGTGTCGGAATACAAACTGTCTTGTTGCCCCAAAATCCCCGGCATCCTTAAGAACCGCTGTCTATACTCTTTATCAGGAGCCTGTTCGACCGCAACGCTGTCCGAACAGGATGGAGTGCGTCCTTCGCAGGGGGTGCGCGCGGCCCAGGGGATATCACCTGGAATTCACTGGCCCTGCACAACAATAGAGAGTAGCGATAATGACCCAGATTACCGATGTCCGTGGCGTCCTGGAATTCACCGCCAAACAGCTGGCCGAACAAGGAATTACCACGGCCGAAGCTTTGGCCAACGCCCCCATTGGAAGGCTTTTGGCAATCCCTGGTATTGGAAAACTTCGTGCTTCCCGTCTGGTCAGGGATGCGCAACTTGCTCTCGAGCAGGGCGCCAGCAAGAGCAAGCCAAAGGCTGTGAAGAAACCGGCCGCAAAGAAGAAAAAGAAAGACAAGGAGAAAAAATCCAAAAAGACCGGCAAGGGCAAGGGCAAGGGCAAGGGCAAGGGCAAGGGCAAGGGCAAGGGCAA
>JAJFJV010000035.1 GCA_021773635.1 Gammaproteobacteria bacterium | reverse complement strand
CCACCTGTGGCTCCGCGCCCGTGATAAAACCATTGACCATGCTCTGCAGTTCTTCAGGATCTTCGGGATAGAAAGTTCCTGCATAGGCAGGCTCACGCACGCTATACATAACCGGTTCACTCCTAAAATAGATGATGTCATGGCGTGTACAGAGTGGGTGGTAACACCCGACACTCCATACTCACCTTTGTAAAGGGGGACAATGTACGAATACCGGGGGAGTATATCGGAATAGCGCAGCCAGCGCGGTGGCTGGTTTTGCCACTGTTTTTGCGACAAGCTAGCGCAGTCATCCCGACAGGAGATCCTGATGAAAGCTATAGCCACACTTATCACTGCCCTGGCCATTGCGCTGCAGCCACTACCCGCAAATGCTGGCTTTGATGGCTTTTTAAAAAACATCAAGGAAGCACTGCCCGGCGGCGGGCCTGGTAACACCAAAATTATAGATGGTCTCAAGGAAGCCCTGCAGATTGGGACCGGCAATGCCATCAAAGTCCTGTCCAAAGCCAATGGCTACTCCGGTAACCCCGATGTACGCATTCCGCTGCCCGGTACCGTAGAAAAGCTACGCAAGGTATTCAAGCTCGCGGGCTACGGGGCGCAGGTCGATGAGTTCGAGTTGAGCATGAACCGTGCGGCGGAACACGCGGCCCCCAAGGCAAAAGCCGTCTTCGTGGACGCCATTCGGAAAATGAGCTTCACGGATGCCAAAAAAATCCTTGATGGCCGGGATAACGAGGCGACGCTCTATTTTCAGGACAAGACCAGTAGCCAGCTAACGGGTATTCTCAAACCACTTATCAATGATTCAATGTCGACGGTGGGCGCCACCCGAAAATTTCAGAACCTGAACAATAAACTGGGCAGCATCCCCTTCGCTAACAAAATGAGTTTTGACCTCGACCAGTACGTCACCGACAAGGCCCTGACCGGATTATTTTTCATGCTTGCAGAGGAGGAGCGGAAGATTCGCCAGGATCCTGCAGCTCGCGTAACCGGGCTACTTAAAGATGTCTTTGGAAAACGCTAGAATCCTCTGCCGAAACAACCCTCGACAAGACAGACCAAAACAACATGAAAAGCGCCCTGATCAGTAGCCATCCCTTTGATGACCAGCGTCCCGGCACCTCCGGGCTGCGCAAGCGGGTCAGTGATTTTCAGGTCCCGCACTACCTGGAAAATTTCCTGCAGGCCATTTTTGATAGCCAGCCGGATCTGCGGGGCGGCACGCTGGTAGTTGGCGGTGATGGCCGTTATTACAACCGCGAGGCCATCCAGATCATCATTCGTATGGCGGCAGCCAACGGCGTCGGCACGCTCATCATCGGGCTGGGCGGACTGCTCTCCACCCCGGCTGCCTCCTGCCTGATTCGGAAGTACCGGGCCAACGGCGGCATCATCCTCTCTGCCAGCCACAATCCTGGTGGCCCTGACGGTGATTTCGGTATCAAGTTCAATACCGCCAACGGTGGACCAGCACCCGAGGCAATCACCGAGCTTATTTACGCCTGCACCCGCACCGTAGATTGCTATCGCAGCGTTGACTGCGATGCTATCGACCTAGACATTGCAGGCGAGCAACTCATGGGGGAGATGCGTATAACGCTCATCGACCCGGTAACGGACTATGCGGAACTGATGTCCGAGCTGTTTGATTTTGGACTCATCCGCAAGCTCTTTCGGAGTGGGGATTTTCGTATGCTATTCGATGCCATGCATGCGGTAACCGGGCCCTATGCCCACCACATTCTTGAAGAGCAACTGCAAGCCGGGGCTGGCACCGTCATCAATGGCACACCCAAAGAGGACTTTGGCGGCGGCCATCCAGACCCCAACCTGGTCCATGCCCACGAAATTGTGGAGCGCTCGGCGGGTGTCGATGGAGTGGATTTTGCCGCCGCTTCAGACGGCGATGGCGACCGCAACATGATTCTCGGCCGTGATTTCTTCGTCACACCCAGCGACAGCCTCGCAGTGATGGCTGCCAACGCACACCTCATCAAGGGCTACCGTGAAAGCATCCATGGCGTTGCCCGCTCCATGCCCACCAGTCAGGCAGTGGACCGGGTTGCCGAGCATCTGGGTATCTCCTGCTACGAAACACCCACCGGCTGGAAGTTCTTTGGCAATCTGCTCGATGACAGCCGCATCACCCTGTGCGGCGAAGAGAGTTTTGGCTCCGGCTCCGATCATGTGCAGGAAAAAGATGGCCTGTGGGCCGTCTTGTTCTGGCTCAACCTGCTCGCCGTCCGGCGTCAATCCGTTGCTGAAATAGTTACGGAACACTGGCAGACCTTTGGCAGAAACTTCTATACCCGCTACGACTATGAAGGCATCGAAAGCGCCGCCGCGAAAGCGCTCGTAGAGCACCTGCGTGATCAATTGCCCAAACTGCCCGGCTCAAAGCTGGGAGCTTACAAGGTGGAATATGCCGATGACTTTTCCTACACCGACCCGGTGGACGGCAGTGTCTCCGAGCATCAGGGCATCCGCATTGGCTTCACGGAAGGTTCACGTATCGTTTACCGGCTCTCGGGCACAGGCACCCAGGGCGCTACCCTGAGAATATATCTGGAAGCCTATGAAGCCGATCCGGAAAAACACAGGAAAGAGACGGCGGAGGTTATGCGCCCGCTGGTAAAAATCGCCACGAAACTGGCTGAAATCGAAGCCCGTACTGGACGCAGTGAGCCTACGGTGATTACCTGAGAACGATGGATAAAAGCGGGAACCTGGCTGGTATCCCCAAGGCGGAAGAAGAAATATTGGTGGGCCCGCCAGGACTCGAACCTGGGACCAGCGGATTATGAGTCCGATGCTCTAACCAACTGAGCTACAGGCCCGGATACTTCTTTGAGGCTACAACAGGCCCCTATTCCCTATTGATCGAGGAAACTGCGCAAGTAATCGGAGCGTGTGGGATGGCGCAGTTTACGCAGGGCCTTGGCCTCGATCTGGCGAATACGTTCACGGGTCACGTCAAACTGCTTGCCCACTTCTTCCAGGGTGTGGTCGGTATTCATTTCAATACCAAAACGCATGCGTAGCACCTTGGCCTCACGCGGAGTCAAACCGGCCAGCACGTCCTGGGTAGCTTCACGCAGACCCTCGAAGGTAGCCGCATCGTTGGGTGAGGTGATATTGGCATCCTCGATGAAATCTCCCAGATGGGAATCTTCATCATCGCCGATAGGCGTCTCCATGGAGATGGGTTCTTTGGCAATCTTCAATACCTTGAGCACCTTGTCCTCAGGCATTTCCATACGCTCCGCCAGCTCCTCGGGCAGGGGCTCACGGCCCTGTTCCTGGAGGATCTGCCGCGACACGCGATTGAGCTTGTTGATGGTCTCGATCATGTGGACCGGAATACGGATGGTGCGCGCCTGATCGGCAATGGAGCGGGTAATGGCCTGGCGAATCCACCATGTAGCGTAGGTGGAAAACTTGTAGCCGCGACGATACTCAAACTTGTCCACCGCCTTCATCAAGCCAATGTTGCCCTCCTGGATAAGATCCAGAAACTGCAACCCACGATTGGTATATTTCTTGGCGATAGAGATCACCAGACGCAGATTGGCCTCCACCATTTCCTTCTTGGCGCGACGTGCCTTGGCCTCGCCAATGGACATTTGCCGGTTGATTTCCTTGAGCTCGGTAATGGTCATCTTCACGAGCCGTTCCTGGGTGGCCAGCTTGCGCTGCAGGCGCTGAATCTCCTCGACCCAGGGCTCAAGACGGCTGCCTTTCCCCTGCTCCTTGAGCAGGCCATCCAGCCACGCCGGATCGGACTCGTTCTTCAGGAAGCCGGTAATAAAAACCTTCTTCGAGATACCCGCCTCGCCCACGCAGATGCCCATGATGCGGCGTTCGTGCATACGAACCCGGCGCATCACTTCACGCAGATTCCCAACCAGCCTTTCGACCAGCTTGGGATGTAATTTGAACTCAATGTATTCCCGGGAAACCTCTTTACGAAGCTTCACACAGCGAGGATCGGCAGAGCCATAATTAGCTGTCGCTTTGAGCAGGCGAGCCTGAATACGGGCTACCTTCTTCATACGCTTGGCGACATCTTCCGGATCGGCACCCTTGGGCTTGTTATCCTCTTCGTCACCAGTGGTTTTTCCGGCGGTCTTGTCCTTTGCCGCCTGCACCTCACGGGCACTCGCGGGGACTACTTCCGTGGTGTCATCCGGATCAATGATCTTGTTCACCACGTCTGCAAGCTTGGTCAGGCCATCGGTGACCCGCTGGTAAGTGGTGAGCAGTTCGGTAATGGTCATCGGGCAGGAACCCAGCGCCGCATAGACCTGCAACAGCCCGGCCTCGATACGCTTGGCAATCTTGATTTCGCCCTGGCGAGTCAGCAGATCCACGGTGCCCATCTCACGCATATACATGCGTACCGGATCCGTGGTCCGTCCGAATTCGCTGTCGAGGTTGGCAAGCGCCGCCGCCGCTTCCGCCGCCGCATCATCGTCAGTACTCACCGCCTTATCCATCATTAACAGGGCATCGGCATCAGGCGGAACCTCATGCACGGTAATGCCCATGTCGTTGATCATGCGGATGATATCTTCGATCTGGGTCGGATCGACGATTTCCTCGGGCAGGTGGTCATTGACCTCGTGGTACGTGAGGTACCCCTGCTCCTTGCCTTTTGCGATCAGGATCTTTAGCTGGGACTGCTGCTTCTTCAGATTCATAGGGATGGACACGTAGCCAACGTTGCGGCATATGGGCGGAAAGATTAACGGGCCATTATAGCACAACAGGCCTCGCCATGAGATCTTATGATCAGGCTATCTGCAGGTGCTGGCTCTCGATCTCACCCGGGATTTTCGCCCCCGGGCATTGCCGAGCACAGACGCCGGTATTCCTCCTTCTCCGCCTCACTCAGTGCAGTGTTGCCACATTTTTGGGCGAGATGCCGGTAACGCTGCTCCTCCAGTTTTCGTAGCAGACGCGCAAGAATATCCTGCAATTCCTGGCTCAGTCCTTCCGACGAGAGGGCGGGGGGAGCCAGGGTAGCCAGTTGGGTCAAGTGACGACCCTCGGGACGGTCGCGAAAATGCTCAAGGATGCCTGCCGTGGAAAGCGAAGGCTTTTCGGCTAACAGCCCGAGTATCTCCAATAGCAAGGATGTCCCCGCCAGTTCCAGCTTATCGAGATCAACGGGGATAGCCGCCGTCGCACCCACTTCCGGGTGGTGAATCAGCAATTGGATGGCTGAACGCACCAACGATGGCCTTTGGCGATCGGTGGATTGGGATATGCGTGGGCGTGAGGGTCGTGTGGGGCTGGACGGCCTCCCGACCACCTCATCGATCTCGGCCGATTCCAGCCCGGTCAGGCTGCCCAGACGCTTGATCACCAGCTGGCGCAGGGCTCCCGGGGGAATTTTCTCCACCAGCGGACGGGCGAGACCGGCCAGGCGTGCGCGCCCGTCCAGGCTGCTGAGATCCACCTGTTCCTGCAAGTGGGAAAACAGAAATTCCGTCAAACCGGAGGCCGAGGCAACTCGTTGCTCAAAATCCTCGGGGCCCAGGCGGCGGATGAGGGAATCCGGGTCTTCGCCTTCCGGGAGAAACACAAAGGCCGCCTGACAACCATCCCGTAATGCGGGCAGAGCCACTTCCACCGTTCGCCACGCGGCCTTCTGGCCCGCGCGATCACCATCGAAGCAAAAAACCACCTCATCGGCGAGCCGGAACAGCGGCTTCAGGTGCTCCTCGGTCACCGCGGTACCCAGGGTAGCCACCGCATAATCGATACCCCGTGCGGCCAGGGCCAACACATCGGTATAGCCCTCCACCACGACCAGACGCGGCCAGTGCCCCTGGATCTGCAAGGCCTGATAGAGACCGTAGAGCTCCCGGCCCTTATGAAATACCGGTGTTTCCGGGGAATTGAGATATTTGGGTGTATCGTCCTTAAGCACCCGGCCCCCGAAACCCACCACTCGCCCCCGGCGATCGCGGATAGGGAAGATCACCCGATCGCGAAAACGGTCGTAAGGCTCGTTTCGGGAACCCTCGGTTATAAGACCTGCGTCCAGCAATTGCTGTCCGGCCTCGGGAGCCTTTCCGAGAACGCGCAGCAAATTATTCCAGCCCGGGGGTGCGTAACCAATTTCAAAGCGCTCCAGTATCTTGGCATCGAGTTCACGGCGCTCCAGATAATGTCTTGCCTCGGGAGCGGCCGGGTGACCCGCTAACTGCTGCCGAAAATAGCCCCGGGCCTGCTCAAGCATGGCGTAAAGCGGTGTGCTATCCGGCCCGCGGGGACGCGGCGTATCCCCGCCCCGTGGTATATCCATGCCAACACGGGAAGCCAATTCCTCCACCGCCTCGACAAAGTCCAGGTGGCTGTATTCCATGAGAAAACCGATTGCCGTGCCGTGCGCACCACAGCCAAAGCAATGGTAGAACTGCTTGTCCGCACTGACCGTAAAAGAGGGGGTTTTTTCATCGTGGAAAGGACAGCAGGCCTTGTACTCACGCCCGGCTTTCTTCAGATGAACAAGCTCATCGATCAACTCGACGATATCGACTCTGGCAACCAGATCGTCGATAAATTCCTGGGGAATGAGTCCGGCCAAATCCGCCTCGATGCTTCAGATTAGGGAGCCTGCAGAGTCACGAAAGTGTAGCAGGCGGGCAAATCCCTGGTGCGGGAGAGCGAGGCTCTATCAGCCTGCCAGTTTGGAGAGTTGCTGTTTTACCCGGCCACTAACCTGGCCGAAATCGGCACGACCCGCAAGCCGGGACTTGAGAAGCCCCATGACCTTGCCCATGTCACGCATGGAGGCTGCCCCCGATTCTGCCACGGCAGCAGCGATAGCCTGATCAATCTCAGCATCATCAAGGGCCGTAGGCATATAAGCCTCAATGACTTCTATCTCGAAAGATTCCTGCTTGGCGAGATCGTCTCGCCCGGCTTTTTGGAACTGCTCCAGCGAATCCCTGCGCTGCTTGAGCATCTTGCCCAGAACCACCAATACCTCCGGGTCCCCGGGTACCTGACGGGTGTCCACCTCTATCTGCTTCACCGCGGCGGTCACCATGCGCAACACCGCGAGCCGGTCTTTATCCCGGGCCCGCATGACTTCCCGGGTATCAGCCAGGATGCGCTCACGGAGGGTCTGTTTCTCGGTCACGGCAGAAAATTCGGAGAGGGAGCTAAACAGAAGTTAAATCAGTAGCGGCGCTGAGCCATACGCTCCAGCTCGCGAGAGATCTTTTTCTGATGACGCTTGACTGCGGCCGCGGCTTTGCGTTTGCGCACTGCGGTGGGTTTTTCATAAAATTCGCGCCGTCGCACCTCGGTCAGGGTCCCCGCCTTTTCGCAGGACCGCTTGAAGCGCCGCATGGCGATATCAAAGGACTCATTCTCTCTAACACTCACAGTGGGCATACTGTTTCCTCTCAAACTGTTAAACACGTCCGCGGCACATCCCGGGCCGAGGATCCAAACGGCCAATTTTACGTATTTTACTCAAAGGCTGTAAAGCACTTATGTTCACCTACGGGGCACCATGCAAGTCTTAGGTATTGAAACTTCCTGTGATGAAACCGGAATCGCCCTGTATGACGGTGAGCGCGGGCTGCTGGCCCATGCCCTGCACAGCCAGGTCGCTCTGCATGCGCGTTACGGTGGCGTGGTCCCGGAACTCGCCTCCCGCGATCATATCCAGCGCACCATCCCCCTGATCCGTGAGGTCCTGGCCGAGGCAAACAGTGATGAGACAAAAATAGGCGGCATTGCCTATACCGCGGGTCCCGGCCTGGTGGGAGCATTATTGGTAGGCGCCGCCGTGGGCCGCTCGCTGGCACTGGCCTGGGATATCCCGGCGGTGGCAGTGCACCATATGGAAGCCCATTTGCTGGCGCCCATGCTGGAACCCGATCCTCCGGACTTTCCCTTTGTCGCACTGCTGGTATCCGGCGGTCACACGCTGCTCATCGAAGTTGAGGCCGTCGGCCACTACACCCTGCTGGGCGAAAGCCTAGATGATGCAGTGGGTGAAGCCTTCGATAAAACTGCAAAGCTGTTGGGGCTGGATTATCCCGGTGGCCCGGCGCTGGCAAAACTGGCAACGCAAGGCCAGCCGGGGCGCTTCCACTTTCCACGCCCCATGACCGATCGTCCGGGTCTGGATTTCAGCTTCAGCGGCATCAAGACCCATGCCATGAACACCATCCGCAAGGCCCCATCTGATCCACAGACACGTGCCGATATCGCCCGGGGCTTTGAAGATGCGGTGGTGGATACGCTGCGAATCAAATGCAAGCGCGCCCTGGAGCAAAGCGGCGCACGTGCTCTGGTGGTGGGCGGCGGGGTGGGAGCCAATCAACGCTTGCGCGCGGCACTCGCCGGATTGGCGGAAAAAACCGGCACCCGGGTTTATTTCCCACGCGCAGAATTTTGCACCGACAATGGCGCCATGGTGGCCTACGCCGGCTACCGCCGTTTGCAAGCTGGAGAAGCAGTAGGAGCAGGCTTTAGCGTCCGCCCCCGCTGGTCCCTGGACATGCTCAGGCCTCCAACCCGCCCTACGAGATAACGACTACCCAGTGACGCTCCGGAAACCCTCAAACATCGGGCTCTGGCGGCTCTTTAGCTGCACCAATTTTATCCTCGGCCCCATTCATTAGCCGCTGCAGATTGCTGCGATGCCGCCACACCAGAATCAGGCTGGTGAGACCCACCCCCACCACATAGGCCATCTCACCGGTCAGAAGCCAGGCATACACCGGTGCGAGCAGCGCACTAATTAGGGCAGATAGTGAGGAATAACGGCTCAAGGCCGCCATCACTAACCAGGTCAGCAATACCGCCAGACCCAGCCAGCCACTCAGGCCCAGCGATGCACCAAAGGCAGTGGCCACGCCCTTGCCGCCCCTAAAACTAAAAAAAATCGGAAACAGGTGGCCACAGAAGGCAGCGAAGGCTATCGCCGCCAGCAGCTCCGGAGACACGCCAAGCAGATGGCCAACGATCACCGGCAGCCAGCCCTTGAGTACATCCCCCACCAGGGTCAGCACTGCCGCCTTCTTGCCGCCACTGCGCAGCACATTAGTGGCACCAGGATTTCCCGAGCCCACAGAGCGTGGATCAGGCAAGCCCATGAGCTTGCAGATGATAATTGCAGAGGCAAGGGAACCGACGAGGTAGGCGCCGCCAACGAGAAAAACTGTTTCTAACATGAATACCTGCAGGGGCACCGGCAAAGGAAAACCTGTGCAGCCGCCCGAAATAATCAGCGGCTATTGAACCCCCGACCACGGGAGGGGGTCAAGCTGCCCGGCAAGCTGCTGCCACTGGCACAGCCCGTTTCACGGGTTAACATACAGCCCATGGATATCGTCTACATCAGCAAATTGCGTGTCGACGCGGTCATCGGCATCTATGAATGGGAAAAGCGTATCCGCCAGACCGTGGAGCTGGATCTGGAAATGGGTGCGGACATTGCCCGCGCCGCTGCCAGCGACCGCATTGAGGACACTCTCAACTACAAGGCAGTGGCCCAACGGGTGGGTGGCTTCATCAGGGACAACCCCTTCGAGCTGGTAGAAACCCTGGCGGAACGGGTGGCCGAGCTTATCCGCACGGAGTTCAATGTCCCCTGGCTGCGACTGCGCGTAAGTAAACCGGGAGCGGTCAAGGGTGCCCGGGATGTGGGTGTCATCATCGAACGCGGCGAACGGAAATAGCATGGTCCGCGCCTTTGTCAGTGTTGGCAGCAACATTGATCCCGAACGCTATATTCCGCAGGCCCTTGAGCTGTTGGCAGCACGCTACTCGGGGCTGACACAGTCGTCGATCTACGAAACTCCCGCCGTGGGTTTTGACGGCGCCCCCTTCCACAATCTGGTGGTGAGCTTTGATACGGCGGCATCCCCACGAGCGGTAGTGGCCGAATTACACGGGGTGGAGGACAGCTGCCAACGTGATCGACGGGCCCCCCGCTTTGGGCCGAGAACCATGGATCTCGATCTCATCCTCTACGGTGATCTGGTGAGCCATGGACCCGGTCTGGAACTTCCCCGCGATGAGATCCTTCGCGAGGCCTTCGTACTGTGCCCGCTGGCCGAGCTTGCCGGTGAGCTGCGTCATCCGCTCTCCAATCTCAGCTTTGCCGCACTGTGGCGGGAGCACGCACCATCCGCGGGGGAAATGCGGCTGATATCCACCGCGCCGGGGCAATCCGCAGAAGGGCATGGCGGACGGTGAAATTTTGCAGCGAGTGTGGCGGCCCTGTCAGCCAGGCCATCCCGGAAGGTGACGACCGGCTCCGCCATGTATGCCGGCAATGCGGATATATTCACTACCAGAATCCCAAGGTGGTGGCTGGCTGCATTCCCGAGTGGGAGGGACGCATTCTGCTCTGCCGGCGCGCCATCGAACCCCGCCACGGCTACTGGACGCTCCCCGCCGGTTACATGGAAAACGGCGAGACCACGACTGCCTGTGCGGCACGGGAAACCCTTGAAGAGGCCTGCGCCCAGGTAGAAATAGGGCCGCTGTTTTCCTTCCTCAACATTCCCCACATCAGCCAGATCTACCTCATCTATTGTGGAAAATTACTGGAAAAACAATACGCTCCGGGATACGAAAGCCTGGAGGTCAGGCTATTCGATTTCAGCGATATTCCATGGAACGAACTCGCCTTCCCGGCGATACGCAAAACCCTGGAGCTCTACCGGCAGGACCGCGCAAACCATCGCCTGCGCGTCCACAGCGGCGACATCCTGAAGCGCGAGGGCAGGCCGGGCGATCCGCATTTTCGCATCACCAGCCAGGAAATCAGCGGCACGGACTAACTTCCGCCCAGCAGCCGCCCGCCATCCACGTTGATCACCTCGCCAGTGACGTAGGTGGCCTCCGCGACCAGAAAACCTACCGTGCGGGCGATATCCTCCGGCGAGCCGCGCCGCTTGAGGGCAGTCCGCGCCACCACCCGTTGACGTGTCACTTCATCAAGGCCGTCCTCGGGCCACAGGATCGCGCCTGGTGCTACGGCATTTACCCGCACACTGGGCCCCAGTTCCCGGGCAAGGGAGTGGGTCAACATGATCAGGCCCGCCTTGGCCATGCTGTAAACGGGATAACCCTTGAGCGGGCGAAAACCGTGGATGTCTGCGATGTTGACGATGCACCCATCACAGGCGGCAAGATGAGGTGCCGCCGCCTGCGCAAGAAAGAAAGGGGCGCGCAGATTGGTGCCCATGAGATCGTCCCACTGCGCCTCGTTCACCCTGCCCACGGGTGAGGGGAAAAAGCTGGAGGCATTGTTTATCAGTGCATCCAGCCGCCCGCTGCGGGCCAACACCTGCTGTATCATCTCGTCTAGCAGGTCGAGGTCCAGCAAATCGCCGTGGAGCAAATAAACCGAGTCTGGTCGTACCGCATTAAGCTCTGCGGCCAGCACCTCGGCCTGGCCCAGGGAATGACGGTAATGCAGGGCAACGTTCATGCCGCGACCATGGAGATGACGCACGATGCCGGCACCCACGCGACGTCCACCCCCCGTCACCAGGGCCACCTTGCCGGTCAATCCGGCGCTATAATCCGCCATTTATATCTCCTGTCGGGTCCATTACGGCAGGATAAGGCCCAACGAGCACCATGCCAAACAATAGCCCCAGGAAAGCAGCGCACAACACCACGTCTGGACTACCCTCACCGGACGCCGAAGCCAGTGCCCGCAGTGCCGAGCTCGCTAATCGTATCCATGCAGAAATCACAGCCAGCGGCGGCGCCCTGCCTTTTTCACGCTTCATGGAGCAGGCTCTCTATAACCCCGCTCTCGGTTACTACAGTGCGGGTGCCAATCAACTGGGAGCGGCGGGTGATTTTGTTACCGCGCCAGAAATTTCATCTCTGTTCGGGTGCTGTGTCGCTACCCAGGTAGCCGAACTGCTGGAGCCTTTCGGGAAAGCGGGCGAGATCCTGGAACTGGGTGCTGGCACGGGCCGCCTCGCTGCGGATTTGCTGGAGGAGCTGGAAAGGCTCGGACAACTACCGAAGCGCTACCTTATCCTGGAGCTAAGCGGCGGCCTGCGGGCACGCCAGCAACACACCCTCAAGGAACGCCTGCCTCATTTATATCAACGCATCGAGTGGCTCGATCAGCTGCCCGTGGAACCGCTCCACGGCGTCATTTTGGGGAATGAGGTACTCGATGCCCTCACGGTAGATTGCTTCGAAATAGATGCTAACGGCGCGCATCCCCTGGAAGTATGTAGCGATGGCGAGAATTTCAGCTGGCGCCGTGGACCCCAATCCGCGGCCCTGTCCACCGCCGTTACCGACATTGAAAAGAATCTGGGCCACCGGCTACTGCCTGGTTATCACAGCGAGCTTTGCCCCCATCTCGGAGCTTGGGTCCATTCCCTCTCCGACTGCCTCGCGGCCGGGGCGATACTGCTCTTTGATTACGGCTATACCCGCACCGAGTACTACCATCCCGAGCGCCGTCAAGGCACCCTGGTCTGCCACTATCGCCACCACGCCCATTTCGACCCGTTGATACTGCCTGGCCTGCAGGACATCACCGCCAGCGTCGATTTCAGTGCCGTAGCGGAAGCCGGCATAAATGCAGGGCTGGAGCTCGCAGGCTACACCACCCAGGCGTGGTTTCTCATGGGAAGCGGGCTGGAAGAACAGCTGGCACGCACTGATTCCACCGACCAAATGGCCTACCTGAAACGCATCCAGGAACTGAAAACCCTGACCCTGCCGACCGAAATGGGTGAACGCTTCAAGGCCATCGCCCTTGGACGAGAACTTGAACAGCCGCTGAGCGGCTTTACCGGGCAGGACCTGCGCAACCGTCTTTAACTGTCACGAGGGAAACACATTGGACTGGTTACAAGCTGCCGTACTCGCGCTGGTGCAGGGACTCACGGAATTTCTGCCGATTTCCAGTTCCGCGCACCTTATCCTGGTGCCGAGGCTGCTGGGCTGGCCCGACCAGGGGCTCGCCTTTGACGTGGCCGTACACGTGGGCACGCTAAGTGCGGTGCTCAGTTATTTCCGCCGCGAGCTGGTGGTATTGACGTGTGACTGGGGGCTATCAGTGGTCCAGCGACAACGGGTGGGGGAGTCTCGTCTGGCCTGGGCCATCCTCTGGGGCACGGTGCCGGTGGGGCTGGCCGGATTATTGCTCGGCGACTGGATAGAAAACAGTCTGCGCGGACCGCTGGTCATCGCCACCGCCACCCTGTTCTTTGGCCTGCTGCTATGGTGGAGCGATGCCCGTGGCGCACGCGAGCGCGATGAGCACAGCCTGGCCTGGCGGGATGTGGTGATAATCGGTTGCGCCCAGGCCCTGGCCCTGATCCCCGGCACCTCTCGCTCGGGCATTACCATCACTGCGGGGCTGGCTCTGGGCCTGGATCGGCAAGCGGCTGCGCGCTTTTCCTTCCTGCTATCCATCCCAGTCATCGTGCTGGCCGGCGGACTAAAAACCCTGGAGCTGATACAACACGGAAACAGTATTGACTGGAGCACACTGGCGCTCGGTGTCGTACTCGCCGGGGTCAGCGCCTACGCCTGCATCCATGCCTTCCTGCGCCTGCTCGAGCGTGTCGGCATGCTGCCCTTCATTCTCTACCGCCTCGCCCTAGGCATTGGACTGCTGATCCTTTTTATTTAGGGACTGCTCGACCAACAACACGTAGGGCGGACCCCTGAGCCTATTTATCTTGCCGGCTCCATCACCGCAGAAATTGCCGCCAGCCGGGCGCTGCGCAGCGCCTTGGCCATTGCCATCTTGCCATTGCCCTGGGGGGTGCAATCCTCTGCCCGAATGGCCTTTACGGCATCACCCGCCGCGGCCAGCAGTTTAGCCTGGGGGTAATTTCCCTCGGCATGTCCCTGACGACCTCTGGAATCCGCCTCACAGGCGAGCAGGAAGCGCCGCAACTGTTCGTCGCCATGCACCACCCGCATGGCCTCCAGCAGTTTTAATATGGTTTGCGGTCGTAGCTGGCGCAGGCGATGGCAGTGGGTATGGTAACGGGCAGTGAGCACTCCCATATCGCGATAGGCCCGCGGCACCCGCAGCCGCTGGCAGAGCGCGCGCACCAGGGCAACGCTGCGACCCTCATGTCCGTAATGATGGGGCCAGATGGCGCGCGGACTCGTTCCCTTGCCGAGGTCGTGCACCAGTATGGCGAAGCGCGTGAGCGTATCGGCCTGCAGGCGCACCGCCATCTCCAGCGCCAGCATCACGTGCACACCGGTATCCACCTCCGGATGATGCCGTGGAGTCTGGGGCACCCCGAACATGGCATCCACCTCCGGCAGCACCCGGGCCAGGGCCCCGCAAGCCCGCAGGGTATCGACAAAACGCCGTGGCTGCGGCTCCCCGAGGGCAGCCTCAATCTCGGACCACAGGCGCTCCGGCGGCAGCTCCGAAAATTCATCCGTCGCAGTAACGCTTTGCATCAGCGCCCCGGTCTCCGGCGCCACGGCGAAATCATAACGGGCGGCAAAACGGGCCACCCGCAACACCCGCAGGGGATCCTCGCCAAAGGAATGCTCCGACACGTGACGCAATACGCCCGCCTCCAGATCCCCACGGCCGTTGAACGGATCTGTCAGCACACCCTCGGCATCCATGGCCATCGCGTTGATGGTGAGATCCCGGCGCCCCAAATCCTCCTTCAGCGTCGTGTCGACACTGGCTGCCCCACCCACCCCCTGGGCGAGGGCATACTGCTCGCGGCTCTCCGGGTGCAGGAATACCGGAAAATCCCGCCCCACCTGGCGAAAACCCCGGGCCTTCATTTCATCTGCAGTGGAGCCCAACACCACCCAGTCCCGATCGGTATCCGGGCACCCCAGCAGGTGGTCTCGCACCGCACCACCCACCAGATAGGCTCGCAGCTCCTTCAATGCTTTCCACCGTGCCGGACCGACAGCCGTCCCCCAGGCGCGCCCGCGGGCTGTGTCGGCCCCAGATAACCTGGAACCACGGCCTCGATAGCAGCGGGATCTATCCCCACCTCGGCAAAGGCATTGTCGCGACACACACTCGGCACCTGGAGCGAAAGATAGTTGTCATAGCTGAAAGGTTTTCCTGGTAAGTGCTCCAGCACCCGGGCCTGCAAGCGGGATAATCCATCCCCCAGCCCGATCACCCTGCGGGGATGACCGCTCAGGCGCCCGGTATACTCCACCAGCTCACGCAGGCTAAAGCTTTCGGGACCGCAGAGCTGAAGCCGTCGCCCCCGGGTAGCGGAATCATCCAGTGCATTGAGTATTACCGCCACCACATCCCCTACATAGACCGGCGCAAAGCTGGCCTCGGGCACAGCCAAAGGAAAAACAAGTGGCGTCAGCGCCAACAACTGCGCGAAGCGGTTAAAGAAGCGATCGCCGGGCCCGAAAATCACCGACGGCTGCAAACTCGTTACCGCAAGGCGCTCGTCCGCGCTGTCGTGAACCAGGTTTTCCCCCTCACCCTTGGTTTTGAGATACCGGCTGGGTCCTTCCGGATCGGCATTGAGCGCACTCATGTGTATCAGGCGGTGGATACCCAGGCCAAGGCAGGCCTCGGCCACCTTGCGTGGCAGTTCCACATGAACACTCCGGAAATCGGCGCCTGGACGAGCGTATTCATTGAGTATGCCCGCAAGGTTGATCACCGCATCGCAGCCATCAAGCGCGGCTGCCAGCGCCTCGCCATCGTGCACTGCGCATTCCACCAGCTCAACGTGCGGAAACACCAGCAATTCCTGATGCCGTTTCCGCTCCCTCGTCAGCACCCGGACCCGCCAGTCAGTATGTGCCAGCGCGGCCACCAGGTGCATGCCGACAAAACCACTGCCACCAACGATTGTCAGACGACGACTTGCCATGGTTCATCTCCCGCTGACAGCTTGTCCAATTGCGACATCCGGTTGCTCCCAAGGTTAAGGGAAAACACCACAATAGCCTGCCCGGACAGGCCCGCACCCGCACAGGAATTCCCGTGCTTTGGGTGTATTATGGCCCCGATTCGGATGCATGCGGAAAACTGTCGGACATACTATGTGGCTGGATGAAATAAGTTGGAATGAGCAGGGGCTGATACCCGCCATCGCCCAGGATGCGAAAAGTGGTGAGATCCTGATGCTCGCGTGGATGAACCAGGAGGCCCTCACGCGCACCGCCCGGGAAGGTCGTGCGGTGTACTGGTCCCGTTCCCGCAACCGCCTCTGGTATAAGGGCGAGGAATCCGGGCACGTGCAACGGGTGAGCGAAATCCGCCTCGATTGTGATAACGATGTGCTGCTGTTGCGGGTTGAGCAAATTGGCGAAATCGCCTGCCATACCGGACGCCGGAGCTGTTTCTACAAGCGCCTGGATGGCGAAGCCTGGATTAGTGTCGATCCGGTGATCAAAGACCCGGCCGCCATCTACGGGAAAAACAAATGACCCGGGCACCCGTTAGGACAAGTTACTTGCTGCTCGGGCTCTGGCTACTCAGCGCGGCGGCCGCCGCCAATCCGCAGGAGACGGTCAGCATCGCCACCGATGTGCTTAAGGAAATCATGGCAATACCGGAGCAAAGCGTTCCTCCGAGCCTCTTGGCCGACAGCTACGCCATCGCAATTGTCCCGGAAGTGCTCAAGGTGGGATTCGTCATCGGTGGACGCATGGGCAAGGGCGTGCTGCTGGTGCGCAAGGGCAAGGGCGGCGCCTGGAGCCACGGCTCCCTGATGAAGCTGACCGGCGGTAGCATCGGTTTCCAGTTTGGCGCCCAATCCAGCGATATCATACTGGTGTTCAAAAGCCCCCGCGGGGTGGATAACCTGATCAACGGAAAATTTACCCTGGGTGCCGATGCAGCGGTGGCCGCGGGCCCTGTGGGACGCAGCGTGGAGGCGGCAACCGACCTGCAGCTGAAGGCCGAAATCTATTCCTATTCACGCAGTCGCGGACTGTTCGCCGGGGTCTCCCTCGAAGGTTCGGCCCTGGAGATCGACCATGGCGCTAACGGCGATTACTATGGGGCACCCGCCATCAGCGCCGGGGATATTTTCAACGGCAAAAGAATGTCTAAAATTCCGGGTGGCATGAAACGGCTGATGAAACTGGTGGGCAAACACACCCGCGTAAAGTGAGCGAAAGTTATGAGCGATACCCTGGAGCGACTGGCAAAGGTACTGGAGGCCCGCAAAGGCGCTGATCCAAAATCCTCCTATGTCGCCTCACTCTACGCCCGCGGGCGGGACACCATCCTTAAAAAGGTGGGTGAAGAAGCCGTGGAAGTAGTCATTGCCGGCAAGGATGAAGATCAGCAGGCGGTCATCTATGAAACTGCCGATCTCTGGTTCCACACCCTGGTCATGCTGAGTGAACGGGATCTCAGCCCCACCGATGTACTCGCCGAACTGGATCGGCGCTTCGGGCTCTCGGGGCTGGAAGAAAAAGCCTCACGCTCGACGTCCGGCTAAGCAAATTACCTACGGAGAAGACCTATGGCACCCAGCATCTGGCAATTATTAATCGTCCTGGTCATCGTATTGCTGCTTTTCGGCACCAAGCGGCTGCGCAATATCGGCGGCGACCTGGGTGGTGCAATCCGCGGCTTCCGCTCCTCCATGAAGGGCAAGGCGGAGGACGCCCCGGAAGCGGAGCAGCTGGCCGAGGAAAATTCAGCGGCCAACAAAAGCAGTGAACCCACCGAAGACAAGGACAAAACAGCGGCCAGTTAGCCCGCCGTACGCGGGCGTGCCCCTCCCTACCTTTTAATTCCCCATGTTTGATATTGGCTTCTGGGAACTGGCGCTGATTAGCGTCGTCGCACTACTGGTGGTGGGTCCCGAACGCCTGCCCGGGTTGGTGCGCACCACCAGCGGCTGGGTACGCAAGCTGCGCGGCTTCGTGAGTTCGGTCAAAAACGACCTGGAGAATGAGTTTCCGGCGGATGATTTTGACGACCTGCAGGAAAAACCCGAGGCCCTCAACGACGTTTACGAGATGATTGACGAAACCCGTGAGGCCTTCAGTGAGGCATCCCGGGAGCTCGCCGACGTTCCAAACACAAACACCGATACCAACGGCGATACATCCACGGACAAGAAAGATGGCAGCGCCCCGGCCTGAATACGGCGGGGCGGAAATGAGCCTCGTCGCACACCTCACGGAACTTCGGGATCGCCTGCTGCGCTACGTCCTTACCGTACTCGCGGTGCTGCTCGTACTGCTGCCCTTCAGTAACGATCTCTACACCCTGCTCGCCACCCCCCTGCTGCGCCTGCTACCGGAAGGCGCCAGCATGATTGCCACGGAAGTGGCCTCCCCCTTTCTCATCCCCTTCAAACTCACCCTGGTGAGCGCGGTCTTTATCTCCATGCCGATGATGCTCTACCAGCTCTGGGGTTTCATCGCACCGGGGCTTTATGCCCACGAACGACGGCTGATGCTGCCGCTGGTGCTCACCAGCAGTATCCTTTTCTACCTCGGCATCGCCTTCGCCTACTTTGTGGTGTTTCCGCTGGTCTTCGCCTTTCTGATAGGCATCGCCCCCCAGGGGGTCGCGGTGATGACCGATATCAGCCGCTACCTGGACTTCGTCCTCAAGATCTTCTTTGCCTTCGGCTTCGCCTTCGAGATACCCATCGCCACTATCCTCGCTGTGTGGGCCGGGCTCACCACCCCCGAGGCGCTGGTTGCCAAGCGCAGCTACGTCATCGTCGGCGCCTTCATCGTCGGCATGCTGCTGACCCCGCCGGACATCATCTCCCAGACCCTGCTGGCCATCCCCATGTGGCTACTGTTTGAACTGGGCGCGCAGCTCTCGCGCTTTTACGTGAAGCAGGATGTCCCGGCGGAGGAAAAGGGTTCCGATTAGCAAGTAACCTGTGAGCCGACTTGCCCCCTTCGTCATGCCGGATGCAGCGAAGCGGAAATCCGGTATCCAGGGAACGAAGAGCCGACAATAGAGCCATCCTGCCAACTTGATAAAGTCGTAGCTATCGCCAGACCTCAAAGAACTCATTGCATCGCCGTTACGCCCTGGATTCCTGCTTTCGCAGGAATGACGATGGTTGAAAAAGCCGTGCCTTAAGGGCTCTCCACGTCTGCCGGCAGCATCAGCAGACGGCTGCCAGCCGCCGTTGGAAGGTGGTACTGAATACCCAGGTCCGGTCGCCGAAGAATGAGATCGCTGGCGGTTTTCACCAGCTCAAATTCAAGTGCCGTCTGCTGACCGGAAAACTTCAGCCGAATGACCCCATCCACCTTGAGTCCCGCCACCATTGCCGTCACCCGCAGGGCCTGGGCATTCTGCCAGGCCTGTACCAGCGCCTCGATGGCATCGGCAGACACGGCCTCTGGTGCCAGTGCCAATTGCCAGGCACCAGCCTCACGATGAAGCTCCAACCCGGGCAATCTCAATCCCGTCAGTTTCGCGCCAGCCGGCAACAACCGCAGTGACACAAAGGATGGCCAGGTGGCGATGAGGTGATGGTAGTAGGCATCGGTAGTTAAATGAATGTCATTGCCCACCCGCACATAACGGTGGCCATTCAGCGCCTCGGTGTCGCCAAACAGCAAGGCGGTGCCATTGAGCATCAGCGTGGCCTTCGGAGGCGCCAAGGAAAAACGCCCCAGCTCCTTCTCAATGACCGGGAAGTGGCTGTGGCTGTGAGCCGCCAACACTTTTATCAGGGATTCGATGCGCGTGCCGTTGGCTCCTACGGCAACGGGAGATAGCAAACGCCAATTTCCATCTTTTTTAGACAGTTCGACGGACGGCTGCCGGGGACGCTCGATGCCTATCCGTGTCAGCCCATCGCCCGTAAGTTCTGTTAACAGGGTAGGTGGTGGTACCGGGTCTTTGCCCGGCTCGAAAAAAACCACCAGCCCCAGCACGGCGGCAAAACCGAAGAGGGCGAGATTTTGTAGCCAGCGGCCGGACATTAACGCCGGCGACGCCGCAGCCAGATAGTAAAGCCGGTAGCGAGCAACAGCAGTGGCAGACCAAAGAGCGCGCCAAAACCAATGACGGCCGCCAAACGCGGCGACAGCTCCAGGCTGAGATCCGTGGCCGTACGTGTGGGGATGCTGACGAGACCATCATCACTGCTGAGCCAATGGATGATCGCCATACCAAGATCAAGGTTACCGCCATTGCCAAGGTAGGTATTGGAAAGAAAATCACCGTCACCCACCACCATCACCCGTTGCTGGCGTGCTTCCGTGGCCCCGTTCGCGGGCAGGCTGCGCTCCAGCACGCTCCCGATGGTGAGCGGTCCACGCACATCCTGGCCTTCATCGAAGCGAACCTCACCGGCAATCTCACCGCTCTCGGCCCAGCTCCGATCACCTGTTACCAACACTCCGGTATCCCTCCAGTCATCGGCGGGCGTGACGCGTAGCGCCGTGGCCTTTGGGAACAGGGTCAGCAGGTTGAAATTGCGGGTTAAAGCGTGAGGTGGGTAGCTACTTACGAGGGCAAAGTCCACCTCGCGAATGCCATAAACACGAGTGTTGGCATCCACCACGACCCCCGACTCGAAGGCCACTCCCAGCAAGTCAGCGACGGGCTTCAATCCCTGCATCTCACCCGGTTCATGCAACCACAACAAATTGCCACCCGCCTGCAGATAGTCCACCACCAGTTTCACCTCGCCCGGGAGCAAGGCTACGGTGGGCGAGGCGATAATGAGTACCGAGGTATTGGCGGGAACATCTCCTGCCTCCACCAGCGACAGCGCCCGTAACTGGTAACCACGCTGGCTGAGATAACGCCCCCAGGCCCCCAGATCGTGGTTCGCCTCACCCTCCAGTTCGCGCTCGCCATGACCCACCAGATAGGCCGCCCAGCGCTCGCCGGCCCGCGCCACCCGTTGCAGGGCATTGCTGAGTGCCTGCTCGGTGTGCTCGGTTAGCTGTTCGCTGCGGCCCTGATATTCGATCCGCAGCTCCCCGGACAGAGTAATGCCCAGTTTACGCACCTGATCGGGCACTGTATCCGGGTTGACGAATTCCAGTTTGAGATCGAGCTTGTGGCGCTGATAGCGACCCACCAAATCGGCGATGCGCCGCCGTAGCATTTCGTCCTCACGGGCATAGGCGGTGATTTGTACCGGACCCGAAAGTTGTTCAAGCAGCTGTCGGCTGCTTTCCGAGAGGGTGTGGCGCGCGTTAGCGGTCCAGTCAAAGGAATGCGTATAGCGATTACTGAGCCAGGCCAGCAGCCCGCAGATAACCAGCAGCAATATCACCCGCAGGCTGTTCTGTAACCGTAACTGAAAATGCAGCCGGGAATTCAGTTCCATGATGATCGCTCCCCCTGCCTCACGGCGCCAGACGCTCGCCATCCAGACGCCAGATTCCCAGTAACAGGAAAAGCGCCGTAAAGATGAGGTAATAGAGCACATCGCGGGTATCGAAAATCCCCTGCAGCAGGGCCTCAAAGTGGGTCAGCAGGGAAAGGTAGCCAAATAATTCACCGGCCCCCTGAGCCCCGGTCGTACTACCCCAGTCCAGCAACCACAGCAGTAGCAGCAGGCCAAAGGTACTGACCGCGGCAATGGTGGGCTGGGCGGTGAGGGACGACATAAACAGACCGGCTGCGCTGAAGGCGGCAACCAGCAGCACCAGCCCGAGGAAGCCGGCGGCGAGCAGGCCAAAATCCAGGCTGCCCCCCAACAATAGCCAAAATGGTAACAAGGCCACCAGAATGAGGGCGCATCCCAGGAAGGCCATTACCCCAAGAAATTTTCCCAGCACAATACTGGCAACCGAAACCGGTGCCGACAGCAGCAGGGCCAGGGTGCCACTGCGACGCTCCTCGCTCAGCAGGCGCATGGTGAGAAAGGGGGTCACCAGCATGAGCACGATAGCGGCGGTATGGAATACCGGAGCCACCACGATGGCAGTGAGACCCGGCGCGCCGGGAAATCCCGCCAGCCGCGGCTGCCACTGGAGAAATACCTCTACCTGAATGAGAAACACATAAGCCAGAATCGCCTGCACCACGGCGAGAATTACCCAGGCCAGGGGGGAGAGAAACAGACTGCGCAGTTCCCGTGCGGCGATGCTAAGCATACTCAGGCTACCTCCGCCGGCACTTCATTTTCCGCGTAAGACTCGCCACAGGTGAGTTCCACAAAGATCTCCTCCAGCGAACGCTGCTCGGAGACCAGCTCAAACAGCCCCCAATCCTCCGCCGCAGCCCGGGCTGCCAGTTCCCCGGCATCGCCATGATCCGTGCTGAAGGTCAGACGCCAATGTCCCTCGGACAGGGCTTCCACCTGCTGCACACCGGCCAGCGCTCCCAGCACCTCTTGCGCCGGCGGCCGGTGCAAGCCCAGACGCAATACCCGCTGTCCCGTGCGGCGAGCCAGCTGCTCCCGGTTTTCATTGAGCACCAGGCGCCCCTGATGAATGATCTGCACCCGGTCACAAACCGCCTGCACCTCCGGAAGAATATGCGTAGAGAGAATCACGCCGTGATCCTCGCCCAGCTCACGGATCAAATCCCGTATTTCGCGGATCTGAATGGGATCCAGCCCGACCGTGGGCTCGTCCAGTACCACAACTGCAGGTCGGTGCAAAATTGCCTGGGCGATGCCGACACGCTGCTGATAGCCTTTGGAAAGATTGGCGATAAGACGAGAACCACTGGATTCAAGGCCGCAACGCCCTTTTACCCGAATCACCGCATCACCGGTTTGCGCCCGCGACATACCGCGCAAACGACCGCAGTAATGAAGAAATTCATCCGCCGTCAGTTCTCGGTACAGTGGTGGTTGCTCAGGCAGAAAGCCGAGCTGGCGTTTGGCCAGGCGAGGTTGCTCCAGCAGATCCACACCGGCAATGCTGATACGCCCGGTGCTGGGGGCGAGGGTTCCACAGAGCATTTGCATGGTCGTGGTTTTACCCGCCCCGTTGGGGCCGAGAAAGCCCAGCACCTCGCCACGCTGGAGCTCCAGGCTGAGGTCATCCACCGCCGCCAGCTTGCCGAAATAGCGGCTGAGATGAGCGGCGCTAACGAGAGTTTCGCTTTTCATAGAGGCGGTATTATTCATTGCAACGCGGTTCTTTCCAAGCGTACAGCAGACGAAAAAAAACCGCCCTGCAGGCGGTTTTCTTCAAGCACGGAAGCACGCCCTATTTGATCTTGGCTTCCTTGTAGGCCACGTGCTTGCGGACCACCGGATCATATTTCTTCATTTCGATCTTGTCCGGCATGGTGCGCTTGTTCTTGGTGGTGGTGTAGTAATGACCGGTGCCAGCCGAGGAAACGAGCTTGATTTTTTCCCGCATCAGACTTTCTCCCCGCGCTCACGCAGATCGGAAAGAACCGTATCGATACCCTTCTTATCGATAATCCGCATGCCATTACTGGAGACCCGAAGCTTTACCCAACGGTTCTCGCTCTCAACCCAGAAGCGGTGGTGGTGGAGGTTTGGCAGGAAACGCCGACGGTTCCTGTTTTTGGCGTGGGAAACATTGTTTCCCGCTACCGGGCGCTTGCCGGTTACCTGACAGACTCTGGACATGGGATGGCCTTCTCGGGGCAACGCCCCTGAAACGAATATGCAAAATGAGCCGCGCTTTATACCAATCCCGGAGAACCGATGCAAGACAAGGGACGTCATCGGCGGCGAATTCCCGTTCAACACCCCGGGGCAAAACACCATGGAAGCTCAGGGTATGGGGAAACGCTGGCGCAACTCCTCGACCTGGGCAGCATCAAGGCCTCGGGTTTTGCAGTTCTGCAACAGCAGAAATATCCGTGCACTCTCCTCCAGCTCCTCGGAGGCACTCACCGCCGCATCGAGGGATTTTGCCGCCACCACCGGACCATGATTGGCGAGCAATACCGCCGTATGTTCGCGTGCCAGTTCCCGTACCGGCTCGGCCAGTGTCTCGTCGCCGGGCCGATGATAGGGGATCAGCGGCAGGCGTCCGATACGCATGACGAAGTAGGGCGTGAGTGCAGGCAGAACATCCACAGGGTCGGTATTGGCAAGACAGGAGACCGCCACCGCATGGGTGGAGTGCAGATGCACCACCGCGCCGGCCGAGGTACGGGCCTCGTACATCGCCCGATGCAAAAAGACCTCCTTGGTAGGCTGGTCACCATCTACATGACGCCAGTTATCGTCTACCCGGGACAACGCCTCTGCTTGCAGGGTCCCCATGCTGGAGTTGGTAGGAGTTAGTAACCAGCCATCCTCCAAGCGCATGCTCATATTTCCGGAGCTGCCGCCGCTCAATCCCCGTTCAAATAATGAACGCGCCAGTGCCACCATATTTTTCCGTGCTTCATTTTCAGTCATTGCACTGCCTCTGGCCCAAAGCCTTCAGAAAAAAATCCTTGCCACCAAAATTACCCGACTTGAGCACCAGCCCGATGGCTGGTTCATCCAGGCTCAGGGTCCACGGCACCCCGGGGTCGATCTCCGTGCCGATGCGCAGCCTGCGGATACCCAGCGCCCCGACTACCGCACCGGAGGTCTCGCCCCCGGCCACCACCAGCCGGGTCACACCAGCCGCCACCAATCCCCGCGCCAGATCGGCCATGGTGGACTCTATCACCGCTGCCGCCCGCGTTACCCCGAGTTTGTCCTGCACTGCCTGCAGGGTCTCCGGCTCACTGGTGGAATAAATAAGCGCTGGTCCCTCCTTTAGATGCTCCTGCACTTGCCCAAGCACATCAGCCACTGCATCTCCATTCACCGCAAGCCGCAAGGGATCGAGCTGAATAGAGGGATAATGGGCCGCGGCCCGGGCTACCTGCTCCCGGGTCGCCCGCGAACAACTGCCGGCCAGTACCACCGCCTTGCCAACGGGTAGCGCCAATTGATCGGCTACCGCTTCATGGCCCAGCAAATCCTGGCGACGAAAATTTTCTGCAAGGCCGGTGGCGATGCCGGAAGCACCCACCACCAGCGGATGGTCCCGTGCTGCCGTGGCAAGCACCCCCAAATCCTCTTCCCCAAGCGTATCCGCTATGGCCAGGTGAACTCCGCTGGTACGCAGCGCCTCGCAAGCCGCTGCCACCGCCCCTGCTCCTTGCCGAACTGTATCGCAGGAAAGCAGTCCGACGGGTCCCCGGGACTGACGATCCAGCACCCGCACCAGATTGGAGTCGGTCATGGGGGTGAGCGGGTGTTGCTCCATGCCGCTCTCACTAAGCAAACCGTCACCGACAAAGAGATAACCTTTGAATACCTGGCGTGCATTGCGCGGAAAGGCCGGGCAGACCAGAGCAAAATCTGTATCCAGTGCGGCCAGCAAGGCCTCGGATACCGGGCCAATATTGCCCTCATCGGTGGAATCGAAGGTAGAGCACATCTTGAATACAAACTGACGACAGCCGGCGGCACGCAGCCATTCAAGGCTCTCCAGCGACTGTGCTACCGCGTCCGCCGCCGGCACAGTGCGGGATTTCAGTGCGATGACGATGGCATCCACATCCGCTGGCACTTTCCCGGGACCAGGCACACCAATCATTTGTACCGTGCGCATGCCGGCCCGCACCAGGGTACCCGCCAGATCGGTGGCGCCGGTGAAATCGTCCGCAATACAGCCCAGTAACGCCGGCATAAGCTATGCGCCACACCCTTTGGCGCCAGACACCTTTGCGGGACGATAGCCGAGCCGCTTTGAAATCTGCTCTCCGGCCTTTTTTACCAGCCCAATCCACGCGGTCTGGCGCCGCTCTATGGGGCAGGACACGGAAAGCCCGGCCACCATGGATCCATGCCCGTCATGGATAATCACCCCGATGCAGCCGACACCGATCTCGGCCTCCTCATTATCCAGGGCATAACCCTGCTCCCGGGCCACGCGAATACTTTTCTGTAGCCCGGAATGGGAACGTATGCTGTGCACCGTATAGTGCGGCATTCCCGTTCGTTTGACGTAGTCACGAACTTCCCGCGCACTCATCTCCCCGAGCATTGCCTTGCCTACGGCGGTGAGATGCAGCGGCGCCCGGCTACCGATAACCTGCTCAACCCGCATCATCCGCCTGGCAACCACGCGCTCCACATAAACCACCTCATCCCCTTCGCGAATAGTGAGGTTAACGGTTTCTCCCACCTGGTCGCGCAAGGCCTCCATAATTTCCCGCGCCTCCTGACGCACATCCACGCGAGCACTTGCCCGTCCACCCAGATCGACGAGCCTGCCACCAAGCCGATAGCCTCCCGCCTCCGCTTTTTCCACAAAGCCATGCTCCGCCAGCGCACCAAGAATGCGAAAAGCAGTCGAGCTATGGAGATCCGCTCCTGCGGCCAATGCTTTCAGGCCGACAGGCTCCTCATGCCGGGCAATGGCATCAAGCAGCCGCGCCACACGGTCAATCACCTGGATCGATGAACTTTTTGGACTCATGGCTTTCGTACAATGAAATTGATATTCACATTGTGAAATGTAGCATGCACTGCTACGTTTAAACATGGATTCCGCCATCCTGGTGTCCGCACGTTCAATAACAAAGGATTAAAAATGCTCTTTTAGATATTACAAATCAGAACTGATTGGAGGAGACGTCATGACCAGCAAGCAGAAAACAGGGAACCTTTCCGACAAGAGTCCGCCGGCAAAAACCGGTCGCCGTAGCTTTCTGACAGGTGCCGCCGCGGCCGGTGCAGTCGCCGTTGCCGGGGCGCCGTTTATCGGCAATGCAGAGGCCGCCCGTACCACTACCTGGAAGATCCAGACCTCATGGCCCGGCGGTATCGGCCTCGATATCTTCAAGGACTGGTGTAACGGCATCGTTGAAAAAACCGGCGGTGAGCTGGCCTTCAAACCCTTTGGTGCCAAGGATGTGGTCGGCGAGTTCCAGCTCTTCGACGCGGTCAAAAATGGCGTGCTCGATGCCATGAACCCCTTCACCCTTTACTGGGCCGGCCGTATGCCGGTGGCAGTGTTCCTCAGTTCCTATCCCCTCGGCCTCAGGAACCCCCACGAATGGGACGTCTTCTACTATGCCCTCGGCGGTCTGGAACTTGCCCGGGAGGCCTTTGGCAGGATGGGCCTCTACTACGTCGGCCCGGTCCATCACGGACCCAATATCATTCACTCCAAGGTGCCGATCCGCTCTATTGACGATTTCCGCGGCCGCAAGATGCGCCTGCCCGGCGGCATGGTCGCCGAATTGTTCCAGGCAGCGGGCGCTAAAACCACGCTGCTGCCCGGCTCCGAGATCTTTGCTGCACTGGAGAAAGGCACCATCGACGTGGCGGACTACGTGGGACCGGCCATCAACCATGCGCTGGGCTTCCATCAGGTCACCAAGTACATTTCCATGGGACCCGCGGGCTTCATGTCGATCTACCAGCCAGTCGATCTCATGGACCTCACCGTGGGCCAGAAATCCTGGAACAAGCTGTCACCGGCGATGAAACGCTTCGTGGAGTCCGAGGTACACGTCTATTCCGATATACATCATGCGGGCATTCAGGCCGCGGATCAGAAGGCCTGGAAGAAGTTCGACGAGGCCGGTACCGAGGTCACCCGGCTCTCCCAGGATGATGTTGAAGCCTTCACCGAGTTGGCGGTGCCGCTGTGGTTCAATTGGGCAAACAAGGATAAATATGCCTCCCGCGCCTTCAAGATTCAGCTCGACTACATGCGCTCCGGATCACTCGGCTACGTGGATGCCGACATGATCAAGGGCCAGAGCCTGAAGATGTAGGCATCCCCACAGGGGGAAAACCGATCGGGGGCATCGCTCGCTTCATGCCGCGATGCCCCCTTTACAACGACCTGGACATGTCCACAGCGTACCGGCTGACCCGGCGGAATCCACACCATGCCAGAACTCACCTTCGTGCTCCCCCACTGGTTGTATTGGGGCGGGCTTTTGCTGTTCCCGCTCATGGCATTGCTGATTTATCACAATACCAGCGCCTCCGAACCCGGACACAGCCTTTCACAACCGTCCGTATCGCTACCAATAGGCTATTTCTTTCTCATCGTCGGCGGCTTTCTGGGAATCCACCGACTCTATCTGAAGAGCGCCGGAGCACTGATCTTCATCGCGCTGTTCATCGGCATCCTCGCGGTAAATACCCAGGTACGCAGTAGCCGGGACGCAGTTTCTGGCGCTAACAACGCGGTCAACATGGTGGAATCTCGCATCGTCCGCGCGCAGAAGGCGGTCAAAAAGGGACGCCGTGGTGCCCCCGCGAAATTGGAAAAGGCCCGCCAGCGCTTAATCGGGCTGAAGGCCGAACAGCTGACCGCCGGGGAAGCCCACCAACGCACCATCACCATTGCCAAATTATTGGGTGGCGTATTGCTGCTACTGATGCTCATCGATGCCGCCCGGCTGCCAAAACTGGTGCGGGCACGTAATGAGCTGGAGGCTCCTCACCGCAACGATGCCTGCTTTCATTGCCCGCTTGAAAGCGAAGTGGAGCCCGCTCCCGAGCCCTTTGCCTTCGGCCGTGCCATATCCCGTATCAACGGCCTGGTGGGAGAGTTCGTCGCCTACTGGTCGATTATCGCGGTGGTGGTCTATTACTACGAAGTCGTCGCCCGCTACGTTTTCAACTCGCCCACCAACTGGGCCCACGAGGGCATGTTCCTGATGTTCGGGATGCAGTATCTGCTGGCTGGTGGATTCGTGCTGCGCGAAGGCAACCATGTTCGTGTCGATGTGCTCTATCTGCGCTTGCCGCCACGCTGCAAGGCCTTCATGGACCTGCTCACCTCGATATTCTTTTTCATCTTTGCCATCACCCTGATGTTTGTAGGCTGGACCTTCTTTTACGACTCTTACGAAGTCAGAGAGGTCTCCTTCAGTGAATGGGCCATCTCCTACTGGCCAATCAAGTTTTCACTGCCGCTGGGCGCACTGCTGCTGTTGTTGCAGGGCGTCGCCCAGGTACTCAAGGACATCGCCGTACTGATGGAACCCGCGGCGACGCGACTCGACGGGAGCCCGGATCGTGGGGCTTGAAATCGACATCCTGTGGCTGACCGTGCTGATGTTCGGCTCGCTGCTGGTGCTGCTGATGGCCGGGCTGCCACTGGCCTTTGTCACTGGCGGCCTCGCCTGCGTATTTCTGTTCGTGTTCGGCGATGCACAGATGCTCAATATCCTGCCATCGCGGATCTTACCGCTGATGACCAACTACCAGCTCTCCGCCATTCCATTGTTCATTTTCATGGCCTCCATGCTCGAGCGTGCCGGCATCATCGAAGAACTGTTCGACATGGTGTACAAGCTGCTCGGCAGCCTGCGCGGCGGGCTGGCCACCTCCACCATCATTGCCTCCACACTGCTGGCGGCCATGTGCGGAGTCATCGGCGCCACCGAGGTGACCATGGGTATGATCGCCCTGCCGGCGATGATCCGCCGCAAGTACCATCCCACCATAGCCTGCGGATCGATCCTGGCCGGCGGCACTCTGGGCATCCTCATCCCGCCGTCGATCCTCGCCATCCTGTTTGCGGTTATCGCCCAGCAGTCCGTGGGTGAGCTGTTTATCGGCGCCGTGATTCCCGGCCTCATACTCTCGGGCATGTATATCCTCTATGTCACCGGAGTTTGTTACATCATCCCCTCCGCCGGCCCCCCGCTGCCGCCAGAAGAACGGGTCGATACGCGTGAGAAGATCCGGCTACTGAGCAATATGTTCGCGCCCCTGGCACTGGTCACCCTGGTGCTCGGCATCATCTTTGCCGGCATCGCCACGCCGGTGGAGGCTGCGGGCGTGGGGACCTTTGGCGCACTGGTAGTGGCGGCCATGCACCGCCGACTGTCGCTGGAAAATGTGCGCTCTGCCGTAATGACCACGCTGAAGGTGACCGGCATGGTGCTGTGGATCATCTTCGGGGCCACCCTGTTCGTGGGCTTTTATGTGGTCAACGGCGGCCAGGAATTCATCAACGCAAGCATCCTTGGCACGGGACTCGGTCCCTACGGCATCCTGGTGTTGATGATGGTCATCCTGGTGATACTCGGTATGTTTCTCGACTGGGTCGGCATCCTGTTGCTGGCGGTGCCGATCTTCATCCCGCTGATGAAGACCATGAGCTTCGACGGTGTGTTCGGGATGCCCGGCGTGGCTCCGGAAGACATGGCGCTGTGGTTTGGCGTGGTCTACATGGTGAATATGCAGATGTCCTTCATCAGCCCGCCCTTCGGTTACGCGCTGTTCTATCTGAAAAGTGTGGCGCCGCCGGAGGTCACCATGGGGCAGATCTACCGCTCCTCGCTGCCCTTCCTGGTGCTGCAGGCGGTGGGACTCGCTATCTGCATCATTTTCCCCGAGGTGGTGTTGTGGTTGCCGCGCCTCGTCTATGGCTAGGGAGGTGATACACAGATGACGGAACGTATTCATGCAGGCGGCCTGCAGATCGCCGCAGAACTCTACCAACTGGTCGTCGACGAGATCACACCGGGCACCGGTATTACGGCCACGGATTTCTGGTCCGCACTGGAAGCCATCCTCATCGACCTCACCCCGCGTAACCGGGCGTTGCTGGAAAAACGCGATGCACTGCAAACGCGTATCGATGCCTGGCATCGGGCGCACCGCGAGCATGCCTTCGACACCGCCGCCTACAAGGATTTCCTGTATGAAATTGGCTATCTGTTGCCCGAGGGTGATGACTTCCATATCACCACCACGGGAGTCGATCCCGAGATTAATCGCATCGCCGGCCCGCAACTGGTGGTGCCGGTAACCATTGCGCGTTACGCGCTGAATGCGGCCAACGCCCGCTGGGGCAGTCTCTACGACGCGCTCTACGGTACCGATGCCATCCCGGAGTCGGACGGTGCAGAGCGTACTGCGGCCTACAATCCGGTGCGCGGCACCCGGGTAGTGGCCTGCACCACTGCCTTATTGGATCAGGCAGTTCCGCTCATCGGTGCCAGTTATGGCGAGGTAAGGGCCTACCGCGTAGCAAATGGCCACCTCCACACAGCACTGGCAGAAGGTGAGGAAACCATGCTTGTGGAAACCGAAAAGTTCATTGGCTATACCGGCGTGGCCGATGCACCCACAAGCATTCTGCTAAAAAACCACGGCCTGCATATCGAGATCCAGATCGACCGCAAGCATGTGATTGGCAAGAGCCATCCGGCAGGCGTGAAGGACGTGATCCTGGAGTCCGCCATCACCACCATCCAGGACTGCGAGGACTCGGTCTCAGCGGTGGACGCGGAGGACAAGGTACTGGTCTACCGCAACTGGCTCGGCCTGATGAAAGGCGATCTCACCACCACCTTTGACAAGGGCGGAAAAACCCTCACCCGCAGCCTGAAACCGGACCGTGGCTACAGCGCGCCGGACGGCACAGCCTTCAGCCTGCCGGGCCGCAGCCTGATGTTCCTGCGCAATGTCGGCCACCATATGATGACCGACGCGGTGCTGAACGCTCAGGGCGAGGAAATCCCGGAGGGCATCCTCGATGGCATGATGACCGCGCTCATCGCCCTGCACGATCTCAAGGGCAGCGGAAAACTGCATAATTCGCGGACCGGCAGCATCTATATCGTCAAGCCGAAGATGCACGGCCCTGAAGAAGTTACCTTCACCAATGATTTATTTGCCCGCATCGAAGATGGTATCAGTCTCCCGCGCCACACCCTCAAGCTCGGCATCATGGACGAGGAACGCCGCACTACTTTAAACCTGAAGGCATGCATCCGCGCCGCCAGGGAGCGGGTGGTCTTCATCAACACCGGCTTTCTGGATCGCACCGGCGATGAGATCCACACCAGCATGGAAGCGGGCGCCATGGTGCGCAAGGCGGCGATGAAGAACGAAGCCTGGATTAGTGCCTACGAAGACGCCAACGTGGATGTGGGCCTCGCCTGCGGGCTCCGGGGCAAGGCGCAAATCGGCAAGGGCATGTGGCCGATGCCGGCGAGAATGGCGCAGATGTTGGAAGAGAAGATCGGCCACCCGCTGGCCGGCGCCAACACCGCTTGGGTGCCCTCACCCACTGCCGCCACCCTGCATGCCATGCACTATCACCGCGTCGACGTCGATGCCCGTCAGCAAGAACTTACCAATCGCCCCCGTGCCAGCATTGATGATTTGCTACGCCTGCCATTGCTCGGTAACGCGCCACTTGGCGCTGAGGATATCCAACAGGAACTGGACAACAATGCCCAGGGAATTCTCGGCTACGTGGTGCGCTGGGTCGAGCAGGGTGTGGGTTGTTCCACGGTGCCGGACATCCACGACATCGGCCTGATGGAAGACCGCGCCACGCTGCGCATCTCCAGCCAGCACATCGCCAACTGGTTGCATCACGGCATCTGCGACGAAGAACAGGTGATGACCACCCTGAAACGCATGGCGGGCATGGTAGACAAGCAAAACGCCGGCGACCCGAATTACCGCAACATGGCCCCGAACTTCGACCACAGCATCGCCTTCCAGGCCGCCTGTGATCTGGTATTCAAGGGGAGGGAACAGCCCAATGGATATACAGAGTTTTTACTGCACGCCCGGAGGAGAGAGGCGAAGAAGCGACTCACGTAGGTTTTCTGTTGGGAATGCACAACGAAAGACCTGTCCCTAATAGCTGTTATTAACGGCTAGCACACAACGCCGGGGTCGCTTTCAACTCCAACATGAGACCCATATTTCGATCATAAACAAAGTCCGCAGAAGACCACCCGTGCGACGCCAGACCCTGCTTGTTACAGTGTACATTCAGATATTGCCTTTGCTTCCTCTGCTGGAATCCTGACGCAAGGGAACTTCGCTCTACCGAAAGATGTTTAATGTATTTAACAATCTTTGTTTCGCAGTTAACACTGAACTCAACCAGAGTGGTTATCTCGTCGACCTTCATAGGCAATCTCTCGCTGAAATCCTTTTCTATTTCAAGAAAAGATGAGCAGGAATACTCCTGAGCGAATCCTAAATTTGCGAAACAAAGCAACAAGATGACCAATAGCGCTTTCATTTGCACCTCATTTTTCAGCAGCTAACGCCGCGCTCTGCGGCAATTTGGGAGAAAATCGGAAAAATTGTCCGACAGCAGCGCTTTGTCAGCTTTGATTGTGCTGGACAATGAATTTTGCTCGCTCATAAAGTTCATCAAATGTGATAATTTCAGGGTTAGAGGTATTTTTACGAAGCAATTCAAAAGACCTCAGCTTGTCTTTGTTTACGCCTTGCTCTGACACAAACTCACCCATACTCCCTATTACCAAATAGGATTTAGGTTGATAGTTATAGATTTCTTCGCCAGTCGGGTTGCCTTCACTATCGCTTGGGTTAATTCTAATAGATAGATTTTCCACGGCAGAGGCTACTGTGCCTTGGACCTGCGCAATAGCGCCCGCCAATTTTTTTGAAGGAGCCCAGCAGCCAGACCGATAAGGCTTAGCTTCTAATAGTGCTGTCGTGTGAGTCTTAATTTCAACGAAACAAAGGTTAGAAATAATACCCTTTGTTTTCATAAGCGCATCAACACGCTTACCATGTGAATCTACGCTATACCCCTGAACTACTTGCTCTAGTTTTTTGTCGTCAAGGCTGGATAAGAATATATAACCGAGACCATAGCCAAATACCCAGGGATTCTTTTCAAAGTATTTTTGCCATAGATCCTCATTTGAGCAGTTCTTCATTTTCTTTAAATCGTCGAAATAACTTTGGTCATTTAACAGTCTGTGATAGACACTCAATTGTTTCTTTCGGAAACCGACAGCAACAAGGTCTTCAGTAGTTACCTCCGATTTTAGGACTTCTGAAAACAATTCTTGATTATCTGAAAGGAAGGCTTTTGCCTGATGAATAGTTAAGACTATTTTACGCCGATCGTCATCAGAAATATTTACTTTGGCTCTATTCTTGAAATCAACAGATTGGATATTTGCTAGAAATTCACAGAAACGACCTATTTCTTCACCTACAAATGAAAACCCAGACCCATACGGCTGCCCCGTTTGTGATACAAACTTTTGGACAGTTAAGACAAAGGTCTGCCTTGTATCTTCGAGGAACTTTGCTGTTATATACGTCTTTGCATCTGGCTTCTTTCTTAAAACTACTTCGTCGCGTTCCTTTGCATATTCATAGCCATCTTCAGAGGGCAGTATTTTGGAAGCGATACGAACCCTTCGCTCCTTATCCCCAAAAGCTTGGAGTGATGGGCTTATGTAGGTTTTCCCCGGCAGGGGGTTCTGATAATCGTCATCCATAGTTTCGTTTTCTACTCTAAGAATCTAACAGGATTTATGTGGAAAGTTTTCTCGTTTAATTATTAATACCGATTCGGTAATAAACGGATCGATGTGCGCGCTCAACATCTTTCTTTTTTCTTCATGACGACAATACGTTTATATTTATCAATATGTTATAGCCTTATTCTCCTTTTCGTTCCGGTAATCGGCGTTATTTAACCCCCCGGATTATGTCGAATCTTTTCTACATAATCCGATTGAAATAGCCGGACTTCACTGTAGCCGTCCACATGGTTACGAGAATCGGTCCCTGACTCCCGCTTTCATCTACCAGATTAATGCATTGCCTGCCTAAAGCGCTTCCTTCAACCGCTTGCACAGGCGCTTGAGCACCTCCACCCGCGCATAGCGCTTGTCGTTACCCGGAATCAGGTTCCACGGCGCGTATTCGGTGCTGGTGTGGGCGACCATTTCGTTGACCGCTTCGCCGTAGGCATCCCATTTCTCGCGGTTGCGCCAGTCTTCGTCCGTGATTTTGTGCGCCTTCCAGGGGATCTTCTCGCGCTCCTTGAAGCGGCGTAGCTGTTCGTCCTTACTGATATGAAGCCAGTATTTGAGCAGGATGGTGCCGTGGTCCGCGAGATGCTGCTCGAAGTCGTTGATCTCCTGGTAGGCGCGCGACCATTCATGGTGGCTGGCGAAACCCTCCACGCGCTCCACCAGCACCCGTCCGTACCAGGAACGGTCGTAGATGGTCATGTAACCGGAGCGCGGCAGCTGACGCCAGAAGCGCCATAAGTAGTGTTGTGCCTTTTCCTCGTCGGTGGGGGCCGCCACGGAAATAACCCGATAAAGCCGGGCGTCTATGGCGGCGGTAATGCGGCGTATGGCCCCTCCCTTGCCGCCGGCATCCCAGCCCTCAAACATGGCCACCACGCAACGCTTCTGTTCCCGCGCCTTCCAGCTCAGCGCATTGAGCTGGCGCTGATAGCGCAACAGCTGCTTGTCATATTTTTCGTCACTCAGGCTGGGGCTGAGATCCAGATGATCGAGTACCGTGAGTGCGGCGCGGGCGGTGGGAGGCGGCGCGGGCTCCGGCCCGGCTTCGTGGCTTTGTATGTCGTCCTGCTCCCCGAGGCGCTCCTCCAGGGCCTTGAGCAGAATTGTGCCCACCCTCAGGTCACGGTAGCGACGGTCTCCGGCCTCGATGATGTGCCAGGGAGAGTGGCCCATATCAGTCTCCCGGATAGCCTGTTCGGAAACCCGGGAAAACTGTTTGTAGGATTTGGCGAATTTTTTCGCCAACGGAGAGACATTCCAGTTCTTCTTGTCCTGCTTGCTGTCCTTGCGTAGCCTGGATTGCTGCGCCTCTTTGGACAGGTGAAACCAGAACTTGACGATCAGCGCCCCGTCCTCGCTCAACGTACGCTCGAACTCGACGATACGATTGAGCTCCTGCCCAAATTCCGGAGCGCGGATTTTACCGAGGGCGCGGTCGATGATCGGCCGCGTGTACCAGGAACCAAAAAGGACACCGATGGTTCCCCGTGGGGGCAGGGAACGCCAGAAGCGCCAGAAGCGGGGACGCTGGCGCTCCTCGTCGGTTTCGTCCCAGTAGGCGAAGGTCTGCATGCCGCGGGCATCCAGCCAGTAGTTCAGGCGATTGACCACCTCACCCTTGCCTGCGCCCTCGACACCGGACACGATAACGATGACCGGAATATCCGACTCCCGCAGCTTGCGCTGGATAGTCAGCAGATCCGTATGCAGGCCGGGTTCCTGCGCCTTGAATTCCCGCTTCGAGACCTTGCGACCTACTTCCGCAGCTTCGAACATTTGCGGGTCCTCTTCCGGCCGGAGCTTGGCAACTTTCCCCTGCGTTTGAGACGACAGGTAACGGCCATATCCGGCCGATTCGGCCGGAACAGTGAGCCAATCACCACGTCATCCTCGAGCGTCTTGCTCTCCAACATCACGCTGAACTCCTTTTTCGCCTCTCCGAAAAGCGTCCGCGGATGGCCGTGGTAATGAAAGGTCAACGAGAGGGAAAGGCACCCCTTGGACATCTTGTAACTACCCTCCGAATAGTGATGATTCCCCCCACCCATGGCCTGGCCATGTTCAAAGATCAATACCCCGGTATTCTCCCAGCCATAGAGGCCAAATATTTCCGAACTCCAGATTCCCGTCATCGACATCAGACTACGCTCCTTGCCCTGTTTACCGGCACCCTGCCACGTGCCCTGCTTCCCGAAAGCCCCACCCAAAGCCCGCACCACAATTTGATTGTGCCAGCCTGGACGTCGGCCATTCACTTTCCACTACCTCACTCCAAGTAAAGCAGCTTCCGGGAGGAACTTCCTGTTTCTTTTGGCGTTACCAGCGTAGAAAGAATGTGGTGTCGGGTAGCAACGCGGGCAACGCATCAATGTCCTAGAAATTTACCGCCAGATTAACCGAACCAAAACTGTGGGCTTTGGCCTGACCATTGAATTCGCGCGTTCTGTACACTCGCGAGAGCGTTAATTTGAACCTTTTATAGGCCACCCCGAAGCCGAGGATGAAATCCGCCACCTTCGGCTTCTTGTCCACCGAATGACTGGAACGAAAGCTGTTGCCATCGAGAAAGATGTCGCGCAGTACATAGCGCCCCGACACCGCCGTGAAGCCGTACAGGGCCAATCGATCTGCGGGCCGCCGCTCTCCGGGCGAGACCGGTCCACCGACATCACCACCGGGCCGGATCAGGCTAGTGCCGAAATCCCGGGGAATACGCCAGCCAGCCCGCAACTCGGCACCGGCACTGGCCGCCGTCAGGACATTCCCGAGCGCTACACCGGCATGGCCAATTGCATCCATGGCCAGGTGCCCGCCTAAAGACAGACGCGGCGTTTTTTCCCGGTGTTCCAGCACCAGCATAATGCCCGGCTCGCTCCGCAGCTGATTATCCCAACCATTGGCCTGCGCAACTCCAAAAAGGCCGTGCGCTCCATTTTGTGCCTCCCGCCCCAGCGCCCACGGACCAACGATACCCAGTTGCAACTCGGCGGTATCCATCTGTCTTTCGTTACGACTGTGGAGCGCAGTACCAAAATAAAGCCAGCCAGCGTAGGGGCGCTCATCCTGAATCAGATCGCTACGCCGGAGATCGGTCGGGGTATAGATTTTCTGCCCGACGGATACCCCCACGTTGAGTAGTTTCCGGGACTCATCCGCAGGGGCACGGCGAAAATATGGCACCTCACCCAGGAGACCGTCCAACCATGCCGCAAAACGGTTGACCTCGGCATACTCGCCCACGTCTCGCGACAGACAGGACAGCATGACGCCGTTGGTGTAATCCCGGTCCGAGGGGCCAAACAAATCGTTTTCGAATGTCACGCTGCAAGTGGCGGCCCGCTTTGACTCCATCAACAGCTGTGCATGTGCCGAGCCACCACAAACGACCAGGAAGGTAGCCAGACACAGCCCGACAAATTGATTCATGAGGTGGATTCCCGACTGGCCATGCGTGAAGGTAGCGAAATTCTACTTGTCGCCCTAAAGAGGATAAAGCTCAATAAAATGGGTGGCGGGTACGGACCACAGCGCCGACTACAACAACCCGCGCTCGGCAAAGGAAACGGTTTCCCCGTCGCCGATGACGAAATGGTCCAGCAGGCGGATATCCACCAGTGCCAGCGCATCGGCCAGGCGACGGGTGATACTGCGATCGGCACTGCTCGGCTCGGCAACACCGGAAGGGTGGTTGTGCGCCAGAATGACCGCCGCGGCATTGTGTTTGAGCGCCCGTTTTACCACCTCCCGCGGATGCACGCTGGCACCATCGATGGTGCCAAAAAACATTTCATCGAAACTGAGCACGCGGTTGCGGTTATCGAGAAACAGGCAGGCAAAGACCTCGTGGCTGTAATGACGCAGTTGGGCGGAGAGGTAGCCCCGGGTGTCCGCCGGCGAGGTCAGCGCATCGCCATGGGGCAGACGGGTGGCCAAATATCGTCGGCCCATCTCCATGCAAGCTCTTAGCTGGACATATTTGGCAGCCCCGAGGCCATGACCCTTGCAGAAGCAGCGTTGCTCAGCTTCCAGCAGCGGACGTAAACCGCCGAAATCTGTAAGCAGCTTTCGAGCAAGATCCAGCGCGGTCTTGCCCTTGACCCCGGTACGCAGAAATATCGCCAGTAATTCGGCATCGGACAGCGCTTGTGCGCCCCTCGCCAGTAATTTTTCCCGTGGGCGTTCCGCCTCGGGCCAGTCCCTGATCGCCATGCAACCTCCGTGTCGCCACTAGATCGACGTGCGGTACACTGTAGCGCAAATGGATAAAGCCGCGAAACAACACATCCTGCTGGGTATCACCGGAGGCATTGCCGCCTACAAAGCACCAGAGCTGGTGCGCCGGCTACGCGACCGGGACTGTGAGGTGCGGGTCGTCATGACCGCTGCGGCCTGCGAATTCATCACCCCCCTGACCCTGCAGGCGGTAAGCGGGCAGCCGGTGCATCGGGAGCTGCTGGACCCGGACGCCGAGGCGGCCATGGGACACATTGAACTCGCACGCTGGGCAGATCACATACTGGTGGCACCCGCTACCGCAAATTTCATGGCCAGGCTCAGCCATGGTCTGGCCGATGATCTGCTATCGGCCCTTTGCCTTGCCAGCACCGTACCGCTCATTCTCTGTCCGGCCATGAACCGGGCGATGTGGTCTGCTGCTGCCACCCAGGCCAATGCCGCGCTGCTTTCCGAACGGGGCGTACGATTGCTTGGACCCGGCTCCGGTTCTCAGGCCTGTGGCGAGACCGGCCCGGGAAGGATGCTGGAGCCCAACGATATCATCCGGCAATTATTCGACGAATCCTGGCGTGGTCGGCGCGTACTGATCACCGCCGGCCCCACCCGAGAGGCACTGGACCCGGTGCGCTTTCTCAGCAATCGCAGCTCCGGAAAAATGGGCTACGCCATCGCCACCGCAGCCGCCGCACGTGGGGCCGAAGTCAGTCTGATCAGTGGCCCCACTGCATTGCCGGCGCCTGCGGGCATCCGCCGCACCGGAATCACGACGGCGCAAGAGATGCACGCCGAGGTCATGGCCCGGGTCGCCGAGGCGGATATCTTCATCGCCTGCGCGGCGGTGGCCGATTATGCGCCCATAGAGGCGGGGGCCCAGAAGCTCAAGAAAAGCGCAGATACCCTCACCCTGAAACTGACCCGGACGCCTGATATTCTTGCCGAGGTCTCTGCCCTGCCGGCACCTCCGTTCACCGTTGGCTTTGCCGCAGAAACCGAAAAACTGGAAGCACATGCACGCGCCAAGCTCACGGGGAAATCCCTGGATCTCATTGCCGCCAACACGGTGAATCTTCCCGGGCTCGGCTTTGAGGGCGATCGCAATCACCTGATCCTCTACTGGCGTGATGGCAGCAAGGACCTCGGGGCGGACACAAAAATAACTCTGGCGGAGCAATTAATTGATGTCATCGACGAACAGTACAGAAACAAAAATCCAGCTTAAAATCCTCGACCCACGCATTGGCACCGAGTTTCCCGTTCCACACCATGCCACCGCCGGTTCCGCCGGCGTCGATCTGCGCGCTTGCGTTGACGAGGCTCTGGAAGTCATACCGGGCAGTACTCATCTCATTCCCACGGGGATGGCGATCCACATTGGCGACCCGGGCCTTGCCGCCGTGCTGCTGCCGCGCTCAGGGCTTGGCCACAAACACGGCATCGTGCTGGGTAATCTGGTAGGCCTTATCGACTCCGACTATCAGGGGCAGGTCTATGTCTCTTGCTGGAATCGGGCTAATGAGTCCTTTACCATCCACCCGGGCGACCGTATTGCCCAGATGGTCTTCGTGCCCGTGGTGCAAGCAGAATTCGAGGTAGTCGCTGACTTCGAAGACAGCATCCGGGGCGCAGGCGGGTTTGGACATTCCGGCCGTGCCTGATACTTAGGACTCGGGCGGTAATAATGTTGCCATTTCGGGTCCTTAAACTGCCAGCATCCAGGGAATCACCAAATTATGAAATTCGGGAGTGACTTCTCCAGACAGCGCCGCACTGTTATCAAACTCTGGCTCAAGTTGAAGTGGCCGCTGCTGGGGCTGGCCCTGGTGCTCGGCCTGATCTTCGGAGGCCGCCAGGCTTTTGAACAATACCGGCTTAGTAATGAGGAGGAGCGCATCGCGGACACGAGTGCCGCGGCACAAAACATTGCGACCACGATAGGCAGTGCTTTTAACGAGATCCTGACCACACTGGACCCGGCAGCCGAAACCCCGGGCCTGATCGCCGGTTTGCAGCAAGGGAATGCTGCAATCGCCACGCTGGAAGCCACAATGGGCCAGCGTCATCCCGGCATATTGCGCGCTCGCCTGCTTGATGCCGGCCCCCACGCCGTAGATTACGAGAGTGCGCCGCCCATGAGCTACGCGGGGCTCGATATGCTGCGCCGCTCCGCGTCCGGGGAAACGGTCCCGTTACCAGAGGCACATCTGATCGGTGGTGAAGGCAGGCACATCGCCGTGCTTTATCGTCTGAAAAAGGCTGACGGCACCCTCGCCGGCCATCTGTTATATGCCCTGAACACCACCCTGATGCAGCAGATACTGGATACAAATTCCCCGGGAACGGGCTACTCGGAACTGCGCCAGCGAGTGACCAAAGGCAAGGCCCCAGTGCTTGCCAAGGCAGGCCGTACCACAGCCCGCAGGGCAACCGCCGATTTCCGCTTTCCCATCCCGGGAACCTCGTGGACCCTGTTTTACTGGACTGGCGAAACCACCGACGCGACGCCCGCTGTGGCAGAGACTTCCTCGGGGTTAATCCCGATACTACTCATTGCTGTGACCATCATCCTTGTCCTGGCAGCTTTCATCCTGATGCGACGCAAGAAAAAGACCCAGGGGCAGCAGGTCATGGGAGGGGCGGTCGCTCACTTTGAGAATACGGAAGCCGCCATCACCGAGATCCAGCAGCTTGATAGCGAAGCTACGGAGGAGACCGGCATAGAGGAGGAACAAGTCCGGCCCGAAGACCTGAGGCTCGATCCGGGCGGGGGCGTAGAAATTGACAGCGAGGATGAGGATACGGAAATGGTAAAACTGCCCGACGCCATTTTTCGTGCCTACGATATTCGGGGCGTGGTGGGCCCGGATCTGAACCCTGACGTCGTACGCCGAATCGGCCATGCTATCGGCAGCGAGGCCTATGATCGCGGACAGCAAACCATCGTAGTGGCCCGTGACGGCCGCCTCTCGGGACCGGAATTGGGCGAGGCCCTGATCGAGGGACTGCGTGCCAGCGGGAGAGATGTCATTGATGTTGGCCGGGTGCCCACACCCACTCTCTACTTTGCCACCCATTTTCTCAACACCGGCAGCGGCGTCATGGTGACCGGCAGCCACAACCCATCCAACTATAACGGCTTCAAAATCATGCTCGCGGGTAACACCCTGTTTGGTGATGACATCGCCGCACTGCGCCAGCGCTTGCTGGAAAAAAGACTGGTGGATGGCGAGGGAACGCTGCAACACATGGAGGTGGCGGAGGACTATATACGCCGCATTACCGAAGACATCCCGGTGGTGCTGGGCAAGTCGCTCAAACTGGTGCTCGACGCTGGCAACGGCGTGGCCGGAGAGATTGCCCCCAAGCTCTTCCGTGCCCTGGGTCATGATGTGGTGGAACTCTATTGCGAGATAGACGGTAACTTTCCCAATCATCACCCGGACCCCGGACAACCGGAAAACCTGAAAGACCTCATCCAGGCCGTAGCCGACAATGATGCCGATCTCGGCCTCGCCTTTGATGGCGACGGCGATCGCCTCGGCATCGTCGATGGCAATGGCGCCATCATCTGGCCGGATCGGCAGATGATGCTGTTCGCCCGGGATGTACTTTCGCGCAATCCCGGGGCCGAGATCGTCTATGACGTGAAATGCTCCAATCGCCTGGAAACGGTGATCGAAAAACTTGGCGGTAAACCGGTGATGTGGAAAACCGGCCACTCCTTCATCAAGAACAAGATGAAGGAAAGTGGCGCCCTGCTGGCCGGTGAGATGAGCGGCCATATCTTCTTCAAGGAACGCTGGTACGGCTTTGACGATGCACTTTACGCCGGTGCACGCATGCTCGAGATCCTCGTTGGCCTGAAGAAAAGTCCATCGGAGATATTTGCTATTTTACCCGCCGGCGTAAGCACCCCGGAGCTGCATATCAACCTCAAAGAGGGCGAACAGCAGGGCTTTATGGAACGCCTGCTGGCGGAAGTGGATATGCCGGATGCCAAGATCATCAACATCGACGGCATGCGCGCAGATTTCGCGGATGGTTGGGGGCTGGTGCGCGCCTCCAACACCACCCCCTGCCTGGTGCTGCGCTTTGAGGGTGATAATCAGCAAGCCCTGGAGCAGGTACAGGAGAAATTCCGCGCCCTGCTGCTGGGCTTGGACGCTTCCCTGAAATTGCCCTTCTAGGCGAGCCAAGGCAAAAAACCATGTCACTTGATTCCAAATCTGCTCTCAACGTCGCCCAGGTACTCACCGAGGCCCTGCCCTATATACAACGTTTTGTCGGTACCACCATCGTTATCAAATACGGTGGCAACGCCATGGTGGACCAGGAACTGCAACACAGCTTCGCCCGTGACGTGGTACTGATGAAGCTCGTCGGCATGAATCCGGTGGTGGTGCACGGCGGTGGACCGCAAATCAGTGAATTGCTGACCCGGGTCGGCAAGGAGAGCCGCTTTATCAACGGTATGCGGGTCACGGACAGCGAGACCATGGATATCGTACAGATGGTGCTCGGCGGCCTGGTTAACAAGGAAATCGTTGCCCTCATTAATCGCCACGGGGGTAACGCTGTGGGGCTGACCGGCAAGGATGGCAACCTGATTCATGCCCGCAAGCTGCGCGTGAAAGCAAGCGACCCCGAGGCCCAGCCCTCGGAGATCATCGATCTCGGCCATGTGGGCGAGGTAGATGCCATCAATACCGCGGTCATCGACATGCTCACCGACGGCGACTTCATACCGGTCATCGCCCCCGTCGGAGTCGGAAAAGATGGCCATTCCTACAATATCAACGCTGACCTTGTGGCCGGGCGATTGGCGGAAACCCTGCAGGCGGAAAAACTCATCCTGTTGACCAACACCCCCGGAGTTTTGGATAAATCCGAGCAAACCCTCACCGGCCTCACCACCCGCGAAGTACGCGCTCTGATTGCCAACGGCACCATCCACGGTGGCATGCTGCCCAAGATCGAGTGCGCCCTCGCGGCGGTGGATGAGGGCGTTAACAGCGCCCATATCATTGATGGCCGGGTGCAACATGCAGTGCTGCTGGAAATCTTCACCAGCGAGGGTGTGGGCACCCTGATTCGGCGCCGGACCCAAGAGTCTTAGCTGTAAATGACCGCCAAACGCGGCGAGCGCCGCCAGCAAATCCTTGAGGTACTCGCCCGGGAACTCGAGGTACATCCGGGTGCGCGGGTCACTACAGCGCGCCTGGCGGAGCTATTAGGGCTTTCCGAGGCCGCACTCTACCGGCATTTTCGCAGCAAGGCGCAAATGTTTGAGGCGCTTATCGTCTTTGCCGAAGAATCCGTGTTTGGCCTGGTAGCACGCATCCTGGAGCAGCCGGGCGATGCCGATAGCCAATGCCTCAAAATCCTTCAGGTGGTACTGAGCTTCGCCGCCCGCAACCCCGGCATCAGCCGGGTACTGCTGGGTGACGCCTTGATCGGGGAGCACGAGCGGCTGCGCACACGGGTGCGGCAATTCTTTGACCGCCTGGAAACCCAATTCAAACAGGTCCTGCGGGAGGGAGAAAGAACAGGCGCCAGACTGACGCCATCCGAGGTCAGTGTTCGCGCAAACCTGCTACTGGCCTTTGCCGAAGGCCGCATGATGCGCTTCGTACGCAGTGACTTCCGTGACTCACCCGTCGCATCCTGGGAAGAGCAGCAAGTCCTGCTGGCAACCGCCTTGAGTACAGGTGCTTAGCCAGGCTGGCAAGCGCATAACATAATTCAGTGTCGCTGCTGCTTCAGTTGCCGATAGCGTTTTAAATCCCGCTCGAACTGGGCATCCACTTCCTTCTTTTCCTGCTCGCGCTCGGCTACGAAGCCATGGTTTTCCTTAATCTGGCGCTGTACTCGCCGGATATCGTCACTAAGTTTTTTTGGCACCGGCTTGCCGCTACGTTCCAGGCGAGCCGCCTCTTTCTGCATAATTCCCCGGTTTTCCTGAAGACGGTCTATACGGTTTTCGGTATGCGCAATGCGGGCATCGATCACCTCGATTTTACTATCCCGGGCAATCTCCAGCTCCTTTGCCGTGGTGAAGGTATCCAGCAATACGCGATCATGTGCCGCCTGCTCACGCGCCTTGCGCTTTAGCTCTTCCGCCGCTATCTCTTTCTGCTTCTCGGCCTCCAGTTCCGCGGGAGTTTTTGCGCGCTGCTGCCGCTTGGTTGTAATCCCGTGCTTACTGACTTCCTGATGTCCCTTTTGAGCATATTCCGGGGGTACCCTGTTACCACATTCCCGCACCCCTTCCTTGTTAGTCCAGCACTTGATTCGCGCTGACACGCCAATGGGTGCCACCATTAAGGCCAGCAACGAAACCACCAGAAAACGACGCAATATGAGGCTGTTCATACCAACTCCAGAATATTTACAATTCACACGGAATATTAGCGCTATCGGCGAGTGCCGGGAAAGGGGATCTCGCGATAGAAGATGTAGTTGCCGCCACCCGCCGAACTGTGGCAGTAGATGCAGCCACCATTTTCATCACGGCTTTTACCCTTGAAAATTCTTCCGGCAAGCGGCAGATTTTTTCCCTTGATGTTTTTCTTGAACAAATCGCCATTGGGCCGATACTTAACCCAGAACCAGTTCTGGTTATCCTCGTCATATCCGGCTTCACGCTGAAACATCACCGTAATAGAGGAGAGATATTTGGCCCGGTTTCTGGCCACGGCCGCTTCCGACACACCCTCACCATCGTAGTTCTTCTTAACCACCACAAAACCGGTATGGTCATCGACCTGGATATTTTTATAGCCAATTTCCAGAATCATTCCGTGGGGCTTCGCACCACCAAAAAACGGCTTCAACGGACTGGCATTAACGCCAACCAATCTTGCCGCCGTCATCACCCGCCAGAGGCGGGCAGCATAGGCGACGTCGATCGTCGTTCCCATCGGTGCAAGGGATTTTTCAGAACTTCCGATGCCCGGATTCTGTACACAAGCGCCAGCCGCCAAAAGATAAAAAAAAGCAGCCAGCAATCGCGATTTCATATACGACATCACAGCTGTCCCGTTAACCAAATACCCGTCATACCGGGCTTGAACCGGTATCCAGATAAGCACTTGAAAAACCTGGATTCCGGGTCAGCAAAAAACGCCGCCCGGAATGACGGGGCTCTCTTTTTGATTTTTTTGTCTCGAAAACTTCTATACATCGATTTGGCTATTATCCTTAAGCCTTTTAGTCGAATTCACTGAAAGTTAACGGGACATCAGTGATACGACATAATTATTTCAAAGCCCTGGAATACAAACATTCAGCTGGCCAACCTGAATGTAATGGTAGCCGGTTACGAAGCCGACCCCATATTAAATGCACTCTATTTTTTCTTGGCGATGACCCATACCGCGTGCACGATGCCCGGAATATATCCCAGCAGGGTGAGCAAGATATTTATCCAGAAATGCTTGCCGATACCCACTTGAAGAAAAACCGCTACCGGCGGTAAAAATATTGCCAATAGAATTTTGACCAGTTCCATATATCACTCCTCTCCAGCTGAAATTTTAGTAGTTGGCTTGCCCTGACTACCAGTTCTCTCCCAACAATTCAAAATGGGCCTGGGGGTGCAAACAGGCCGGACATACGTTGGGCGCCTCTTCCCCTTCATGTAAATAACCGCAATTCCGACAGCGCCAGGTAACACGGCCATTTCTCTTGAATACCTTGCCCGCCTCAAGGTTATCAGCAAGCTCCCGGTAGCGCTTGCCGTGCTGCTTCTCGGCAATAGATATGGCATCGAAGGCACGCGCCACATTCTCAAAACCTTCCTCCCGGGCTACTCGCGCAAAGCCCGGATACATCTCGGTCCACTCGTGCTCCTCACCGGCCGCCGCGGCACGCAAATTCTCAAGCGTCGAGCCAATTTTTCCGGCTGGAAAGGACTCGGTAATTTCCACCTCGCCACCTTCAAGAAACTTGAAGAATCTCTTGGCATGCTCCTTCTCCTGATTCGCCGTCTCTTCAAAGATATCGGCAATCTGAACCAGGCCTTCTTTTTTCGCAGCACCAGAAAAATAAGTGTAGCGATTGCGCGCCTGGGATTCACCGGCAAACGCAATCAGCAGATTTTTCTCCGTTTGTGTACCCTTAATATTCTGCGTCATCTCCCACCCCCGATATTTTTAGGGAACCTCTGATTTATTCTGGACGAAGTAGATTGCGATTCAAAATGTTCAGCTTTGAGGCGCTGATCGCACGTAATAGCTGGCTATTGCGAAGAGCAGCAACGACAAAGATGGGCATTTTGGGCGCAAGATTACAAGTTCACGAATAGATCAGAGGTTCCTTAGCTAAACTTCACGCCCGCCTACCCTTGGCGACACCGTAACGACACTGATAATCCTTAATCCGCTGTAATAGCAGCGCATCCTGCGAGTCGCCGGTAACGCTTTCAATAATCTGCTGCAGGGTAATTATGGGGGTCACCTTGAGATCAAAGGTCTGCTCCAGTTCCATAATCGCCGAAAGCTCACCCTCGCCACGCTCCTGGCGGTCCAGCGAAACCGCCACGCCCACCGGCGTTGCCCCGGCCGCATTAATCAACTCGATGGACTCTCGCACTGAGGTGCCAGCGGACACCACATCGTCGACAATCACCACTTTACCCTCCAGCGGTGCCCCGACCAGAGCGCCGCCCTCGCCATGATCCTTGGCCTCCTTGCGGTTAAAGGCGTAAGGAAGGTCGCGGTCATATTCCTGAGCGTAGGCGATGGCCACGGCACATACCAGTGGTATGCCCTTGTAGGCTGGGCCGTAGAGCATGTCGAATTCCAGACCGGAGTGATGCAGGGCAGCAGCATAGTAGCGCCCAAGACAAGCCAGGCTGCTGCCACTGTTGAAGGCTCCGCTATTGAAAAAATAGGGGCTCAGACGTCCTGACTTGAGCTGAAACTCGCCAAAGCGCAGCACCCCCTTGTCACGAGCGAAGGCAATAAATTCCTGTTGGTAGTCGTGCACTTTTGAGATCCGCCGAATGATTGAAAGCACTACCCTAACGCACCGCCACAATGACGAAAAGGGGAAGTCGCTCTCGAGTATGCTACGCGCTCCAACTTGTTACTGTAAGGCAATATCTATGCGCATCATCAGCGTCAACGTCAATGGCATCCGGGCGGCTGCCCGCAAGGGATTCTTCCCCTGGCTGGAAAAGCAGAATGCCGATGTCATCTGCCTGCAAGAGGTGCGCGCCCTGGAAGAACAACTGACGGATCCGCAGTTTTACCCGGCCGGCTACCAGTGTGATTACTATGCCGCAGAGAAAAAGGGCTATTCCGGCGTCGCGCTTTACAGCCGCCAGCCACCGGATGAGCTAATCCGTGGCCTTGGCTGGCCCGATATGGATGCGGAGGGGCGCTATATCGAGGCCCGCTTCGGTGAGCTGAGCGTAATCTCCGTTTATCTGCCCTCGGGCTCCTCGAAGGAGGAGCGCCAAGCCATAAAATATCACTTCCTCGACCGCTTTCTGCCCTTCCTGCAGGCGCTTCGGGACGAAGGACGCCAGCTTGTCGTCTGTGGCGACTGGAACATCGCGCACAAGAAAATCGACATCAAAAACTGGCGGGGTAATCAGAAAAACTCCGGTTTCCTGCCGGAGGAACGGGCGTGGATGGATAAACTGTTTGACGAGGCTGACTTCGTCGATGCCTTTCGGGTGGTGAACCAGCAACCTGACGAATACACCTGGTGGTCAAATCGCGGCCAGGCCTGGGCCAATAACACGGGCTGGCGCATCGACTATCAGGTCACCACGCCAGAGATGGGGTCACGGGCATGTGGCGCTGACATCTACCGGGATGAGCGTTTTTCCGACCACGCCCCGCTCACCATCGACTATGACTACCCGCTGCCCGCGAAAATAAGCTCTGGTAAAAGCCCATAAAAAAACACCGTCATTACCCGTGACAACGGGTAATCCAGGGAACGAAGGCAGTGCAGACGGAAAAATTAGTGGCTGCTCTGCCCGCGGCGCAGGTGGTATATGGCCACCCCCCCCAGCAAATTCGGCAACAAACGCATCCCCAGGCTTTCGCGATGTTTGAGATCTACCACCGCTCGCCTTAACACCTCAATCCCGTGCGCCTCGCGCAGGCGTTCGAAATCCTTGAGGGTGCATAGACGAATGTTGGCGGTGTTGTACCACTTGCCCGGCAGCACTGGCGTGATGGGCATCTGCCCCCACAACGCCAGTTGCAGGCGCAGGGCCCAGTGGCCAAAGTTGGGAAAGGTGACGATGCCTTCACGCCCCACCCGCAACATTTCCTCCAGCAACCGCTCTGGCCGATGCACCGACTGCAAGGTCTGGGTCATGATGACAAAGTCAAAGGAATCGGTACCGAAATCCGCCAGCCCGGCATCCAGATCGGCCTGAATAACATTGATGCCGGCACGCACACAACGGCTCACATTGGCATCATCAATTTCGAGGCCATAGCCGGAAACCCGTCGCTGGTCCCGTAGATAGGCAAGAAAAGTACCGTCACCACAGCCAAGATCCAGCACTCGACTACCCGGGGTAATCCACTCCTGAATTAAGGCCAGGTCGGTACGCAGGGCACTCATTCTTCACCGCCCTCCAGAGAAATCGCATCCATATAACCCTTGAATACATCCAGGTAATAGGGGATGGGCATGAGAAAGGCGTCGTGCCCGTGCTCTGCTTCCACTTCGGCATAACTCACCTGCCGGCGAGCGGCGACCAGCGCCTTGACGATTTCCCTCGAACGCTCCGGAGAAAAGCGCCAGTCACTGGTAAAAGAAAGCACGAAAAAGCTGGCCTTGGCCTGCTCCAGCGCCACGCTGAGATCGTGTTCGTAGTCCGACGCCGGATCAAAGTAATCCAGTGTTTTGGTCATCAACAGGTAGGTATTGGCATCAAAGCGATCCACAAAGGAAGCCCCCTGATAGCGCAGGTAACTTTCCACCTGAAAGTCCACATCGAAACCATATTGGAGGGAATCCTCCGGACGCTCGCGACCAAATTTCTGGTGCATGGCATCGTCGGAAAGATAGGTAATGTGGCCAAGCATGCGTGCCAGCATCAGACCACGCCGGGGCACCACGCCATGGGCATAATAATGGCCCTCGTGAAACTCCGGGTCGGTGCGGATGGCTTGCCGGGCCACCTCATTGAAGGCGATATTCTGCGCTGACAATCTGGGGGCCGCGGCGATAACGATGGCATGGCGAATTTGATCGGGGAAGTCGATGGCCCACTGCATCGCCTGCATCCCTCCCAGACTTCCCCCGGCCACGGCAGCCCAGCATTCGATACCTAATGCCCGCGCCAGACGTTCCTGGCTCCGCACCCAGTCGCGCACCGTCACAATGGGGAAATCGGGGCCATAGGGCTCACCGCTTTCCGGATTGATGCTGGTGGGCCCGGTGGAACCATTGCAACCACCCAGGTTATTCAGCGCCACCACGAAGAAACGATTGGTATCAATAGCCTTGCCCGGACCAATGCAGGTTTCCCACCAGCCCGGTTTGCGGTCATCCACACTGTGGTAGCCGGCAACATGATGGTCACCGCTCAGGGCATGACAAATAAGCACTGCATTGGAGCCGCTCTGGTTGAGTTCACCGTAGGTCTCATAGACCAGCTCGTAGCTGGCCAGGCTGCGGCCACAATCGAGCGGCAGGGGCTCGTCAAAACGATGACTCAATGGAATCACCAGGCCAACGGAATCACCAGGAATCGTTTTAGGCATAGTCGGCGTTACCGTCAGCGGCCCCTAACCACGATGGAACAACCCGGGGCTCATCCACCGCCACCGATTTGGTCCGCCCGCTCTCCCCGCGCAGCAAACGCACGCGCGACTTGGGCAGACGAAACTCACGCGCCAAAAAGCGGATGAGCTGACGATTGGCCTCCCCCTCTACCGGCGGTGCGGCCAGCCGAATTTTCAATAACTTGCCCAGCGGCCCCACCACCTCGCTACGACTCGCCCGCGGTTGCACACGGATGGAGAGCAACAGGGTGTTTCCCTCCCAGCGATACCAGGGTGTAGTCACAGCAGCCCGCGCCCCAGATCCATGATCGGGACGATTAGCAGCATATTGGTAAGTTGCAGACCGATCAGAACCAGAATGGGAGAGAGATCCAGCCCGGAGATGGGTGGAAGGAGTCGCCGGGCGCGCCCCAGCAAGGGCTCGGTAAGGCGGAAAATAATCTGGGTAACGGGATTGTAGGCACCCGGATTCACCCAGCTCAGCACCACCTGTACCAGAATCGCCACCAGAAACACGTGCAGCAGCAGGGATAGCAGGTGGGCGAGAGCAAGCACCAGCAGACCCGGTAGTCGTGGGCCATGCCCCAGAATCATAAAGGTAATCCACAACTCGGCGGCCTTCAGCAACAGCATCAGCAACAGCGGCGAAATGTCGATGCCTCCGGCCCTTGGAACAACGCGCTGTAACGGACGCAGCGCGGGCTCGGTAGCACGGTAGATAAACTGGGACACCGGATTGTAGAAGTCCGCCCGCACCCATTGCAGCAAGAAGCGCATCATCAGGATCAGGATATAAATTCCAAACAGGGTGCCAATGAGAAAGGTGGCGGCATTGCCAACGTAGGACGCACCACCCATCACGCTGCCCCCAATACATCACCCAACTCCACCGAACGGTCACGGGCAGCCCGTAAGGCACGCGCCACGATAGCCTCCAGTTCGTCCCGCTCCAGCGACTGCAAGGCACGCTCGGTGGTGCCCTTGGGGGAGGTCACCCGCTGACGCAATTCCGCTGGCGGAGCCTCACCGTCCTGCGCCATCGTTGCCGCGCCCAGGGCGGTCTGCAAGGTGAGCTGCAGCGCCGTCTCCGGGGCAAGCCCCAGTTCCTCCCCCGTCTTTGCCATTAATTCCATCAGCAGAAAAAAGTAGGCCGGACCGCTGCCGGAAAGCGCGGTGACCGCATCCAGTTCGGCCTCATCTTTCACCCACAGGGCAAGACCAACCGCCTGGAGGACTTCCACTGCCACCGCCCGCTGTTCGGTATCCACAAAGGGATTGGCATAGAGAGCGCTGGCTCCCTTGCCAAGCAAGGCCGGGGTGTTGGGCATGGTGCGCACGATGGCTGCGTCGTAACCCAGCCAGCGCCTGATATCCGGCTCACGCACCCCGGCAGCAATAGAGATGACCAGCGGTTGTACCGCGCTAATGGCATCCGCCAATTCTGCCACCGCCTCCGCCAACCCCTGGGGCTTGACCGCAAACAACAGTATGTCGGCCGCGGCCACCGCCGGGCCTGCCTCGGAAAATACCTGAACACCAAAGCGGGCGCTCAGGTCGGCACGCTTGTCGGCACTTCGTTCCACTACCCGAATCGCCGCCACTGGCCAACCATGGGCCACCAGACCGCCAAGCAGTGCAGTCGCCATATTGCCACCACCAATAAAGCTGATTTGTTGCTGACTCATCGGTATCCAGGGTCCGCCTTCAGTCAAAAGAGCGGCCATTATCGGCCATTCCTTCCATGGCGGAAAGCACTGCCCGCCGTCCTGGAGATACGCCCTCTGGGGAGTGGAAAACAGCGTGTGCTGGAATCAAATGTCCTGGCCAGCGACAACACGAGCTCCAAAAATTGCGCGGCCCACCCGTACCATGGTTGCACCCTCTGCCACCGCCGCTTCCAGGTCACCACTCATGCCCATGGACAAGGTATCGAGTTGCATTCCCTGGGCATTCAATCTTTCCAGCGCCGCTCGCAATAATCCGAACTGGGCGCGCTGGTACTCGGGGTCGGTACTCGCCTGTGGAATTGCCATCAATCCCCGCAGTGTCAGCCCCGGCAATTCCTTGATCCGCTCCACCAGCATCTCCAGCCCCTCTGGCGCCACTCCCGACTTACTCTCCTCACCACTGACGTTAAGCTCGACACAAATATTCAGTGGCGCCAATCCACTGGTAATGCGCTGCTCGCTAAGACGCACAGCGATCTTCTCCCGCTCCACGCTATGCACCCAGCTAAAGTGCTCGGCGATGGCACGGGTTTTATTGGACTGCACCGGACCAATGAAATGCCATTCCAGCCCGAGCGCCGCCAGCACCTCCAGCTTCGGTAGCGCCTCCTGCACCCGGCTTTCACCAAAAGATTGCTGTCCGAGCGCTGCCACTTCACGTATCGCCCCAGCCGGCTGGCCTTTGCTCACCGCGAGCAGGCCGACGCTTCCCGGTTCACGTTCAAAACACTCTTCTGCCGCGGTGAGGCGCTGCCTGACCGCATGCCATGAATCTGCAATACTGTTCATCTGTTGTCGTCCAGCGACTAAACTAGGAAACTGTCTATCTACGGATGGCCGAAAACGGAATGCCTGGTCACACGATCCGGCCAGATTGGTAATCGAATTATAGAAGGAGGTTAGCGGGATGGATATTGGCGAACTGCTTGCGTTCGGCGTCAAGAATGGCTGCTCGGATCTCCACCTGTCGGCGGGCATGCCGCCAATGATCCGGGTCGATGGCGACGTTCGCCGCATCAACCTGCCAGCGCTGGATCATAAAACCGTACACGATCTGGTGTACGACATCATGAATGACAAACAGCGCAAGGATTACGAGGAATTTCTCGAAACCGATTTCAGCTTCGAGATCCCGGGCCTCGCGCGTTTCCGGGTCAACGCATTCAATCATCAGCGTGGCTCCGGCGCAGTATTCCGTACCATTCCCTCGGATATCCTCACCCTGGAGGATCTCAAGTGTCCGTCGATCTTCAAGGATATCGCTGACTATCCCCGTGGCGTCGTACTGGTGACCGGGCCCACGGGATCCGGTAAATCCACCACCCTGGCGGCCATGGTCGACCACAAGAACAAGACGGAATACGGCCATATCCTCACCGTCGAGGACCCTATCGAGTTTGTACACACCAGCAACAAGTGCCTGATTAACCAGCGTGAGGTGCACCGCGATACCCTGGGCTTCAATGAGGCCCTGCGATCGGCCCTGCGCGAGGATCCGGACGTTATCCTGGTGGGCGAATTACGCGATCTGGAAACTATTCGCCTGGCACTCACCGCGGCGGAAACCGGGCACCTGGTTTTCGGTACCCTGCATACCAGCTCGGCGGCCAAGACCATCGACCGTATCGTCGACGTCTTTCCAGCGGCAGAAAAAGACATGATCCGCGCCATGCTGTCGGAATCCCTGCGCGCGGTTATCTCCCAGACCCTGTTGAAGAAAAACGGCGGTGGCCGGGTGGCGGCCCACGAGATCATGATCGGGACACCGGCTATCCGTAACCTTATACGTGAGGCCAAGATCGCGCAGATGTACTCTGCCATCCAGACCGGGCAGGCCCACGGCATGAAGACCCTGGACCAGGATCTGCAACGGCTGGTAAACGAAAACCAGGTATCACGCAAAGAGGCCGCCTCCAAGGCCGCCAACAAGGATTCCATCCAGTAGCACACGCACTTTCGGGAGCGGAACCATGGAACGAGAGCAGGCAATCAAATTCATGCTGGACCTTCTTAAGCTGATGATTAAGAAGGGCGGCTCGGATCTCTTTATCACCACGGGCTTTCCGCCCGCCATCAAGGTGGATGGCCAGATCACCCCGGTCTCCAAACAGGCCCTGAGCGCTGATAATGCCCAGGCCCTGACCTACGCGATCATGAACGATCGCCAACTCAAGGAGTTTGACGCCACCAAAGAGTGTAATTTTGCGGTGGCCCCTCCGGGCATAGGGCGTTTTCGCTGCAATGCCTACATCCAGCAGGGCTGCTCGGGGCTGGTGATGCGTACCATCACTACGGATATCCCCAATATCGACGGTCTGGGGCTACCCGAGGTGCTGAAAGACGTGGTCATGGCCAAGAACGGCCTGGTGATCATGGTGGGTGGCACCGGTTCCGGTAAATCCACCAGCCTCGCAGCCATGGTCGATTACCGCAACGAAAATTCCAAGGGCCACATCATCACCATTGAAGACCCCATCGAGTATGTCCATTCCCACAAGGGCTGCATCATCATGCAGCGTGAGGTCGGAGTAGATACCGAGGACTGGGATATTGCGCTCAAGAACACCCTGCGTCAGGCCCCGGATGTCATCATGCTTGGCGAGATCCGTGACCGCGAAACCATGGGCTATGGCATCCAGTTTGCCGAAACCGGACATCTGGCGCTTGCTACCTTGCACGCCAACAATGCCAATCAGGCTCTCGACCGGGTCATCAACTTTTTCCCCGAGGAGCGCAAGCAGCAACTACTCATGGACCTTTCGGCCAACCTGCGCTGCATCATTTCCCAGCGCCTGCTAAAAACCAAAGATGGCAAGGGCCGCGTCGCCGCCATTGAGATCTTGCTTAATTCGCCGCTTATCAAGGATCTCATCCTCAAGGGCGAGCTGCACGAGATCAAGGCCATCATGAAGAAGTCCAACGAACTCGGAATGAAGACCTTTGACCAGGCCCTCTTTGATCTTTACGAAGATGACAAGATCACCCTTGATGATGCCATGCGCAATGCCGACTCGATGAATGAGCTGCGCCTGCGGATCAAGCTGGAAGGCAAGGCCGCAAGGGAAAAGGGTGCACTGGACGGCCTCGATCATCTCGCCATGGAAGAGAGCGAGGAAGAACAGCAGCAAGGCGGCATCTTGCGCTGAAACCGATGAACCCCGGTCTGCAGATTGTGCTAACCGGTATTGGGCACCCACTGGAATAACTATGGATATCACCCCCTATCTCAAACTGATGGTGGAAAAGAACGCCTCGGACCTGTTTTTCACCGCCGGGGCAGCGGTGAAGATCAAGCTTGAGGGTATGGTCACCTCGGTGGGCAAGAGCCTGCTCACGGGAGAGCTGTCGAAGGCCGCGGCCTACGGGATCATGAATGAAGCCCAGACCACCACCTTCGAACAGGAGATGGAGAGTGATTTTGCCATCGCCCTCGCCGACGGCAGCGCCCGCTTCCGGGTCAACGTATTTCGCCAGCGTGGCGAGGTGGCCATGGTGCTGCGGCTGATTCCCTCAAAAATTCCCGGCATCGAGGAGCTCGGCCTGCCCCTCATCCTCAAGGATCTCATCGCCCAACCGCGTGGACTGATCCTCGTGGTGGGTGCCACCGGCTCAGGTAAATCAACCACCCTGGCCGCCATGATCGATTACCGTAACCGCAATTCGGCCGGGCATATCCTTACCATTGAGGATCCCATTGAGTTCTATCACCCCAACTACAAATCGATCGTCAACCAGCGTGAAGTCGGGGTTGATACAACGAGCTATGAAAATGCCCTGAGGGCCTCCCTGCGCGAGGCACCGAATGTCATCCTCATCGGCGAGATTCGTGGCCAGGAAACCATGGAGTCGGCGCTGGAACTGTGCAATACGGGGCACCTTGCGCTCTCCACCCTGCATGCCAACAACGCCAATCAGACCATGGAACGGGTCATTAACATGTTTCCCCAGACCCTCCACCGCCAGCTATTCATGGACCTCGCGCTGAATTTACGTGCAGTGGTCTCGCAGCGCCTGGTGCGGGATGTTAACGGTAAACGTTGTGCCGCCATTGAGGTGCTCATCAACACCCCGCATATTTCCGAACTGATTCTGAAAGGGGAAATTGATGCCATCAAGGAGGCCATGGAGGCCAGTGGCACCAAGGGCATGCAAACCTTCGATTCCGCGCTCCATAGTCTCTATAAGGAAGGACGGATAACCCTGGAGGAGGCCCTGGCCAACGCCGATTCCCGCACCAACCTCGAAGCGAAAATAAATTTCGGCTAAACGTCCGGCGGCTGGGCGACATACACCCCGTCCCTGGGGCTCGTCACCATCCGCTCCCGGCGAACTGGCGACATACACCCCGTCCCTGGGGCTAACGGCGGGGGCGACGTTCGTGTTTGGAAGGCGCGGCAACCCGGCCACCTGAATGCCCGGCTTTGTTCTGTTGCTGACCGGGCACATGGGCACGGCCTTGCCCCCGGCGTTTTCGAATAAAGCTGCGGCGCTCATCCAGACTCATCGCCTGCCACTTTTTCCTTAGCTGCCGGCGGTGCTCGAGGGGCATCTTCTGGAAACGGCGCTGGGCACGACGAACCCGCTTTTGCTCCTCAGCCGGCAGTCGGCGAAAACGCTGGTAGCGCTCCCGTAAGCGCTGGCGCTCCGCCGGCGGGAGACCTCGCCAGTGCTTGAAACGCTGACGTACCCGGCGCTGCTCTTTTGCACTCATCCCGGCCCAGCGCCGTGAGCCCTTCTGCAAGTTAAGCCGGCGCTCTGCCGATAATTGCGGCCAACGGGACTGGAAAGGTTTCAGGACCTCTTGCTCGGCTGTACTGAGCTCCTGCCATCCCGGCCCCTGCTCCGCTGCGCCTGCGGCCGGTCCCAACAAGACGGCGAGCCAAGTCAGCCACAATATCCTGCTAAGGCCGTTCATTGCGTTTCGCCTCCGCGCTTTCCGATTTTGAATCCTCTGTATCGGAGAGCGATGACGGATCCAGCCAGGCCCCATCCACCGTTTCATAGCTGCCGAGAAACTCCAGCAGGGCCATATCCGGCTTCTCTTCAGCTGCATTTTCAGCCCCATCCACATTAGGCGTCAGCAGGCAGATCAGAAGCAGGCTCCACGGCGGGAAGCCATTGATAGAATTCGATGTTTTCATAGAGCTCCAGATTGTCCCCTGCTGCCAGCAACTCCATATCTGCCGCCGACAATGGTATATCTGCAACCGGCTGCCAAAGGGCGAATACCAGTGAGAGTAGCAGCACCGCGCCCATGGCACCCGCCGGCACAAACCACGCGCCCGACCACCGTGGCGCCGCGGCCCCCGCCTGTAGCGCCTCCCGTCGCATGCTGCGCAAGCGCTGCAAACTTAGCGGGTCCATCTCCGCCACGCTCTCGTCCAGCCTGGAACGTACCCTTTCGAGAAACTGTTGCTCGTCGTTATGGCTCATGGCGCATAGGCCTCCAGTGAGGTACGCAGCTTCCGGATGGCACGGAAATAATGGGTCTTTACACTGCCCTCGGAGCACTTCATTGCCCGTGCCGTCTCGGCCACGCCCATGCCCTCCCACACCCGCAGCAAAAAGCACTGTTGCTGGCGTAAAGGCAGTGCTCGCAAGGCCTCCTCCAACTCACCCACCATCCCCATATGTTCCAGCTGGCGCTCAACATCAGGCCCGGGATCCGGCTGCCTGGCAATGAGATCCTCCCCCTCATCCGGCTCACGGCCCCTGAGCCAGACACGCCAGCGATTACGCACCCGATTCCGTCGATACCAATCGCGGATCCGGCTTTGCAGGATGACGTGAAATAACGCGCCCCATTCCGCTTCCGGCCGGTCGCCATAGCGGGTGCAGAGCTTCAACATGCTGTCCTGAACGATATCAAGGGCCTCTTCGCGGTTACCGGTTGCGATATCAGCCATGCGCAGGGCACGACGCTCAACCCCAGCGAGAAACCGGTCCAGAGCCAGTGTGGAATCCCCTATTGCTGCTCTCCTCTCTCATCCGAGCCACCCTGAATGCATTGCCTGATCCGAAGCTCAGAACAAGAAACGCAGTGGCAACCCGGAGGTTGACTGACAGGAAGCCCCTGGAACTCAGGTGTTCGCAGGGATATCCCGCAGACGGGCGACCGTCTCCCCGATCCAGGCCTCGGCCAGCGCATTGATTTCAATTGCACTCCGGCCCTTGCTCTCGATCGCCGGACCCACCACCAGGCGAATCGTCCCGGGCAGCTTGAGAAAACTCTTACGTGGCCAGAAGTCACCTGCGTTATGGGCCACCGGCACCACCGGGTAACCACTCTCCTCGGCCAGCGACGCGCCGCCACGCCCATAACGTCGGTGCCCGCCCGGGGCCAGACGCGTACCCTCGGGGAAAATCACCACCCAGCAACCCTCCTGGAGGCGCGCCCGACCCTGCTCCTTGAGCTGCACCAGAGCACGCCGGGCACTGGATCGATTAATGGCAATGGGTTTTAACATGGCAATAGCCCAGCCAAAGAAAGGCAACCAGAGTATTTCCCGCTTGAGTACCCACACCTGCGGATTGAATATCTTTTGCAGGGCCAGCGTTTCCCAAGCCGATTCATGCCGTGAAAAGACGATGCAGGGCTCTGCTGGCACATGTTCCAGACCCTCAATCTCACAACGCAAACCGCAACTCTTTTCCAACCACCAGAGATTAAAACGGGTCCACAGGGTGATACAGCGATAGCGGGTGCGGTAGGGAAAGGGCAGGGTGAGCAACCCGAGGGTCGCGACCAATATGGTGGAGCAGGCCTGTCCCATGGCGTAGAGCGTCGAGCGCAGAATCAACATGCCACGCTCTCCCACTAAACTGCTTCCTCCACCGGATCCGACTCCGCTATGAGGGCACTGGCAAAGCCTGGCAAATCGTCGAATACGGCGACCCCTTGGAGGTGCTCCGCGCTCAATCCACGCCCGCTTGAACCGCCCGCCCGCAGATAGACAGGCTTCGCACCCGCTGCTCGCGCCGCCTGTATGTCTCCAAGATAACTGCCCACCATGGGGACTCCTTCAACGCTCATCCGCAGCCGCTCACTGATCTCATGAAGCAATCCGGGACGTGGCTTACGGCAATCGCAGCGCGCCTTTTCATCATGGGGGCAAAAGAAAAAGGCATCGATGTGACCGCCTTTTTCCGCCAGCTGTCGATGCAGCTTGGCGTGAATACCATTCAGATCCTCAATATTAAAACCCGGCCGGGCCAGCCTGGGCTGGTTGGTGGCCACCACGACCCGAAAGCCCGCGTGATTCATCCGCGCTATAGCCTCCAGCGCGCCTGGCAGGGCCTCCCACTGCTCAGGCGTCCGTGGCCGTATACCCCGACGGCTAATCACCCCGTCCCGACCCAATATCACCAAATTCACGTGCCTTTACCCCGCTTTAGCAAGAAACTTGTTGCGCGTTTCGAACACACTACTGGAAAAACGTCGACCACGATATTCCAGCCGGCGCTTGAGTATGAAGTCTCCCAGTAACGGATTATAAAGGCGGATGGTCGCGAGCACCTCCACCTCGGCCTGCGAGATCAATCCCGATGAAGCCAGACCGCGTACCGAATAGAGCGGCAATACGCCGGGCAGAGGATAGTCGGAGCCATTGAGCAGACGCGAATGCCAATCCTCCCGCGTCAATAAACTGCGCAAAATATCCGGCTCCCGGTTTATCTGGGTGAGGGCCGAAATATCACCGTAGACCTGCCCGTGATAGCGCGCCTCATCCATCAGCCGTGCAAATAACTGAAAAGACGGGAGTTCCGGACCATATACACCACGGTCCGTATCGACGTCGCTGCCAAGCGAGGCACAGTGGGCAACGATAACCCGCACCCCGTGATCCAGTGCCCGTCGAAGCTTCAGCGGGTTGCCCAGCGCCCTGCCAGCACTATTGGAAACCGCCCACTCGGCCCCGGCGTGACAAAGCAGTGGAATATTCAGTGCCGCCAGAGCCTGATAAAAATCATCACAACGGGGTGAGGCCGGATCCATGCCCATCACCGCCGGCAACCACTTCACCGCACGGGCGCCTTGCATGGCCGCTTGCTGCAAGGCAAACACGGCATCCGGCCGATAGGGATGAATGGAGGCGGCCCATTCAAAGTGCTGTGGAAGTGCCGCGTGCAGGGCCGCCGCATAGGTGTTCGGAACATAGAGCGGGCTTAACTGGTGCCGTGGCTGTCCATCCTCACCATGATGGTAATCAAAGGCGAGCAGCAGCAAACGTGCCCCTTCCGGCAGGGCCTCCATATAGGCTCTCAGGCGCGCAACGTACGCCCGATCCAGACCCTTGGCATCAGCTACGCAGGCGGCATTTTTGTAGAAGCCGTACTGGAGAAATTCAACCGGATGCAGCGGGCTTTGCAAACGTGGATTGACCCAGGCGCCACTGCCGCTGTCGCCATTACCCAGCAAATGAACGTGGCCATCCCACCAATGGCCCGTATCGATACCCTCCCAGGCAGCCCGGATCAGCTCGTGCCGTGCCAGAGCCTCAGGAAGTTCCGGATCGGGAAAACAGGGATTGAGCAGGCCATGGTCGGGCCAATAGCGACACCCGCCCAAACCCATGAACCCCAGCAGCGAAAGGAAACGCCGCCGGTTGAACATCCTGTGATGAGTCATAACCCACCCCCGCCACAATAGCCCCGGCACCCGGCCAGTACCCCTGTCCCAAACAGGCTACTGAAGAATTTTCAGGCGAGTACAAGGCAAGGCAAAAGTCGGCGAAAAGGCGGAATTTACTCAGTGTAAATGAGCATTTTGAGCCGATTTTTAACGCCGCATTGTGCCGTATGAAAGTTTTTCAGTAGCCTGTTTAGAACTGGAGGCGGGATATGTCTGCAGTCTGCAGGAAAAGTCCGTGGATATTGTTCAGTAGCGTCAGCCGATTTTTCCGGACCGCCGGATTTTCCGCCATCACCTGCACGTTATCAAAAAAGTCATCGACCGCTTCCCGCAGACCGGCGAGGCGAGTCAGCGCCCCGGTGTAATCACCTTCTTCCAGCAGCTTTCTCACCTGTGGGGAAAGCCCCGTCAGCTTGGCTGCCAGATTCCATTCCGCATCCTCACCAAACAAGGCGTCATCCACCTGTTCCGCCAGTTCACCTTCGGCCTTTTTGAGAATATTGCCAATGCGCTTGTTTGCCGCCGAAAGGGCCTCACCCTCCGGCAGCTTGCGGAAGGCACCCACCGCCTGCACCCGCCGGGAGAAATCATAGGGACGCTCCGGCTGACGGGCCTGTACCGCCGAAAAAACATCGGCCAGGATGCCACGGTCAAGAAAATAGGCCCGCAGGCGTTCGTTCATGAAGGCAAAGACGGGATCAACGACTGCACGATCCACGGACTCCGGATATTCCGCTACCGCCGCCTCCAGCAGCCTGGGCAGATTAAGGTCTAATTTTGCCTCGATCATGATGCGCAAGGCCCCGAGTGCAGCCCGGCGCAGGGCGAAGGGGTCCTTGTCACCGCTCGGCACCTGGCCGATACCGAAGATGCCCACCAGCGTGTCAAGCTTGTCGGCCATGGCAACTGCCTGGCTGGTAGGGCTGGCAGGAACCGCAGCGCCGGCGACACGTGGCGCATAGGACTCTTCCAGGGCCAGCGCAACCGCCTCGGGTTCACCGCTGGCAATGGCGTAATAACGTCCCATGGTGCCCTGTAATTCAGGAAATTCGCCCACCATCTCACTCAGGAGATCACATTTGCACAGGCGTCCTGCGCGTCGGGCAAGCTCCACCGCCTCCGGCGTCTCACCCATGGCGATGGCGATGTGGGCGGCCAGACGCGAAACCCGCCGGGCCTTTTCAAACAGGGAGCCCAGATCCTTCTGGAATACCACCGTCTTGAGCCCTTCCAGACGCTCTTCCAGAGAGTATCGCAGGTCATTGCGGTAGAAAAACTGGGCATCACTCAAACGCGGACGAATGACCCGCTCGTTACCCGAGCGCACCGCGTCCGGGTTGCTGCTCTCGATATTGCTGATGGTGATAAAGCGGGCCTGCAACTTGCCCGCGTCGTCCACCACCGGGAAATACTTCTGGTTGCCCTGCATGGTGGCAATAAGCGCCGGGTCCGGCAGCTCCAGATATTCCTCATCAAAACTGCCACTAACCGCCACCGGCCATTCCACCAGCGCGGTGACCTCATCGAGCAGGGCATCATTGATGATCGCCTTGCCGCCAAACTCTTTGGCGGCGGCCTCGGCCTGCTTGCGCACCATGGAGCGGCGGGTATCAAAGTCAACCACCACATAGGCGCTGCCGTAGAGCTGCAGGGCATAGGCCGATGGTTGCTCCAGCGAGATTGAATTCGGATGGTGGAAACGGTGACCACGGGTCCGCCGACCCGTGTTGACACCCAGAATTTCCGCCTCAATCACGTCCTCCCCGTAGAGCAACAGCACCCAGTGGACCGGGCGTACAAACTCCGTTTCGCTACTCCCCCAGCGCATGCGCTTGGGAATCGGCAAACCGGCCAGCGCGTTTTCCACGATGCCCGGAACCAGCGAAGGTGTGGCCTGTCCCATCTCGGTACTGCGAAAGACCAGCCAGCTGCCCTGTTCATTTTCCAGCTTTTCCAGCTGCTCAACATCGACACCACAGGAACCGGCAAAGCCGGTGGCGGCCCGGGTGGGCGCGCCCTCCTCATCGAAAGCGGCCTTGAGAGCAGGACCACGCCGCTCCAGCTGGCGCTCGGGCTGACCCGCGGCCAGATCTGAAACCAGTACTGCGAGGCGGCGTGGGGTGGCATAGGGAACCACCTCGCCATGTTCGAGCCCGGCCTGCACCAGCCCCTCACGCACGCCCTCGGTAAAGGCGAGGGAAAGACTGCGCAAGGCTTTGGGTGGCAACTCCTCGGTGCCAATCTCTACCAGCAGGTCCGCGGTCTCGCTCACTCTACCTCCTCCACTACCACGGCCCCTTCATCCAGCATCTCGCCAGCGGCACCCAGCATGGGGAAGCCAAGCGCCTCGCGGCGCTGGAAATAAGCCTTGGCCACCGCCCGGGAGAGGGTGCGCACCCGCAGGATGTAACGCTGGCGCTCCGTGACCGACAGCGCCTGGCGCGCATCCAGCAAGTTAAAGGTATGGGAGGCCTTGAGTACCATTTCATAGGCCGGCAACGGAAGGTCCAGTTCGATCAGGCGTGCACTCTCTGCTTCGCAATTGTCAAACCAGCCGAACAGCGCGGATACATCAGCGTGCTCAAAATTGTAGGCCGACATCTCCGCCTCGTTTTGCAGGAAAATGTCGCCATAGCTGACTCGCCCGAGGGGACCGTCGGTCCAGGTGAGGTCAAACAGGCTGTCCACCTCCTGAAGATACATGGCGATACGTTCCAGTCCATAGGTGATCTCGGCAGTCACCGGCCGGCATTCGAGCCCACCCACCTGCTGGAAATAAGTGAACTGGGTGATCTCCATGCCATTGAGCCACACCTCCCAGCCAAGCCCCCAGGCCCCCAGGGTTGGCGACTCCCAGTTATCCTCCACGAAGCGGATATCGTGCTCCAGGGGATCGATACCGAGAACCTGAAGTGACTCCAGATAAAGTTCCTGGATGTTCAGCGGCGACGGCTTAATGACCACCTGATACTGATAGTAGTGCTGCAGACGGTTGGGATTTTCACCGTAGCGTCCGTCGGTGGGTCGTCGCGAGGGCTGCACATAAGCGGCAGACCAGGGCTCCGGGCCAATGGCACGGAGAAAGGTGGCCGGATGGAAAGTGCCCGCACCCACCTCCATGTCGAGGGGCTGCTGCAGGGCACAGCCCTGCTTTGCCCAGAAGTCTTGCAGCGCGAGAATCAGCCCCTGAAAAGTGGACAGATCGTAGGCCGCGGCAGGCGCACTATTTGCTGACAATCTAAGCTCGCAATGTTGGGGTAAAAGGGAAGGCGCACAGCGCCCTACAAACCGGCCGAAGTATAGCCCGCGCGGTGGACTATGGCTAAGTAGAGCTTTACTTTAACCCCCCTTGTACATAAATGTACTTATCTGTACATTTTGCTCAGGTGCTTTTACGAGGAATATCTCATGAGAACCGTCACATTTACTGAATTCCGAAAAAACGCATCCAGCCTGTTCTCGGCGGTAGAACAGGGTGAAATTATCCATGTCCTGCGCCATGGCAAAGAAATAGCAGAAATTCTGCCGCTGCCACATGAAGACAAGCGCCGCGCCTCCTGGAAGCAGCAAAGACCCCGGCTAAGCATTCGCGGTTCGAGCATCTCTGAAATCATTCTGGATGAGCGGGAACACTCTAGATGAGGGTCTTCTTTGACTCCTCGGCCTTTGTGAAACGCTTTATAGAGGAACACGGAAGCGATGAAATTGAAGGCTATTGTCAGCAAGCATCCATGCTGGGGCTGAGCATTATTTGTTTTCCCGAAATCATTTCAGCACTAAACCGGAAACGTAGGGAGCGGACTCTTTCCCCGGCAGACTACTCAACCATCAAAACCCAATTGGCAGACGATATCCGGGACGCGGATGTGATCAACCTGTCTCCCGCCGTTATCGAGCGCTCAATCTTTCTGCTGGAAACAAATGCCCTGCGCTCACTGGACTCACTGCATATCGCCTGCGCCCTTGAGTGGCAAGCCGAATGCTTCATATCCGCCGATAAACGCCAACTTCAGGCGGCGAAAAAGTCCGGGCTACGCGTGCATTATGTGGGGGCAGGATAGCCCGCAGAAAGCTCACATATTGGGATAACTGGGTCCACTGCCCCCCTCGGGCGGTACCCAGCGGATGTTTTGTCCCGGGTCCTTGATGTCGCAGGTCTTGCAGTGGACGCAGTTCTGGGCGTTTATCTGCAGACACTGGCCACCGCTCTCGTCATCTTCCACAAATTCATACACCCCGGCCGGGCAATAACGCGCCTCGGGGCCCCCGTAGTCGGCCAGATTCACCTGCAACGCCCGCTCCGGCTCGTCCAACTGCAGGTGTACCGGCTGGTCCTCATCGTGACCGATATTGGCAAGCGACAGGGACGTGCTGCGGTCAAAAGTAAGTTCGCCGTCAGGCTTGGGGTAGGGGATCGGCTTGCACTCCGAGGCCTTTTTAAGATGGGTGTGATCGGGCTTGTGGTGCAGGGTCCAGGGGGCATGGCCACGCAATAAATAGGTATCGATGGCAGCGTAGACCAGCCCGCCGTATAAGCCCCAGCGAAAGGCAGGGCGGATGTTGCGGGCCCGATAGAGCTCCTCCCCAAGCCAGCTCGCGCGCAGCTTCACGGCGTAATCCTCCGTCGCATCCGCGGCGATGACCTCGGCGGCGAGCATGCCGGACTTCATCGCGCAGTGGATGCCCTTGATGCGTGGTACGTTGAGAAAACCGGCGGTATCGCCGATGAGCAAGCCGCCGGGAAAGCTGAGCTTCGGGATAGCCTGATAGCCGCCTTCACTGAGGGCACGGGCACCGTAGGCAACCGGGCGGGCACCGGCAAAGGTATCCCGTATGGCCGGGTGGGTCTTGAAGCGCTGAAATTCCTCGAAAGGACTCATATGGGGATTCTGGTAATCAAGGCCGACGACGAATCCCACCGCCACCTGATTACCGTCAAGGTGGTAGAGAAAGCCTCCCCCATAGGTTTTGCGGTCCAGTGGCCACCCCACACTGTGTACCACCTCTCCGGGCCGGCTCCGCGCAGGCTCGATGTCCCACAGCTCCTTCACTCCGAGACCGAAGATCTGAGGGTCGCTTTTTGCATCCAGGGCACAGCGTTCGAACAATTCGCGGGTCAGGGAACCACGGCAACCCTCGGCGAACAGCGTATGGCGGGCACGCAGTTCAATCCCCTGTTGGTAGTTGGCTTTATGGGAGCCACCCCCGGCGACGCCCATATCGCCCGTTGCCACGCCAATCACCTGGTCGTGCTCGCCATAAAGCACCTCCGTAGCGGCAAAGCCGGGAAAGATCTCCACCCCCAGGGCCTCGGCCTGCTCCGCCAGCCAACGGCACAGATTGCCCAGGCTGATGACGTAAGTACCGGCACTGTGCATCTGCGGAGGCACCGGCAGGGAGAAGGCCCGCTGCTTGCCGAGAAAAAGAAAGCGCTCCTTTTGTACTGCGGTGGTGACCGGGGCGCCTGCAACGCTCCAGTCAGGCAACAACTCATCCAGCGCCCTGGGATCCAGCACCGCGCCGGAGAGTATGTGAGCACCCACTTCAGAGCCCTTTTCCAGCACGCAGACCGTGATATCACGATCCGTCTGCCCGGCCAGCTGGCGCAGGCGGATGGCCGCGGCGAGCCCGGCGGGACCGGCGCCCACAATCACCACATCGAATTCCATGCTCTCCCGCGCCATCCTTCGATCCCCTCTGCACCACCTGCCCGGAAGTATAGACCCGGAAGGATGCCGGGCGTTGCAGGCATGAATTCCCGCCACTAAGCTCTGAGCTTGGGGAATAACTAGCCGGGAGCAATGGATGAAGATACTGGTCGGGGTCAAGCGAGTCATCGATTACGAGGTAAAGATTCGCGTTAAGGCGGATGAAAGCGGCGTTGAAACCAGCAACGTCAAGATGTCCATGAATCCCTTTGACGAAATCGCCGTGGAAGAAGCCATACGCCTGAAAGAAGCGGGGCACGCCACAGAGATCATCGCGGTCTCAATGGGTGAGGCAAAGGCCCAGGAGACCCTGCGCACTGCCTTGGCCATGGGTGCAGATCGGGCCATTCACATTACCAGCGATGCCGAGCTGCAACCCCTGGCCGTGGCCAAGCTCTTTCGTGCCCTGATCGAACGGGAGGAGGCCGATCTGGTGCTGCTCGGCAAGCAGGCCATTGATGACGACAACAACCAAACACCGCAGATGCTCGCCGGCCTGCTCAGCTGGCCCCAGGGCACCTTCGCCTCGCGGCTGGAACTCAATGACAGCACGCTCGCCGTCACCCGCGAAGTAGACGGTGGCCTGGAAACTCTCGATCTGGACCTGCCGGCCGTGGTCAGCGTCGATCTGCGCCTAAACGAACCCCGTTACCCGACCCTGCCAAATATCATGAAGGCCAAGAAAAAGCCCCTGGAACCGCTTGATCCCGAGGAACTCAAGGTGGACATCGCCCCCCGCCTCAAGACGATAAAGGTCACTGCACCACCCAAGCGCAAGGCCGGTATCAAGCTGGAAACCGCGGCCGAGCTGGTGGAGCGGCTGCATAACGAAGCGAGGGTGATCTGATGCCTGCCTTGATACTTGCTGAAATCCGCAACGGAAGTATCGCTCCTGCGGTACTCAACACCCTCACCGCCGCCACCGGGCTGGCCGACGAGATACATCTGCTGGTAGCCAGCGCCGACTGCAAAGAGGCCGCCCAGGCAGCCGGCCAGCTGGCAGGCGTCGATAAGGTACTGGTGGCCGAGGCCCCCCACTACGCCCACACCCTGGCGGAAAATCTTGCAGCCTTGCTGGTGGAGCTGGCGAAGGATTATGACTACATTCTTGCCCCCGCCGACACCTGCGGAAAAAATGTTTTACCCCGGGCCGCGGCACTCCTGGACGTCGCCTTGATCGCCGATATCTGCGGCATTGAATCAGCAGACACCTTCGTGCGGCCCACCTACGCGGGCAACGCCCTGGCGACGGTACAAAGCAGCGATGCCATCAAGCTGATCACGGTGCGGGCCACGGCCTTCGAGGCGGCAGCCACCGGGGGTGGCAAGGCCGAGATCGCAACCGTTGAGCCGCCACCCGAATTTTCTGCCAGTCGCTTCCACGGCGAGGAATTCACCCGCTCCGAACGCCCTGAACTCACCGCTGCCCGGGTCGTCGTGGCCGGTGGACGGGGACTTCGTAGCAAGGAAGAATTCGCCCGGCTTGACGGTCTGGCGGATCGCCTCAATGCTGCCATCGGCGCCTCCCGCGCGGCGGTGGATGCGGGCTTTGTTCCCAACGACTATCAGGTAGGACAGACCGGCAAAATCGTCGCTCCTGATCTCTATATAGCCGTGGGGATCTCCGGCGCCATCCAGCACCTTGCCGGCATGATCGACAGTAAGGTCATCGTCGCCATCAACAAGGATGAGGAGGCGCCGATTTTCGAGGTGGCCGACTACGGCATCGTCGGTGATCTGTTCAAGATCCTGCCGGAACTGGAGGCGGCACTGGACAAGCTAGAGCAGTAGATGTCTTTTAACCGGGATGACTTCGCAAGGCGAAAATAACCCAAGGCCCTCGGTAGATTCTGTCGTGCTGGCAATGTTGGCGGTGCCCGTGGGGGCACTTGCCGCCTACGCGGCGCTGGCCTTTATCTTTCTTATCGGACTGGTACAGGAGCTGTTTTACGGCTTTGGACACCAGCAGGTGTATTCCGCGCTTTCCGCCTTG
>JAJFJV010000034.1 GCA_021773635.1 Gammaproteobacteria bacterium | reverse complement strand
TCAGGCAGCCTTCTTCTTCTTTGATCTCACAGGCCGATCAGGTTTCTCTTCATCCGTGGGGGACTCGATCAGCTGCAGAGTAAGGGTCCCCGGCCCCTGAAGCTCCCAGCGAAAACGACGCCCTGACTCGAAGCCAACCGCAGCGAGCTCTCGAGGAACAGTAGCGTTGAGGGAGTTCCCAACTCGCCGGAGGGTCAGCGGTCCAAGAGGCTTCTGGGAAAGTTCGGCCAGGGCGTGAACCTGCCGGAAGGCCTTCGCCTGTTCCAGGGTGAACAGGGTGTCCTCACACTTCGGACAGACGTATAGTTCGTAATCGAAGCCGTGGAGCTGCCGTTTCTCGAGCTGGTAGAGACGACGACATTCATCGCAACGGAGGCGTCTGTTCTTGGCCATGAGAATCACTCCTCGAGATAAACGGTGAGGACCTTGATATGGGTGGAACGGAAGCAGGTGACCACGACCAGAGGTTCGTCACGAGCTCCCTTTCTGGATACGAAGACGAGTTTGTCCGGCTCCTCGCACTTTTCGGGTACAAGGGACCCGTTCCGAATGGCGGCCTCAACGGCTTCTTCCTCGATGTTCAAAGGAATCATCTTGTCGACCAGGCAGTGCCCGGAAATCACAACCGGATAGGCGACGTTCGTACGACTCTGGGCGAGCTCCCTGTACCAGCGCTGGCGTTTCTTCACCACCTATCAGTATACACCTCTTGTGTATCCGAAGCTATCCCCCCTTACGGAACCTCTCCCCGCAGCCTCAGTCAAGCTTCCACATCCAGATGCTCGTCCACCAGGTGGCGGATCACCTCGGAGATCTGCAACTCGTGAACGAGCGCGAAGAGCTTGATTCGCTTTAGCTGAGCCTCCGTCAGGTAACTGGAAAGTACGCCCCACCCGGTGAGGAGCGCTCCCCGGGGACGCGCCTTCGGTATCGGCCTGCGGCCAAACCTTCCGCGCCCAACGGGCGCTCGTGTGAGTGAGTATCAGCTGTCCCTTGGAGAGCAAGCTCTTCAGCTAGCTTCGCGCCGTCATGTCGTTCTGATCATTCTCGTATCATAGCGAAAATCACTACTTTTCGAAAACATGTGCCCCAGTGCCCTCCCAGAGTCCAAGAGCCGTTCTCCTCGAACACTCAACTCCTCTCCGGCTCCCGCTCCTCGTCTCTCCCGTACCCGATCGATCGGTATCCCCTCAATCGCCGCTCGAACATCCTCGCAAGCATCGCGACCCGGCGATCCACGTAATCCACGATTCGCACCTCGACCTTGCCCGGATACTGCCGGTGTAACCGGCCGGCATACTGTATGAGCGTCCCCTTCCACGACACCGGCATCGTCAGAAATAGCGTGTCCAGCCGCCCGTCATCGAACCCCTCGCCGATGTAGCGGCCCGTTGCGAGCAACAGCCTCTCTTCCCCGTCCGGGATCTCGGCGAGCCTCTCCGCAGTCTCCCGGCGCTCCCGGTCACTCATGCCTCCCCGTAGCACCACCACGTGGCGCACCTTCCCCAGCAGCTTCCCTTCGAGATGCTCCAGATGATCCCGCCTCTCCGTCAGCACGATCGGCGATCGCCCCTCTCGAACCGCCGACATCACATCCGCCAGGATCAATCGGTTACGGGACTCGTCCCGCACCAGCACTCGGTACAGGTCCTGTATGCGCGCGTCCGCCCCGGCCTCTGCCCCTTCGAACTCCGTCTCCCGAACGACGAGTCGTTGCTCAAACGGACGGGCTGCCCCTTGCTTCTCCGCGTCGACTCGATATCGGATCGGCCCGAGCTGCATCTCCGAGATCCGCTGATGCCCGTCCCGGCGAATCGGGGTCGCCGTCAACCCCGTCACGAAACGCGCCTTCGCCTCCGCGAGTACCTTCTCGAATGAGACCGCTGGAACGTGGTGGCACTCGTCGACGATCACCTGTCCATATCCCTCGACCTGATCACTCACCTCCCCCTTCTTCACCAGGCTCTGGAACATCGCCACATCCAGCATCCCGGTCGCCTTCGACTTCCCGGCACCAATCCGGCCAATCTCTTTGGGGTCCACACCCAGGAACAGCGAGAGCTGACCCACCCACTGGTCCAGCAGCGGTCGCCTATGCACCAGGATCAGCGTGCTACGTTCGCGCATCGCCACCAGGTACGCGCCCACCACCGTCTTTCCGCTTCCTGGCGGAGCCACGAGTACCCCCATGTCACTCGCCAGCAACGCCTCGGCTGCTTCCCGCTGAACCGCTGTCAGCTCTCCCATGAACCGAGCATCCAGTCGTGTCCCCTCCCCCCTTTCGTCGCGAAGTACCAGCTCGCTCCCGTGTTCCCGGAGCAACGCCCCCGCATCCTCCACACAGCCTCGCGGCAACGCCAGATACACCGGCAACTCTTCGGCGCAACAGATGATCCGCGGAGTCCCCGCCGTCGACAGCCGCATCCCCTGCCTCTTGTAGAACTCCGGGTTCTGGAACGCCGCCAGTCGCTTCAGTTGGTTCAGCACCGGTGAAGGCAGCCCGGTCTTCTCGATGAAGACCTGCTGCGCGAGAACGGCGCTCACCCGCACAGGCAACGGCTCCGAAACAGGTGCTACCTTCGGACGGCGAGAAGGGGTCCGCTCCCACGGCGTCCCCTGCTCTTCGTCTGGTTCTCCCGTATCCAGACACACTCCCAGTACTTGACCTCGCTGTGACGCCTCGACCGCGAGTGTCTCCACATCCGAGAGCGCCATCCGGCGCACCGATGCCAGATATTCCCACTGATCGGGGTGAGGGCTCAGGTCATCTTCCAGGAACACCGTGTTTCCCCGTTGACGAGGACCGTGCTGCAACGGCAACGCGATCAGGTTGCCGAAGCCTCCCTTCGGCATCGTGTCCTGATTCGGAAACAGCCGGTCATAGGACTCCATACCGAGTCGGTGCCGTCGCGTCATCGCTCTCGTCAGCAGAGAACACCCCATCTTCCGCGCCGTACTTGCCGCAACCGGCACCGAGAAGAACATCCAAACATGCGCCCCGTCCCCCGAACGGGAGCGCTCCAGCGCAGCCGGGACGCCTACCTCTCGACACACCTCGAGGAACGCCCCGACGTCCTCTCGCCACTCTCCCTTGTCAAAGTCCGCCGCCAGAAACCAGCACGTTTCGTCAGCCAGCATCGGGTAGACCCCGATCACGTGCTTCCCTTGAAGGTGATCACGGATCGCTCGATCTCCCACCTCCAGGAATGCCTGGCTCGGACACTCGCCGCACTTCACCCGAGGCTTCTCGCAAACTCCCCTCTCCCACTCGTTGGAACAGGCAGGAGCGTATCCCTTCCGCCCTGTCTTCTGATTCACCCAGAGCTTCGGATACACGTCATCCCGTCCCCGGAAAAGGGAGCGGAAGAGCTGGACCTTCTCCTCTGGTGTCACCGGACCCCAGACTCCCACTGACCGTTCTCGCACCACGTCGACGCGCTGCGATGTCTCCTCGAACGCCGACAGGCTGACACGGAGCTCCCGCAGCCGGTTCTGCGCCCGACGTTGCTCGACTTCGAGCTCCTCGAGACGCTTCTCCTCTTGAGCGATCGCCTCCAGCAGCCAGTCTTTCTTGGAAGCCGTCATACTCTCCCGGCTACGTCATCTCGTGATACCCGGTCAACCTGATCCCCCGCCTTTTTCACCCGTGTCCTTCAACGACCAGGTCCTGCTCATGCAACTTCTCCCGCCAGGTGGCATCCAGGTGACCACCCACGACAGGAGGACCCCAAGGCTTGGCTTCAGGCTCTTCTTCGGCCTCTGGAAGCGTCAGGACAACGGCTCCAGGATCTCCGCCAACCAATCCCAGGTGATAACCGGGTTATCACCCAGCCCATTCCGCGCCGATCCAAGCGTCCAGGCGCTGTTTCTATGAACTACCGCCTCTCGAGAAGCTTGTGAATCTCGTTCTGAAGACTGATATGACCCACACCACGCCGGCCGCCGCGCTCCTCTTCGAGGAGCCTCGTACGCGCGAAGCCATTCAGGTTCAGCTCCGCTTCCTTCCGTACGACAACCTGCTCTTCCGGTGACAGACCTCGCCATACCGCCTCGAGCCGTTCCTTCCTCTTCGCTTCCTGCTCGGAAACCCTCACCTCTTCAGCTTCCTTGGCCTGACGGCAAGCAGCCTCCTCGGCTTCCTTCCGATGGCGTTCCTCACGAGATATGAATCCTTCAGGTAGTCCGTAGTCCTGCTCGATCGAGGCTCGAAGGTATCCGGCAGGATTCTGAGTAATTGGCCTCTCTGCTTTCCCCATCAACCAGTCGAAAGCCTCGACCTTCATCTGGAGAAATGCCGGCGCATGCGCCTGGACCATCCCCTGGGCAATCCCTTGAGAGATTCCCCGTAACTCCAGCTCTCGAATCAGGTCTCGCTCCACGTCCGTCAGAGCATCTCCCTCCAAGGCCCCAGCCCCAACGACCTCCGGGAGTCGCTCCGCTGCCTCCTCCGGAAAGAGAACATCCTGGTTCCTCCTGCTTTGATTCCGGCGATACTCCTGTCTTGCTCTCGTTCCTGGTGTGTAGAGCAGCAACCAATCTCCCGGGACATTCGGGACAGGCCGCCAGGACGGAAGCTGCCCCAGATATCCTGCCTCCCTGAGCTGCTTATGTGCCTCTCTGAGTTGCTGCTTGGCCTTCCACAAGGCATTCTGCCTCGAAAGAGGAAAGTAGGCACAGAGAGTGGAGTATCGCCGCTCGACCGCCGGGGTATTCTCTCGCAGCGCCGTGAAAAACCAGTGGTGGAACAGCTCGTACATTCTGCTTGTGATCGCCCCCCGAAGTTGCCGCAGGAACTGGAAATCGAGTGGGATGACGTAGTTGGAGTTCAGATTCTCCAGGTACCAGGACCCCAGGTAGATATAGACCGCATCTGCTCGACCACCGTCCGGAAGGCTCGCCCCGGTGAAGACGATCCGATCGTAGAGGCTGAACTCGTCATCGATGTAGCAATCTTGGTTCTTCACGTAATATGCGCCGTGCGTCTGGATCGTGGTCCTCTTGATACTGGAGAAGGCCGAACGAATCTCACGGATGGTCCGGCCGGAAGGCGCCAGCTCGAGCATCCTGCAAATATCACTGAACGACCCCAGTCGAACCGGGTTTCGGATCGGCTTCGGCAGATCGCTCAGTATCCGTTCGACCACTTCCCGGTGCAGACGCCTGGCAAACTCTCCAGGAGGAGGAACTCCTCCGGGTGGGAGAACTCTCCAGGAGATCTTCCCCTTCTCCCCCCCTCTTCTGGCTCCTAGGGTCAGCTCAACGCTTGGACTGAAGCCGGAGGAGTTTCCTGAACCCTTCCTCAAGACGAAAAACGGAAACTTCAAGAAATTGGCTTCGACACGAAGTCGTTGCGGAAGAGGGGCCGTCAGCGAAACCTCCGCCGCCGCAACAGGATGCAGATCGGATATCTCCTGAGAATCCTTCCCCCGAGTCATGCCGCAAGGCTACCTCGGCACCCCTTCCGAGGGCAACGCATCTGAAGTCACAGAATTGCTGCAAACGCGCTGTGATTTCTCCTGAAAAAACAGAGAGAAAAAGCAACAACAGGTGGGGGTGGGGGCCCCACATTCCCTTGTTGTTGTTGTTAATACAGAGTCATGAATGAGTCAGTGCAGTGTGGAAAACCACCATGAAGCCTTTCCAGGAAAGAGATCCTTGACTCAAGGATCCAAGTCGAAACCACGAGGGATCCAAGTCGAAACCACGAGGCCCATTCTGCAAGGCCTCCCGCCCACTTTCTCGCCGGCCCCAGGAACTGGCTACACCCGCTGGGGCCCCACTGGCGACGAGGGAATAAACGGAACCCTACTCGAAAGTACGCAGGTCTCCCGGCAACGGGCAGTACCAGCTCACCAGGAGCCTACTGTGAAGCACAAGGGCAAAAGTGCCGCGAGAGAGCGTTAGTGATAACCCGGTTATCACCTGGGAGTCCCCCTCCTTCGACGTTCGGGGCCTTCACTCCATGCAGCCTCTGAGCTTTGGCTACACGGTTGAGGTTGCCACGTCAGATCTGCGAACTTTCAAGTAGGTTCCTTCTCTCCTCAGAAGTCTACCTATCCCGAAGCCACCCCAGTATCCCCTCGAGCTCTTCGATCTGCGTCTCCCGGTCCGCGCCTCGGAGTTGAATGGACAGCCCCGTCGATGTCGTTTTCACCGTTGAAGCGCCGATCCTCTTGATCGAGAAGTTCTTCTGCCGCGTCCCGTTCTTCCTCTCCAGGGAGCCCCCCCCGTCCTCCTCTGCAGCCTGATTCGCCAGCACCTGGTCTACCAGTTGCTCCGTCTGGGCTACCGACAACCGCTGTTCTAGGATCTGATCCGCCAGCATCGTTTGACCCGAAGGATTGGTGAGACGTCGCAACGCTCGGACGTGTCTCTCAGTCAGACCAGCTTCCCCGGTCGACGGTGATAACCGGGTTATCACTCGGGCCTGGATCTCCTCGGGCATCTCGAGGAGCGCCAGCTTCTGCGAGATCCTCGCCTGCGTGATCCCCAGGAGCTTTCCCAGTTCCCTTTGACTGGCGGCGACACCTTGATCGAGCAGGGTCTGGAACGCTCGGGCCTCCTCGAGAGGCGAGAGATCATTCCGGTGAAGGTTCTCCTGCATGGCCAGCAGAAAGGCCTCCTGGTCACTGGCCTCCCGGACCACCACCGGGACTTCCTCGAGCCCGAGGTTCCGGGCGGCCCGGAACCGTCGCTCCCCGCAGATGATCTCGTAGGTCTCACCCGTGAAGCGAACCACCAGTGGTTCCAGTATTCCGTGAGCCTGGATCGAAGCCTGCAGTGTCTCCATGGCCTCCTGGTCAAACTCTTTGCGCGGCTGCGCCGGGTTTGTCCGGAGCCACTCGAATCTGAGGGTGCTCTGCTTCCGCAGTGTACCGGAGCCTCCCCGCTCCACCAGAGAGCGCAGCTTGGAGGCCGCATCGAGGGAACGTGTCAGATTCTCTGAAGACAGTGGGTTGCTTGCGAGAGCCGTGCGTCGGGCCATGGGTTCCTCCTCGGAGTGGATCTCAGGCCGCCGCCGGCAATCCGGCTGCTTCCTGGGCAAGGACCTCACGGGCCAGGCTCTCGTAATCCTTGGCTCCGTGGCAGTTAGGGTCGTACTGGAAGATCGACTTTCCCGCCGATGGCGCCTCTGCCAGTCGTACGTTCGGCCGGATCCGCGTCGAGAAGACGACGTCCCCGAAGAAATCGAGAATCCTCTTCTCCGATTCCTGGCTCAGTGTCTTCCTCGGGTCGTACCGCGTGATCAGTACTCCCGATACGTGCGTCGATGAGCCCAGGCTGTCACGCACCGTCGAGATTGACGAGAGCAGCTGCTGGATGCCAACCAAAGCATAGAACTCTGGTTCCAGCGGCACGAGGACTTCCGACGAGGCGACCAGGGCGTTGATCGTCAGCAGCCCCAGCGTTGGGGGGCAGTCGATCAGCACGTAGTCGTAAGCCGACTTCACCTTCTCGAGACACCGGGTCAAGGCGACCGTCTGAGCAACCAGAGGAATCTCCTGATCCGCACTCGCCAACAGGATGTTCGACGGTGCTATGTGCAGCCCCGTATCCGTCTTCTGAATCACCGTCGACGGATGACGCTTCAGGTCCACCAGACAGTCCCGGATGGATTCCGTCAGTGAGTACGGATCGATTCCCAGCCCCAGCGTCGCATGGGCCTGCGGGTCCAGATCAACCACCAGCACCCGACGGTTCGCTTTCGCCAACGCCGCGCTCAAGTTCACCGCTGTCGTCGACTTTCCGACTCCCCCCTTCTGGTTGACGATTGCGATGACCCGTGGGCCTTCCGCCCGGACCGGAGTCATACCAGGTGCATCATCGACGGAACTCTTGAAAGCCCGGATGATCGAGAGCAGCTCTTCAGAATAGAGACGATGCCCCTTCTTGTTCCGGGGGGCTGCCGGGATCTTCCCGTCAGCTTCCCACCGTTGGATTGTTCTCGGGTGAATGCCGAGCAGGGATGCTGTTTCGGCGATGGTGTAAGCCATGAGGAACTCTTCCCTGGTAACCGTGGTGATAACCCGGTTATCACCTGAGTGGATGTCTGTCCTATGACATCTATCGACAGCCCTCTCGGCACCCGTGAGATGACAGCTCACTCCAGCTGATACAGTGACTGCTCCGTGACACCCGGCAAGGCGAAAGCAACTACCAGCGGCAAGGACCTCGAGCTCCGTGTCGCCAAGCTCGCCATCGCCCTCGGCCTGAAGGTGACAAGTCAGGTTCGTGTCGGCAAGCGCCTCTGGGGCCGGGTCCGCATCATCGACGTCGTCCTCCGTCAGGAGGAAACACGCAAGCTCCTCGGTATCGAATGCAAGAGCCAGACAACCCATGGCTCTGCCGAGGAGAAGATCCCCAGCGTCATCCAGGACATCGGTGCCTGGCCCATCCCGGGCCTCGTCGTCTTCGACGGTCAGGGCTTCTCTCAGGAGATGCGGATGTTCCTCCTCTCCACCGGTAAGGCCGTCGAACTCGAGGACCTCGAGGCCTGGCTCAAGCTCTTCTTTGCCCTGTGAACTCGACCTGATGGCCAAGCAACGACGCAAGCCCAGGGCCGACGAGATCGAGCGGATTCCTCGAGAGCAGGTCCACTTCTACCTGAGAACTGGTGTGCACGAGGACCACCCATACGGGGAGTGGCCAGGGCGAGACTTCTTCGATCAGGCCCAGCTCGGAAACGAAGTCCTCCGGACTGCCCTCATCGAGGAAGTCCGGCACCGTGCCGGTGTCGTAAAGGTCCCTGAGATCCTCCAGGAACTTGATGTCCAGGCGTTCACCCGGAACAAGATCGACCCGATGGTACGAGGCCTTTTCCCCAAGAAAGAACAGGAGGCGATGCTCCAGCTCCTTCAGCGATCCGTGATCTTCCTGACCCCGCGCAACATAGAGGACCTTCTCCTCGACATGGCCTTTCACCACTCGGCCTGGACGCTTGCGAATCTTTACCTCCTCTCAGTCCACGCTAGACCACTCGGCGACGAGGACGCGCTTGGAATCCTGGGGATGTCGGAGGCGACGACCTGTTACGTGACGATGCGTTACTTCGATCCGGAAGAGAGAACACCATTCGAGGACTTCGTGGTCCATGAGTGTGCTCACGTGTTTCACAACTGGAAGCGCGAACACTGCGGCCTTCCCTTCACACGACGCAAGGAATGGCTCCTGCAGATCGCCTTCGTAAGACGGGAGACCTTCGCCTATGCCTGTGAAGCCTTCAGTCGAATCCTCGCTCTCGAAGGCTCCCGGAAATCGCCAGCCCGTCGGCGAGCCCTGCTCGATGAACACCTGGCCGCATCCAGGAACTTCCCCGGAAGCTCTGAAAGAGTGGACCACGACGAGTACCGGACTATCCTCCGGGAAGCCGTCTCGGCACAAAACGGCTGGAAGCGTATCCTACGAGGCTGCGCGGAGCATCGGTGAGAGCCCTTGGCTGAATGCTGTCAGCCGACGAGTCAAGACTCCGGCTGGAGCACGATACCCATGTCGCATCTCCTGCAGCATCTGCGCAAACCCCACTGAATCGATTGGCTCGATCGCGTTCAAGAACCGACAGACGTCTGCCTCCGCAGCGTGGCCGGTCGGAACGATGCGCGCGACTTCTTGCCCGACGAAGAACGCGCTCTGATCTTCGTAATCCAGTCCCGAGTTCCCGATCGCGTGATCCGTTTCCCAGCGCCTCCCATCATCGCCGGGAAGAGCCTGCTCCAGGATCTGCACCAGGTCGCTCAGGTCCTTCCCTCGTTCCTGCGGACGGTCCAGCCACGCCACGATCTTGAGGATGACAAGAGCAGGCAAACACGCGACTTCGATGCGTGTTGAGCCTCCGGGGAGAGTCCCCTCTACGGAGTGAGAAAGTGCCAGATCGAATCCAACCAGACTCATCGATGTCGCGCCGCCGTTGAACTGGACTGCGCCGTGATTGATCAAATCATTCGTGGCGGGAATGAGATCCGCAACGCCGCCATCCACGGAGTGCCATCGCTGTGCCTGCTTGAGATCTCTGCTCCACCCCTTTGCTCCCAGAAGAGCCGGGATGTCCGGCGCCGGTACGGCAACGGCCAGGTCGACGTCGAAGGTCTCTCGCTTCAAGTCGATGAAGCAGCCGAGAGCAGCAGCTCCAATCAGCACGAACCGATGGGGAGCCAGTGCCTCCCGAAGCGACACCAGGGCTGCAGTCTGCTCGGTCGTGATCAGCAGCTTCATTCGTCGTGCTCCAGATCGCGGAGGAACTTCTCTCGCAGCACACGCGCGGCCTCCTGAGCCCGATAGTTGGATTCGGCAAGCAGGTCTGCATACACCAGCAACGGATGCGCCGTTCTCGGCGAAGGACCGCGAAGCGCGAGAGGACCGGGGGCCTGAGCCAGAAGCAACGGGCCATTCTCATCTCGAACGAGTCGCAAGCGCCTCCCGATATCCGATGGAGGTTGATCCAGGAAGTACACGAGGGTCTGGTCTCCTCGATAGTATCGAGTCAGCTGGATCGCAGCGGCCCCGCCTCCCCAGCACCAGCTGCCAAGCGGATCGAGCAAGGGGGCGAGTCTGGCTTCGACTGCCTGCAGATCGGTTTCCTGTGGGCGGAACCGCCCCA
>JAJFJV010000033.1 GCA_021773635.1 Gammaproteobacteria bacterium | reverse complement strand
CGATTGGCATGTCCTCTCTGGCGTGGCGTTCTGATTCTGTTTATTGTGATGAGCCAGGCAAGCTCGCTCTTGCCTGGCTCACGAGGACGATCGCCCTCCCAGGGATTTTTTCTATTACCGCAAAATGCGGTTGGGTTTTCCGTCATACTACTGATTTTTTGAGCATGTTGAGGAGTTTTTCTGGGAAATCAGCCATGGCGATGAGGGGCTTGAGTTTGTGGGGGATTTTCTCGGGAGTCTCCTGGGCACCCTGAAATGCCTCACGGAATGTGTTGATCTCGATTTCAGCGAATACTTCTTCGATCGAGGTCTTTCCATTGAGAAGGATCTTCATATATTGAGGATTCTGTAGGTTTCGGACCAACGGGGTTTCAGCGAGCATCGTGCGAAGCATACGGCTTGAGGATGCGTTTCCGGTTCTACGGCGGTTGGAGCGCTTGAGGCTGCGAAAGAACTGTTCGAGGATGTTGTTGGTACGTTGAGGCTGGATCTGGGCCGAACCGGAGGGTGTCTGAACGGTAATGGGATCTGCAAAGAGTTTGGCCCAATACTTGTCTATTTGTTCGATCATTTTTTGGGTGGCGGGATTTTGTGGATAGTCTTTGCGTCGCACAAGCTGGGCGCGGAACTTCTTCACCCGTTTCTCGATGGTGCGGATGTTGCCCTTTTGTCCCTCGTCATTGAGACCATAGTGCCCGGAGTTTGGAGCGATACGCATGGCACCGCGCAGTTTTTCAAAGACTGTAATCTTCTCTTCGATGGCTGCAACCGCTTTCCAAAGTGTCTTGTCCTTCATGATTTTATTCAAGTCCCAGAAGATCTTGAAGTAAGGCTTGTTATCCTTCCAGTCACCTCGCAGTTGTAGAGGCTGAAGTTTTTCTGCTTTGCCGTGAAGGCAGCGGATTCTTTTGGCGAAGACCAGATGAGGGTGATCGAAGGGGAAGCCATATCCGTGCCCCTCGGATTTCCCCTTGAGCGTCCACTGGATCAAGGCGTAGACATTGAGTAAGGGCATGAACTGGCGTGCCTCAGCAGGTAGGGAAGCACTCTCGATGCTGCTTTCCAACGCTTCGATCAACTCGGGATATCGGTCCAGATCCGTTTTGAAGTATTTGGCCCGGGAGCGCAGCTTCCCACTAATGCCATGTTTGCGGAGTTGCTTTCGGATGGTGTCGTATTCGGCACCGAGGAAGTCCTTTCCGAGGTCACGTAGGAAATGGAAATGGCAGATGAAGTCCGGCACATTGGGAAAGACAGTGGCAATCGCCTTGAGTATTCCCCCGCCCATGTCGTGCACCAGTGCTAGGGGAATGCCGTAAGTCTTTTTGATTCGCTTAAGAAAAGGCGCGATGTGGTTTTCATCCTCGCCGGGCAGCATTACATTGCCCAGAACGATTTCGGAGAGCGAATCAATAGAGCTCATCAACAACGGGTCGCGCCCCTCACAGGTAGCGTCCAGATGGCAAATGTATCCCCCGCGAGTCCGCATGTCTGTGGTGATCCTGGGAGCGCATCGCTGATGGGCGATGGCAAGGTATGTGACGAATTTCATCCCCAGTAACGAAACCTCCCGTAAACTGATCTGAACGTTTCTCTGTGCCAGTTCAGCCACGACCTCCGCTTCGTTGCGATGGCGCAGGAAGAGGGCTTTTGCCGCATAGACCATCACGTCGTATCCGAAATTGGATCCAGGAGCTACCAGGGAGCATAGTTCATCAGAGCGGTTCGTATGGCCGCACTGCATACAGTGCGTGAACACTTCGCGGGCCTCAATGTCGCCGACATGCAGGGTGCTGACTTTCCGGGGGCGCGTTTTCTGGACTTTCAACTCCCCTCCACAGTGGCTGCAATGCGTTGTCGTCGCTCTGAAATCCACCACCGGCGGTTTGGAAAACAATGAGGGTGCAGACACCCCGTTGAACAGGATCTTCAAAGAATCAGATAGACAGCGAATCAGAGCGAACGAGGCGTTTTTTTTACAACCAGGTCATAGCGGACAAAAAGATTGTGGATGGATTCAGGTTCGAGAGATAGGTTTTGCTTTTTCAGTCGCCGACTCAGTGCCTCGTTGCTCAAATCCGGATGCTTGATTTTCTCCACCAGAATCGCAATCGCCTCAAACGCCGTGGGCTGTCTGCCCTTTGTGCTCAAAGAGCAGCGGCGTTGAAGCTGCCTGCGATAGAGAGCCTTATCTGAAGAGTAGTAAACGAATCGTCCCTCTGCTTTTTCCCTCACGATCTGCGGGTGGTCGGCAAAAGCAGAAAGGAACGAACGGGGATCAAGCCCCAGAACAGAGCGTAACTCTCCGCCATCAAGGCCTGCCTGCGAGCGGCGGACGACTTCCACGACAGTCTGCTTGAGGGTGCCGTATTGCGAGAAGAACACACCCTTCCATTTCCACAATCCATCGGCATCAAACTCGGCGACATCGGGCAAAGTGTAGTAGCGACCGTTGTGATTGTAACTCGTATGCGCCCGCCATGTCTTTAACCGCCTCCTGCCCGTGTGAATGCTGCAGTGAATCAGTTCAGCCACCTCCTCCAGTGTCATGATTCTGCGTTTGCGAAATGCTTTAATTTCTCTGTCCTCAACTGTTTCTAAAACCCGGTTCATGGTGTTTCCCTTTCAATGATCAAGTATATGTTATAGATGTTGTTTGCGACATATACTTAAGCATATCCTGGGACGGAGCAACAGGAAAAAGGCAAGAAACACAAGGAAACGAGAGGAGCTATCTTAAGAAATAACAGAAATCAGCAATTCATATACTTGAGCACAAAAAACCCCTCAGTCGTAACAGTCAGATTATGTGGAGGTTACGGGAAACCCAACCGGATTTTGCGGTAATAGTCATTAATTCAGTTTGAAATGTCAGCGCGGATAAGTCGGAGAAAACATTCTTGAGCGGATTGTTTTCGGCTGACGATCTTCCATTTTGAGCAATCGTTTAGACTCGGAAACGCGTCTCCGTCAGCGATAGTGGATGCGTTGGTCCCTCCAACAACAAGCGGGCATATGGTGAGATTGAGTTCGTCGACTAGATTAGACCTTAAGAGTGATTGGTTGAGCATGCCGCC
>JAJFJV010000032.1 GCA_021773635.1 Gammaproteobacteria bacterium | reverse complement strand
GCACCTGAATAAACGCCAGCGTTGCTGGGGCTAGCGTTGCTGGTGCCAGCGTTGCTAGTGCTGGTGAACGTTTACTCGTCGCCTGAGCTATTTTCGCCCTCGGCGATCTGCTTGCGGCGCTCTTTTGCCGCCATTCCGGCACCGATGGCGACACCCATGGCAACCCCGACAGCGATATTGCCCATGGCAACTCCCAGCGCGACACCCACACCGATGCCAATAGCGATATAACCACCCGGTTTCATCCTTGTTTTTTCTGGCTCGCCATTGCCGGATTGCCGGTCATCGGTCATGTATGCGTCCCTTTCAACAGTGAAATATACATATGGAATTATAGGGCGATAAATACCAGCAAAATCGGCAACCATCAGGGGCTGATGCAAAGAGAAATTTGAGAGGTTTCGACCGGCTTACTGCGGCGAAACATCTTGCGCGGCAAATATTTTCATGTCTGGTGCGCCCGCGGCGAGCGTGGTCAGCGCGCCAGCAAACGCCTGGCTTTCCGGCACCGCAAAATGCGCCTTCAGCGCGCCCATGTCAGCCCAATGTTCAACAAACACAAGCCGGGACTGGTTTTCACAGTCCACATGTACATTATGGGCAATACAGCCGGGCTCGGCGCGCGAGCGGGCGCAGTGTTCCAGGCTAATACCCAGCATTTCATCGTGGGTTTCCGGTGTGGTTATGGCAGCGCCCGTTACAATAATCATGGTTGTTCCCCTCTTTTGTGCTCAAGTATATGGGTGCAGCGCGGGCGCGCCAGTGTTATTTTAGAACCGGGCGGGGTTGGCTTAGTTAGGGGTGATAAACTGCGTACAAACGGCGCTGTCAGACCGCATCACCGCTTCCTGTTTGAATTGTTTGATATAAGCGTTGGCGATAGCCTTCAGCTTGGCATCAGCCTCAGGGCTTGGTGGGTATTGCACCAGCAAAACCTTCGCCTTCTCGCAACCACCATCCACCAGCACAGCCTTGCAGCTTGCGCCTTTCCAGTAACCCGCGCCGTCCAGCACCGTGAAACCGTCACCAAAACGCGGGATAATCTCAGCAACCGTAAAGTCACGCCACTGCGCGGGCGCCACCTCGCTGCCGCCTGCGATATTGCGGCCAAAAAACAACCGCGTTTCAGTCCATGCGAGTGTAGAGGGAGGACATGCGGAATGAGCCTGAATAGGAACAAACGCCACGGAACAAAGCATAAATGTCACTATGAAGAACTTGATGTGCATCAAACCCTTTCCTCATTCATCCCTAATTTGAGACTGTCTTACGCTAATTTTCGTTGGGCACTTTTCCTTCAACAAGGTCTGGACTTTGTCCGAAAAATCCTCACTAGCAAACGGCGAGATGTACAATTCAGAAATTAGTAATTCAAGATCAACTCTGACTGTTCTCCCCTCTTTCATTTGATAAGGAGTTTTAGTGCCACCCTCCGACTTAGGATAGTTAAGAATAAACAAGCGAATTTCTTTTTCAAAATCATAAAAAGGTTTTTTTGTAGTAATAACATCAAATCTGCTTAGTTCATTCCGTGTCAAGAATGATTTGTATCGAACTTTTCCAACATAAAACTCCTCCGGATACGGGTCATTGCCATGTCCAACAGACCTAATCAATTTTGAAACACTTGATTTAATTGCAACACCGTCTTTACTTCCGCCCAAATAGATTTTCCAAAGAGCGTAAGACTCATGGGGGCTGACGGACCAACAATTAATCAAAGTCAATTCCTTCATTGGGGAATGTTCCCAATGAAATCTGGCTAACTCTTCTTCCAACTCCCGCCCTTTCAACCCGCTGCTTTCAAGTTCCTTTCGTTTTTGTTCGCTGATATATTCCGGCACAGTCACTTCGTACTGATCAGTTAACTTTGAAGCGTTGGGGAAAAATAAGGCACGGTCTTGAAGCATTTTTTCAAGCTTCCACAAATTCATGTAACGCCAAACATTCGAGTTCCCGTGCGGAAGAGTAAGTGCGCTCGACTTCCTAAACTTCACGTTACCCCCCAATAAAATAGCTGGGGCGAAGTCACCCCGGCTTTCATAATAGTTAGTTATTGTAATTTCCGCAACTACTCCACCGCTGTGACCTCGGCGTCTACTTCATCAGCAAGCAGGTAAAGCCCATTAATAACCATCTAGGGCCACGTTTTTTGAACTCTTCATGCTTTTGGGCTCATGCGCTTCATGCCAACCCAGCATGCTCGCCATATTTCCGGCGAAATCTAGCGTTACAAAGGCTGGCAGCAAGGGAGAGTATCATGGCAACCTGCAGGAAAACCTTAACAGCAATATTTGCAGTCTCTTTTTTAGCGGCCTTTGCTCCTGCATCCGCCATTGAAGGCGATAGTGCACTTGAACTCCTCGACGGCCACACTGTCAGGTTAGTCGGGCACATGGAAACTCGAACGTTTTTCGGGCCGCCCGGGTACGGTGAAAACCCCGGGTCCGACAGCCGCGAGACGGTGCCAATCCTGTTTCTTGAAAACACGCTGGCAGAAGTAGTTCCGCAGCTAGCAGGCACACGCTTCGGCGACGAGATTACGGTTCATCTCATTCTAAATGAAATGCCGCCGATGTTACAGCAAGACGGACCACATTGCGTTGCACTCTCGGGTGTTTTGGTGCCCCGCCTGACAGGACACCATCATACCGCCGTCCTTATCGACGTAGAAGAATTACAGCGGTGCACCAAGCAATAAGGCCGTCACCAACTTGTGGTAACGGCCCCAATTTCCTCGCTTGAATGAAGCCGATTTACTCCGCCGCCTGGATGTCGTCCTCTTTAACCTCATCCGCAGGCAGGTAAAGCTCTGAACCGCGTTTTTTGAACTCGTCGCTCATGCGTTTCATGCCGGTCTCACGCTCTTCCTTTTTGGCGGCGAATTCGCGCACCTCGGCGGTGATTTTCATTGAGCAGAATTTCGGCCCGCACATGGAACAGAAATGCGCCACTTTGTGGGCTTCTTTGGGCAAGGTTTGATCATGAAAATCACGAGCGCGCTCCGGGTCAAGGCTCAGGTTAAACTGGTCTTCCCAGCGGAACTCATAGCGCGCACGGGATAGCGCATCATCGCGCAGTTGGCTGGCCGGGTGGCCCTTGGCCAGATCAGCAGCGTGGGCGGCCAGCTTGTAGGTAATAACGCCCTCTTTCACATCGTTGCGGTCCGGCAGGCCCAGATGCTCTTTGGGTGTCACGTAACATAGCATGGCTGTACCGTACCAACCGATTTGCGCCGCACCGATCGCCGACGTGATATGGTCGTAGCCCGGCGCGATGTCAGTGGTGAGCGGGCCAAGCGTGTAGAAAGGCGCTTCGTCGCAATGCTCAAGCTGCTTTTCCATATTCACCTTGATTTTATGCATCGGCACATGGCCCGGCCCTTCAATGAAGACCTGCACGTCATGTTTCCATGCAATTTTGGTCAGCTCGCCCAGCGTTTCCAGCTCGGCGAACTGGGCTTCGTCGTTGGCATCAGCGATACAGCCGGGGCGGAACCCATCACCCAGCGAAAAAGCCACATCGTATTTTTTGAGAATTTCACAAATTTGCTCAAAGTGAGTGTAGAGGAAGCTTTCCCTGTGGTGGGCAAGGCACCATTTGGCCATGATGCTGCCGCCGCGCGACACAATGCCCGTAACCCGCTTGGCGGTCAGGTGGATGAACGGCAGGCGCACACCGGCGTGGATGGTGAAATAATCAACGCCCTGCTCACACTGCTCGATCAGCGTGTCGCGGTACACTTCCCAGGTCAGGTCTTCGGCGATGCCGTCCACCTTCTCCAGTGCCTGATAAATTGGCACGGTGCCGATGGGTACAGGCGAGTTCCTAATGATCCATTCGCGGGTATTGTGAATGTTGCGGCCGGTGGAAAGGTCCATCACCGTGTCGGCACCCCAGCGCGTCGCCCAAACCATTTTGTCCACTTCTTCCGAAATGGATGACGTAACCGCGCTGTTACCGATGTTGGCGTTAATTTTCACCAGGAAG
>JAJFJV010000031.1 GCA_021773635.1 Gammaproteobacteria bacterium | reverse complement strand
AGGAACACCCAGTCATCACCCTGTGACTGCTCCTCGGAATAACGATAGCCAAGACCGTCAAAATTCTGCAGCGCCTTTATTGAGCTAACACGATTTTTCACCATGTATCTCACCATCGCACCACGGGCCTTTTTGGCATAGAAACTGATGAGCTTGTAGCGCCCGTTTTTCAGGTCTTTGAAGGCCGGGGTAACAACGCGCCCGTCAATGGCATCCAGTTTGAGGGCCTGGCTATATTCCTTCGATGCCAGATTGACCAGCACGCGAGCACGTTGCCCATCCAGAGCGGCATTGATTGATGCTGTCAGCTTGTCGCCCCAGAATTGATAAAGGTTTTTTCCCGATGATGTTTTCAGCGTCGTGCCCATCTCCAAACGATAGGGCTGGATCAGATCCAATGGCCGTAGCACGCCATATAGCCCGGACAGGATGCGTAGATGATTCTGCAGCCAGTTGAGGTCCCGTTGATTCAGGGTCTCCGCCTCCAGGCCGAGATACACATCGCCCTTAAAGGCCAGCAGCGCTTGCTTCGCATTTGCAGAGTCAAAGGGTAAATGCCAGTCGGCAACTCTTTGAAAATTAAGATCGCCTAATTTGCTGCTGATCTTCATCAACGCTGATATTTCTGGAGCAGAAAACGCTCTCAGCACTTCAATCAGGTGATTGGAATCCTGCAGAAATTCGCCTGTGGAATGTTTTTCACTTTGGGGCGGGGTTTCGAAGTCCAGCGTCTTGGCTGGTGAGATGATGGCGAGCATATGGAATCGACCTGCTGGCAGGCTGCTAGGGAGTTTCCAAAATCCGCAGAAGTGCCTGAGCATGCTCAGCAGCTTCAAGACCAAGGTTGGTGAGCAAACCACCATCCACCTGAGTCACCAGGTCCTTTTTATACAAACGCTCCGCCGCGGCAACGGCATGGGCCCCCGCAGCCTTGTGCACCTTTATGCCAGCCTGCGTGGTATCCAGATTATAAAGAGCAAGAATTTCCACTTCTTCAAATAAATCTTGGGTATAAGACATCTGCGTTCCTGAAAGCTATTAAGCGTGTGGCAACCAGACAAATCGTCTGGCGCCGTAGCGCACGTTGTTTGAACTGAATCTATGGTACAGCAAGCCGTCCTTCCTGTTACATGGTCAGCGACTCAGGCACTCAGGATTTGGGCCATCATTGCAGCATCGATATTTCCGCCACTCAGGATGATGCCCACCCTGCCCTCAGGCTGTACGGCACCACTTAACAAGGCAGCCAGCCCCAGGGCCCCAGAAGGTTCAACCACCAGTTTCATGCGATAAAACAGGAAGCGCATCGCCTCCATGATCGCCTGTTCTGATACCGTCTCCATCGCAGCCACATACTTCAGTACCAGCGGGAAGGTAATCTTGCCCAGAGAAGCCGTCCGTACCCCGTCGGCAATGGTGGATGGATGGCTGACCTGGTGCAGTTGCCCACTGCGAAATGATTTCGTGGCATCGTCGGCACATTCAGGCTCGATGCCAACCACCCGGCAGTTGGGTGACATGGCCCTGGCAGTAATGGCTGAACCGCTTAACAGCCCACCCCCGCCACAGGGCATCAGCAGGCCGTCGAGTTCACCAAGCTCTTCGAACATTTCCAGCGCCGCAGTTCCCTGCCCGGCAATCACATCCTCGTGGTCAAAGGGCGGAATCAGTGTATAGCCCTTCGCGGCCCTCAGCTTTTCCGCAATGTCCTCACGTCTGGACTTCAGTGGGTCGTACGCCACAACCGCTGCCCCGTACCCTTCCGTCGCCTTGCGCTTTATCTCCGGCGCATCCACCGGCATCACAATGGTTGCCCTTACATTCAGCAACCGCCCAACCAGCGCCACTGCCTGCGCATGATTGCCCGAGGAATAGCTGATCACACCTCTCGCCTTCTCATCTCCGGACAATAAAGAGATGCTGTTAAAGGCCCCGCGAAACTTGAAGGCACCGACTCTCTGGAAATTCTCACATTTGAAAAACACTTCCGCATCAAGCATGCGGTTCAGGGTCCGTGAGGTCACTATCGGTGTCCGGTTGGCGTGCCCCTTTAACCGATCCTTGGCGGCGAGGATTTGTTCAAACATAAATCACTGCTTTCTCATTACCTAAAATCCGTCATACCGGGCTTGAACCGGTATCCAGTGGGCGGTTGTAAAAGACCTGGATTCCGGCTCAGAAAAAAACGCTGTCCGGAATGACGGAGATTCTTTTTCAATGGGGCAGCAGTGAACATCAACACTAGGCGTCAGGCCCCATCTCTCGCCACATGCCACCATCAACATTCGGTAATACTCACCGCAAGCCCGCCCAATGAGGTTTCCTTGTACTTCTCGGACATTTCCAGACCCGTCTGCTTCATGGCGGCAATACACTTATCCAGTGAGATAAAATGTTGCCCGCTGCCGCGTATGGCAAGCGATGCGGCCGAGTACGCCTTTATCGCACCAAAGGCATTGCGCTCGATACACGGGACCTGCACCAGTCCCTTAACCGGGTCGCAGGTCATCCCAAGGTGGTGTTCAAGGGCAATCTCTGCGGCATTTTCTATTTGTTGGGATGTGCCTCCCTTTACCGCGCACAATCCGGCCGCGGCCATGGCAGCCGCAGAACCCACCTCCCCCTGACATCCCACCTCAGCCCCGGAAATCGAGCTGCGATGCTTGATGATTCCACCAATTGCGCTGGCCGTAAGCAGAAAATCCTGCACTTGCGCGGGTGTTCCACCTTCGTGAGTCACCAGGTAATACAAGACAGCGGGGATCACGCCTGCGGCACCGTTCGTGGGGGCGGTAACGACCACATGCCCGGCCGCGTTCTCTTCATTCACCGCAATCGCATAGGCGCACAACCAATCATTGAGATTGGCTTCTTCGGGGGACTCCTGAAGCTGGCTATGCAATCCCTTCGCACGCCGGGAGAGTTCCAGGCCTCCGGCCAATGTTCCCTCCGTGGCCAATCCTTTCCCGACACAACTTCGCATGGTTGCCCAGATTGCATTCAGACCGCTATTAAGCTCATCTTCGGTTGTGTGCCCAAGCTCGTTCTCCCGCTTCATTTCCGCAATGGATAACCCGTTGTCTTCAGACATCTGCAACATCGAACTCACTGAATCGAAGGGATACGGGCATGAATCAGTGGAGGCCATCCTGAGTGGCGCAACCAGCTGACCGATTTCGGCACGCGTACTGATAAACCCTCCGCCGATGGAAAAATAGATTTCCGACAGAATGACCTCGCCGGTCCCGGCAAGCAGTTCAAAGAGCATTCCATTGGGATGTTCCGGAAATGATTCACCCCGATCAAAAACAATATCTTCCGATGGAGAAAAGCGGACATAATGGGTTTCACCAACTGTCAGGGAATGAGCACCCCGGACACGCTTGATGACAGCGTCTATATTCAACTCGGCCATATCCGTCGGTGTATAGCCATGAAGCCCCAACGCTACTGCACGGTCCGTGGCATGTCCCTTTCCGGTGAAGGCCAAAGAACCTTTGAGCGTGCAGCGGATAGAGGGCGCGGGAGTAGCGCGATGTGCGGAGAGGTATTTCGTGCAAAGGCCAAGGAATGCTCTTGCCGCGACCATAGGGCCCATGGTGTGGGAACTCGAGGGCCCAATCCCGACCTTGAACAGTTCCAGTGCACTGATGAACATTGTTCTGTACTAGCCAGACATGACGCGTAAATCAACCAGATGTGGCTGAAAACTTTCTCAATGCCTTAATGCTTGTGATGTTGCGCTCCGTCTTTCACGCCGAGGGTTCGGGATTCCGCACGGATTTGATAAGACGCATGACAGCTAACGCACTTGTTCATGGTTTCGCCTAATTGGCGCAGCGTATGTTTTGGATCTTTTGAGGATTCGGCAGCGGCTGCGATGCGGTCAAAATCGCTATGGACAGACATTCCCAACTGCATGAATTCTTTTGGCAGTGCCCCCTTAAGGTGATCTTCGGATTTCGCCTTCATTCCCATACCTAAAGGACGTGCATATTGGGCAACTGCCGCCATGTCATCTCTGGCAAGTGCGGCGAGAATATTCTGAATTCCTGACAGCAAGGAACGCATTTCTTCCAGGACATGCTCTCTCTGAGCCTCCGTAATTACGAGTGTTTGGCGTTTATCGATATTTTCGGCCGAAGCCGAGGCGGCTCCCAGGCCAAGGGTAAATACGAGTGCCGTTACTAAATGCTTCATAGAATCCTTTTGTGCGTGCGTATACATGCGTGTGAGGATGGATATTCGCCACTGGTGCCGTCAGGGTGGAGTGCGTAGGGCTAGTCTTTGCTCCCTGGATTATTCGCTTCACTCACCCTGCGGGCCGCCCTTTGGGCGTTCAACGCGCTACGCGCTTTTGTCCGGGTCTCTGCCTGGAATGACGAGGAGGAATGGGTGACGACGGCATAAGGCCATCCTTGGCCAAACCTCCGCCGTTCACACGATTACTTCCCTGCCCGCAGCCGATTATCGATGAGGTTTTCCACCACTGCCGGCTCGGCCAGGGTAGACGTGTCGCCGAGGTCATTGATCTCGTCGGCGGCGATGCAGCGCAGGATGCGACGCATGATTTTGCCGGAGCGGGTCTTGGGCAGGCCGGGGGCCCACTGGATGAAGTCTGGCGCGGCAAAGGGACCGATCTCGGCGCGCACTACGGCGATCAGTTCCTTCTTCATTGCGTCGGTGGGTTCCACGCCCTGCATCGGGGTGACGTAGGCATACAGGGCCTGGCCCTTAATCTCGTGCGGAAAGCCCACCACCGCGGCCTCGGCGACCTGTTCGTGCAGGGCGAGCGCGCTTTCGACTTCGGCGGTACCGAGGCGATGACCGGAGACATTGATCACATCGTCCACACGACCGGTGATCCAGTAGTCGCCGTCGGCATCACGGCGGGCGCCGTCGCCGGTGAAATACATGCCTGGATGCTGACTGAGATAGGTATCGATAAAGCGCTGGTGGTCACCATAGATGGTACGCATCTGGCCGGGCCAGGAGCGGGTCATGCACAGAGCCCCCTCAGCCTCACCCTCCAGTTCATTACCATCGTGATCGAGTATCGCCGGGCTGATACCAAAGAAGGGCCGGCAAGCAGCGCCCGGCTTCAGGGAATGAGCACCGGCTAACGGCGTAATGAGGATGCCGCCGGTTTCGGTCTGCCACCAGGTATCCACGATGGGGCAGCGGCCATCACCCACCACGCTGTGATACCAGCCCCAGGCCTCGGGACTGATGGGTTCACCCACGGTACCCAGCAGGCGCAGGCTCTTGCGGCTGGTACGTTTCACCATATCGTCGCCGTGAGCCATGATGGCGCGAATGGCGGTGGGCGCGGTGTAAAATAGCGTGACCTTGAACTTGTCCACGATCTCCCAGAAGCGGCTGGCATCCGGATAGGTGGGAATGCCTTCAAACATCACCACCGTGGCACCGTTCAGGAAAGGGCCGTAGGTAATGTAGGAATGGCCGGTGATCCAGCCGATATCCGCGCCACACCAGTACACGTCATCGTCCTTGTGGTCGAAGATGTAGTGGAAGGTGGCAGCGGTATAGACCAGGTAGCCGCCGGTGGTGTGTTGCACGCCCTTGGGCTTGCCGGTGGAACCGGAGGTGTAGAGGATAAACAGTGGATCCTCGGCGTCCATGGGTTCTGGCGGACAATCCGGTGATGCCGCCTCCATGAGATCGTGGTACCAACAATCCCGCCCCTCCTGCCAGGCCATCCGGTTGCCGGTGCGCCGCACCACGACCAACGTGTGTACATCGGGACAGCCTTCCAGGGCCTTGTCGGTATTTGCCTTGAGCGGGATCAGCTTGCCACCGCGCAGTCCTTCGTCCGCCGTGATCACCACCCGGCAGTCAGAATCCAGAATACGGTCCTTCAGCGCCTCGGGAGAAAAACCGCCAAAGACAATGGAATGCACCGCACCAATGCGGGTGCAGGCCAGCACCGCGGCCAACACCTCGGGAATCATGGGCATGTAGACACAAACGCGGTCGCCCTTTTTAACTCCGCGCGCCTTCAGCGCATTGGCAAAACGACAGACCTTTTCGTGCAATTCACGGTAAGTCGTGGTGTGCCCACCTCCGGGGGTGTCGGTTTCCCAGAGGATGGCGGGCTTGTCGCCGTTTTTTTCCAGATGGCGATCGAGGCAATTGTAGGAGGCGTTGAGTTTTCCGCCCTCGAACCAGCGAATGCGTCCGGCTCCCAAGTCGCAATCCTGAATGGTTTCCCACGGCTCAAACCAGTCGATAAAGCGCTCCGCCTGCTCGGCCCAGAAGGTCTCGGGCTCGGCGATGGAGCGGGCGTACATCTCTTCATAGCCAGCCGCATCCACGTGGGCCTTGGCGGCAAACTCCGCCTGAATCGGGTACACCTTTTCGTCCGCCATTCTGCTGTTCTCCTTGCTTAACTATTTCTCCGCCGCAATATACGCAATCCAGGCCGGGTCCGGGTCTCCCTCTTCCACCGGAATAAAATGTCCATCCGGTTCGCCGGTCTCCTCATCCGTTCCCTGCCAGTACACCGTGGATTTTTTGAACCCAGCCTCCGCCAATAGTTCACGGATTTCCGGCAGGGTCCACACCCGCCAACGATAGCTGAAAGCCTGCCGCAAACGCGAGCCATCAGGAAAGGAGAAGTGAATATAGCACTGCATCATGCCGGTGACGGGATTGTAGGCTGCCTGATCCCAGATATAGGTGAAGCCATCACAGACATGGCGGTCACGGGTTACCTTGTAGGAATCATAGCCACCATAGGCATCGAGAAAGAAGATGCCGTCGGGCCGAAGATTGTCACGGACACGACGAAAGTAACGCTTCATCAACCGCCGTGTGGCAAATAGCCAGTAACTGAAGTTCATGGCCAGCAAGATGTCCACCGCCTCTGTTCGTAGCTTGAGGACATCGCCTTCCAATAACTGAATGCGACGATGTGAGCCGCCGAGGGAAGGAACATTGTGCTCCTTGCCCCAGGCCATGACCTCGGCATCCAGATCGACACCAATAGCATGATTCAGGCGCCGTCGACGCACCCATTCGCAGGCGGTGTTGGCGGTACCGCAGAAATCCTCGCGCAACCAACGTGCCCGGCACCCACGCAAATCAAGATACGTCTGGTCAACGAAATCAATCTCGCTCTCCACGCACTGCACCGCCTGCTGATAGAGTTCGTGGCGATCGGCACGTGCCGCCATGCTGCCCTGTGCCGGCCCCCGTTGGCGGGAAGATGCTCGTTTGTTTGAACTATCCATTATTGTGAACACCAGATTCGTGGAATTATTCTGGCATGGGATTGTAGCGAGGCACGTTCGCATGGGCGAACTCTCTTAGGGCGCGACTGTCCTAGCGGATCAACCAGCCAATAAAAGGCGTTAGAATGCGAGTCATGCCCCATCCAAATCCGATTGTTTTTGCAGTCGTCCAGCGACAAGAGGACCGTCCAGCGTGACCGATATTTCCCAGATCGGTGTGTTCACGGCCTTCCTTGCCGGAGTGATCTCCTTTCTCTCCCCCTGCGTACTGCCACTGGTACCCGCTTACGTCTCCTACGTCGCCGGCCAGTCTTTCGAGCAGGTCAGTGAGGCGCATGATGCCCGCCAACGTCTGCGCACGGTCACCCTGGGATTATTTTTTGTGCTCGGCTTTTCCACCGTGTTCGTTGCCCTCGGGGCTAGCGCCACCGCGCTGGGCGGCTGGCTGTTGAAGTACCGCTACGAGACCAATCTGGTGGGCGGGATCGTAATCATTATCTTCGGACTGTTTCTGAGCGGTGCCGCGAAGTTACCCTGGCTGATGCGCGATTCGCGCTTTCATATGCACCTGAAGGGGGGGCATCCCGCGGCCGCCTATCTGCTGGGACTCGCCTTTGCCTTTGGCTGGACGCCCTGCATCGGCCCGGTGCTGGGCGCCATTCTTACCGTCAGCACCGTGTCGCCCGCGGCCTCCGCCGGGGTGGCGCTGCTGGCCATCTACTCGCTGGGACTTGGCCTGCCCTTCCTGCTGGCCGCCGCTTTCACCGGGCGCTTCCTGGCGCGCATGAAGCTGATGCGGCGCATTGGAGGGCCGCTGCAGATAGCAGCCGGCCTGATCATGGTGCTCATGGGCATCGCCATGGTCACCGGCCAGCTGTCCACCTTTGCCTACTGGCTGTTACAGACCTTCCCCAGCCTCGGAACTATCGGCTGATACGGGGCAGGTACGAATTCCCAGCACCGTATACAGCGGACACCAACCCACCAGCGCGGTGCCCAACGGAATCACCCCCACCCAACCCCAAGCGGTCTGAAACTCGGACGGCACCAAGGTCAGAGCAAGCAGGGCGATACCTGCGATGATCCTCAGGGTACGGTCGATACTCCCTACATTTTTCATGACACTATCTCCTCTGTTGTATTCGCTAAAGGAAAACATGCCCGATGGATACAAACAGTAACTTAGTCACCATGCGCAACCCCTTGAACTTTTTTCGTGAGCTCTTGCAACAACCCCTGCGAATCTCTGCATGGGTGTTTTTCCTGATGCTCATCAACATGGCCAGCCTGGCCTTCTGGAACGAGCCACTGGCACAGCTTGTCTTCATCACCTTCATGCTCTCGGCAATGCTGATGATGGCGCTGTATTCCCGCTTTGGTTTCACCCGGATCCTCGGACTCGGCCACATCCTGTGGATTCCCCTGCTGGCCTGGCTACTGACGCACATAGCGGCCGCCGATGGGGCCTTCAGGATCTACCTGTTCGCGCTCTCAGCAACTATCGCGGTATCACTGATATTGGACATTATTGATGTGTGGAAATTTAGGCCAGGGATGGCCTTACGTCACGAAGCACAGGACGTGCGAGAGTGACGCTTGGCCAGGGGTCGCTTCCTAACACCCATAGCAAAGAGCAGGATGGTCCCGTATAAGGGTTTTGAAACACTCTGGTAGGAACGAATCTATGACTACCCGCAAAGTCTTGATCGTGGAGGACAGCCCCGAGATCGCCGAGCTCGTGGCCATGCACCTGCGGGACATCGATTGCGAGCCGGTGATAGTCAATGATGGTCGCGAGGGACTCGCGACCTTTGAGGACGGTCATTTTGATCTGGTGATCCTCGACCTGATGCTGCCCGGGATGGATGGCCTCGCCATCTGCCGCGAGATTCGCAAGTCCACAGACTACGTACCGATCCTGATGCTCACCTCCAAATCATCGGAGCTGGACCGCGTGCTCGGGCTGGAGATGGGCGCCGATGATTACCTCACCAAGCCCTTCAGCATCGCGGAACTGGTAGCCCGCAGCAAAGCCCTGTTTCGCCGCGCCGAGGCCTTGGCGCAACATTCCCCGCAAGCACCGGTCACACCGCCGATCACCCATGACGGGCTCCATATCGACGTGGAAAAACATCAGATCACGGTGGACGGAAAGGCCATCGACCTGACTGCGCGTGAATTCGAACTGCTGCTCCACTTCGCCCGCCACCCGGGCCGGGTGTTCAACCGTATCCAGTTACTCGATGCGGTGTGGGGATACAGCCACGAGGGCTATGAACATACCGTCAACACCCACATCAACCGGCTGCGCCGGAAGCTGGAAACAGACCCTGCCAAACCGCGATTTATCCAGACCGTATGGGGCGTGGGCTACAAGCTCGCGGAAAGCGACGGATGAACACACTGTACGCAAAGCTGTCGCTGGGGCTGACGGTACTGCTGGTCGCCATCGGCATCCTCTATGGCTCGATCAGTGCCTTGAGTACGCAAGGGCACATTCAGCAGGTCAACGAGCAACTGCATCGCAATCTCGCCCGTGACCTGGTGGCGGATCAAAACCTGGTGGCCGCAGGACGCCTGGACGAAGCGGCACTGTCCGCGACCTTTCACCAGTACATGGTGATCAACCCGAGCATCGAGATCTATTTGCTCGATTTGCAGGGCAATATCCTGTCCTACTCCGCCGATCCCGGCACGGTAAAACGCCGGCAGGTGTCCGTCGAGCCCATCAAGGCCTTCCTGGACATGAGCGAGCCGTACCCGGTGCTGGGTGATGATCCCCGCAGCCACGACAGCCAGAAACCCTTTTCCGTCACCCCGGTTCCCAACGAGAACGCCCCCGAAGGCTATCTCTACGTGGTGCTGCGCGGGCAGCAATTCGATCGCGTGGAGCAGCTGATCCGCAGCAGTTATTTCCTGCGTACCAGCAGCTGGGCCATGGCGGCCAGCCTGGCCTTCGGCCTGTTGGCCGGGCTGATGATTTTCCGCCTGTTGACGCGACGACTGGGACGCCTGTCGGCACGCATGAAATCCTTTGAAGACAGCGACTTCAGCCAGCCCGTCCCACACCATGCCATTGATGAAGGCTCGGCAGATGAAATCGACCGTCTGGGCGCCACCTTCGACCAGATGGCCCGCCGCATTCACCGGCAGATCGAGGAACTCAAGGAACAAGACCGGCTGCGCCGCAAGCTGGTGGCCCAGGTATCCCACGATTTGCGCACCCCGCTGGCCTCCATGCAGGGCTATCTGGAGACTCTGCAAATCAAGGGTGAGCAGCTGCCGGATGAGGAACGCGCGATGTTTATCCAGACGGCGCTGCGTCAGGGAGAACATCTCAATCGCCTGGTTGCCGAACTGTTTGAACTGGCCAGCCTGGACGCCCGGGAACAGCTACCGGAGGCAGAGCCCTTCGCCGCCACGGAGCTGGTTCACGACGTGGTGCAAAAACATCAGCTGGCCGCAAAACAGGGCGCCATTGAACTGGAACTCAGCACCGATCCGGCGCTGCCTTTTGCCCAGGGTGATGTGGGCCTCACCGAGCGTGTGCTGGACAATCTGCTGGGAAATGCCCTTGCACATACGCCGGAGGGCGGCCATATCCGGGTTGCACTGGCGGTCACGGGAGGCTGGCTGGAAGTTGCGGTGAGTGACAGCGGGAAGGGTATCCACGCAGAGGATATTCCCCACCTGTTCGAGCCCTTTTTTCGTGCCGACAGTGGTCATAACGATACGCGGCACGCGGGGCTTGGGCTGGCCATTGCAAAACGGATTGTCGAGCTGCAGCAAGGCCATATCGAGGTCGCAAGCGAAGTGGGCAAAGGCACGACTTTCCGCTTTCGCCTGCCGCTAGCGCCCGGGCCCTGACCCAATGTTATGAAATTGTGAACATTTCGTGATCGCGCTGTAAGTTTCCCGCAGCACACTGCACCCATGAATAAACGACACACTCATGGGACCCGCCCTGCATTGTGCGCCCTGCTGCTCGCTTGCAGCACCTTGCTATCCAGCCCGCTGGCCCTTGCCGACGGCATCGTATTTTCCAGCGGATCGCAGCCGGTCGCGCTCATCGAACTCTTCACCTCCGAGGGATGCAGCAGCTGCCCGCCCGCCGAAGCCTGGCTTGGCACCCTGACAAATGACTCGCGCCTGTGGAAGGAAAGGGTACCCGTCGCCTTCCATGTGGATTACTGGGACTATCTCGGCTGGAAGGACTCTCTCGCCAGCCCCGCCTATAGCGCCCGCCAGGCCCGTTACGTTCACAACGGCAATGTCTCCCAGGCCTACACCCCGGGTTTCGTGGTCAATGGCCGCGAGTGGCGGCGCTGGTTTCGGGATCGTGTCTTGCCCCCCACCGCGAACCAGCAGGCCGGGCAATTGCGGGTCGAGCTTGAGGGCAATCAGCTTAGTGCACGTTACGTGCCAGGCAAGGCATCGCACGAAAAGCTACACCTCAACCTCGCCATTCTGGGCATCGGCGTACGCACCCGTATAGAGGCCGGAGAAAACCGTGGCCTGCTCGCCGACCAGGACTTCGTGGTACTGGGCCACAGCCTCACCCGATCCAGTGATGGACGCTGGAACACGATTCTCCCTCCGATGAAGGAAATACCCCATCGCCGCCTCGCATTGGCGGCTTGGGTGAGCCGCATCAACGACCAAACACCGCTGCAAGCCACCGGTGGCTGGATACCCACCCCTGCAAAATAATGAGGAAGCCGTTATGAACAAACCCCTGATGACAACTTTGCTGCTGCTGGCCGGACTGGGAATTTCCCAACTGTCCGTGGGCGGCGACATGACGTCGAACAGCATGGAAAAGATGCCCATGAAGAAAGACATGATGGAGAAGTCTTCCATGGAAAAGATGCCCATGAAGAAGGACATGATGGAGAAACCTTCCATGGAAAAGGCTCCCATGAAGAAGGATATGATGGAGAAACCTTCCATGGAAAAGGCCCCCATGAAGAAGGATATGATGCACAAAACCCCTATGGGTAAAACAGATTCCGACGGCATGAAAAAAGAGGCCATCGCCACTTTTGCCGGCGGCTGCTTCTGGTGCACCGAATCGGATTTTGAGAAGGTGCCCGGGGTCAACAAGGTGATCTCCGGCTACAGTGGTGGCAGCGTGGAGAATCCCACCTATGACCAGGTTTCATCGGGGAAGACCCGGCACACGGAAGCGATTCAGGTGTATTACGATCCCAAGGTAGTTAGCTATGAGGGCCTGTTGCAGGCATTGTGGCGCCAGATCGACCCCACCGATGCCAATGGTCAGTTTGTAGATCGCGGCAAGCAATACCGCCCGGCAGTGTTCTACCACAACGATGAGGAACGCAAGGCCACCGAACGTTCGCTGAAGGCACTGGCAAAATCCGGTCGCTACCAGCGCCCCATCACACTGGAGGTCGTACCCTTTGAAAAATTTTATGTTGCCGAGGATTATCACCAGGACTATTACAAGGTCAGCCCCATCCGTTACAAGTATTATCGCTACCGTTCCGGCCGCGACCAGTTTCTGGAGAAGATCTGGGGTGATGATCTGCACCCTGACTTCCGCAAGTACGGGAAAATGAAAACCATGAGCAAAACCTACAGCAAGCCCTCTGATGCCGAACTGAAGCAGCGTCTTACCTCGTTGCAGTACCGGGTCACCCAGAAGGAAGGCACGGAACGGCCCTACCAGAATGAATACTGGGACGAAAAAAGGGCCGGACTCTATGTGGATATCGTCTCTGGGGAGCCGCTGTTTTCATCTAATGAAAAGTACGACTCCAAGACCGGCTGGCCGAGTTTTTACAAGCCGCTGGATGGCATCAAGATCGTCGAGAAAATCGACCGTAGCCTGTTCGGAAAGCGTACCGAAGTACGCAGCCAATACGGTGATTCACACCTGGGTCACGTCTTCGATGATGGCCCCGCCCCCACTGGCCTGCGCTACTGCATCAACTCCGCATCACTGAAATTTGTTCCCAAGGAGGAATTGGGGAAGCAGGGTTATGAGCAATATGCGGGATTATTTAAATAGGTACTTCCTGATTGCGGTAAAGAATAAGGAAGCTCTAATTATTTCGTCATTCCGGACAGCGTTTTTTGCTGAGCCGGAATCCAGATTTTTCAACCACTTGCTGGATACCGGGACAGCATTGAAATCAACAGCTTGCTGGATTTCCGTTTCCAGGGGAATGACCCTCGCTGTTTAAATCAGAGCTTCCCTAAGTCAATCCAGTCCAGTCTATAGATTCTGATTTTAAGCACATCCTGTAATAGCGCAACCTTTTCGGGGTCCCGGATGTCCAAATCGCAGTCAGAGACTGGGGCACATATTTTCTCCCTCGGTAATAACCCGCTGATTATTAGGGTTAAATCACATGGATAGCATCATCATGCTATATTGCCGCGCTTTCTTTTTTGAGGTTTTGTTATGGTCGTAATTCGGTGGATTCTCGGGAAAATTATTCTGTTTCTGGATGCCGTATTTTCTCCCACAGGCATTAAACGCCCGACTGAGCAGCAGGCAGCCATCGACACCCAGACGGCTCAGCTGACGCTTTATCAATATCTCGCCTGCCCCTTTTGCGTAAAAGTTCGCCGTGCCATGAAACGCCATTCGCTCAACATAGAAACCCGAGATGCCAAGCGCGACCACCAATTCCGTGAAGAACTAGTTGAGGGCGGCGGAAAACTGAAGGTTCCCTGCCTTAGGGTCGAAGAGGAGGGTGATATACGCTGGATTTATGAATCATCCAACATCATCAGCTACCTGGAACAGAGCTTCGCCACGGCGCATAAATAGCGGGATCCGCTGGCCTCCGTTATTCTCAACTTGAGTTACTTTTTGTACATCATCTATCGATTACCTCACTTGGCTGGATACCATGGGCATCGACCAGTGAATCACGAAGTGTTTCAATAACGCCTAGGACTGTCCTTGGGTATGTGTTGCCCTCTGGATTGTTCACCCAACGAAGGAATACCGTGAGATCCCCACCCGTCAGTGTTGCTAGCCTAGCCATTATCTCGGAGTGTCCAAGTGGTCGCCCAAGATCATTATCCCAAATATGTCCTACTATCTTGTTCCTGAAATCAACCACACCCCTTCGAATCAAGTTGCGATTTAACTCCTTGAGTACAGCTCGGTGTTCATTGGGTACGACCTCGTGGAACCTTGACCAGAATTCCAACAGTTTCGCAAAACTTAGGACAAGATTAGACAAGCACATCTTCTGCACTGAGATCATCTGATCGCGTCGGAAGGTGCCAATTTTGTGGTGCCTATAATAATCAGAAAGGACCAAAGTCCCTGAAACGAAATCACCGATCAAGTCGTTTAGAATATCAACGGCATTGATTGCCATTTCTCGGTTTGAGTCCATCCTATCGTTCATGATATCTACACAACTTAGGGCTTGAGATTCTAGCATCGTGACATATGGTGCCATCCCGCTCAGTATCAACAATTTTACTCCTGCCGCGCCAGTTGAAGGTCGACCCGAGCGACAAAAAAGGGCTAGGGCTCCCTCATACGTAAGTTCTTAAACCGTACAAAAAAACCGGCATCAATCCAAGTTTAGCCCCGGCCAGTTTGGTAGCTTGTCTTTTCTCCATCGGATACTCCCAGATCACTCGGTTTTTAGTCGGATTGTGTGATCTGATCCGATGGCGATCTGAAAGTTCCCTTATTATTCCATGAGTTTAAAGATCCTACGTATGAGGCCTGCCTTTACGCTTCGCTGACCCGCATTACTCATTTCTTGGCAAATACTGACTGAGTACTAGGTAGCTATTATGAGAACCATAAGCAGGCCAATGCCGACGAGAACCATGGTCCGCAAATCTCGTAGCTCCTTTGCAAGTGTGAAATTACCGGGAACATCAGCTATCTCTCTACCCACTGTTGAGGTAGCCTCCTCTGCATAGGAAGAGCACTCTTCATCGAGCTCATCCTCTTCACTAACCTCTTCTATTCTTGGTAAATATTTCTCCAAACGTTTTGTCAAATAATAACCGTTTGCGCGCCAAACTTTAGAGAAGCTCATGAAAGTCTTCCATCTGTTGTCTGAATGGATAGAGTTATTTAGAAACTCAATATGCTCATCCAATTCCTCCGAGTATTCATCTTTTTCCCATGGCACGATACTCTTGGCCAGTCGATAGAGTCTAAGGTCGAGAATTTGCCTGGCCTGTTGGCCTTCATCGAGTTCTTGAAGCTTCTTGTTAAAGTGCTGCTCTACGAAATCTAGATTGCTATAGCATGGGATATCAAACGCGCGCCCAAGATCGAATAACGCCGCATAGAACACAACATTAAGGTTATCCGCATATAGGGCCAAATCCTCGAGTAGATATTTCCTAACTTCTTTCGGTTGGGAGAGGACCTTATCAAAATCATTGAAAGTAAGGTCAAAGTTCTTCGAAATAGCGTAGCTGCGCAATTTCTCGGACTCGAAAAACAATCTTTTCCTAAGTTCTGGAAGATCAACATCTTCTCGTTGAAGAAGCGTTTGAACCTGTGCGTCAGTGAAAGATCCTATCTGTTCATCGGTGGGACCTGTAGAAAGTCCATATTGTAAGGGCAACTTCTCTATGAGAACGAACGACATCCATTCTGGAAGTAGAGAAACCAGCTCCCAAAGGCTATCTAATTGACAACCTTTCCCATATTCCACAGAGCCATCTCTGCCCGGTTCCCCAGAGCGATAGACTCTAGAGAACGTATCCGTGTTTAGATATTCCAACAGGCACTCATAGAATTCTAGCTCATCAACCTCTTGCTGAACCTCTTGATTTTCAAGGTAATATTTTATGAGGTTGGAGAACTGTTCACCCCTTCCCATTAGGCCCCGTATTCTTGCCAATCGGGCGTTATGCGGCAGCGAAAAAAATTTGGAAAAACGTTCGACTGGATTAGGCTCAAATCCTAGGAACCTCATGCTTTTCTGTTCTTCTTGTGAGTATTTTACCAACGGACATGAATCACTTTCTATCCGTTTCTTAGCTATATTTTCTTCATCAGATGCCTCATCATTGAAGTAGCAGTCCCTTGCAATAAGATAACGGACAAAGGGATTGGTGGCCTGTAGAGCTACTTTTCGGAATCGTTCGTAGAGGTATGCAGGTACCTTAGTTCTACGTAGCTCGTGTAGTAACAGCAACTGTGTTTCAACCTGAAGCCCATCCCATACAGCGATGAGCTTTGCGATGCCACTCGCTGTGGGCACCAACACTTCTTTAAGGTATTCGGGTAGTCTCAGAGCTTTATCGTGCATCTCAAATCCTTGGCAAATTCACCTTTGAAATAATTAGAACCGAAATCAGTTCTTGCCTCGTTGCATCCAGAACATGCTCCGTCTAACAATATTCAACGCCCCCGCAGCAATTCCCTGAGTGGCGCCGGCACCGCAGTCGCAGCCAGCCTCGGCGTTCGAATTCCTTGAGCTGGCGGCTCACGACTTTCCGGGGCGTACCCAACTCCACCGCCAGTTCGCGGTGGCTCAGCATCACCTCGCCACCATCACTCATACGTTCCAGCAGGCACTGGGCGAGGCGGGTATCCACGTGCCCGAAGGCCACTCCCTCCACCCGTTGCATCAGGCCGGATAGACGGGTTGCCCATACACTGAAGATAAATTCGCAGTTGGCAGGGGCAGGTCTAGATTCGGATACTACGCGGCAAGAAGCACGCTTCGAATCTAGATCTGGCCCCGACCGAGGCCGGTTTGCCGACCGAGGTATTTCAGCATTTTTGAAGGACCCCATTCTCTTCTCAATCCCGCCGAAGTCCCGAGTTCGTGGAGATCGGGGTGGGATACTTCAATACGACCCAGTAGGTCGAACAAATAAATGTCGTGATCGTAGCGATTTGCACCACCATGGCCTTTTCTGCCGACAGTATGCCCGCTGACAACGCAGCGAACACGACCAGAAGAGAGAATTCGCTGGACTGACCCAAACGCACTGACAACTCCCGTGACAATTCCACAGACTCCCCGCTCCTTCGGAATGCAAAGCGAAACACCCACGCCTTCAAGGGCACCAGCAGCATGCCGAAAATGATTGCAGGAACAAGGAGGCCGGAGGCCAGACGAACATCCAGTTCCGCCCCAATGGCAAAAAAGAAGAGAATGAGGAAAAACTCGCGCAACGGTTTCAGATGCTCGGCAATGACGAGAGCCACCGGGCTCGATGCAATGGATAGTCCGGCCAAAAAAGCGCCCATTTCATAAGAAAGACCAAGAATGTGCGCGGTCTCGGCCCATAGCAGGCACCAGCCCAATGTCGCCACAAAAGTGTATTCCTGAACCACATCGAATTTTCTCAGCAGCGGGACCATCACGTAACGCACGCCGGCAAACGAAAGCAGGCACAGAAGCGCAAACTTTCCTGCAAGCATCGCAAAAGTCATCAGCACATGGCCGTTCTTTTCGCCGGTGATGAAGAGAATGACAAGTATGGCCAGCACATCCTGCAGAAGAAGGATGCTGGTCATAATCTCCCCCGTCCGTTGATGGTGCAAAGCAGTGGTGGGAACCAGCTTCAGGCCGACAACCGTGCTCGAAAACATCATGGCT
>JAJFJV010000004.1 GCA_021773635.1 Gammaproteobacteria bacterium | reverse complement strand
CGAGATATACGTCCTGTCCAAAGACGAAGGCGGCCGCCACACCCCGTTTTTCAACGGTTATCGCCCGCAGTTTTACTTCCGCACCACCGACGTGACCGGTGCGGTTGATCTGCCGGAGGGTACTGAAATGGTGATGCCTGGCGACAACATCAAGGTCCAGGTCAACCTGATCAACCCCATCGCGATGGAAGAGGGTTTGCGCTTTGCGGTACGCGAGGGTGGACGGACCGTGGGCGCCGGTGTGGTTGCCAAAGTTATTAAATAGCCTGTCTCAGGGTTTTTTGTGAAGCATAGAGTTGATGTGTTGTGAGGTGTTCGGTTTTAGCGGTCCTTTAGGCCAGTAGCTCAATCAGGCAGAGCAGCGGTCTCCAAAACCGCAGGTTGGGGGTTCGATTCCCTCCTGGCCTGCCATTCGACTCTGGTCGTATGGCGGCTGAGCTATCTCCGACGGGAAGCCTCCTGAGTCGTCCACCTGTGAGGTGAGAGGTGGCCGGAAGGCATAGGTAGCCGCTTCGGATTAATTCCAATGTACGAGGGTAATATGGCTACGCCATCTGAAGCGGTAAGCGGAATTCCGGACGGGCTAAAGTGGGGTTTTGTCGCCGCGCTGTCAGGTAGTGCGATTGCCGCCTTTTATCTGCTCTCCGAGCATTCGTTGTTGTTGCGCGTTATCGGCCTGCTGGTGATCGGTGGAATCGTGATCGCGGTGGCGCTACAAACCGGAAAGGGGCAGGAGGTATGGTCCTTTATCCGCGAGGCCCGCACCGAGGTTCGGAAAGTCGTATGGCCGACCCGCAAGGAAACCGTACAGACAACGATGATCGTGATTGGAATGGTTGTAGTGGTTTCTATCATGTTGTGGATTCTGGACGGTTTATTGGGTTATGGCGTCCGGCTTTTGCTTGGGCAGGGGGGCTAGGACCATGGCGATGCAGTGGTATGTGGTTCACGCCTATTCGGGTTTTGAAGCCAAGGTAAAGCGCCTGATTCACGAAAGCATTTCCCGCAACGAGCTGGAGGATCAGTTCGGTGAGGTGTTAGTGCCGACGGAAGAGGTTGTGGAGATGCGCGGCGGCCAGAAGCGTCGCAGTGAGCGCAAGTTCTTTCCGGGCTATGTGCTGGTGCAAATGGAAATGAATGATGCAACCTGGCACCTCATTAAAAGTGTCCCGAAGGTGATGGGTTTTATTGGCGGTAGTAGCGATAAACCGGCGCCCATTTCGGAGCAGGAAGCAAACAATATTCTCAACCGGATCCAGGAAGGGACCGAGAAGCCACGGCCAAAAATACTCTTTGAGCCAGGCGAAGTGGTGCGTGTTATTGATGGCCCCTTCAATGATTTTAACGGTGTGGTGGAAGAGGTTAATTATGAAAAGAGCCGTTTGCGGGTAGCGGTGAGTATCTTTGGTCGTTCCACCCCTGTCGACCTGGAGTTTGGTCAGGTGGAAAAGGACTAGTACAGGATTTATTTCCGCATATATCCGGTTTATTTAGACATCTTTATTAACGGGGAGCCGATAAGGCGCTGGTACCCGAGGAGTCATCATGGCAAAGAAAATTTCGGCTTATATCAAGCTGCAAGTGCCTGCAGGTCAGGCCAACCCGAGCCCGCCAGTCGGTCCGGCACTGGGGCAGCATGGCGTCAACATCATGGAGTTCTGCAAGGCGTTCAACGCCCAGACCCAGCAGGTAGAGGCAGGTTTGCCTATCCCGGTAGTGATTACGGTGTATGCGGATCGCAGTTTTTCCTTTATCACCAAAACGCCACCCGCCTCGGTGTTGTTGCGCAAGGCGGCCGGTGTCGATAAGGGCAGTTCCGTGCCCAATAAAGACAAGGTTGGCAAGGTCTCGCGTGCCCAGCTCGAAGAGATCGCCACCCAAAAGATGGTGGACCTGAACGCCGCGGATATGGATGCGGCGGTGCGCATCGTCGCAGGTACAGCTCGCAGTATGGGGCTGGAGACGGAGGGGGTTGAGTAATGGCCACACATTCCAAGCGCGCACAGGCTATCCGGGAGCAATTGGGAGAACCTCGCGAATTTGCGGCGGTAGAGGCCTTTGGTCTTCTCAAGGAGCTGCCCGCGGTTAAGTTTGATCAGACGATCGACGTCAGCATCAATCTGGGTGTCGATCCGAAAAAGTCGGACCAGGCAGTTCGTGGCGCAACGGTGTTACCCAACGGTACCGGACAGCAGGTCCGGGTCGCGGTATTTGCCGATGGCGAGGCGGCAGAAGCCGCCAAGGCCGCTGGTGCTGAAATGGTCGGGCTCGATGAGCTGGCAGACCACTTCAAGTCGGGTCAGCTGGATGTGGACGTGGTGATTGCCGCACCGGATACCATGCGGGTGGTGGGTACCCTGGGCCGTATACTCGGGCCTCGCGGTTTGATGCCGAACCCCAAAGTGGGCACGGTCACTCCTGATGTTGCCAGCGCGGTAAAAAATGCCAAGGCGGGGCAAGTGCGTTATCGCGCTGACCGTGCAGGTATCGTGCACTGCTTGCTGGGCAAAATTTCCTTTGAGCCGGAAAAACTGAGCGGGAATCTTGACGCCTTGCTGGCTGCTCTTATAAAGGCGAAGCCCAGTAGCGCAAAAGGTGTGTATATCCAGAAGGTGACGGTTTCCAGCACCATGGGGCCGGGTTTGGTATTGGACCGGGCCAGCCTTCCCATCTAGCGATCACGGGGCGGTTGTCTGGTTCAACCGCATGATTTTTTAATGGAAACCCGCAAGGTTTCCATTGCCGGCAACTCCGATTATGGGTTGTTGCGGGCTACAGGCTTTGGGCTGTCGACTCCTATCGGCGGCTGTCAAAGACCGCAGGTGTACCAGGGTGGTGCCTAAGGACGGACGGGAAGGTCCGGGCCTGCGTAGATGGCGATATGTTTCAACCTGATTGTTCGTGGGTTGGAAATGCCGCAACGGGGCCGGGAAACGGCAAGTGTCGTAGTCCGGATATTGTGAAAGCTGGGTTGTTTGGTTACCCAGTCAGGAGGTATGAGCGAGTGGCTCTTACATTATCGGAAAAGAAAGAAGTTGTTGCCGAGGTTGCTGAGGTTGCCCGCACCGCCCATTCGGTGGTTGCCGCGGAATATCGTGGTTTGACCGTTGGGGAAATGACCGAGTTGCGGGTGCAGGCACGGCAAGCGGGTGTATATCTGCGAGTAGTTCCTAATCGGCTGGCACGTCGGGCTGTAGAAGGGACGGAGTTCGAATGCCTGCAGGATGATCTGAAAGGTCCCCTGGTATTGGCATTTGCTCAGGATGAGCCGGGTGCGTCGGCTCGTGTGGTAGGAGATTTTGCCAAGGACAATGACAAACTGCTGGTGAAGCTTATCGCCTTTGGCGGCAAGTTGTTGCCTGCGAGTGAGTTAAAGGTTCTGGCGAGTCTGCCCACGCGCGATGAGGCGTTGGCACAGTTGCTGTTTGTCATGAAGGCGCCGATCAGCAAGCTGACACAAACTCTGGCTGCACCCCATGCGAAATTGGTCCGTACCGTTGCCGCGGTTCGCGATCAGAAGCAGGCAGCCTGATTATTTAGTATTCCGGTTTCAGAACGAATTATTTGAGGAGTAGAACAATGGCAGTATCAAAAGACGACATCCTGGAGACCATCAGCAACATGACGGTGCTCGAGGTGGTTGAGCTGGTAGAGGCAATGGAAGAAAAGTTTGGTGTCTCCGCGGCGGTTGCCGCAGTGGCAGCAGCCCCTGCAGCCGGTGATGGTGGTGCGGCGGCAGAAGCCGAGCAGACCGAGTTCGATGTGGTCATTACCAGCTTTGGTTCCAGCAAGGTCGGCGTGATTAAGGCCGTGCGCGGAATTACCAGCCTCGGCCTCAAGGAGGCCAAGGACCTGGTGGAAGGTGCCCCGGCAAACGTCAAGGAAGGCGTGAGCAAGGAAGAGGCAGAAGAGGCCAAAAAGGCTCTGGAAGAGGCCGGTGCTTCAGTGGAGCTTAAATAGCCACCATTGACTGGTTTCTTTAAGCAGTAAGCGAGGGGCTGGTGGCTCGAAGTCACCGGCCCGTTCGCGTTTATACGGTGCATCGGGACTGGTTCCGATGACTACGGTCGACGGCGGAAATGCGTGACAGGCAAGGGTGAAGAATGGCTTATTCTTTTACTGAAAAAAAGCGGATTCGGGTAGATTTTGGCAAGCAGCAAGGCATTCTGGATGTGCCCTATCTGTTGGCCATTCAGGTGGACTCCTACCGGGGTTTTCTGCAAAAGGATATTCCGCACGCAGAGCGCGTGGAAAAAGGGCTGCAGGCTGCCTTCAACTCCGTATTTCCTATCGAGAGTTACTCGGGCGATGCCGCTCTGGAGTATTGCAGCTACAAGCTGGGAGCTCCGGTTTTTGATGTCAAGGAATGCCAGCTCCGTGGTATGACCTACAACGCTTCACTGCGGGTAAAACTGCGCCTTGTGTTGTATGACAAGGAAAGCAAGCGTGCGGCCAAGACGGTCAAGGACATCAAGGAGCAGGAAGTTTACATGGGCGAAATACCGCTCATGACCGACACCGGCACCTTTGTTATCAACGGTACCGAGCGGGTCATCGTTTCCCAGCTTCATCGCTCCCCCGGCGTGTTTTTTGAACACGATAAAGGCAAGACCCACTCCTCTGGAAAGCTGCTGTTCTCGGCGCGGGTGATTCCCTATAGGGGTTCCTGGCTCGATTTCGAATTCGACCCCAATGATTTGCTGTTCGTGCGCATCGATCGGCGCCGCAAGTTGCCGTGTACGGTGCTTCTGCGCGCCCTTGGTATGAGTACCGAGGAAATTCTCGAACGCTTTTTTGAAAACTATGAATGCAAGCTGACCACCAAGGGGGTGAGCTTCCGGATTTCGGCACAACGTTTGCGCGGTGAGCAGGCGGCATTCGAAATTCGAGACCGCAAGGGCGCGGTTATCGTCGAGGTCGGCCGGCGTGTGACTGCCCGTCATATCAAGAAAATGGAAAAGGCGGGGATGAAAACCCTGTCTCTGCCGGATGAATATCTGATAGGCAAGACCATCGCGACGGATATTGTCGATGCCGAAACCGGTGAAATTCTGGCCCAGGCGAATGACGAGATTGGTGAGGAGACGGTGGCTACCCTGCGTGAAGCCAAGGTCAAGTCGCTGCGGATTATTTTTACTAATGACGTTGATCGCGGGGCCTTCATATCCGATACCTTGCGTTCGGATAGCGCCACCGATCTGCTGGAGGCGCAGGTAGAAATCTACCGCATGATGCGTCCTGGCGAACCGCCCACCAAAGACGCCGCTCAAACTCTCTTTCAGAACCTCTTCTTTAGCCCCGAACGCTATGACCTTTCAGCGGTAGGGCGGATGAAGTTTAATCTGCGGGTGGGACGTGAGGACATCGTCGGTGATGGGGTTTTGTCGGCCGATGACATCATCAGCGTGTTGTCGGTGCTTATCGACATCAAGAATGGCAACGGTACCGTGGACGATATCGACCACTTGGGTAACCGTCGTATTCGCTGTGTTGGCGAGATGGCAGAAAATCAGTTTCGCATTGGTCTTGTGCGCGTTGAACGGGCAGTACGCGAGCGCCTGACCCTCGCTGAAACCGAGGAACTGATGCCGCAGGAACTGATCAACGCCAAACCGGTTTCTGCGGTGGTGAAAGAGTTTTTCGGGTCGAGCCAGCTTTCGCAGTTTATGGACCAGAATAATCCACTGTCCGAGGTGACTCACAAGCGCCGGATTTCGGCACTGGGCCCGGGTGGTCTGACCCGTGAACGTGCCGGATTTGAAGTGCGCGACGTGCATCCTACCCACTATGGTCGGGTATGCCCCATCGAGACGCCTGAAGGTCCGAATATTGGTCTCATCAATTCACTCGCAGTGTATGCGCGTACCAATACCTATGGCTTTCTTGAGACCCCTTATCGCAAGGTGGTGAAGGGCAAGGTGACGGACAAGGTGGCTTACATCTCCGCCATCGAAGAAAGTCGCTATATCATCGCTCAGGCTAATACGGCCGTGGACGAAAAGGGCTTTCTGACGGATGAGTTGGTGACCACCCGTCATCAGAACGAATTCACCCTGTCCAAGCCGTTGAAAGTGGATTACATGGACGTTTCACCGCGCCAGATCGTCTCCGTGGCGGCGGCGCTGATTCCCTTCCTTGAACACGATGATGCCAACCGCGCACTCATGGGTTCGAACATGCAGCGGCAGGCGGTACCGACCCTGCGTGCGGAGAAGCCCCTGGTGGGTACGGGCATGGAACGGGCGGTCGCTATCGATTCCGGCGTAACCGTTGTCGCCAAACGGGGCGGATTGGTTGATTTGGTGGATGCGGGACGCATCGTGGTGCGGGTGAATGACAATGAGGCCACCGCGGGTGGTGCCGGTGTCGACATCTACACCCTGACCAAATACACCCGCTCCAACCAGAACACCTGCATCAACCAACGTCCGCTGGTACGTCCGGGAGACAGAATTGCCCGCGGTGATGTGCTGGCAGATGGCCCGTCTACGGATCTTGGCGAGCTGGCTCTGGGACAGAATCTGTTGATCGCCTTTATGCCATGGAATGGCTACAACTTTGAGGACTCGATTCTCATCTCGGAACGCGTGGTAGAGGAAGATCGCTATACCACCATTCATATTGAGGAGCTGGTCTGCGTAGCGCGTGATACCAAGCTTGGCTCAGAAGAAGTGACCGCGGACATCCCGAATGTCAGTGAGAGTGCACTTTCCAAGCTGGATGAGTCCGGGATCGTTTTTGTCGGTGCCGAGGTGGGGCCTGGCGACATTCTGGTGGGTAAGGTGACGCCGAAGGGCGAGACCCAGTTGACCCCCGAGGAGAAGTTGCTGCGCGCTATCTTTGGCGAGAAAGCATCCGACGTGAAGGACACTTCCTTGCGCGTATCTACGGGGCGGGTAGGCACCATTATTGATGTCCAGGTATTCACCCGGGATGGTGTCGAGAAGGATGCCCGGGCGCTGCAGATTGAAGAAATGGAGTTGGAAAAGGTTCGTAAGGACCTCAAAGACCAGCTGCGCATTCTGCGTGATGATATCTATCAGCGTCTCGAGAAAGCGTTGAAAGGCAAGGAGGCTGAGGGTGGCCCTGAGGGCTTGAAGGCGGGTGACAAGGTCAATGCCGCCTACCTTAACAAGCTTCCGCGCGAACGCTGGTTCGAGATCCGGGTACGTGATGAAGCGGCTAACAAGCGTCTCGAGGATGCTGCCGAGCAGTTGCAGAAGCACCGTGAATCGCTGGATGAGTTGTACAAGGAGAAGGAAGGCAAGCTTACTTCCGGAGATGACCTGGCGCCTGGCGTGCTCAAGATGGTCAAGGTCTATCTTGCGGTAAAACGGCGCATCCAGCCCGGTGACAAGATGGCGGGACGCCACGGTAACAAGGGCGTGATCTCCACTATCGTACCGGCCGAGGATATGCCGTACATGGAAGATGGCACGCCCGTCGATATCGTGCTTAATCCCCTCGGCGTGCCCTCGCGTATGAACGTAGGCCAGGTTTTGGAAACCCATTTAGGCTGGGCTGCCAAGGGCATGGGCCACAAGATTGCCGGCATGCTGGAAGAAAAGGCCAAGACGGAAGAGCTGCGTGACTATCTTGACCGGGTTTATGCCGTGGGTGGCATGCAGAATGCCGTCAAGAGCCTGAAGGACAAGGAAATAATTGAGCTGGCGGGCAATCTCCGTGGTGGCGTCCCCATGGGCACACCGGTATTCGAAGGTGCCTCGGAGGAGCAAATCCGGGCCTATCTGAAAATGGCAGATCTGCCGGAGAACGGTCAGACCTGGCTGCACGATGGCCGTACTGGCGACCGTTTCGACCGCCCGGTGACCGTTGGCTATATGTACATCCTCAAGCTGAATCACCTGGTGGATGACAAGATGCACGCACGTTCCACAGGGCCATATAGCCTGGTAACCCAGCAGCCGCTGGGCGGTAAGGCACAATTTGGTGGTCAGCGCTTCGGCGAGATGGAGGTGTGGGCACTGGAGGCCTATGGTGCCGCCTATACGCTGCAGGAAATGCTGACGGTGAAGTCGGATGACGTCAATGGCCGTACCACCATGTACAAGAATATTGTGGATGGTAATCCGCATATGGAGGCCGGTATGCCGGAGTCCTTCAATGTGCTGACCAAGGAAATCCGTTCCCTTGGGATCGACGTCGAGCTCGAAAACGACTAGGCGAAAACTACCAGTCCGGTTAAGCAGGGCAGAAAAATGCTGCTGCGATACCGGGCGTCAAACAGCTGGACCGGCCAAGTGCAGGCTTGCCGGTTTTTTAAATCGCCGCCTGGTTTACAGACCGGGCTAGCGCAGGAGAGACGAAATTGAAAGACCTACTCAATCTGTTGAAACAGCAGGGACAGGTCGAAAGTTTCGATGCCATCCGCATCGGGCTGGCTTCCCCCGACAAGATCCGTTCGTGGTCCTACGGTGAGGTCAAGAAGCCGGAGACGATCAATTACCGCACCTTCAAGCCGGAAAGGGATGGGCTTTTTTGCGCCAAGATCTTTGGTCCGGTAAAGGACTACGAGTGTCTTTGCGGCAAGTACAAGCGCCTCAAGCATCGCGGTGTGGTGTGCGAGAAGTGCGGGGTTGAAGTCACCCTCGCCAAGGTCCGGCGCGAGCGCATGGGGCATATTGAGCTTGCCAGCCCGGTGGCCCACATCTGGTATTTGAAATCGCTGCCTTCGCGGATGGGTTTGTTGCTTGATATGACCTTGCGGGATATCGAGCGGATCCTCTATTTCGAGGCCTTTGTGGTCATCGAGCCGGGCATGACCGAGCTCGAGCGCGAGCAGCTGCTGACGGATGATATGTATCTCGAGGCCATGGGTGAATATGGCGACGAGTTCGATGCCCGCATGGGTGCCGAGGCCGTCTACGAACTGCTGCGTACCATTGATATACCTGTTGAAATTGCCAAGGTCCACGAGGGGCTGGGGAAAACCCGTTCCGAGGCCAAGATCAAGAAGCTGGCCAAGCGACTGAAGCTGCTGGAATCATTCCAGGAGTCGGGTAACCGTCCCGAGTGGATGGTGCTCAAGGTGCTGCCGATCCTGCCGCCGGAACTGCGTCCCCTGGTGCCCCTGGACGGTGGTCGTTTTGCGACCTCTGATCTGAACGACCTCTATCGTCGGGTGATCAATCGCAACAATCGCCTGAAACGCCTGCTGGATCTTAATGCGCCCGATATTATCGTGCGCAACGAAAAGCGCATGCTGCAGGAATCGGTGGACGCGTTGCTGGATAACGGCCGTCGTGGACGGGCGATTACCGGCACCAACAAGCGGCCACTGAAGTCCCTGGCGGACATGATCAAGGGCAAGCAGGGCCGTTTCCGCCAGAATCTGCTGGGCAAGCGCGTCGATTATTCCGGGCGTTCCGTGATCGTCGTAGGGCCGACCCTGAAGCTCCATCAATGCGGCCTGCCGAAAAAAATGGCCCTGGAGCTGTTCAAGCCTTTTGTCTTTGGCAAGCTTGAGCGCCGCGGCCTGGCGACCACGATCAAGGCAGCAAAAAAGCTCGTGGAGCGGGAAGGGCCAGAGGTCTGGGATATTCTTGAAGAAGTTATCCGTGAGCATCCTGTGTTGCTCAACCGGGCTCCCACCCTGCATCGTCTGGGCATTCAGGCCTTTGAGCCGATGCTCATCGAGGGCAAGGCTATCCAGATGCATCCCCTGGTCTGTACTGCGTTCAATGCGGACTTTGACGGCGATCAGATGGCGGTACACGTACCGCTCTCCATCGAGGCACAGCTGGAAGCGCGGACACTGATGATGTCCACCAATAATATTCTGTCTCCGGCTAATGGTGAGCCGATTATTGTTCCAACCCAGGACGTGGTTATCGGACTTTATTACCTGACCCGGGAGCTGATCGGGGTTCGTGGTAGTGGCATGGCTTTTGCCGATGTGGGCGAGGCTGCCCGGGCCTATGAGTCGGGTGCGGTGGATCTGCATGCTGTCGCCAAGGTGCGTATAAGCGAGCGCGTACCCGACGAAAATGGAGAGTTACAGGAAATAACCCGCCTAGTAGAAACCACTGCAGGACGGGCGCTGGTTTCCGAATTACTCCCGGACGGACTGTCATACGATCTGGTTAACTGCGTGCTGGACAAGAAGGCCATCTCCGGTCTTATCAATGCCTGTTATCGCCGCGTGGGTCTCAAAGAGACGGTGGTATTTGCGGATCAGTTGATGTACATGGGCTTCACCTTTGCTACCCGTGCCGGGCTTTCTATCGGTATCGAGGACATGGTGGTGCCGGACGAGAAGAGGGGAATTCTTGGGAAAGCAGAAAGCGCGGTGAAGGAGATCGAGGAGCAATATGCCTCTGGTCTCGTTACCTATGGCGAACGCTATAACAAGGTAGTGGATATCTGGTCCTACACCAACGAGCAGGTCGCCAAGGCCATGATGGACAAGCTCGGGACCGATGTCGTCGTCGATGACGAGGGGCAGGAGGTTCGCCAGCCGTCCATGAATTCTATCTACATGATGGCGGATTCCGGTGCGCGTGGCTCCGCCGCACAGATTCGCCAGTTGGCTGGCATGCGTGGCCTTATGGCCAAGCCCGATGGCTCGATCATCGAGACGCCGATTAAGGCCAATTTCCGTGAGGGCCTGGACGTGTTGCAGTACTTCATCTCTACTCACGGAGCCCGTAAGGGACTGGCAGACACGGCGTTGAAGACCGCCAACTCCGGTTATCTCACCCGACGCCTGGTGGACGTTTCCCAGGATCTGGTGGTGACCGAGGTAGATTGTGGAACCACTGACGGAATGGTGCTGACCCCGCTGATCGAGGGAGGCGATGTTGTTGAACCTCTGCGCGAGCGGGTATTGGGTCGGGTCACGGCCATAGATATCACCGCCGTGGGCGAAAAAGAGGTATTGATTTCCGCCGGGACCTTGCTTGACGAGCAACGGGTCGATGAGTTGGAGGCGCATGGTATTGACGAAGTGACCGTTCGCTCCCCGATTACCTGCGAGACTCGCTTTGGTATTTGTGCCGCTTGTTATGGCCGTGATTTGGCCCGTGGCGAGCGGGTGAGTATCGGCGAATCCGTGGGCGTGGTGGCGGCACAATCCATCGGCGAGCCGGGAACCCAGCTCACCATGCGTACCTTCCATATTGGTGGTGCCGCATCGCGGGCAGCCGCAGTGGATAATGTGCAGGTCAAGAGCGCGGGTACGGTAAAACTTCATAACGTACGTTCGGTCCAGCGCAAGACCGGTGGTCAGGTGAGTGTCGGCCGTTCCGGCGAGATTGCCATCCTCTACGAAGGTGGACGTGAGCGCGAGCGCTATAAAATCCCCTATGGGGCAATGCTGTCGGTACAAGATGGCGATACAGTTGATGGTGGCCAGGTGATCGCGAACTGGGACCCACATACCCACCCGGTGATTACCGAGGTGGCCGGGCGGGTGCAGTTCCGGGATGTGGTTGAGGGCGTGACCGTGGAACACACCATGGACGAGCTCACCGGTTTGACTGCCATTGAAGTCATGGATACCACCAAGCGTACCGCGGCGGCTAAAGACCTGCGGCCGATGGTGGTGCTACTGGACCCGCAGGGTGATGAGGTTATTCTTCCTGGCGGCCAGCCGGCGCATTATGTGTTGGCACCGGGAGCATTGCTGAATATCAGTGACAATACTGAGGTGGCGATTGGCGATATGATTGCCAAGGTCCCGCAGGAAAGCTCGAAGACCCGTGATATCACGGGTGGCCTGCCGCGGGTGGCGGATCTATTCGAGGCACGCAAGCCGAAGGAACCTTTCCTGTTGGCCGAGCAGACCGGAATCGTGAGTTTTGGCAAGGAAACCAAGGGCAAGCGGCGTTTGGTTATCACCGATGAAGATGGTGAAACCAAAGAGACTCTTATTCCCAAATGGCGTCATATCCTGGTATACGAGGGCGAGCATGTCGGTAAGGGTGAAGTCGTCGTTGACGGCGCACCCAACTCCCATGACATTCTGCGCTTGCTGGGCGTCAGTGCGCTTGCCAACTACATCGTTAACGAGGTGCAGGAGGTCTATCGCCTGCAAGGTGTAAAGATAAACGACAAGCATATCGAGGTCATCGTGCGCCAGATGCTTCGCAAGGTGGATGTCGTTGGCGCGGGAGACAGTAACTTCCTCCCGGGTGAGCAGGTCGACCGTACGCGTATCCTGCAGAGCAATGAAGTGTTGATGGCGGAAGGCAAGGAACCGGCCAAGTGGAATTCAGTATTGCTCGGGATAACCAAAGCCTCTCTGGCTACCGAGTCATTTATTTCAGCGGCCTCGTTCCAGGAGACCACCCGTGTGTTGACCGAGGCATCGGTCAGTGGTCGCACCGATCATCTGCGCGGTCTCAAGGAAAACGTGATCGTTGGGCGCTTGGTACCGGCAGGTACCGGATTTTCCTATCACCAAGACCGTCACCGCGGCGATGCGGAGTCGGAGCTGCCCCTGGCAGAGCCGGTGGTGCCTGTTGAAATGGTCGCGGTGGCGGAAGATTCTGCCATTGAAGAGACTACTTCCGTTGCGGAGAAGCCCTCGGCCTGAGCCGTCCGCCTTGGCTATCTGCGCGCCTCGACAATGTCTTTGTCGAGGCGCGCAGATAGCGGCTAATACTCCTTGACAGTCATCTGGGCCGCTCGTACAATTTCGCGGCTCTGAACGGCAGGATTTCGGTCCTGCCTTTCCTTTTTTGCGGCTCCCCTGTCTTGGGTGAACCGGTCCCGAATGTAGCTCCAGACATGGGGTTCTCGGGTTTTCATACTTTAAAAAGACCTGATTATGGCCACTACAAACCAGCTTGTGCGCAATGGCCGCAAGCGCCAGCTTCAAAAAAGCAACGTTCCGGCGCTCCAGGGGTGTCCGCAAAAGCGTGGGGTATGTACCCGTGTGTACACCACCACACCGAAGAAACCGAACTCAGCCCTGCGAAAAGTGGCGCGTGTGCGGCTGACCAACGGGATGGAGGTCACCACCTATATCGGTGGCGAGGGACACAATCTCCAGGAGCACTCGGTCATTCTGATTCGTGGTGGTCGTGTGAAGGATCTACCGGGTGTTCGCTATCACACGGTGCGCGGCACGCTGGATACATCCGGTGTCGGGGAGCGGCGTCAGGGACGCTCCAAGTACGGGGCCAAACGGCCCAAGAGCTGAGTATTTAACCCAATTTAACGGTTGTAAACCATGTCCAGAAGAAGGCTTATCCCCAAACGCACCGTCTTGCCTGATCCGAAGTTCAAGGACGGCACGCTTGCGCGATTCATCAATATGTTGATGCTCAGCGGCAAGAAATCGGTTGCTGAAAAGATCGTCTACGGTGCTCTGGAGCATGTCTCCGGCAAGGTTGAGGGCGATCCTCTCGAGGTCTTTGGCAAGGCGCTGGATAATGTGCGCCCGATCGTGGAGGTTAAATCGCGCCGCGTCGGTGGTGCTACTTACCAGGTCCCGGTGGAAGTACGTGCAGTGCGTCGTAATGCGCTGGCGATGCGCTGGATTGTCGATTCCGCCCGCAAACGTGGTGAGAAAACCATGGGCTTGCGGCTTGCACACGAATTGATGGATGCGGCGGAGAGCCGTGGAAATGCGGTAAAGAAACGGGAAGATACCCACCGTATGGCAGAGGCTAACAAGGCCTTTGCGCATTACCGCTGGTAGTTCCAGGCAACCGCCTCTTTTTATTTTTACAGTTTGATTCAAGGTTAATTAGTCGTGCCGAGAAAGACCCCCATAGACCGTTATCGCAATATAGGCATCATGGCCCATATTGATGCCGGCAAGACCACCACCAGTGAGCGCGTCCTCTACTACACCGGTATTTCACACAAGATCGGTGAGGTGCACGATGGGGCCGCCACTATGGACTGGATGGAGCAGGAGCAGGAGCGTGGTATCACCATCACCTCCGCGGCCACTACCTGTTTCTGGAGTGGCATGAATGGTCAGTTTGATGAGCACCGAATCAATATTATTGATACCCCGGGACACGTGGATTTCACCATTGAGGTGGAGCGTTCATTGCGTGTTCTGGATGGTGCCTGTGCGGTGTTTTGCGCTGTGGGCGGGGTTGAACCCCAATCCGAGACGGTATGGCGCCAGGCTACAAAATATGGCGTTCCGCGCCTCGCTTTTGTCAACAAAATGGACCGCTCGGGGGCTGATTTTCTCCGCGTCGTAGGGCAGATTGAAGAGCGCCTGGGTGCCCACCCGGTTCCTTTGCAGCTGGCCATTGGTGCTGAAGAGCAGTTCGAGGGTGTCGTCGATCTCATCAGCATGAAGGCTATTTACTGGGACGAAGAAAGTGCCGGTATGCGCTTCGAAGAGCGGGAGATTCCCGACAACCTGAAAGACGCCGCTGTGGAATGGCGGGAGAAAATGGTGGAGGCCGCGGCCGAGGCCAATGAGGATCTGATGGAGCGTTACCTCAACGAAGAGGAGCTTTCCGCGGACGAGATTAGATCCGGGCTGCGCAAGCGCACCATCGCCAACGAGATTGTACCGGCCCTGTGTGGCTCAGCGTTCAAAAACAAGGGCGTGCAGGCCATGCTGGATGCGGTTATTCAGTATCTTCCGGCGCCCACTGAGGTGCCCGCTATCCGCGGTATCCTGGATGATGCCGCAGAGAGTGAAGGTACGCGTCCGCCGGAAGATGAGGCGCCTTTTGCCGCCCTGGCCTTTAAAATTGCCAATGACCCCTTTGTTGGTCATCTTACCTTTTTCCGGGTTTACTCTGGTGTCCTGAAGTCCGGTGACACCATCTATAACCCGGTCAAGGGAAAGAAGGAGCGTATCGGGCGCATTCTGCAGATGCATGCCAATACCCGGGATGAAATTAAGGAAGTTCGCGCTGGCGATATCGCTGCAGCCGTGGGCCTCAAGGGCGTTACAACCGGTGAAACGCTTTGTTCCACGAAAGATGTTATTACCCTGGAGCGCATGGAGTTTCCGGAGCCGGTGATTTCGGTTGCCGTGGAGCCAAAGACCAAGGCCGATCAGGAGAAGATGGGCATTGCGCTGGGCAAGCTTGCCCATGAGGACCCCTCCTTCCGGGTGCGTACAGATGAAGAGTCCGCACAGACCATTATTTCCGGGATGGGTGAGCTGCATCTCGATATTATCGTTGACCGTATGAGGCGCGAGTTCGGCGTCGAGGCCAATGTAGGTAAACCACAGGTGGCTTACCGTGAAACCATCCGCACCGCCGTAGAGCAAGAAGGCAAGTTTGTGCGCCAGACCGGCGGTCGTGGTCAGTACGGTCACGTGTGGTTGCGTATCGAGCCACAGGAAGCCGGTACAGACTATGAATTTGAGGACGCTATCGTCGGCGGTGTCGTTCCCCGCGAGTACATCAACTCGGTAAACAAGGGCGTCATCGAGCAGATGGAAAATGGTGTGATTGCCGGCTATCCCGTGGTTGACGTCAAGGTGACGCTGTTTGATGGCTCCTACCATGATGTTGACTCTAACGAAATGGCCTTCAAGATCGCCGGCTCCATGGCCTTTAAGTCTGGTGCCGCCAAGGCCGATCCGGTGTTACTCGAGCCCGTCATGAAAGTGGAGTCGGTAACCCCGGAAGAGTATATGGGCGACGTCATGGGCGATCTCAATCGTCGGCGTGGGCTGGTGCAGGGCATGGAAGATACACCTGCAGGCAAGGTGATTCGGGCAGAGGTACCGCTGGCAGAGATGTTTGGTTATGCCACGGATCTCCGTTCCCTGAGTCAGGGGCGCGCCAACTATACGATGGAATTTCTAAAATATAACGAGCTTCCGGCGGGTATCGCGGAAACCATCATCAAAAAGAATCAGTAGGTTCGATTTCCACACGAGGTAGAGCACGGTGTCGAAGGAAAAATTTGAGCGGACAAAGCCGCACGTAAACGTCGGAACCATCGGTCACGTTGACCACGGCAAGACCACGCTGACGGCGGCCATGACCAAGGTTTTATCACTGGCCCACGGTGGTGACGCCAAGGCCTTTG
>JAJFJV010000030.1 GCA_021773635.1 Gammaproteobacteria bacterium | reverse complement strand
GGAGCGGCCACTGGCGCTGGTCGTTCCGCACGCCGGTTATATCTACTCTGGTGCGCTTGCCGGCCAGGCCTATGCTCAACTGGCGGCGAGGCGCAAAGAGATCGAGCGGGTCGTTCTGTTGGGACCCACCCATCACATTCCTTTTGAGGGCTTAGCACTCACACCGAAAGAGGCCTACGTCACCCCGCTGGGCGAGATTCGCCTGGACCGGGTTGGTCAAATGAAGGTCGAGAAACTCCAACCGGTCCAGTCCCTTGAGATCGTGCACCGCATGGAGCATAGCCTGGAAGTGCAACTGCCGTTTTTACAGACCGTGCTGGAGGATTTTCGACTCTTGCCGGTGGTGGTAGGCGATACCTACGTGGAGGATGTGGCCGATATCATTAATGAGTTCTGGGATGAGAAGGAAACCCTGATCGTGGTTAGCAGCGATCTCAGTCATTACCATGACTATGATACGGCCAAAAAGATAGATGCTGACACCACTCGCATCATCGAGACCCTGTCCGAGGACCTGCAGCCGCCCCAGGCCTGTGGGTGCCGCCCCCTGAATGCGCTGATGATGGTGGCGAAGGAGAAGGGGCTTAAGGTGACCACGCTGGGAACCTGTAATTCCGGAGATACCGGGGGCCCCAAGGATCGCGTTGTGGGTTATGGCGCCTACGCCTTTTCCTGAGGCGTTGAGCTGAGCGGCTACTGACTGGCTTCATGCATGCGGATCAGTCGGGTTTATGTGGAGTTTCCGCTGGCATCGGAGCAGGTGTACGCGCTGTCCGCGGACACCGTTCACTATCTGACCCGGGTTTTGCGCTTGAAGAACGGCGCAGAACTCATTCTCTTCGACGGGGCAGGAGATGAGTACCCGGCTACCCTGAACCTCCCGCGAGGGGGCAGTGCTTCAGCATGTACCGGGACCGCCTGTTCCCCGATTCGTGAATCATCCCTGTCGCTAACCCTTGCCCTCGCCGTGTGTCGCGGTGAGCGCATGGATTTCGCGGTACAAAAGGCGGTGGAGCTGGGCGTACATCGTATCGTACCGCTGATGACCGAGTTCACCGTGGTTCGTCTCGGCGGTGAGCGTGCCCGGCGTCGTACCAGTCACTGGCGCAAGGTCGTGATACATGCCTGTGAGCAATGCGGTCGTACCCGTATTCCGGAACTGCTGCCAGTTATGCCGTTGGCCGAATATCTGGCTACGCCAGCTTGCGGACGTCAGCAGGTGTTGCTTGATCCTGCGGCCCAACCCTTATCGATGATGACTTCTTCCACAACCGGAACCGATCTTCTGATTGGGCCGGAGGGCGGATTGAGTGAAGCGGAAGTTGCGGCGGCACGGCAAGCAGGCTGGATGGCCATGGGACTCGGGCCGCGCATTCTGCGAGCGGAGACTGCGGTGGTGGCCGGGCTGACCGCGCTGCAATTGTTGCAGGGTGATTTCGGCGACCAACAGACCGGATAAAACAGCCTAGCGAAACCACCCGCTATCTTTGTGGGCACCGTTGATGATCGCAAGAATATCCTGATGACCTGCTTTGTTCGCAAGCTGATGGGCACGTTCACGCCGCTCGTTTCGCAGCTTCGGGTTGGCACCTCTTTTTAGCAGCATACGAACGGTTTCCGCGTGTCCCGCGGCGGCGGACAGCATGAGTGCGGTATTGCCGTTGATATTTTTCCGGTCAACTTTCGCTCCGCTGGAAATTAACAGTTCGATGGTGGCGGTATGCCCCTGTTTGGCGGCGAGAATGAGGGGGGTATTACCGGATTGATTGGCCAGATCGATGGCCGCACCCGTCGTAAGCAGAAGGCGGATGGAGGATTTGTGCCCCTGGCGGGCGGCCCGCGCGAGCGCAGTATAGCCCTGCCGGTCAGTGGCATTTACATCCCCTAGCGGTGCCAGCAGGCTGACCACTTTGTCGTGCCCCTCACTTGCCGCGAACCAGAGTGCATTACAGCCCCGGGCATCCTGCAGTGCGGGATCCGCGCCGGCGACCAGCAAGCGCATGGTGCTTTGTTCCAGTCCTTTGCGGGCGGCCCAAATAAGCGGGGAGCGGCCTTGCTGGTCGCTAACCTTAACCGACGCACCATTTTCCAGAAGCATTGCGGCCGCGTCCTGTTGCCCTGACTCGAGCGCGACGATAAGTGGTGCCCGGCCATTGGGACGGCGCTCCACACCCACATTTTCAGCCAACAGGCGTTTAATCACAGCGGGGTGGCCACCTTCGATGGCGTGAAGAAGTGGTGTTTGCCCGTTATTGGCCACGGTGTTGGCATCTGCACCGGCTTGCAGCAGGGCCATGACGATATTTTCGTGGCCCTGCCAGGCAGCCCGGCTGAGTGCGGTGTAGCCCTGATCGTCCTGCCAATCTACTGCCGTACCTTTGGCAAGCAGCGTTTGCACCAGTCTTTCCTGTCCCCGCCAGCTGGCGGTCATCAGTGTCGACCAGCCGGCATAAACGCCTTCGTTGGTAACACCCCGCGTGGCCAGCTTTTCAAGTATCGCCGGATTTTCCAGATCGGCGGTCGCCTTAGGTGTGGATTTTGGCGGGACAATGCCACCGTGATTTTCCAGAATTTTGACGGCGGCTGTATGTTTGCGTGTCAGAGCGACGGCGATGGCCGTGCGCCCGTTTTTGTTCTTCAGGGAGATATTGGCACGCCTTTTTAGCAAGGCGTTCAGGATCCGTCGGTGATTTTTTCTCGCCGCAATGATCAGCGGGGTATCGCCATTTTTGTCTTGCACATCGGTTGCCGCACCACCCTGAAGGAGGGCACGAACGGCGGAAAATGCACCCTTGCGTGTCGCCAGCAGAAGGGCGGTATCGTTGAAGGGATCATACTGTTCCGGGTTAGCGTGCTGGCGTAGAAGTTCGCTGACCAGATTGCCATGATCGTTTTCAGCTGCCTCCATCAGTGCGGTACGGCCATGGCGATCCCTGGCGTTTACTTTGGCCTGTAGAGAAAGTGCCTGCTTCAGCAGCTTCTGGTCACCGCGGGCAGCGGCGTGGTGGAGCAGTTCTTCGGGCTTAACGGAAGGTGCTCTTTCCGCTGGCGGGGGTGGGTTTTGCGTACGCCTGCGGGTAGGCGGTGGCCCCTGTTTGAGGCGCCGTTTTGCCAGATGGTGTCCATTCGCCGCGGCGGTCCGAAACCACTTTTCTGCTGCTTCGGCATTGCCCGCGACACCCCAGCCGCGTTCATACATTACACCCAGCTGATATTGCGCGGCAGGATGCCCCTGCTTGGTGGCCGATTGCAGCAGGGTAACCGCACGGGCGTGGTCTTTCGGCACGCCTCGTCCGGAACGGTAGAGGCTTGCCAGCTGGTATTGAGCCTCGGCGTTTCCCTGTTGCGCGAGCGGTTGCAACAAGCCTGCCGCCTGGTCATAGGCCCGGGTACGAACCGCCTGGAGTGCCGCATCCATATCATCTGCGCTCACCGTGAGGGGGGTGAGGAGCAGCAGCGACAGCAAGCTGTATTTGGCGGCCTTCTGGATATTATGGTTTCGCATCACCTGCTTCGAATCCGGGAATTTTCAGACAGTACCGAATTTGGTATCGACTTCGATACCGATTTCTTTCAGAAAGGGGGTGGGCAGAATGCCGCCCGCGCAGACTATTATTGCGTCGTTTGGCAGCTTGACTGCCTCGTCCGCATGTTCGAGCTCGACATAGTCTTCACCGATTTTCTTCACATTGGATTTCATCAACAGTTGCAGGCGCCCCGCTGATTCGGCTGCGACTACCTTGTCGCGGTTTTTTTCCTTGGCCCGTCCAAAGGCTTCGCTGCGGTAGGACAGGGTGACCGTAGTACCTGTTTCTTCGGCAATACTGGTGGCTGCTTCAAGTGCGGCATCGCCACCGCCAACAACCAGAACATGCTGATTTTCATACTGGGCGGGGTCGATCAGGCGATAGAGAACTTTGGGCAATTCCTCACCGGGAACCCCTAGTTTTCGGGGCGTGCCTCGTCGACCCAGGGCGAGCAATATCGCCCGGCTGGAATAGTTACCCCGTGATGTTTTGATCTCAAAACCGGTATCGGTCTGGCTGATTTTTTCCATGCGTTCTTCATAGTTGATAGAGATACCGGTTTTCTTTTCCACGTCATTCCAGAAGGTCAGCAGTTCTTCCTTGGTGGTTTCCTTGAATTTTGTCTTGCCGTAAATGGGCAGGATGGCGGGCGCGGTCATGACCACCTTGCCTCTGGGGTAGTGGAAGACGGTGCCCCCCAGTGACTCCTGTTCCACCGTCACCGCACGTAGCCCATGCTGCTTGGCTCCTAGTGAGGCGGAAAATCCTGCGGGTCCAGCGCCGACGATCAGTACATCCAGGTCATCTCCCTTGCCGATACCGGGTAGTTTGCGGATGGTTTCCATGGCCTGCCGTCCCTGCTCCACTGCGTTGCGGATAAGCCCCATACCACCGAGCTCTCCGGCGATGAAGAGACCCGGCACATTGGTTTGGAAATCGGGTTGTATATTGGGAATATCAATGCCGCGTTTCTCGGTGCCGAATACCAGTGTGATCGCGTCCATGGGGCAGGCAATTTTGCACGCACCATGCCCGATACAGCGGGTTGGGTGAATGAGCTTGGCCTTTCCGCCCACCACGCCGATTACGTGGTTCTCGGGGCAGGCGTGGGCACAGGAGCCACAGCCGACGCAGCGGTTGGGGTCGATAACCGGATGCAGGGAAGCGGGCTCGGTCAGACCAGAGTGTTTCGCTTCATCCCACAGTTTTCGGTGTTTGCGTTCCCTGCGTGACCTGAAGAGCAGGTATGTGGCCCAGAGCACGAGTAGCACGGGCGCGTAGTAAACAAGGCTGTAGGGCATTGATGCCATTGGATGTACACCACGCAGAAACAGGGAATGGATATGCCTAGGGCGCTCAGTTTCGCGCCAGCGGCTCAGGATCGTCCTGTTCAGTCGATAATGCTGTGAAATAATTCACAGATTCATGCGTCTTGTTCCCTATATAGTCAACAGTTCTCTCCGGAATCCCCGGAGTTTCCCGAACCTTCGGGAAAAGGCGTAGATTTAAGAGGCTTATGGATGGCTGGTCTGCAACGTTCGAGAAGCGCCTCCTTTTCTTTTGTAGCTCTGCAAGCCTCTACCTATCTATTTTCCCTGTTGGTGGTCTACATGCTGGTTACGGGCTGGAGCGAGCGCGGGGAGTACCACCTCACTCCGGAATCCGGACTCGGTTATGCCCTGGGGATTATCGGCAGTGTGCTGATGCTGCTACTGATGGGCTATCCGTTACGCAAACGCGTGCGGTTCATGCGTGGCTGGGGGGCGCTGAGAAACTGGTTCCGAATCCATATGGTACTGGGCGTGGTGGGGCCCGTCGCCATCCTGTTTCACTGCAATTTTAACCTGGGTTCAATCAACAGTAATGTGGCGCTATTCTCCATGTTGGCAGTTGCCTTGAGCGGTCTTGCTGGCCGCTATATCTATAGCCAGATCCACTATGGACTTTACGGCAATCACATAAAGTTACGTGAACTTACCCGCTCTCTCGAATCCTCAAGCTCCCTGCTCAACCGAATAATTGCCGATTTTCCACGAGTTCGGCGATACATTGATCATGCTGTAGACGAAATTGATACCGCTGTGCCATCACTTGCAGGTGCTGCTTTCCACGTGCTGAAAACGGCTTATAAAAGCCGGATGGCCCACCTGTTGTCCCTGCACTACCTGAAGCGGGAAATTGCACGTGCGGGATGGAGTAAGCCAAGGAAAATATCCTACCGGAAGAGTGCCCGTCATCGCATTCGCAAGTATCTGAAGACCTGCAGGATGGTCGCAGGGCTTACATTTTTTGAGCGTCTTTTCTCCATGTGGCATCTGCTGCATTTGCCCCTGTTTATTTTTCTGGTGATTACGGCAATTGCTCATATCGTTGCGGTACATATGTACTGACGCATGGGCAAGAGACTGTTTCTGCTTTATCTGGCAATACTGCTGCCGGTTTTTTCATCCGCGACGAGTGCCGGTATTTTTGAATCCCTGGTTATGCCGGGGCCTGTCATCCAGGCGCATGAGGAATACGAAACAAATTGCGCAAAATGTCATCAGTCATTTAAAAAGCAGGCTCAGGCGCCGCTGTGTCTGGATTGCCACGAGGAGACGGCCCTGGATGTTCAGAATGGGCGTGGTTTTCACGGCCGTGAGGAAAATATAAAGGGTCAGGACTGCAAGCATTGCCATACTGAACATCAGGGGCGCGAGGTCGATATCGTTGTCCTGGATCGCGATGCATTCGACCATCGTTACACGGATTTTCCCTTAGTCGGCGCGCATCAAAAGGCGGGCTGCTCCGGTTGTCACAAGGAAAAAAATAAATTTCGGGAGGCCCCTTCACGATGTGAAAACTGTCATGGCGAAAATGAGCCTCACCGGGGCAAGCTGGGAAAAGAGTGCGGCGACTGTCATACGGAAAAGAGCTGGTCTGATTCCCGTTTTGACCATGGAAAAACAAAGTTCGCACTGCTGGGAAAGCACGAGGAAGTGGCGTGCAAGCAATGTCATCCGGATGCTCGCTACAAATTACCCTCCACGCAATGTCAGGCATGCCATGGTATTCACGATGTGCATACGGGTCGCTTTGGCAAGCGGTGTGATAAATGTCACGAGGAGAAAGGCTGGCGGGAGATTCGTTTTGACCATGACAAGGAGACCGACTTTAAACTTTTGGGGGCGCACCAAAAGCTGCAATGCAAAGCCTGTCACAAGAATGATAACTATGAGCAGGAAATGGCCCGGGAATGTTACGCCTGTCACAAGAATGATGACGAGCATCGCGAGCGTAATGGCCGGAAATGTGAAAAATGCCACAGAGAGGAATCATGGTCGCGCGTAAGCTTCGACCACGGTCGGGATACGGACTTTGTTTTGCAGGGGAAGCACCGCCAGCTTTCCTGCGAGGCCTGCCACCGGGGCAAATTGTTTCGGGATGATACACCGGGAAAGCGGTGTAACGGTTGTCACCAGCGGGATGATATTCATGTGGGCGCACTGGGAAAATCATGTGTGGGATGTCACCAGGAAGAAAACTGGAAACAGGTCAGGTTCGAGCATGACAAGGACACGGAGTTTCCGCTAAGCGGAGGACATACGGGGCTTGCATGCCATGCTTGTCATCGCAAGGGAACGGAACCTGAAAAGATGGATGGGACGTGTTTCTCATGTCATGAAAAAGATGATGTGCACGAAGGCCAGCAGGGAAAAGAATGTGGACGTTGCCACGGGGATAAAAATTGGGGTGAGCGGATTCGGTTCGAGCACGATATCACCCGTTTCCCCCTCATTGGCTTGCATGCTAGCGCGCCTTGCGAGGCTTGCCACCTCTCTTCCAGATTTAAAGATACGGAGATGGACTGCGTTGCCTGCCACCAGCCGGAGGATGTCCATGAAGGGACACTGGGGACCCGGTGTGCGGTATGCCATAACCCCAACGGCTGGCAGTACTGGGAGTTTGACCACGATAAACAGACGGAATTTCCGTTGCAGGGGGCTCATGAGGAGCTGGGTTGCACCGCTTGCCACAAGGAACGGACCGAAGGAGAAATTGTTATGTCAACGGAATGTGTAGCTTGCCACCAGGGCGATGATGAGCATCGTGGCGGCTTTGGCCGTCGCTGTGAGCGCTGCCATGTCAATGAGTCGTTTTCCGTGATTCGTGTGCGATGAGCACCCTCCTGTCTCGTGTATTGGGGCAGGTTTTTGCCCTGGGGCTCCTGTTGGCACTCCAGGGAATGCCCGTGATGGCGCAGGTTACGGCTGACTTCGACCATCTTTCTACGGGTTTTGCCCTGACCGGAAAGCATGCGGTCGCCGAGTGTCAGGGCTGCCATATACGCGGCGTGTTCAAGGGCACACCTACCCGTTGCGAGGTGTGTCATTCACAGGGCAGCCCGGTGGGGCTCTCCGGTAAATCTACCAACCATATTCCGACCAACCTGGCCTGTGAGAGTTGCCACGATACGGAGCGCTGGCTGGGTGCACAATTTGACCATGCCGGGGTAACGGGCACCTGTTCCAGTTGCCACAATGGAGTCACTGCAGAAGGTAAATCGTCCAACCATATCGCCAGTGGCAACCTCTGTGAGGATTGTCATACCACCAACACCTGGGTCGGCGCACGGTTTGATCATCCGGGCATAAGCAGCGGCTGCGCAAGCTGCCACAATGGCGGGACCGCCCAGGGGAAATCCCCCACCCATATTGCCAGTGGTAATCTCTGCGAGGATTGCCATACCACTAACAGCTGGACCAGCGCCCAGTTCGATCATGCGGGTGTTACGGGCTCCTGCTCCAGTTGCCACAATGGCGTGACTGCCCCGGGCAAGGGCGGGAGTCATATGGCGACCACCAATCTCTGCGAGGACTGCCATCTGACGGGGGCCTGGATCCCGGTGTCACAGGTGGATCACGGGGCGGTGCAGGGGAGCTGTTCGAGTTGTCACAATGGGGTGACCGCTCCCGGTAAAACGCCGAATCACCTGCCCACCGATAATCTGTGTGAGGATTGTCACACCACGGCCACTTGGGCCGGTGCGCAATTTCTCCACCCGGGGATCAGCAGCGGCTGTGCAAGTTGTCACAACGGTGTCACCGCCCGGGGCAAATCCCCCACCCACCTCGCCAGCAGTAATCTCTGCGAGGATTGCCATACCACTACCAGCTGGGCCAGTGCCCAGTTCGATCATGCGGGTGTTACGGGCTCCTGCGCCAGTTGCCACAACGGCGTGACTGCCCCGGGCAAGGGTGGAACTCATATGGCGACCACCAATCTTTGCGAGGATTGCCACCTGAGCTCCATCTGGATTCCCGTGTCCCAGGTGGATCACGGTGCGGTCCAGGGAAGTTGCGCCAGTTGCCACAATGGAGTGACTGCCGCGGGCAAGTCGCCGACTCACCTTGCCAGTGGCAATCTGTGTGACGACTGTCACACCACCACCAGCTGGTTGGGCGCGATCTTCGATCATTCAGGTGTTACGGGTTCCTGCTCCAGCTGCCATAACGGGGTGACCGCCCCGGGCAAGGGTGGAACTCATATATCGACCACCAACCTCTGTGAGGACTGTCATTTGACCTCCGCCTGGGTCCCGGTATCCCAGGTGGATCATGGTGCGGTGCAGGGTAGCTGTGCGAGCTGCCACAATGGAGTGACCGCCCCGGGCAAGTCGCCGACTCACCTCGCCAGTGGCAATCTGTGTGACGACTGCCATACCACCACCAGCTGGTCGGGCGCGATCTTCGATCATTCAGGCGTTACGGGTTCCTGCTCCAGCTGCCATAACGGTGTGACTGCTCCGGGCAAGGGTGGAACTCATATGGCGACCACCAACCTCTGCGAGGACTGTCATTTGACCTCCGCGTGGGTCCCGGTGTCCCAGGTGGATCATGGTGCGGTGCAAGGAAGCTGTGCGAGTTGCCACAATGGGGTGACCGCTTCCGGTAAATCCCCCACCCACCTGCCCAGCGGTAATCTGTGTGATGACTGCCATACGACTTCAGGCTGGGCCGGTGCGATCTTCGACCACGCCGGGGTCACAGGCTCCTGCTCCAGTTGCCACAATGGGGTAACGGCCCCGGGCAAGGGTGGGACCCATATCGCTACCACCAACCTCTGTGATGATTGCCACACTACCCTGGCCTGGGCGCCGGTATCGCAAGTAGATCATGGCGCGGTGCAGGGAAGCTGCGCGAGTTGCCATAATGGCTTAACTGCTTCCGGTAAATCCCCCACCCACCTGCCTACCAGCAATCTGTGCGATGACTGTCATACGACTTCGGGTTGGGCCGGTGCGACCTTTGACCATACGGGTGTGACGGCGACCTGTTCAACCTGCCACAATGGCGTTCTGGCGCTGGGAAAACCGGGTAATCACGTCCAGACCAGTGGTCAATGCGATATCTGCCATACGACGATTGCCTGGTTGCCGGCCAATTTCGATCACGGAACGGTTACCGGTAGTTGTTCCAGTTGTCACAATGGGGTGACCGCACCCGGTAAGCCGGGCGGCCATTTTGTCACCACCTTGCAGTGCGACAGTTGCCACGATACATCCTTCTGGATACCGATTGATTTCCAGCATTCTTCACCGGAATATCCGGGGCAACACGGCAAAAACCTGCAATGTACGGATTGTCATACCGGCAACAGTCAGAATGCTACCTGGTTTTCGCCATCCTACCGCCCGGATTGTGCCGGCTGTCACGCGAGCGATTACCTGCAAAAGCAGGACAAGCACAAGAAGGTCAAGGAGCCCGATGTACTGTATTCAGTGGGAGAACTCAGGGATTGCGAGGGTTCCTGCCACAGATATACGGACAACACTTTCAGTGTGATTGAGAAACATCAGAGCAACAAGCACAGCATTAACAAGGACGGGTGGTAGATACACAGGGCTCGAACGGCTATGACAATCCCATTTCGGGCGCCTCGACACCTGAAATAGCAACATTGTTACCGCCCGGATTCTTCGCTGAGGGGGTAAGGCCCATGGTTTCCCGAATTTGTGGTCGTGGATGCAAGTGCGCCTGGTGGACTGGTCTGCTGCTCATTGGGCTTATGCCGGCCTTCTGGCTAATGGCGCAACCCGTGCGGGACCGGGTGCTGGAGGGAGCCCAGCTATATTCCCGTGACGATGGTTGTCTCGTGGTGAATATAGATTTCAGCTTTCCGGTGCGCTATGTGCGGCATTTCCCGTTGCATGCCCACGATGAGCTGCACATTGAGCTCAGGCCGATTAGGCTAAACCCCGGGGACCAGGATGTGCTGGTGCAGCGGGAGGCCGTCTTTCCCGAGAATGGTGAGAATGATGTGGTAGAAGCCGTGGTCTATCAGGGGAATTCACCCAACGGACCCGTATTACATCTTGAATTTTCCGGGCCACGAAGGGCGGCGGTATCGCAGGGGGGCGATTTCCGCAGCATCACTGTCGTTGTTCCAGGGGCTTCGTCCGCGGCCACTTGTACTCCTTAAAGTGTGACGAGGACACAAAAAGGCATAAAATATAGTGGTTTACGATGCATATATGTGTTAGTAATCAATGATAGTTAGTTAACTTTCTGAAAATAATAATAAAGATTCGGCAGATCGAGTGCCGGGCGAAGCAAACGAATATCTACGAGCGTATGACAGGGAGGCGGGATTTTGCGCTATTTTTCGGGTTTCCGCGTAGTCTTGATAGCGGGCATATTCATATTCACATCGTCGTTGCAGGCAGCAGAAGTCGGTTCCAGAATTTTGTCCGAGATCCGGGTGGAGAAACACCAGGACGCCGCTGATCTCAGTATTCTCTTTAATTTCCCCGTGCGCTATGTGGCCCATCAGGTTGCCGAGGGCGGGCGGCTGTTACGCATTCAATTGCAGCCGGTTACCGCGCCTGGCACCGAAAGTTCGCTGCTGAAAGTACGCGAGTCCCTGTCCTGGGACGCGACCGCCGCGGTGCCTGTTACCGAAGTCATATTTGACGGGGAAACCGCGGGTTTTCCTGAACTGCTGGTCCGTCTGAAAACTGGCGTCAAAGCCGCTGTCCATGACGGCAGTGATTTCCGTAGTGTGGTGATCAGTATCCCCCTGTCTCCCCGCATTGCTGCCAAGCCGAAGAAAATCACCCCACCCGCTGCAGGCCTGGCTGAGCGTCGGCATTACGTGCTTAACCTGCGGTCTTCCCAAAAGGCCTTTGTGCTTGACCGGCTGGTGCGTCCGGCGGCGATAAGTGGCTATGCTTTCTACACCACCTCGTTTACCAAAGATGGAAAGGAGTGGCATCGGCTGCGTCTCGGTTTCTTTCCGAGCTTTTCCAGCGCAAAAAAAATGGCAGAAAAAATCCGCAATGATTATCCACAGACATGGATTGAGCGGGCCCCGGCAACGGAAATAGCCGCTCATCTGGGAGAAATGTCGGCCCCGCTACGAAGCAGATTAACCCGATCACCGGTGAAGGCGGCCAGCGCCATACCGAAGGCTACCCGGCGCTTGTCAGAAACCCGCCTGAGCCAGATGTTTGGCGAAGCCAAGGACGCAATGACCGCAAAGAATTATCGCGGTGCCATACGTCTGCTAACCCGGATTTTGCGGGAGCCGGGGGGACGCTACCGGCGTGAATCACGGGAGTTGCTGGCGTTGGCCCGGGAGCGCAATGGACAACTTGCCCATGCCAAGGCGGAGTACAAAAAGTATCTTTTGGAGTATCCGGAGGGTGAAGCGACGGAGCGGGTTCGGCAGCGGCTTGCGGGCTTATTAACTGCCAGCAAGGCGCCCAAAAAATCATTGGGAAAGAAAACCCGGCGAGCTCGTCGCGCAGCGGCTCCGGTCTGGCGTGTTTTTGGCGGGCTCTCGCAGTTTTATCGGCGCGATATTCTGCGTACCCAGGCCGCGGGAACAACCATCACGCAGTCCAGATTGCCCACCAATGTGAATCTCAGTGCCCGGCGGCGTGGCAAGGACTACGATTTGCGCTTCCAGTTCACCGGCGGACACGAGCTCGACTTTCTCGATGCAGCCGACAGCGACACCTCTGTCAGCGAGTTATTTTTTGATGCCTTTCACAAGGGCGGAAGCCGTGCCTCCTTGCGGGCGGGGCGTCAGTCGCGCAGCACCGGCGGTGTGCTTGGACGCTTTGATGGTGCGTTGGTGGGTTACGGGTTTTCGCCCAAGCTGAAATTGAACGCGGTGTTCGGCTACCCCGTTAATGATACCGATGACACCACGATTACCACAGACAAGCACTTCACCGGCTTGAGTGCCGATCTCGGGACCTTTAACGAACGCTGGGACTTTAATGTCTTCGTCATCGATCAGCAGGTAGACGGAATCACGGATCGCCGTGCTGCCGGTGGTGAAGCGCGCTATTTTTCCGCCGGGCGTTCACTGTTCAGCCTGGTGGACTACGATATTTCTTACCGCACCCTCAATACCTTTCTGGTGCTTGGAACCTGGACGCTGCCAGACCGGACCTCATTCAATGCCACCTTTGACCGTCGCAAAAGCCCTATTCTGACCACCAGTAATGCCCTGCAGCAACTCAATGCGGCGGGCACCAGTATTTTATCCATCTCCGATGCGCTCGGAACCTTCAGTAAGGATGAATTGCGGCAGTTTGCCCGTGATCGTGCTGCGACCACCACATCGTTCACCCTGGGTGCATCGCGCCCGCTGAGTGAGAAATTTCAGATTACCGGCGATGCCAACGTAAGCCATACCTCCGGCACGGATGCTTCCCTCAACAGCAAACTGCTAAATGGTGGTATCGATGGAACATCGAGCAGTGGTTATGATTTTTTCATTAGTACCCAGCTTATCGGTAGCGGATTACTTAAGGAGGGCGACATCGGTATCCTTGGGCTGCGCTATTCTGACGTCAATACCTCGGACACCGTGAGCCTCAATATCAACACCCGATACCCGTTTACACGGGCGTTTCGCATCAATCCCAAGGCAACCCTGTCCTACCGCCAGAACAAGCGGGATACGGGTGAGCGGTTTACCCTTACGCCGTCGCTGCGGGTAGAAAATCGCTGGAAGAAACAGGTGCGTTTCGAGGCAGAGGTGGGGGGTGAATGGGCCAAGGACCGGCGGGCTGGAAGCGCGGAAATTACCCGCAGCTATTTTGTGAACGCGGGATACCGGATCAATTTCTAACACGCACCGAATAATTCCAATCGTTACGATGGGTGTGTCAGAGATTCCAGGCGGAGCACGGGCACCTTTGAATTCCACTGCAAAAAAATATTAGACCGTAGCTATTGCAGGGCGGCTTCCAGACCTTCCAGATCCGGAATCCACGCGGGTCCGTCATCCAGTTGCACCGCACCCACGACGCAGGGCAGCGGGCGATCTTCTTGTTTGCTCCAGGAAATGCCTTGCCTTGGGAATTGAAGAAATCGCGGGAGTTCCGAAAGCAGGCAGGCAAAGAATTCGGGTCCTGTCTCTGGTTCCAGGGTGTGCAAGATGGCTATAGTCTCAGAAGCGCGATGGTCGGGTGCGATGACGGGCAACTGATGATTACGCCAATCAATATTCCCCACAAGCCATGGGGGCCCGTCGTCGCGCTGAATGATGGGCTGTTCCAAGGGTTGTACGTGGGCCACCAGGGCGGCCGGTACCAGTAGCCTGCCCGTGGCAAGGGGCAGGAGCAGGCAGTTTATGCACTCTTTTTCCACCGTGAACTAAGGCGGTGCAGGATGGTTGCTGGTGTCGCTTTCTCCGGCGGGAAGCCGGGGAGGATCCAGGGCCTCCAGATCCAGCACGAAGATCACACGCCCCTGCTCACTGATGGTGGAGCCGGCGAGTAGCGGGAGGGTATTGAGGGGGGGCGCGATAGGCTGCACCAGCGCCTGCCTGCGCCCGTGGATCCGATCTACAAGTATTGCGCGGGGTCCGTTGATGCCCTCCACCAGCAATGCCGGTCGGGAGTGTGGGGTTGTGGTGTCGTCGTTAGCCGGCACGCCCAGTGCGTGCCTTAGTTCGACGCACCGATAGCTGCGTTCCTGGTGTACGTGTTGCAGCGGTTGATGACCGGCCAATGCTTCCAGCTCCTCGTGGCTGATGCGGGTCAGTCCCCGGATGTCATTCAGCCGTATGGCGTAGGCTTCATCATGGAGTTCGATGAGCAACACTTCGCCCACACTGGGCTGGGTGCCGAGTGTGACAATGGCCTTTAGGCCACCGCCAGGGTTAGTGGCAAGCCGGAGGCTGCCACCGAGGGCGTGAGCGGCATGGGCACTCTCTATCAATCCCTTTATGCGTGGGAAAGTGGGTGCCTCGCGTGCCATTGCCGGGTGGCTCAGGCATTGTAGTATCGCCTCGGTAGAGGGTTTGTCCTCGGCCTCCAGCACGCCGCGAGCAACTGCCCTGCGCAAAATCTCCGGGTGATCCGGGGTGGTGCCATCATCCCAGAGCTGGATACAAAGCCCGGCTTTTTCCTGGGTGAGCACCAGATGGAGATAGCCGGTTTTCTCCTGGCTCAATTCGCTGCGCGCTTCGGCCCTTTCCATACCCCCCGAGATGGCGCTTGCGATAAGGGTCTTCAGCAGTTTTTCCAGGGGTTCCAGCAGGCTCCGCTCCAGCTGCACTTCCTCCCCAAGCACGGAGAGTTCAAGCGCCTTTCCGGGGTGGCGCGCCACCTGCTCCGCAACAAATTCCCGAAGCGTGGGCAGCAGGTGGTGGAAGGGCAACATCCGTAATCGGACCAATACCTGGTCCAGTTCAGAGCCGAGCTGGTGCTGGTGGTCCAGCAGGGAGTTTGAATCCCGTTTCAGGTCCAGCAGCTGGTCATGGGCGGAGCGTAGTGTATCCATGCTTTCGCTAAGGCTGGCGTTGAGCTGCCCGCCGGGGTCTCGCCCATGCCGCTTGTCGGCAATCACCTCGGCGTGTGGTTCCATGGGCCCTTCGATGCGTTCTAACTGGGTCTTGAGGGTGAGGATGGTGTCTTCCATGCGCTTCAGGCCATTGTCGACGGCACCGCCCTGTTGTTCCATGCGAAATTGTGTTTCCTTGATTTCGCCGGCACGGTCAAAAAACTGTCGCAGGGCTTCGGCATCCACATAGGCGGGGATGCTTTCAGGATCGGTGTGACCGGAGCTGGGGGCATCTTGAAACTGCGCCTCAGATTCTGCAGTGTTTCCATCGATACGCCGGAGCAGGTTACGGGCATGATCTATATCTGCCTGCAGGTGTTCCGGGATTTCTACCTCTTCCTGAGTTGATGTATCTCGGGTGGGCGTTGCCTGCTGCGTTTTTACGCCCGCCGCCAGCACTTGGTGCAAAGCCCGGGCGCGTGGGTTGGCCGGGCCGGCAAGCAAGCAGTAAAACAGCAGGTCGTGGCAGAGTGCCGGGGTAGTTTGGGAAGGTGACTGGTCTTGCTGCAGCGCACGCAATTCACCATCCAGCCGGAAGAGCGTGCGGCGCAGTGGTGGTGTGGCACGTAGCTGTCCGGCCATCAGGGCCATGGCAATGCTTTGCCCACACCACCAAAGATTGCCCTGTTCCTGTATCGGGGTGTGTTGCCCCAATTCACCCAGCACTTGCGCCATTAGCGCGGTATGAGCCGTGCCCGCGGGGTTGCGCAGCCAGCCAGTCAGACTGCGCTGGAAGTATCCGCGGAGCTGCCGAAGCCGGGACTTTCCCGCGTCACCCGGCGGAAGTTGCTGGCTGGCCTGATGGGGAATTCCGGCCTCCAGATGTTCCAGCAGGGCGTCGTTATTACGTACCCGCAGGGCGCTTGCCAGCACTTTGGGTGGCATCGAAGTGCCGTTCTCAAAGGGTGTGTTTTGGTGCATCGCCGCCAAGCGCCCGGGTACCGAGCTAAACGCGATCTGTAGATGGTGGTTGCCTTCCTCGCTGGCGGGGCCGCTGCTACCGCTAAGCGCCTGGGCCAGGGTGGCGATGGCTTCAAAGGATTTAACCGCTCCCGCATTCGTAGCAATATCTGTGAGCCGGGCAAGGCGCAAAAGGGTCGCAGCGAAAGCTCGCAAGGCCTCGGGTCCACGGGAGCCCTCCACATAAGCACCCAGCCACTGGGTCGCCTCGTTCAGATGTTCCGCCCAGACGGGGGGCAAGGCAGTGGACTTGTGATCATTCATGATGAGTGCCGCCATTCACGTGCTTGCGAGTGCCATTTTGCCGGGTGGTCGTCTGATTGGGCAGGGTATGAAGTTCGCGCAGGTCCGTCTGCAGTGCACCTGCTAATTCAGCCATGCTCGTGAGCCAGTCGGAAACCTCTCGTACCGCGGTTTCCTCGATAGCTTCTGTGGCGGGGTCGTTGGTAGCGATGGCCTGGTCGGCGGTTTCGGCCGCACGTAGCAGGTCAGTTGACTGATTGGCGAGGCTGCGCATGCGGCTACTCAGGGTCTGCAGGGTATCCATGCGTTCTTCGTTTTGGTGCGAGTGGGTAGCCATCTTTTCCCTGTTCTGGCGGGTGATTTCCCGGACAGAAAGCCCATGTTCTTGCATCTGCTCCAGCTCAGCTACAGCTTTGCGGCTGCCCTGGCTGATCTGGCCCACATGGCTTTGGATGTGCTCAATATCGGGTGTCAGCTCATCATCCCGGCGTTCCCCATTCGAGGCGCTGAGCAAGGCCGCGTTAATAGCCAGGATATTACATGCCTCGGTGAGTTCTCCCATTTCATGCAGCAGCTGGTGCAGCCTGTGCAGTGGGGCGTCCGACTGGGTCAGGACGGTCTGTGCCTGTGCGAAGCCCTTCATTCCCAGCCGCAGCACATCACCGTCTGCCGAGAGTGCTTTAAGTTCAGCATCAATGGCACCCTGTATCCGGCCAAGGCTCTCGCCAAAACTGCGCGCCTCCGCGGCGGTCTGACGCAGTGCCCGGCTGGCCTCGTGTAGTCCATCACGGGAATTTCGCTGGTTTTTTTGCTGCAACTGTGTGAGCGTCAGCAGGCCCTTGGTGGCTTCCTGCGCGGCAGTGGCCATGCCGCTCAATTCGTGGGCCTGGGCCGAAACCAGTGTGTATCGTTTTCCGCGCGCCTCCAGTAGTTCGTTGATGGCCTCGACAATATCACCATAACGGTCGTGGCGTAGTGCCATGGGATGGTCCGGGGCCCCTACCAGTTCCCCGATGGCCTCTGAAATTTCACCAATGGCAGCACGGGACTGACGACGATATTTCTGTAGCCGGGTCGCCCTGTTTGCTTGCACTCGCGCAATACGGAGTAACTCGATGATCAGGAGTGCCAGCGCCAAGGAGGTGATTCCCAGCAGGTTCAGGACCAAGGGCAGGGAGATCGTTCGCCGGCTGACTTGCTCCCCTAATTGGCGCACTGCGGCGGTGAGTTCCTCCCGCAGCAGGAAGGTGCCGTGATTGATGGCTTTTTGCACTTCGCGAAAAGAGACGAAGGTACCGGATTGCTGGATAACGTGGCGGAACAGGGCGGCATGTTCCCGTAGCAATACGGACAGATCCTCCAGCTGGTCGCGGGCCATTTCTTTTGTTTCCACTCCGGCATTTTCTGATGGGGCCTCGTTAAGAAGCTGATGGATAGAACGTCCCAGTTCCACCAGGTTGGCTTCGAGTCCGAGGGTATTGCCGTCCTCGCGCAGGTGCGCCAGAGCGATTTCCATGTTCGCGATGAGGAGTTGGTGGTGCGCCGCTCGCCTTTCTATCCAGGGGTCACTGCCGATGTTTTCGAGCCGCCAACTGAGTTCCTGCGCCTGGTTCATGGCGATCTGCAGGGTGGCGATGTCCTCCATCAGCGTGCGCCTGACGGGGGCTTCAGCGAGTAACATATCGACATCGTCACGCAGGTTTTTCCACACTGATTCCAGCAGGTCAGGGCGCTGGATACGCAAAGCGGTTTCCAGCTCATCCCGTAGCCTGCCCATGGTATGGAGGGCCGCCGGCTGTGCGCGATCCAGGTTTGCCGCCTGATAGGTGAGGCTTCCCAGCTGCGCTTGCAGGCCCGCAGTACGCCTGAGAAATTCCGCATCCTCTGCCTGGGCGCGACCCAGCAGATAAAAGCAGCCCAGGCTGACGGCGAGAAACCCTAAAAATAGTACGCCCCTGAAACGTAAACTCATCCCGCCTTCTCCAGATGTTTCATGGGCACCAGACGGTGAAATATTCGGGCACAGTCCACGACTCCCCAAAGGGTGTCATCGCAGTAACAAGCTCCCTGCAGGTAGCTTGTGATCCCCGGCTCCATACCCGGTGGTGGCGTGTCACTCAGTTCATTGGGGAGCAGCAATCCGTGGATTGAATCCACCAGCAGACCGCAGCTTGACTGTCGATGGTGGATCACCAGCACCCGGGCGTCCTCGCCAGCCGTCTGCCCTGGAGTATGGCATTGGCATAGCGCAGCAAAGTTGAGAATGGGGAGTGGATAACCATGTAGCCCGGCTACCCCCCACAACCAGGGGGGAGCGCCGGGAACGCGGGTGGAGAGTGGGGATTTCAGCACGCGCGTGGCGGCAACGGCCAGCCGGGTTTTGCCAAGATGAAATCCCAGAAAACGGCTTGGGTTTTCATTCGCTGGCTGGATTTCTGGCAGGGTGTGCTGGCGGGTACGCACACGCATTTCGATCTTTGCCAGGACGCTGGCAGGGTCGGTCCCGGATATCATGTGCTGGCCTGCTTCAATGGTGGATGTCCCTGGGCCAGCGCCTTCAATTGGCGTCTGATTGCAGGCAGGAGTCGCCGGCTGACGGCAATGGTTCGGGGCACCCCGGCGAGACGGATGTGGGGCTTGCCGCTCGGGCCCTTCTCCAGCCCGCTAATAAAGGCATGGGCAACCAGGGCATTGCGGTGTACGCGCAGGAAATGCTCGGGAAATTCGGCTTCCAGGGCCTGCAGTGAATCCTCCACCGGGTATTCATTATCGGGAAAACCGACACTGACGTATTTATCCTCGGCGCAGAGGTAGCGGATCTCGTTTACCGGTATCAGGTGCAGTTCACCATGCAGATGGGTGCTCAGATAACTGCGCACATCGCCGCACATCGCCTGAAGCTTGCTGACGCTGTTTTGCTCCAGCCTGGGCACCCGTTCCAGGGCGGTCTGCAGTCGCTCCCGGCGGATCGGTTTTAACAGGTAGTCTATGGCCTGGGCTTCAAAGGCCGCGAGGGCATGAGCATCGTAGGCGGTGGTAAAAATCACCGCCGGGGGTGCCGGTAATGCCGCGAGATGAGTGGCGGCCTCAAGGCCGTCCATTGCGGGCATACGGATGTCCATCAGCACCACATCCGGGGCATCATCCGAGACTGCCTTCAGGGCTTCCACGCCATTGCTCGCTTCTCGCACCATGCTGTCTGGCTGGAGTCTGGCCAGCAGGTTGAGGAGGCGCTGGCGTGCGGGCGGCTCGTCATCAACCACGAGAATTTTCATGGGGCTTCCTGAAGATAGGGAAAGCAGAATTCGGCCCGGTATTCAGCTGCCCGGGCCTCGCAGCGGAGCGTGGCCTGCGGACCAAAAAACAGGGCCAGCCGCTCACGAATATTTGCCTGGGCCATGCGGTTGCCACGATGGTGAGGTGCAGGTATGTCCGCCGTGGGGCAGCTGTTGCTAATACTCAGGCTAATCAGCTTGTTATCCACCTTGCCATGAATTTCAAGCAGCCCTCCATCGGCGCAGGGCTCGATACCGTGATAGAGCGCATTTTCAAGCAAAGGCTGCAGGCTCAACGCGGGCAGCAAGGCATCGTCCGGTAGCGTATCGGTGCGCCATTCGATGCGTAGACGATCTCCAAGGCGCAGACCTTCGATGTGCAGATAGCGGTGACATAGCTCCAATTCGGTCTTCAGACTCACCGGGACACGGGCATCCCCAAGGCTTGCCCGGAACAGGTCGGAGAGGTCTTCCACCACAGTTTCTGCCAGCTCGGGTTGACTGTGTATGAAGCTGGCGATGGTATTCATGCTGTTGAACAGAAAGTGCGGGCGAATGCGGGACTGCAAGGCCTGGATCCGGGCCTCGGTCTGGGACTCCAGGCGGGCCTTCCATTGATGGTGGATATAGAGATAGCGTAGCGCGACCGCACTGACGATAGCGCTGATAGCGAGGTTACGTAACAGAAAATTAAGGTGACGAGCGGTGTCATGGTCCAGCGACGGGCCACCCCCCTGCAGTGGCCAGTAGGCGGTCTCTCCCAGTGGGCGAATGGCGGGTGCCTCAATACCCAGTATGGGTTGCTGAACGAGCCAGTAGGCGGCTTCACTCAGCATGCCAGTGACCAGCAGCACCAGAATATAGCCCGCAAAGCCAGCCGCGACATTGCCCAGGCTTTCCAGCCAGCGTCGGCTGGCACACAATAATGCAGTACTGCTCAGTCCCACCCACTGCACAAAGAGGGATACCAGGGCGAGTTGAGTCCAGCGCCCCCCCGCACTTCCGGCAGGTGTTAGCACCAGAATAAAAGCCAGCAGCTCACCCACCACCACCACCGAGTACACCATGGGGATGGTGCAGAAATCCGGCAGAAAGAGGTGATCCTTCTGTGGTTTGGCACTGTGCTTGTCGTTCCCCACCATCCATTCCATCCAGAATCGGGCCAACGCCCCGCGGCTGGGCTCCATTATAGGCATGCTGTAGTCCGGCGTCCGGGTGCGGGCCGAAGGGAAGCCCTTTATACTCATAAAATTCACAGCAGGCGGGGATCAACATTGAAGCAGCAGCAATCAGCGGATAAACCCTGGGGCGGGCGTTTTAGTGCGCCCACCGATGCCTTGGTAGAGGCCTTCTCGGCCTCGGTTTCCTACGACAAGCGTCTCTATGCCCACGACATAGCGGGCTCCATCGCCCACGCCACCATGCTGGCAGAGGTCGGACTGCTGACCGGTGAAGAGCGCGACGCCATCGTCGCCGGACTGCGCGGGATCCTGGCGGATATCGAGGCGGGCACCATGCGCTGGTCCATTACCCTCGAAGACGTGCACATGAATATCGAGTCGGAGCTTACCCGGCGCATTGGGTTGGCGGGCAAAAAACTCCACACCGGCCGCTCCCGCAACGATCAGGTAGCCACCGACCTCCGGCTCTACCTGCGTGCCGAAACCGATGGGGTGCTGGGTCTGTTGGGGGAGCTGCAAGAGGCGCTATTGGCCCTTGCCCGGCGGGAGACAGAAACGGTGATGCCGGGCTTCACCCATATGCAGATCGCCCAGCCCGTGACTTTTGGTCACCATATGCTGGCGTGGACCGAGATGCTGTTACGCGATCGGGAACGCTTGCTCGACTGCCGCCAGCGCATTAATCGTCTGCCGCTGGGCGCCGCTGCCCTTGCCGGTACCGGCTATCCCATCGACCGCCAGCGAGTGGCCGATCTGCTGGGCTTCGCTACGGTTTGTGAAAACTCGCTGGATGCCGTCAGTGACCGGGATTTTGTGATTGAATTTGTCTCCGCCTGCGCCCTGTTGATGGTCCATCTATCGCGTTTCTCGGAGGAATTGGTGCTCTGGTCCTCGGCCCAATTCGATTTTATCGAGCTGGGCGATGCCTTTTGTACCGGTTCCTCGATCATGCCGCAGAAGAAGAATCCCGATATCCCCGAGCTGGTGCGGGGAAAATGCGGGCGGGTCAGTGGTCATCTGATGGCCTTGCTGATGCTGATGAAAGGTCAGCCCCTGGCCTATAACCGCGACAATCAGGAAGACAAGGAGCCCCTGTTCGATACTCTGGATACGGTGAAGGATTCTCTGCAGGTCTTTGCGCGGATGCTGCCGACCATGCAGGTCAAGGCAGATAATATGCGGGCGGCGGCACTCAAGGGCTTCTCGACGGCAACGGATCTGGCTGACTATCTGGTGGGCAAGGGCCTCGCCTTTCGCGATGCCCATGAAGTGGTGGGACGAGCGGTGGCTGAGGGGGTTGCCTCGGGGCGGGACCTCGCCCAATTCAGTCTCGAGGAGCTGCAGCGCTACTGTCCTGAAATTCAGGCAGATGTCCATCGGGTACTGACTCTGGAGGGTTCGTTAGCCGCCCGGAAGCATGTGGGTGGCACGGCACCGGCCCAGGTAAGCAAGGCGATAAAGCGGGCTCAGAAACGCCTGCAGGCGCTCTCCGTTCCCACTGACGGGGTTTGAGGAAAACTGATCTTTAAGGAGTATTCGACAATGAAAATACTGCTAAAAATCCTGGCGGCGGTACTGGTGCTGGTCATCGTGGCAGTTGTTGCTCTGCCCATGGTGATAGATCCCAACGACTATCGCGAGGAGATCGCCGCGGCGGTAAAGGATCAGACCGGGCGCGCGCTGAAGATTGAGGGCGATATCTCGCTCACCGTATTTCCTTGGCTGGGAGCGAAACTGGGGGTAGTGGAACTGGCCAACGCATCCGGGTTCAAACCGGCGGTCTTTGCCCGCACCGAGAAGGTGGTGGTACGGGTAAAACTGATGCCCTTGCTGAAAAAGCGGGTCGAGATGGATACGGTCACGATTCACGGCCTGCAGCTCAATCTCGCACGCGACGCAAAGGGGCGCAGCAACTGGGATGATCTGGTTGCCAGAGGGGGCGAGGCTAAAACCGACACGGCGGCCCCTGCCGGGAAGTCCGAACCTCCAGCGCTGGCGGCGCTTGCCATCGGTGGCGTCGACCTTAGCAATGCGAGTGTCCGCTGGGATGACGCGCAGGCAGGTCAGCGTTATCAGGTGAGCAAACTGGCGCTAAGTACCGGGGCGCTCGGTGGTGGTGCACCGGTGGATCTGACGCTATCGTTTGACCTTGATGGCGCTATCGCCGGGCATGTCGAAGCCGATGGACGGCTGGAACTGGACGCGGGAAAACTGGCGCTTGGTGGCTTCGAACTCAAGGTGCAGCTAAGTGGTGACGGGCTGGGTGGCGGCAGTGTGGAGGGTCAGCTGAATGCGGATCTGCTGCTCGATCAGGTGAAACAGCAATTGGCCCTCGATGGCCTGAAAGTGGAAATCACAAAGCTCAATATGGCGGATCTGGACGGTGCCCTGTCCTTCAGCGGGTCGCTACAGGGAGATCTGGAAAAGCAGCGTTTCAGTGCGCCGGGGCTTGCCTTGAGCGGGGCGCTGGAAGGCAAGGCCTTGCCCGCCGGCAAGGTAGAACTGCAACTGGGCGCGGATGTTGCTGCAGATCTGATGGCCCAGACCCTGGCACTGGATAAACTCGCGCTGCAAGTGGCGGGCCTGAAGGTGGATGGTGCGGTGCAGGTCAGCCAGTTACTCGACGGACCGCGCTATAAGGGCAGGCTGCATGCGGCACCTTTCAGTCCGCGGGAATTACTTGCGCGGCTGGGTCAGGAGGTACCTGAGACGGCCGATCCCAAGGTGCTGGGGCGGGCGGAGCTGGAGGCATCGCTGAGCGGCTCGATGGATGCGGTACAACTCGCTGCCCTGAGTCTGCAGCTGGACGACACCAAGCTGAAGGGAACGGCCTCGGTGCGGCATTTTGCCAAACCGGCGATCCGTTTCCAGTTGGCCGCCGACACGCTGGATGCTGACCGCTATCTGCCGCCGGAGAGCGCGGCACCGGAAAAAGCCGTGGCCAGCCCTGGAGCAACGGCGGCGGGTGGAGCCGTTGAGTTGCCACTGGAAACCCTGCGGGCACTGGACGTGGACGGCAAGCTGACACTTGGCAAGCTCACTGTACGCAAGCTCAAATTGCAGAATATTTCACTCGCGATCAAGGGGCGGAACGGGCTGATCGGGATAACGCCCGCGGCACAGCTCTATCAGGGCAGTTATAAGGGCAATATCGGCCTCGATGCCCGGGGTGCCCAACCGAAACTGCGCCTCGACGAGAAACTGTCTGGCGTGCAGATTGGCCCGCTGCTGAATGACATGCAGGACGGCAAGGGCAAGCTTGCGGGCACCACTAATCTGCAGGCACGCCTGAGCGCCATTGGCGCAGATCCGGATGCAGTCAAAAAGACCCTCGGCGGCGATGTGCGTTTCAGCCTGCGTAATGGTGCGGTTAAGGGCGTCAACGTCGCCCGTCTTATCCGCGAGGCTCAGGCTAAATTAAAGGGTCGTTCGCTACCCGCGGATTCGGCACCTTTACAGACTGACTTTGCCGCATTGGACGGTACCGTACAGATTGCCAAGGGCATTGCTACCAACCGGGACCTGCTGGTCAAGTCGCCATTGCTAAGGGTCGAGGGTTCGGGCACCGTCGATCTGCCCAAGGAGCAACTCAATTACGGCATCAAGACCACTCTGGTGGCCACCTCCAAGGGACAGGGAGGCAAGGATCTGGCTAACCTTTCCGGCGTGCCGATTCCCATCCGGGTCACCGGCTCCTTTGCCGATCCCAAATATGGGGTCGATATGAATGCGCTGATGAATGCCAAGGCCAAGGCCGTGGTTGAGCAGCAAAAGGCCAAGGTGCAGGAGCGGGTGCAGGAGAAGCTGCAAAAGAGCCTGGGAGATAAAGCAGGTGGTGTGCTGAAGGGCTTGTTCCGCTGAGAATCTGCGGCGGCGCAATATGCGTGCTGTTTGCGGTATTGGTCGCCGCCGCCGTTCCGGCAACGGGCATCGAGTCTAGCGAGATTCGCCGCGATGGCGATCGCTATTTAGTGCGTGTGGCCTCGGTTATCAACGCGCCAGCCACGCGCATTCGTGGACTACTCACCGATTACCCGCACTTTCACCGTATTCATCCCACCATTCAGGAGAGCCGCTGGCTCAAAAAGCACCCCGATGGCCGCGACCGGGTCTACATCCTGTCACGCATCTGCGTGCTGATCTTCTGCTTTGATATTGACCAGATTACCGACTTTCAGCTTCGGCCCGAGGGGGATTTGCAGGGGAATATCGTACCGGCTGGCAGTGACTTCCATTACGGGCGGCTCTACTGGAGGATCCGCGAGTCTAAACGCGGGACCACCCACATCATGTTCAGCGCCGAGGTTGAACCCTCGCAGTGGATTCCGCCCCTGATCGGACCGTGGATACTGAAGAAAAAATTGCATGAGCTTGCCGTTGGGACGGTTATCAATCTGGAGCGGCTGGCGAGGCAGGCATCCGGATGAGTCGTGACGATGTTGCCCCAAAGCTGCTCGCCTGGTATGCCCGGCATGGCCGCCATGAACTGCCCTGGCGCAAGCAGATAACACCCTACCGGGTCTGGGTCTCGGAAATCATGCTGCAGCAGACCCAGGTGGCCACCGTGCTGCCCTATTACGACCGTTTTCTGCAAAAATTCCCCGATGAAGCGACCCTCGCCGACGTGCCACTCGATGCCGTGCTCCAACTCTGGAGTGGTCTTGGCTATTACGCCCGGGCACGCAATCTCCACCGTTCTGCCCGTTTGATCTGTGAACGACACGATGGTCATTTGCCACTGGAACGGGGAGCCCTGTGTGCCTTGCCGGGCATTGCCCGATCCACGGCGGGCGCGATACTTTCCCTCGCCGCAGGCCAGCGTGAGGCCATCCTCGATGGCAACGTAAAGCGTGTATTGTGCCGCTATCATGCAGTCGAGGGCTGGCCGGGTACGGCACCGGTACTTCGGCAGCTCTGGTCCCTGGCGGAGAGCTATATGCCACGGCATCAGGTGGCCGATTACACCCAGGCGATCATGGATTTGGGTGCGACCTTATGTACCCGGCACCAGCCTGCTTGCGGGGAATGTCCGCTACGCGCTACCTGCCTTGCCCGGGCCACGGGGCGGACACAGGATTTGCCTGCCCCGCGTCCGCGTCGAAAGTTGCCACTGCGTAACAAGGCCTTCCTTTTCTTGCGTCGAGAAGATGGCGCCATCTTTCTCCAGCGCCGCCCTCCCGTGGGAATCTGGGGTGGTCTCTGGAGCGTCCCGGAGTGCGCCTCGCCGGTGGAGGCAGAGGCGTGGTATCTGGCGCAGACCGGCCACGTGCCCGTTACGATGCATTGCCTGGAGCCGGTACAGCACACCTTTACCCATTTTCGGCTGACTATGACCCCGGTTTTGATAGAGCTCGCCGCTGCATCACGGGTAATGGAAGGTGAAGACAGTCTTTGGTATAAACACGGGCAAACCGATGCGCCCGGCCTGCCCACCCCGGTGGCGCGCCTTCTCTCCAGCCTTTCCAATAACTCAGGAAACACCCCGTTATGAGCCGAACCGTGCAGTGTGTATTGCTCCAGCGTGAGGCCCCGGGCCTTGATAATTCACCCTATCCGGGTGAATTGGGCCAGCGTATTTTCGAAAACGTGTCGCGGGAGGCCTGGCAGCAGTGGTTGGGGCGCCAGACCCTGCTCATTAACGAATATCGCATCAACCCCCTGGACCCGAAGTCGCGCAAATTTATCGAGGAGGAGATGGAGTCTTTCTTCTTTGGCGGGGATTCCAAACCTCCACCTGAGTTTGTTCCCTCGGATTCATGAATTCCCTTGACTCCCCGGGGCGTGATCGCTTTAATACCGCCTCCCCAATGGCCAGGTAGCTCAGTCGGTAGAGCAGTGGATTGAAAATCCTCGTGTCGGTGGTTCGATTCCGCCCCTGGCCACCATCTTCATCATCCCAAATGTAATGCTTCGGACTGTCGATTGTGCGGAGTTCGTCGCTGGCAGGCGGAATCTCACCCCCTTGTCGGTGGCTGATGCTCGCCATCCCTGGCGGTCACCCTTCGGGCCGCCCTTGGCCACCATTATTCCTCCCTCTCTTTGTAATATGTTGGGCCACCGTTTGTGTGAGGCTCATTGTGTACAGGCAGAATCTCGCCACCCTGCAAGTGGTTGATGAGTGAGGTCCAGCGAGTGACGCCGGTGACCCTTTGTACGTACCCTCAGTTTTAGCACCCTGAAAATCTCCCGCTATACTGCTTCGGGTATGTTGGTGTTTTTAAGAGCACTACTCGCTCTGGTCTGTTCTTTTTTGATTGGCAGGTATGACCCATGCAAATTGGATTGCCAACTGTAGGGTTTACAAAGCATCCGGGTGTAGTGGGGGCGGGGGGTGCGAGAGTTGCCCCGGCTGGCGCTGAAGCAGCCAGCTCTGGCGCGGTTCCAGCATCTGAGCCGGAAGTTGTTCAGCGTGTCAATGAGGCCTCAGCCAGTGCAAGCGCCAATTCCTCCAGTGATGGCTCCGAGCTACAAGCCCGCGATGTGGCACGTGGCGCAACTTCTGACCCGGCTAGCCTGGAGCGGACTGCCGATGAGCAGCGTGTGGTACAGCAATTACAGGCGCGGGATCGGCAGGTGCGTAGCCACGAGCAGGCCCATCTTGCTGCCTCGGGTGGGTTGGCAAATGGAGGCCCTGGTTTCACTTTTACCACAGGCCCGGATGGGCGGCGCTATGCGGTAGGGGGTGAGGTCCGGATAGATACCTCCGGCGTACCTGGGGATCCTGAGGCAACCATTCGCAAGGCCCAACAGATACGCCGGGCGGCATTGGCGCCAGCCGATCCGTCTGCTCGGGACCAGCAGATCGCGGCCCAGGCAACGGTCATGGAGCAGCAGGCGAGGGCAGAGCTGGCGCAGCTGAATGCCGGGCAGATCAGGGAAGATAGCGGAGAGGATTCCAGCCAGCAGGCCAGCCCAACAAACAGCACTGACCCCTCCGGGCGCCAATCAGAGCGCTCCGCCGAAGCAGCGCGGAATCAATTGCGTGCAGCGATCGGTACGACTGAGGCGGGCATTGGCGCAGGGACACGTTTCGATACTTTTGTCTGACACGGACCGCCGTTTGATAGCATTTTCCCAGGGCCTCAAAGCGACCGACTCCCGGTTTATAGCGATATCTGTGCCTGTAGATCGGGCTCCACTCTCATGGAAATGAAAGACCTGGCCCTCAGGATTGGCAGGCACGCAGGAATCCTGTGCCTGAATATCGTTGCTGCGCTGTCGTATCTGGCGAGCTGGATACTCTTTCTGGCTGCCTTGCTTACGGTGTCGTTGGCACCGAATGATCTGCTCAACAGCGCGAAATATGCGGGCATGTGTGCGATTGCCTTCGCAATAGCGGCGGCGCTCAGACGTTTGACCCGGAAAATTCAGAAAAAGGATCGGAAGGTACGCCGCAAGTCTGTTGCCTATGGTCGCTGGGCAGTACTGACTCTTTTAACCGCTTTTGTGCTGTTCGTGAAATTCACTTTATTCCCGACCGATTTACGTCATCTGGCCGCGGAACGGCGTGAGGTAATTAACCAGCAATTACGCCCGGCCGTAACCCGTTATCGGCAAGAGCAAGGCCACTACCCCCACGCCCTGAGCGATCTGGTCCCCGTCTATCTGCCGGCATTGCCTGCCGTGCTGGATAACACCCGATTTCCCAAGCGTGCCTACCAGGTCAGTTATTTTGTTGGCCGAAAAAAGGACTCAGCCACGATCCGCTACCGCGACTGTATGGGACCGGACTGTGGTGCCAGCATCGATCTGAAAACCGGAAAATACGTGCATGATATGTAGCCATACAGTTTGAGGCGGCAACTGTAATTTTGTGCACTTTTTGGTGGTATGACTCACCGTCCGACCACCTGGACCTTCATACGGCGATTCAGTGACACGATAAGGATAACCGCGCCGGCGAAGAGGAAATACTCCAGGCTCAGGGCTTCATCCAGTAGCAAGGCAGCACCCAGCAGGCCCAGGAAAGGCATCAGCAGCTGCAGTTGGCTCACCCGCGCGATCCCCGCCAGTGCGAGCCCCTGGTACCAGGCGAAGAAGCCAAATAGCTGGCTGATGAGGGCGACATAGGCAAAACCAAGCCAGGCAGAAGCCGGAAGTTCCGCAAAAAGCACGATGAATATCAAAGCGACGGGCGCTGCAAGCACAACAGCCCAGCAGATGACCCGCCATCCACCAATCTCCCGCGCAAGCCGGCCGCCCTCGGCGTAGCCAGCCCCGGCGAGCACGGCCGCCAACAGCAGGCTGGCACTGCCAGCATGCAATTGGCCGTCACCCTGCCGGAGTGCAAAGGTGGTGACCACGGCGGTTCCGGTCAGCGCGGTGATCCAGAAGCCACGCGAAGGGCGTTCATTGCTGATAAACCGGGATACCACTGCAGTCACCATGGGCAGTATGGCGATGAGTATGCTGCCCGCCGAGGCAGAAAGATCGCGCATACCGAGCGCTGAAAAGAGCGGGAATCCCAATCCGACGCCGAGTACCACTATGGCCAGGCTGCACCATTGCCGTCCGGCTAGTCGTGGCGAACCGTATACAAGGAGCAGCAATGCCGCAGGCAAGGCGGCTACACAGACCCGTCCCAGGCCAACCAGGGCCGGGTCCAGGTAAGTAACGGCAATGCGGGTGGCGGCCAGGGTTTGGCTGAAGCCGAGCATGCCGATAAAACCCAGCAACCATCCCCGGGCTTCCTGATTTTGCATCGATCTCATTAATCTGAATCGGGCCACGTCCGTCTCCGTTGTGGGAACTGGCAGTTGACGGTTATCAGGCTATCGGGGATATTGATAGCAGTACAGATTCAATAAATCGTATAAATAGGCAGAACAGATGGGGGTTATCTCATCTGTTAGGGCACAATCAAGCGCTAATTGTTCTGGTTATCAGGATGCCTGAAACACTTTACGAAAGAATTGCGAGCGGAATAAGGGAGCAGATCGGCCAGGGCCTTTATCGTCCGGGAGACCGCCTGCCGTCTGTGCGTCACCAGCGCAGTCAACTCGGTGTCAGTGCATCCACCGTGCTTCAGGCCTACGGACAACTACAGGATCAGCGGCTGATTGAGGCGCGCCCCCAATCCGGTTATTTCGTGAGTCAACCGGTCCACATGCCACCTCCGCCCACCATGTCGAAGCCGGTTTTTTCACCCGCCGAGGTGACAGTCAGTGGGCTCGTGATGGAGGTGGTTCAGGCCATTGAGGCACCGGACATGATTCAGTTTGGTGCAGCCTTGCCCAATACCACGGCCCCTGCCATCGGCCGGGTACACCGGATGCTCGCCCGGGCTGCGCGCAGCCCCCGTAACCGCAATGCAAGCTATGCTTTTCCTCCCGGTTTACCGGAGCTGAGATTGCAGATCGCGCGCCGTGCGGTGGATGCAGGATGCTCAGTCAGTCCGGACGAAGTCATCATTACCAATGGTTGCCAGGAGGCACTGGTACTGTGTCTGCGAGCAGTTGCCGCGCCCGGTGATACGGTTGCCATTGAGTCGCCCAGTTTTTACGGCGTCCTGCAGGCGATAGAGTCTCTGGGCATGAAGGCATTGGAGATTCCTACCCATCCACTCAAGGGGATCAGCCTCGAGGCCCTCGAACTTGCTACGGAACAATGGCCTATCAAGGCCTGTGTATTGACGCCGGCTTTCAGCAATCCCCTGGGTTACTGTATGCCGGATGATAAAAAGGAAGCCCTCGCGCGCTTGCTGGAGAAAAAGGATCTGCCCCTCATTGAGGATGATTTGTACGGGGAACTCGGCTACGGCCCATCACGACCACGGACGATAAAGTCCTGGGACCAGGATGGACGCGTAATGCTTTGTTCCTCGGTTTCCAAAACACTTGAGCCTGGTCTGCGGGTAGGCTGGACCAGCCCGGGTCGGTATTTCCAGAAGATAGAGCACCTGAAGCTGGTAACCAGCATGGCGACTGCCACGTTGCCCCAGGTTGCGGTCGCGGATTATCTGGAAAACGGCGGCTACGATCGCCACCTGAGAAGCATGCGTAGCCAGTATCGCCGGAACCGGGATATCTGTATCAATCTTATCGCCCGCTATTTCCCGGAAGGAACACGCGTAACCCGTCCGGAAGGCGGATTTCTGGCGTGGGTTGAACTGCCCGGGAATGCAGATGCAATGACTCTTTACCACCAGGCCATGGCCCAGCGTATAAGCATTACACCCGGCCCCTTGTTCTCACCAAAAAACAGATTCCGAAATCATATTCGGATCAACTATGCGCTCGACTGGAATGAGGGCCGGGAGCAGGCAATTGAGAAGCTTGGGAAGTTGCTTTCAAGAATGCTTTAGCTTGTCTGCGATTAGTGGAAGGTTTCATTTGTGAACAAACTGCTTTCGGTGATGTCCATAAAATGAATTACAAAAAGGAATTAATTGATGCGTTTCCGTCGATTGTCGAGTTGTCTTGGTTTTATCGTTGCCACTGTACTAACTGCGCCAGCCATATATGCCCAGGACTTTGACAAGGTTCAGATAACATCTGAACAAGTGTCAGAGCACATCTACATGCTTCAAGGTCAGGGTGGAAATATCGGGGTCTCCGTTGGCGAGGATGGGATCTTTCTGATCGATGACCAGTTCGCGCCGCTTACGGAGAAAATAAGGGCTTCGATTTCGAAAATCAGCGACAGGAAGATTCGTTTTGTCATCAATACTCACTGGCACTTTGATCATGTGGGTGGCAATGAAAATTTCGGTGGGGCCGGTACGGTTATCGTGGCCCATGAGAATGTCCGTCGACGAATGAGTACGGATCAGATGATTGAGTTCTTTAACAAAACGGTCCCCGCCGCCCCGAAAAACGCCCTGCCAGTCATCACCTTTACCCGGGACATTAACTTTCATCTCAATGGTGATGAAGCTCATATCTACCATGTGCCAAATGCGCATACGGACGGAGATGCCGTCGTGTTCTTCAAAAAGGAAAATGTGATCCACACGGGAGATATCTATTTCTCGGGATTTTACCCCTTCATTGATATGTCATCTGATGGTTCGGTGGAGGGTGTGATCGAAGCTGCCAAACATATGCTCTCGATCATCGACGATGATACGAAGGTGATCCCGGGACATGGCCCTCTGTCCAACAGGGCGGAGTTTGCCCTGTATGTAGAGATGTTGGAGGCAATGCGGGACCGGGTCAGTGCTTATATTTCGGATGGAAAGACCTTGAAGGAAATTCAGGATCTTGCTCCATCAAAAGACTTTGATTCTGAATGGGCCGATGGATTCCTCTCTGCAAATCAGTTCGTTCAAATCCTGTATGAGGATTTATCCAGGAAAAATTAACGTGGCCGGAGGACTGTCGGGACATGAATCAAAATACTGAAAGCCTCCTGACACTATGCTGTCAGTAGCCCTGTTGCAGTCTCTTTTCGGCATTCGGAAAACCAATCAGGAGTGAAGCGATGACCGACGCCATGAAACAACACGGTGCATTTAGCTGGAATGAATTGATGACCACTGATGTGGCCGGCGCAAAATCGTTCTACGAAGAACTATTGGGTTGGTCCACGGAGGATATGGAGCTCAATATGCGCTATACGATGGTCAAGGCAGGCGATAAAGAAGTTGGCGGAATCATGGCTATTCCGCCAGAGCTTGATGGTATGGCTCCACAGTGGGGCGGCTATGTTACGGTCGATAACGTCGATGCTTCTGCACTAAAGGTACAGCAACTCGGTGGGAAATTAGTGGTCCCGCCAACGGATATTCCGAGTATTGGCCGCTTTTGCGTAATCCAGGATCCCCAGGGAGCAACCTTGTCAATGATTACCTACGTTGAGATGCCCGATAATTAACGTGTCGCAGGTTGAACAATAGTGAGATGCGCTGACCGGCTGTTCTATATAACTGGTTTCTCTGCCCCCACGGGAGTGCTGCGGCACAATGGCTGGAGAGACCCAGGACGATCTGGTCCATACGAATACGGGAAACTGTATGACCACTAATCGATGTGCATGGGTCGATGACGGCAGTGCGCTATATCTCCAATATCACGATGATGAGTGGGGTGTTCCGGTATATGACGATCGGCACCTGTTCGAGATGTTGATTCTGGAGGGGGCGCAGGCGGGCCTGAGCTGGTACACGATTTTAAAAAAACGTGAGAATTACCGGCGGCTTTTCGACCACTTCGATGTGGAAAAAATTGCCCGCTACGATATGAATAAAGTTTCGGCACTACTCGGTGATGCCGGTATCGTGCGCAATCGTCTGAAGGTCAACGCCACCATAGTGAATGCCCGCGCCTGTCTTGCCTTACAGGACGAAGGTTACAGCTTGAGCAACTATTTGTGGCAGTTCGTGGGTGGCAAGCCGCTTGTTAACAGCTGGGCAACGTTGGGGAATATTCCCGTTTCCACACCGGAATCCGACGCTATGAGCAAGGCCTTGAAAAAACGTGGTTTCAAGTTCGTTGGCCCGACCATTTGTTATGCTTTTATGCAAGCCGTGGGTATGGTGAATGACCACACGACAGATTGCTTTCGCCATGCGGAGGTCAATGAGCTGATACAGGGTTGATAGTGTATTCGCAGTTGACCCGTAACCTCGAATTTCAGGCTGGATCCGCCATCTCTCCGGAAAATAATGCCCGGTCCTTGATGACCGCCGCACCCAGCCAGGCCACGAAAGTACGAATTCTGGTGGTTTGGCGAAGATCGGGGTGAGTCAGTAACCAGAGGCCGGTTTCCAGCTCCCTAATGGGACCGAGCACTCGTCTGAGTTCCGGACTCTGGTCCCCCAATGCGCAGGGGAGCACTGCCAGCCCGAAGCCCGCTCGAACTGCGCTCCACTGGGTTACAAAGCTGTCGGCCTGCATGGCGATGGCCTCTCCTGCCAAGCTTTGGAGCCAGCGGTTAGCTGGGATGGCCCCGAGGCTGCTGTCACCGGCAATCAGTGTATGGGCCTTGAGGTCTGCCTCTTCGCGGGGTGGATCACGACCATCCAGGTAAGCAGGTGCTCCGTAGACCGCCCAGCCACTGCGGGCGAGCTCCCTTCCAATCAGATGCCCGGGCGGATCATTGGTGGGCCGCAGGGCAATGTCTGCCTCGCGTTTGGAGAGGTCAAAAAACAGGTTTGAGCACAGCAGCTCGATGCGTACCCGCGGATAGCGTTGGTGGAAGTCGAGCAGATGGGGCTGTAGATAGTTTTGTGCCAGGGCATCCGTGGTGGCGAGGCGTATCTCGCCTGCCAGCTGATGGTCTTGCCCGAGCATCTGGCGCTCCAGTGTATCAATCTCGTTATGTACCCGTTCTACACCCGCACCCATGGACTCGCCAGCGGCGGTCAGCACATAACGTCCCTGCAGGCGATCGAATAGGCGTACCCCGAGACTGGATTCAAGCGCGTTCAGGCGCCGAAAAACGGTGGAGTGGTTAACCTTGAGCTCGCGGGCTGCTCCGGAGAGACTTCCGGCGCGGGCGATGGCGCCAAAAAAACGAAGGTCTTCCCAATTGGCCATGTTTGCAATTATGCAATAGCGGTCTGCAGGATTCTATAATTGTTTTGTAATTAGGCAAGATATACGCTGCTTTCCACGTTTTGAACAGTATTTAGCGGCGCTGGAAGCGGCGGGGAGGGCAAGATGCACACATCCGGAATGAATGAGCAGGCACCAACTTTACGTTCGGTCACCCAGGTGATTGACGCGCAGTCACTGCTGGAGGGGGGCGGCTTCCCGGTCCGCCGACCTTTTCCTACCGCATCGCTGTCGTCATATGACCCATTTTTGCTGCTGGATCATATGGGGCCGGTGAATTGGCCGCCCGGGGAGGCCCTCGGTGCCCCTGACCACCCGCATCGAGGCTTCGAGGCAGTGACCTACCTGCTTGCCGGCAAGATGCAGCATCGGGATTCAGCCGGAAACCGGGGCGAGCTGGGGCCAGGCGATGTGCAATGGATGACCGCGGGCTCCGGCATCATCCACTCGGAGTTGCCTGATCCGGATTTCCGTGCCCGCGGTGGTGTGCTGCACGGCTTTCAGCTTTGGGTGAATCTGCCCGCCTCACACAAGATGATGGCTCCGCGCTACCAGGATATCCCTGCGGCAGGGATTCCCGCAGCCCGTAATGCCGATGGCACGGTAAAAGTAAGGGTCATCGCCGGAAAAGCGCTGGGTACTCGGGCGGTCATCGACACGGTCATTCCCATCACCTATCTGCATTTCACGCTCCAGCCAGGCGCCTGCCACGTGCAGCCGCTTGCTGTTGACGAGCAAGCCTTCGCCTATGTCTTTGGGGGCGAGCTGCTGGCCGGACCCACAGAAACACGGGTGCGCGAGGGGCAGACAGTATTTTTTGGAGCGGGTGAGGCGGTTTCTTTGGCGGTGGACAAAGGGGAGGAAGGGCCGGTGGAACTGCTGTTGCTGGCCGGAGCGCCACTGAACGAACCGGTGGTGCGGCACGGTCCCTTCGTAATGAATACGCGTGAGGAGATCGAACAGGCCCTACGTGATTATCGCGATGGTGTGCTGGCTTGAGGCAGTGCGCGGCCAGCGTCGTGATGTCCCCGATATTTTTCTTTGCCGGTGTGCAACCGTCCAGCTGTAAGCTGACGCCGTAACCGAAGGAGCATTTACCCATGAGTAAACAGGCCGAAACCCGTTACCCCATCCATGAACTGCTGGCCAGCCGCTGGAGCCCGCGAGCCTTCGCGGACCGAACGGTCGCCCCTGAAACACTCGGCGCCCTCTTTGAAGCGGCGCGCTGGGCGGCCTCCTGCTTCAACGAACAGCCCTGGCGCTTCATCGTCGCCACCCGCGAGCAGCCCAACGAGTTCGAACGCCTGCTGGGGTGCCTGGTGGAACCCAATCAGGCTTGGGCCAAAGCAGCCCCGGTACTGGTGCTGGGCGTAGTAAAGAAAACATTTGCCCATAACGGCAAGCCCAATGCCCATGCCCGGCACGATCTGGGTCTGGCAACCGGCGGGCTAACGGTGCAGGCCAGCGCACTAGAACTCTACGTACACGCCATGGCCGGCATCCTGCCCGAGGAGGCGCGATCGCGTTACCAGATCCCCGAGGACTACGATGTGGTTACCGCGTTTGCTATCGGCTATCTGGGGGACCCGGACAGCCTGCCGGGGGCGGCAAGTCAACAGGAGCGGGCACCACGGGAACGCCGGACACTGGCGACACAAGTATTTGCCGATACCTGGGACGCGCCGGCAAACTTTGCCGGATAAATTGTAGGGCGCACCGTGTACGCCCTACAGGAATAGCCGTGATCACCCTGCATAAAAAAACCCGGCACGGTCCCGGGTTTTTTATTCCTGATATTGCTGGGCTTAAGTGCGTCGGCGGCTGAATCCCAGGCCGGCCAGTCCCAGCCCAAGCAGCGCGAGGGTAACGGGCTCGGGTACCGAGGGCACCTGATTAACGCCGATACGTATGCGGTAGGAACCATCGTTGTCGTCGTAGGCACCGGGAGCACCGACGAAACCAAAACCGTCAGGAATACCAAGAAACAGGCGTGTAGCGCCAGTCGGAGCGGTAAATTCCTGAAACACATTGCTACTGGTGAGGCCGTCTCCAATATAGAACACCTGACCTAGTAACGGGGTCAGGGTAAGAAAATCCGTGCCTAATCCTGAGCCGGAAAAGTCGAGGGTGGTGGGGGCAGGCCCGCTGCTGGGAATCGAACTGTCCAGAAAAACACCGGTTAGAGGTCCCTGCGGTCCTATATATCCGCTGATGCCGTCCAGGGAGGTGAGGTTGCTGCCACTTACGCCATTGCCCCCCGGACCAAAGAAAGGAGCGCCAAAGCCGTTGAAAAAGCTGATACCGCCCACTGCGGGGTCGGCGGCACGGATTACGTCACCTGCGGCAACGGAGATAAAAGGCGGCAAAGTCTCCTTGATTTCCTCAGGCGTAGGCCCGCCATGGCGAATCAGGTGGGTGCCTGTGGTCCAGGGCAGGGAGGCATCCGGAATAGCCACGTCCGTACGCCCCGCCAGAAAGATCGCATCGCTACCATCGACCGTGACGTCAAAAATGGCGGCTTGGGAGGGCGCCGAGATTGCCAGTGCCAGCCCCGAAACAGCAGCGATTTTCCCCAAAAGTTTCCACGTATTCATTTGTCTTTCTCTCTCTGAAATGTCTGCTGGATGAGACAACGCAATAATTGTGCCGGACGGATAATTTAGTTTATTTTTCAGATGGTTAAGAGCCAGACATAGTCATATGCCAAATCCCTGGATGAATCTCTGTAAAGTTTTCCGACAGAATTAACGTGCTTTTTGGCCCGCCGATTCGAGTGATGGGCATGCTACTCCGCGATTAGTGGGTGTTTTATGGTTTTTAAACAATGGCTTATAGATCATCCTTTCAACAGCATAAAGTGTAAAAATTTATGACAATATTCTTCGAAAATTTCAGGCAACGAAGTGATTGAATATCCGTTTCTCCGGACAGGGTTCCGGGAACAAAGCCACTAAAATTCGGTCAGCATTTCGGAAGACATCACGCTACCTTCATATCCGGATCCACAGGAGTTCTCCATGCGCTCGCGCAAACTGTATTTTTTTAATGACCGCGGTCAGCGCCTGGCTGCCGTTATGGACTTGCCAGTTGATCGCAAACCGCGCGCCTGCGCCCTGTTCGCCCATTGCTTTACTTGTGGCAAAAACCTCAAGGCCGTTAGCCATATCAACCGCGCCCTGACTCGGCAGGGCATTGCGGTACTACGCTTCGATTTCACTGGTCTCGGCCAGAGCGAGGGTGATTTCGCCGACACCAATTTTTCCTCCAATGTCGATGATCTCGTCTCCGCGGCCCAATTTATGGAACGGGAATACGATGCCCCGCGTATTCTCATCGGACACTCCCTGGGCGGTGCTGCGGTACTGGTGGCCGCGCAACACATCCCGAGCGCCGTCGCGGTGGCGACTATCGCGGCGCCCAGCGATCCCGGCCACGTGGCGCACCTTTTTGCCGAACAGCGGGAGACGCTGGAAGCAGAGGGTGAGGTAGAACTGCAGCTGGCGGGCAGACCGTTTCGCATCCGCAAACAGTTTCTTGAGGATATTGCCGAGGCGCCGCTGCACAGGGCCATCGTCGGGCTCGACCGTGCGTTGCTGGTATTCCACTCGCCGGTGGATGAAACGGTGGAGGTCGAGCACGCCCGGCGGATCTATGAGGTCGCCCATCATCCCAAGAGCTTTATTTCGCTGGACCGTGCCGATCATCTGCTGGGCCGGGAAGAAGACGCCCGCTATGTGGGCAACATGATTGCGGTTTGGGCGGAAAAATATCTGCCGCCAACGGATGCAGGAGACATGGGCGACAGCGAGCACCAGATACTGACCCGCACCGGGGCCGAGGGCTTTTATACCGAGATCAAGGCGGGAGCATCCCGCTTCGCGGCCGACGAGCCAGCCGCCGCGGGAGGCACGGGGCTGGGACCAAGTCCTTACGGCTTACTGGCAGCGGCACTCGGGGCCTGCACCGGTATGACCCTGCGTATGTACGCGGACCACAAGGGCTGGCCACTGGGCGAGGTGAAGGTGCACCTCAGCCATGCAAAGGCATATGCCGATGATTGCAGCGGTTGTGCCGATGAGCAGCGCAAGATCGATCACATCACCCGGGAAATCGAATTGAGTGGCGAGCTGGATGCTACCCAACGCACCCGCCTGCAGAAAATCGCCGACCGTTGCCCGGTACACCGCACCCTGAATGAGGAAGTCCGCATCAGCACTAGGCTGAAAAGCTAGCTGTCTGCCTCGTCTCGCGGCACACTCGGGAAGGATTTCTTCATAGGGTTAAAGCCGAGTGAGTGAGTGGTTGGTCTATATTTTGCGATGCGCTGATGACAGCCTCTACACCGGTGTTGCCACCGACGTGGTGCGCCGCCTCGCCGAGCATAACGGCGAGTTACCCGGAGGCGCCCGCTATACTCGCGGTCGGCGGCCAGTGCAGTTGCTCTACTCTGAGCAAGTCGCGTCCCGTGCAGAGGCCTGCCGTCGCGAGGCGGCGATCAAGCGGCTAAAAAAAGGGCAGAAAGAGTTGCTCGTTAGCGGGAAACCGTAATTCGCCTGTCACACTGACGGCGTGGTCTGATCGAGGGCTGCCCGGTGCTGGCGCCAGTCCGGCATGAATCCGTCCATCAGCGCGTAAAAGTGTGCGTTGTGATAGCGCTCCAGCAGATGAGTCATTTCGTGCATCAGCACATATTCCAGCGAGAGCACGGGTCGTTTGATCAGCTCCAGATTGAGCCAGATACGGTGGGCGGCGATGTTGCAACTGCCCCAGCGGGTTTTCATCTTTTTAATGCGGCATTCGGCTACCCGCATCCCGATAACCGGCTCCCATTTGGTAATCAGTTCCGGTAACAGCGCCTGCATTTGCTGACGATACCAGTCCTGCAGCAGGGCGACACGCTGGGTGGTGTGGGCGGTGCCGCGCGTGTGAAGTTCCAGGATCGAGTCGCCATTTAATTTGACGCCCTGGCGACGGCAGTTTTCACGTATGTCGAGCTTATAGGGGCGGCCGAGAAAGTAGTGGGTTTCGCCCGGGAGCATGGTTGGAATGCCGGGCCGGGGACGTCCCATGAGGCGGGCACGCTGGCGCCTGATCCACTCCAGCCGGGAACTCACCATCCAGCGCACGGTGGCCTCATCCGTCCGCAGTGGTGCTGCCAGCCGTACCCGTCCATCCGGTGGATAGACCCGGAGATTGAGGTGCTTGATACGCTTGCGCACAACCTCCACCGGGATGCCTTCGACTTCGATATATTCCTGCCTGGAACGCATGTTTTTGCTTTATTAAATCCCGTTTCTTTTTCGTCATCCGGGAGGGCGCGGAGTGCCAATCCAGAATCCGGTTATTGTAGGGTGGGTCACTCTCGCACATCCTTGTGCTTCGTGACATAAGGCCATCCTTGGCCAAAGCCGCGCCCGCCGATCACCTCGGTGATCCTATTCCAGCCGCGCCTTCAGCCCCTCCAGCGAATACTCCGGTGGTAGACAGCGCGTACCTTCACATACATAGGCGACGATCTCGCCCGTATATTTTTTATCAGCCAGGGGCGCGGGTAAATCATCAAGGTCGCTGTCGATGGCGAATACCATGCGTCCCGGGGCGTAATTCTGCTCCAGGTTCTGCCGCCATTTCTCCAGCTCTTCGACTTTCCCGCGCAGAATGACAATTTGTGGCGGCTGGTGATATTCCTCCAGCGCAAGCAGCAGGCTGTTATGGGCAGCAGGATGCTGTTGGAGGGCGGGCCAGGCAGCCTGCAGGGTGCGTTCGCTGGCCTCAAGATAGCGGCTTTCGCCGAGCAGGTGGCCAAGGCGCGCCAGCGCATAGGCGGCAATGCCGTTGCCCGCCGGGGTGGCGTCGTCGGCGAAACTGCGGGAGCGATGAATCAGGCGTTCGTGATCATCGGCGGTAAAATAAAAGCCCCCGGCCTCACGGTCCTCAAAATGCTCAAGTAGCACATCGGCGAGTTCACCGGCCCAGCGCAGTGCTTTGCTTTGCCAGCGCGCCTGGAGTAGTTCGAGGATGGCATCAATCAGGTAGGCATAATCATCCAGATAGGCCATCAGATGCGCCTTGCCATCCTTGCAGGTGGCGAGTAACCGGCCGTCCCGCCACAGGGTGTGGTGAAGAAAGTCCAGCGCCCGCTCCGCAGAATCGATGAGTTCCGGCTCGTCCAGATTGCGCCCGGCGATGGCCATGCCCTTGATCATCAGTGCATTCCACGCTGTGAGGATCTTTTCATCCCGCCCCGGCCGTACCCGTTTTGCGCGAGCCTTGAACAGTTTGTCATGGCCGCTTGCCAGTAGTTCATGGCAGGCCGGTTCCGTTAGCCCAAGCGCTTCCCCAAGCTCCGGAAGTTCGTGATAGACATGCAGGTGCCAACGGCCTTCGAAGTTGGGGGCACCATCGAGGCCGTAGCGGCGGGCGAGCAGCCGGAATTCATCGGCCTCCAGCAGCGTTTCCACCTTCGCCTTGTCCCAGACATAGAAACGCCCCTCCTCTCCTTCAGAGTCCGCATCCAGGGCCGAGTAATAACCCCCTTCCGGTGATTGCATCTCCGCCATCACCCAGCGCCCGATGCCAAGGGCAATCTCACGAAACAAGTACTCCCCAGTGGTCTGCCAGGCCCACGCATAGACGGCCTGCAAGGCGCCGTTGTCGTAGAGCATTTTCTCGAAGTGGGGGATCATCCAGAACTTGTCTACGGAGTAGCGGCAAAAACCACCACCCAGCTGGTCGTAGATCCCACCACGACCCATGTTCTCCAGCGTGCGGCGGGCCATTTCCAGCGCCTTGTCATCCTCCGGATGGCGGGCCCGGTGGCGCAACAGGCGTTCCAGGTGGGTGGCATGAGGGAACTTCGGTGCATCGCTAAAGCCCCCGTGGCCGGCCTCGAAACTATCTTCCAGTTGCCGGCGTGCACCTTGCAGCGGGGTGATATCCAGGCTCGCGGTGCCCGCACCCTCCCGGGAGGCATCGATACTCTGCAATGCCGCAATCATGCGCGGTCCCTGCTCCGCGATGCTGTCCGTATCGCTGCGGTAGAAATCCGCGATACGGCGTAGCAGATCGCTGAAACTGATAAGACCGTGGCGCGCTTCATTGGGGAAATAGGTGCCGGCGAAAAAAGGCACCTGATTTTTCGGTGAAAGAAATACCGTCAGCGGCCAGCCGCCGCCACGCTGGGCCAGCAGGTGATGGGCATTCTGGTAGATGCGATCCAGGTCCGGGCGCTCCTCGCGATCCACCTTGATATTGATGAACAACTCATTCATCAGCGCCGCAGTACCTTCATTCTCGAAGGACTCGTGCGCCATCACATGGCACCAGTGGCAGGCGGAATATCCGATGGACAGCAGGATCGGCTTGTCCTCCCGCTCCGCGAGCGCCAGCGCCTCGGAATTCCACGGATACCAGTCCACTGGGTTATGGGCATGCTGCTGCAGATAGGGGCTGGTTTCGTCGACGAGGCGGTTGGGCATGTCAGGACTCACTCGGTACGGAACATGCACCGTACTTTATACGAGGCTGGATCCGAAATGATGCGAGTGTCTCCGTAAGGTGGGTCGCTCCCGCACGTCCTCGGCAAGGCTTCCGCATCCTGCTTACGCCCCTCACCTACATCCCTGTACGTATGTGCTCCGCGCCATAAGGTCATCTTGCGCAGGGAAGCACTTATAGTATTTATTCACTCCGCGCGCAGTGCCTCCAGCGGTTGCAGGGCGGCGGCGCGGCGGGCGGGGAGGACGCCGGAGATGAGGCCCACCACCATGGCCAGCAGGAGGGCCAGCAGGGCATAGCCTGGGGAGGGGTAGACGGGCAGGGCCGGGGCCAGCAGTTTGAGCAGGCCGGTGATGCCGAGTGCCAGACCGACACCAGCGAGGCCGCCCAGTACCGCGAGTAACAGCGCCTCCAGCAGGAATAATTGAAGGACCTGGCCGCGGCGCGCGCCGATGGCCCGCAGCAGGCCGATCTCCCCGGTGCGCTCGCGTACTGCGATGGTCATGATGGTGAGAATGCCCACCCCGCCCACGAACAGTGAAACCCCGCCGAGGGCACCGACCGCGAAGGTCAGCACGTCGAGCACGGAGCCGAGGATGTCCAGCATCTGCTGTTGAGTGACGATGGTGAAGTCTTCAAAGCCGTGGCGATCCAGCAGGCGCTGGTGGACCTGTTTGACCAGCGCATCCACGCTCGCATCCTCGCGATAGAGCAGGTCGATTTCCATCAGGCTTTCGCGATTGAAGAGTGCCAGTGCTTTGGCCGTGGGAATATAGACGGCGTCATCCAGATCGAAGCCGAGGAACTGGCCCTTGGGGGCCATCACGCCTATTACGCGGTAGCGGTCGCCGCCTACGCGGACACGCTGGCCGAGGGCTGAGCGATCGCCAAAGAGTTCCGTGTACAGGGTCTTGCCCAGCACCGCATAGGCCCGTGGTGCGCGCGGGTCGTCCGCCGGCAGGAAACGTCCGGCCGCGACGCCCATACTCCACACCGCCGGCATTTCCGAGCCGACGCCGAGCACCATGGTGCGCCGCGAGCGTCCAGAGGATTCCACCGGGGCGTTGCCCTGAACCACCGGCACCGCGGCAATCACGCCGGGCAGGCGTCCCAGCGCGGCGGAATCGTTGAGGCTCAGGGGGCGGACATTGCTGATGGTGGCCGCCGAGATCCCCAGGGTCTCGGTCTTGCCTGGCATCACCGCAATCAGATTGGTGCCGAACTGGGTGAACTCTGCAAGCACAAAGCGATGAATTCCCTCGCCGATGGAGGTAAGCAGTACTACTGCAGTAATACCCACTGCGATACCGAGTGCGGTCAGCCCCGAGCGCAGACGGTGGCCAAGTATGGCGCCGCCTGCAAATCCGATGAGGTCGCGGTTACGCATGAGACTTCTTCAACGGCCTGCCAGGGCGATGACCGGGTCTAACGCCGCCGCCCGCCGTGCCGGCAGGACACCGAACACGAGGCCGATGGAAAGTGCGGTGCCAAGGGCCGCAAAAACCGCCCACGATGGTGGTGTCATGGGCAGTGCCGGGTAGAACTCTCCCACCATCCATGCGGCGCCGGAGCCGAGCCCGAGGCCGATGGTCGCACCCGCAAGTGACAGCAATCCGGCCTCGGTGAGAAACAGCAGCAGGATGCGGTGTTGGGTAGCCCCCAGTGCCTTCAGTAGTCCAATCTCGGCGGTGCGCTGGGAAACTGCCACCAGCATTACGTTCATGATCAGGATGCCGGCCACTGCCAGGCTGATGGCGGCGATACCGGCAACGGTGAGGGTCAGGGCCCTGAAGATACGGTTGAAGGTGGCGATCACCGCATCCTGGGTGATCACGGTGACGTCATCTTCGCCTTCATGGCGGTCACGGATGGCCCGCGCGACGGCTGCCTTGGCGGTGGGAATATCTGCCGCGGTACGTGCTTCGGCGAGAATGCGGAATAGGGACGGGGTGTCAAAGAGGGCCTGTGCCGAGGCGACCGGGACTATCACTACATCCTGCAGGTCCACGCCGATAGAGCGCCCTTCGCTGCCGAGCGTGCCGACGACCCGGAAGCGGCGATCACCGATGCGCAACCATTGGCCAAGGGCCGACTGGCTACCAAACAGTTCCTTGCGCACGCGGGAGCCGAGTATGCAGATCGGTGCGGAACGGTGTGGGTCCATGGCGGGAAGAAAGCGGCCCTGGGCCATGCGCAACTGACGCAGCGCCAGAAAGTCGGCGGTGGTTCCGAGCACCATGCTCTCGCGCTCGCGGCCTTGCCATGAGACCGGCGCTGAACCCACGGCTATGGGTGCAATGCGCCGGATCTGCCGGATGCGTTCCAGCGACAGGGCATCGTCAAGGTTGAGATCGCGCGGGGTTTCCCCGAGCAGAGGGGGTGCGCCACCGGTGGTTTCCGAGCGCCCCGGAAGGATGATGAGCAAATGGGTGCCGAGGGCGGAGAATTCTCCGGTCACATAACGGCGTGCACCCTCGCCCAGGGAGGTCAGCAGGATCACGCTGGCAACCCCGATGGCCATGGCGAAGAGCAGCAGCAGGCTGCGGGCGCGGTAGCCGACGATACTGCTGGTGGTATAGCGGAGGATGTCCAGACTGCGCATCAGCCGGCCCCCCGCTCGTCTTTCGTGATGGCGCCATCGACGATGTGCAGGCGGCGATTGGCGCGGGCGGAAAGTTCCGGATCATGGGTGACGACCAGTAGCGTCAGGCCGTCGCTATTGAGTGTCTCCAGGATGTGTATCACTTCCTTGCCGGAGCTGCGGTCGAGGTTACCGGTGGGTTCGTCTGCGAGCAGGATGGCCGGTTTGGTGACCATGGCGCGGGCAATGGCGACGCGTTGGCGCTGGCCACCGGAGAGCTGGTCCGGGCGGTGATCGGCACGATCGGCAAGACCAAAGGATTGCAACACTGCCTGAACGCGTTCTTCGCGTTCGCCTGCCGCGATACCGCCCAGGATGAGCGGCAGCTCGACATTGGCCGCCGCGCTTAGTCGCGGCACCAGATGGAAGAACTGGAATACGAAGCCGATGGTCTCGCATCGCACCAGCGCCAGTTCGTCATCGGAGAGGTGGGTAACGTCGTCACCGTCCAGTTCATAGCTGCCCTGCGACAGCCGGTCGAGGAGGCCGATGATATGCAGCAGGGTGGATTTGCCCGAGCCGGACGGGCCGGTAATGGCAACGTACTCTCCTGCCTCCACGTCGAGGTCCACACCATCCAGGGCATGCACCGTCTGCGTGCCCATGAGGTAGTCGCGGCAGGCGCTCCGCAGGCAGATCACGGTGAGGTCGTCGCGGTCTCCGGAGTGACCAGCGCTCCCGCCTCCACACCTTCCCGGCCCACCGAGGTGACGACCCTTTCATCCAGGGTAAGGCCATCCAGTATCTCGGTGAAGCGCCAGTTGGCGATGCCCGGCTTGAAGAGACGTTCCTCCAGTACGCCGGTTTCTGCCTGGTAGACCAGCACACGGTTACCTTCCAGGATGGCCTCGGTGGGGATACGTAGCACCTGGTCGCGACGATCAAGTGTGACTTCGATGTCGGCGCTGTAGCCGGGGATCAGGCCGGCCGCATCTTTCGGGTCGCCGAACTCCACCTCGATCTCCACCGTGCGCGCCTGCTTCTCCACATCCAGTACATAGGGTGCGATACGCCGTACCCGGGCGCCGCAAATGGGTTGTGGAAAGGCGTCCAGCGAGACGCAGGCGGGCATGCCCAGACGTATCGCCGGCGCATCTACCTCATCGATGGGGGCGGTGATATAGAGGCACTGGTCGTCGATAAGATCCACCGCGGGCGGGGTGGGAATGCCCGGCGGCGAGGGGGTGACGAATTCACCGAGTTCAGCATTGACCTCGGCGATCACGCCTGCAAAGGGCGCCTTGAGAATGGTGCGCTGCAATGCCGCCTGCGCTGCTTCCAGTTGTGCGCGGCGAACCTGAAGGGTAGCGCGCATGCTCTCGCAGCCCGCCTGACGGGCGCGTGCATCGGTACTGACCTGATCGCGGCGTTCCTCGGAGACGAGTTTCTGTTTTGCCAGGCGCTCCATGCGCCGGGCCTCGCGTTTGGCCGCGTCGGCGCGCAGACAGATTTCCTTCTCGTTGGCACGTGCCGTGGCGATCTGGCTCTCCGCCAGTTGCAGATTCGCAGCCAGATCCTCGTTCCAGATGACCATCAGCAGCTGGCCGGTGCTTACCCGGTCGCCTTCGCTCACCGGAAGATTGGCCACCTGACCGCCGGTGGCGGGGGAGAGATGAGAACGGCGGCAGGCCTTCACCGTGCCTGCACGGGTGTTAGCGGCGGTTGCCTCTACCACACCACGCTGCACCGGCGCGAGGATGACAGCAACGGGTTCGGGCCGGGACGCGCGCCAGAGACCCCACCCTGCGGCTGCGAGCAGGGTCAGTGTGATGACGATTTTTGCCAGTGCTTTCAATCTGAGCGGGCCGTTGGTGGCATTAGGCCCAGTGTAGTCTGCATGGCCTGTGCTCGCTGTACGGCCCGGTGCCCCGGGCTTGCAGATGGCGCACTACTTGCGCTTTTTTTTCTTTCCTTTCTTCTTCTTTCCGTCAGACTTTTTGCCCTTGCCCTTGCCCTTGCCCTTGCCCTTGCCCTTGCCCTTGCCCTTGCCCTTGCCCTTGCCCTTGCCCTTGCCCTTGACCTTGCCTGTCTTTTTGGATTTTTTCTACTTGTCTTTCTTTTTCTTCTTTGCGGCCGGTT
>JAJFJV010000029.1 GCA_021773635.1 Gammaproteobacteria bacterium | reverse complement strand
CTTATTTGCTCAACGTTATAGACGGCTCTGCTGCGATTTTCGTGCAAAGTGGCTGGATGGACATGGCTGCCAGCGTCAAGATTCCCAACACTCCGCTCGGCCAATACCTGAACTTTAAGGTCGGCCTGCGCGAAACAGATGGTCTGCCGCGCTTCAGATCTCTCGATCTTGGCAAGATTCCGGTGCCTAATCTGATTGCCGACTTCGTGTTGGAAAAATCGCTGGACCATCTCTATTCGCGACCAGGATACGAAGATGCCGAAGATGTCATCCAGAAGGTTGCGTTGGCGGATCAACGTGTAGACGTTACCTACAAGTGGCATGGTGACATCGCCGACGCGGTACGCTCAACGCTGGTCAGTGGCGCGGACCAGGAGCGGCTGCGAGTCTTTCAGCATGAATTGGCGAATACTGTGAATAGATTGGGCCGTCGCTCCTCGCTGGAGGCGGTTGTGCAACCGATTTTTGTGTTCGCACAGCAGCGCGCCGCCGGTGGCAATCCTGTCGAAGACAATCGCGCCGCCCTGGTAGTGTTGTCGGCTTACATCAACGGTCGCAATCTGGAACGGCTTGCACCGGACGTGAAGGATTGGAAGAAGGCCAAACGAGTCAAAGTAATATCACATGGCAGAAATGACTTACCAAAGCATTTCTTAACGTCGGCGGGCCTCGCAGTTACCGGCGGCACGACCTTGTCTCAAGCGATCGGCTTGTTTAAGGAAGTGGACGATTCGCAAGGAGGCAGCGGTTTTAGCTTCACGGACTTGCTGGCGGACAACGCCGGAACGCGGTTAGGGGAAGTTGCCATCGCATCTTTTTCGAGCGCAAGGGAGCTGCAGCGCAAGCTGGCCGGGGCAATCACTGAAGCCGATTTGATCCCACGGGTCCTGGATTTGCCAGAGGGCTTGACGGAGCATGAGTTCAGGCGCCGGTACGGAAAAATAGGTTCACCCGAATACGAGAAAGTCGTGCAAATAATCGAAAGACGTATCTCAGGGTCGCGGCTTTACAACTGAGCGTCTACGGTGGGCGGAGAAGCTATGGCTAAAAGCAGCAAGTTTCTATTGCGCGGCAAGCATCGTAGGCAGATACCTACCAGCCTTACCGTATTAGGGGAACGTTGGGGAATCACCCCTCCTTGATTTCACTCCACAGCGCCTCAAAGGCCCGGGCCGCCGGCGTGCTGCGCGCGTAGGTGGCCAGCGGTGCGCGGCGTATACCCATCTGCTCCACCGCGCTGGCGTAGGGAATGTGGGTCTCCAGAAATGTGTAGGTCTTGTCACCGGGCTGTTCGCATATTTGCCGGTGGAGAGATTTGCGCCGATCGACCATGCTGAAGAAAGGCCGTACCCGAAGCTTTTTGTGCCCCCCGCCGTGGAGGTGCCTGCCGAGTTGCTGGAGGGTGCGCACGGACAAGGTAGTAGGGATGGTCGGTACCAGCAAGGTGTCAGCGGCGACGAATACGCTCTCGGAAACCAGGGAGATGCTGGGCGGGCAATCCAGGAAGATGAGGTCGTAGTCCTTCGCCAGCGGCTTGATGACGCGCGCCAGGCGCCTGGCGGGTTTCTTGAAGTCGGACAGCTGCAGGTCCATGTTTCTGAATGAGAAGCGGGCGCGCAGCAAGTCCAGTCCCTCGTAGTCGGTGCCGCGGATAAAGGTGTGAATATTGCGCTTGCCCTGGATCAGCTGCTTGCCACCTTTGCGCTTGGCCTTGATGCGAAAGTAAAAGGTGGAGGCGCCCTGGGGATCCAGATCGACCACCAGTGTTCTGGCGCCCTCTCTGGCAGCAAGGTATGCGAGGTTCACGGCGGCGGCCGTCTTGCCCACACCACCCTTGATATTGTAAGTAGCCAGAATCTTCATAGGCGGCATGATCAGCGCTTGAACAAGCGCCGAAACCTCTTCTCGTTGGCGGACGTTGAAAACCGGGCGAAGCAGCGTGAGAAGCGGGTCCGTTCCGTCTTCTGACGCTCGTACAAGTGATCGACCAGACGACCCATGGCCATCAGGCACCGGACCGGCGCCTCTCCCTCCTCGGACATCTCCAACGCAAATCGCTCCAGCGAACCCTGCTGTATCTCCAGGTCATTGAAATCTCCCAGATTAACCTGAAGCTTCTTGAGGGCGCGGATTAGCCGTCCGATCTGTTTGGGGTCATGGATGCTGCGGAAGAACTCCATCAGGTAACGCAGTTTCTTGCATTCGATCCGTAGCCGGTGCAGCGCCTCGGCGGGAGTTTCGGCAGTGATAGCCCGGCCCTGACTGACGACTCGACGGAAGGCCTTCCAGATGCGCTGCGAGGAAACCTCGGCAAGGGGCCGGGTGGCGTTCGGGCAGAACTCCGGATCACATTCATCGGCCGTATCGAGAAACTGCTGCCAGTCGTGAAGCAAGGTCTGGTAACGCTCTGACCCGAGCGCCCGAACCAGTCGGCGGTGCTCGCTGCGGTGATGGCGGCGCAGGTGCTCATGCAGGGGGGTCAGTTCATCACCGAGCGCCTCGGGCAACTCGGCCCGGTAGTCGTCCATCATGAAGAGATAGACATCCAGGTCCCGAACCGGGCCTGTGACCCCACCCAGCCACCTGAACTCCTTCTTGAAATGCGCCACCACATCCGGTGGATATACCCCCCTCACCTGGGCAAGCGCCGCCCGGGTCCGGCGCACCGCAACCCGGAATTCGTGCAGAAACTCGGAATCGAGATTCCGGCGCACGCCGTCCTCGTTGAGGCGCATGGTGTCGAGCTGGGTACGGTGGATGGTTCTGAGCGCCGCATCGCAGCGCATGGCGGAATCGAGCTCGAAGGTAAGCCGATCGCGCCGATCACCCGGGGTGCGGCCGATGGCCGCCAGCGCAAGCACCATGGGATCGGGGCTGGAGCGGGCCAGCTTCAATTCTGACTCCAGGAAGTCCGTCACCCTGCGAGCCGCCTTTTGATAACCCTTCACCGGAGCCAGCCTCAGTACCGGTTGAAGACTCTCAACTGGCTGACCCCCTTCCGACGTGGTGACCGTGGTGTGCTCAATGGTCAAACGCACCACAGTCTTCTGGTCAGCATTCAAAATGCGCAGGGCTTGCTCCCGGACCTGCAGATTGACCAGTGGTAACAGGCATCGCACATCAATGAGGGGAGCTATCAAATCATGCAGATCGCCAGCCGGCAGCTCCCAGGAAAATGCGGGCACGACCGAGCCGTTGAGGGAGCTCTCGCACCAGCTCCCGTTGACCTCAAGCCGGAGCAGCGTCCCTTGCCCCCGAGTCACGGCCGAGAGCCTTGCATCAGCCCTGTAGAGGCGCCAGTCGAAGGTATCCAGGCAGACCAGATGCCGCTCCAAAGCCGGGCTGCGCTCGAGCGGAAAATGCTCGGCGAGCATTTTCAGGACACGCCGAAGACTCGTCTCGGACTCGATTTCATAAGCGACTGGCAGATTCGGCCTTGGGCCCATGGTGGCTCAATCCTCGGGATTTCCCGGCAAACCGGGTTCACTTCTTAACCGCCTTGCTTGTCCTTCATGGCCATCATAATCAAGCGCTACTCACGCCACGCGACTCACCACCTCGTGCCGCATATTCCGTTCAATCACCCCGATACCCGGTAGGATAAACCAAGTATAGATGCTACCGATGAGCCCGGGATGGTGTCGATAAATGACGTTTCCTAGCCGGATATTGAGTCGAGCCCCGCGGAGGTCATGCACCCACAGACCGCACAAGACAGGAATGGAGCCAGGTGGTCGAGCCCCACCCGGCCCCCAACACCCTATTTGCCAAACAGCCCTTTTATCTTGCCCATTCCCTGCTTCACACCGCCTTCGACAACCTCACGCACCTTGCCAACCCCACCGAGTTGGCTGATGCCCTGCTGCACGGCAGGAATTGCGGCGCCATTGACTGCGGCGAGCACCTCCTTCAATACATCCGAGGCGCTGGCATCTTTATCCTTGCCGATATCTGTCAGTTCCAGCTTGGGCAAGGGCACACTCAATTTTTTCCCCTGCAGCAGCCCCATACTGACACTGATGGTGCCGTTGCTGATGATCAGGCGATCAATCTGCAGCTTTTTGCCCGCGCCGTCGGCAGAACCCGCCTCCTTGTCACCCCCACTGGGAGCAAAGGCCTCGGCATTGGCTTGCAGCTGGCTCAGGTTGCTCTTGTTCAAGCCACCCTCGAACACGATATCCGGGGCGTCGATGACCACACTCTTGATATGAATTTTGTCGGAGGTGACGGAAGCGGTATCCAGCTCCACCTGCAAACGCCCCATATTGAAGGCGTAGTCGGTTTTGTAACCCTTGGGATTGCCGACACGGAAACCACTCAGCGTACCGGACCCGGAAAATACGGATATATCGACACTTTTCAATTCAACCGGCGCTTTAAGCACCAGCGGCGCAGTCTGTTCCACACCCTCTTTTACCAGGGTATTGATATTGCCAAGCAGGATGAGTGCTGCCGCCACAACAATCACGATGACAATAGCGCCGATAATCAACAGCTTTTTCATTATTCGCTCCCTTGAAAGTATTTTGCCTGTACGTGCCGAAACTGTCCCACCCAACATACCGCAATATGAAACAATTTTCCCTGAGGATTCCGCTGAATAGGCGTAGACACAGAGGCCCTCAGGAGACACCCTGTCGCATCCATGACAGCACCTTCCTCTTCGCCGGATTTCACCCGCCCGTTTCTCAAATGGGCGGGTGGAAAATACCGATTGTTGCCACGCATCATGGCCAGCCTGCCGCCTGGCAGACGCCTTATCGAGCCTTTTGCGGGTTCGGGTGCAGTATTTATGAATGCCGGCTTTAAAGACAACCTGATCGCCGATGCCAATCCCGATCTCATCACTCTCTACCAGGTTTTACAGCGAGCGGGGGAGAACTTTATTGACCACGTGGAAACGCTCTTCACCCCCAAAAACAACAACCGGGAGGTCTACTATCACCTGCGGGATACTTTCAACGCCGAACAAGACCCTTTTCTGCGATCGGCACTATTTGTTTACCTGAATCGCCACGGCTACAACGGCCTCATGCGCTACAACGCCAAGGGCAGATTTAATGTTCCATTCGGTCGCTATAAGTGTCCATTCTTTCCCGCGGAAGGCATGCGCAGGTTCCATCATCGTGCGCGGCGAACAAGGTTCATCTGTGAGGACTTTCGCAAAACCCTGACGCGGGCAAGGCGTGGCGCGGTAGTGTATGCCGACCCTCCGTATGTACCGCTCAGCGACACCGCCTACTTCACCGGCTATAACGGACGGGATTTTTCCAGTGGGGACCAGCTGGCACTGGCTGACTGTGCGGAGCGTATGACTGAACGGGGTATCAGCACGCTCATTTCCAATCATGACACACCCTTCACCCGTCAAATCTATAACAGGGCGAAACTGGTGCAGTTTTCAGTGCGCCGTCAAATCAGCTGTGATGGGGGAAATCGTAAAACGGTAGGCGAATTACTCGCCTGTTTTATCGCTGACTAGAGAATACTCACCTGCATTGGACCCACTTCCTTGTACATTATTATCAGCGGCTTACGGGTGGAAAAGGTCAGAATACGAGTGCCCTCGGGATAACAGAAATGGTAAGTCTGGAAAAGGAAGATATCCCGATCCTGCTCCAGCAGAGCGATTAGCCGGGCAAGCCCGAGGCGGCTCGCATCGGCATCCACCTGGTGCCTGAATTCATTGATCTGGGCATAATTCTCCGCCAGTTCCAGGGTCGGGGCACCGTGTTTGCCGACCAGTAATTCACGGAAGAAACGCTTGCGGATGGTCGGACTCATAATGAGGCCGATATTTTCCTCTCCAAATAGCCAGTTGATATCCTCATCGGATTCCGACGAGATCTCGTGATCTCCAAAGGCCTGACACCAGCCCCGGTAGTAGGCCGAATATCGACGCAACAGACGTTCTAGCGCCACGCGGCTCCCCTAACCCGGCCGACCATCTACCCGCGCCCGCAGGAGTATGGGGGTATAAATGCAGGCAAACAGACCAAAGGCGGCTATCCACAGCCCGCCCGAGACCATTAACCAGCGTGTGTAGGATTCCTGAAACACCAGCGGCCCGAAAACCCGCAACAGGGCGGCAAGGTTGATAAGCACGAAGGCTATACCCATCCCTGGCAACACCTCTATGGCGCGCCCCGTATGCCCCAATGCAACCCGCGACATCATCCCCAGCACCATGGTACCCACACCGCCAACCGTAAGCGCATGGATGGCGATAAATTCGGACACCAGACCGATAGCGGCCAGGGCCTTCAGCGCAAAACCCAGTATTAACCAGGCATAAGCCAAGTGCAGTACCCAGAGGATGGGGAGTGACCACATTTCACGGTGATGCCAGCCGGCAAGGCGAGCGCCCTGGGTAAGTGCCACGATAATCGCCAGAGTGGCAATCACCAGGGGCTGGGGGGCCAATAACTCGGCCGCAATCAGGGCGATCAGGGAAACAATCACCATCCCCTCCAGGCGCGGATGGGCCGGCATCTGAAAGTCTGCGATCGCCTTTTCCGTAAAGAAAGGGATCACTCGTCCACCAATGACCACTACAAAAAACACCACCAGATTGACCGCGAGCCGATTGCCCGCACCCGCAGTGCCCACGGCATAACCAAGGGCATCCGCATGCACCATGGCATTGGCACCGGCAAAAACGGCGAGTAGCAGGAGAAAAACCAGATTATGGGCCTTGCCACTGAACAGGGCGGGGGCAATGCAGATTCCCACCAGCGGAAGAAAAGCGAGATCCACACCGGCAAGCAGCCAGCCTGGTGACCACGGGCAAAAGGGCATCACCCGGGCGGCCAGCCAGACCGCCACCAACGCCGCCAGCGGCCAGCCACTGACGGTGTCTCGCCCGGTCCAGTTACGCACCGCGGTGAGCAGGAAACCGGAGATGGCCGCCGCCGCAAAACCAAAAAGCATCTCGTGACCATGCCAGCCCACACCGCCGTAATAGGCGGGCTGTTGCAATCCCAGAGCCAGCACGGCCAGCCAGTAAGCCAAAAGAAAAACTGCGGTGAAGCCAGCGAGTAGAAAGAAGGGGCGAAAACCGAGGGCGAAAGGCCTGAAGCCGGCGGCCGGCGAGGGGGTTCCAGGCGCTGACACCTGAAGATTGACTTTATTCTGCATAAATATCCGGGCTCCGGGACTCACCAAAACGAACACGCTGCCGTCGAAAGCCCCTGCATTATTTACGGTGATACAGTGGTCTGCCTCGGAAATATCACCTATATTGCCAATGCCCCACTGTAATACAACAGCGGCACCTCCCATGGAAAACTTGAAAGATAAATCACTCGGAAAATATGACGTCCTGCGCAAAATAGGCAAGGGCGCCATGAGTGATGTCTACCTCGGCTACGACCCCTTCGGGGAACGAAAAGTTGCCATCAAGGTCGCCCGCGAAGAAAAACTGCGAGATAGTCAGCACGGCGCCCGCAGCCGCAAGTTATTCTTCAACGAGGCCAAGGTCGCGGGCATGCTCCGGCACCCCAACATCATTGAGGTCCACGACGCCAACGTTGAGGGCGACGTCTGGTATATCGTTATGGAGTATGTGGCGGGAGGGCAAACCCTGCACAGCTTCAGCCGGCCCGATGTACTACTGCCCATCCATGATGTGGTGCGCATTATTTTCAAATGCGCCAAAGCCCTGGATCACGCCCACCGCAAAGGCATTGTGCATCGTGACATCAAGCCTAAAAACATCCTCCTCACCCGGGAGCGCGAGGTCAAGATCGGAGACTTTGGTATCGCGCTGCTGACTCACCTGGATGTCACCGAAACCCAGGTACATGGCCATGTTGGCTCGCCGCTGTATATGTCCCCCGAGCAGATGCTGGATGGCGCAATTACCAATCGAAGCGATATTTTCTCCATTGGCGTAGTGATGTATGAACTACTCACCGGGCGCCATCCCTTTGCTGCCCGCAGCCTTCCAGCCATCGTTCATCAAATCACCCAGATCGCCCATACCCCGCTGCGTGAAATACGGCCGGACGTACCACGGGTACTCCAGTCCATACTCGATCGTGCACTTAGAAAGGACCCGGCCAAACGCTATCAAACCTGTATGGATCTGGTGGGTGATTTAAGTCTGGTGTTCGACGAAATGAACCTGGCGGAAGAGGAAATTTCCAATCGTGAGAAATTTAATCTCATCAAGGAACTCCGATTTTTCCGGGAGTTTGATGTAGCAGAAATTTGGGAGGTCATCACGGCAACGAGCTGGGAAGAATACGGGGCAGGTGCGGACATCTTCGAGGCAGGAGAACTGGACAACTCCTTTTATATCATCGTCTCCGGAACGGTGGTGGTACAGAAAGGCGAGCGCGTCGTGGATTCCCTGGAGCGCGGCGACTGCTTTGGCGAAAGTGGCTTTATTGCCGGAAAGGTCCGCCCGGTAGGCATTGTGGCCAAGACGGAAGTCACGGTTATGAAAGTTCGCACCTCGCTTATCGAGCGCACCTCGCTGGCTTGCCAGTTACGCTTTCACAAGGTGTTTCTCAACAACCTGGTGGAACGTCTGTCTCTCACCTCGGACAAAATGCCTCAATCCGCCATCAGCTAGCCTGACTCACAATGGGCGGCCATTCCCTGGCAGCGGAGACCAGAGCAATGACAGGCTACCTTGACGAAGTTGGCGTTAAATCATGAGCTTCTGCGCGACCTTTCTTGTGAGTACAAAATGCCGCCCATCAAGGGCATGGTTCATTGGCCTGTTACTTTTTGGCCTCAGCAGTCTGGCAACCGCCAACAACCGGCTTGCAGATCAGGCATCGCCCTATCTGCTGCTGCACGCCGGAGACCCGGTGCACTGGCAAGCCTGGGACCGCAAAGCGATGGCGGTGGCACAAAGCGAAGACAAGCTCCTGTTTCTGTCTATCGGCTATTTTTCCTGCCACTGGTGCCACGTCATTCAGCGAGAAAGCTATCAAGACGCCGGCATCGCCAACAAACTCAATAGCCACTTCATACCCGTCAAGATCGACCGCGAGTTACAGCCGGCTCTGGATGGCTATCTGCTCGATTTCGTGCGTCAAACCCAGGGCCACGCCGGTTGGCCGCTACACGTATTTCTCACCCCGGAAGGCCATCCGCTGTATGGCATGACCTACCTGCCAAAAGCACGCTTTTCCAAGTTACTGGATCAGGTAAGCACGGGCTGGAAAAAGGATCGGGCCTCCCTTAAAAGTGCCGCTGCCGAACATACCCGCCTCATGCAGCAAACGCCGCCATCGGCGAGCGGACCACCCCTGCCACAGAACGCGGACGAGCTGCATACCCTGGTCCGCTCAAGACTACTGAGTGTGGCGGATACGGAGTACGGCGGCTTTGGCCCGGGAGCAAAATTCCCCCCGATTCCCCAACTGCAGCTACTGCTTTACAGCCAGGCCAAACACCCGGGTCGTGATCTTGAACTTTTTCTGCGCACCACCCTCCGGCAGATGGCAAACTTGGGATTACGCGATCAGATTGGCGGTGGGTTTTTCCGCTACACCACCGATCGTTACTGGCGTACTCCGCATTTCGAAAAAATGCTCTATACCAACGCCCTGCTCGCCCGGCTTTATCTGCAAGCAGCCAGAATCCTGAAAGAGCCTGAGTTTGCGGCGGTGGCCGAAGACACGCTGCAGTTCCTGCTGGCCGATATGCGTACCCCGGAGGGCGGCTTTATAGCCAGTCTCTCGGCGGTGGACAGCGCGAGTCGTGAAGGCGCCTACTATCTGTGGACCAAACAGGAACTGCAGAGAGTTCTGCCCCGTGAAGAGCAAGTGCTGCTGGAATGGTTATGGGATAGCCGTGCCGAGGCGCCCTTTCCCGCCGGCTTCCTGCCGTTACAGTTATACCCGCTCAGCGCGGCAGCGGACGCCCTGAACCTCTCCCCGGATCAGGCTGCGGCGCAACTCCAAGCAGCACGAAAACGCTTGCATGCGGTGCGCAGTCAAAGGGAACTGCCCCGGGATTACAAAGTAATTAGCGGCTGGAATGGCCTGGTACTGGCGGCTCTGGCCGGGGCGGCCAAGGGATCCAGCGGAGATACCTATCGGCAGGCGGGTGAAATATTGCGAACCCGGCTCCTCGCCCATATCAGCAGCGATGGCCAACTATTCAGGACGCTGACTAAAGATGGAAAATCCTATGGTGTCGCCAGCCTTGAAGACTATGCCTATGTGGCCCACGGATTACTGTCCTGGGGCCAGGCACAGACTTCACTTCAGGACGCACCCGTAGTGAAAAAAATCCTGCGGGAGGCATGGCAACGTTTTTACCTGAACGGGAGTTGGCAACGCGGTGAGGATCCGCTAATCGGCCTGGGCCCGGGCGAGCCTATGCTCACGGATAGCACCAGCCCCTCGCCATCCGCCATGCTGGTGGACAGCACGATGGAACTTGCCCGCCTGATACCCATCCCGTCACTTCATGCCCGGGCACTAAAAACCCTGGAGACCGGGGGCGGGAAATTATCAGCTGCCCCTTATAGCTATGCGTCCCACCTGCGGTTACTGCTCAAGTGGAAAACACGGGGCAAAACAAAACACTGACCACCACTGCGTGTGCCGGACACAGGCAATAGCGGCAATAAAACTAATGTACTCACGGGGTGGCAAGACCACCCCGCACACATCAAAGAGCTAAATGCCGACCACGTCCTCGGCCTGTAGGCCCTTCTCACCCTGGGTCACGGTAAATTCCACCTGCTGACCATCTGTCAGGGTCCGGTAACCGTCGTTACCGTCATCCCGTATTGCACGAAAGTGAACAAATACATCGTCCCCCTCGCTACGCTCGATAAAGCCATAACCCTTCGAATTGTTGAACCATTTTACGGTTCCGGTTTCCCGCTCAGCCATTGCTAATACTCCACGTTACGAATCACATCAAAACTACCGGGCTCACGCCCGAAACACACATATCAAAATCAATCTTCCCACTTGAATCACCGCTCACGCACCAACCGTATACCCACGTTACTGTAGACATTTACCGCCTTCAGCCTGGTTCGCTTGGCGTGCCGCAGAGACTTTGGCGGACTATCGTAGGAACCGCCGCGTGAGATTCTATACGAACATTCCCCCCCTTCCCACTTGCTGCCATCAACGGGGGCATTCTGATAATTCAGGTGATAGCAGTCCTGCACCCATTCCGACACGTTGCCCGCGGTATCGTAGAGCCCGAAGGGGTTTGCCATAAAGCGCCCTACGCGGGTCGGCTTGCGTGGATCGAACTCTGTACCACATCCAAAACAATGGGCCATTTTCTGCTTGAATTCAAAGCCCCACCAATAGGGTGTTTCGCTGCCGCCCGCGGCCGCATACTCCCACTCCGCCTCGGTGGGCAGGCGATACCTTTTTCCCGTCTCCCGGGACAACCACTTGCCGTAATAATGGGCATCATCCCAACTAGTGAAGACAACCGGGTGGGTTTCTTTATCGAGAGCAAGATTATCCGGTAACGGACGCTTGGTGGCAGTGGCGAAACGTGCGTATTCGGCAAAGGTAATTTCATACTTGCTCATGGCGAAGGCGGGCAAGCGAACGGTGTGGCGCGGGCGTTCTTCCACGGCGGTGGAAAGCCCGCCACTACCCATCTCAAAACTACCCGCGGGAATATTCACCATCTGTGGCCCTTGTCCACCACTGGCAAGCCTGTCACGAAACTCCCGCGCCGGTATCGCAGTGGCTACCGCTCGCGGTTCTTCCGGCACGATTTCCCTGGGTTTCGGGGCTACCTTCAGCACCTTCTTCACCGCCTTCGGCACCTCCACCACAGCAGCCGGTGGCTCCGGTTTGGGCATCGGGGATACGATCTTTTCGGGCGTTGGCTGGCTGACCGTCTGAGCCGGAATCGTGGTCGCAGGTTTCTCGCCAACGCCCAACATATAGTACGCAGCCGCGCCCACTCCCAGCACGACCACCGCCGCAATTGCGCCTGCCATGGCCTTGTTCATGCCAGGTCCCGCAGGCTCAGCGGCAGCTTGAAAATCCACCTCCTCTACCTCGGCTTCTGCCACCAGCTCATCCAGCCGGATGGGCTGAGTGGCCTCGTGGTCAGGTTCCCCCGAGGCAGCTGTTCCATGCCCTGCAGTCGATGCCGTAGCCGCGGTGGTGCCCCGGTCCAGAACATCGATGACAATCACCGTAGTGTTGTCCTGACGTGGCTTGCCTGCATCTTCCACAGCCTTCAGAAGTGCATCCACACATTCCCTGGTGTTAGGAGACCAGGCGGACATCTGACTGATGGTGCCGGCGCTCAGGGTATCCAGGCCATCACTGGCAATAATCAGGCGATCGCCCGCCAGTAATTGGGTCGGTTTATCGGGACAATCGATCTCCGCGATCTCCTGACCGGTCATGGCGCTCATCAGCATATTGCGTGAAAGACCCGCCTCGGCAGAGATCTCCATGCCCTGGGACTTCATTCGATCCAGATAGCCACCGTAACTGTGATCGTCATTTATCTTGCTCAGCTCCTTGTCACGCAACAGATACAGGTGGCTGTCACCAACACTGGTCCAGCGCAGCCGTCCCCGCCTGATGGAGGCGGACACCAAAGTGCAACCCATGCCGTCCAGCGCCGGGGTCTCGCGTACGGATGCTGCAAGCGCATCATTCGCCTTGTCGAGCGATGCACGCAGGTTATCCAGCACCGAATCGGTACCGAAACTTCCAGTGAAGGATTTATTGAAAGTGGAGACGACCAGATTGCTGGCGATGTTGCCAGCCGCATGCCCACCCATGCCGTCGGCCATGATGATCAGGGCAGCTGAATTGGCGCCACCCTCCTCATCATCCAGGAAGGTGGTTAGAAAGGCATCTTCCTGATAATCCCGGGCACCATCTATCTGGTTGCCGGCGATTTCAAGGTAGAGTTCCAAGGCTTATCCTTGCAGCGACAGGGCTAGGCCCGGTGACAAAAGCAAGGCTTTTGCCCGCGAACCGTTGCCAATGGTAAAGAAGTGTTCCGCAATATAGAAGGCTTTAGGCCAGAAACTCTGGCTAGGAGTCTGTCTCAATATGGCTTCCCCTCGCTACGGACGCCTAAATCCGACAGACTCCTAGGCACGTACCTCGATACCTGCCTGGGCCATCTCTTTCTTGGCTTGCCCCACGGTAAACTCACCAAAGTGGAAAATGCTGGCGGCCAGGACGGCATCCGCACCCGCCTCTTTGACGCCATCCACGAGGTGTCCCAAATTGCCCACACCACCGGAGGCGATCACCGGTACCGGCACCGCATCCACCACGGCCCGGGTGAGGGCAAGATCAAAGCCATCCCGGGTACCATCCCGGTCCATGCTGGTCAAAAGGATCTCTCCCGCTCCCAACTCGGCCATGCGTAAGGCCCAGGCCACCGCATCAATTCCGGTACGCTCGCGTCCACCGTGGGTAAAGACCTCCCAGCGTGGTGTCGGCCCATGCTCCACCTGCTTGGCGTCAATGGCCACCACGATGCACTGGGACCCTACCCGGTCAGCGGCCTCGCGTACCAACTCGGGACGGTGCACCGCAGCGGTATTGATTCCTACCTTGTCGGCACCGGCATTGAGCATCCGTCGTATATCCTCAACGCAGCGGATACCCCCGCCGACGGTGAGAGGAATGAACACTTCACTGGCCACTTCCTCCACCACATGAACCATGGTTTCGCGGTCATCGGATGAGGCGGTGATATCGAGGAAGGTAATTTCGTCTGCACCCTGGGCATCATAGCGGCGTGCAACTTCCACCGGATCCCCGGCATCACGGATATTGACGAACTGCACCCCCTTGACTACCCGACCCGCATCCACATCCAGACAGGGAATGATCCGCTTTGCCAGACTCACACCCCTAGGCCTCGGCCCCGAGTACCAGTTTCTGGCCCTCGGCATAATCCAGCGTACCCTCGTAGATGGCCCGGCCGGTAATCACTCCCTCAATACCGTTATCCGCCACGTCCAGCAGTGCCTGCACATCGTTCAGGCTGGTGACACCACCCGCCGCGATGACCGGAATGTGTATCGCCCGCGCCAGTTCCACGGTGGCCTCCACATTGACCCCCTGCATCATGCCGTCACGATGAATGTCGGTATAGATAATGGCCTCGACCCCGTCGTGCTCGAAGTGCTGGGCGATATCTACCACATCATGGTGGGAGAGCTTGGACCAGCCGTCGGTCGCCACTTTGCCGTCCCGGGCATCCAGACCAACGATTATGTGACTGGGAAACTCGGCACAGACATCGGCTACAAAATGCGGTGCCGTCACCGCCTGGGTGCCAATAATTACGTAGCGCACACCGGTATTCAGATAGCTTTCGATGGTTTCCTCATCGCGAATTCCACCCCCTATCTGTACCGGGATATCAGGGAACTGCTCGACGATCTCGTGCACCACCCCGGCATTTCTCGGCTCCCCCTTGAAGGCGCCGTCAAGATCCACGATGTGCAACCGTTTGGCCCCGGCATCCACCCAACGTTGGGCAACATCTAGCGGGTTGTCGGAAAAAATTGTTTCGTCGTCCATACGCCCCTGGCGCAGGCGTACACACTTTCCGCCCTTGAGATCGATGGCTGGTATCAACAACATGTCAGGATCCTGATTGTTTTTTGAACAGTGGGAATGGCGGCTAATCCTACCACTCTCAATGGGCCTCGTCCCAGTTCAGGCCGGTACCCACATCCACCAGCAGTGGCACCGACAAATCACCCGCGGCCTCCATCCGGCGGGCAATGCTCTCCCGGGCCTGTTCCAGGTCGCTCTCGGCCACCTCAAAGACCAGTTCATCATGCACCTGCATGATCATGCGTGCGTCCACCGGATCATCGGCCAACCAGCGGTCCAGTCCAATCATCGCCCGCTTGATGATATCCGCGGCAGTACCTTGCATGGGTGCATTGATCGCGGTGCGCTCCGCGTACTGGCGCCGTTGCGCATTACGCGCCCGGATCTCCGGCAGATAGAGGCGCCGCCCGTAGAGCGTTTCCACATAGCCCTGCTCGCGTGCGGCCTCCCGGGTACGATCCATAAAGTCCTGTACGCCGGGGTAGCGAGCAAAATAAAGGTCGATATAGGCCTGCGCCTCACGCCGCTCGATGCCGAGTTGACGTGCCAGACCAAAGGCAGACATGCCGTAGATGAGGCCAAAGTTAATGGCCTTGGCGCTACGGCGCTGGTCGGTAGAGATCTCTTCCGGCGAGGTATCAAAGACCTCGGCAGCGGTGGCCCGATGAATGTCCGCCCCTTCGGCAAAGGCAGTGCATAAACCCGGGTCCTGCGACAGGTGGGCCATGATGCGCAGCTCGATTTGGGAATAGTCCGCCGCCAGCAGGCGATATCCCGGGGGGGCGATAAAGGCCTGGCGGATCTGTCGCCCTTCGGCGGTACGGATGGGGATGTTCTGCAGATTGGGTTCCGAGGAGGAAAGCCGGCCGGTGGCGGTCACCGCCTGATGGTAAGAGGTGTGGACCCGACCGGTTAAAGGGTGAATACGTAACGGCAGGGCATCGGTATAGGTGGATTTCAGCTTGCTCAAACTGCGATGTTCGAGGATCAGTTTGGGCAGCGGAAAATCCTCGGCCAGCTGTTGCAGCACCGACTCGGCGGTGGAGGGCTGTCCCTTGGGGGTGCGCGACAGCACCGGCAGGCCCATACCGTCATAAAGCACGCCCTGAATCTGCTTGGGGGAGCCCAGATTAAAACGCTGACCGGCCAGCTCAAAAGCCTGTTCCTCGAAGGCCAGAATCCGGCGTGAAAGGGAGGCACTCTGTTCCCGCAAAGCCTCCGCATCCACCATCACTCCGGTGCGTTCCATGCGCGAAAGCACTGGCACCAGTGGTATCTCCAGCTCCTCATAGAGCTCCTGGAGCGCGGCCGTCTGCTGTAGCCGTGGCCACAGAGCGCGGTGCAAACGACCGGTAATATCGGCGTCCTCGGCGGCATAGGGTGCCGCGATCTCCAGGTCGATCTCGTTAAAGCCGAGCTGCTTCTTGCCCTTGCCGGCAATATCCTCGAAATGGATAGTGGCATGGCTGAGATACTTGAGGGCCAGGGCATCCATATTGTGGCGGGTGGAGACGCTGTCGAGCACGTAGGATTCCAGCATTGAATCATGGCGAATGCCACGCAGTTCAATACCATAACGGGCCAACACGCTCATATCATATTTCAGATTTTGGCCGACCTTGGCCGCCGCCGGGTCCTCCAGCAGCGGCTGCATGCGCCGGAGTACGGTTTCCCGGTCCAGTTGCGCCGGAGCCCCGGGATAGTCGTGGGCGAGCGGCACGTAGGCTGCCTCACCATCCACCACCGAGAAGGAAAGCCCGACAATCTCCGCCGACATATAATCCAGACCGGTGGTCTCGGTATCGAAGGCGAAATACTCGGCGGCCTGCAGGCGCTCCAGCCACTGCTCCAGAGTTGCTTCATCAAGTACCGTTTCGTAAACAATCTCCGGTGGCTCCACCGGCGGTTCCGGCGGTGCTCCATCATCCTCCGGCAATTCCGCAAGCCAGGTATTGAATTCCAGTTCGGCATAACGTTGCCGCAATACCCCGACATCTGCCGCCTGGCGAACACACTCCAGCGGGGCGAGCTCCAGCGGCACATCACATTTGATGGTTACCAGTTCCCGCGACAGCGGCAACTGCCCCAGATTTTCCCGCAGGGACTCGCCCACCTTGCCCCCAATCTCGGAGGCATTGGCAATCACCTCGTCGAGCGAGCCCCAACTCTGTAACCACTTGGCCGCGGTCTTCGGCCCCACCTTGGGAATTCCGGGAACATTATCGGCGGTGTCCCCCATGAGGCTGAGATAATCGATGATCCGCTCCGGCGGCACACCAAACTTGGCCTCTACCCCGGCAACATCCATCAGCCCACCATTCATGGCATTGAGCATAGCGATGGCGGGACTCACCAACTGGGCCATATCCTTGTCATTGGTGGCCATCAGGGTGTCCAGCCCGGCGAGCTCCGCCTGGCGGCTCAAGGTGCCAATCACATCATCTGCCTCCACCCCCGCCACCTCCAGCAGGGGCAAGCCCATGGCACGCACGATGGCGTGCAGTGGCGCTATCTGGGAAACCAGCTCCTCGGGCATGGGCGGGCGCTGCGCCTTGTATTCCGGATACAGATCGCTGCGAAAAGTCTTGCCCTTGGCGTCGAAGATCACGGCGACATAATCCGGCTCATAGTCCGCCAGCAGACGGCGCAACATATTCACCACCCCGTAGATTGCCCCGGTAGGCTGGCCCTTGGAATTAGTGAGCGCCGGCAAGGCATGGAAGGCGCGGTATAGAAAGGAAGAACCGTCGACGAGAATGAAGCATTTAGCCATGGTAATGAGCTTGAAGTGTGCTAAAAAGAGGCCTTGTCGGAGGCGTATCCGCCTCCCCGACCGAGGTAATTATGAAAGCAACGAAAGAACACGCAGCACCGCCACGTCCCCGCCTGCAGTCCATGGATGACAAGAGCCTCACTCTGGAGTCATGGAAAGTGTTCCAGATCATGGCGGAGTTTGTCGAAGGTTTCGAGCGACTCGCCTGCATACGTCCCTCTGTCAGTGTTTTTGGTTCTGCGCGCATCGCCCCCGAACACCCCTATTATCAACTTGCCGAAAAGATCACCCGGCTACTTTCTGACGCCGGCTTCTCGGTAGTCAGCGGTGGCGGGCCTGGCATTATGGAGGCTGCAAACCGTGGCGCCCACGCCGGCAAATCGCTCAGTATCGGGCTTAATATCCTGCTTCCCCAGGAACAGCAAGGGAACCCGTACCAGGACATCGCGCTCAGCTTCCGCCATTTCTTTTCGCGCAAGGTCATGTTCGTGAAGTATGCCTCAGCCTATGTGGTACTGCCCGGGGGCTTCGGCACCCTGGATGAAATGGCCGAAATCCTGACCCTGGTGCAGACCGGCAAGACCCGCCGCATCCCGATCATTCTGGTGGGTACAGAATTCTGGGAGGGCCTGCTCGACTGGTTCAAGCAAACCCTGGTGACGCAAGGCACCATTGCACCCGAGGATCTGGATCTGTTTCAGTTGGTAGACAAACCTCAGGAAGTCGTGGATGCTATCTTTTCACACTATGAGGGTCGTGGCTTCGAGCCATCGGCCGCGGAACGCGAAATTCTGCGACAACTTTAATAATCACCAGGTTGCCAAAATCAAAGACTGGACCATGTTGAAAAACAAGATAATTGTATCCCTTGCCGCCGGCATGCTGTTTTCTCTCCAGGCGGTCGCGGGCGATGGCGCGGCCCTGGAAGCAGCACCGGAACCGCCGCCCCTGCCGCAACGCGTACAGAGCGGGGAGGTCATGGAACCCGAGGTCATCATCATCCAGCGCAAGGAGGAGACCATCCATGAGTACCGGGTCAACGGTCGCCTGCGGGCCGTTAAAGTGGTCCCAAAGAATGCCCCGATCTATTACCTGGTGGATGCGGATGGAGACGGTGAACTGGAAACCCGGCAGAGCGAACTGAGCCCGGATTTCCTAATCAATAAGTGGGTTTTATTTCGCTGGTAATCAGTCACCAGCCCCGTATGGGGCCGGCTCCGGTGTGACGATGCTTTGGTACTGAGGCTTCTCGGCCTGTTAAGCCTCGAAAACTCCGCGTTCTTCCAGATACGTAACGATACGATCGACGCTTTCCGCTACTGAAATTTCGTGGGTCGGCAGAACCAGATCCGGTGACTCCGGCACCTCATAAGGGGCATTCACGCCCGGAAAGACCTTGATTTCCCCGTTCTCTGCCTTTTCGTAGATGCGATGCGGTGCCCGCTCCTTGCATACCTCCACCGGCGTCGACAAATAGATCAAGATAAAGCGATCTTCGCCAACAATAGAGCAGGCAATTTTGCGATCCTCATCACAGGGTGAAAGCAGGGTGGAGACGCTGATCATCCCGGCCTCGTTGAACAGCTTGGCCACCTCTGCAGCACGCCGGGCGTTCTCGGCGCGATCATCGGCAGTGAAGTCCAGGTCCTTGTTGAGTCCCAGACGGGTATTCTCGCCGTCGTACAGAGTCACCAAACGGCCATCATCAAACAGCCGGCGCTCCAGCGCGCAACCGATGGTGCTCTTGCCCGAGCCCATGAGGCCGGTAAGCCAAACCGTGACCGGCCGCTGCCCACTGCGGGCGTTACGCTCCTCCAGCGGCACCAGACTGCGGTCAAGCTGCAGGTGACGGGCTCGGGTCTCAGTGACCCGATGATGCGCCTCCAACTCCCGCTCACCCGGCTTGCGATCCAGAATCATGCCCGCGCCGACGGTGTTGTGGGTCACCCGGTCAATAATAATAAAGGCGCCCGTGGTGCGATTCTCGCGGTAAGGGTCGAAAGCCAGCGGGCGGGCAACCTCCACCGTGCAACGACCAATCTCGTTTAACTCCAGCGTCGTGGCATCCAGACGATGCAGGGTGTTAACGTCGATGCGATAGCGAATCTTCGAGATCTGTCCCGGGCTGAGACGACTCGTATGCTTAATGGTGTACTGGCGACGGGTGTCCATAGGCTCCTCCGCCATCCACACCACCATTGCCTCAAAATCGCGATCCACCTGCGGCGTGTTGTGTACATGGACCAGCATATCGCCACGGCTGATGTCGATTTCATCCGCCAGGGTCACGGTCACTGGCAAGGGCGGAAAACCCTCTTCACAAGGACCATCCGGGCCAATGACCTGAGTCACCGAGGATCGCTTGCCCGAAGGCAGGGTCATGACTTCATCACCAGCCCGGATAATGCCCGAGGCCAGGGTGCCCATATAACCTCGGAAATCCGAATGCGGACGCGAGACATACTGAATCGGCAGGCGCAAATCGATGAGGTTGCGATCCGAGGCGATATGCACCGTCTCCAGATGATTTAGCAGCGTGGTGCCCTCGTACCATGGCATATTCTCGCCCCGTTCCACCACATTGTCCCCGGTAAGCGCTGAGATGGGGATGAAGGTGAGATCCTGGATATCCAGCTTGGCGGAGAATTCCCGGAAGTCTGCCACGATCTCGTCGTAAACCTTCTCCGAGAAATCCACCAGGTCCATCTTGTTGATGGTGATCACCGCATGGGGAATGCCCAACAGCGAGGCAAGAAAGGCGTGGCGCCGGGATTGGGTCAATACCCCTTGGCTGGCATCGATAAGAATGATGGCAAGGTTGGCAGTAGAAGCGCCGGTCACCATATTGCGGGTGTACTGCTCGTGTCCGGGTGAATCGGCAATGATGAATTTGCGCCGCGGGGTGGAGAAGTAGCGATAGGCCACATCAATGGTAATGCCCTGCTCACGCTCGGCCTTGAGCCCGTCGGTTACCAGCGCCAGATCCAGATCGCCTTGAGTAGACCCCTTTTGACCAGAAGCCGAACGCACCGCCTCCAGCTGGTCCTCGTAGATGCCCTTGGATTCAAACAGCAGGCGACCGATGAGGGTGCTCTTGCCGTCATCGACACTGCCGGCTGTCACTAAGCGCAGCAGATCCTTGTGCTCATCCTGCTCGTGCAGGCTGGTGATATTTTCTGGGGTGGTATGGGTCATGGTGTTTAGTAACTATTAAAAAAGTTTCGGGTGGGTACGAGACGCAAGATGGGAGCGGATGAAGGATTCCCTAAAAATATCCTTCTCTCTTTTTCTCCTCCATAGACCCTTCGCGGTCTTTATCTACCGCCCGATGCTCGCGCTCACTGTTACGCGCCACCATGGTCTCTTCGACGATCTTGAGGATATCATCGGCATCGGATTCCACCGCGCCAGTACAACGCTGACAACCCAGGGTGCGGAAACGGCAAGTCACCATCTCCACCTTCTCGCCTTCACGAGGCTGATTCAGCTCGCCGGCGAATATCAACATGCCATCGCGGCGAATAACCGGACGCTCCTTGGCAAAATAGAGGGACGGCAGTGGCACTTTCTCCTCGTGGATATAATTCCAGATATCCAGTTCGGTCCAGTTGCTGATGGGAAACACCCGGAAGGATTCGCCCTCAGCGTGACGGGTGTTGTAGACATTCCACAGCTCCGGCCGCTGGTTTTTCGGGTCCCACTGCATGAAACGATCACGGAAGGAAAAGATTCGCTCCTTGGCGCGGGACTTCTCCTCATCGCGACGCGCACCACCAAAGGCGGCATCAAAGCCGTGCTCCTGCAGCACTTCCACCAGCGCCTGGGTCTTGAGCAGGTCTGCGCACAAAGAACAGCTCCAATCGTCATAGGAACCGATTTGCTCCAACGCCTTCTCATTGGTGTGGACGATGAGTTCCGCACCGATATGCTTGGCAAACCAGTCACGAAATTCAATCATCTCGCCGAATTTGAAAGTGGTGTCCACATGCAGCAGCGGAAAGGGCAGCTTGCCCGGGGCAAAGGCCTTTTGGGCAAGATGAGCCATCACCGCTGAATCCTTGCCCACCGAATACATCATCACCGGCTTCTCGCACTCGGCAACCACCTCGCGCATGATGTGGATGCTCTCTGCTTCGAGCTGTTTCAGATGTGTGAGATTGTGTGCTTTCAAAGCCATAGTCCTGCTGTCTATCCTAAGTCGAAATTAAACGGCTAATTGTAACGTAACTTCAGGGCCTTTCTGCCAGATGGCCCTGTTCTATTTCATCGCGCCGCGGCCACTGTCTGAAGCCAGAAAGTGACCGGTCCATCGTTGATAAGTTCCACCTGCATGTCGGCACCAAACCGGCCCGCTGCCACGCGCGGGTGACAATCCCGTGCCGCAGCAACAACCGTGTCAAAGAGTGCCCGCCCCTGCTCGGGCGGAGCTGCTGGGGTAAAACTCGGACGCATACCTTTGCGCGTATCCGCCGGCAGCGTGAACTGCGGCACCAGCAGCAGGCCACCCCCCGTGTCCCGCAGGCTGAGATTCATCTTGCCGTCGGCATCAGCGAATACGCGATAGCCCAGCAGGCGCTCCAGCAAACGCGTGGCCTCGGCCTCACCGTCGTCCTTTTCCACGCCCAGAAACACCAACAGCCCGGCATCAATAGCACCGACGGTCTTTTCACCCACCGTCACCTGCGCTCGACTGACGCGCTGCAACAACCCGATCATGGACTACCGCGGCCAGACTCAGCTGGCTGCGCGCGCCTGCCGCTTGCGATCAATTTCGGACAGGTACCGTTTACGCAAGCGGATGTGCTGCGGTGTGACTTCCACCAACTCGTCATCGGCAATAAATTCCATGGCCTGCTCCAGGCTCATGCGCACCGCCGGCGTGAGGATGATGGCTTCATCGGTACCAGAGGCGCGAACATTGGTCAGCTGCTTGCCCTTCAGGGCATTCACCACCAGATCGTTACCGCGCGAGTGGATGCCTACCAGCATGCCCTCATAAATCTCCACACCCGGGCTCACCAGCATCTTGCCGCGCTGCTGCAGGTTAAATAGCGCAAAGCCCACTGCCTTGCCCTTGCCATTGGAGATCAGCACACCATTACGCCGTCCACCCAGATCACCGCTCGCCACCGGCGCGTAATCGGCAAAGATGTGATACATCAGGCCGCTGCCAGAGCTGGCACTGAGAAACTCGCTACGCAAGCCGAGCAAACCGCGGGCGGGAATACGGTAATCCAGGCGCACCCGGCCACGGCCATCGGGTTCCATGCCGCGCAGTTCACCGCCGCGGGCACCCAACAGTTCCATCACCCCACCCTGACTGCTGACATCGACATCCACGGTAAGCTGTTCATAGGGTTCACAGCGCTTGCCATCAATTTCCCGGGTCACCACCTGGGGGCGCGATACCGCCAGCTCATAGCCCTCACGACGCATATTCTCGATGAGGATAGAGAGATGCAACTCACCCCGACCCGAGACCAGAAAACGATCCGGGTCCTCGGTGTCATCTACCCGTAGTGCCACATTGTGAATCAGCTCACGCTGCAGGCGCTCACGGATCTGGCGGCTGGTGACAAACTTGCCATCAAGCCCGGCAAAGGGTGAATTATTCACCTGGAAACCCATCTGCACGGTGGGTTCATCCACCACCAGTGCGGGCAAGGCCTCCACCTGCTCGGGATCACACAGGGTGTCAGAGATGCGCAGGCCCTCGATACCCGAGATGGCCACGATATCCCCCGCCTCGGCCTCATCCACCTCGACGCGCTCCAGACCCTCTGAATGCATGACCTGGAGCACACGGCCCCGGCGCTCGCTGCCCTCCGAGTCCACCAGGATGACAGCCGTATTACGTGCCAGCTTGCCACGCCGGATACGGCCAATGCCTATGGCGCCCACATAACTGGAATAATCGAGGGTACTGATCTGCAGTTGCAACGGGCCATCCGGGTCTACCTGCGGTGGCGGAGCATATTTCGCAATGGCCTCGAACAAGGGCTGCATATTCTTGCCCTTCACCTCGCCATCGGTACTGGCATATCCGCCAATAGCAGAGGCATAGATCACCGGGAAATCCAGCTGTTCTTCAGTGGCACCCAGACGGTCAAAGAGGTCAAAAACCTGATCGTGCACCCAATCCGGGCGCGCGCCCTCGCGGTCCACCTTGTTGATCACCACGATGGGCACCAAGCCCTGGGCAAAGGCCTTGGAGGTCACGAAACGGGTCTGGGGCATGGGCCCATCCACCGCATCCACCAACAGCAGCACGGCGTCCACCATGGACAACACCCGCTCCACTTCACCGCCAAAATCCGCGTGTCCGGGGGTATCGACGATATTGATTCGGTACTCGCCCCAGGTGATGGCGGTGTTCTTGGAGAAGATGGTGATACCGCGCTCGCGCTCCAGATCATCCGAATCCATCACCCGCTCTACCGGCCGCGCCCGCTCGCCGAGTATTCCCGACTGCTGCAACAAACAATCCACCAAAGTGGTTTTACCATGATCCACGTGAGCGATAATGGCGATATTCCGCAGTGTTTCCCGCAACTTAACTTTCCTCATAAAGTGCCCGGCGCCCCGTTACAGGGTCCTCGACACATGGCAACTGAACCGGCCATTGTACATCTTTCCGAGGCTCGCGCGTTTGGGATCGATGCCGACGGAAAAGCTATGCTCTGCCCATGTCGCCCTTCCGTCTGATCGCATTGATGTGTCTTGCCGAGGTTATCGGCATGGTGAGTGTATTCACCTTCCCGGCGCTGTTGCCGCAGTTCATCAACGAGTGGCAGCTCACCCACACCGAGGCCGGCTGGATTAACGGCGTTTTCTTTGGCGGCTACAGCCTTGCGGTGCCGGTACTGGCCAGCCTGACCGACCGCGTGGACGGGCGCCGCATCTATCTCGTTTCCGCCGCCTTGAGCGCCCTGGCAGCACTCGGATTCGCCGGCTATGCCAGCGGCTTCTGGAGTGCACTCGGTTTTCGCGCTCTGGGCGGACTGGCCCTCGCCGGCACCTTCATTCCCGGGCTTAAGGCACTGGTGGATCGACTGGAGGGGACCGCCAGGGCACGCGCCATCTCCTTCTATACCGCCACCTTCAGCCTGGGCATGAGTCTTTCCTTTTTTGTCAGCGGCTGGCTGGGCCAGAGCTACGGCTGGCAGACCGCCTTCACCACCGCCGCCGCGGGCTCCTGCCTCGCCCTGCTGCTGGCTCTCTGGATACTCCGCCCGGGATCCCGGATCACCCGAAATGCCAGCCCCGCCCACTTGCTCGACTTCCGGCCCGTGTTGCGCAATCCCACCACCTTTGCCTACACGCTCGCCTACACCGCCCACATGTGGGAACTGTTTGGCCTGCGTTCCTGGCTGGTTGCCTTTCTTGCCTTTTGCATCACCCTGCAACCGGAGGGCGCCAGCTATTGGCCCCCGGCCACCGTAGCGGCCATCGGAGGCCTGATTGCCATGTGGGCCAGCGTGGGAGGCGCGGAGCTGGCGCTACGCTTCGGGCGCAGGCGGATCATCACCTTCATCATGTTCTCCTCGGCGCTGATGGCCATGGCTTTCGGCTTTACCGCCGGTCTGCCCTATCACTGGGTGGCAATACTGGCCGTGTTTTACCTGTTTCTTGCCCAGGGCGAATCCGCTGCACTCCATACCGGGGTCATTCTCAGCGCGCCTCCCGCATTGCAAGGCTCCGCCATGGCCGCCCAGTCATTGTTCGGCTTTGCCAGCGCATCGCTGGCTCCCCTGGCCATGGGGCTGGTACTGGATGCCACGGGTGGCGGCACCACAATCACATCCTGGGGAATCGCCTTCATGACCCTTGGTGCGGGTGTCGCAATGGGCGCGCTGCTACTGCGCCGCATGGCGGATAAATTGCCTGCCGGTTAACATGCCCACCGACCATCACAGGAGAGAATCATGGCATTCAAGGAATACAAGGTAATGATCGTTTCCGAAGGCGCACTCGGCACTTTGTTTCTCGGCGCATCAGGCATGCCCATTCAGAAACTGGAGGCCACCCTCAATGAAGAGGCTGCGGCGGGCTGGCAGCTGGTATTTCAGGTTATAGAAAGCCGTCGCTTCTGGCTGTTCTGGAACCGGGAAACAGTCATCATCACCCTGGGCCGCGAATAGCCCCACACTGTTGATGCTCGATAGCGACGAAATAGCCGCGGAAACCGAGGCCCTGCGCCAGCAGGTGCGCACCCTGCCTGACGACCAGCGCCAGCGCTTTCATCGTCACTTTGGCAAAGCGGTCCGTGACCCGGACACCTACGCGGTACTTAACTACCTGTTCATCGCCGGCCTGCACCACTTTTATCTGGGCAAGTGGTTTCGTGGCCTGATGAATCTCGCGGTCTTCGGTGCCGGAATTGCCCTGATGGTGATAGGCCTCACCGTCCCCGGCCTTGTGGTTATTGGCGCCATCTCCGCACTGGAACTCTACGCCCTGTTCCGGGCCCAGCTCATTGTCCTCGATCACAACAACCGGCTGATGCGTGAACTCCTTGAGGAACTACAACCATCCTCCTGAGGCCGGCACCGTGTCGCCGGGCAGACCGTTTATTCACCCTGTGAACGACAAAGCACAGTATTTCCACATTGAAGTCAGTAAGGATGACAGCAAGGCTGTTGACCTATTGGCCAAGGCCAGTGATTTATCCAGGCAAGGGATTAAGGCGGCGATGCAAAAAGGTGCCGTATGGCTGACACGCAACAAATACTGCCAGCGCCTGCGACGCGCCAGCAAGATACTGGCCGAGGGAGACATTCTCGATTTTTACTACAATCCCCAGGTATTGGAAGCCATCCCGGCAACGGCCCAACTGGTCGCTGACGAAGGCCAATACAGCATCTGGTTCAAACCGCGTGGCATGCTCTCCCAGGGTTCAAAATGGGGCGACCACTGCACCATCCAACGCTGGGTGGAACAACATCTGCAACCGCAAAGGCCCGCCTTTGGCGTACACCGTCTGGACCGGGCCACCGCCGGCCTGATGTTAATCGCCCACAGCAAATCCATGGCCGCCACCCTGTCACGCATGTTCCGCCAGCGTGAAATAGAAAAACATTACCGCGCCTGTGTCATGGGCCAGTTTCCCCAGGATTCCCCGGTTACCACTATCCGCCAGCCGCTGCAGGGCAAGCCCGCGATCAGCCATATCCGATTACGCAAATACTCGGCCACTGAAAATCGTTCCTGGCTGGACATCCACCTGGAAACCGGTCGCAAACACCAGATTAGAAAGCACCTCGCTAGTGCCGGCTTCCCCGTCATCGGCGATCGCCTGTATGGCGACGGTGAACAAAGCGAAGACCTGGCTCTGGTCGCCGTTTCCTTGTCATTCACATGCCCGGTGTCCGGGAAAGATCGGAAATTCAGGCTGAATGAGGCGCAGATGCCAGCCAACTGCCAGCCTGAAACAAAGCATGCCGTATGACGGCGAAACGATTACTAATACAGCGAGTAAATTTTGTAGGCGGCAAACAGGGCCAGGGAGATGAAAATCACACCACTCACCCGATGAAGCAAGGTAATCGGTATTCTTTGCAATAGTGTTCGACCCGCCCATACCCCGAGCGCTGAGGTTGTTATCAAGGCCAGGGTAGAACCGACCCAAACCGCAACTGCCGGGCTGGTGCTGCTTAAAGCCACGACGGCCAATTGAGTTTTGTCGCCAAACTCGGCAATCGTTATAAGCACGAAGGTGCCCGCCAATATACTTCCGTGGCTGCGTATCGCCGCCTTCACATCAGCGGCCTCATCTTCCATGCGTAATGCATGCACCCCGAAGGCAGCAAATAAAATGGCCACCGCAGAATAAACATAAATCTCGGGAATCCAGTTGGCGATGGTTGTCCCAAAGATCACAGCCAGGGTGTTGAGCAAGATAAAAGCGAGAGCAGAACCGCACATAACGGGCAAGGCCCTGTATCTGGCGGCAAGCATCATGCATACCAACTGGGTTTTATCCCCGATTTCAGCGGCAAATATGAGCGCAAAACTGGCGCCCGATGCCGTCGTTAACTCAAGCCAACTCATATTGAAGCGTGTGCTAGGCGAATCGCTGCGGACCCCTCAACTAAAATCCTTCGTGCCGTGCTTAACCCGGTAGCACACGGACAGGCTGGTTGAGCAGCCCGGGGCGATACGCACCACATCATCGGCGGCATTGGCACTTTCCACGCAAAGCATGGTGCGATAGCCGTCTTCGCCCAAGTCACCCATAGCGGCGGCGCGCTCCCGCCCAGGATTCCACACGACGGTGGAGGCGCTACCGGACTTCTCAATGTGGATGGTGCGATTCAGTTCCCGATCTTCAATGCGGCATTCGCCGGCGGTTTGCAGGTAGACCCGATCCGTTTCCGCGTCAAAAGAAATCGATCCTTCCTGTATCTGGCGTTTGAAACCATCGAGCTTGTCGAGATAGGGACGGCCATCCAGTCCGTGGACCGTCGCTTTGCCTATGTCACCGACGGCAAAATAGCTATGCAATGCCTGCCCGACCACAATGGCTCCAGCACCCTGATTGGTGGTGGTAAGCGCCATCTCCAGCGTGTTGCCCAAGGTCACGCACAATTCGCATGCGGTCGGATAGGGCCACATAGGATTGCTGCCGTCCATGTCCAGGCAAAAGCTGATACGGCTTCCACCGTCATCGAGCCGCTCTGTCCCGACCACTTCCCAAGGTGCCGTGCGGGCAAGACCATGTGCCGGAAAGGAAGGCTCACTATCGTGCGCACCAAACCACGGCCAACAAACCGGAATACCACCGCGAATCGCTTTGCCTTCGGTGAAGCGTGCATCCTTTGACAACCAGATTACCGGCTGCTCATTAGCCGGCGTCCAAGAGAGCAGATGTGCGCCCTGCAAGGCGATTGATGCGGTGCAATGGTCATTATGAATATCGATGATGATGAATCCATCACCCAACTCACGAAAACTGATCTGGCCGCTAACGGCAAAACGCTCCTCAAGCATTGCCAGTGTTGCAGTCATCACTTAGGGAACCTCTGATTTATTCTTCGCGGGCACGCGACAAGAGTACTTCCCGGCCATCATTCGCGGCGCCAGGTACGATGCCCGCCTCGGCGATTCTTCAAGCACAAAAACCGGGCTCCCTGTCCCTCACCGCCGAGAGCCGGACAAGCTCTCTGGCAATTTCGACCAGCGGCTCATACCCCTCGGGCACCGTGTTCCACCAAGTATATTTCGCACGGTTCGCGCCACTTCCGACTTCGAGCCTGTACGTGGTGCCATCACACCCCAAAATACTCCCGGAAGACAGGGGAACCCGTGTGGATTCGAGCCGACGTCGCAAACCATCCATCTCCCTTGAGGACAGCGTAATCTTCCAGTGACCTTGCCGTTTTTCGTTCGCGGGTTTTTCGTCATATGGCTGATAAGGCGCACCCGTACGGGCACAACTTAAGCTACCGCCCACATCACCGGACGCGTGGAGTCTGATTTCCAGCGTACCTTGCCATGACGGCTCGATATAAAGTTTTGCAAGTAGTTCCGCCATCTCCCACCACGAGAGGAATTAAAGCTTCGAGTAATCGGACCGCGTTACCCGTCCATCCTGAATCTCCAGAGTACATGAGGTATCGCACATGGTTAGTGCTGCACAAAATATGGCCCTTTGAGTTCCCGGCTTGTCCTTAATATCCATAGGCCCCATCAGTTTGAGCCCATAGGACCGTTCCAGTTTTGTAAGGCTTACAATCCGGGAACCGGCAGGATTTTGCTCGCACAAATCGGCGGCGGCTCGCTGCTGGGCCGATAGCGAATAGATGTAAAAACCAATGCCGAAGACTATCAGTAGACCAATGAGTTTCATTTTACGTGCCATATTGCAGCTGTGGTGGCTGTATAAAGTTTAATCACTCCGCCCCTTTTCCGCTCGGGCTTCGAGGGAACTATAGTTTTCAGCCTGCCAGCTCGGAAAACCCATCGTTGTTCATTATTTATCAATGTTCAATAATCATGAACAAGCTAAAATAATGAACGCATAAAATGAAAAAAGAGATTTTTAAATTCTTATATTTCAGAATTAAGCCATATAATATATGATCTTATTGGTATTTATTAAATATAGCTCCTGTTCTTAACTACCTTGACAAGGCCTGACGCAAAGCCTAGTGTTCATAAATATCAAGCATTCACACATAGTGAACACTAATAATTTATGAACAAACATGGAAAGAACCGCGACAGAGCCGACCATCCTTGACCGAGCAATTGAGGCCTTTCAGCAAACCACCCGTATTCGACTGGAGCTGGAAAGGCCTGCTATGGCGATGGACAAAACCGCTCCAGATGCCCTCCTGCACCTGAGAATGCCCAACGGCCGCACTGTTGGCCCATGGGCGATCGAGGTAAAACGCCGATTAGACCGCGCCAACCTGGGGCAAATTATGCTCCAAACGCGAAGGATGGAGTTTCCAACACTCATCGCCACCGAGTACGTAAATCCCAAGATGGGCGAGACTCTCTTTGAGAGAAACATCCCCTATATCGATACCGCTGGCAATGCGCTGATTAACTTTGAAGATGTTTTTGTATACATCACGGGACGAAAGGTCACAGTAGGCCAAAGGAAGACCAAAGCCCCGACACGCGCGTTCCGAACCGCTGGCCTGAAGCTCATTCTGGCACTGCTCAACGATCAGCCCCTGCTAAACGCCAAATATCGACAGATTGCCGACGTAACGGGCGTGGCCCTAGGAACCATCACAAACGTATTCAATGATCTTGGAGAGCTTGGCTTCTTGCAGACAGTCGGTCGTCACCGTCGGCTCAGAAAATTTGACGAGCTCGTCCACAAGTGGGCAGACGCGTATATAGAAACAACCCGCCAGAAATTGGTCATCGGCAAATACACCGGGGCAGGCGCCGACCAGTGGCCGGACATGAACCTGGAGCAATTGGGTGCCTGGTGGGGCGGTGAAATAGCCGCGGCAAAAATAACCGGCTATCTCAGACCGGAAACAACAACCATTTATGTTAATCCACCCGCGGGCCGAGTTCAGGCCAAGTTGAAATTACGAAAAGATCCCGATGGAAATATCGAGTTGCTCAAGGCCTTTTGGCCCCCTGAATTAAATGCCACCCGGGAAGGCTGTGCCCCCTTTATCGTGGTCTACGCGGATCTGCTGGCCATCGGTGACGATCGAACCATTGAAACGGCGAGGATGCTGTATGAAAAGTACATCGCTATCGATCGCCAATAAGATTGATCCAGCTACACGATTCATTTACAGCAACATCTCGGCAGCCGCGAACACCGTGGGTGCTGACTGGCTCATTGTCGGAGCAACCGCCCGAGACATGGTTTATCACGCCGCATTCGGATTACCGATCAAGCGCGCTACTGTTGATATCGACTTCGCGATTCATGTCGACAGCTGGGATACCTTCAAAACAATCACCAAATCCCTGGTCGAAGACCATGGGTACTCACGGACAAAATCCGGGCACCGCCTCGAGCTGCCGGACTCCCGGCTCTGGATCGATATCATTCCATTCGGTGAAATCGCCAACAAAGACGGCAAGTATCGTTGGCCGGATGAGCCTGATAACGAACTCTCAATACTTGGCTTTCAGGAAGCGCTCGATACCGCAATAGCGTGCCAGGTCTCGGAGGATCCTGTTCTCATCCTGAAAGTACCTCACCCTGCCGTCCTGATCATGCTCAAGATCATTAGTTGGCGTGATCGAAAGCACTACAAACGAACGGATGCCCCGGACGCGGCCTATGCGATGCACCATTATGTTGAGTTAGATGGTAACGACATGCGGGTCTACGACGACCCGACCCTGTACGAGGGGGACCTGGACATGGGAACTATTGGCGGTCGCCTGGCAGGTCGCGACCTCTCGTCATTGGCGCCGGGAGCCGCGCTGGATTATGTGCGGCAGTTTATTCAGGAGGAAATCAACCGTGGCGACGAGAGTGAATTTCTGGCCGATATGATGCAGGGTTCAAGCAAGCTATTCATCAATGATGCTCAATACACTGACCTGCTGGTCAATTTTGTTACGGGTATGAACTAATGAATACTCTAGGAAAGATTTCTTGTTCAACAGGCAGGCTCACACCCCTTAGAAGGCCACCTGCATGACCACCAACTTCTCCCAGACCGCCGCCTACATCTGGTCCCTTGCCGATCTGCTGCGGGGTGATTTCAAACAATCCCAGTATGGCCGCGTGATCCTCCCATTCACCATCCTGCGCCGCCTGGAGTGCGTGCTGGAGGGCCGCAAGTCGGAAGTTCTCAAGCAGACCACCAAGCTCAAGACCATGAATCATCTGGAGGAAGAGGCGCGCGAGAAGTTCCTGCTCAGAGCCGCCAAGCAATCCTTCTACAACACCTCGCCCATGGATCTCTCCAGGCTCGGTAGCTCCGACATCAAGAGCAATCTGCTCACCTACGTGGACAGCTTCTCCAAAGAGGCCCGCGAGATCTTCGAGCACTTCAAGTTCAGCGAGTTCGTCGGCCAACTCGAAGACGCCAACCTGCTGTTCAAGGTCGTACAGAAAGTGGCCAGCACAGATCTGAGCCCCAAGGCCATCAGCAACCACGATATGGGGCTCGTCTTCGAGGAGTTGATTCGGCGCTTCGCGGAAAGCTCCAACGAGACCGCCGGTGAGCACTTCACCCCACGCGACATCGTGCACCTGACCACCTCCCTCATCTTCATGGAGGACGACGATGCGCTCACCGAAAAGGGCATTATCCGCACCATTTATGATCCCACGGCGGGCACCGGCGGCTTTCTCTCCAGCGGCATGGAGTATGTCCACGAGCTGAACCCGAAAGCCGTCATGCGTGCCTTCGGCCAGGAGCTCAACCCCGAGAGCTACGCCATCTGCAAGGGCGACATGCTCATAAAAGGGCAAGATGTCAGCCGCATCAAGCTTGGCAACACCCTCAGCGAAGATCAGCTCTACGCCGATAAATTCGACTACATGCTTTCCAATCCACCCTTTGGCGTGGACTGGAAGAAGGTCGAGGGCGGGATAAAAAATGAGCACAAGCTCAAGGGCTTCGATGGCCGCTTCGGCCCGGGCCTGCCACGAGTCAGCGATGGCTCGCTGCTGTTCCTCATGCACTTGCTCAGCAAAATGCGTGACTACGACCCGAGTTCCAAAGACAAATCCGGCGGGCGCATCGGCATCATCCTCAACGGCTCACCGTTATTCACCGGTGGTGCAGGCAGCGGCGAGAGCGAGATCCGCCGCCACATTCTGGAGAGCGATCTGCTGGAGGCCATCGTCGCCCTGCCCACGGACATGTTCTACAACACCGGCATCGCCACCTACATCTGGGTGCTGTCCAACAAAAAGGTCAAAGAGCGCAAGGGCAAGGTGCAGCTCATCAACGGCGTGCATCTCTATCAGCAGATGCGAAAGAGCCTCGGCTCCAAGCGCCGCCTCATTGGCGACGATGACATCGCGCTGATCACCCGTACCTTCGGGAAGTTCGAGGCGATAGAGAGTTATCAGCTCGGCAAGGCAGCCGACGAAAAGAGCAAGCGTGGCCGCCCGGCCACCACCGCGAAGAAGGCCGGGAAGAAGACCTTCGGCAGCAAGATATTCGCAAGCCATGAGTTCGGCTACCGGCGCATCACCGTGGAGCGACCGCTGCGGCCCTCGGCACAATTCACCAATGAGCGTCTTGCAGGGCTGCGCTTTGCGAGCGGCCCGCTGAACGCCGTAATGCAGAAAGTCTACGAGTGGCACGGGTCCGGTTGGACGGATACCAGCTACGGCCAACTCGCAGAGGTCGAAGCCGAGGTGCGCACGCTGATCAAGGCTGACTTCAAGAACCTGAAGGAGAAGCAGGTGAAGGACCTGCTGGCCCCAAAGACCTGGCATGCCCAGAGGACGCTACTCGATAAGGCGGTGCAGCTTCAGGCCGTGATTGGTAGCAGGCAATCGGATGACTTCAACGAATTCTCAAACACGCTGAAACAGGCGCTCAAAAAGACCGGCATCAAACTGGAGGCCAAAGAGAAGAAGCAGCTACTCGATGCCATCACCTGGACCAACCCCAACGCCCAACCCGTCATCAAGAAAGTCCTCAAGAAAGTCCTCAAAACACCAGCAGACCCAATGTACGGGGCCTTCGAGCACCAAGGCCAAATCGTCCAGTTCCAGCCCGACAGCAACCTGCGCGACAACGAAGACATACCGCTCACCGCCGAGACTGCCCGTGGCGCAAACGTGAACACCGTGAACGAGACCTACTTCAACAGGGAAGTCGCACCCCACGTACCAGACGCCTGGATCGACGCGGGAAAGTGCGATGCTCGCGACGAACAGATCGGCATCGTTGGCTACGAGATCCCGTTCAACCGACACTTCTACCAGTACGAGCCGCCGCGAGATTTAGCAGAGATTGATGCGGATCTGGATGTGCTGAGCGCAGAGATCATGGAGATGCTGCGGGAGGTGCATTCGTGAGCAGGCGGTACCACGAATACCCTTCTTACCGAGATTGTGAGCTCGATGGCGTCAGAAGAATCCCCGCAGACTGGTCCCTGACACGCCTGAAGTTCGTCTCCAGATGTCTTGATGGTCAGCGGATTCCGCTAAACGCCACAGAACGAGGCGAGTTGGAAGGTGAAATCCCGTATTGGGGCGCCAACAAAGTGGTGGGGCATGTGAACGACTTCCTATTTGATGAAGATCTTGTGTTGTTGGGCGAGGATGGTGCGCCGTTCTTTGAGCCAAACCGAGATGTCGCCTTCTTCGTCACTGGGAAGATTTGGCCGAACAACCACGTTCACGTCCTTCGACCCGATACCGCAAGGATCGAACCGCGTTTCCTCACCTACGGTCTTAACTGCGCGCCTTTCCACCTACATATCACTGGAAGCACGAGAGACAAACTCAACCAATCCGACATGAACGAGATTGTCGTTAGGTGGTGCCCCCTCGAAGAACAAACCCAAATCGCCAAGTTCCTCGACTACGAGACGGCGAGGATTGATGCGCTGATTGAGAAGCAACAGCAGCTCATCGCCTTGCTCAAAGAGAAGCGCGAGGGGCTGCTTCATGTTGCGATCAATGAGAAAGGAACGGAAAACGTCCGCTTGGAGCACTGCTGGAAGAGAGTGAGTAGGCGTACTCCTAGACTAAACGATGAGCTCTACTACCCAATCGGGCTACTAAACCGTGGACGCGGCATCTTCCACAAGGATCCGACGCTGGGTTGCGATCTAGGGGACTCGGACTTCTTCTACGTCGAAGAAGGTGACCTGATCCTCAGCGGGCAATTCGCCTGGGAGGGAGCGGTTGGCTTGGCGGGCGCGGAAGAAAGTGGTTGTGTCGCAACCCACCGCTACCCAATCGTCAGAGGCAAGCCCGAGGTAACGGAGACGGCATTCCTCTGGGCTTTATTTACCTCACAGATCGGAGATTTCCTGCTGAACCAGAGTTCGCGAGGGGCCGCTGGACGAAACCGGCCACTGAATATGAACAGCCTGAAGAAGGAGAAGATTCCAGTCCCCCCTCTGGAGGCTCAGCAAACCGTTGCGAAGTTGGTATTCCAAGAGAAGGCCCTGCGCGAGCGCATTCAAAAACCCATCGCACTGCTCCAAGAACGCCGCACCGCCCTAATCTCCGCCGCCGTCACCGGCAAGATCGACGTGCGCGACTGGAATCCACCGGATGATAGCTAATCACACATATCATAAGACCGCTCCTGCGCATCGCTGTACGTCACCTCCACGCGCCCGCAGCTGTGCAGCCAGCCTGGACTGCGGTACCAGTTATTAGTACCATGGTGCCGTGAAGCGCAAACATCAGAGGACTGTGGAACGCCTTTATTCCCGGCCTGTCAGCGCCAACATCCCCTGGCGGGATATAGAGAGCCTGTTTGTTGCATTGGGTGCGGAAATCTCCCAGCGCGAGGGCTCCCGGGTTGAGGTGTTTCTATTCGATGAGGTGCGTGTTTACCATCGACCCCACCCACGACCGGATACTGACAAGGGGGCTGTTGCCAGCGTTCGTGACTGGCTGAAACTGCATGGAGTAATGCCATCATGATGAATTTTTTGGATATCGACGGCTATCGCGCCGTGATTCAGTACGACCCTGAGATCGAGATGTTTCGTGGTGAATTTGTTGGCCTCAATGGCAGCGCTGATTTTTATGCCACGGATCTGGAGGGTTTGCGCCATGAGGCTCGGATCTC
>JAJFJV010000028.1 GCA_021773635.1 Gammaproteobacteria bacterium | reverse complement strand
AAATCGCAGCAGAGCCGTCTATAACGTTGAGCAAATAAGTCGCGAGCAGTGTCAGCTCCTTCTCACTGAGCGAAACCGACTTGATATCACCCTCCTTGGCCCGACGAGGGTCATGTTGCCTGGCGAGTTTTTTGGCCCTTTTGACCTGTGCCGGCGTAAGGGAAAATTGGGTAGAGACCAAAGGCTCGCGTTCGATGCTGGCTACGACGCCGGTTACGACGGCCCCTGCAAGAATGAAGGGCGACAATATTAGTAGCCAAAAGAACAGTTTGAATAAGCGCTTCATAATTTCTCAATCGAATGGGGTTATGTTTGGCCGCTGCCCCGGTGATGGCAGTGGGTACTTGAACGGGGATGGTAGCAGGAAGGCACCATTGGGGAATTCGTAGATACGATGCGGCTCGAAATATCTGGGCGGAGTAAGAAGAGTTCAGGCTTGGAGTTCTGTCAATAAACGTATGGCTGGGGGAATCAGCATCTGTCCCGAAGGGGAGGAACGACCAATAAGGCAAGACCCGACCCTGCGACCCTGAGGCAAATGCCAGTCTTCAGGAGCAGAGCAAAATAACCACGGGAAAGCTTGGGGCCAAGCCGCTACGTGGCGTCCACAAAAAAATCCCACAGGAGGCGGGATATCGTAAGCAGCTGTTTTTATTGTGCCGCGGAAGGGAATGCGGATGCGAGCGCCTAACTGTCTACAAAGAGTAGACCCGGATCAGACGAATGTTAGTAACTATTTGATGTTAATGGTGGGCCGTGCAGGGTTCGAACCTGCGACCACCTGATTAAAAGTCAGATGCTCTACCAACTGAGCTAACGGCCCGTAGGGGTTATTTCGATGGGGGGGCGATAATACCTCACTTTGGTCCCCGTGGAAGCCCCCACAGTACCCGGAATATATTTCCTTCCACCTGAATTATAGCGGCGCTACGTTCGTGCGATGGCGTGCTGAAGACTTGAAATATGCCCCCATCACACTTATCGTCCGAGGGTTCAACAGATCAAATGGTGTTCCTGAGTTATGCCGATTTACGAATATGAGTGCAATAATTGTGGCAACCGCAAGGAAGCCATTCAGAAGTTGAGTGATCCGCCTTTGGTGGAATGCCCTTCGTGTGGTGAGGCGGAGTTAAGAAAGCTGGTGTCAGCCGCCGGTTTTCGTCTTAAGGGCAGTGGCTGGTACGAGACCGATTTCAAGAATAAGCCCAAGCCGCCCGCTAACTGCCCGGCCGGTGGCGATGCGAAGACCACCGCTTGCCCATCCGGTGCCTGCAAGGCAGGTGGTTCGTAGCAGGCGTTATTTTCGGGCTGTCTTCAACGACAGGGCAAAGCTGCCTTGAGCAGATCCCGCGTCCGGACACTTCATGCGTAAATATCTGATTGCCGGCCTGTTGGTCTGGATTCCCCTGGGTGTGACCGCTTTGGTGGTCAAGCTGCTGGTGGATGTCATGGACCGGACCTTGCTGTTATTACCGGCAAAGTGGCAGCCGGATGCCTTGCTGGGCATCCATATTCCGGGGCTGGGCGTGGTGCTGTCGCTGGTGGTGGTCGTTGTTACCGGGATCATCGTGGCCAATTTTCTTGGCCGCCGGCTGGTTGCGCTGTGGGAATACCTGCTGTCACATATCCCCTTTGTTCGTGGCATCTATCACGCCGCCAAGCAGGTGATGGAGACACTTTTCTCCTCGGGTGGACAGTCCTTTCGCAAGGTCATGCTGGTGGAGTACCCGCGCAAGGGGATCTGGTGATTGAGTTTCCTTACCGGTAGCGACTTTGCTGAGATCGATGCGCGTACCGGCAAGAAAATGGTGAGCGTTTTTGTACCTACCACCCCCAACCCCACCTCGGGCTTCGTCATTCTGGTGCCACGGGAGGACGTGATCGAGCTCGATATGAGCGTCGATGATGGCCTGAAAATGATTATTTCCCTTGGTGTCGCGGTTCCGGTCTGGGAGCAAAGCACGGCCCCGGGCGCGGCGGAGATTGCGGCCACGCAACGCGACACGTAATATCCCCGCCTTTCCTTTTCTGCTCGGATTTCAAATGCGTACACACTATTGCGGACAGCTCAGCGAGGCCCTCGTGGGCGAGACGGTCGCGCTCTGCGGCTGGGTCAATCGCCGACGTGACCATGGCGGCGTTATCTTCATCGACTTGCGCGACCGCGAAGGTCTGGCTCAGGTGGTGTTTGACCCGGATGAGCCGGAGTCCTTTGCCATTGCCGAGCAGGTTCGGAGTGAGTATGTACTTCGGATAGAGGGTACGGTGCGTCTGCGTCCCGAGGGCACCCGTAATGATGAGCTGCCTACCGGTCAGGTAGAGGTGGCGGCCACTTCGATTACCGTGCTTAATGCCGCCGAGACGCCTCCTTTTCAGCTCGATGATGAGGATGTCCACGAGGATAACCGGCTGCGCCATCGCTATGTGGATTTGCGCCGGCCGGTGATGCAGCAGCGACTCATGCTGCGCGCCCAAATTACCCGCTCTATCCGCAGCTTTATGGATGGCGAGGGTTTTCTCGATATCGAGACCCCGATGCTGACCCGGGCGACCCCCGAGGGCGCGCGCGATTATATGGTGCCGAGCCGCACCCATCCCGGCAGCTTTTTTGCCTTGCCCCAGTCACCGCAGATCTTCAAGCAGTTGCTGATGGTCTCGGGTCTCGACCGCTATTACCAGATCGTGCGCTGCTTCCGTGACGAGGATTTGCGCGCCGACCGTCAGCCAGAATTCACCCAGCTGGATGTGGAGACCTCATTCCTCGATGAGGATGGAATCATGGGCTTGATGGAGGCCATGATTCGCCAGGTTTTTCATCAGGTGCTGGACGTTACCCTGCCCGAGCCCTTTCCGCGTATCAGCTATCACGAGGCCATGGACCGCTTCGGCAGTGACCGCCCGGATATGCGTATTTCCCTGGAACTCACCGAGGTGAGTGACCTGGTTGAGGACGCGGAATTCAAGGTGTTCTCGGCCCCGGCAAAGGACCCCAAGGGACGGGTTGCGGCGCTGTGCCTGCCTAATGGTGCCAGCCTGCCGCGCCGGGCTATCGATGAATATACCCGCTTTGTGGGAATCTACGGTGCCCGCGGACTGGCCTATATCAAGGTGAATGATGTGGCCGCCGGGCGCGAGGGCCTGCAGTCGCCTATTGTTAAATTTCTCTCCGATGAGGCGCTGGAAAAGATCATGGCGCGGACTGGTGCCGCGGATGGCGATCTGGTGTTCTTCGGTGCCGACAAGGCGCGGGTGGTGAATGATGCCCTCGGTGCGCTGCGGGTGCGCTTGGCCGAAGACCTCGATCTCATGGACGGTGAGTGGCGGCCTGTGTGGGTGGTGGATTTCCCCATGTTTGAGTGGGATGAAAAGACCGAGCGCTGGAGTGCCTTGCACCATCCCTTTACCGCCCCGGATGCCGATGGCGCGGAGATTCTCGAAGCGGATCCGGGTGCCTGTCTGTCCCGGGCCTATGATATGGTGCTGAACGGTTCTGAAATCGGCGGCGGTTCCATTCGTATCCATCGCCAGGAACTGCAGAAGGCCGTGTTCCGCACCCTGGGTATCGGGGAAGAAGAGGCGCGCCACAAGTTTGGCTTCCTGCTGGACGCCCTCCAGTATGGCTGTCCGCCCCACGGAGGTATCGCCTTTGGTCTGGACCGCTTGGCCATGTTGATGTCCGGCTCCAATTCGATTCGCGAGGTTATCGCCTTTCCCAAGACCCAGACCGCCAGTTGCCCGCTCACCGAGGCGCCGGCGCCGGCAGAGGCTGATCAATTGGTACAGCTGGGTTTGCGCCTGCGTCCACGGGCGGAAAACAAGCCCGACTGATTCCCTCCGGAAGACTCCTGCAACAGGCCCTTCACGGGGCCGGATCTACCCTTTGTCCGATGCTTGATGCAACATACAGGCATGCTGGACAAGCACCAAAAACTTGAGGCGGTTGGTGCGCCTCTGCTGGCTCCCGATGAGCCCCCCGCCTTTGAAGTTATCAATCCCGAAGGCAGTGCGCCCTATCTCCTGATCTGTGACCACGCCAGCCCCCGGATTCCCGTGGCACTGGATAGACTCGGTCTGGATGAGGGGGTGCTGAGCGAACACATTGCCTGGGATATTGGCATCCGCGATGTGGCCCGGCGTCTGGTGGAGCGCTATGACGTCACCCTAGTGCAGTCTGGGTACAGTCGTCTGGTGATTGATCTGAATCGCTATCCCACCCATCCCTCAGCGACACCCGAGCGTAGCGGTGGAGTGACTGTTCCGGGCAATCAGGGACTTTCTCCAGCGGATGTTTTGCACCGCGCAGATGCGCTGTTTTGGCCCTACCACAACGCGGTATCCGCCGCCCTGCAACGCTTTCTTGCCCGCGGTCGGGTGCCGGCAATCATTTCGCTGCACAGCTTTACTCCGGAGTATCGCGGTTTCCGCCGGCCCTGGCATGTAGGTGTGCTGTGGCATCAGGATGGCCGTATGGCCGCGCCCCTGTTGGCCGGTCTGGAGGCGATCCCCGGGCTTTGCGTGGGCGACAATGAGCCCTACTCGGCAAAGAGTCCGCTCGGTTACAGCATGGATGTGCATGGTATGGGTGCGGGCTTGCCCCATGTGCTGGTGGAGATTCGTCAGGACCTGATTAGCGAAAGAGCCGGTGCCATCCAGTGGGCCGATCGACTCGGTGCATTATTTTCGGAGATTCTCGCGCGGCCCGGTCTGTTAAAGGTGGAACGCCATGCCACTGGTTAAAAAACCCAGCTTCAGCGTCGGGGTGGAGGAGGAGTATCTGCTGGTGGATCGCGAGACCCGTGATCTCATCAGTGAGGCACCGTCACAGATGTTCGCCGAGTGCGAGGCCCTGCTGGAGGGGCAGGTGGCGCCAGAATTTCTGCAATGTCAGATCGAAGTGGGAACCCGGCCTTTTTCGACTATCCAGGAGGTGCGCGCCGACCTGGCTCACCTGCGCGCTACCGTGGCCGGGGTGGCGGAGAAATACGGTCTGGGTCTGATAGCCGCATCAACCCATCCCTTTGCCCAATCCGGCGCCCAGAAGCATACCTGCAGGGCGCGCTACAACTCCCTTGCCCATGATTTGCAGGAGGTGGCGCGGCGCCTGATGATCAGTGGTATGCATGTGCACGTAGGCATTGATGACAACGATCTGCGTGTTGATCTCATGAGTCAGACCGCCTACGTCTTGCCTCATCTGCTGGCGCTTAGCACCTCCTCGCCCTTCTGGCAGGGCCGGGAGACCGGGCTCATGTCCTACCGCGTGGCGGTATGGGATGAGATGCCGCGGACGGGATTGCCGGAGCGTTTCTCCAGCTTCTCCGAATACCAGCGCCATATTGCCGTGCTGGTCAACGCGGGTGTTATTGAGGATGCCACCATGTTGTGGTGGGATGCGCGGGTGAGTGCGCGTTACCCGACGCTGGAGATGCGCATCAGCGACGTGTGTACCCGCCTGGATGACGCTATTTGCATTGCCTCTCTCTACCGGTGTTGGCTACGCATGCTCTATCGTTTGCGGGTGGCAAATCAGCGCTGGCGGGAGTATGCCTCGCTGCTGATCAACGAAAATCGCTGGCGCGCCCATCGTTACGGTCTGGACAAGGGACTGATCGATTTTGGTCGTGGTGACATCGTGCCCTACGACAAACTGCTTGATGAGATGCTGGCCCTCATTCGTGAGGATGCCGAGGCCCTGGATTGCGTTGCGGAGGTGGAGCATGCCCATGATATCGTGCGCCGTGGCACCAGCGCCCATCGCCAGCTACGCGAGTATCATGCGGTGCTCGCGGAGGGTAAGACTCCGGAGGATGCAATGAAATCCGTTGTGGACATGCTTATCGAGGAAACCGTGCACGGGCTCTAGCCCGTGGCCTATCCATCTTTTACTCCGGCAAAGGACATCGCCATGCCTGACTTTTCAGCCCAAGCTTCCGCCGGTACCTCCTTTAACTGGCAAGACCCCCTGCTGCTTGAAGATCAGCTGGAGGAGGATGAGCGTCTGGTGCGCGATAGCGTGCGCAGCTACTGCCAGGACAAGCTCATGCCGCGCATTATCGAGGCCAACCGGGAGGAACGCTTCGATCCCGAGATCATGACCGAGATGGGGGCCATGGGTATGCTCGGCGCTACCCTTAAGGGCTACGGTTGCCCGGGTGTCGGTTATGTCGCCTATGGGCTCATTGCCCGCGAGGTGGAGATGGTAGACAGCAGTTACCGTTCCGCCCTTAGTGTGCAGTCCAGTCTGGTGATGTATCCCATCTATGCTTATGGCAGCGAGGCCCAGAAGGAGCGCTTTTTGCCGGCCCTGGCCAGTGGTGAAGCCATTGGTTGCTTTGGTCTCACCGAGCCGGACGCGGGCTCGGATCCCGCCAGCATGCGCACCCGTGCCCGCAAGGTTGAAGGAGGATTCCGGATCTCCGGGGCCAAGACCTGGATCACCAATGCCCCATTCGCCGATGTGCTGCTGGTGTGGGCCAAGGGTGATGACGGCCGGGTGCGTGGCTTCGTGCTGGAGAAGGGCATGGAGGGCCTGAGCACGCCGCCGATCAAGGGCAAGTTCTCCCTGCGCGCCTCCAGTACCGGGCAGATTCTGATGGATGAGGTTTTCGTTCCGGATGAGAATCTGCTGGCCGGCATTACCGGGCTTGGTGGACCCTTTGGCGCGCTCACCCGTGCCCGCTACGGCATTTCCTGGGGTGCTCTGGGTGCGGCCGAGTTTTGCTGGCAGGCGGCACGCAATTATGCGCTTGAGCGTCACCAGTTTGGTCGTCCACTGGCGGCCAATCAGCTGGTGCAGAAAAAATTGGCGGACATGCAGACGGAGATTGCCCTTGGTCTGCAGGCTTGCCTCCGCCTCGGCCGTTTATTCGATCAGGGCCAGGTATTTCCAGAGATGGTTTCCATGCTCAAGCGCAACAATGTGGGCAAGGCGCTCGGCATTGCGCGGGAGGCGCGGGATGTACACGGGGGCAATGGTGTGTCAGAGGAATTCCACGTCATCCGCCACGTTATGAATCTGGAGGCGGTTAATACTTATGAGGGCACCCACGATATCCACGCCCTGATTCTCGGCCGTGCCCAAACCGGTATCGCCGCTTTTGGGGATTAGTCTGGCATCCGGTGGTTGGATGTAACGATTGCCTTAAGGTGAAGTGTTCCCCGGAGGGGCCATTTTGCGGGCAATGTTGGTTGGCAAGCTTCGTTTGCTGCCCTCGCTGTCGATAGCCACATAGGCGAACAGGCCCTCGGTGACCTGTATGGTCACTTCCTCATCTCGCCGCTGCACCCAGGTTTTCACCTCGACGATAATGGAGGTGTGTCCGGTCCGCACGGTGCGGCAATAGCAACTGACCTCGTCGCCCACAAAGACCGGGCGGTGAAAGCTCATGGCCTCAACCCCCACCGTGGCGACCCGGCCTTCGGCAAGGTGCATGGCATGGTAGGCGCCGGCAAGATCCATCTGTGCCATCAGCCAGCCGCCGAAGATATCACCGTTGACATTGGCGTCACGGGGCATGGCGATGGTGCGCAGGCCCACCCGTCCCTGTGGCTCGTTACGGTGCGGGCTCAAGGCGTTTGCTCATCAGTTTCCGGGCGTGGTGGTACATGGAGCAATGCTTCTCCCTCCAGCACCACGGTATCGCCCACGGTGCACACGGTCTCCAGGCTGACCCGCTGGCGGCGTGGCTTGAGCGCGGTGACCGTAGCCCGCGTCACCACGGTGTCGCCGATATGTACTGGTGCACGAAAGGAGAGATTCTGGCTGAGATAGATACAACCCGGTCCCGGCAAGCGGGTACCAAATACCGCAGAGATGAAACTGGCAGTGAGCATGCCGTGGGCGATGCGCTCGCCGAAGCGGCTGTGGCGGGCAAACTCGGCATCCAGGTGAACCGGGTTGGTATCCCCGGAGACCCCGGAAAAAAGCACAATATCTGCTTCGGTGACGGTCTTTGCGTAGACCCCGCTCATGCCTACCGCGAGGTCTTCAAAGTAATAGCCGTGTTGCTCGGCATGGATGTTCATCGCCATTTCCTCATTGCGGATATTTCCTGGTATGACCCGTCAGGTGTTCTTGCTGTCCAGTCGTTCACGGAGCCGCGTGGCGAGGCTCGCAATGGCATCCATGTCTCCCGGGACGATGGGCCAGCCGAGGGCAAGGCCGTCAGCCTCCATTCTCGGAATTACATGGAGGTGAAAGTGGAAGACGGTTTGACCGGCCGCGGGTTCGTTGCACTGGAGCAGGTTGATGCCGTCCGGCGCAACAGTGTCGCGCACTGCCGCGGCCACTTTCTGGGCGCTGAGGGCGGTGGCGGCCAGGGCCTCGGGGGAGAGATCGTGGATGTCGCGGGCGTGCTCTTTGGGAATGATCAGCGCATGCCCCGTGCTCGCCGGATTGATGTCCATGAAGGCGTAAGTACGTTCATCTTCGTAGATCTTTTGGGAGGGAATTTCTCCGGCAATGATGCGGCAGAACAGGCAGTCCTTATCAGTGGGCATGGGTATGCACCTCGTATTTTTTCAAGCAGCTAGGCCGGCACTTCCACGTCGTCTGGATAGTAGTCCTGCCATGGCTCGGCGGTGTCTCCGAAGACGAGAAAATGAGGGTTGAGCAGGGAGTCCTTGGTGTTGTAGCGCAGTGGCCTCAAGGCGGTGTCGGTGAGCAAGCCGCCGGCTGCCTCCACCACGGCCTGGGCGGCGGCGGTATCCCACTCAGAGGTGAGACCGAAGCGCGGGTAGATGTCCATTCGCCCCTCCGCCACCAGACAAGACTTGAGGGAACTACCTACTGCAATCACCTCTGTTTCTCCCAGATTATCGATGAAGGCCAGGCTGAGGGCGTTGCCATGGGAGCGGCTGCCTGCGACCCGTACCGGTGAGGGTCTGGGTACCCGGGTGTGGATGGCAGCGGGGGTACCACCGGCCTCCTGCTTCCAGGCACCCAGCCCCTGGGCGGCGTAGTAGCAGTCGCCGGTGACCGGCGCCAGTACGACGCCGAGAATGGAGTGGTGGTTATCGATGAGGGCGATATTGACGGTGAACTCGCCGTTACGCTTGACGAACTCCCGGGTGCCATCCAGCGGGTCCACCAACCAGTAGCAATTCCAGCGGGAGCGTTCTGAAAAGGGAATGCTGGTGGATTCTTCCGAGAGCACGGGTAGCTCGGGTGTCAGTGCCGCCAGTCTTTGCAGGATGGTGTCATGGGCAGCCAGGTCAGCGGCGGTGAGCGGCGACTTGTCGCCTTTGTGCTGCACTGCAAAATCAGTTTCGTAGATCTCCATGATGCGTTCGCCGGCCTCGGTGGCGATAGCGATAATGGCGTCCAGCAGTTCCTGGTTAAGGGTGGGTGTATTCATACCTGTTCCATTCCGGGGTCTCTGCGGTTAACTTTATCCCATGCTCCCCTGGGAAGACATTGATACGGTGCTGCTGGATATGGATGGCACCCTGCTGGATCTCCATTTCGACAACCATTTCTGGCGCGAGCATATTCCGCGGCGCTATGCCGAGACCCATGGCGTGGATCTGGACGATGCTCGCGAGGATCTGTATGCGCACATGACGCGCATCAAGGGCACCATGGACTGGTATTGCCTGGATTACTGGAGCCGGGAACTCGGACTTGATGTTGCCGTATTGAAGGAAGAAGTGGACCACCTCATTGCTGTGCATCCCTTCGTGCCCGAGTTTCTGGCCGCTCTCAAAGCTGCGGGCAAGCGCCGTATCCTGGTGACCAACGCACATACCCGCAGTCTGGCCCTGAAAATGGAGCGTACGGACCTCGCGGGTTGTCTGGATGCGGTGGTCTGCGCTCACGACCTTGGTTTGCCCAAAGAAGAGGCTGGGTTCTGGGACCGCCTGCAAGCACTGGAGCCCTTCGAGCCAGCCCGCAGCCTGCTGGTGGATGACAATCTGGAGATACTGCGTTCAGCCCGTGGCTACGGTATTGCGCATCTCTTGGGTGTGCATCAACCGGATAGCCAGGCCGCGCCCCGGGATAGTGCCGAGTTTGAGGTGGTGCGCAGTTTTCGTGACTTGCTGCCGTCTCCGATTAGCTGACTATTGAGCTATATCGGACGGGCGCGTCACTTCTTCAGCGCCGTTCGAAGACGAGGTCCCAGACACCATCGCCCGGGCTTCGTCCCCGACCCTCGAATTTTGACGGTAGGCGATCACCACCGTCGGCGGCAAAGCCGCCGGGATGAGTGCGATTGACCAGCCCCGCTTCACCTTCAAGCACTTCAAGCATGTACAGGGCGTAGGGTTCGTAGTCGGTGGCGAGATGCAAGGTACCACCCGGGCGCAGTTTGGTGACCACCTGGGTGGCAAATTCTGGCTGGATAATACGCCGCTTGTGATGGCGCTTTTTCGGCCAGGGATCGGGGAAATACACCATGATGCCGTCGAGGCTGCCATCCGTGATGCGGTGACCGAGTACGCTACGGGCGTCACTGCGGATGATGTGCACATTGCCAATATTCTCTCGCTGCAGCCGATGTAACAGGCTGCCCACACCGGGGATATAGACCTCAATTCCCAGATAGTCCCTTTCCGGATGGAGGGTGGCCAGATGAGCGAGATTGGCCCCCATGCCAAAGCCGATTTCCACATAGCGAGGGGCGCATCGGCCGAATATCCAATCGAGATCCAGTGGTCCATCGCCGTTGATACCATAGCGTCGCCATAGCGTGGCCAGGGCGCTTTTTTGGCCGCTGGTGAGGTGGCCGCTGGTACGACCATAGGTCTTGATGGAGGTGTCTGTGGAGATATTCATGGACTAATCATGCGCCATAAAAAAGCCCGAAGGCCGGGTGGGCCTTCGAGGCTGAAACTCTCTATGTGCGTGGAGAGGTGCTTGTAAAATGTTGGATTGTGCTCACTGGCAAGGCGGAAATGCGCGCAGAAGCGGAGTTTACATAGGGTAAATGAGCAGTCGAGCACATTTGCAACGCCGCCAGGGAGTGCAAGACGAGGTTTTACAAGTACCTCAGATAATGAGGCCGTCTATGGGAGACGACGCGCTGGCAAAGCGTTTGCGCGGCATGCGGCCCGCGAGAAAGGCTTCACGCCCGGACTCGATGGCTTTTTTCATTGCCGAGGCCATCAATATGGGCTTTTTTGCCCCGGCGATAGCGGTATTCATCAGCACGCCATCGCAGCCGAGCTCCATGGCCACTGCGGCATCGGATGCGGTGCCCACGCCGGCATCCACGATGATGGGTACCTCGGCATTTTCAACGATGGTGAGAATATTGTAGGGATTGCGGATACCGAGCCCGGAGCCAATGGGAGCGGCCAGCGGCATCACCGCGACACAGCCGATGTTTTCCAGCCGTTTGGCGATGAGCGGGTCATCGCTGGTGTAGACCATCACTTTGAAACCGTCGGCAACCAGAGTCTCCGCCGCCTCCAGGGTGGCAGTGATATCCGGGTACAGGGTTTGTTCATCACCGAGTACCTCCAGCTTCACCAGATCGTGACCGTCGAGCAGTTCACGGGCCAGGCGACAGGTACGTACCGCGGTTTTGGCATCAAAGCATCCGGCGGTATTGGGCAGGATGGTGTAGCGATCCGGCGGGATCACTTCCAGCAAATTGGGTTCGTCCGGGTTCTGGCCGATGTTGGTGCGGCGCAGTGCCACGGTAACAATTTTTGCCCCGCTGGCCTCGATGGCGAGGCGGGTCTCTTCCATGTCCTTGTATTTGCCGGTGCCGACGAGCAGGCGGGTGTCATAATCGACGCCGCCAATGTTCAGGGGATCTTTGTTGCTATTCGCGGTGGTTTCACTCATGGGAATCTGGATCGGTCTGCTGAGTTAAATCGGGAAATGGACCGGGCGAAGACGCGAGTTTTCCGAAGGCGCCGCCGGCGGGTGGTTATGAAATACCCAAGTGTAAAGCCGGGTGGGCTAGCCACCACCTACAGCATGGATAATCTCGACCTGATCGTCCTGCTGCAAGCAGTGTTGTTCATAGCGGCTGCGGGGAATGATCTCTTCATTGATCTCCACCGCGAGGCGTTTGTCCGCCACGCCAAGTTCGGTGATCAATTGCATTACCGAGGCATTTGCAGACAGCGCTTTTGATTCGCCATTTAGCTGGATATTCATGGTGCTAGACTAAGGGCGCCAAGGGCGAAAATCAACCGCCGCCCGAGGTCAGTTTGTCATCCCCGTCAGATCCCCCTGCAACGGACGCGGGATTGGACGCAACCCCCCTCAGCACATTAAACTCGACCGGCTCGCGGGTGTCGTATAATGGTATTACCTTAGCTTCCCATGCTAAAGACGACGGTTCGATTCCGTTCACCCGCTCCACCTGTTGATTAAACAGTACCCTGCCGTCAGGCCTGGGGCCGGCGTTTGGTATAGAGAGAGGTTGGTTGATGGCGATTCGATTGGGAATCATGGGTTTTGGACGGCTTGGGAAGAATATTTTTCGGCAGGCATGCCAGTGCGAAGATATTGAAATCGTTGCTGTCAGTGATCATGGCTCATGTGAGTCCATGGCCTATCTGCTTGAGTACGACACCATCTACGGGCGATTTCCCCATAAGGTCGAACTGGAAGGGAAATACCTCAAGGCCGGCAAGCAGCGTACACGACTGCTGAGAGGTACCGTGCCGGAGGACATGCCCTGGGAGGCTTATGGTGCGGACATCATCATTGATTCCACCGGCGCCTTTCGTCTGCGTAAAGAACTTGAAGGTCATCTGAATGCGGGCGCCCGGCGCGTCATCCTGACCCGGCCCGCACTGGACGAAATTGATCGAACCATCATTCATGGCCTGAATGAGGAAACACTGAGTGCCGAAGATCGACTGGTTTCCTGCGGTAGCAGTACAACCCACGTACTTGGATTGTTGATCAAGGTACTGGATGAGGCGATAGGTATCGAGCAGGCCACCATGACTACGGTGCACGCCTACTCCAGCGACCAGAAGCTTTCGGATTCCGTTACTCCCAACCTGCGTCAGAGTCGCAGCGCGGCGGAAAATCTTATCCCTAACTGGACCTGGTCGCCGGGCATGATCGAAAGCATCATGCCGCATCTTAAAGGCAGGATCAGTGGGATGGCTATCAACGTACCGGTCCCTAACGGCTCTAATGTGGATCTGAGTACCCAGCTGAAAAGGGACGTGACCCGCGATGAGGTCAATGACATCGTTCGTGCGGCGGCTGAGGGGGAGCTGAAACCCTATCTGGAGTATGTCACGGACCCCATTGTGTCGAGCGACATCGTTGGCAATGCGCATTCGGCGATCTTTGATTCTATGGCTACCATTGCCTTGCCGGGCGGACTGGTGAAGACCATTAGCTGGTATGACAACGGTTGGGGTTACGCCAGCCGCCTTCTGGAGACGGCACGTGTTCTGGGTGGTTTCGTGGCCGGGGAGGAAGCGTAATGAGAATCGCAATCAATGGTTTTGGACGCATCGGCCGCAGTGTCTTTCGCATTCTCAACACCATGGACGATATTGAGGTGGTGGCCATCAATGACCTCGCCAGTAACGAGACCCTGGCTTACCAGCTGAAATACGACACCGTCATGGGAAATTTTCCGGATACCATCGAGGTTAAGGGAGAGCGCATGTGCACCAGCCATCAGCGGGTGCAAATGCTGGAGATCCCAAACCCCGCGGAGCTGCCCTGGAAAGATTTGAATGTGGATTGCGTTATCGAGGCCACTGGCCTGTTCCGTACCCGGGAGCAATTGACCCAACACTTGGACGCTGGAGCCAAGCGGGTGCTGCTCACGGTTCCCGCCAAGGGTGATATCGATTGCACCGTGGTGCTCGGTGTTAATGAGGGTGATTTACGACCCGATCATCGTATCGTTTCCAATGCCAGCTGTACCACCAACTGCCTGGCGCCGGTGGCCAAGTTGCTGCATGAAAACTTTGGCATCGTGCGTGGTGTGATGACGACCGTGCACGCTTACACCAATGACCAGCGTCTGGCCGATGTGCCCCATAGCGACTGGCGGCGCAGCCGGGCGGCTGCAGAGAATATTATTCCCACCAGTACCGGGGCGGCCAAGGCGGTGGGCAAGGTATTGCCAGCGCTGGACGGCAAGCTCGACGGTATGGCCATGCGCGTGCCTATCCCTGATGGCTCTATCGTCGATCTGGCGGTCACGCTGGAAAAGGAAACCAGCGCCGAGGAGATCAATGATGTGATGCGCGAGGCGGCAGCCAGCGATGACATGAAGTCGATACTTTGGTACTCCGAGGCGCCTATCGTTTCCTCCGACATCGTGGGCGATCCCCATTCGTCCATCTTCGACGCCCCCTTTACCACGGTGGTGGACGGGCATTTTGCCAAGATCCTGTCCTGGTATGACAACGAGTGGGGTTATTCCAACCGGGTTGCTGACCTGCTCAAGTTGCTGGATAAGCTGGACTAGACGCCAGGCGGTCAGTTCGACTTAGGACTGACCGCAGTATTCGCAGGCTTGCTAGCGGGTTAAGTGCAACTCGACAGTGAGCTTTACATCCAGACCAATCATCTCCCCGCTGGACCATTCGCCCTCACCAATACGGAAGTCGGTGCGTTGGATCACGGTTTCTCCCTTCATCCTCGCCGTATCTCCGCTTTGTTGCCAGATAAAGGGCAGGGCGAGTGGATGGGTGATGCCCTTGAGTAACAACTCTCCTTCAGCCAAATAGCGATTATTTTCAAGCCGCCGGATACTTCTGGTCGTGAAGTGCGCCGCCGGAAAACGGCTATAAAAAAACCACTCGGGCCGGGCCATGGCCTCGTCTCGATCCGGGCTTCGGGTATCGGCGCTGGTGACATCGACTTCTACTTCAAAACGGCTTTTCTCCAGATTCTTTTCATCGAAAAGGATCTGCGCATGGAATTTTTGAAAGACGCCCTGAAATTCACTCTCCTGCCAGGTGGCCACAAAGCCAAGGCGGCTTCGCGGGTGGTCGATCTTCCACAGAGTTGCTGCCTGGACAGATAGCGCTGTGATGAAGCCGGCAATAAGCACCAGTAGGGACAGGATCCGCCTCACGGGCTTTTGTCTCGGCGGGCGGTGGGTAACATGCTCCGCAGGACGTTGTCCCGGAGGACAATATGATGGCGCAAAGCGGCCCCGATATGGAGCACCAGCAGGCTGGCGAAGAGCCAGAACAGCGTGAGATGGACGGTTTGTGCCACGCTCTGTAAGGCCTTGTCCGGGGCCACGATGGCGGGGAGGGTGAAAAGCCCGAATACCTTCAGCGGGAAGTTGGCGGCGGCGTTAATCACCCAGCCGCTCAAAGGCATGGCGAGCAGCAGTCCGTAGAGCAGCAGGTGGCTGGCCTCGGCAGCATAACATTCCCAGCGGGGCATGCTTGGCGGGAGTGGCGGCCGCTGGTGGGCCACTCGCCAGAGGATGCGCAGCAGCACGAGCCCGAGGACGGTGATGCCGAGGGATTTGTGCCAGAAAAAGAGCTTCAGCTTGGTGGGAGACAGCGGCCAGCTAGTGGCGGTCCAGCCCAGAACGAATAGCGCGAGGACCAGTAGCGCGATCAGCCAGTGCAGGCCCTTGGCGACCCCGTTCCAGGATTCACGGTTAGTTTCGGGGGGCACGAAAACTACTGCCGGGGTCCTTCCACCTCAATACGGATCTCCACTTCGTCGCTCACCATGGGCACCGCGTATTTCATGCCGAAATCCGAGCGTTTGAGGCGGGTGGTGGCGGAAAATCCCGCGCGCGGAGTCTGTTTCATAGGGTGCAGCCCCACCTTGTTGAGGATGAGGTCCAGCACCACCGGCCGGGTCACGCCCAAGAGGGTTAGCTCACCGTATATCTTGCCGGTCTTCTCTCCTGTTTGTTCCACCCGGATACTCTGATAGCGCATCTCCGGAAATTTTCTGACGTCGAAGAAATCCTTGGCCCTGAGGTGCTTGTCCCAGGCGTAGTCATCCATGTCGATGCTGGCGGTACGAACCGTCACCTCGACCGAGGAGCGGCTCCAGTCCGCGGGGTCGAAGGTGAAACCACCCTCGTAATCGTGAAATTCGCCCTGGGAGTTGGAGAATCCCAGGTGATTAACGAAAAACAGGATCTGCGAATGGGTCTTGTCGAAGGCGTAGTTGTCTGCCGCCAGGGCGTGACTGGCAAAAAGCAGTGCAGCCAGCAGAGAGAGCAGGTATTGCAGATATTTTTGGCGCATCTTGATAGCTCCTAGGAGTCTGTCCGATTTAGGCGTTCGTAGCGAGGGGGAGCCATATTGAGACAGATTTTTCGGTCATTTGAGGATAATAGTCACTCTATTAGACGAAAAGGACCGAAAAATAGGGCCAATAGGGCTTTTCCGCAGTAGGACAGTCCTAAGTCCGACAGACTTCTAGTCCTGTATTTTCAGCACGATGCCGGCGATCTGGTGCTCCTTCAGTCGGTTCCGTGCTGCATCCACCGTGGCCAGACCCTGATAGGGCCCGAGGCGGACCCGGTGCCATTTGGCGTGACCATCAATCGCCACGGTCTGGATCTCTGCCTCTAACCCGACCAGTGCCAATTGTGCTTTTAATGCATCTGCCTCGGTTTGCTTGCGGAAGGAACCTGCCTGAATCACATAGCGTCCCTTATCGCCCCGCGCGTCGGCTTTGACCCTGGGACTGACCGCTTGTTCCTGTACCACCACCTCCATCTCCGGAAGTAGCGTATAGAACTCGAAGCGTGGCCGCTTGGGGTTAGCGGCTTCTGCTTTTGCCTTGGCCGGAGTGGTTGTGGTGGCGGCCTTTTTTTGCGGACTGCTGATGCTGTGAAAGGCCCGGTCACCGAGTTCAACGCGGTAGGACCAGGCGATGGCCAGCGCGATACCCGTGAGCAGGCCCATGGCAAACCAGAAATCACGCCGCGGAGGTGCTTTTGGTGGCGGCTTCTTGGGGGAACGGTGTTTGTAGTCCCGGGGCATGGCTACATGGTATCCGGTGCCGATACGCCAAGCAGGGCGAGTCCATTGCGCAGCACAATACGAGTGGCATTGATGAGCCCCAGGCGGGCATTTCGCAAGACGGCCTCGGGCACCAGGAAGATATGGGCGTTGTAGTAGGTATGAAAATCATTGGCCAGTTCGCGCAGGTAATAGGCCAGCTGGTGGGGCTCATAACCGAGCGCCGCGGCCTCTATCACTTCGGGATAAAGACTGAGGCGACGCAGCAGGGCAAGTTCGTGGCTTTCGTTCAACTCCCCGACTGCATCCAGGCTGTCTGCCGCTTGCCAGCGAAAGCCCTTTTCATTGGTCTGGCGCATGACGCTGGCGATGCGGGCGTGGGCATACTGGATGTAATAAACCGGATTGTCATTGCTCTCCGCCTTGGCGAGATCGAGATCAAAGTCCAGGTGCTGGTCGCTCTTGCGCATGACGTAGAAGAAGCGGGCCGCGTTTTTGCCCACCTCTTCACGCAGTTGCCGCAGGGTGACAAATTCCCCGCTACGCGTGGACATGGCCACTTTCTCGCCACCCCGGTAGAGGTTGGCAAACTGCACCAGCAGCACATCCAGACGGGCCGGATCCGCTTGTAGTGCCTGCAGGGCAGCCCGCACCCGCGGCACGTAGCCGTGATGGTCGGCGCCCCAGACATCAATGACCCGGGTGAAGCCGCGTTCAAACTTGTCCAGGTGATAGGCGATATCCGAGGCGAAGTAAGTGGTCTGGCCATTTTCGCGCACCACCACCCGATCCTTCTCATCGTCAAACTCGGTGGAGCGGAACCACAGGGCGCCCTCACGCTCGTAGAGATGGCCAGCATCTCGCAGCCGCTCAATCACGGTAGTGACTGCACCCCGATCCATGAGCGAACGTTCCGAGTACCAATTCTCGAAACTGATGCCAAAGTTCAGCAGATCGTCCCGTATTTCCTCTACCAGCGCTGCGAGTACGTAGCTATGAATCAGCTGGTAGCGGCGCTTCCCCAGCAGTGTTCTGGCTCGTTCGATGACGCTGTCAATATAGATCTCTTTATCGCCACCGGCGGGTTCATCGGCTGGCAGCGCTTCCAGCACCGTGCTTCCGGGCAGACGAAATTCTTCGCCATGCTCGTTTTGCAGCTGGTCGGCGATGGTCTGGATGTAGGCACCCCGATAGCCGTTTGCCGGGAAGGGTAGCGTTTCGCCGCAGCTTTGCAGGTAGCGCAGCCAGACGCTGACAGCGAGGATGTCCATCTGTCGCCCGGCATCATTAACGTAGTATTCGCTTGCCACTTCGTGGCCGGTGGCGCGCAGCAGATTGGCCACCACGGCACCGTAAGCCGCGCCGCGACCGTGCCCGACGTGCAGTGGGCCGGTGGGGTTGGCGGAGACGTATTCCACTTGTACTCGTTGCTTTGCGCCCAGCTTGCTGGTGCCGTAGTTGTCGTCGGCCTGGAGTATTTCACCCACCAGGGCCTGATAGGCGGCATCCCGGAGGTAGAAATTAATAAAGCCGGGGCCCGCGATTTCGGCTTTTTCTACTATCGGTGAGGTGGGCAGGCGCTCGAGGATCTGGGTTGCCAGCTGGCGTGGGTTACAGCGCGCACTACGTGCCAGGGCCAGGGCGACCGGTGAGGCGAAGTCACCATGACTGTCGTCACGGCCCCGCTCCACCGGGATGGTCAGCTCAGGTATCGCTGCCAGGACTCCGTCGTTGATCAGGGCTTCGAGGGCGTGCTGCAGGAGGGCGTGGATCTCTGCTTTCAATGTGGCTCGTCTTCCGGGTGGTTATGGAACAGGCGCGCCATTGTACAGGGATGGCCTTGGGTCGCGAAGCACAAGGGCCGCTCCTGGGCATCCTCGGCAAAGCTTCCGCATCCTCGACAATTGCTCCTGCATTGCCCTACTACCGCGCATCCATGCGCGTAATGCATCCGCGGCATAAGTGCCTCCCTGCCAAGCGCCACTCCTGGGCATCCATGCCCCCGCGGCATAAGTGCATCCCTGCACAAAGCTAATCTACTTCTACCGGGTCGATATCCAGTGACCAGCGTACCCGTCGTGCACTTTTGTGAGTCTGTAATTTCTTCAGCCAGGGATCGAGGCCCAGATGCATGGTATCGCGGTTTTCGGCCTGCAATAGCAGGCGGGCGCGATAACGGCCGCGGCGTCGCTCCATTACCGCCGCTACCGGGCCGAGTAGCAGCATCTTTGAGTCGAGCATTTTTTCCGCCAGGCGCCGGGCGGCTTCGAGAAAGTTGAAATTGGCTTCCTGAGTCGGTGCCTCGGCGCGCAACAGGGCGAGCCAGCTATAAGGGGGCAATGCCGCTTCCCTGCGTTCGCGCAGTGCGGCCTCGGAAAAGTTTCTATAGCCCTTTTCCACCAGCGCCTGAAGCAAAGGGTGGTCCGGGTGATGGGTCTGGATGTAGACCTGACCCGGATGTTCACCGCGACCGGCGCGGCCGGAGACCTGAACGATGAGCTGAGCCAAACGCTCGCTGGCGCGGAAATCGGTGCCAAACAGACCACCATCGGCATCCAGAATCCCCACCAGAGTGACCTTGGGAAAGTGGTGCCCCTTGGCCAGCATCTGGGTCCCTACGAGGATATCAACCTTGCCTGCGTGGACCTGCTGCAGGGCAGATTCCATAGCCCCCTTGCGGCGGGTGCTGTCACGATCTATACGCAGAATACGGGCCTCGGGGAGGTGCTCCTGCAGGGCGGTGCTGATGCGCTGCGTGCCGGCGCCCACGGGAACAAAGGAGGCAGCACCACAGGCGGGGCATTTTCCGGGAGGCGCCTGTTCGGTACCACAATGATGGCAGCGCAAGCGCCCGCTCTTTTGATGCAGCACCATATGAGCGTCGCAGCGTGGGCAGTCGCTGATGGCACCACAGTTATGGCACAGGTAGACCGGTGCGTAGCCGCGGCGGTTAACAAACAATAGGGCCTGCTCGCCTCTTTTCAGACAGCTTTCGACGGCGTTCAGTAGCGGTGGGGCCAGCGGAGCATGTGGGGGTTGCTTGCGCAGGTCGATGATGGAGGTGCCCGGTGGGCGGGCGTCGCCGACGCGAGCCGGCAAAAGCAGACGTTCATAACGTCCTGCTTCAACATTGCGCAGGCTCTCCAGCGAGGGGGTGGCAGAGCCGAGTACGATGGGGGTTGCCGTATTGCGGGCGCGGACCATCGCCAAGTCACGTGCCGAGTAACGCAGTCCGTCCTGTTGCTTGTAGGAGGGGTCATGTTCTTCGTCAACGATGAACAGTCCCGGTCGGGCGAGCGGAACGAATACGGCAGAGCGGGTGCCGATGACGACGGCGGCTTTGCCATCGCGTGCAGCCAGCCAGCCATCGAGACGCTCACGCTCGTTTAGCCCTGAGTGCAGTACCGCGAGTGGTGCCTGCAGCCTTTGCCGGTAGCGGGCGATCATCTGTGGGCTGAGGCCGATTTCCGGCACCAGGATCAGGGCTTGCCGGCCGGCGGCAATAGTGCGTTCCGCCAGCTCCAGATAAACCTCGGTTTTACCGCTGCCAGTCACGCCCTCCAGCAGGTAAGCCTGGAAGCGACCACGGTGGGCATCTACCGTTTCAATGGCCTGCTGCTGTGCAGCGCTGGGTTGCCAGGACCGGCCCGTCGGCTTGGCCGTGGCCGCCGGGGGGGCTTCGCAGCGTTCTATCCAGGCATTTTTATGCAGGCTTCGGAGTACGGTGCGCCAGTCTTTATGGAGGCTGCGCAGTGTCGTTTCACCTAGCCCGCCGGGGCATGAGTGGAGTGCCTGCATGATGGTTTGCTGACGCGGTGCGCGCCGCAGTGTGGCCAAATCCACCGCCTCGCCTGCCGGGCTGAGGCGCCAGTTGAATATTGGCTTGCTATGGGTTGCCGGCGCGCCACGGCGCAGGGCTACCGGGAGTGCGGTGTGGAGGGTTTCACCGATGGGGTGGTGGTAATAGCGACTGGTCCAAAGCAGAAAGTCGAGGCTTTCCCTGGGCAACAGGGGCTCGGAGTCGAGGACTTCGAGCGCGGTTTTGATACGAGAGGGTGCGAGTTCGCTGTGGCTCGCCCTGGCGAGCAAAATACCGATGCGAGTGCTGCGCCCGAAGGGGATGCGCAGGCGAACCCCCGGCCGGATGCTGTTCGCGGAAATCCCTGCCGGTGGCCAATAATCGAAGCTCATTCGCAGCGGTGAGGGTACGGCGATACGCAGTATGGTCAGGCGATCGTTCACCCGGGAGCGTGGCTCATGCTTTCGCTTCTGCATCCATCAGGTGCTTGAGCGCGGTGATGTTCAATCCCTTCATGGCTTTACCGTTTGCCGGATCGAGTGGCGGGTTGCTGACGTGCCCCGGGGGGAGTAGCACGACTTCCACCGGGATGCCTTGCTCGACATAGTGATATACGGGACAGCTTTTATATATGCCGCTCGCGAGGTGCAGGCGGCGCTCGCTGAGCTGTGCGTTTATGCTCTGAGCGGCAAACAGTTCTTCTGGTGCCTCCGCCGGTTCGGCATACAGGATTAGGGTGATCTCGCTCAGTTCGCCGACTATGCCCTTTGCGGCGGGCCCTACCAGATGTGGCCGGAAGCTCGTGAGGCGCTCCATGGCGGCCAATGCCCCACGGCGCAGCCGGGCAAGTTGCTGGCTATGGTCACTAATATGGTAAAGATTGTGATAGCAATGCAGGGCGCTTTCTATTTCGGCATTGCCGGGAAGGCCGCCCTGATGGCTTGCTCCCAGTTGCCGGGCGGCCTTGTGCTTGGCCCGTTGAAAATCATCGATGCCCTGCTCCGCCATGAGGCGGGCCGCCTGGTGGGCAATACGCTGGCGCAACTGGAAATTTTTTTCGTTATGCGGCGCCATTCCCCAAGCCCTTAAAACAATCGTTCTGTAACCCTGGGCGGTGTTTGTCCGGTGCCGGTTGCCGGGGCACTGCGGCCAGGCAGTTTGCGTGGCAGATATTCAGCTCGGAAGGTCTCGAATACGGCGTCAGGGTAACCCGCCGGGACGCGCAGGCCGGTGGTCGGGTCGATGCGCACGGTGACCAGATCTTCCGGTTGCTCCAGCGTTTCCTCCGGGACATCCCGCAGCGCCTCTTTCATAAAGCGGATCCATATGGGAAGCGCGGCCCGTCCGCCGGTTTCCCGGCGACCCAGAGGCTGCAACTGGTCGAAGCCGACCCATGCGGTGGCCACCAGACGGTGATTAAAGCCGGAGAACCAAGCATCCCGCTGATCGTTGGTGGTGCCCGTCTTGCCGGCAAGATCCCTGCGACCCAATACCTTGGCCCGACGTCCGGTGCCACGCTGAATCACGTCTCCCAGCATGGATTGCATGAGCCACGCATTGGCCGGGCTAATCACGCGCCCGGCAATCGGAAAGGGCACTTCGTATTGATCTATCCGGGGCGAACCGCTGGGCTCCGGCTCTCCGGATGTGGCACTTTGATCGCGGCAGACAGCACAGACCCGTGCCGGGCTGGCACGGTATACGAGTTGCCGATTCTGGCCCGTGATGCGTTCTATGAACCAGGGCTTTACTCGGTAGCCGCCGTTTGCGAGTACCGCGTAACCCGTCGCCAGTTCCAGGGGACTGATGGCACCGCTGCCAAGCGCGAGAGAGAGGTCGCGCGGGAGCGAAGCGGTATCGAAGCCAAAGCGCCGGGCATAGTTGAGCGCAAAGGGAATGCCGATGGCACGCAACAGGCGGATGGAGACCAGATTTCGGGACTTGGTCAGAGCCCATCGCAGCCGTGTCGGGCCAAAGAACTTGCCGCTGTAATTTTCCGGGCGCCAGGCCGCCTCCAGGCCAGGATCATCAAATACCACCGGCGCATCGTTGATAAGGCTGGCGGCGGTATAGCCTTTCGCCAGGGCCGCGGAGTAGATAAAGGGTTTGAAATTCGACCCTGGTTGACGCCTGGCCTGGGTGGCGCGATTGAATTTGCTGCGATGAAAATTGTAGCCGCCGGCGATGGCGACGATGGCACCATCCTGGGGATTGATGGCGACCAGCGCACCTTCTATTTTTGGCAGCTGGGCAAGTTCCCAGCCTTGGCTACCCGGGCGTACCCGGATGCGATCTCCCGGGCTCAGGATCTCTGCGGCGTTCTGTGGGGGTGGGCCGCGGTGATTTTCATCTGTATAGGGTCGTGCCCAAGCCATCCCGGCCCAGCCCAGGATAACTTCACCATGGCCCTTTACCACGATGAGAGCCTCTCGCTCTCCCAACTGCCGAACAACGGCGGGGTAGAGCGCGCCAACCGTCGGGATGCCGGTGAGTGCGGTGCTCTCCGTGGGCTGGTTTTGTGCCTCGGGTCCTCGATAGCCATGGCGGCGGTCATATTCATCCAGGCCCGTACCCAAGGCCAGCCGGGCACTGTCCTGCAATGTGCTTTCCACGGTGGTGTGGACCTGGTAGCCGCCGGTGTAGGCCTCCGCGCCCAATAGCTCTTCCATGTGGGCTCGTACCATCTCGGCAAGGTAGGCAGCTTCGGTTTCCACCGTGGGGCCATGGTAACGGGCACTGACGGTGGCGACGTTGGCCTGCTCGAAGGCACTCGCGGAAATGATTCCCAGCGCCAGCATGCGCCGCAACACATAGGAACGGCGCTCCACTGCACGCACCGGGTCGGCAAGCGGATTGAAGCGTGACGGTGCCTTGGGAAGGCCCGCGATCATCGCCATTTGTGCCAGGCTAAGCCGGTCAACGGGTTTGCCATAGTAGACCTGGGACGCGGCCCCGATACCGTAGGCGCGATTGCCAAGAAAAATCTTGTTGAGGTAGAGTTCCAGGATCTGGTCCTTGCTGAGTTCCTGTTCAATCTTCAGGGCCAGCAGGATTTCGTTCAGTTTACGCAGGTAGGTCTTTTCCTTGCTGAGGAAGAAGTTCCGGGCCACTTGCATGGTAATGGTGCTGCCCCCTGGCCCCTTGCGGCCAGTGCGCACGATATGGATGAGTGCTCGTGCAATCCCCTCCCAGTCCACCCCGGGATGGCGATAGAAGTTCGCATCCTCCGCGGCCAGGAATGCCTTGGTCAGATTATCCGGTATCTCCGGGAGCCGCAGGGGCGAGCGGCGTTTTTCTCCAAATTCGGCTAGCAGCTTGCCGTCACGGGTATAGACTTTGAGTGGTACCTGAAGATGAATATCTTTGAGCGTTTCCGCAGAAGGGAGCTGTGGAATCAGGTAATAATAGATTCCGGCAGCGCTTGCCCCGGCGAGCAAGAGTGCGGTAAACAATAGTCGGGAGAGAAAGCGGCGTAGCCGGATCATGGCGCTTTGAAATGGCCTGTCAGGGTAATTTATGGTTTGGGATGAGGCGCTATATATCCGTGCGCGCCAGTGGCTTAAGTATAAGCGGATGGAAACTTCTGTTGGATAGCTATTTGTACAACCGGGAGAGCTTGATCTATAGTTAGCTCTAGTATTTAATGTGCAGAGGCATAAAATCATCCTAACTTAGGGGATTCAAAGGAAAAGTTAGTGGGGATCTTCAGCAAGAAATCTACGCCGATTATCGGCCTCGATATCAGTTCAAGTGCGGCCAAGCTGCTGGAGCTGAGTCGTAGTGGCGACCGCTACCGTGTGGAAAGCTACGCGGTGGAGCCTTTGCCGGCCAACTCGGTGGTCGAAAAGAACATCACTGATGTGGAGTTGGTGGGTGATGCGGTGCGACGGGCAGTAAAGCGTTCTTCCGCCAAGACCCGGAATACCGCGGTGGCAGTGGCGGGATCTGCGGTAATCACCAAGGTGATCACCATGCCGGCCTCGCTCTCCGATGAAGAAATGGCCAGCCAGATTGAGCTTGAGGCTGATCAATATATCCCCTACTCCCTGGAAGAGGTCAATCTTGATTTCGAGGTCATGGGGCCCTCCGAGAGCGATCCTGATCGGGTCGATGTCATGCTGGCAGCCTCACGTTCAGAGAACGTGGACGTGCGTATTGCGGCGGCGGAGCTAGGCGGTCTGGCAGCCAAGATTGTGGATGTGGAGGCTTTTGCGCTGGAAAATGCCTTCGGGCTTATCGCCCAGGATATGCCGGGCGGTGGCGTGGGGCAGACCATCGCCCTGGTCGACATAGGTGCCACGATGACGACATTGAGCGTGTTGCATGACCTGAAAATCATTTATGCGCGCGAGCAGGTTTTTGGTGGCAAGCAACTTACCGAAGAGATTCAGCGCCGTTATGGCCTGAGCTTTGAGGAGGCCGGGATGGCCAAGCGCCAGGGTGGGCTACCGGATAATTATGGTCCCGAAGTGCTGGAGCCTTTTAAGGAATCCATGGCACAGCAGGTAAATCGCGCGCTGCAATTTTTCTACTCATCCAGCCAGTATGGTGCTGTGGATCATATCGTCCTTGCCGGCGGTTGTGCCTCCATTGAGGGAGTGGATGAAGTGATAGCCGCGAAAACCGGGGTGCCGGTTATCGTGGCCAACCCCTTTGCCAATATGGCCTTGTCCTCAGGTGTTCGTCCACAAGTGCTCAGCAATGATGCGCCTTCCCTGATGATTGCCTGTGGGCTTGCCATGCGGAGCCTTTACTGATGCCGCATATCAATCTATTGCCGTGGCGCGAGGAACTGCGCAAACGCCGTCAGCGGGAATTTTCCATTCTTGCGGGCATTTCTGTATTGCTGATGCTGGGTGTCATTGCCATTGTGCACGTGCAGTTCAACGGATTTCTCGACCATCAGAAACAGAGAAACGCATTTCTTGAGCAGCACATTGTCAGGCTGAATAAAAAAATCAGCGAGATAAAAACCCTGGATGAAGAGAAGCGCCGCTTGCTGGCACGTATGGAAATTATTCAGGAGCTGCAGGCAAGTCGCCCGGAGGTGGTTCATCTTTTCGATGAGATGGTCACCACCCTCCCCGATGGAACCTACTACACGCGTATCTCGCAGGCCGCTAACAAGCTCAGCCTTGAGGGAGTTGCACAGTCCAATGCACGTGTTTCTTCGCTCATGCGCACGCTGGAGGGCTCTGACTGGCTGGCAAATCCTGAGCTGGTCGAGATTACGGCAGACACCAAAAATACCGGGGGTGGTTTGCGCATGAGTAACTTCAAGCTGCGCATCCAGCAGAGCAAGCCGGATAGCTCGAATAATGATGAGGGAGAATCAGGATGAATCTCTCGGAACTCCAGAATCTGGACCCCAGTAATATTGGCAACTGGCCCAAGCCCATCAAAATGGCGGTCATTGTGGTGCTGTCGGCGGCCGTGTTATTTGCGGGCTATTGGTTTGACACCAAGGACCAGATTGCGCTGCTGGAAGGGGCGCAGGCAAAGGAAGTTGAGCTGAAAAATATCTTTGAGGCGAAGCAGCGTCGGGCAGCAAGTCTGGAGCCCTTGAAGCGCCAACTGGCTGAAATGAAGCAGTCTTTTGGCGCCATGCTGCGTCTGTTGCCCAACCGGACCGAGATTGAGGGCTTGTTGGTGGACATATCCCAATCGGGATTGGCCAGCGGCCTGGAGTTTGAATTGTTCAAACCGAGTCTTGAGGTTCCCGCTGAATTTTATGCAATTCAGCCGATCCAGATTCGGGTCACCGGGACCTATCATGAGTTCGGCGAATTTATCAGTGCGGTTGCTGCCTTGCCGAGAATCGTAACTCAGCACGAGATCGCCATCGTACCGGTGGGTGGGCAGAAGGCGGGGGGTGAGCTACGCATGAACCTCATAGCCAAGACGTACCGTTACCTTGAAGAAGACGAGTTGCAGGCGAAATAGTCAGGGGATATGCAAGCGATGGTTCACCTCAACAACGTCCCGAAGGCAATGTGGTGCGGCGCCAAAGTGGTGGCTGTTTCACTACTTGGTTTGTCGCTGCTTGCTTGCGAAAGTGGGGGCATGAGCGACCTTGAGAGTTATACCCAGCAGGTTCTGGTGCGTAAGAGCAAGAAGATTACACCCTTGCCCGAAATCAAACCTTACGAGGTCTATGCGTATCAATCCGGGAAAGCCAAGGACCCGTTCCAGCCATTTTTTAGTGATGAGCCGGAACAAATACAGCAGACGAGCAGTGGTGGAATCCAGCCAGACTTTAATCGTAACCGTGAGGAACTGGAGTCGTTTCCTCTGGATTCCCTGCGTATGGTGGGGACTATTGAGCAGGGCGGGGAAAGTTGGGGCATAGTTCAATCCAGTGACAGTAGCGTGCATCGGGTGCAGATAGATAACTATATGGGCCGGAATCACGGAAAAATCATCAATATCCAGGAAGACAGTATCGAGTTGATTGAGATTGCACCCGATGGCCTTGGTGGCTGGGTGGAGCGCTCGGCATCGCTGGCACTGGTCGAATAGCGAGATGGGGATAGCACCATGATAATGCAGCGTAAATTTTACGAATTCAGGGGAACTATGGTGCCAGGGATTCAGCGTATAGCCGGGTTGCTACTGGTCTCGCTAATCGTCGGTATGGGGTTAATGGTCAGCCCGCAGGTGCAGGCGGCAACCGCCGGGGCGAGTTTGAACGAGATCAGTTTTTCGACCCTCCCGGGTGATCGCGTCGAGGTCAAGCTGACCTTGTCCGAGAAGGTGGCCGAGCCGCTTCATTTTGCAATCGACAATCCGGCACGTATCGCCGTGGACTTGCCAGGCATCGGGCTTAAGGTGCCGCGCAAAAGTCAGGCGATTGGCGTGGGTATGGCGCGCAGTGTGGTCGCTGTAGAGGCGGGTGGTCGTACCCGGGTGGTACTCAATCTGGTCAAGCTCGTACCCTATGGTTTGCGCGTGGAGGGAAATGCGGTTTTCCTGACCCTGGAAAGTGCTGGTGCGGCAGGAAACATTGCATTTGCCCCTGGCGCGGATACGAAGAAAGCGCGGCGGGTTAATAACGTGGATTTCCGTCGTGGTGAAAACGGGGAAGCGCGAGTCATTATCACTCTGTCTGATTCCGATACGGTGGTTGATACGCGTCAGGAAGGTGGACAGATTCTGGTGGATATTTTTGCCAGCAGCCTTCCCGAAGAATTGCAGCGACGCCTTGATGTGGTGGATTTCGCAACTCCTGTCACGGTTGTGGATACCCATGCCCGTGGTAACGATGTGCGCATGGTGCTGGAGACCAAGGGCAGCTTTGAGCACATTGCCTACCAGTCCGACAATCTCTTTACCCTGGACGTGAAGCCGGTGGCCAAAGAAGAAGCGGAAAGGGCAAATAAAAAGAAGTTTGGCTATACCGGCGAGCGGCTGTCGCTCAATTTTCAGAACATCGAAGTGCGTGCAGTGCTTCAGCTTATTGCCGATTTTACCGGCCTCAATCTGGTGGCCAGCGATACGGTCAGCGGCAGCCTTACGTTACGACTCAAAAATGTCCCTTGGGACCAGGCGCTGGATATTATTCTCCGGAGCAAGGGCCTGGCCATGCGCCAGGCTGGCAATGTCGTCATGGTGGCGCCCAGCGAAGAAATCGCTGCGCGTGAAAAGCTGGAACTGGAGGCGCAGCAGCAAATCACCGAGCTCGCTCCATTGCAGACGGAGTTTGTCCAGGTCAATTACGCCAAGGCTTCCGATATTGCCGATCTGCTCAAGGCGAAGGAAAACTCGCTGATGTCCGAGCGTGGCAACGTCAGCGTGGATGAACGTACCAATACCTTGCTGGTGCGCGATACTGCCGAGAATCTCAACAGTATTCGTGGTCTGGTGCTGGAACTCGACGTGCCGGTACGTCAGGTGCTTATCGAGTCGCGCGTTGTCATCGCCGATGATAATTTCAGCAAGGATCTGGGGGTCAAATTCGGCTTTTCCAGAGGGACTTCCTTTGACAACAAAACCCGCACCTTGATCGTGGGCGGTAAGTTGCCGGGTGATACTGCCTTCGGTGACCCGGCGGTGACCACGGCATTTTCAACTGATGACAACGAAAATCTAATCGTCGACCTGCCTATCGGTAGTCCTGCCGGGGCGCTTGGCTTTGCTATCGGAAAATTGGGAAGCAGCCTGCTGCAACTGGAGTTGCAGGCGATGCAGGCGGATGGACGAGGCGAAGTGCTCTCCAACCCGCGGGTGATTACCTCAAATCAGAAGGAAGCATTGATCGAACAGGGCACGGAAATACCTTTCCAGGAGGCAACCTCCAGCGGTGCCACATCGACCTCGTTCAAGAAGGCGGTGCTGAGTCTCACAGTGACGCCACAGATTACTCCGGATGACCGGGTTATCATGGATCTGGCGGTCAATCAGGATACCGTGGGCCAGATCTTCTCCGGTGTGCCCAGTATCAATACCCGGGAACTCAGAACCCAGGTCCTGGTTGATAACGGGGACACCGTTGTGCTTGGTGGCGTCTATGAGCAGGTGACGCGCAACGATAGTCAGCGGGTGCCCTTCTTCGGCGACCTTCCCTATGTGGGCTTCCTCTTTCGCACGGAGACGAAGCGAGACAACAAGAGTGAGTTGTTGATTTTCGTCACCCCGAAAATCCTCAAGGAAACCCTGAGCGTTCGCTAAGCATCGCGTGGCTGCAGTCTTTCGGGGCGGCTAACCGGGGGCAATATTCCCGGGCTCTGGCCAGTCCTGATTCACCTCTGTGCCTGATGGTATATTCCGGCACTGCCCGTACCCGGAAGCATTGAGGCGCCGCGGTTTCCATCTATGAATATCCCAGAAAATATCTACCTCGTCGGCTCCATGGGCGCGGGCAAGACGACCGTTGGCAGGCAGCTTGCGCAGAGCCTCGGAAAGCGTTTTCTCGACAGTGACAAGGAGATTGAAGGGCGCACCGGGGTCGATATCCCGCTGATCTTTGAGCTCGAAGGTGAGGCCGGATTCCGCAAACGGGAACGGCGCATGATAGAGGAGTTGACTGCGCAAAAGGATCTTGTGCTTGCTACAGGTGGTGGTGCGGTGCTGGATGAGGAAAACCGTTCACATCTCGTTGGCCGTGGTTTTGTAATCTACCTGTGCGCACCTCTTGAATTGCTCGTGGAGCGTACCGCGCGATCCCGAAACAGGCCTTTGCTGGACAATAGCGATCGGCGCACCCGGCTGCAGGAAATTCTTGAGACTCGCGATCCCCTGTATCGGCAGATTGCTGATTTAACAGTGGAGAGCAACCATCGCAGTGCCCACTGGATGGTGCGGCATATACTGGATGCCCTGGAAGCGCTATGAGCATCGTTCAGGTAGATCTCGGACGCCGTAGCTATCCGATTCACATCGGCGAGCAACTCCTGGGAAGGCCTGAGCTGGTCGCGCCACATCTCGCCGGCCGGCAGGTACTGGTGATCACGGATGATCAGGTGGCGCCGCTCTATCTCAAACAGGCACTGGCTACCTTTTCCGACTACGAAACGGAGCAGCTGATCCTGCCGGCTGGCGAGGCACAAAAAACGCTGGAAAACCTGAACCGTATTTTCGACCGGCTTCTGGCGCGCCGTTTTGGTCGCGATGCAACCCTGGTGGCATTGGGTGGCGGGGTGATTGGCGATATGGTGGGCTTCGCGGCGGCCTGCTATCAGCGTGGCGTCGGATTTATTCAAATGCCGACCACCTTGTTGGCGCAGGTGGATTCCTCCGTGGGGGGCAAGACCGCGGTCAATCACCCCCTTGGAAAAAATATGATCGGTGCCTTCCATCAGCCACGCTGTGTCATTGCCGATACCAAGACTCTGCAAAGCCTGGATACACGCCAGTTGCGGGCGGGTTGTGCCGAGGTCATCAAGTACGGGTTAATCAGTGATGTCGACTTCTTTGTCTGGCTGGAGGCACATCTGGAGGCGGTACTTGGCCTGGAGCCGCAAGCAACAGCCGAGGCCGTGCGCCGTTCCTGCGAAAACAAGGCGGCAGTTGTCAGTGCGGATGAGCATGAACGTGGCCAGCGTGCGCTATTGAATCTGGGCCATACCTTCGGGCATGCGATTGAGACCGGCCTCGGGTACGGGCGATGGCTCCATGGTGAAGCAGTGGCGGCAGGGATGGTTATGGCGGCGCAGATGTCTGCCCGTATCGGCATGCTTCCGGACAGGGAGGCGGCGCGCGTGCAGGAATTGCTTGAGCGAGCGAAGCTGCCTACGAAATTGCCGCCAGAGCTCAATGTCGAGAGTATGCTGGGGCACATGTCCGTCGATAAAAAGGTTTTGGGTGGAAAGTTGCGACTGGTATTGCTGAAGGCCATTGGCCGGGCGGTACTAAGTGAGGATTTCGATCCTGAGATTTTAAGAAACACTCTGGAAGCCGGCTGAATGTTGTTGCGGTCAGAATTTCACTCATGGGACCGCGCTCGGCGGTAATTCTAAATGTCAGCGGAGCTAGCACCTTATGCGGCCAGTGATACGACGACTCGCGGTCGGGTCTATGAGGAGTCCGCCCCGGACTGGCGTGGGGAGTTCCAGCGCGACCGTGATCGCATTATTCACTGCGCCGCTTTTCGGCGTCTGGAATACAAAACCCAGGTTTTCGTGAATCATGAGGGTGATATGTTCCGCACCCGTTTAACCCACTCCATTGAAGTAGCGCAGATCGCGCGTACCATCGCACGCGCACTTTCCCTTAACGAAGACCTGACCGAGGCCATCGCGCTGGCGCACGATCTGGGTCACGCACCTTTTGGTCATGCGGGACAGGAATCACTGAATGGCTGTATGCGTGAGTACGGCGGTTTTGAGCACAATCTCCAATCCTTGCGGGTGGTGGAGGTGCTGGAGGAACACTACGCCAGCTTTCCCGGTCTCAACCTCAGCTTTGAGACCCGTGAGGGCATCCTGAAGCACTGTGCCCGCGCCAGCCATGAGCGGGTGGGTGAGGCGGGTGAGCGTTTTCGGGAGGGAGGTCAGCCAAGCCTGGAGGCACAGATCGCGGATCTGGCAGATGAAATTGCCTACAACAATCACGATCTGGATGATGGTCTGCGCGCCGGTTTAATCGAGGTGGCCGAGCTGGAGGAAATTGAGCTGTTTCGTGAGCCTTACCTGCAGGTGAGCCGTATCTGGCCGGAGCTGTCCCAACGCGGGGTGGTCCACGAGGTGATTAGGCGCATGGTCAATCGTCAGGTTTGTGATTTGATTGAGACCAGCCGGGATGCCATCGCCACGCTGCATCCCGCAGATATCGATGCGGTACGTCAGCATCATGAGCCGTTGATACGCTTCGAGTCGACAATGCGGGCGGCACATCGGGAATTGAAACGCTATCTGGGTGTTCATCTGTACCGTCATTACCGGGTCCACCGCATGACCACCAAGGCCAAACGTACCTTGAAAGCGTTGTTTGAGGCCTTCATGGAGGACCTTCAGATACTTCCTCCAACCACCCGCTCGCGGGTGCAGGCGCTGCAGGAAAAGGGTGGCGAAGCAGGCAAGGCGCGGGGCATAGTCGACTATATTGCCGGCATGACGGATCGCTACGCCATTGCCGAATACGAACGTCTGTTTACTCCCTCGCAATTGACCTGAGAGACAGAATAATGACGTTGCCCTGCTTTGGTTTTGATAATTGTTGTCCTCAGGTCGAGTGCTTGCGGGTGAAAGCAAAATGGCATTGAAAGCAGCCGCGCGTTCGGAGTCAGAAGCAGCAGTACCTTTCGGTTCCGACGGACAGTATTTCAGTACCCCAACCCTGAGCAAGCAGCTCAAGCTCGCCCATCATCTCATCGGTTACAGCGATAGCTTGCTGGTGGTGAGTGGCGAGAGAGGCAGTGGCAAGACGCGTTTTCTTAAAGAGACTGCCGAGCTGGCCAGTGACTGGCGGATCTGCACGCTTGAGGGCCGGGAGGTTGTGGAAATAGAGGCCCTGATACGCAAGCTCTCCGAATATTTTCCAATGGCTGGCCTCGGTGAGCCGGATAGTGATGAGGCGCAGACGGTACGCGAACTGCTCAGGAGTGCCTCCCGCCCCGCTGGCGCCGTGGTGTTGATGATTGACGATGCCCATCTGCTGGCGTCGGCGACCCTCGAATTGCTTGTTGAGCTAGCCTGTACCGAGGCCAAAAGTGTGCTGCGGCTGGTGCTGGCCGTGTCGCCTGCGGCAGTGGCCGGTATTCAGCAGTTGGCACAGCAGCGTGCTGCCGGACAGCGGGTACATCGCATCGAAATGCCTTCCCTGAGTGAGGAAGAGACGGCGGATTTTCTCCATCTGCTGATGAGTCAGGTGGAGTGGGCGGGAGATAGTCCATTCAGTGACGCCGTGGTACATACCGTTTACCAGCGTAGCAATGGATTGCCCGGGCGCATCCGGGAGGTGGCCACCGAGGTGCTTCAACCACAGGCAGAGTCATCCAGTCGACTGTCCGGGATGACCCGCGGGCTTGTTGGATGGGGTGCGGTTGCGGCGGTCTTGTTATTGGGCAGCTGGGTGTTATTCCGGGGTGGTGCCGAGGCTCCGGAAAAACAGTTTTCTCAGCCCGCATTGCCACCGCAGACAGCTACCCAACCAGAGCCCGTCATTCCCATAGTTCCGGACATGCCGACGGTGGCATCGGGAGACAAGGATGAGCACGAGCAGGAAGTTAAAGTTAGCCCCGTTCCAATAGTGCAGCCACCGGTGGTGGTAGCCGATGATGAAATCAAACCCCCTGCAGAGGCGGTTACGACGCCTGTAGTGGTGCCTCCCCCGATGGAAGTTGTGGCCGCAGATCCGGTGGCCAGTTCGGTAGAGCTGGAAACCGTGGCGGAAACCACGGTAGAAACCAGTGCGGGCAAGCAATCCGCTCCGATGGGTTTGGAAACGCCTGTAAAAAAGAGATCGGTAGTGCCTGAAGAATTGGCCGCCCTGCATGATCTTTCCTGGCTGGCCCGGCAACCCGGGAGTCACTACACCATCCAGATATTCGGCACCTACCATCTGGATTCACTCCGGAAATTCGTCGTCAGTCGCGCTGCCGATCACGAGTCTGCCTGGTTTGAGACAACTCACCGTGAGCGGCCGTGGTACGTGCTGGTCCAGGGGGTTTATTCCGATCGCAATGGAGCACGTACGGCTATAGCCAATCTTCCGGCTGCGCTCAGGGAGGCAAAGCCCTGGGTTCGGAGCATTGCCAGTATTACCGCCACGGCCACATCACGGGGCCGATGACATGGCCAGCGTAATCGTCTAATATACCTCGCTTTTTTTTCTCTTGGCCGGGATCCCTTTCCGCGGCTCACGAATACCGTCTTTCAGGATTAACTACGCGCCGTGCCTGCATCCGTGGAAAAGCCGCAAAATGATCGTCTGCTACGCGCCCTGGCACGCCAGCCAGTGGACGCAACGCCCGTGTGGATCATGCGTCAGGCAGGCCGTTATCTGCCTGAATATCGCGAGACCCGTGCCCGGGCCGGCAGCTTCCTGACACTTTGCAGCACCCCGGAACTGGCGTGCGAAGTGACCCTGCAACCGCTCGAACGCTTTCCGCTAGATGCCGCCATCCTGTTCTCCGATATTCTTACCATTCCCAACGCCATGGGGCTGGGACTGGAATTCGTTGAGGGCGAGGGGCCCCGTTTCCAGCGGCCGGTACAAAGTACGCGTGAGATTATGAATCTCAGTGTCCCGGATCCAGAGACGGAGCTTGGCTATGTCATGGATGCCGTTCGTCTGATCCGCAAGGAATTGGATGGCCGGGTCCCGCTCATCGGTTTTTCCGGTAGTCCGTGGACTCTGGCGAGTTATATGGTGGAGGGGCGGGCGCCTGGAGATTTCCGCAAGGCCAAGGGTTTGATGTACGGGGAGCCCCGGACTTTGCACCATTTGCTGGATATTCTCGCGCGTTCTGTAGCGGCCTACCTGGAAGCGCAGATGAAGGCTGGTGCCCAGGTACTGATGATTTTTGATACCTGGGGTGGCGTGCTGACATCCGACGCCTATGAGGAATTTTCCCTGCGTTATGTGCGCCAGATTCTGGCGGCCTTGCCCACCGAAAACCGGCCGCCGGTTATTCTCTTCAGCAAGGGCGGGGGCGGCTGGCTGGAAGCCATGGCCGATACAGGCTGCGATGCCCTTGGCCTCGACTGGAGTACGGATATTACAAAGGCACGGCGCCGCGTCGGCGGTCAGGTCGCATTACAGGGGAACCTGGACCCCGCCTTGCTTGAAGCCCCCGATGAGGCTATTCGTACCGAGGTGGGGCGGGTATTGGCGGCTTATGGTGAGGGCTCTGGCCATGTCTTCAACCTGGGGCATGGTATACAGCCCTGGATAGCACCGGAAAAAATGGCGGTGCTAGTGGATGCGGTGCATGAGCTGAGCCGGCAGTACCACCCATGAGTGGTTTGGCAGAGCCAATCAGATCGAGCGGGTTGATCCTGGCCAAAGGTTTTTGCATGGGTAGCGCGGACGTTGTTCCCGGCGTTAGCGGCGGCACCATGGCCTTTATCCTTGGAATCTACGAGCGTTTGCTCAAGGCTATCCGCAGCTTCGATCTGCAGCTGCTGGGTTCTCTCGGGCGGCTGGAGCTGGGTCGGGCTTTGCGCCATATCGATGGTGGTTTTCTGGTTCCACTGATACTGGGCATTTTTGCAGCGCTGATGTTTTTTACCCGAGTGGTGCCCCTGCCCGCTCTGATTTTGAGCGATCCGGAGCCGGTATACAGTCTGTTTCTGGGTTTGGTTGTTGCCTCTATCGTGGTGTTATTGCGTGAATTGCCAAGCCCCGGCGGCGCAAATTTGATCTGGCTGGGAGTGGGTGCACTGGTGGGCTGGAGTATTTTTAATATGGTGCCCTTTGCCACGCCCGAGGCGCCCTGGTTTGTCTTTTTATGCGGTGCGCTGGCAATTTCAGCGATGATTCTGCCGGGGATTTCCGGTTCGTTTATACTGCTCGTCCTGCGCAAGTATGCCTACATATTTGATGGCATTGGCAGGTTGGACCTGGGGATCATTGTTCCGTTTGCGCTGGGAGCGGTGCTGGGACTGGTATTATTTTCGCGTGTTCTGCTCTGGCTGTTGGGAAATTACTACCAGCGGACCCTCGAGACGATCATCGGTTTACTCCTTGGCTCGCTATGGGTGCTCTGGCCTTTCCAGGAGCGCAGCTACGAGATCATCCGTGGCAAGACCCGTCTGGTGGGCTCCGCACCGGTCTTGCCCACTGAACTGGATGCTTCGGTGGCCGTCGCGTTGGGCCTGGCGCTGTTTGGCCTGAGCGTCGTATTTATGTTGCATTTTCTGGCCAACCGTCGCCAGCAGGTGGTTTGACGGGATCGAAACACAATAACTATTTGAATTTTATTATAAAGGTGCCGCGCTGGTTCCTGAGGGAACCGGGCCGCGGGAAACACAAGTGACTGAGGTTAGCGCTATGAGGGATTCTGCTTTTCCGCCAAAACAGGGGCTATACGACCCCCGGAACGAGCACGACAACTGCGGCATTGGTTTTGTCGCCGATATTAAAAATCGTCCGAGCAATGATGTGGTTTGCCAAGGTCTGCAGATCCTGGAAAACCTGACTCATCGAGGCGCGGTGGGGGCTGATCCCCTGGCCGGTGACGGTGCTGGCATACTTATCCAGATTCCGGACGCATTGTTTCGTGCCGAGTGTGAATCCCTTGGCTTCCCACTACCGGCAGCCGGAGAATACGGTGTCGGCATGGTCTTTCTGCCGCCGGTGGATGCACTGCGAGTAACAGTGGAAAAGGCCATAGAGGAACTGGTTGTCGAGGAAGGGCAACAGGTGCTTGGCTGGCGCGACGTGCCGCGTGATAACAGTTGCCTGGGCGAGAGTGTTAAGCCGGGCGAGCCCATGATTCGCCAGCTTTTCATTGGTCGTGCAGACAGTTGTGCCGATACCAACGCCTTTGAGAGCAAGCTGTTTATTATCCGCAAGCAGATTCGTCTGCATGTGCTCGATGCCCTTAATGACAAGGATGCGGATTTTCATGTGCCCTCGATGTCGGCCCGCACCATCGTCTACAAGGGTATGGTGCTTGCCTCTAATGTAAAAAATTATTATCTCGACTTGCAGGATGAGCGTATTGCATCGGCGCTGGCCCTGGTTCATCAGCGCTTCTCCACCAACACCTTTCCTTCCTGGTCGCGCGCACAGCCATTCCGTTTTCTCTGTCACAATGGCGAGATCAATACCCTGCGCGGTAACGTCAACTGGATGGCGGCTCGTCGCAAGACCATGCAATCCAGGGTGCTCGGCGATGACCTGAAGAAGCTCTGGCCGCTGATTGGTGAAGGGCTTTCAGATTCGGCGAGCTTCGATAACGCATTGGAATTGCTGGTGGCGGGCGGCTACTCCCTGGCCCACGCCATGATGATGATGGTGCCCGAGGCCTGGGCCAACAACCCGTTGATGGATGATGAGCGGCGCGCCTTTTACGAGCATCACGCGGCCATCATGGAGCCCTGGGATGGGCCCGCCGCACTGGCTTTCACTAACGGCCTGCAAATTGGCGCCACGCTCGATCGCAATGGCCTGCGTCCGGCGCGTTATCTGGTGACCGATGATGACCGTGTGGTTATGGCCTCGGAAATGGGGGTGCTGGATATTCCGGAAGAGCATATCGTCAAGAAATGGCGTTTGCAGCCGGGCAAGATGTTCCTCATTGACCTGGAAGAAGGTCGCATTATCGATGATGCCGAGATCAAGGCTGACCTGGCCTCGGCCCACCCCTATCAGGACTGGCTGGATAAAAACCAGATCCGCTTACGCAAACTGCCCAGCGAGGGGCCAGCCATGCCGCCGGGGCGTGAGACCTTGCTCGATCGCCAGCAGGCCTTTGGCTACACCCAGGAGGACATCAAGTTCCTGCTGACTCCCATGGCACTGACCGGCCAGGAGGCCATCGGCTCCATGGGTGCGGACAACCCGCAGGCGGTATTGTCCAACCGGGCCAAGCCACTGTTTAACTATTTCAAACAGAATTTTGCCCAGGTCACCAATCCGCCGATCGATCCGATCCGCGAAGATCTGGTGATGTCTCTGGTCTCCCTGATTGGTCCGCGCCCCAATTTGCTCGGTCTCGATGATCAGGGTGAGCAGCTGCGTCTTGAGATGAAGCAGCCGGTGCTGAGGAATAGCGACCTGGAGCGGATCCGGCGTATCGAGGATCTCACCCGTGGTGCTTTCCGTACCCTGACCCTGGATATCTGCTATCAGGCAGCCGATGGCGTTGCCGGCATGGAGCCCGCCGTCGATGCCCTGTGTGCCAGGGCGGAGCAGGCGGTACTGGACGGCAATAACATCCTGATTCTCTCGGACCGTGGGGTTGGGCCAGAGCACTTGCCGATCCCGATTCTGTTAGCGGCGGCGGCAGTGCATCAGCACTTGGTCCGTACCGGGTTGCGGACCTCCACCGGTTTGGTGGTTGAGAGTGGCGCGGTGCGCGAAGTGCACCACTTTGCCACCCTCGCGGGCTATGGCGTCGAGGCGATTAATCCCTATCTTGCCTTTGAAACACTTGCTTCCATGCGCAAGCAGTTGGCCGAGGATTTGAGCGAGAAAGAGCTCAACCAGCGCTTTATCAAGGCAGTGGGCAAGGGCATGCTCAAGGTGATGTCCAAGATGGGTATTTCCACCTACCAGTCCTATTGCGGGGCACAGATCTTTGATGCCGTCGGACTCTCCAGTAAGTTTGTAGCGCGTTATTTCACCGGTACGCCCACGGTGGTCGAGGGAACAGGGATCGAGGGTATTGCCCAGGAGGCAGTGAGTTGGCACCGCGATGCCTATGGTGACGCGGCCATCTATCGTGATGCACTTGATGCTGGTGGCGATTATGCCTACCGGATTCGTGGCGAGGAGCATGCCTGGACACCGGACACTATCTCCAAGCTGCAGCATGCCACCCGTGCCAATGATGCGCGGCTCTTCGGAGAATATACGGATCTTATCAACCAGCAGGATAAGCGTTTGCTGACCCTGCGCGGTTTGTTTGAACTGCGTCTTGCCGATAAGCCGGTGCCCCTGGATGAAGTGGAGCCGGCAAGCGAGATCGTCAAGCGCTTTTCTACCGGGGCCATGTCTTTTGGCTCTATTTCCTACGAGGCTCATACCACTCTGGCGATCGCCATGAACCGCCTCGGTGGTAAATCCAATACCGGTGAAGGTGGGGAGCTGGTAGAGCGTTTTACGCCGCTTGAAAATGGTGATTCCATGCGTTCGGCCATCAAACAGGTGGCCTCGGGACGCTTTGGCGTGACCGGTGAGTATCTGGTCAACGCAGACGAAATCCAGATCAAGATGGCCCAGGGTGCCAAGCCCGGTGAGGGTGGTCAGCTGCCGGGCCACAAAGTGGATGCGACCATCGCCCGGGTGCGTCATTCCACCCCGGGCGTAGGGCTGATTTCACCGCCGCCGCATCACGATATTTATTCAATTGAGGATCTGGCGCAGCTTATCCACGACCTGAAAAATGCCAATGACAAGGCGCGTATCAGCGTCAAGCTGGTGTCCGAGCATGGCGTGGGTACGGTGGCCGCGGGGGTCTCCAAGGCACACGCTGATCATGTCACCATTTCCGGTGGTGAAGGCGGTACCGGTGCGAGCCCGCAGACCTCCATCAAGCACGCCGGGTCGCCTTGGGAACTTGGCTTGGCAGAAACCCATCAGACGCTGGTGCTGAACCGTCTGCGTGGGCGCATAGCGGTCCAGGTGGACGGCGGTCTGCGTACCGGTCGCGATGTGGTGGTCGGAGCCTTGCTGGGTGCCGATGAGTTTGGTTTTGCCACCGGTCCGCTGATCGTCGAGGGCTGCATAATGATGCGTAAGTGTCACCTCAACACCTGTCCGGTGGGAGTGGCCACTCAGGATGCCGAGCTGCGCAAGCGTTTCACCGGCAAGCCCGAGCATGTGGTCAACTATTTCATGCTGATTGCGGAAGAGATCCGCGAAATGATGGCTAAGCTCGGTATTCGCAAGTTTAACGACATGATTGGTCGCTCGGATCTTATCGACAAACGCGAGGCCATCGCCAACTGGAAGGCTCAGGGGCTGGATTTCACTCGCCTCCTGCACCGGCCGGAAGTGGGCCCGGAGGTGGCGCTCTACAATTGTGAGACCCAGGATCATGGCCTGGACAAGGCGCTGGACCGCGAGCTGATTCGTCAGGCGCAGCCGGCACTTGATGAGGGCAAGCCGGTGCGCATCGAAACTCCGATTAAAAATGTCAATCGCACCGCAGGTACCCTGCTTTCCAGCGAGGTGGCGCGGCGCTACGGTCTGGAAGGTCTGCCTGAGGACACCATTTCCATCACCTTGCGCGGTACCGCCGGGCAAAGCTTTGGAGCTTTTCTGGCACGTGGCGTGAGCTTCGAGCTGATCGGTGAGGGCAATGACTACGTCGGCAAGGGACTTTCCGGCGGGCGTATTGCCATCTACCCGTCGCCGGAGTCCAAAATCGTGCCGGAGGAGAACATTATCGTCGGTAATACCGTGCTCTATGGCGCCACTGACGGTGAGTGTTACTTCCGCGGGGTGGCCGGTGAGCGCTTTGCAGTACGCAACTCTGGTGCCAGTGCAGTGGTGGAGGGGGTCGGCGATCACGGCTGCGAATACATGACCGGCGGCGTGGTGGTTGTGCTTGGCCAGTCCGGGCGTAACTTCGGTGCCGGCATGAGCGGTGGTATTGCCTACGTACTGGACGAGGTGGGTGATTTTCCTGCCCGTTGCAACCTCGCGATGATTGAGCTGGAACCCATCGCCGAGGAAGACGATGCGCTGGAGAGCCTGGATCATCAGGGCGGTGATCTGGAGACTCATGGGCGGGTTGATGTGAGTGCGGATATGTCTCGCTTCGATGCCCAGCGTCTGCGTGGACTGATAGAGAAACACCTGCATTACACCAACAGTGACCGGGCACGCACGATTCTTGATCATTGGGAGGAGTATCTGCCCAAGTTCGTCAAGATCATGCCGGTGGAATACCGTCGTGTATTACAGGAAATGAAACAGACCAAGGCCAACGCTGAGGCAGCGGCCGGCTCGAAGGGGAGTAACTAGGTATGGGCAAGCCCACTGGATTTATGGAGATCAGCCGGCGAGAGCGGAGCTTTGCTCCGGCGAGTGATCGGGTGCGTCATTACACCGAGTTTTTTATCCCGCTTACGGAGCAGGAGGTGCAGGACCAGGGTGCGCGTTGCATGGATTGCGGCATTCCTTTTTGCCACAACGGTTGCCCGGTCAATAACATCATTCCTGACTGGAATGATCTGGTCTATCGCGGCTCCTGGAAACGGGCCCTGGATGTATTGCACTCCACCAACAATTTTCCTGAATTTACCGGGCGCATTTGCCCCGCTCCGTGTGAGGCCGCCTGTACCCTCAATATCGATGAAAGCCCGGTGACCATTCGCACCATTGAGTGCGCGATTGTTGATCGTGGCTGGGATGAGGGCTGGATCGTGCCGCAGGTGGCGGCGCGCAAGACCGGCAAACGGGTTGCGGTAGTGGGTTCCGGTCCTTCCGGTCTCGCCTGTTCCCAACAGCTGGCCCGGGCCGGACATGAGGTCCACCTGTTCGAGAAGAACGACCGCATTGGTGGTCTGATGCGCTACGGCATTCCGGACTTCAAGCTCGGCAAGCAGAATATTGACCGGCGTATGGCACAGATGCGGGCCGAGGGCGTGGTCTTCCGTTCCGGGGTCCATATTGGCGTGGATGTGGCCGCCAAGCGTCTGGTGGAGGAGTTTGATGCGGTGGTATTGACCGGGGGCTCCGAGAAGCCGCGGGATCTGCCAGTACCTGGCCGGGAATTGGCCGGTGTCCACTACGCGCTGGAATTTTTGCCCCAGCAAAACAAGCGCAATGCGGGTGACGAGATTCCGGAAGAGATCAGTATCAGTGCCAAGGACAAGCACGTGGTGGTCATCGGTGGTGGTGATACCGGTTCTGACTGTATCGGCACCTCCAACCGCCAGGGTGCACGCTCGGTTACCCAGATCGAGATCATGCCCAAGGCGCCAGACCAGGAGAACAAGGCGTTAACCTGGCCCAACTGGCCGATGAAACTGCGTACTTCCTCTTCCCATGAGGAGGGCGCAGGCCGTGACTGGTCGGTGATCACCAAGTCCTTCACCGGTGAAGACGACCGCGTGACGACCCTCAACGCAGCCCGTGTCGACTGGATTAGCAACGGCAAGGGTGGCTGGGATATGAAAGAGGTCGAAGGCAGTGAATTTGAACTGAAAGCTGATCTTGTGCTGCTCGCTATGGGCTTTCTGCACCCGGTACATCAGGGCATGCTGGAAGAGCTTGGGGTGGATCTGGACCCGCGTGGTAACGTCCTGGCCGATACCAATGCCTACCAGACCTCGGTGCCCAAGGTCTTCGCCGCCGGCGATATGCGTCGTGGCCAGTCCCTGGTGGTGTGGGCCATCCGCGAGGGCCGCCAGGCCGCGCGCGAGGTGGATACCTTTCTGATGGGGGCCTCTGATTTACCCCGCTAGTTCAGGAATTTTTGCAGCGGGCCAGTGATAGGCGGTGCTCTGAAAAAAGCCTCACTTTTCAAAACGGGAAAGTGGGGCTTTTTTTGTCTTGCGTCCCGACCGCAAGTGCGGAGCCTGACCTTCAGTTGTCCTGCGAATCACTGGATGGGTTGGTGGTGAGACTGGCGTAGACGATTAGCAGGAGAAATGTGCCCAGCAGGGGCAATAACACCATGTCGAGATGGCCGGTCCACGCAGCCAGACCCAGAGCGCCAAGCAGCGGTACGAGTGCGGGTGTAAAACAGCAGATAGCCGTAACCACGGTGCCAACAAGCCCGATTCGGATGAGTTGCTTGCGGGTGCCGGCCTTCATCCGCAACACCCCTTTTGTTCCTGTATCGGAGGGCAGGGGACATCTCCGTAGGAGCAGAAAACACAGCAATCCCCGGCCAGTGGTTTTAGCAGCGTGCCGCATTCCGTACATTCGTAATAAAACTGGCAGTAGTCGGTGGGCATGGTGAGGGTTTTTGCATGCCCGCAATGGGGGCAGGTGAGGGTGGATTTAGCAATGATGCCCATTGTGTGAGTTGCTCCCGGTTCAGTCAGATGCCGCAATATTTGCCTGGGCATTCCAGCAGACGATGTGGCCGGGTTCCAGCAGTGTATCCAGATGGTCGAGTACTGCTCTGACCCGCTCGGGCTGGTCAAAGAACTCGATCACCAGCGGCAGATCGAAGGCCATGTCCATGAGGGTGGAGGAATGCATCTCTCCCGATTTTCCAAAGCCACTGATACCACGGAAGACCGTGACCCCGTGGACCCGGCTTTCGTCGTGCAGATAGGCGAGCAGGGATTTGAGGCGTTTTTCCCCTTCGGTGAGATAGACTCGCACCATGGTGACCTCGGCATTTCTCATAATTGCCTCCCGATTTGCAGTCCGGCCCAGCATGCCAGCAGGCACAGCGACACGCTGAGCAGGATATTGAGCCCGGCCCGGAGCTGTTCCCCCTGTTCCAGCAGGTTCAGGGTCTCCATGGAAAAGGTGGAAAAGGTGGTGAAGGCGCCCAACAGGCCGATGAGCAGGGCGGCGCGCCATTCTGTGCTGCTGAGCGTACGCTCCACCAGCAGCACGTAGAAAAACCCCATCAGCAGGGAGCCGAGCAGATTGACCGTGAGGGTGCCGAAGGGAAAGCCACGACCCAGAAAAAGATGTACCAGATTGGAGAGACCGTAACGCAACACGGCGCCCACGGCACCACCTGCGGCGATAGCGATTACCTGGGGCATGGAGTTATGCCTCCCTCGCTTTAGTCCACAAGATCCAGGTGACCACGCTTAACCGCCTGGCTGAGGGCCTCAAAACCATTGACCACTTCCTCATAGGCCTGGCGAAAGTTGCGTAGCCGGCGCAGGGTTTCGGCATCGGGTACCTCGGAATCACCCTTGGTGGAAATCTTCATGACTTCCTTGATATAGAGGGCGCGTATATTTGCCACCGAGCCTGCAACATCCATGAATGCTTGCTGGCTCACTGGACCAATGCTGGTTTCAATGCTTGCCCGATTGATACTCTCGATGCGTTTCTCAAACTCTTTGAAGAAACGCTGGACGATCAGTTCCTGGTCCGCATCCCGCATATGCATATCAGCCATGTCTGTGCCTACCCCTTCGCCCGGTTGTTGTGAGAATTACAGGGAGAGAGTAGCGAAAATATAATCCGTGCGCCAAGGCGGGCGCACGGACGGGTATACTGGCCGGTCGGTGTATCCCGCCGTGGTCACGGGGACTACGGGGGAAGTGGTAGAGGTATCGTTGGTGGAGCATCCGGAAAATTTCGAGGTGATCGTGGTCGGTGGCGGCCATGCGGGTAGCGAGGCTGCGTTGGCGGCAGCGCGCATGGGTGCACGCACCCTGTTGTTGACCCAGAGTATCGATAGCCTGGGGCAGATGAGCTGCAATCCCGCCATTGGCGGGATTGGCAAGGGCCACCTGGTGCGTGAGATCGATGCTCTGGGCGGCATGATGGCGCGGGCAGCGGATCATTGCGGGATTCATTTTCGTACCCTCAATGGTCGTAAAGGTCCGGCGGTGCGCGCTACCCGCGCCCAGATCGACCGTAGTCTTTACCGGACCAGGGTGCGTCGCGAGCTGGAGCAGCAGGAAAATCTGCAGCTGTTCCAGCAGACGGTGGAGGATCTCCTGGTGGAGGGTGGGGAGATTCGCGGTGTGCAAACCCAGTTGGGGCTACGTTTCCGCGCCGAGACCGTGGTGCTCACGGTAGGCACCTTTCTTGGTGGTCGGATACACGTGGGGCTGACCAACTATCAGGGTGGGAGAGCGGGGGATCCGCCCGCTAATGCCCTTGCCCGGCGATTGCGTGAGTTGCCCTTCCGGGTGGAGCGTCTGAAGACCGGTACGCCCCCGCGCATTGATGGCCGCAGTATTGATTTCTCCAAGCTCGAACTTCAGCACGGGGATACGCCGGTGCCCGTGTTTTCTTATGTGGAAAATGCCGCCGTTCATCCGCGTCAGGTGCCCTGCCATATCACCCGTACCAATTTACAGACTCATGACATTATTCGTGCGGGGCTTGATCGGTCACCTCTGTATGCCGGGGAGATTGAGGGCGTTGGGCCCCGTTATTGTCCCTCGGTAGAGGACAAGGTGGTGCGTTTTTCCGACAAGTCTTCGCACCAGATCTTCGTTGAGCCGGAGGGGCTGGACAGTACTGAAATCTACCCCAACGGCATTTCCACCAGCCTGCCCTTTGATGTGCAATACGCCCTGGTTCGCTCCATTGCGGGCTTTGAACAGGCACGCATCACCCGCCCCGGTTATGCCATCGAGTATGATTTTTTTGATCCGCGGGATCTGCATCCCTCGCTGGAGACCCGGCACTTGCCGGGATTGTTCTTTGCCGGCCAGATTAACGGTACCACGGGCTACGAAGAGGCCGCCGCCCAAGGGTTGTTGGCAGGCATCAATGCCGCCCTGAAGGGGCGTGGGGAAGCACCCTGGTGGCCGCGACGGGATGAAGCCTATCTCGGAGTGCTGGTTGATGATCTCATTACCCGCGGTACCAGCGAGCCCTACAGGATGTTCACCAGCCGGGCTGAATATCGCCTGCTGTTGCGGGAGGATAATGCCGATCTTCGCCTTACCGAGCAGGGCCGGCAGCTGGGCCTGGTCGATGACCACCGCTGGCAGCACTTTGTGGAAAAGCGTACGGCCGTTGAATGTGAAGCGGCGCGGCTGGCCGCTACCACCGTGCCTGCCGGGGCGGGACTGACCCGCTTGCTGGGCGCTCCACCAAAGCAGGAGTACCGTTTGCTCGAACTGCTTCGGCGGCCTGAGGTGGGCTATGCCGAACTGATGAATTTACCCGGGATAGGGCCGGGGGTGGCTGACGCGAAGGTTGCGGAGCAGGTGGAGATACAGGCCAAATATCACGGCTATATAGAGCGCCAGGAGGCTGAGGTGCGTCGCAGCCTGCGCCATGAAAAGACCCGCCTGCCTGCAGAGCTGGATTATGCAGAGGTTCGTGGCCTGTCCACCGAGGTTAGCCAGAAGCTCGCCAGGCAGCGACCGGCAACCCTCGGCCAGGCGGCCCGCATCCCGGGCATTACTCCAGTAGCCATTTCCCTGCTCCTGGTCCATTTGCGCCGCCGTGGTAACGATAAATCTGACGGAACGAAGCGTCGGCGTGCCTGAGTCAGTCCCGGAGGCAGAACTTCGGCTTCTATTGGGTCGGGGAATGGAGGCGTTGGGCCTTGGGGGCGATGCCGGGATACAAACCCGGATGCTCGATTACCTGCGCTTGTTATCACGCTGGAATCGCACCTACAATCTGACCTCGGTGCGGGAACCTCGGCAGATGGTCACTCATCACCTGCTGGATTCACTGACCGTATTGCCCTACATCGAAGGCGAGTACTTGCTCGACGTGGGGTGTGGTGCGGGTCTGCCGGGCATGGTGCTCGCCATGATGCGGCCGGATCTGCGTTGCGTGTTATTGGACAGCAACAGTAAAAAAACCCGTTTTTGCCTGCAGGCGATGGCGCAACTGGGGCTTGAGAACGTGGAGATCGTACATAGCCGGGTCGAAGCCTACGCGCCGTCACGGCTGTTCTCCAGTATTATTTGCCGGGCCTACACCTCGTTACGCGGATTTGTTGATGACGCGGAGCGGCTGTTGGCCCCCGGAGGCGTTTTGCTGGCGATGAAGGGCGGAATACCTGAAGCAGAACTCAAGGCTCTGGCTTTGCCGGATACGCAACGGCGGTTGGTTGCGCTCCAAGTGCCCGGGGTCAAGGCGGCAAGGCATCTTGTCACTATTCGTTGCGTCGGGAATGTTGGGGAGGTACAGGAAAGCCATGGCTAAGACCGTTGCCGTTACCAACCAGAAGGGCGGGGTGGGTAAAACCACCACCAGCATCAATCTCGCCGCCTCCCTTGCCGCCTCCCGGCGCAAGGTGCTGCTTATCGATATCGATCCCCAGGGTAATGCCACCATGGGTAGTGGCGTGAACAAGGCGGCTCTTGAGCGCTCGAGCTATGAGGTGCTGCTGGGGCAATCGACCATTGAAGAGAGCGTGGTTGCGGTGGAGCACAGTGGCTACCATCTGTTGCCCAGTAATGGCGATCTTACCGCCGCCGAGGTGGCATTGCTCGACGAGATTGGTCGTGAATTGCGATTGCGCCAGGCGCTCAGCAGCATTGAGGAGCGCTACGAATTTATTATCATCGATTGCCCGCCGGCGCTCAGTATGTTGACGGTCAATGCCCTGGCGGCGGCGGACTCGGTGCTGATTCCCATGCAGTGTGAGTACTACGCCCTTGAGGGTTTGGCTGCGCTGCTGGATACGGTGGAAAAAATCCGCCGGATACTTAATCCCGGGTTGCGGGTCGAGGGTCTGCTGCGCACCATGTTTGATGCCCGTAACAATCTTTCGGGCCAGGTTTCGGCACAGTTGGTAAAGCACTTCGGATCCAAGGTGTTCAGTACCATTATTCCCCGCAACGTACGCCTGGCAGAGGCCCCCAGCCACGGTTTGCCGGCGCTGCTCTATGACCGTAATTCCAGTGGCGCGCTGGCCTATCTTGCTCTTGCCAGCGAAATGGTGCAGCGCAATCATCGTCACCTGCGGGCGGTGTAGTTTGGGATTTTTGAGCCGGTACAGCCGGCAAATACTGTTGGTTCCCCTTCAAATTCGGAAACTGTACTCATGGTAAAACGCAAGGGCCTTGGCCGTGGCCTGGATGCCTTGCTGTCGGGCTCGACCTCCAGCGAGCTTCTGTCGGACACTAATGATGGAGAGTTACGGGAACTGCCGCTCGACCGCATTCAGCGCGGGAAATATCAGCCGCGCAAACATATGGATGGCAAGGCGCTGGAAGACCTGGCGCATTCCATTCGTGCCCGTGGTGTGGTGCAGCCTATCGTCGTGCGGCTGCTCGATGGTGGCCCTGATTACGAAATCATTGCCGGCGAGCGGCGCTGGCGTGCCGCCCAGCTAGCCCAGTGTGAGCGTATACCTGCGGTAGTACGGGACGTGCCGGATGAGGCCGCGCTGGCTATCGCCCTGGTTGAAAATATCCAGCGTGAAGATCTCAATGCCATCGAGGAGGCACGGGCCTTGCGCCGCCTCATCGATGAGTTTGAGATGACCCATCAGCAAGCCGCCGAGGCAGTGGGCTGGTCACGTGCCGCAGTCAGTAATCTGCTGCGCTTGCTCGATCTTGAGCCCGGAGTAGCGCGAATGCTGGAAGAAGGCCAACTGGACATGGGCCATGGCCGGGCACTGCTGGGGCTCGACCCCGGCGCACAACTCGCGGCCGCCAAAGATGTGGTGAGACGCGGGCTTTCGGCACGTGAAACCGAGGCGTTGGTACGGCGTCTGAAGTCTGCTGGCGAGGATAAGACTGGAAAGAAGAGGCTGCAGCCCGCAGCTGACCCGGATATCCGACGCTTGCAGGACGGGTTATCGACTCGCCTGGGTGCGAAGGTAAATATTCAGCACCGTGCCAAGGGGGGTGGTCGTTTGATCATCGATTATGGCAGCGTGGATGAACTGGAAGGAATCCTGGCGCATATAGACTAGCCGACGGGCATTATTTCAATATCGCAAAACCGATGCCGAAGCAGCTTTTTCCCGTTGATCCCGGGTGGGCATCCTTCTATAATGCGCCCGCCTCCGCCACTCGGCGCACCCCTTTTCGGGTGCTGGTTACGACATTATTGACTGATTCCGGAAGAAGCATGCTTTACCTGCGGCCCTCGGGCTGCACGGACAGATATTCGGTGTGCTGAATCCAAAGGGAATACGGGTAGCAAGGCGCATAGCGTATGGGCAGCTCGCTGTGGCATTGTTGATCGCGCTGGTATTTTTAGCGCTTTCCGGTGCGCGGGCAATGTACTCTGCGCTGGCGGGTGGTGGCATCGGGGCCGCAGGCAGTCTGCTCATGGGATACCGGGTCTTCCGGGTCGACGCGGATGCTGAAGCAAAAGAAATGATGCGCGCCTTTTTTATTGGGGAATTTTTTAAGCTGGCGGTAACCGTGGCGTTGTTTGCCCTCGCCATAGTCTGGGCAAGGGTTTTTCCACTGCCCTTGTTGAGTGCCTACGCGGCCTCATTGCTGGCATACTGGCTCGCACTGGCGAGCCCACTGTTTACAGGAAACGGAAACGACAGATGAGTGCTGAAGGTCCTGCCAACGCCTCGGAATACATTATTCACCACTTGACCAACCTGACGGCTGGTGAGGGGTTCTGGACGTTTCATCTGGATACCCTGTTCTTTTCCTTTACCCTGGGCGCCCTGGCCCTTTGCATGTTCCGTATCGCTGCCAAGAATGCCACCTCCGGTGTGCCCGGGAAGCTGCAGAACTTTGTGGAGCTGCTGGTTGACTTTGTTGATACCCAGGTAAAAGACAGTTTTCACGGGCGCAGTGAATTAATTGCTCCTTTGGCCCTGACCATCTTTGTCTGGGTCTTCCTGATGAATTTCATGGACCTCATCCCGGTGGATTTGCTGCCGCTGGTGGCGGGCTGGGGTGGGGTACATAATCTTCGAGTAGTGCCAACCACTGACCTCAATTTGACCTTTGCCATGTCGATCACGGTGTTTTTGCTGATGATCTTCTACAGCATCAAGATCAAGGGTGCGGTGGGCTTTGCCAAGGAGTTGTTGTTCCATCCTTTTGGCAAATGGATGCTGCCGGTTAATCTGTTGCTCAAGGTCGTCGAGGAGTTCGCCAAGCCGATCTCGCTGGCGCTGCGTTTGTTCGGAAATCTTTATGCCGGTGAGCTGATCTTCATTCTCATCGCGCTGCTACCCTGGTGGGCCCAGTTTACTTTGGGACTGCCGTGGGCGATTTTTCACATCCTGGTGATTACGCTACAGGCGTTTATCTTTATGATGCTAACTATCGTGTACCTCAGTATGGCGCACGAGGATCAATGATTTTTTTGTCACGACTAATAACTAGTCCGCTTTAGGAGGAAACATGGAATTCGCATCCCTGGTCGCAAGTGTGCAAGGCATGACGGCAATTGCTGTTGGTCTGTTGATTGGTATGGGCGCGCTGGGTACCGCCATCGGCTTCGGTCTGCTCGGTGGGCGCTTCCTGGAAGGTGCCGCACGGCAGCCTGAGATGGTGCCTATGCTGCAAATTAAGATGTTCATCGTTGCCGGCCTGCTTGACGCCGTGACCATGATTGGCGTCGGTATCGCACTCTTCTTCACCTTTGCCAATCCTTTTGTGGACGCGGTGAAAGCCGCTGCTGGCGTTTAGTCTTTAACGCTCCAATCGAGGGTTCCTCACTGTGAACATCAATGCCACGCTGTTGGGCCAGATGATTACCTTCGGGTTATTCATCTGGTTCACCATGAAATTCGTTTGGCCGCTGCTGATTGATGCAATGGCCGAGCGGGAGAGCAAGATTGCTGACGGTTTGGCCGCGGCTGAACGTGGGCACCACGAGAAGGAACTGGCGGAGGAACGCGCCAAGAAGCTTCTCCATGAAACCAAGGACAAGGCCCGGGATATCATCGCCCAGTCGCAAAAACGCGCCGACGAGATCGTTGACGCTGCGAAGGACGAGGCCCGTTCTGAAGGGGAACGCCTGAAGATTGCCGCGCGAGCGGAAATCGATCAGGAGATCACCCAGGCGAAGGAGTCTCTACGAAAGGAAGTTGTCAGCATTGCTTTGGTTGGTGCCGAGCAGGTGCTGCTGCGAGAGGTTGACGCGGCGGCCCATGAAGAGGCCCTGTCCAAGCTCGTTGAGCAGTTCTAGGAAGCATCATGGCAGAAGTCGTCTCACTGGCCCGACCTTATGCACTTGCAGCATTCCAGCAGGCCCAGGAAGAGGGTGCGCTGAGCTCATGGTCCGAGGTGCTGGACTTTGTCTCCGCACTGGCCGCAGATTCAGAATTAGCTACGGTTATTTCCGACCCCCGGGTTGCGCAGGAACGGCTCACTCAACTGATGCTCGACCTTTGCGCCGAGCGCCTGAGTAGCACCCAGGAAAATTTTTTACGTCTCTTGATTACGAATCGCCGGTTGCAGGTAGTTGGGAAAATTACCGAATTATTTGAAGCCCGACGCGCCGAGCAAGAAGGGCGTAGCCGGGTAGAGGTACGCAGTGCCTTTGCCCTGGAGCCGCGCTTCGAGCAAGTAATTAGTGGTGTGATGGCAAAGCGGCTTGGTAATGTCGTGGATCTGTCGGTTGTGGAGGACCCAGGTTTGATTGGAGGGGTGGTCATCCGATCCGGCGATTTGGTTATCGATTTGTCCCTGCGTGGACGCTTAAAGCAATTGTCGTTGCAGCTTACGTAAAGCAGATAAACGTATTCTTCCGACGCGTGGTGGACCACTCGTCGTGGCAAGCACAGAGGTTTAGTTATGCAACTCAGTCCGACGGAAATCAGCGATCTTATAAAACAAAAGATCGAGAACCTGGATATCGGTACCGAGGCCCGTACCGAAGGCACGGTCGTCACCCTTACCGATGGTATTGCCCGTATCCACGGGTTGAGCGACGTCATGCAGGGGGAGATGATCGAGTTCCCCGGTAATACTTACGGACTGGCGCTCAACCTGGAGCAGGATTCTGTAGGCGCGGTGGTACTGGGTGAATACACCCACATTTCTGAAGGCGATGTGGTGCGTTGTACCGGTCGTATTCTTGAAGTGCCCTACGGTCGTGCGCTGCTTGGTCGCGTAGTCAACTCCCTCGGAAAGCCCATTGATGGCAAGGGCGATATTGAGGCCGAGGGCGAGGCGCCTATTGAAAAGGTAGCCCCCGGTGTTATTAACCGTCAGTCCGTCGACCAGCCCGTACAGACCGGGTTGAAATCCATCGATTCCATGGTGCCCATCGGCCGTGGTCAGCGCGAGCTGATTATTGGGGACCGCCAGACCGGCAAGACCGCTATTGCCATCGATACCATCATCAATCAGAAAGATACCGGTGTACTCTGTATTTATGTCGCTATCGGTCAAAAGGCCTCGTCGGTTGCCGGCGTGGTACGCAAGCTCGAAGAGCACGGTGCCATGGACCACACCATTGTGGTGGCAGCTAATGCCTCTGAGTCTGCGGCGATGCAGTACATTGCCCCGTACTCCGGTTGCACCATGGGAGAATATTTTCGTGACCGCGGTGAAGATGCACTGATTATTTTCGACGATCTCACCAAGCAGGCCTGGGCCTATCGCCAGGTTTCCCTGTTGCTGCGTCGTCCGCCAGGGCGTGAAGCCTATCCCGGTGACGTGTTTTACCTGCACTCCCGCTTGCTGGAGCGCGCATCGCGCATCAATGCTGACGAAGTGGAAAAACTGACCAACGGCGAGGTCAAAGGCAAGACTGGCTCACTGACCGCTCTGCCCATTATTGAGACCCAGGCGGGTGACGTATCGGCCTTTGTGCCCACTAACGTGATCTCTATCACCGACGGCCAGATTTTCCTTGAGACCGACTTGTTTAACGCGGGCATCCGCCCGGCCATCAATGCCGGACTTTCGGTTTCCCGTGTAGGTGGTGCGGCACAGACCACGATCATCAAGAAGCTCGGCGGTGGTATTCGCCTGGCGCTTGCCCAATACCGTGAACTCGCCGCATTTGCACAGTTTGCTTCGGATCTTGATGAGGCAACACGAAAGCAGTTGGAGCGTGGCCAGCGGGTTACCGAGTTAATGAAGCAGGTTCAGTATGCGCCCTTGAGCGTCGCTGCCATGGCTATCTCTCTGTTTGCGGTTAACGAGGGGTACCTTGACGAGGTGGATCTCAACAAGATTGGCGATTTCGAGGCTGCACTACAGGCCTATATGGCCTCCGAGCAGGCTGAATTGCTGTCCCAGGTGAATGAGTCTGGCGATTACAATGATGAAATTCAGGCGCAGTTCAAAGCCGCACTTGACGATTTCGTCGCCAACCATAGCTGGTAATAACCCACTTTAAGGGATGTGAGCGATGGCTGGTTCCAAAGAAATACGCGGCAAAATACGCAGTATCCAGAATACGCAGAAGATTACCCGCGCCATGGAAATGGTGGCTGCGAGCAAGATGCGCAAGGCTCAGGATCGGATGCGTGCCGCACGGCCCTATGCGGAGCGGATGCGTAACGTGGTTGCCCACTTGGCACTGTCTAATAGTGAATATCGCCATCCCTATCTGCTGAAACGCGAGAAAAAGCGGGTTGGAGTGCTGGTGATCTCCAGTGACCGCGGTTTGTGTGGTGGCCTTAACTCCAATCTGTTTCGCAAGGTGTTGCCGGAACTCGCCAAGTTTGATGCAGAAGGCATTGAGGTGGACGTGGCTACGGTGGGAACCAAAGCTGCGGGATTCTTCAAACGCATCGGTTCAAATATTGTTGCCCAAGAGGGGCACTTGGGTGATGCGCCGGGTATTGATGCCATTATCGGCGCGGTGAAGGTCATGCTCGATCGATTTGACGAGGGTAAGATTGACCGCCTGTTTGTGGCTTATAACCATTTCGAGTCCTCTATCGCACAAAATCCGGTGGTAGAGCAGTTGCTACCGCGGGTTGCCGCGGAAGACGAGGAAATCCAGTATCACTGGGATTACATCTACGAACCGGATGCCAAAGAAATTCTTGATCACGTTTTGACCCGTTATGTGGAGTCTCTGGTCTATCATGGCGTGGTAGAAAATATTGCCTGCGAGCAGGCAGCCCGAATGGTGGCGATGAAGGCCGCCTCGGATAATGCGTCGGATCTTATCGGCGAGCTACAGCTGATCTACAACAAGGCCAGGCAGGCCGCTATTACCCAGGAGATTTCGGAAATCGTGGGTGGTGCTGCAGCAGTTTCGTAGCGGCGAAATAACGGCTATTCAGATATAGATTGAACTGATCATCGAGATTGGGGAAGGCAATATGAGCGCGGGAAAAGTAGTACAGATTATTGGTGCGGTAGTGGACGTGGAATTTCCGCGGGACAGCGTGCCAAAGGTATACAGTGCCCTGAAAGTAGAAGGCTCTGATCTTACCCTTGAGGTACAGCAGCAGATTGGTGACGGTGTGGTCCGCGCCATCGCCATGGGCTCCTCGGACGGTCTCATTCGTGGCACGGAGGTGCTCAATACCGGTAGCCCGATTCAGGTTCCGGTGGGTGAGGAGACGCTCGGTCGTATCATGAACGTGCTAGGCGAGCCGGTGGATGAAAAAGGCGATATTGGTGAGAAGAAACGCATGCCTATCCATCGCGCCGCACCGACCTACCTGGATCAAGCCTCAGGTGTGGAGCTGCTTGAGACCGGCATCAAGGTTATCGATCTCATTTGCCCCTTTGCCAAGGGCGGCAAGGTTGGATTGTTTGGTGGTGCTGGCGTAGGTAAGACGGTTACCCTGATGGAGCTGATTCGTAACATCGCCATGGAGCACAGTGGTCTGTCGGTGTTCGCCGGGGTAGGTGAACGGACCCGGGAGGGTAACGACTTCTATCACGAAATGCGTGAGGGTGGTGTGCTCGACAAGGTGTCTCTGGTCTACGGGCAGATGAATGAGCCTCCCGGGAACCGGCTGCGTGTTGCCCTTTCCGGCCTTACCATGGCCGAACACTTTCGCGATGAAGGTCGCGATGTGTTGTTCTTCGTGGATAACATCTATCGTTATACCCTGGCGGGCACCGAGGTTTCGGCGCTGTTGGGACGTATGCCTTCCGCGGTGGGTTATCAGCCTACCCTGGCGGAGGAAATGGGTGCCTTGCAGGAGCGGATTACCTCTACCAAAAGTGGTTCCATCACCTCCATTCAGGCGGTGTATGTGCCAGCGGACGATTTGACCGACCCCTCTCCCGCAACCACCTTCGCGCATCTGGATGCGACCCTGGTGTTGTCACGACAGATTGCGGAACTGGGTATCTATCCGGCGGTTGATCCGCTGGATTCCACCAGTCGGCAGATGGACCCGCTGGTGGTTGGGCAAGAGCATTATGCGGTAACCCGGGATGTGCAGACGACCTTGCAGCGCTATAAGGAGCTCAAGGATATTATCGCCATTCTTGGTATGGATGAGCTCTCTGACGAGGATAAGCAGGTGGTGACCCGGGCACGCAAGATTCAGCGTTTCCTGTCCCAGCCTTTCTTTGTGGCCGAGCCTTTTACCGGCACACCCGGCAAGTACGTATCGCTCAAGGACACCATCAGCGGCTTCAAGGCTATCGTGGCCGGCGAGATGGACCATCTGCCCGAGCAGGCCTTTTACATGGTCGGTTCCATTGATGAGGCGGAAGAGAAGGCGAAAACTATCGCTTGAGGGCGCGCTTGTGGGGAACGGGAGTCGCCCGTATTCTCCGAAGGACGTCCTTGATGAGTCTGAATTTCTGATGCAAAGGTCTTTGTAATAATGGCGATGACCATTCATATAGACATCGTGAGTGCGGAAACCGAGATCTTTTCGGGCCGTGCTGAAATGGTGGTGGCTCCCGGAATTTTGGGGGACGTGGGTATTGCGCCCCAACACAGCCAGATGATTACCCGTCTGCGTCCAGGCGAGGTCAGAGTGCGTGTGGCCGGGGGAGAGGAAGAGAGTTTCTACGTCTCTGGCGGGATACTTGAGGTTCAACCCCACGTTATCACGGTACTTTCAGATACGGCGTTGCGTGCCCACGACCTTGATGAGGCCGCGGCGCTTAAGGCGAAGGAAAAGGCGGAGCACGCACTGAAGGATCGTGCGGCAGACCTGGATTACGCCAAAGCACAGTCAGAATTGGTGCAAGCCGCTGCCCAGCTCCAGGCCATCCAGCGCCTGCGAAAACGCTCCCAGCACTAGTACACGCTGTTTCCCCACTCTCACCAGAACCGGCCACGGGTTTTCGCGGCCGGTTTTTTTGTGTCTGCAGGCTTCAGATTCACTTTAGTTTTGGCCCTTGTTGGCGATATCACTCATAGTGGTGTTACCAACTCCGGGCAAGCTGCTCGCCCGGAGTTAGAAATATCCAAAGAATATGTCTATCTCACCAGGGACATCTGTCTCTGAGTGAATGTTTGGAATTGTCGGGTCAGGGGGAGGCGAGGGATGAATAAGCTCGAAATTGTTATTCTGGCGGCTGGAGAGGGCAAGCGCATGCGCTCCAGGGTGCCAAAGGTGCTGCATGAACTGGCCGGGCAGCCCCTACTGGGTCACGTCGTGGATACAGCAATCTCACTGCATCCTGATCGCATACACGTGGTCTATGGTCATGGCGGCCAACGTGTTCCCGAGGCACTGCCCCAGCTGCCGGTACAGTGGGTGCTACAGGCGGAACAAAAAGGCACGGGCCATGCAGTTATCCAGGCCATCCCGCAGATTGACCAAGGCGCTACGGTATTGGTGTTATATGGCGACGTTCCCCTTGTTAAAAAGTGCACGCTGGAGGCGGTGGTCGCGGCGGTAAGTGACTCCAGCCTGGGGCTGCTTACGGTGAATCTGGATGATGCGACCGGATACGGCCGTATCGTGAAGGACAATGATGACCAGGTACTGGCTATCGTCGAGGAGCAGGATGCCAATTCCGGGGAACGCCAGATTCGCGAAATCAATACCGGAATCCTGGCGGTCCGAGGCGGGATGTTAAAGCGCTGGTTAGGGGGCTTGGGCAGGGCCAATGCGCAAGGTGAATACTACCTTACCGACTGTATTGCCGCGGCGGTGGCTGACGGTATTAGCGTACAGACGGTGCATCCGGGCTGTGAGGAGGAGGTGCTGGGAGTCAACGATTGCCAGCAACTTGCGCGTCTTGAACGCTATTACCAGCGACAACAAGCCCGGGCACTTATGGCCGGCGGCGTTACCCTTCGTGACCCAGAACGCCTTGATGTGCGCGGTGAACTCCTCTGTGGGCGCGACGTGGTGATCGATGTGAATGCAGTTTTCGAGGGCCGCGTGGTACTGGGTGATGAGGTGCATATTGGCGCAAATACGGTGATTCGCAACGCTGAGATAGGCTCGGGAACCATTATTCAGCCCAACTGTATCTTTGAGGATGCGGTGGTCGGGAAGAATGCTCGCATAGGGCCATTTTCCCGGCTTCGTCCAGAGACACAACTTGCCGATGCGGTCCATATTGGTAACTTTGTGGAAATCAAGAAAAGCTCGGTTGCCCACGGATCAAAGATTAATCATCTCAGCTATGTGGGTGATAGTGAGGTGGGGCGTGGCGTTAATATTGGTGCCGGAACGATTACCTGTAACTATGATGGTGCCAACAAGTTCAAGACGCTCATTGGTGACAACAGCTTTATAGGCTCGGGTACCCAGCTGGTGGCGCCGGTTACCGTGGGCGAGGGCGCAACCATTGGTGCAGGTTCGACGATTACCCGGGATACGCCAAAAGGCGAATTGACCCTGGCACGTGCCCGCCAGCAGTCCGTCAAGGGTTGGCGTCGACCAAAGAAAAAATAATAGATTGGTCTGCAAGCAAGTTGGTTGCCGATTGATGAGCTGAATATTCGGCCAGGGAGCAAAGTATATGTGTGGAATCGTTGGAGCCGTGGCAGAGCGAAACGTCGTGCCTATCCTTATGGAGGGGCTGAGGCGTCTCGAATACCGTGGTTATGATTCCGCGGGCATTGCCGTGTGTGGCCCCAGGCAGGGGCTGAATCGAGAGCGCACTCAGGGCAAGGTAGCAGATCTTGCAAAGCTGCTGGCCGAATCATCCCTTGAGGGGGAGGTGGGCATTGCCCACACTCGCTGGGCTACCCATGGAATTCCCAGTGTTTCCAACGCTCATCCCCACGTCTGTCATGGCAGTATCGCCATCGTTCATAACGGTATTATCGAGAACCATGCGGTGCTGCGGGCACAGCAGGCGGAACTCGGTTACAAATTTACCTCGGATACCGATACCGAGGTGGTCGTGCACCAGATTCATCGTTACACCACCCAGGGCATGGACCTGCTTGCCGCAGTGCAGGCGAGTACGAGTGATCTGGAGGGAGCCTATGCCCTCGGCGTTATTAGCAAGGAAGAACCCGGGCGGCTTATTGCGGCACGTAGGGGTAGTCCACTGGTTATCGGGGTTGGGGTTGGGGAACACTTCATTGCCTCCGATATCTCGGCCCTGCTGCCCGTTACCCATCGTTTTATCATTTTGGAGGATGGGGATTTTGCCGACCTGAAGGGTAAGGAATTACGGATTTATGATGCAAGTGGACAGCCCGTCGAGCGACCCGTGGTGGAGAGCCAGCTCAGTGCCGATGCTGCGGATCGTGGTAGCTACCGCCACTACATGCTCAAGGAGATTCACGAGCAGCCGCATGCAATCGCCGATACCCTGGAAGGGCGCATTACCGAAAAGTATTTGCTAGAGGGTATTTGTGGCCCGGATGCACCGGCTATATTTGAGCGTATCCGGGCAGTCAAGATTATTGCCTGTGGCACCAGTTTTCATGCCGGACTCATTGCCCAGCACTGGTTTGAGACGCTGGCGGGTATCCCCTGCAGTGTCGAGGTGGCCAGTGAGTTTCGCTATCGTGAGCCGGTAGCATCAGCGGATACGCTCATCGTGATCATCTCCCAGTCTGGTGAAACGGCAGATTCCCTGGCGGCCCTTTATGGTGCGCGAGAGCGAGGTTTTGGTCCGTCTCTTGGTATCGTGAACGTACCGGAAAGTTCACTGGTGCGAGAGGCCGATCTGGTGTTAATGACCCGCGCTGGAACAGAGATCGGAGTCGCCTCCACCAAGGCATTTACGACGCAGCTCGTCGCGCTTTTACTGCTGGTACTGGCGATCGGCAAGTACCATGGGTTGAGGCCAGAGGTTGAAGCTGGAGTTGTGGCTCAATTACGCGACCTGCCTGGCCGTTGTCGGGAGGCGCTCGCGCTCGATGGGAAGATCCGGGTGCTTGCGGAGTCTTTTGCCGACAAAGAGCATGCTTTGTTTCTGGGGCGAGGACTACACTACCCGGTGGCGATGGAAGGAGCCTTAAAGCTTAAAGAGATCTCCTATATCCATGCCGAGGCCTATCCGGCTGGTGAATTGAAGCATGGACCACTGGCCCTGGTGGACGCGGAAATGCCGGTGATTGCCGTGGCACCCAACGATTCCCTGCTTGAAAAGCTGAAATCAAATCTTGAAGAGGTTCGCGCTCGAGGTGGCCAGCTCTATGTTTTTGCGGATACCAAAGCGGAGTTTGTTGCCACCGCTAATGTGGATGTGATGGATGTGCCATCCATAGGTGAGACCGTCGCGCCAATTCTTTATACTATCCCCCTGCAATTGCTGGCCTATCACGTCGCAGTTCTCAAGGGTACCGACGTGGATCAGCCGAGAAATCTGGCTAAATCGGTCACAGTGGAATAGCCCTGTCGCTTTCAAGCCCAGGGAATAAAAATAGCGCAGCCCTGGTTAACAGGCCTGCAAGACTGATGAGTGTGTGAGGAGGATTGGAATGGAATACATCAGGCAGGTACTTGATGTCAAAGGGCGCGGGTTCTGGAGTGTAGGACCCGATGACACGGTCTTTGCTGCCATCGAGTTGATGGCGTGCAAGCAGGTCGGTGCGCTTTTAGTCATTGAGGACGAGCAACTGATTGGTATCGTTTCCGAGCGTGACTATGCGCGCAAGGTTATCCTGAAGCATCGTGCCTCTCGTGAAACCAAGGTGCGGGAGATCATGTCGGACAAGGTGGTTTGTATCCACGAGTGCAGCACCATCAATGAATGCATGACGCTGATGTCCGGGCGTGGTTTTCGCCACCTGCCAGTGACCGAGGGTGAGGACAATCATCCCGTTGGCATGATCTCCACAACCGATCTGGTCAGAAGCATCATTTCCAACCAGAAGAGCGAGATCGAGCACCTCAAGCACTATATTCTGGGTTAGTTTTCCCAAGCGCCATCATTTCAGCTTGGCAAAGACCCGTTCTGCTGCATTCCAGGTGAGTTCAAGTTCCTCGGCGCCATGCGCCGAGGAGACAAAGGCTGTTTCGAAGGGTGAGGGGGCGAAGTAAATCCCCTCGCCGAGCATACCGTGGAAGAATTCCCGGAAGCGTTGCTGGTCACAGCCCATTACGTCCGCAAAGCTGGCTATAGTCCGGGCATCCGTGAAGAACAGGCCAAACATTCCTCCCACCTGATTGGCGCGCAGGGAAATCCCGGCGGCATTTGCCCGTTCCAGTAAGCCATCAATCAGGCGTGTTGTGCTGGCCGTGAGGCGGCTGAAGAAATCCGCTTCGCCGATTAGCTCAAGCGTGGCGAGCCCTGCGGCCATTGCGACAGGGTTTCCGGACAGCGTGCCTGCCTGGTAGACAGGACCTTCCGGTGCCAGTTGATCCATGATTTTACCGCGTCCACCAAAGGCGCCCACCGGTAATCCCCCTCCGATGACTTTACCGAGGGCGCTGAGGTCCGGCGTGATATCAAAAAGCCCTTGTGCACAGTGGGCTCCGACACGAAATCCGCTCATCACCTCATCAAAGATCAATAAGCTACCGTAGCGGTCGCAGAGTTTCCGTAACCCGGCGAGGAAGCCGTCTGCTGGCGGGACGCAGTTCATGTTTCCGGCAACCGGTTCCACAATCACCGCCGCGATTTCATCACCGATTTCGGCAAACACGGTCTCGGTAGCCGCCAAATCGTTGTAGGGGGCCGTGATGGTATGTTGAGCTACTGCTGCAGGCACACCGGGTGAATTGGGTATTCCCAGAGTCAGCGCGCCCGAGCCTGCCTTGACCAGCAAGGCGTCGGCATGGCCATGGTAACAGCCCTCAAATTTCAGGATCCGATCCCGGCCGGTGTAGCCACGGGCGAGCCGGATGGCACTCATGGTGGCTTCAGTGCCGGAGTTCACCATGCGCACCTTCTCCATAGCGGGGAGGCTTGTGCAGAGTGTTTCCGCCATCCGGGCTTCAAGGGCGGATGGGGCGCCAAAACCCAGGCCTTTGCCCGCCGTCTCACGAATCGCTTCAACTACCTTGGGGTGGGCGTGGCCAAGGATGGCGGGGCCATAGGAGGCGACATAGTCGACGTAACGTTGGCCGTCTTCGTCATAGAGATAGGCGCCTTCTCCACGGTTAAAAAATACGGGTGTTCCACCGACACCCTTGAAGGCCCGTACCGGTGAGTTGACCCCCCCCGGGATGTGGGTGAGTGATGCGCGGAAGAGTTCTTCTGATTTTGTCATGGTGTTTTAGGTGTTTCCGGCAGGTGCCTTTGTGGATGACGTATTGTCGAACAGGGGCATGAACTCTTGGGCAGCGGTTTTTGGATCCGCTTGCCCAAGAACAGCGTCGATGACCGCCAGCAGATCGGCCCCACCCTGTTTTAATTGTGCCCCGTTTTGTGCTGTGATACCGCCGATGGCGACCACAGGTAAACGTATGTGTGGTCGGGCAATTGTTAATAGTTCCACCGGTGCCTGACTTGCCTGGGCCTTGCTGTGTGAGGGGAAAAATCGTCCGAAGGCGATGTAATCCGCTCCTCCATCCTGTGCCTGTTTAGCTCGCTCCAGTGAGTCATAGCAAGAGACTCCGATAATTGCATGGGGGCCAAGTTTTTGGCGGGCATTTTCCAGTGAGGTATCTCCCTTCCCAAGATGTAAGCCATCTGCGCCACTTTTCTGTGCGAGTTCGGCGTCATCATTAATGATCAATGGAACGCCGTGACGATGGCACAAGGTTGCGAGATCGCGGGCAAGATGTACTCGTTCGGCGGGTGAACGCGACTTGTCGCGGTATTGAACAACGCTAGCGCCACCCTGGATGGCCCGGGTAACACCCTTGAGCAGCTTATCCGCTGGCATGTCGTCGGGGGTGATGGCATACAGGCCAAGGGGTGGGAAGGGGATCATTCAATCTCGTCTTTATTTTTTTCTGAAGGTATCTGGAAGTTGCCATCTTTTCATTTTTGGCACTTTGAGGGGGATATTCTAGCATCGCACCGGAGGGGATCCGGGATTTCCTGGCCGGTTTCTTCTGGGATGAATTCCGTGCGAGAATACGCCGCTCTTGAGTCTTGAGGGTGCCTTATGAAGTCCTATATGTGTGTCATCTGCGGGTTTGTTTATTCGGAGGCCGACGGCAGGCCAGACGAAGGGATCGCGGCGGGTACGCTGTGGGAAGATGTTCCGCCGAATTGGGCCTGTCCCGAATGCGGAGCGCGTAAGGAGGATTTTGAGATGGTGGAACTCTGAGCGTTTTAACCCCATGAGCGATCACGAACACGCTGTATTTCGCGACACCATATCTCCCGACGAGCTAAGGATTTCTCCGGCCGCCGGCAAAGAATTTGCGCGAGTGTGCCAAGCTTCAGGGGAAGACAAGGGAATACGCATATTTGTGACCGGAGGCAGTTGTGCAGGTATGTCCTGTGCGATGAACTTTTCGGATCGCAACGAGCCTTATGACCGGGAACTGGCGGGGGACGGTTTCCGGATTTATGTGGATGCGGTTGCCATGAGTTTTCTGACAGGCACCCGGATCGACTATGTTTCCGACGACTCGGGAAGCGGCTTTTCTTTCGAGAACGCCTTCGCGGTTATTGATGGCGGTAATGCCTGCGCCAGTTGCAGTGCCTCGGGTGGTGGCTGTGCCTGAGTATATACGGGGGCTGCGCCGTATCCCCGTCTAGCCCTGCTTGCCCCGTGTTCAGGGGGCCTCTTGTTTGAAAAAGAAGGCCTCCATGTGCTCCTCAATCAGTTCCATATGTTCTGCTTCCGAGGTGTTGAGGCGATGCTCGTTCATTAGCATATGGAGCTGTTCCAGCCATTGTTGCCAGCCTTTCCGGGAAACATGGTCATAAATTCGCTGTCCCAATGGACCCGGGTGCGGAGGTTCGTTCAGGGCCTCAGCCTGTTGTTTGAGGCGGACGCAATAGACCGTTCGTGTCATGGAGATTCCGGAGTTGTCAGAAGGGTTTGAGCACCGCGAGCAGGACCACGCCTATAAGTATTAGCGATGGAAATTCATTGAGCCAACGGTAGAAGCGGTGGCCGTGCCGGTTACGATTGTGGTGAAAATCGGTGACCAGTTTTCCAAGATACAGATGATAGCCAAAGAGCACCGCGACGAGCAGAAGTTTTATATGTAGCCAGGCGGATGAAGACCAGGCCGCCCAGGCGTAGTCTGCGAGTAGCCAGAAGCCGAATAGCGCGGTCCCGGCGGAACCGATGCTCATGAGTATAAAAAGCCTTTTCTCCATGAGCTTGAAGCGAGTGATGCTGGGTTGATCCGCCGCGTCAGCATGATAGACGAACAGGCGGGGCAGATAGAATAATCCGGCAAACCAGGTGACCATGAAGATAATGTGGAAGGCTTTGATCCAGAGCATGGTCAGTGTGGGATATGATGGTTCGGGTTAGCAGACTATATAGCCCCGGAATGGGGCTGGCGACAGTAGATTATATCGTATCAAATATGTTTTATGGGCTGCCCGGGGTGGCAGCAAAGGGTTGGGAATTATGATTACTGCAGGCGTGGTAGGAGGCACCGGGTATGTTGGTGCCGAGCTGCTGAGATTGTTGGCAATTCATCCGTCCGTTTCCCTCGGGAGTGTGACCTCTCGCGGGCAGGCGGGCACGCCTATCGCCGAGGTTTTCCCGAATTTAAGAAATTTTGTCTCACAAAGTTTTGTGCTCCCGGAGGCCGACAGCTTTGCCGACTGCGATGTGGTGTTCTTTGCCACTCCCAATGGTACGGCCATGAACCTGGCGCCCGAGCTGCTGGAGCGTGGATTGCGGGTGATCGATCTCTCGGCCGACTACAGGCTGCGGGACCCGGCAGTGTGGGAGCAATGGTACGGTCTTCCTCATGCTAGCCCTGAATTACTCAGTCAGGCAGTTTACGGTCTGCCGGAGGTCAATCGGGATGCCATTGCCGAGGCCAGCCTGATTGCCAATCCGGGTTGCTACGCAACTGCGGTACAACTTGGGTTTTTGCCGTTGATTGAGGCGGGCCTCGTAGATCCTGCAGCTTTAATCGCTGACACGAAATCTGGAGTCAGTGGTGCCGGGCGTACTCCCGGCGTGCCTATTTTACTGTGCGAGGCCAGCGAGAATTTCAATGCCTATGCGGCCTCCGGCCATCGCCATCTCCCCGAAATATGCCAGGGGCTTGAGATGGCCACAGGGCAGTCGATAGGGCTGACCTTCGTGCCACATCTGGTCCCGATGATTCGCGGTATACATGCCACCCTGTATGCAGAACTGGAGGCAGGCGCTACCGATGTCGATACGATCTTCAGGAATCGCTATGAAGGCGAGCATTTTGTCGATCTATTGCCGCCAAAGAGCCATCCGCAGACCCGTAGCGTCCGCGGCACCAACCGCTGTCAGATTTCGTGGCATCGCCCCCAGGGAGGGGACAGGCTGGTGGTACTCTCGGTAATCGATAATCTGGGCAAGGGCGCCGCCGGTCAGGCAATACAGAATATGAATATACTGTTTGCGCTGGACGAACAGATGGGCCTTGATCAGCCCGCACTCCTCCCCTAGCCTGACTCTCTCGCCGGGTCGCTCACCTTGTTTTGCCGGCTTTCCTCTGTATGCAGGCATCTATAGACATGGAATATTCATGGCGCCCCGTGCTGTCGTTGTAAAAAACCACCATCCCGCCCGAACGCTGTTCGCCATACTGGTGGTCATCGGGGCACTTGTGCTGGGGGCGTATGCTCTCTACGGGAAAGGGCAACAAAGTGCTGGCCTGGTTTTTGCCAACCTCTCCGCGGAGCGCAATGAACTTAGGAAGGCCGTCAGCGTGCTGAGGAGCCAAAAACTCGAGCAGGACGAGCGTATTGCAATCCTCGAGCGCGCCAAGCAAATCGAGGGGAATGCCTACCAAAAGGCACAAGAGCTGTTTCAGGATCTGCAGCAGCAGAATCTTGAGTTGCGCGAGGAAGTGGCCTTTTTTCGCTCTATCGTGGCCTCGGCGGCGCGAAATAAACGCCTGTCTATTCAAGGATTTGTAGTTTCCCCATTAGAACCTGTCGGCACCGGCTACCAGTATCGTCTCGTATTAACCCGTGGATTGAAAAGTGATAGAGTGGTGGCCGGAAGCCTGAAGATTGTGGTGGTGGGGGAACTGGATGGTGAGTCCACACGACTTGCTGATGAGGCCCTGTTTGGACCGGGACACAAGACACTGCAGTTTCGCTTCCGTGATTTTCAGAAGATTAGCGGCGTCCTGAGATTCCCGGCGGGTTTCGATCCGCAGCGAGTGGAGTTCCGGGCGGTGGCCAAGGCAAATCGCTGGCGGGCGGAAAAGGTGTTTGATTGGCCGCATCACGCGGGTTAGGAGAGAGGTTTCATGCTGGGTAAGCGGAAAAAGATTAAGCCTGCGAGGATTGATTCGCTGATCGGACAGCAAACGTTGTTGTCCGGAGACCTGCATTTTTCCGGTGGCCTGCATGTTGATGGCACGGTAAAGGGCAACGTTGTCGCTGAAGAGGGTTCAGCATCGGTGTTGACCATTAGCGATCACGGGACGATTGAAGGTGAGGTCCGGGTACCGAATATCATTGTTAATGGCACTGTAAATGGCGATGTCTACGCCCTGGAACATATCGAGTTGGCGGCAAATGCGCGTATCACCGGCAACGTTTATTATCGATTGATTGAGATGGCCATGGGGGCAGAGGTCAATGGCAGTCTGGTGCATGGCGTGCAGGAGCAGGAATCTCCCCTTAAGATAAGCCATGCCGCAGTGCTTGAACCGTCCATGGATGTGGCGGAGTAAGTTGGAAGTGTGGGGGTAGATTTTAGTGTTGACAGAAAGTGCGGGACTGAAAATCAGGCAACTCATCACCGAGGAAGGGGAAGGTGAGCTGATGCTGCGGGTCTATATTCAGGGTGGTGGCTGTTCAGGATTTCAGTACGGCTTCAACTTTGAGGAAACGCAGCAGACCGACGATATCCTCGTTGAGGAGCAGGGCGTCACCCTGCTTATCGACCCCCTGAGCCACCAGTATTTGGCTGAGGTCGAGATTGACTACCAGGAGAGCCTGGACGGTGAGCAATTCATCGTTAACAACCCCAACGCAGTAACTACCTGCGGTTGCGGATCGTCGTTTTCCGCTTAATTTTCTTTCGAATTGCGGTGTTCCCGATCGATTGCTCCGGGATAAATCCCCCCCAGAATCACTTCCTGTGACGCTCCGGTAACGGCAGGTGCGTTGCCCGCCTGTCCGTGTAATGTGCGCCGTGCCAGCCAGGCAAAGGCTACGGCTTCTACCCAGTCGGCTGGAATACCGAGATCCGCAGTGGTTGTGATTTTGCAGTCAGGCATGTTTGCCGCGAGACCGTCCATCAATAAATTGTTGTGGCTGCCACCCCCGCAGACATAGAGCTCGCTGGTGCTTTGGGCATGGTCACTGATGGCCTGGGCGATCGTTCGGGTGGTTAACTCCGCCAGGGTGCGCTGAACATTTTCTGCCGGAAGCGTCTCACCGAAGCGTTGTATGTGCTGCCCAAGCCAGTTGGTCGAGAAATATTCGCGTCCGGTACTTTTGGGCGGGGGTTGGGAAAAATAGGGGTCTCTCTCAAACTGTTGGAGCAGGCGTTGATCCACTATGCCGCTCGCCCCCCATGCCCCGTTCTTATCGAGAGCTTCGCCAAGGCTGTGTTTTATCCACGTGTCCAGAAGGCCATTCCCCGGTCCGGTATCAAAACCACGGATCGGATCTGCCTCATTCGCGGGCAACACCGTTATGTTGGCGATGCCACCAAGATTGAGTATGCAGCGGTTGGTGGACGCGCTCCGGAACACCGCGTGGTGAAAAAGTGGCACCAGCGGCGCGCCTTGGCCTCCCGCCGCCATATCTCTGCGGCGCAAGTCCGCTACCGTGGTAATCGCGGTTTTTTCGGCGATGAGATTAGGATCGCCGATTTGCAGGGTAAAAGGAGATGGGCCATCCGGGTGGTGACAGAGCGTTTGGCCATGACTGCCAATGGCCCGAATATCGATAATGTTGGCACCGCTTTTTGCGATGAGGGCGAGCGCTGCCTCTGCTAGCAGCAGGCCCATCTGCCGGTCCAGTTCGGCGACGAGTTGAAGTGTGGCTTCGTGTGGGTGCTGTATGGAGAGCAGGGTTTTTTGCAGCGCCTCAGGAAAGGGATGGCTATGGGATGCCAGTAGCCGTGGATGTTTACCCGCAAAATCTACCAGTACTGAATCGACGGCGTCGAGGCTGGTACCTGACATAAGGCCAATATAGAAACTCACAAGTTGGCCATCCTGCATCCGCGCACTGGAGTCAGTGCTTTTTCGCTACCGTGATTGAGTTTTGGGCAAGGGTGAGGCGGGAAATGAGATTGAGTCGGGAATTCAGCGTGTGGCCGTGACGTTGATAATCTGTACGAAAACGTTTGGCGATTGATTTGGCCTTGGGCAGGGCAACGGTCAGCGGATTGCGGTGTCGCCCACGTACCCGGAACTCGTAATGCAGATGAGGACCCGTGGCAAGGCCGCTGCTGCCCACGTAAGCAACCAATTGCCCCTGTCGCACTGATTTGCCGCTACGGATTCCGCGGGCAAAACGGGAGAGGTGGGCATAGAGCGTTGAATAGGTCGAGCCGTGACGAATAATCAGCGTTTTTCCATAGCCTCCCTTACGGCTGGCAAAAGCGATTTTGCCATCTCCGGTCGCTCTTATGGGCGTGCCCCGTGGCGCCGCATAATCCACCCCGCGGTGAGCCCGTACCCGGTGTAACACGGGATGTTTGCGCCGCAGATTAAAGCGTGAACTAATGCGCGAAAATTTGACCGGGGTGCGGAGAAAGGCCTTGCGCACGCTATGGCCATCGGGCGTGTAATAATCGCTGTGGCCACTCGCATCGGTATAGCGGATGGCGCGGATAGCCTTCCCTCGATTGACAAACTCCGCGGCGATTATGCTACCGTTCGCCACCTTCTCGCCGGCGCGATAGAGCTCCTCAAAGATCAGGGTGAAATGATCGCCGGTACGGATATCCAGGGCAAAATCAATGTCCCAGCCGAATATATCAACCATTTGCATGATGAGGTCGTCGGAGAGCCCGGATTTTTTCCCTGCGAGAAAGAGTGAATTCGTGATGCGGGCTTCGGCGTAGTTGAGACGGGTCTTCAGCTTTTTGGAAATCTGCACGCTGTGGAAATTTTTGTGGCCCCGGATAAGGTGCAGCGAATGCTGTATATCCAGTGGCAGGATAAGGCGCTGGAGAACATTCTGCTCATTCATATACAGGCTAAGGGTCTGGCCAGGGCGGATACGGGCCAGTCGTTTACCGTGTTTTGTGGCCTGAAGCTTTGCCAGCGTCGCGGCGCTGAGCCCGTGTCGGGTGAAAATGGTAGACAAGGTGTCGCCTGCCAACACCTTGATAGAAAGTACATTTTCCGTGCTTGCCTTGGCTTCCGGTGCAGCAGCCAGCGGGGCGGATTCAGGATGGGCGGGAAGTAACAGTACTTTCCGGATACGGCTGCTATCGTCCGGAACGGCACGCAAGGGACTGGGCTCAGGGGGCGTTTTTCCCTGACTTTCAAGTGCGATGCCGGCGAATAGCATCGGGATCAGGATGGCGGCCATACCAATGAGGCGGCCCCGTATGGCTAACAATTCTCGCGGCGTCCGTCGCTGCTCATCCTGCCGGCGTGGATGGCCTTTGTAATCTTTAGAAAAGAGTGAATCGTAACTCATTGAATAATAGGCTCTTGTGCCAAGCAGACCATAACGCGAGCATTCGCGGTGGTCAATGCCGGAATGGTGATCTTAACCCGGTGCTCCTGGTACTTCATGGCGAAATTTGGGGATATTGAGGATGGATGAAGCATTAGCGATATTGCTGCGCGGTAGTCAGGAAGTGCTGCTGGAGCGGGATCTGGTTGAAAAGCTGAAGACCGGGAGGCCCTTGCGGATTAAGGCAGGCTTTGATCCTACGGCCCCCGATCTGCATCTTGGGCATACGGTATTAATCAATAAACTCCGTCAATTTCAGGATCTTGGCCATCAGATATTGTTTTTGATTGGCGATTTCACCGGAATGATTGGCGATCCAACGGGAAAAAATGTAACCCGTAAGGTACTAACCCGGGATGAGGTGCAGGCCAACGCCCAGACCTACCAAGACCAGTTTTTCAAGATACTGGACCCGAAAAAGACCAAGGTCTGTTTCAATTCCACCTGGATGGATGAAATGAATGCGGCGGATCTCGTGCAGCTGGCCGCAAAACATACCGTTGCACGTATGCTGGAACGTAACGATTTTGAGACCCGTTTTCGGGCACAGCAGCCTATCGCTATTCATGAGTTTCTCTACCCGCTGGTCCAGGGTTATGACTCAGTGGCGATGCAGGCAGACGTGGAACTGGGTGGAACAGACCAGAAATTCAATATGCTGGTAGGTCGTCAGTTGCAGGAGGCCTATGGCCAGAAACCCCAGGTCGTGCTCACCATGCCGATCCTGGAAGGATTGGATGGGGTCGAGAAGATGTCCAAATCCCTCAACAATTATGTGGCTATCAACGATTCGCCGCAGGAAATGTTCGGGAAACTGATGTCTATCTCGGATGAGCTGATGTGGCGCTACCTGCTCTTGTTGAGCTTCAGGCCCGCGGCCGAGATCGATAAATGGCGCAAGGATGTGGAAGAGGGCGCTAATCCACGAGATGTGAAAGTGCGGCTGGCTCTGGAAGTTGTTGAGCGCTTTCACTCACGTACCGCGGCCACACAGGCTGAAGCTGATTTTGTTGCCCAGTTTAAAAAGGGGGCCATTCCTGCAGATATCCCCCACCGGGAACTGGATGCGCCAAAAGAGGGGTTGGCGATTGCCAACATACTTAAGGAGGCGCAGTTGACGGTTAGTACGTCGGAAGCCCATCGGATGATTAAGCAGGGTGCCGTCCGCATAGATGGAGAGCGGTTATCCGAACGTGCGTTAATACTCCATGCTGGAGCCGCGTGCGTAATTCAGGTTGGCAAGCGCCGTTTTGCCAAGGTCACCATAGTTGGCTCAGACTGAGGTATCGACGGGGAAGTTATGGCTATCCGTCGATGCCCTCAGACCACTATTCCGTGAGTGATGAACACGCTCATCCCTGGCATAAACACTGGATCTAGGGCATGTTTTTCAGTGCCTTGGCTTCAACTGGCAGGACACTGCAAAAAAAACCGAAAATTGGGCTTGATCCCGCGGAGGCCGTGCGTATAATGCGCCTCCTGCTTCGGGGCAACTGGCCCCAAAGTCAGCTCTTTAAAAATTCAGATCGAGTAATTTGTGTGGGCGCTTGCGTTGGTGATCGTTCCCAAAATGACCATCGACGTAAAGCACTCAAGTTGAGTGATTTCCGTCGAGCCAAGATAAGCCGCTGTTTACAGCGGTGTTTTTTAAACTGAAGAGTTTGATCCTGGCTCAGATTGAACGCTGGCGGCATGCCTAACACATGCAAGTCGAACGGTAACGCGGAGAGCTTGCTCTCTGGCGACGAGTGGCGGACGGGTGAGTAACGCGTAGGA
>JAJFJV010000027.1 GCA_021773635.1 Gammaproteobacteria bacterium | reverse complement strand
ACATTGGGTACGTCGGGAACGGGATTGTTACCCAACTCACCACGCTGAGCAAACCCGGAACCCACTGTCGTTTCGACGAGCTTCCTCTACGTTCCGACTGACAATTCGTGATGTCATGAACTGATCCGACCGGCTGCTCTTGGCCGGAACTAGCCGCCCAGGTGATAAACTAGCGAACGACTGCTGCTGACCCGAAGCGGACGCCCACGTCATGGACAAAAATAGAACATGATCGCACCAAATGATCCATATCCGCTGATTCTCGGCGCTTATCTCCTGTCATTTTTTATTCCTTTGTTTTTTTTCGTTCGGTCTGCCGCCTCCTCGGAGTCCCAAGACGCAAATTTTCGTCTTATTGCGATTTGGTCGGTCGTATGCCTAATTATTATGGTCATCCTTCTGGGCTTGCCAAACCATTGGAACGTATTTAGTTTGATCGGGAGCCTATCTTCACTACTTATCGGCAATTTCTTAGTTTTTGCTGTGTCGGGCTGGGCAATAGTTTTTGGAAAAAGGCGTGATTCCACGAAACCACAACAGGTCGTTGTCGGATTTGTGGCAGGATTCTTGATGATCGCACCAGCATGGGTAGTTGGCGTAACTATTGGCTGTGCACTGGGGATAGACTGTCTATAGAGAGTCATTGCGCGGCTGCTTTTGGCCGGAAGCAGCCGCCCAAGTGATAAACTACTGACAGGCGGCTACTGACCCGAAGCGGTCACCGGGTGAAATTATGGCGACATGCTTAATCTGCGGTCGAGACGCTAGATTCCTCTCGGACTTTTGCAACACTTGCAAGGAAAAACTCTCACGCCAAAGGAAGAGTAGGCCCGTGCGTTGGGACGCAATTTTGCGAATCACGATAATCTCCGTTCTTGGTCTATTCCCAGCTTTGCTAATCTCAGCTGTAGCGGTCGGATCGATCTTTGGTGTTCCAGATTTTCTTATGAGAGGCCGGTTCGTGCTTGGTCTGTTTCTTCTCACGTTTTCGTGCATGTCGGTCTTCGGAACCATTGCATTGATTCAGCACTTATTTGGGAAGTCTCTGCACGAAGTTCGTGCAGGAATGCTCGCCGGACTTGCGACAATGGTGGTCATGGTTGTGCAGGTCCCTGTACGAGTCTATCTGGATAGTCTTGGTGTGCAGGGCATGCTGCCCAGGGATAACCTTTTACTGGCCGTTGGAGCTATTAACGGTGTTATCTCCATTATCCCGCTAGTCGTCTATTCACACCTTGCTTATTATTCGTGGAAAGCGGAATCACGCGTAGAGTCCCAACATGCCGCAAATTGATGACGGGCAAGTTATGCTCTCCGTAGTTGAGTCCTTGGTGTGGCAAGACGAAGCCTGCTTTTACTCGTTCTGCGTCGGTCGCGTGCAATGGAGCTGACCGGCAGCGAAGGTTCGCATAGCAGCCCATCGCTCACCTTGAGTCATAAATTCCGCTGGTGACCCGAAGCGGCCGTTCGTCTCAAGCACTCTGTACCCGACAAAATTCGGAATAATCATGACTGATAGCGAACTGAAGTACCTCGCAATTGGACTCGTCGCCGTACTCATTCTGATTGTGTCGCCGCTGGCAGAAGCAGATTCTCGTGACGTCGAAATTGATACGGATCTCGGTACCTTAGCCGGAACGTTGATCGTTCCGGCCTCCGATAAGCCGCGAGCTTTGGTACTCTTAATAGCGGGTTCTGGCCCAACCGATCGCGATGGGAATACTCGCGGCCTGCCTGGCAACAACAACAGTCTAAAATATTTAGCGGAGGCTCTGGCTAGCCTCAATATCGCATCGCTACGCTTTGACAAGAGGATGATTGGCGATAGTGCGTCTACATCACTATCGGAATCAGATTTAAGGTTTGACACCTATGTGAATGATGCATTGCTTTGGGAGCAGTTTCTGGAGCAGCAATTCAACGCGCCTATTTACATCGCAGGACACAGTGAGGGTTCATTAATTGGGCTACTGGTAGCTTCGCGCACCGATGTTGCTGGCGTGATTTCAATTGCGGGACCTGGTAGGCCAGCGTCTCAAGTGATTCTTGAGCAGACAAGAAAACAACTTCCACCAGACTTGCTAGCAGAAACCGAGAAGATCTTGGGCGAATTGGACAACGGTCGAACAGTCGACTCCCCGCCGCCAGCATTGAACGCGCTATTTAGAGAAAGCGTGCAGCCCTACCTTGTCTCGTGGTTTCAACATGATCCTGCAGAGGTGGCGGCCGGGTTGAATGTTCCAATGTTGCTTTTGTATGGGTCGACCGATATTCAGGTCGGCGTCACTGATGGTGAACGGATTCTGGAATCAAGCAAGAATGCAACATTGAAGGTGGTCGACGGGATGAATCATGTCTTGAAGCGGGTCAGCCCTGATATGAAAGGTCAGATAGCCTCATACAGTGATCCTTCGCTGCCTATAGCAGGTGAATTGGTCTTAGCGATCGATGCCTTTATCATCGACTAGACTTCGCGACTGCTGAACGACTCCTTCTGGCCGATACCAGCCGCCCAGGTGTTAAACTGCTGAGAGGCTGCTACTGACCCAAAGCAGCCGTTCTTATCGCGCGGGAACGAGGTGGATTCTTGAGCAACAAGACTATTGAATGTGGCCGAGAGCACGTTTTCGATGAACCGCCGTGGCCGTTTGACGACCCGATAAATACTGGAGTCGTTACCACTAAGAACATCATGGTGCACGACTTCCCTGTCATGGAAGTGCTTTTCGATGAAGAAGGCGATTGGCAAGTTCTATGTGGCGAAACACAAGACCCGAAAGATGGTGTATTGGTTTGTCTGGGTTGCGCCTACGAGAAGAATCCAGTGATTGGTCAGTTCGCCAATTTGGAGCCCGGCTACGAAGCCTATCGAGAGACTGTCGATTCAGATTGGGTCATCGACAAGATCGTTTGGTCTGATCCCGAGTGACCGCTTTTGGCCGACTCCAGCCGCTCGAGTGATATGATTGTGACAGGCTGCTACTGACCGAAAGCGGCCGTTCACGTATTCGTTACCGCCGTCAATTGTTCACCTAACCGGAGGCATATTTTGACATACCGGCCTCTTACGCATCGCG
>JAJFJV010000026.1 GCA_021773635.1 Gammaproteobacteria bacterium | reverse complement strand
GCCGAGGCCTATTACAGTAACGGGCTCAACTATTATCCCAAGCTGGTGGTGGCAATCCCCTACACGCCAGCCACTGGCCCGCGTTTATTGCACGATCCGGAGTTCCCCCTGCAAGACGTTGCCCAAGTACTGGGCGGCGGCGCCCTGAACGAAGCCCGGTCGCCAGAAATCTCGAGCCTGCACTGGCTGTTCACCACGTCACGGGAGACTGCTTTACTAGAGGAGCAGGGACTGCTGCGCCGCACTGGTTACCAGTTTCAGTGGCGCAATCAGGGTTACCGTAATTTTGATGACTTTCTCGCGCGTCTTTCCTCAAAGCGGCGCAAGCAGATTCGCCGCGAACGTCGCTCGGTAGAAAATTTATCCATTAGTTTTGAGATCTATCATGGCGACGAGATAGACGACTCACTGTGGGATGTGTTTCATGGTTTCTACCGCTCCACTTTTGAGCGCAAGTCCGGAGTCGCCAGCCTGACTCCAGGCTTTTTTAAGGAAATCGGGCACAGCATGGCGAATTCGGTGCTGCTGGTGCTGGCCCGTGATATCCGTGGTTATGTGGCAGGCTGTCTTAACTTCATCGGCGGCAAAGTGCTCTATGGGCGCCACTGGGGTTGCCGTGAAACCGTACCCAACCTGCACTTCGAGCTTTGTTATTACCAAACCATCGACTACTGCATTCGCAACGGTTTGACACGTTTCGATGCGGGGGCTCAGGGCGAGTACAAGCTCAATCGTGGATTTCTGCCCTACCCCACCTACTCGGCCCACTGGATTGCTCATCCGGATTTTCGCAGGGCGGTGAAAGAATTCCTTGGGCATGAGCAGCTGGCAGTGGAAAAACATATCGCCATGCTGATGACGCATTCACCCTATCAAAGCCATGAGCCTTCGCCCGGAACGGGGAATTGTGAGGGCTACGCACGCGATGCCTGAAGAAGCACCGATCCCTCGACTAATTGCCCCCCATGCGCCGGTGGAGAGCTTCCCGCCTGTTGAGACGGCGCTGGAAGACCCCAACGGTTTATTGGCAGTGGGGGGAGATCTGAGCCCACAGCGCCTGATCCACGCCTACCGGCACGGCATTTTTCCGTGGTTTGGTGAGGAGCAGCCAATCCTGTGGTGGTCGCCGGATCCACGCATGGTGATATTTCCCGAGAAATTTCATTGTTCTCGTAGTCTCCGACGTACCCTGCGTCGGGGTGTTTATCGGGTCACCCGAAATGAAGATTTTGGTGCAGTTATTCGGGGTTGCGCCGCCGCGCGGGGTTTGGAAACAGAAACCTGGATTACCGTGGAAATGATTGCCGCATACGAACAGTTGCATAAACTTGGCTATGCCCATTCCTTTGAATGCTGGGAAGGAGACGTACTGGCCGGTGGGCTCTACGGGGTGATCCTCGGGCGGGTGCTTTTTGGGGAATCCATGTTCAGCCACAGGCCGGATGCCTCCAAGGTCGTGTTAGCCCACCTGTGCAAAAGCGATTTTCAATTAATTGACTGTCAGGTAGCCAATCCCCACTTACAGCGCCTGGGTGCAGAACAAATCTCGCGCCGGCACTTCGTCGCCCTGTTGCGACAATGGATGAGCCCGACGGATGAATCGGCGGGCCGGGACCATCGTGTCATCTGAATTTCCTCTTTACCTTTCACCGCAACGACCCTGTGGTTATTTGCCGGGGAACAGCGAGCGTGTGATATTCGCCGATACTGAAGCGGCACGGGATCCTCAGCTCTACTCGGCCTTGTTGGCCCGTGGTTTCCGCCGTGCCGGCAAACACCTCTATCGCCCCCGCTGCCCCTCGTGTGAGGCCTGCGTCGCGGTGCGCCTGCCGGTCACCGATTTCGCGCCACGTCGCCGTCAGCGCCGGGTCTGGAAAAGGAACTGTGACCTCCTGGTGCGCGTCCGGGACATCGCCTATGACGCCGGACATTTTGAACTGTACCAGCGTTATTTGGCTTCCCGCCATCCTGACAGTGGTATGGATGGAGGTACGGCTGCGGATTACCGTGAATTTCTGCTTGCCCCCGGCGTGGACGGCAGATGCTATGAGTTTTGGCTGGCGCAGCGGCTGGTGGCCGTGGCAATGGTTGATGTGCTCGAGGACAGCCTGTCGGCGGTATATACCTGCTTTGATCCGGAGCTACCGGAGCGCGGGCTTGGCGTCTATGCCATTCTTTGGGAGATCGAGGCGGCGCGAAAAATGGGCCTGAGCTGGCTTTACCTGGGCTACTGGATTGGAGACTGCCGGAAGATGCGTTACAAGGCTGAATTTCTGCCGCAGGAGCGCTATCTGGCTGAGCGTTGGCAGCTATTTGAGCGCTTTGCGAAAGATACGAGCATTAGGCACAATAGCGCCCCGTCTGAACCACCCTGAGAGAGCGCTATACCTTGCCTAAAGAAGATCATATCGAGATGGAGGGTGTTGTCATTGATACCCTGCCCAACACCATGTTTCGTGTGGAACTGGAAAATGGTCACGTGGTGACTGCACACATCTCGGGCAAAATGCGCAAGCACTATATCCGCATCCTTACTGGTGATGCGGTGACTGTGCAGCTGACCCCCTATGATCTCAGCAAGGGTCGTATTACCTACCGTAGCCGCTGAAGGCTTCTCGCTACCGGCTAATCAGCCGTGCGTATGGTGAATTCCCGATGGGCCTCCGGATGTATCTCCACGAGGGTTAGCTTGGCGTCCTTGTATCCGTCACTGATATAGGCAGCACCGGTATCGATGAAATAAACGTTACCGAAGGCAATGGCCTGCCGCACGGGCGAATGCCCACAATAGATCCGGACAACCTCCCCCGGTACCGTTCCCCTGGACTTTCCCTGCACCCGGTCGCGAGACCACAAGGCGTAATAGGTCGCATCTTCATTTCCTGCTCGCAGCAGGTCCATATAGCGATCCCACGGAATCATCGGTGGCACGTCGGCATGTACCAGCCCGACCAGTCCGCTTCCGGTCTCGATCTCCATTGCCAAAGGAAGCTGGCTAAAACGTTCGCGAAAGCGGCCTTGTTCCGCCTCACTTAGCTGTAGCCACCAGCCACCCCCGTTATAGGTAACCCACAGGTCCGCCTGTTCCGGGTTTTCCGAATCAATGACGAATTGCTCGTGATTGCCACGGCAGGCAAAAAACCACGGGAAGTCCAGCCACTCCAGGGCGGTGGCCGAGTGGGGCCCACGATCCACCAGGTCCCCCACAGAAAACAGCCGGTCACGACCCTCGGCAAATCCGGCGTCATCCAGCAGGCGTTCAAGATGTGGAAACATGCCGTGGATATCCCCCACCACGAAATCACGCCCATACTCATTGCGCCCAAAGCCGCGTACATTTCCCTTTGAGCCCACATGGGGTGCGCTCTGTCCCGGGAGAAGCTCGCTTAGCTTTATATCCATCGTTTACATTTACCTTTCGGGCTACTGCCCGGGGCCAAAAAATTCACTCCAGGCGGGCTATAATTCCGGCCCTTTCCTACTGCCAGGGCGTCTTTCCTGCAAACCTTCTTCATGATTCAGCCCCCCACTTCCACTTCGGCACGAAGTGGCATCTTCTGGATGCTGCTTACCATGCTGCTCTTTGTCAGCATGGACACTACCGCGAAATACCTGATCCAGGACTATTCCGTGGTGCAGGTCTCCTGGGCCCGTTACCTGGTTCATGGCCTGCTCATCGCGGCGCTCCTCGGGCGTCGTTTACCGACTGCGATACGAACCCGCCGATTGCCCCTCCAGCTGCTGCGTTCATCCCTGCTACTGGCCATTACACTGGTCTATTTTGTTGCCCTGAGCTTCATTCCGCTGGCGGACGCGACTGCCATTATGGCCTCAAGCCCGCTGATCCTCATCGCCCTTTCCGTACCATTGCTCGGTGAGCGGGTGGGCATGCCTCGCTGGCTCAGTGTTGGCGCTGGCTTTATTGGCGCCCTCATCATCATCCGGCCTGGCCTGGGTGTACTGCAGTTGGCGGCTTTGCTGCCCCTGTTGTCAGCTATCTTCTATGCGCTCTATCAGATCATTACCCGAAAACTCAGCTCCACTGAGGCACCATTAACGACCCTCTTCTACACGGCCTCGGTGGGCACCGTGGTGACTACGCTGGCCATTCCCTTTTTCTGGACCACACCCGATGCCCAGGGATGGCTGTTAATGGGGCTTATCGGCATCCTTGGAAGCACTGGCCATTTCGCCATGATCAAGGCCTTTGAATGTGCACCGGCGACGACAATCGCCCCCTTTGGTTATACCAGCCTGCTGTGGGCAACCGGCTATGGTTATATTGTCTTTGATGAATTTCCCGATACCTTCACCTTAACAGGTGGCGCTATCATCGTTGCCAGTGGCCTGTATGTGCTGCATCGGGAGCGTGACAAGGCACGGCGCACCGGGATAGCCTCGTGAATCAATCTGTATCTATCTCTTCCGAAAGACGCCTCCAGGGCATCGCACTGAGCATTTTTGCGGTCCTGGTATTAAGTCCGGATGCCCTGCTTATACGCCTCGTTAACGTTGACCCCTGGACCCTGCTGTTCTGGCGGGGCCTGCTTCTCGGCTTCTCTCTTGGCACTTTCCTGAAGTTCGCGCGGGGGGCGAGTCCAACCCGCGGGATGCGGATGCTTGGCTGGCATGGTGGCTTGGCCATGGCGTTGTTTTCCGCCAGCACAATACTGTTTCTGCATTCAATTACGCGTACCTCAGTGGCCAATACCTTGCTCATCATGAGTACTATTCCGCTATTTTCCGCCTGGCTCAGCCGGATTTTTCTCGGAGAGATCATTCCACCCAGAACCTGGCTTGCATCTCTGCTGGTCTTTGCCGGTCTGGGCGTTATCTTTGCCGGCAGCTTCTCCCACGGCACCTTGTGGGGCGATGTTCTCGGTGTGGCGAGTTCGCTTTGCATGGCCGGATATTTTGTAGTCGCCCGATTCCATAGTCAGCAGAGCCTGCTGCCGGCACTAACCATGAGTGGCTACGTCACCGCCGTTATTTGCCTCCCCTTTGCAACACCACTGGCGGTGGCAGGCGGTGAAATTCTTTATATAGCCATTGCCGGCTTGCTGGTCCTGCCCGTGGCCTTCGGCTTGCTCAGTGTGGCGCCCCGCCACCTGCCCACCGCCGAAGTCAGTCTAATCATGTTGCTGGAAACCATACTCGGTCCGCTCTGGGTCTGGTTGGTAGTTGGGGAAATGCCGTTAAGGGCAACCCTGCTCGGCGGCGCACTGGTGTTACTCACCCTGATTGCTTTCTACGGCAACTGTGGCGTGCGCCGGCGCTGAAATCAGCCCGGCTACTCAATGCCTTGATTGAGGCTAATGGCCTCAGCCAAAAATGCCTCCAGGTCTTCCTGCCCCCCATGCTGGAAGGCGATAAACTCAAGCCCGATGGCATATTCGTTTCCGGAGACCCTGGCGACGTGTGCGAGTCGGCATTCCACATCGATCTTTCGCGTACCGGTGGTGCTCGGCAACAGGAAGTGGGCATCTATAGAAATTGTTTTGCGCTTTCCCAGTGGCTCACTGCTGGCATGCAGCGAATCTGCCGTATAGCGATCACAGCAGACCTGCATTCCCCCGGGAGAGATATTGCTGATACTGGCCGTCGCCACTGTGGCGTTGGCGTGCACCAGCGCAACCGGCTGTTCCAGATTGATACGAGGGAAACGTGCGCGACGTTCCCGGAAGGCATAGATGACGCTCATATCTTTGTTGGTATTCCAGACCTTTGTTCGCGGAAAGAAGCCCCGAACCTGGAATAGTCATCGGTTTCTCACAGCAAAGCTTTAGCGGAAATCAGGACCGGAACGCCAACCAGTCCTCAATACGCGTCTTCGTCAAAGGCCTCCAGGGCATCTGCACCCGCCATGATGCTGGCAAACAGGCTACTGCTCTGTGGCAGGATGTGACGCATGTAGAACTCGGCCGTGTCGAGTTTGGCCTGGCGGAAGGCGGGATTAGAACGGGACTCCGGTTCCAGGCAGGATGCAGCCATTTGCGCCCAACTCTGGCCGATGGCCACGAGTCCGAACAGGCGCAAATACTCGCTGGCAGGGGCCGCGGCCTGCACCGGGTCCTGTAATCCCTTGAGGGCCAACTGTCCGGTAGCGCGTTGTAATCGGCCAAAGGCCTTGGCCAACGGTTCGACCAGTGATTGCAGTTCGGGGATTTTCTGCCACGATTCCAGATCGGACTGCAGGGGGTGAAAGAAGTGGCGCAGGTTGCGGCCAGTATGCTCAGGCAGTTTGCGTCCCACCAGATCCAGTGCCTGGATACCATTAGCGCCCTCATAGATCTGGGTAATGCGCGCATCCCGCACATATTGCTCCACTCCATTCTCACGGATATAGCCGTGGCCTCCATAAATTTGAACGGCGAGGTTTGCGACATCGAAGCCAATGTCGGTACACAGTGACTTCACAATGGGCGTCATCAACGAGACAAATTCATGACTGTCCCGGCGGCGCTCCGGGTCCGGGTGTTGCAGTGAGCAGTCCAGCTCGGCAGCCACCCGCAGGACCAGGGCCCGGCCCCCCTCGGTCCAGGCACGCATGGTCAGCAGCATGCGGCGAATATCCGGATGCACCATGAGCGGATCGGCGGCCTGCTCCGGGAACCGTGGCCCGCGCAGATCCCGCCCCTGCAGCCGTTCCCGGGCATAGCCCACCGCGGCATGATAGGCCGCACCCGCAAGGCCGATACCCTGCACCCCTACGGATAATCGCGCGAGATTCATCATGGTGAACATGCCGCGCAAGCCACCGTGCAATTCACCCAGTAACTCGGCCTCGGCATCCTCAAAATCAAGTACACAGGTAGAGGAGGCGCGAATTCCCATTTTGTGTTCGATGGCGGAGCAAGTGACGCCGTTATCCGCGCCCGGCGAACCATCCTCGTTCAACCGCAATCTGGGCACCACGAACAGGCTGATACCGCGCACGCCCGCGGGGGCATCCGGGGTACGCGCAAGTACCAGATGAATGATATTTTCAGTGAGGTCATGATCCCCGGCAGAGATAAATATCTTTGAACCGGTGAGGCGATAGCCACCTTGATCCATCGGTATCGCACGGCTTCGCAGCAGGCCGAGGTCGGTGCCACTTTGTGGCTCGGTCAGACACATGGTGCCGGCCCAGCGGCCACTGGCCAGCGGCTCAAGATAAGTGCTCTTCAGCGCTTCGCTACCGTGAATATTGATAGCGTGGTAGGCGCCCTGGGTCAGCAGCTGGTAGATTCCAAAGGAAAGATTGGCGCCACAGACCATCTCTTCGAGCAAAAAGCTCAGCGTCCTGGGCAAGCCCTGGCCACCATGTTCCGGATCACAATTGATCGCGGGCCAGCCCCCCCGAGCATAGCTTTGGTAGGCCTCGGGGAATCCGCTGGGAGTATGGACCCGGCCCTCTTCCAGCCGACAACCTTCTTCATCTCCGGAACGGTTGATCGGTGCCAGCACTTCCTCGCTAAAGCGTGCACCCTCCTTCAGTACCGCATCTGCCAGATCGGCATCCAGATCCTGATAACCCGGAAACTCGTGCAGGAGTTTCCACGGCAGCATTTCCCGGAACAGATACTGCATGTCAGTGAGCGGTGCCCTGTAATCGGCCATGATCTGAAGTCCTTAGTTGCGCAGCGGCTTGCCGTTTTCCAGCATATATTCCACCCGGGCGATGGTATCCGGGTGGCGGGCCAGTTCCACAAAGGCGGTACGTTCCAGAGCGAGCAATTGCTCCTCTGAGCATGGGCCCCCATGATCGCCACCGCTCAGCACCCAGGCCAGCTTGCCGGCCACTCGCACGTCGTGTTCAGTGGCCAGCCCTCGGCGGTGAAAGCCCTGTATTGCCAGCTCCAGTGCGGCTTGCCCCGAGGGACCGGGAAGCTGGAAGGCAAAGGGCTCCGGCGGGCTATAGTTGGATGCCAGGGACAGGGCGAGGGCCTTGGCATCCGCCAGCAGGCGTTCAGGATTCATGCTGATCCGATCCCGGGGCCCCAGAAAACCACCCTCCTGTGCCTCGGCCGCCGAGGTGGAAACCCGTGCCTCGGCAATGGGCTCGAAGGCACCCTGAACCGGTGGCATGGGACCTCGGGGGCGTCGCGGGTTACAGGCCATTCGGCCAAGCAGCTCCTTGCACCCGCCCCAGGCGGGAACCAAACCAACCCCGGTCTCCACCAATCCCATATAGGTTTCGCTGTGAGCCTGGACGGCATCGCAGTGCAGCAATAACTCGCAGCCCCCACCCAGGGCCATTCCGGAGGGGGCGCCCACCACCGGAAAGGGTGCGTATTTGAGCGCGCTATAGGCGTCCTGGCCCGCCTTCACCAGACCTTCGACCTCCGACCAAGCGGCAATATTGCTGGCAAACAGCAGCAGGCCGAGATTCGCCCCCACGGAGAAGTTGGTGCTCTCGTTGTGAATCACCAGCGCCCGATGACTCTTGGGCAGCTCGGTAACGGTCTGCACCAGCATCCCGAGAATGTCGGGGTCCAGGCTGTTCATCTTGGAGCAAAATTCGAGGCACAGTACGCCGTCCCCAATATCCCACAATCGAGCTCCCGCATTGGCGGCTACGGGTTTGGCCTCAAGCTTTGCATCGGAGAGGGTAGAAATTCCGCCGGCGCGCGTGCTTTTATGATAGCCCCCGTTGGCACCCAGGTACTGACGGACACCCCCCTCCTTGCGGTAGAAGCCTCCTTTTTTGGCGGCATCCGCCAGGGCTGGCGGGATCGCCATACCTTCCTGTTCCAGCTGTCCAACAAGCCATTCGCTATCTAGGCGGTCAATCAGCTCAAAGGGACCATGACGCCAGTTATAACCAAGGCGCATGGCCTGATCGATGGTGGCGATATTACCGGCGATCTCGGTTGCCAGGCTCGCGGTATAGGCCAGCGTTCGGAGGAGTACACGCGAGGCATAAAGGCCGCCGCGATCCGGATGTTCCACTAAGGCCCGCAACCCTGCCTTTGCCGCCCTGAGGCTTTCCAAGCGAGGCTTTTCGGGCCTGCGATACTCACCGCTTCTCAGGTCCACTGCTTCCTTGTGACGTCCTTCTGCAGAAATTTTCAGCCGGTAAAACCCCCCTTTGCCCTTGCGGCCGGTATAGCCACCCTCAATCATTCCCGAGAGCAGTGGCGGAATATCGCGGATAGCGTGCAACGCATCACCGGCCGGCAACAGCGAACAGAGGCTATCGAGTATGCGTGGCATCAAATCCAGCCCGATGAGATCCATGAGACCAAAGACCCCGGTTTTGGGGAAACCCATGGGGCGACCGCACACCGCGTCGGCTTCCTCAACCGTGAGTCCAAGTTCAAGCGCCTCCAGCAGTGCACATTGCAGCCAGAAACCACCGATACGGTTAGCAATGAATCCCGGGGTATCTTTGCAACGCACCACACCCTTGCCGAGTGCCTGGTCGGCAAAATTCAGTACCTGCTCGAGACCGCGCGCACTGGTTTTATCTCCGCTGACCACCTCCAGCAGACGCATATAGCGCGGGGGGTTAAAGAAATGGGTGATCAGAAAATTCTGCTTAAAGGAACGGGGCAGACCCTTCACCAGCGCCGTTAAGGGAATAGTGGAGGTGTTGGAAGAGACCATGGCACCGCGTTTGCGTATCCCGGCAATCTGGCGATAGATACTGTGCTTGAGCGCGAGATCTTCACTTACCGCCTCAATGATCCAGTCGGCATCGCTCAGTCGCTCCAGGTCCTCATCCAGTATCCCGGGAGTGATCAGACGGGCATTGCGGCGGGACATGAAAGCGGCCGGTTTGCTTTTCAGCAATTTTCCGATGGCCTGTTCAGCCAGGCTCGCAGTGCCTTGTTTCCCTGCCCGGTCCAGCAACACTACCGGAATGCCTGCATTGCTAATCTGGGCGGCGATCCCGGCGCCCATCACTCCGGCTCCGATCACCCCTACTTTGCGGATAGCCATCAGATCCGCTCCAATACCGTCGCGATGCCCTGGCCGCCACCAATACACTGGGTAGCGATCCCGTAGCGTTTGCCCTCGCGCTGTAACAGTGCCGCCACCTTGCCGGTAATACGGGCACCAGTGGCCCCCAGTGGATGTCCTAGGGCGATGGCGCCGCCATCGAGGTTCACCCGGGATTCATCGATCCCAAGGGTGTTGATGCAGGCCAACGCCTGGGAGGCGAAGGCTTCGTTCAGCTCCCAGATATCGATATCCCCCGGTTCCAGCCCGGCCCGTTTGAGGACCTTGCGAGTCGCCCAGACGGGGCCAATTCCCATGATTTCCGGCTCGCAGCCAGCTACGGCGGTGGCGCGGATACGAGCTAGGGGTTTGAGTCCCCTGCGGCTGGCGTAATCCTCACTGCACACCAGCACCGCTGCCGCCCCGTCGGTGAGTGGTGAAGAGGTGCCGGCGGTCACCCGACCCTGCTTGCGAAAGGCGGGCTTGAGGCCGGCAAGCACCTCAGCGGTAGTGCCCGGGCGCAGACATTGATCTGCCGAGATAATGCCCGTGGGGCCCTCAATGGGCACAATTTCTTCATCCAGATGGCCTGCATCCTGGGCTGCCGCCGCCTTCTTCTGGGATAGCGCGGCAAAGATCTCCTGAGCCTCACGCGAGATATCCTCGCGCTCGCCGAGAATTTCCGCCGTTTCCCCCATATCGACATAGGCCTGCGGATAGCTTTCGGCCAGACCCGGATGGGGCAAGGGATTAAAGCCCATCATCGGTACCCGGCTCATGGATTCAACACCGGCGCACAGATAGGCCTCCCCTGCACCGATGGAAATGGCCCCCGCCGCCATGTGGATGGCCTGCATGGAAGATCCACAGAACTGGTTGACCGTGACTCCCGCCATGCTGTGGGGCAGATCGGCCAGAAAGACAATGAGGCGGGCGAGATTCATGCCCTGCTCACCCTCGGGAAAGGCGCAGCCGAGGTAGAGGGCTTCCAGCTCGGCAGCATCTATACCACTTTTTGCCACTAAACCCCGCAGCACTTGAGCGGCGATTTCATCGGCGCGTATCCCGCGCAGACCACCCTTGGTAGCGGGGGCAAATGGGGAGCGGACATAGCTGACAATGACTGCGTTATTCATGAGTATGGCTTCCTTCCCGATGGTGTGATGAATATAGCCTACGTGGAACCGCCGGCAATAAAAATCGCCGTCTCTGTTTTCGTTCTTTGAGTAGCTGGAAGGTGCAAGGTTCGAGCAGGGCTTTACTCGATAGCCGCTATCCGTAAGGATTCCTGTCCATGGAGCAATCGGATAACTGGCAGAACACGAATTTTACCCGCGAGGGTGGACGGAGTATCTGGGCACTGGGAATCCCGGGACACCGACTGGAAGTCTTTGAAAACGAGAACTTTCGCTGGCTGCAGTTTGGTAACCCTATCGTACAAAGCGCGGTCAGTCGCCAAACCCCGTATCAGCTCATACTTCCCTATACCCGCCGCATGATGTGTGCATTGTTGTTTCATCCTCAACCAAGGAGAGTGTGGTCCCTGGGTCTGGGGGGCGGTGCCCTGGTGCGCTTTGTCCGGCAGTTTCTGCCCGATGCGCGGGTGGATGGAGTGGAGTTACACGGCGAGATTATTCGTCTGGCCCGGCGTTTCTTCTATCTCCCACCAGAAAGCCCGCTTTTCCATATACACCATATGGATGCCGAGCAGATGGTCCAGGACTCAGGAAATGGCGTGGCTGATCTCATCTTCGTGGATCTCTTTCACGACAAGCTGCTCCCTGACTTCATGGAGCACAGCGAGTTTTTTGAGTTCTGCCGGGAGCGCCTGAGCTTGGATGGGGTCTTGTGCGCCAACCTGCTGGTACGGGATAGCGAGCACTTTGCCACGGTATTGCGGGCGATACGCCAGGCATTTCCTGCCGGCAGCCTGTGTGCAACCTTGGAGAATTACACCAATATCCTCGTCTACGCCTTTAAGCGGCCACCGCCAGTCTTGTCCGTGAAGGGGTTACGGCAGCGGGCGCATGATCTGCGGGCGGATTATCCACTGGATTTTGCAGCTTTTGTGAAGAACCTGAAGCGCAATAACCTGAGCCACGATGGGCAGTTTCTGCTACAAAAATACGAGAAATAAAAAACCTTAAGTAAATTCCCTAAGATTATGTTTTATATCTACTTTTTGTCCCACCTTGACTTTTTCTGCACATAGGCCATGAGGCCCTCGGTGGAACCGTCGCGGACCCGTTCCGGATGTTGGATCTGGAGGTCCCGTAACAAGCCCTTGGCCACCTGCTTCCCCAACTCTACGCCCCATTGATCAAAGGAATTGAGTCTCCAGCACACACCCTGCACGAAAACCTTGTGCTCATACAGCGCCAGAATAGCCCCTAAAATGCGCGGGTTGAGGCGCTCATAGAGGATGGTGTTGCTCGGCTGATTTCCCGGATACTCCCGGAAGGGCAGCATTTCCGCCAGCTCTTTACCCCTGAGGCCACTGTTGCGCAGGGCTTCACGCATTTCCTCATCGGTACGTCCCAACATCAGAACGCGACTCTGGGCGAGCGCATTGGCCACCAGCGCAGCCTCGTGTCCTGGCCAGGCTTCCTGGCAGCGAATTGCGGCGAGAAAGTCGGCTGGAATCAGATCTGTGCCCTGATGCATGAGCTGGAAAAAGGCGTGCTGACCGTTATTTCCCGAGGCCCCCCAAATAACCGGGCAGGTGGCGTAGTCCACCGTTTCACCATCCCGGGTCACGCGCTTACCATTGCTCTCCATCTCAGCCTGCTCGGCCCACTGTGGCAAGGTGCGCAGCGAATAATCATAGGGCAGGATGGCATGACTGGAGGTATCAAAAAAATTGCGGTACCAGATCCCCAGCAGCCCGAGCAGAACCGGAAGATTCTGCTCCAGTGGGGTGTGGCGAAAATGCTCGTCCATATCGTGAGCGCCAGCCAGCAGTTCGCGAAAACGCCGCATACCGATCATCAGGGCAATGGATAGCCCCACCGCCGACCACAGCGAAAAACGTCCTCCCACCCAGTCCCACATTTCGAAGATGCTGTCGTGGCCAATTCCAAATTCCATCGCCAGTTCCGGTTTGGAGGTCACCGCCAGAAAGTGGCTGGCCACCGCCGCCGGATCGCCCAGGTGTTGAATCAGCCAGGACTGGGCGCTGGCCGCATTGCACATGGTTTCCTGGGTGGTGAAACTCTTGGAGATAATGAGAAACAGCGTGCTTTCCGGATCCGATTCTGCCAACGCCTGATCCAGCTGTGAGGAATCAAGGTTGGATACAAAATGTGCCTGCATACCCTCGCGGTGGAAGCGATCTAGCGCTTCCACCACCAGTGCTGGCCCAAGGTCCGAGCCACCGATACCTATATTGATAATGGTGCGAATGCGCTTGCCCGTATGCCCGCGCCAGGCCCCTGTTTCCACCGCCTCAGTCAGCGTTTCCATCTGCCTGAGGACACGTCGTACCGCCGGCATCACGTCATTATCCTTGCCCGGGAATGCCCCCTCGCCACGATGTCGCAAGGCCACGTGCAATACCGCGCGTTCCTCAGTGTTATTGAGTTTTTCACCGGCGAACATGCGCTCTATCCAGCGTGGCAGCTCAAGCTCCCGGGCCAACGCCATCAACAGCTCCATGGTCTCGGGTACGATGCGGTTCTTGGAGTAGTCCAGCAGCAAACCACATGCCTCCACCGAAAAACGCTGGAAGCGCTCGGGATCCTCAGCGAAAAGCTCACGCATATGTAGTCTTTCAACGGTACTTTGATGTGCATTCAGCTTAAGCCAGGCTGGCAGGCTGCTGGGAAGTGGTAGGTGTTTATCCATTAAGTCCTCGCCCGTAGAGCTTGATCAATTCGCGCATATGTCCGGCAAGTTCTGGCGGTACCTGGTCCCAGGAAAAACGCCAGGTCCAGTTACCCCTGGAGGTACCCGGGACATTCATGCGATGCGTCGAGTCCAGCCCCAGCAGATCCTGCATGGGAATGATCGCCAGCCGGCTCACCGATGTGAGTGCCGCGCGCACCAATGCTGCCGGCATCTTCTCCGGTTTGCTGTCGAGGTATTCGCAAATTCGCGCACGGCCCTGTTTGTCCTGCTCCGAAAACCAGCCGGCGCTGGTATTGTTATCGTGCGTGCCAGTGTATACCACGCTTTCCGGCACATGATTGTGGGGCAGATAGGGGTTTTCGGAGTTCCCGTCGAAGGCGAACTGCAATACCTGCATGCCGGGCAAACCGAAATGCTCGCGCAAGGCATGAACCTCGGGGGTGATATGGCCAAGATCTTCAGCCACCAGAGGCAGCTTGTGAAAGTGTGATTGCAATGCACCGAGCAGGGCCTCTCCCCTGCCCTTTACCCAGCATCCCTCACGCGCAGTTTTTGCCTTGGCCGGAATTTCCCACTGTGCCTCGAGGCCACGAAAGTGGTCGATGCGTACCAGGTCAAAGAGCTGAAGTTGGGTTTGCATGCGTTTGACCCACCAGTCGAATCCATCCGCTTCCATATGGGACCAATGGTAATGGGGATTACCCCAGCGCTGGCCGTCGGCGGAAAAATAGTCCGGCGGCACCCCGGCAACCACCTCCAGATGGCCCCGATCATCGATGCGAAACTGCTCCCGGCCGGCCCAGACCTCGGCACTGTCCTCAGCGACAAACAGGGGCATGTCGCCAAACAACTGGATACCCATTTTATTGACGTGCTGCTTGAGCCGGTCCCACTGGCGAAAGAAGATAAACTGCTGGAAGCGCTGACTTGCAATCTCATCCGCCAGGTCTTTACACGACGCGGCCAGCGCCGAGGGTTTGCGGTCGCGAAGGGCGGTGGGCCATTGCCACCAGGCTTTACCCTTGTGGGCATGCTGGAGGGCGGTGTAGCTGCAAAAGTCATGGAGCCAGTGGCTGTTTTCCGCCTCAAAGCGCTCCAGTGCTGCGATTTCTTCAGTGCCTGCATGGGCGCGAAAATTCTGCCAAGCGGCGTTCAGACGGTGCTGGCGAAAAATTCCCTGAGCCGTTTTTCCACGCTTGAGCTGCTTGCTTTCCAGCAAGCCATCAGCCAACAGGGCTTCCAGGCTGATAAGTGCCGGATTCCCGGCATGGGCCGATTTGCATTTGTAGGGTGAAAGCTGGCTGCATGGCGGCCCCAGCGGCAGGGTCTGCCACACACTAAAGCCACAGTCGCGCAGAAAACCGGAAAAATGAAAGGCTGCCTCACCGATATCACCGGACCCAAAGGCCCCCGGGAGGGAGGTCGGGTGTAAAAGTACACCGGCGCGTCGGCGGTCCAGTACCGTCCTGCTTTCCATCAAAGTTCCATTAACGGGGTATTAAGAAAAAGGCTATGTCTCTGAGCCCCGCCGCATGGTGCCGCCGGATTCGGGATCGCCACCACCATGACTAAAGGCATGAGCCAGATACTCTGGCCGGTCGACACGTAGCAGGTGGTAGAGATTGCCTAGATGCAGGCGATAGAGGTGGTCAAAGTCACGTACGGATTCGGCGGGATTGTAGTCACCAAACCACCAGAACCAGTCGGAGCCCTCGCAGGCAGCGAGCTGCCAGCGTGCTGCTTCAATGTCCTTGCTAGTCGCATTGCCCGCCTTTTCTGCCTCGGCAAAAGCGATCTCCGCTTCAGCGAGCATATCCCAGCCACGATTCTTGTCCTGATCCCCAATCCAGGTGGAAAAACTGCCGTAGACCCAACTGCCTGCGACCAGTTGCTTGAGCGGAGCCACCGGGATGGTGGCATCCAGACAGCGGGAAAAGGTGGTTAGCTCCAACTTGGGATGTGCCCCCAGTCGACGATACAGGGCATCGAGGAAGTAAAAACCGTTCTCCGGATAATGCTCCCAGGCATTTTCCCCATCCATGATGATGGAGACCACACGTTCCCCGGGTTTTTCGCATTCTGCTGCGATGCCCTCCAGTTGCTCTACCAAATTTCCCACGGCATCGTCGGCGTGCCAGGTAGCAAACTTGAAACCGATGAGATCAGAGAGCTTGTCGGAACGAAAAAAGCACGGCACCCCTCCCTTGGAGGCTTGGCAGGGTCGATGCAGGTGATCGGCCCACCCGGCCCCCTTTATTCCCGAGGCCCGGAGGCTGTTGTGCAACACGGCCTCCCCGCTGGCTGCCCAGGAAAACCCGCTGTCCTCAATCAGTTTAAGGGTGTCCTCACTGACACTGCCCTCGGAGGGCCAGCAGCCAATGGGCGGGACACCGAAATAATGTTCAAAACTTTTCCGTGCCTCGAGCAGATGCCAACGTGCCCGCTCTGCTCCGTCGTGACAGCCCTCGGCCAGGGGCAATGGTGTCTCGGGCAGGGCCTCGCGGGCACTTTTGAAGTCCTGCATGAGGGGAATGATGGGGTGGGCATAAGGGGTGACCGAGAGCTCGACTCGCCCGGCGTCCTGCATTTTTTTATAGCGGCTGATGAGTCCACCCAGGAGTTCGCCGATGAGTTCCAGCAGGCCCTGACGATCGCGCAGGGTGAAGATGCGTGCCCGTTTGATGAGCAACTTGGCCCGCGGGTCCTCGCGACGCACCGTTTCTCCCAACCAGGCCAAGTGATACCAGACCAGCAAATCGGCGAGATACTGGTCGTCCATATAATCGATATGCTCGGGGTTTTCGATGAGCCACGTGGCCATATCCACCAGCCTCTGGTAGGCGGGAAAGCGTTTGATCAGGCGCTCTTCGTTGGCCCGCAGACAGGACTTGATGAGAAACAGGCGATGCTCCCGATCCACCGGTAACGCCGGGTTATTCAGCGCCGCAAGCAGCGGATCGCGGATGGCTTCCCCGTTATCTACAAACTGATGGACCTGATTGGCATAGTCGGCGATCTGATCGAGCAGCACAGGGGCAAAATTGACTACTGCACGGGCATCGGGATTGGCCTCAATATGGGCCACCATATCCACGTAATCCTTAATCGCATGCAGATAGACCCAGGGCAACTGGTACTCACCACTGATGAGATCGCGGTATTCGGGTTGATGCATATGCCAGCACAGCACTACCTTGAGACGGGTATCAGCGGACAAAGTGGATCTCCTGTCCAAGCATCTCCGGGGTTACCAGCACAATGCCACTTTCGGTCCGGTAAAAGCGCGCGGCGTCCTCTTCCGCATCTTCACCAATCACAGTTCCCGTGGGAATCACGCAGCCTCGGTCAATCACCGCCTTGCTGATGCGGCAGCGGGAGCCAATGCTTACCTCAGGCAGGACGACCGTATCTGTCAGGGCTGAATAGGAATGGACTTCTACCTGGGATGACAGCAGGCTGCGACAGATTTTTGCGCCGGAGACAAGGCAACCGCCAGAGACCATGGAATCCACCGCCGTGCCCCGGCGCCCGCCATCCTCGTCAAAGATAAACTTGGCGGGGGGTAATTGTCTCTGATAGGTCCATATAGGCCACTCGGTATCGTAGAGATTGAGTATCGGATGGATACTCACGAGTTCCATATTGGCTTCCCAGAAGGCATCCACCGTACCCACATCGCGCCAGTAACTGGGGCGACCCGGGCGCACACCCTGAAACGGGTAAGCCATGATCTGGTATTTGTCGATAACCGAGGGAATGATGTCCTTGCCAAAGTCGCGGCTCGAGCGCGGCATATCGGCATCTTTGATGAGTTGTTCGTAAAGAAAGTCGGTGTTGAAAACGTAGATCCCCATGGACGCCAGAGAGACATCGGTCTTTCCCGGCACCAGTGCGGGATTGTCCGGCTTCTCGGCGAAACTGGTGATGCGGTGCGCCTCATTCACCCCCATCACCCCAAAAGCCCGCGCCTCGTCCACCGGCACCTCCATGCAGGCGATAGTCATATCGGCCTTGTTCTCCACATGAAAGGCGAGCATCGGGCCGTAATCCATCTTGTAGATGTGATCGCCGGCAAGGATGACCGTGTACTTGGAATCAAAACCCCGAATGATGTCGAGGTTCTGGTAAACCGCATCGGCAGTCCCCTGATACCAGTTATTTTCCAGCCGTTGCGAGGCGGGAAAAATATCCACGAACTCACCCAGTTCAGCGCGCAGAAAGCCCCATCCGCGCTGCAGATGTCGAATCAGGGAATGGGACTTGTACTGGGTGAGGACCGCTATCCGGCGGACACCCGAGTTAACGCAATTGGACAGGGCAAAATCGATAATACGAAATTTGCCGCCAAAACTGACCGCCGGCTTGGTGCGCCAGCTGGTCAGTTGCTTGAGGCGGGCGCCGCGCCCGCCAGCCAGCACCAGGGCCAATGTCTCCTGGGTAATACGGCTGACAAAACGTGGTGAGTGATACTCATTCATAACTAACAACGGCGCGGGTTTCCCGACGCCGTTCCGTTGCTTGAGTGGATGATTTAGGGACTCTTGTTATGGGCCGATATGTTAGCATCTCCGCTATTCATCCGCTGCTAAAAAACAAGGTCTGACGTGCCCTCAAAGCTTCCCCATAATCCCCGAAAAAAAGGCGGTATCACACCGTCCCTGCAACGCATACTGGAGGGCCGTCACCACGACCCCTTCAATGTGCTCGGTCGGCATCCTGCGGGAGAGGATGTGGTCGTTCGAGTATTCCGGCCAGCGGTGGCTGAGGTCATTCTGGAGAATGGCCAGTCTCTGCAACGGCTTGGCAACAGTGATCTTTTTGAGTGGCGGGGAAAGGCCGCCGAGATCCCGGAACGCTACCAGCTCAGCTTTCGGCTTGGCGACGGGCATGTGTTCAGCTATTTCGATCCCTATTGTTTTCCTCCCCAAATTGCAGATTTTGACCTTCACCTGTTTGCCGAGGGAAGTCACTGGCATGCCTATCGTTTTCTCGGTGCCCATCTGCACTGCTGTGATGGTATTGAGGGCGTGCTCTTTGCCACCTGGGCGCCTAATGCCGAGCGCGTTAGCGTTATTGGCAATTTCAATAACTGGGATGGACGCATCCACCCCATGCGCGCGCGCGGTGCCACCGGTGTGTGGGAATTATTTCTGCCTGGCCTGTGTCCCGGAGATCACTACAAATTCGAAATTCGCAGCTCACGTGGTGGAGATATATTAGAAAAAACAGACCCTTATGGGAACTACTTCGAGTTACGCCCGAAGACCGCTGCTATGGTTGCCGAGACACCCCGGCATCGTTGGCAGGATGATACGTGGATAGCGGACCGGGCTGGAGACGACTGGCTCCGACGCCCCATGTCTATCTACGAGTTGCATTTTGGCTCCTGGCGGCTGGAAGCCGATGGTGGCTATCTTAACTATCGGGAACTGGCCAAACAGCTGATTCCCTATGTCTGTGGCCTGGGCTTTACTCATATCGAATTATTGCCCATTACCGAGCACCCGCTGGACGATTCCTGGGGCTACCAGACCACCGGTTACTACGCCCCCAGCAGCCGCTTTGGCACTCCCGATGATTTCCGTTTCTTCATAGACCAGTGCCATTGTGCCGGCCTCGGGGTAATTCTTGACTGGGCACCCGCGCACTTCCCGAAAGATTCCCATGCACTCGCTCAATATGATGGCAGTGCCCTTTACGAGCACGAGGACCCACGTCTTGGCGAGCACCGGGACTGGGGCACGCTGATCTTCAATTACGGCCGCAAGGAGGTGAAAAACTTCCTGCTGTCGAGCGCTATCTACTGGCTTGAAGAGTTCCACATCGATGGCCTGCGGGTAGATGCGGTGGCCTCAATGATTTACCTCGACTACTCGCGCGAGCCCGGGGATTGGCTGCCCAATCGCTACGGTGGCAATGAAAATCTTGAGGCCATTGATTTCCTGCGTGAGCTCAACAGCGTTACCCACGAGCAGCATCCGGGCAGCGTGATGATCGCCGAGGAATCTACCGCCTGGCCGCAGGTAACTCGCCCTACCTGGCTCGGTGGGCTTGGTTTCAGCATGAAATGGAATATGGGCTGGATGCATGACAGCCTCGCCTACCTGCAGAACGAACCGGTGCATCGCAGCTACCACCACGATCACCTCACCTTTGGCCTGCTCTACGCCTTTACGGAAAACTTCGTCCTTCCCTTCTCCCATGACGAAGTAGTGCACGGCAAGGGTTCAATGCTCACCAAGATGCCCGGGGACGAGTGGCAGCGACTGGCGAATTTGCGGTTGCTCTATACCTACATGTGGACTTATCCCGGGAAAAAACTGCTCTTTATGGGCAGTGAATTTGGCCAGTGGAAGGAATGGAATCAGGCAGAGGAACTGGACTGGGCTCTTACCAGCCATCCGGGCCATGCCGGTCTGCAGGCAATGATTGCAGATCTCAACGGCCTGTACCGGGGACGCACCTCCCTGCACGCCCGTGATTTTGACGCGAATGGCTTTGAGTGGATCGATTGCCACGATGCCTCTCAATCCATCGTTAGCTGGCTACGCCGCTCCGAAGATGAATTTTCCGTCGTGGTATTAAATTTCACCCCGGTGCCACGCCATGGCTACCGTATCGGCGTGCCTGAGTCCGGTACTTACCGGGAAGTGTTCAACTCGGATTCTGCCTATTACGGTGGCAGTGAGGTTGGCAATGGCGGTCTGCTTGGCACCGATGGCATCCCGTGGATGGGCCACCCCGATTCCCTGCTTATGAGTCTGCCGCCGCTGGGCGGATTAGTGCTCACCCTCGACCCCAACAAAGGATAAAACCATGGCGCGCAAGCTCCGCCTGTTATTTGCAAGCTCTGAGGCCCATCCGCTGGTCAAGACCGGTGGACTGGGTGACGTTAGCGGTGCCCTGCCCCCCGCCCTCACCAAACTGGGGGTGGATGCACGGATATTATTGCCGGGCTACCCCCAGGTTCTAGATGCCCTGCCATTACGGCGGGTACGGCGTGACCTGTCTGTGCTCAACTCCCAGGAGCCGGTCAATTTGCTGTCAGGAAAGATGCCGGATAGCGGAGTTCCCGTCTACGTAGTGGAAAGCCCGTCCCTTTATGGACATGAGGGCAATCCCTATCAGGGTTCGGACGGCAAGGACCGGGCCGATAACGCCCAGCGCTTTGCTGTATTTGCGCGCCTGGCCGCCCAACTCGCAGGGACTGACAGTCCACTGCGCTGGTGCCCCGATATCCTCCATCTCAACGACTGGCAAACAGGATTGGCCGCCGCCTATCTTGCCTTCGACCCCGCGCGCCGCGCCAAAAGTGTTATGAGCGTCCATAACCTCGCCTTTGCGGGCACCTTTCCACCACATTTGCTCGGAGAGCTGGAGTTGCCGTGGTACAGCTACCAAATGCATGGCCTCGAGTTCTACCAGTACATCTCGTACCTCAAGGCCGGCCTCTACTATGCGGATCACATTACTACCGTCAGCCCCAGCTATGCGGAGGAGATTCAGGATCCGGAGCTTGGCGCCGGCTTTCACGGTTTGTTACACGATCGGCACTCGGATCTGAGCGGAATACTCAACGGCATCGACACCAAGGTGTGGAATCCAGCCACCGATTCACAAATCAAACACCGCTATAGTGCGGCCCGGTTAGCAGGCAAAACCAAGAATCGCAGCGCCTTGCGCAAGCACTTGGGCCTGAGTGATGCACCGAAAATACCGCTGGTTGGCATGGTCACCCGATTGACGGACCAGAAGGGAGTGGATCTGGTCCCCGCAATGATGAAGGCACTTGAACAGGCACCTTTTCAGCTGGCCATTCTGGGTGGCGGCGATAAATCCATAGAAAAACAGCTTGCAGCGCTGGCCGCCAGTATGCCCGGGCGATTCAGTCTGACGCTGGGCTACGACGAAGCCCTGGCCCATCAGATCGAGGCTGGCGCCGACCTTTTCCTCATGCCGTCGCGCTATGAGCCTTGCGGCCTCAATCAGATGTACAGCATGCGCTATGGCACTCTGCCTGTCGTCCGCAGCACCGGCGGATTGGCAGATACCGTAACCGATGCGACTCCCGAGGCCCTGCATGACGGCACCGCCACCGGCTTTGTTTTCAAGGAAGCCAGTGCCGAGGCATTAAGTGCCTGTCTGAAGCGGGCTTTAAGCCTCTATGCCCACCCGCGGGTGTGGCGGCGGGTACAGAAGCAAGCGATGGCCCGCGATTTTGGCTGGGAGCAGAGCGCGAAACGCTATCTTGAGCTGTATCGCGACCTGCTTGCCTGAATACGGACTGTAGCGGCGAATGATTGTTCGCCGCTGCCAAGGTCAGTCAAAAACCACCGTCTTGTTGCCGTAGCGAAGCACCCTGTCGTCGAGGTGACAGCGTACGGCCCGGGCGAGCACGATTTTCTCCAGGTCACGTCCCTTGCGAACGAGATCCTCCACCTCATCACGATGGGAACATCGCACTACGTCCTGCTCAATGATCGGCCCCTCATCCAGATCAGCCGTGGCATAGTGCGCCGTCGCACCGATCAGCTTCACACCGCGCTCATGGGCCTGATGGTAGGGACGCCCGCCAATGAATGAAGGCAGAAATGAGTGGTGAATATTGATGATATCGCCCGCAAATTTGCGCACAAAATCATCGCTCAGTATCTGCATGTAACGCGCTAATACCACGAGATCAATGGCAAATTCCCGCAGCAGATCCAGCTCATGCTGCTCTGCCTCGACTTTGTTGTCCCTGCTCTTCGATTGCACCCTGAACGGCACTCCGAATTGCCGGGCCACAACCTCCAGATCAGGATGATTGCTAACGATTAGAGAGATGTCGCAATCAAGCTCTCCTGCCTGGTGCCGCAACAGCAGATCGTAAAGGCAGTGGTTGTACTTCGAGACGAAAATCGCCACGCGCTTTTTGTTTGGTGACCCATCGGACCCGCACCGGTAAGAGAGCCGGCACGCCATGGTAAAGCGCGTGGCGACTTCCTCTATGGCACGCTCCAGGGTGCCCCGGTCGGTATTGAGTTCAGCGACATCAAAGACAATCCGCTGAAAGAACTGCCCGGCATCCCGGTCAGTATGTTGATCCGAGTCCAGGATATTGGCGCCGTGCCCCGATAGCACCTGAGCCAGACCGGCCACCAATCCCCGCCGATCAGCGCACGAAATCAGGAGGGTTGCCAGTGTCGAAGGGTCCATTGTTAAGCACCTTGAAAAGCCCATTTCGCTGGGCGTAATAAATCGACTCATTTCGTCGTTGGCGAGTATACGGTTATTAAGCAACTGCGGGCTCTAATCCCCGGGGTATCCGCCAAGAACCACTCAAAAAAGCATCTGCAGGAAATCCCGGCGGTGTTGTGTATTCAAATCTCGCAGATTAACGAGGTCAGCGTGTTGTTGTGGCGTATCAGCTGCAAGCCGGATTCCCCATAGCGGCCGGAGGCGATTGGGTATCAGCGAATAACGCACATCGATGATGATATTTTTCTTCCCCGGAAGTAACGCCAGATAGTCATCGGAAAACCATCGAAAACGCTCAATATCGTCGGACTGGACAGAACCCTTTTGGACAAAAGAAAGATCTTGTGTGAGGGCAAGTTTGGCCACCGATGTTCCCTCAATGCTCCGGCTTGCCATGCCCGCCTTTACCGCATCAATGAAATAACGTCCCTGATATTCATAAATCACCTTCCACAACACCAGATTTCCAAAACTGGGCTTAACGGTCAGGCGCTCGGGGCTATGCCCTCTGCTCCGGGCCATTTCCCTGGCGAGTGTCTCGGCACGTTCATGCTGTACCACGCCGAAGCCCAGGTAACTGATGGCGAAGATGACGGCAATGCGGGCATATACAGGGTTTTTGCGAAGCCAGGCTGTGACGACCAATATGAGTATCGGCAGGGTAAACAGGGGGTCAACAACGGAGACATTGTTCCATGCAAATCGCGTGTCGGTGAATGGCCAGAGTAATTGCGTACCGTAGGAGGTGCAGCCATCCAGTAATCCATGGGTGGCATAACCCAGGGTGGCAAACAGATAGACACGGGAAAATTCTAGCTTTCGTCGCACCAGTGGATAGAGCATGACGGCACAGAACAATCCACCAAATGGGATGAAAACCAATGCGTGGGTGAACTGCCGGTGATACTCAAGAAATAGCAGGGGGTCGCTGAACGAGCGTATCAGCACATCCAGATCGGCGGCCATGCCCGATAGCAAGCCAATCACAAAAGCCAGTGGCTGGAGCTTTCGATCCCGGGTCAATGACTGCGGCAGGCTGGCACCAAGTACCGCTTGGGATAAAGGGTCCATCTTTCTTTTACAGGGGGCGACAGGGGCGAATAGTCATTTGCCCCTGTCCTGCCATCAATTACACAGCCACTTCATCAGCCCCATCTCAAAGGGATGGGAGAGGGAATCGTGGTGGGGAAACACACGGATCTGGTAGTTGACGTGCCCGCACCACTCCGGCTTGAGGTCGAAGAAAAAGCATTGCTCGCCGGTATCCGGCACCAAACCATCTGCCTCAAAATAGCCACGTATCCGCGGGATTTCATCACCCCCGCTGGCGCGCCTCAAGGTGGAATACCAGGATTCAGATGGCTTCACCACCCCTTCAACCACGGTCTCCCGTTGCTTGTGACGCCGGGAAATAAGGAACTCTACCAACACGTCTTCCGGATTGAGGCCGTTGAGGTTCACTGCCGCCTCAATGCGGATCGAATCACCGTAGGAAAGAGCAGAAACCGGCTGGTCCAGCCGGTGGAGACTAACCTCGGGCCAGGCCTTGCGAATTTTTTCTTTCCAAGCGGCCAAAGCCTTGGCACGGGCCGGTTCAACGCCATCAAGATGCCGACCGGCAACAGCCGCCGGGGCATAGAGTTGGCGAATGTAGTCGCCAAGCGTCCGCGAGAAATTAAAGCCCGGCAGAACAGTTGCGATGGATCGCTTGGAGGTTTTGACCCAGTCGGGGGAATGGCCATGCTTGCCATGATCGTAGTAGCGGGGGATCACCTCGTCCTGGAGGATGGTATAGAGAGTCTGTGCATCCTCCATATCCCGCCGTGCCACATCTTCCGCATGGGGAGAGGGACGGATGGCCCAACCATTATCTCCCTCAAAACCTTCCGCCCACCAGCCATCGGGTGCGCTCAGATTAATGGTGCCATTCACCGCCGCCTTCATCCCTGAGGTCCCACTCGCCTCCATGGTGTAAACGGGGTTGTTAAGCCACACGTCAACACCCGCCAGCAGGCGCCGTGCCATGCCCAGATCATAGCCTTCCACCAGCAAGACCTTGCCGACAAACTCACGCATCTTGGAAATTTCACTGACCCGCCGCAGCATATCCTGCCCAGGACCATCGGCCGGATGGGCCTTGCCGGCAAAGAGAAAGACCACCGGGCGCTCTTCGTTGCCAAGGATCTCTCGCAGCCAGTCCAGGTCCTTAAACAACAGATCTGCACGCTTGTAGGTGGCGAAGCGGCGAGCAAAACCAATGGTGAGCACGCTCGGATCATCAGGGTCGATATGGCGAACCATGCGGTCAAACATGACCTCGCTCATCTGATTACGCATGTGCTGTTCCTGCAGTAATTCACGAACTGAGGAAAGCATGCGTGATTTGATGGACTGACGCACGCTCCAGAACAGGTGGTCTGGAATTTCATCTACCCGATGCCAGTACTCCACGTCACACTGATGGTGACGCCAGTCAGCACCGATGAAACGCTCAAATAAATCGACCCAGTCCTCGGCCAGCACCGTGGGTACATGTACCCCGTTGGTAACGAAGTCCATCGGATTCTCTTCCGGCGGAACTTGCGGCCAGGACTGACGGCAGATGTTGGCGGAAACCGAGCCATGCAGACGGCTAACGCCGTTGTGATGACGCGACCCCTGGATAGCCAGATTGGTCATATTGAAGTCGGCACCAGGCTGTTCGCAGCCAAATGCCAGCAATTCACCCTCACTCATTCCCAGTGGTGACAGCATGGAATGCAGATACTGGCTCACCGACGCCGATGCAAAATGGTCATGTCCTGCCGGCACCGGGGTATGGGTAGTAAAGACCGTATTGGCTGCCACGGCCTCAAGGGCGGCGGTATGGTGCAAGCCCTGCTCCGTATATTCACGCATGCGTTCGAATATCTGGAAAGCGGGATGGCCCTCGTTCATGTGCCAAACGGTCGGCGCGATATCCAGGGCACGCAGGGCCTTGACACCACCTATGCCGAGCACCAGTTCCTGACGAATACGGGTTTCGCGGTCGCCACCATAGAGTTGGTAAGTGATTCTCCGATCCTCGGCATTATTTTCCTCGGTATCGGTATCCAGCAGGTAGACGTCAACGTGGCCGGCTTGTGCCACCCAGACCCGGGCAGTCACATTACGATCGGGAAAAGTGACCTCAACCCTTATTTCTTCCCCCGCCTGATTCAATGCGGGTGAAATGGGCAGGTTTTCGATCTCCGACTCCAGATGGGTAACGATCTGGTTGCCGTCGGCATCCAGCTGCTGGGTAAAATAGCCGGCGCGATAGAGCAATCCCACGGCAACGAAGGGCAGGCGCATATCGCTGGCCTCCTTGCAGTGGTGCCCGGCCAGTATGCCCAGGCCACCCGAATAGATAGGCAAGCTCTGATGAAAGCCGTACTCCATGCAGAAGTAGCCAACGAGCTCATTCTCCCCCAGCGGCTGGACCTCCTGTGCCCGGCGCCGGTTTTCATGATACGCATCGTAGGCATAAAGCACGCGTTTGTAGTTGGCCAGAAAAATAGGATCCGCGGCCGCTTTTGTCAGAATGTCCTGGTTGACCCGGCGTAACAGCCGCTTGGGATTGTTACCGGTACGTTTCCATAAATCCTGATCCAGCGAGGCGAACAGCACACGGGTGGGACGATCCCAGCTATACCAGAGATTGTTGGCCAGTTCTTCCAGACGCTCCAGTTCTGCGGGGAGGCTGGGATAGACGTCCAGAATATATTCGCGACGTTGCTGCATGAGATGCTTTGCTCCTGATAACTTTACTAGTCACGCCTGAACATGGATGCATTCAGGCGCGGAATTCGTGTGTTGAGGGGTCGGGAATACTTGTGCTGAACCGGTTTTCGCCTAGACGGGAGAACTGCCAGCCGCCGCCAGTAGCTGCTTCATTTCACGGACCGCAGGCCCAAGACCGCTGAACAGGGCGCGCGCGATTATAGCGTGTCCAATATTCAATTCCTCAATTTCAATCAACGCCGCTACCGGCTGAACATTCTGATAATTAAGTCCGTGCCCGCCGTTAACGATGAGGCCAAGCGACCTACCCACCCGCGCTGCTTCACGCACTCGTTCAAATTCATGAACGGTTTGCACCCGATCCGCTGCGTCGGCATAGCTTCCGGTATGCAGTTCTACCACCGGGGCACCCGCCTCGGCAGCGGCTTCGAGCTGAGCGGGGTCCGGATCGATAAACAGTGAAACACGGGTACCGGCCTCTTTCAGGCGCTGGCAAGCCGCGCTAATTCGTGTCTGCTGTCCGGCCACATCCAAGCCGCCTTCGGTGGTCAATTCCTGACGACGTTCGGGAACCAGGCAGCAGTCTGCGGGCGCCACTTTTTCTGCGATAGCCAACATTTCGTCGGTAACCGCCAGTTCCAGATTCATGCGGGTCAGCAGGGTATCACGAAGAATCCACAGATCCCGTTCCTGGATATGTCGCCGATCCTCCCGCAAGTGCACTGTAATGGCATCAGCACCCGCCTCTTCCGCAATCATCGCCGCCTGTACCGGGTCCGGATAGCGGGTACCCCGGGCTTGGCGAAGAGTCGCCACGTGGTCAATGTTTACCCCCAATAAAGGCCTCATGAGAGGCTCCCGACGGGACGCAGATAGGCCTTTCGGCTGGCCAGGGGTTTATCACCCAGATGGAATCGCAGTACACCACGCATCAGTTGTTTCGCCTCCTGAAGGTCTTTGTTTTCGTCAAAGCGCTCGCGGGCCAGGGCCAGCAAGGTGGCCCCGGAGACGGTCATGCCTTCACCAGCTGGCCGTGTGGTACGCGAGGGGCCTTGTTGCGGATGAAAATGATAGGCGGCGCCTGGAATAATCTCACCTTCGCTGTCCACGTCCCGGTCAAGCACCAACCCGTAGCCTATGGCCTCAAGCAAACGTTTTTCAAAAATACGCAGCGTCGCCTCTATAACATCCGGATTACCCAGCTCCCGCAATGCATCGCTATAGGCTGTGTAGAGCTCCGGGTGCGGGTCGTCGCGGGGAACCAGGCGCAGCAGCAACTCGTTGAGATAAAAGCCACCGAACAAGGCCTTTCCGGCAGAAAATCCCGCCCGACCGTTACTTTCCACACTGCTCATGGTTTTGAGCTCACCGCGCCCACGCCAGCTAAACAACAGCGGTTGAAAGGCTTGTAGTACGCCACTCAATGGCCGGCGTCCACTTGCCGCACCACGCGCCACGAGACCCAGGCGCCCATGCCCCGGGGTAAAAATCTCCAGCAACAGGCTGCTCTCGCGATAGCGCCGCCGATGGAGCAGATAACCGGGTTCCAGCGCCATTACCATGCCAATTCCTCAGTCGTGGTAACCCAGTTGCTGTAACGCCTGATCGTCATCGGACCAGCCCGACCGAACCTTGACCCACAGCTTGAGCATCACCTTGATTTCAAACATGGACTCCATTTCCTGTCGGGCCGCACGTCCGACTCGCTTGAGCAACTCGCCTTTTTGACCAATGACGATAACCTTATGGCCCTTGCTTTCCACCCAGATCACGGCATCGATGGTGGCCAGTCTGGCGGTCTCTTCAAAATGTTGAATTTCCACTCCAAGACGATAGGGCAACTCGTCACCCAGACGCACGATAAGTTGTTCCCGAATGAACTCAGCGGCAAGAAAACGCAGGTTTCGGTCGGTGACCTGATCCTCCGGGAAGATTGCCTCGCCTGGCGGAAGGCGCTGCGTCAGCAACTCCTCCAGGCGTTCAACGCCATCTCCCTGGCGCGCGGAAACTGGCATCGCCTCAACAAAATTGACCGTCTCCGAAAGGCGTTGTAACAGCGGCAGCAGCTGCTTGCGATCGCGCAGCCTGTCGATCTTGTTGATCGCGACGATCACCGGCGTATCAATATCCTTGAGTTGCCGTAGCACCACTTCATCGGCATCCGTCCAACCACGAGCGTCAATGAGAAAGGTGATTACATCCGCTTCGGTGATGCCACCCACCGCAGCCCGGTTCATATAGCGGTTAATCGCGCGCTTGTGGCCGTCGTGGATACCCGGCGTATCGATGAATATCAGCTGCGCCTGCGGGTTGGTTTTTATGCCGAGGATACGATGACGGGTTGTGTGTGGTTTACGAGTGGTAATGCTCAACTTCTGCCCCAAAAGGCGGTTGAGCAAAGTCGATTTACCCACGTTCGGGCGGCCCACCAGGGCGATAAACCCTCTCCTGAAAGTGTCTTCAGTCATTGTCCACCCTGTTGATGGCCTGACTTGCGGCATTTTGCTCCGCCTTGCGCCGGTTGCTTCCGGAGCCGCGAAAAGTCTTTCCGGTGTGCGGGAGCCGACACTCCACCAGGAATTGTCGCTGGTGGTCGCTGCCCGCCTGTTCCGCGATCCGATAGACCGGCAGCGGCAGATTGTGTGCCTGCAACCATTCCTGCAGCCGCGTCTTGGAATCCTTGACCATCTGCGGATTGCTTATCGCGGCAAGGCGTTCGCGATAGAGAAGCAGGATAGTTTCCCGGCAACAGTCCATACCCCCATCCAGGTAGACGGCACCAATCAGGGCTTCAACTGAATCAGCCAGGATCGAGGGCCGTTTCCGACCACCACTTTTTAGCTCTCCCGCCCCGAGTTCAAGAAAGGACCCGATCTCCAGCGCCCGCGCAATTTCCGCCAGGGTGTCGCCCTTCACCAGTGCCGCCCGCATACGTGTCAGTTCACCTTCCCGGGCCTGCGGGAATTTCTGATACAGGGTTTCACCAATAATAAATCCGAGTAATGAGTCGCCAAGAAACTCCAGGCGCTCATTATGTTCATTGCCGGCACTGCGGTGCCTCAGGGCCCGGGCGAGCAGCACGGAATCCTTGAAGAGATAACCCAGCCGGGGGGCAAGCCGGGTATTCAACGGGGTCATATTTTCACTCGAACGCGCCCACCTGCTGGCGGGTGCTGAAGAATCTAGTTTTCTACCAGCTTGTCAAAATCGCCTACGAGTGAAAGATTGGAAAACAGGGGCACCTCGACACGGTACTTAACCTGAATGCTCACCTTGCGCTTCACCTTGCTGACCTTGACGAATTCTTTGTAGGTCTGCTCATTGATACGCCTTACATCGTCGATATCCAGACGCTTGAGCAAAGAGAAGATAATCTCACGCTTGCTTCGATCGACTATCTTGCTATCGGCGATAAGACTTTCCATGGCCGTGTCAATCTTGAAGCTCTCCATATACATCGGAAACACTTTGAGACCCAGCAGTACCACCAATGCCGCCAGCACCAAACCGAACATCAGGCCCGATGCGGTCATTCCGCGTTGTTTTCTCAAGCTTTTCATCGCCAGGCTCTCCCTTTTGCTGTTATGGCCACCCATCTGTGGCGGACGATTATCCCATCGCTTCAAGGCTACCGCCAGAAGCCTGTCAATCGATGCTCTGACCAATGCGCCCCCAGGATGGACCAAAGCCCCAATCCCAGTGCATCCAGATGGCAAAGGCCTTGCCAATCAGGTTTTCATCCGGGACCGTGCCCCAGTAACGGCTGTCACGGCTGTTGTCACGGTTGTCGCCGAGCACAAAATAATGCCCTTCCGGGACCACCATCTCTCCCTCAACCGAGGGCATTTCACCCTGTACGAGCATGCTGTGGCCCACCTCCCCCAATGCCTCATGGCGCAGGCTGGCTCCAGTCATCTCGCTCCCGGAGCCCGTACCCTGATAGATACCCAGCACTTCCTGGGCTGAAGCCACGCCGTTGACGTAGAGCACCTTGTTGTAATAGCTGATGTGATCGCCCGGCTCGCCCACCACCCTTTTTATAAAAGGTGTGGTCGGGTCTTTGGGATAGCGAAATACAATGACATCCCCCCGTTGAGGCCGACCGAGTGACAGAATTTTGCGGTTCAGCACGGGAAGGCGAATGCCATAGGTATATTTGTTCACCAAAATGAAGTCGCCGGTCAACAGCGTGGGCATCATGGAATTCGAGGGGATACGGAAGGGTTCCACTAAAAAAGAGCGCAGTAACAGTACCGCCAGGAAAATCGGGAAGAAGGAGCGTGCATATTCCACCACCTTGGACTCTGCCACCGCCTCGGTTTCTGTCTCTGTCCGATGGGGTGCCAGCAGCCAGGCATCCACGGCCCATATAAGGCCACTGATAACCACCAGCAGCACCATGACAGTCGGAAAATCCCAATTCATCCCTGTTTCCCCATGCGTAGTACGGCGAGAAAGGCCTCTTGCGGAATTTCCACCCTGCCCACCTGTTTCATGCGCTTTTTACCCGCCTTTTGTTTTTCCAGCAGCTTGCGCTTGCGGCTCACATCACCGCCATAACATTTGGCGGTTACATTCTTGCGCAGTGCCTTGACCGTTTGCCGGGCGACTATGCGCGAGCCCACTGCTGCCTGAATGGCCACGTCGAACATCTGTCGCGGAATGATCTCCTTCATTTTCTCGGTCAACTCACGACCACGCAGATGGCTGAGATCCCGATGTACGATCAGCGACAGGGCGTCGACCCGCTCCCCGTTGATAAGAATATCCAGCTTCTGCAGGGGTGCCAGCTGGTAGCGCACAAAATGGTAATCCAGCGACGCGTAACCGCGACTCACGGATTTAAGGCGATCAAAGAAGTCCAGTACCACCTCGTTCATGGGCAATTCATAGGCCAGCGAAATTTGCTTGCCCACATACATGAGTTTTTTCTGCACCCCGCGTTTTTCCACACACAGTGAAATCACATTACCCAGATAGGCTTCCGGGACCAGAATATCGGCGAGTACGATGGGCTCGCGAATTTCATCCACCTGATTGACCGGCGGCAGGTGAGCAGGATTGTCGATATACACCAGTTCCCCGGCGGTCGTCAGAATTTCATAGACTACGGTGGGGGCGGTGGTAATGAGGTCGAGATTGTATTCACGCTCCAGACGCTCCTGGATGATCTCCATGTGCAGCATGCCAAGAAAGCCGCAGCGAAAACCAAAGCCCAGGGCCTGGGAGGTTTCAGGCTCGAAATGAAAGGCTGCATCATTCAGGCGCAGCTTGCCGAGCGCCTCGCGAAAGGCCTCAAAGTCACTGGAGTCAATCGGGTAAAGCCCGGCATAGACTTGTGGTTTTACCGGCTGAAAACCGGGCAAAGAGCTATCGGCCGGATTGTCCTCGGCAGTCAGGGTATCCCCCACCGGGGCCCCTTCAATATCCTTGATACCCGCCACCACGTAGCCCACTTCGCCGGCACGGAGCTCCGGCAGGTCGAGGCGTTTCGGCGTGAATACCCCGAGCTTGTCCACCTTGTGTTTGCGCCCGGTGGACATCACCCGGATCACCTGATTCGCCCCGAGCGCACCATTAACCACCCGCACCAGCGAGACCACACCAAGATAATTATCAAACCACGAATCAATGATCAGCGCCTGCAAGGGGGCTGTGGGATCGCCTTTGGGGGGCGGCACCTTGGCCACCAGTTGTTCGAGCAGCTCCGCAATCCCGATACCACTCTTGGCGCTGACTTGCAGTGCATCATCGGCCTCCAGGCCGATGATTTCTTCAATTTCCTGGACGACTCGCTCGGGCTCTGCCGAGGGAAGATCGATCTTGTTAAGTACCGGGATGATCTCCAGCCCCTGGTCGATGGCCATATAGCAATTGGCCACGCTCTGAGCCTCCACTCCCTGGGTAACATCCACGACCAGTAATGCCCCTTCGCAGGCCGCCAGTGAGCGCGATACCTCGTAGGAAAAATCCACATGTCCCGGGGTATCGATGAAATTCAACTGATACTCGGTGCCGTCCGAGCCACGATAATCAAGGGTGACGCTCTGGGCCTTGATGGTGATACCGCGCTCACGCTCGAGATCCATGGAATCGAGCACCTGAGTGGCCATTTCCCGCTCGCTCAAGCCACCACATATCTGGATAAAGCGATCCGCCAGGGTGGACTTGCCGTGGTCGATGTGGGCGATGATTGAGAAGTTGCGGATTTGTTTCATACAAAGCAAAAGGGCGCCATCAGGACGCCCATAAATCGTGTTGTCGGGAAACCCGTGCCACCCAGCGGCGGCACGGCTAGCGGGACATCATAGTCCCTTGCCCGGAATGCACCAAGATATTATTGCCCGGGAGGGCCTTACTGGGGCACTCGCAGCGGCAAAAACATGGGATTACCCGCACGCTGAAGATAGACCGAGATGGCCTTTCCAGCCGGTAATCCCTCGGCCAGCCGTTTGAAATGGGCACTATCTTCAATCCGTTTGCCGTTCAGCATGAGGAGGACGTCCTTGCCCCGAATTCCCGCCTGCCGGGCGGGCCCTTCCTCCACTATGGCAACAAGCACCCCGCCCTTTACCACCTTGTAGCGCTTGCGCGCAGTGGCGTCGAGGTCCCTGACCACCAGCCCGAGGCGATGATCGGTGGTGGTTTCAGGGTCAGTTTTCGCCGCCAGTGTCTCCTCCTCCGGCAGTTCCGCAATCAATACACGCAAGGTTTTTCCCTTGCCCGCGCGCAAAACGTGCACCGGCACCCGCACACCCTTGCGCGTACGGCCCACGAGAGGGGGAAGGTCAGAGGATCTTTTGACCGTTTTCCCGTCGAATTTAAGCACCACATCACCCACCTGCAGGCCCGCCTGCTCCGCCGGGCTACCCGGCAATACCTTGGCGATCAGCGCCCCTTTGGGTTTGTCCATCCCGAAGGATTCGGCCAGTTCCCGGGTGACGTCCTGAATCATGACTCCCAGCCAGCCGCGTGAGACCTTGCCATTCTCCCGCAACTGCTCCACCACATTCATCGCATCGGCAATGGGAATGGCGAAGGAAAGGCCCATGAAACCACCGGTGCGGCTATAGATTTGCGAGTTAACGCCAACCACTTCACCGTTCAGGTTGAACAAGGGCCCACCGGAGTTGCCGGGATTGATAGCGACGTCGGTCTGAATGAAAGGCACATAGTTCTCACGCGGCAGGCTGCGCCCCTTGGCGCTGACGATGCCAGCAGTTACCGAGTGATCGAAACCAAAGGGAGAACCGATGGCGAGCACCCATTCGCCAACCTTGAGGGGGTAATCGGCGCCCGTCTTGACCACAGGCAGGCCTTCGGCATCAATTTTCAGCAGGGCGATATCGCTACGCGGGTCCCCGCCCACAATCCTTGCGGCCAATTCACGCCGGTCGCTGAGGCGCACGATGATTTCGTCAGCACCCTTGATCACGTGATTATTGGTAATGATGTATCCGTCCGCACTAATGATGAAGCCGGAACCCAGTGACTGGGCATCAAATTCCTGACCACCGCCGCCCCCTTCTCCAAAAAAGCGGCGAAAGAAGTCATGTAGCGGGCTATCTTCGGGAATATCGGGAAGTTCCAGGCCTTTGGGCAAGGCTGGGCCGGCCCGCTTTTTCACCTTTTGCGTGGTGCTGATATTTACCACCGCCGGACTATAACGTTCCACCAAATCGGTAAAGTCCGGCAGAGAACGCGACCACGCCGTGTAATGAACGCTGACCAGCAGGCCAAAGATCAGCACCGAAAGCAGTTTTTTCAGATAGCGCATATTACTCATGGATGTATTACCCGGATTTACTGGATTTATGTTTGAGGGAAAACTCGTCACTTGAATACTTGTGCTTACTTAGGGCTGGCGACTTACTGAGGAGAAACAGATTCGGCCACGGTGCGTACCGTCATCTCGGGCACCTCGCCAACTACGGTGACCTGGGAACGTTCCAGCACGACGCCAAAGGCGTTCATGGCACCCATGCGGGATGCGCCCTTTAGCGGTTCTTTCACCTCGGTAATTTTCTCTATATAGACAGAAAATGAGGCCAGCCCGTCACTGTAGAAAAGATGCTCGACGGGCGCGCTGCGAGTAGGTATCGGGGCCTGCGTCCGCTCACCCATGGTGAAGCCCGCGGGCAGCCACTTGACCTTCCAGCTTGTCAGGCCAGGTGCCCCCTTTTTACTCAGGGCATCATCAATGGTGTAGCGTTTAAAATGTTCGCCCCGGATGGCGGGTTCGAGCAGGCTGTCGGGAATTTCGTCTGGCAGGCTCAAGCTAGTGTAGACAATCTGTTCCAGCACCTCGCCTTTCCTGCCCACCACCTCGGTCTTCAACAACAGACCACTTTTCCGGTCCACAGACAAACGGTGCCCATAGCGATATTGGTCCCGGGGTTCCATATGAATGGTCTTGGTATTTCGCCCGGCCACCCGCTGCCCATCCGAGACCTGGAGTAAATAGGACTGTTTGAAAAGATCACCTTTGCCGGACACACGCGGGAAACTGCGCGAACGCGGATGACTGGCACCCACGATGATCGATTGGTTGTCGGGCAGGATACAGATCACCTGGGAGCCGGTACGCAACACCTCACGGGCCACGCCACTCAGGGAAACCAGTCGTTCCCGTTCACCGTTGGCATCGGCACGGTGGATGACACGCATGGATTCCATCTGATCGCCGCTGCGATAGATGAAGGTACCATCGTAATTCTGACTCTGCGCCGCCTCCACCATCCGCTGTAGCCACGCCAGCGCCTCGGACTCCCCGTTTTCCGCCCATGCCGGCGCGGTCAGAAAAAACAAGGTTGCCGCCGTCAAAAATTGGCGGCAGCAAACGCGTTTAAGCAAGAGAAAAATGTTAGTGGCCACTGCTGTTATAGCCCACCACCCGAACATAGGGCAGCATTCCGTTCATCGGAGCAGACTGATATTCGCTGTGGTGCACAAGGTAGCTATTGAGCCGAGCTTCCACCGCGGGACGTCCCACATCCCAGCGAATCGCCGTGGCCTGTGGGGCAACGGCATTTTGTGCGAGAAGCTCAGGCGCGCTGCCACGGTCCTGCAATTTGAGCACCCCGAGTACTGCAAATAGGGCCACCGAGGCGGCAAGGGCAAATCCAACGACAGGGCGGGTATAGCGAGCGAGATTCCGTTTTGGATGAAGCTCTGTTACCGGAGCCGTCGGTGCATCTTCCAGCGCCTGCCGGATACGTGCGCTCAGCTCGCCCTTCTCCTCCGCGGCCAGACCATCACGCATCGCATCCCGTGCGAGATGATAGCGCCCCCAGGTCTGTCGTAGCCCTTCATCCGCAAGCAGTTCATCCAGCGCAGCCTCCATAGCCGGCGCTTCCAATTCCCCGTCCATCAGGGCAGATAGCTGTTGTTCACGTTCATGCATGGTTCAGATTTCCGCTGTAATCAGTCTAGCAAGGGTTCCAGTTCACGGTTTATCGCCTCCCGGGCGCGAAAAATCCGTGAACGAACGGTGCCAATGGGACAGTCCATGGCTTCGGCAATTTCCTCATAACTCAGGCCCTCCAGCTCGCGCAGGCTAACGGCAAGCTTGAGATCCTTGGGCAAATTGGCAATGGTTTTTGCCACCGTCTGCTGGATCTCGTTCTGTAATAGCAGGCGCTCCGGGGTGTCGTCATCGCGTAATCTGGGCTCGCTGCTGTAATCCTGTTCCTCGTTGGTACCAAGATCCATTGCAATCGGACGTCGCTTGCGGGACGCCAGGTAGTTTTTCGCGGTATTAATGGCAATACGGTAGAGCCAGGTATAAAAGGCGCTGTCGCCGCGAAAATTCGGCAGTGCCCGATAGGCCTTGATAAAAGCCTCCTGGGATACATCCAGCACCTCGGAATGATCCCGGACAAAGCGTCCGACCAGCTTATTCACCTTGTGCTGGTATTTCAGGACGAGCAGGTCATAGGCCGCCTTCTCTCCATTCTGTACACGCTCCACCAGGGCCTGGTCGACTTGCCTTTCGCTCATGTCAGAGCACCTGCCCCGGCACCAACCGTCCCCTGTCTACTCGCATAGACATGGGGATGCAGAGATAGTTCGCCTTGATTGAAAAGAGCGGAAACACAAGGGGTCGCATGGTAAACAGGCCACGGCATGGCGGGATATTCACACAAAAAGTATTTCCTTCGATATAGCCCGGCAGAAGACGGTTACAGTCTGCATCAAGATAGCAGGATGAACTATCGGCTTGCAGTGCCCCATGGTTCGCCACATATAATCGCTCACCAGAGAAGCCCGCGGGGCATTATCCATACTAAGGGGCCTGTGATCTATTCATGCCGCGGCAGGCTTGTCCCCGCGGACCGGGTAAAAGCTCACCCAATCACACCAGCAAATAGCTTCCATGACCAAACAGCACGAAAGTGACGTCCTGATTATTGGTGCGGGCGCGGCCGGGCTTAGCCTTGCCCTGCGCCTCGCCCCCCGGCTCCGCATTGCGATTCTCGCCAAGGCGACCCTGCTGGAGAGCAACACACGTTACGCCCAGGGTGGTGTTTCGGTGGTCATGGATGAGAACGATTCCATAGCATCCCACGTTGCCGATACTCTGGAGGCCGGCGCCGGATTGTGCGACGAAGAAACCGTTCATTTTGTGGTCTCCCACGGTCCGGAGTGCATACGCGATCTTATTCAGCAAGGCGTGGACTTCACCCGTGACAAGGACTCCGATGGCGAATCCCGCTATCACCTGACCCGTGAAGGCGGCCACAGCCATCGCCGTGTCATTCATGCCGCCGATGCCACGGGACTGGAGATTCAAAGCTCCCTGTTGGCCCAGGTAAAGGCGCACGCCAATATCACCCTGCACGAATCCCACCTCATGCTCGACCTGATCCACAACAAAGATCAGGGATGCCTTGGGGCCTATGTCTTTGAACGCACCAAAAAAGAGGTGATCTGCTTTCGGGCCCGCACGACGGTGCTCGCCACGGGTGGCGCGGGCAAGGTTTATCTCTATACCAGCAATCCCGATGTCGCCACCGGCGATGGCATTGCCATGGCCTGGCGTGCTGGCTGCCGGGTGGCCAATATGGAATTTATCCAGTTCCATCCCACTTGCCTGTATTCCCCAGGGGCTGACTCTTTTCTGATTACCGAGGCGGTACGTGGAGAAGGCGGCAGGCTGCTGTTACCCAATGGCGAACGCTTCATGGAACGCTTTGATCCGCGGGGTGAGCTGGCACCGCGGGATATTGTCGCTCGTGCCATGGACCACGAAATGAAGCGCCTCGGTGCTGAGTGCATCTACCTGGACCTCTCACATAAACCCGCTGAATTTATCCGCGCCCACTTTCCCACGGTATACGCACGCTGCCAAAAACTGGGTATCGACATGTGCATGGAGCCCGTCCCCGTGGTGCCTGCCGCCCATTACACCTGTGGGGGTGTCATGACCGACCACAACGGCTGCACTGACTTGCCGGGGCTTTATGCCATCGGTGAGGTCGCATTTACCGGGCTTCACGGGGCCAATCGCATGGCCAGTAACTCACTATTGGAATGCCTTGTGCTGGCGCGTTCCGCCGCCGCGCACATTGCCGGCAACATAGCCAATCGTCCCCTGCCGCCAGCTTTGCCAGACTGGGACGAAAGCCGGGTGACTGACTCCGATGAAGAAGTGGTGGTGTCCCATAATTGGGACGAATTGCGGCGTTTTATGTGGGATTACGTGGGTATCGTACGCACCACCAAGCGCTTGCAACGGGCCAAGCGACGGGTGGATCTGTTGCTCTACGAAATCCGGGAGTACTACACCCATTTTCGCGTCAGCAATGACCTCATAGAGCTGCGCAACCTTGCCATGGTGGCGGACCTCATCATCCGTTCAGCGCTCAGTCGCCATGAAAGTCGCGGACTGCACTACACGCTGGACTACCCAAAAGTTGACGAGACCCACCCCCCGGTCAACACCATTCTGAAACCCTGAGTGGCAAAACTCACGCCTGCTGATAGGGAAAAGCAATCACCGCAGCCAACGACTCACTTCCCGTCGCCAGCATCATCAGGCGGTCAAGCCCTAATGCCACGCCAGAACACTCGGGTAGCCCCGCGCCCAATGCCGCCAACAACTTTTCATCCACCGGAAGGGGTGCCATCCCGGCCGCTTCACGACGCACCAAATCTGCACGCATGCGCGATTCCTGTTCCAGCGGATCGGTAAGCTCCCGGTAGCCGTTGGCCAGCTCCACCCCGTCCACATAGGCCTCAAAACGTTCAGCCACAGGTGGTAATCCGTTTCGTATCCGCGCCATGGCAGCCTGAGAGGCCGGGAAATCATAAATAAATGTCAGCCCGGCCCCGAGACCGGGTTGCACCTTCTGGCTGAGGAGAAAATCGAGGCACTGCTCACGATCTGCCGCTTTCACAGAGGCAAGCCCGCATTCCCCGGCTTTTCTCCGTAACGAGGCCAGAGAATCATGGAAGGGATTGATGCGTGCATAGCGGCTGAAGGCATTGCCATAGCTAATGCGCCGCTGGATTTTGATGCGGAGAATCAGGTGCAGGAGGTCACTCACCTCATCCATCAGGCCCTGATAACCCATCCCGGGGCGATACCATTCCAGCATGCTGAACTCGGCGTTATGCAGACGCCCCGCCTCACCCGCCCGAAAGGCCTTGCAGATTTGGTAGATGGGGCCGCTACCGGCAGCCAGCAGTCGCTTCATACATGCCTCGGGAGAGGTTTGCAGAAAACCACCAACCCCCGAACTGTTGTCCAGCGTGCGGAAGCTTTCAATATGGAATTCTGAAGTGGTGGAACTACAAAGCAGCGGGGTTTCTACCTCCAACACATCACGCCCGGAGAAAAACTGGCGGATAGAGGCAAGCATTTGGGCTCGCGCCTTCAGGGCTTCCAACACCACCGGCGAACGCAAATTTCCTTCAGGCTCCACGGCCAGGAAATCAGAAGCTTGTCGGGCTATCAGTCCTTGACCCGCGACACATATTCACCCGTACGGGTATCGATCTTGAGACGCTCGCCAATTTCCACAAACAGGGGGACCCGGATCACCGCGCCAGTTTCCACGGTGGCGGGCTTGGTTGCGCCGCTGGCGGTATCTCCACGCAGACCGGGGTCGGTGTCTGTCACCTCCAGTTCCACGAAGTTGGGCGCAGCAACGGCCAGTGGCGCTCCATCCCACAGGGTGACGATGCACATATCCTCTTCCTTGATCCATTTGCTGGTATCGCCCACCGCAGCCTCTGATGCGGCGAATTGCTCAAAGCTGGCGGTATCCATGAAATGCCATTGTTCGCCATCTGCATAGAGGTACTGGAGGTCCAGATCCATTACGTCGGCCGCCTCCACACTCTCGCCAGATTTGTAGGTACGCTCCAGCACCCTGCCGTTCTTCAAGTTACGCAGTTTTACCCGGCAGAAGGCCTGCCCCTTGCCCGGTTTCACAAACTCGTTTTCGATGATGGCGCAGGGATCGCCATCAATCATCAGTTTCAAACCACTTTTGAATTCATTGGTGCTGTAACGAGCCATCGACGGGTTCCTGTGCTGGAAATAGGGCGTGTGAACGAGAACCGCGAATTGTAACCGATCCACCCACATCCACGAAGACGATTCGAAGCCGGGACAAGCTTGTGAAAGAATGCGCGGCGTCGACGAAATATGGCAGACCCCATGTAATGAGCATCCGCACACCAATCGCCCGGATAACCGCAAAGAGCAGCCGGCCCGAGGCCTACCCAAAGCCACGCTGGCGACGGGAACTGGCCACAGCGATACGCCAGCCGGAAGTGCTGTTACAAGCGTTGGGGCTGGAGCACTACGAAAGCCCGCTTTCCCGGAGCGGCTTCGGAATGCTGGTACCGCACAGTTATGTGGCACGTATGCGCAAGGGAGAGCCCCGGGACCCCTTGCTGCTGCAGGTGCTGCCGGGAGGGCATGAATCGGGGTACGCCGCCGGTTATGGCACGGATCCGGTGGGTGATCTGGCGGCCATGGCCATACCCGGTCTCATTCACAAATATCAGGGCCGCGTCCTGCTGCTGCTAACCGGGGCCTGCGCCATTCATTGTCGTTACTGCTTTCGCCAGCATTTTCCCTACAGCGCGAACATAGGCCATCGCTTGTGGGATACATGGCTAGCCCATATCCGGGCTGACACCAGCATCCATGAAGTCATTTTCAGTGGGGGTGACCCACTAACCCTTGATGACCGTCGGCTGAGTGAGTTTGTTGAACAGCTGGCAGAGATCCCGCACCTTCGTACGCTCAGGATTCATACCCGCCTGCCTATCGTATTGCCATCACGGGTAACAGAGGCACTGCTATCGTGGCTGACCGGGACGCGCCTGCAACCCGTAATGGTGATCCATGCCAATCATCCACAGGAGATCGACAGTGAAGTTGCCCAGGCGCTTCGTCGCATCAGGACCGCCGGGGTTCTCCTGCTCAATCAGTCTGTACTATTGCGGGGAATCAATGATTGCTCCAGCACCCTGGCGACCCTGTCCCGAGTGCTGTTTGAGGCCGATACCTTGCCCTACTATCTGCACCTGCTGGACCGGGTGCAGGGAGCCCACCACTTCGAGGTATCTGAGAAGGAGGCGCTCAGGCTCATGAAAGAGCTGCGTGCGAGCCTGCCCGGCTATCTATTACCCCGGCTGGTTAAAGAAGAAGGTGGAAAAGTCAGCAAAACATCAATCTAAGCGTTCAATCGAGCAGATAGGAGACTATTCCGTCTGCCAGTTTGGGCTCAAACCAGGTGGACTTGGGCGGCATCAGGCGCCCGGCATCGGCCACTGCCATCACCTCGGCCATAGCGGTAGGATGGAGCGCAAAGGCGGCGGCCATCTCGCCGGAATCCACACATGATTCCAGCCCTTGCGTACCGCGGATACCGCCGACAAAGCCTATCCGGGGATCGCGGCGCAGGTCCTCAATACCGAGGATGGGCGTTAGCAACTGGTTGGTTAGCAGGCTGACATCCAGACGTTCTACCGGATCCTCGGGGATAGCATCGGACGGAAGTTCCAGGCGATACCAACACCCGTCGAGATAGAGACCAAACTCCCCGCGTTTTTGGGGCTGCACCGCGGTATCGCTCTCGCGGACACGAAAACCGACTTCCAGTTTTGCCAGAAAATCCGCGGGTCCCAGTCCATTGAGATCCCGTACTACGCGATTGTAATCAAGAATGCGGACCTCATCCTCGGGAAATATAACGCTGAGAAAGTAGTCTTCCGGTCCTTCCTCATCGCCGGAACGGGCCTCTCGCCGATTTTCCGTCACCCGTGCCGCTGCCGCCGAGCGGTGGTGCCCGTCCGCGATGTATAAGTGCTCCATGCCCTCAAACAATCTGCTTAAGGTATCGATGTGGCCAGGCTGATTTATCACCCACAGACTGTGCTGAACGCCATCGTCACGGCAAAAATCGTAGGCAGGCTCTGTCGCGCCGACCTCCGCCGCCAGGGCATTGAATTCCGGGCTCTGCCGGCAGGTCAGAAAGACGGGCCCGGTCTGAGCATTGAGGCTATCGATCTGGCGGGTACGGTCATCTTCCTTGGCGGGTTGGGTTAGCTCGTGTTTGCATACCCGCCCGCTTTCGTAGGCGGCCACTGAGGTAGCGGCAACCAGCCCGGTCTGCTGATGCCGGGCGGTCTGCAGACGATATAGATAGAAACAGGGGACTTCATCCCTTAGCAGAACGCCCGCCTCGCGCATGGACTCGAGATTGGCCTTTCCCTTCGCATAAACCTCATCCCCGTAGGGGTCCGTGCCCTCTGGAAGATCAATTTCCGGACGGGAAATATGCAGGAAGCTCCAGGGATGGCCGGCGGCCATCTCCCGCGCTTCATGCTGGCTGACAACATCATAAGGCGGTGCGGCAACGGCTTCGACATAACCCGGGGCGGGACGTAGTCCAGTAAAGGCTTTAACTAGGGGCATAAGACACAAATTCTCATCTAATAACGATTTCAGATAATATTATTTAAATTAAGTTCACATACCAACATATTGATAATACTTATTATATTATGGATTTCAATAAAGCTAAAGTTTTATGGGAAAACGCCGCTCCACTAATTGAACGGGTACCCCCTCCTCCCTTTCAACCCGTTCGTTGGCCGAGGCTCAAGCCTCGGCTTTTTTTTGCGTGACTTTCATGGCCTGAACACGTTGCAAGCCTCGGGGTAATAGACGACCACGCAGACCACGAGCGGAGTAGTAGACATCAAGGTCAGCCCCCTTGAGTTGCAGATGACGTTTGCCGGCATGGAGCACCAGACTCGCGTTAGCCGGAAGTACGCTTATGGCCACCACATACTCCTCACGAGCCTTGAGCCTGGGAACAGGAATATGCAATATTTTCAGTCCCTTACCCTTATTTAGCTGTGGCAACTCGCTTAACGGGCAAATCAGCAGTCTCCCCAGATTACTGACCATCGCCACCCGATCGGTTTCCGCATTGCTTACCCGCGCCGGACTTAGCACCTCGGCACCGGCAGGGAGGGATAAAACCACCTTACCGGCACGGTTCCTGGTGTAGAGCGTACTCAAGGCCACCACGAAGCCATAACCCGCATCGGAGGCCAGAACGAACAAGGCCTCCGGCTCCGCCAGCATGACTCCCTCAAAGGTTGCCCCGTCAGGCGGCTGTATACGCCCCGACAAGGGTTCACCGAGTCCCCGTGCCGACGGCAGACTGTGGGCAGCAATGGTGTAGGCCCGGCCGGTAGAGTCGATAAAAACCACGTTCTGGGTACTGCGCCCGGCGGCGGCGGCCTTAAAGGCATCACCGGATTTGAAATTAAGGGATGCCGGGTCGATCTCATGCCCGCGGGCGGCACGGATCCAGCCGCGCTCGGAAAGCACCACTGTAATCGGCTCGGCCGAAATCAATGATTTATGCTCCAGTGCCCGTGCCGGCTCCACATCGATCAGCGCCGACCGTCGTGAGTCACCAAAAGTCTCTACGTCGGCCTCAATTTCATCCCGCACAAGGCGCCGCAAGCGGCGCTTGGTGCCCAGAGTCTTGCGCAACCCGGCCTCCTCAACCTTGAGCTCGGCCTGCTCGGTGGTGATCTTCATCTCCTCCAGGCGTGCGAGCTGACGTAGCCGGGTATCCAGGATCGCATCCGCCTGCAGCTCGCTGAGCGCAAAGCGTGCCATCAGCACCGCCCTGGGTTCATCGTCCTCCCGCACGATGGCAATGACTTCATCCAGGTTCAGGTAGGCAATCAGCAGGCCATCGAGCCGATGCAGGCGGGCACAGACCTTGTCGAGCCTGAAGGTCAGGCGACGGCGCACCGTCTGCTGACGGAAATCCAGCCACTCCAACAGCAGGGAGCGCAAATCCATCACCCGGGGACGCCCATCCATGCCCACCAAATTCAGATTGACCCGGTAACTTCGTTCCAGATTAGTGGTGGCAAACAGATGCGACATCAGGGCATCCACATCCACCCGGTTTGAACGCGGCAGGATCAGCAGCCGCACCGGGTTTTCATGATCCGACTCATCGCGCAGATCCTCCACCAGCGGCAGCTTCTTGGCGATCATTTGCTGCGCTATCTGCTCCATCACCTTGGCCCCGGAGACCTGATAGGGCAGTGCAGTAATAACGATGGCGCCACTTTCACGCTCATAGCGGGCGCGCATACGGATACTGCCGCTACCGCCGCGATAGAGCGCCTGGATATCTTCCGCCGGTGTGATGATGTCGGCATCACAGGGATAATCCGGCCCCTGGATGCATTCACAAAGCGCCTCCAGCGAGGTGTTCGCATCATCCAGCAAACGAATACAGGCGGCCCCCACTTCACGCAGATTATGTGGGGGAATGTCCGTGGCCATACCCACGGCAATGCCCGATGCACCGTTTAGCAAGACGTGGGGCAAACGGGCTGGCAACAGCTTGGGCTCCTCCAGCGTGCCATCAAAATTTGGCGCCCAATCCACCGTGCCGTGAGGCAGTTCCTCAAGCAATATCTCGGCAAAGGCCGTCAGGCGGCATTCGGTATAGCGCATCGCGGCAAAGGACTTGGGATCATCGATGGAACCCCAGTTGCCCTGGCCATCCACCAGCGGATAGCGGGTGGAAAAAGGCTGGGCCAGCAGCACCATGGCCTCGTAGCAGGCGCTGTCACCATGCGGATGATATTTACCCAGCACATCGCCAACAGTACGGGCGGATTTCTTGAACTTGACCCCTGCCGCCAGACCCAGCTCGGACATGGCATAGACTATGCGCCGCTGTACCGGCTTGAGCCCATCCCCGATATGCGGCAACGCGCGGTCGAGAATGACGTACATGGAGTAATCCAGGTAGGCACGCTCGGCAAAGCTTTTAATCGGCAGGGTTTCGGTGTCGGGGTTTTGCTTTTGCTGACTCATCGCGGGCGCTAGTGTACTGGATATGAAGCGCCGTAGAGTGCAGATTATGGTCCCTTGCCAAATTCAGGAAGCCACCCGCAATGACAGATATCCATGAGGCCTTTGCCACGGCATTGCAGCTGTTGCTGCAGTTGGACCCGGGTTTGCTGGAAATCGTTACCCTTTCCCTGAAGATAAGCCTGAGTGCCGTATTGCTCGGCGCCTTGACGGGTTTTCCGCTCGGAGCGGCCGTGGCCCTGTTTCGCTTTCCCGGCCGTGATTTGGTCAACGCCGGGCTACACGCCTTCATGGGCCTGCCACCGGTGATTGCCGGCCTGGTGGTATTCCTGTTGCTGTCTCGCAGTGGCCCCCTCGGACCACTCGGCCTGCTCTACACCCCCGCTGCCATGGTGATCGCCCAGTGGCTGCTGGTGACGCCTATCATCGCCGCACTCACCTGCGAAAGTGCAACGGAATTCCATCGTAGTTATGACGAGCAGTTGCGCTCCCTCGGCGCGGGGCCGTGGCGCACTATGACCACGGTACTCTGGGATGGGCGTTTTAACCTGGTGAGTGCCGCCCTCGCCGGCTTTGGCCGGGCCAGCGCCGAGGTCGGAGCGGTGCTCATGGTCGGGGGCAACATCCATCATCTGACCCGGGTGATGACCACCAGCATCGCATTGGAAACCAGCAAGGGAAACCTGCAACTTGCCCTTGCCCTGGGCATCGTACTCATGGGTCTCTCACTGGCTCTTAACCTGGCCGTTATCATCGTCCGGGATCGGGTAAAGCAGCGCTATGCCTGAACCTATGCTATTGCCTATGGTGGCCTCCGGACTCTGCTTCAGTTCTGGCGACACCCCGCTGCTGAAACAGATATCGCTGCGTATCGAACACCCCGGCTTGAGCATGATTCTCGGCCCCAACGGTGCGGGAAAAACCCTGTTTCTAAAGCTCTGCCATGGCCTGCTTGAGGCCACATCCGGGACCATCACCTGGAACGGAAAAAGCGCCGAGGACACGCGCCATGGACAGGCCATGGTCTTCCAGCGACCGGTATTGTTGCGTCGCAGTGTCGCCGACAATATCGCTTATGCCCTCGGCGTACGCGGCATTCCTCGCCGTGAGCGCCCTGCCCTGGTGACCTCAGCACTACAACGGGCCCGCCTACTGCCGCTGGCCCGGCGTTCCGCCCAGCTACTTTCCGTGGGGGAACAACAGCGCCTTAGCCTGGCCCGCGCCTGGGCCCTGAAACCCCGCGTATTACTATTGGATGAACCCTGCGCCAGTCTTGATCCGGGGGCGACCCTGGAGGTAGAGCGAATGGTTGCCGCCATTGGTGCAGGCGGCACCAAGGTGATCATGACGACCCATGATCTGGCCCAGGCTCATCGCCTCGCCGACGAGATCGTTTTTTTCTGGCAAGGTCAGGTGCTGGAGCAGGGCCCTGCAGAGCACTTTTTTGCCGGCCCGCAATGCGTCGAGGCCCAGGCCTTCATAAACGGGGAGCTTGCCCCGGGGTGAGGACTGCAAAGCAAAGGGTCGTGGGCGCCCTGTGGGTGCTTCTGTTAACCGGGCTCATCACCGCCTGCGATGAAGAGAATCCGCCCGTTATACGCATGGCCTCAACCACCTCACTGGATAACTCCGGCCTGCTTGATGTCCTGCTTCCCCGTTTTCAGCAAGAGAGCGGAATAGCCGTGCGGGTGTTGGCAGTGGGCTCCGGTCAGGCCATCCGTATCGCAGAACGGGGAGATGCAGACCTGATATTTGTCCATCATCCCGAGGCCGAACACAACTTCCTTGCAGGGGGATTTGGTACCCAACGTTATCCCGTTATGTACAACCACTTCGTGTTGCTCGGACCGGACACTGATCCAGCAGGAATCCGGGATGCTCCGAGTGTAGAGGCGGCATTTTTAGCCATTGCCCGCCAGCGGTCACCCTTCATTTCCCGGGGCGACCAAAGCGGCACCCATATGGCCGAACGCGCGCTGTGGAAATCCGCCGGCCACCAACCCCGTGGAGGATGGTATCGCGAGGTCGGCAGTGGCATGGGCGCCACCCTGCAAATGGCCGTCGCCCAGTCCGCTTACACCCTGAGCGATCCCGCTACCTGGCTTGCTTTCAAAAGGCCAGGAGAATTGGAAATCCTGCTCGGCAGAAAGGCCGGAATGCGCAACGTATACAGCATTTTGCCAGTAAATCCGGGGCGCCATCCGCATGTAAAATACAAGTACGTGATGCGCTTTATAGACTGGCTAAGCGGGGATGCGGGGCAACAACTCGTCAGGAATTTTCGTCCGCGGGGGGAGCAAGCCTTTTCTCTGCTGCCGGCGGAGTAACGGCTAAAGCACGGGCCATTCGACTCGGAGTCGGGGGAAGCAGGCCCTACACCGTTGCCAGATTGCCGCTGTCCTCCAGCCAGGCCCGCCGGTCCGGAGAGCGTGCTTTGGCCAGCAGCATGTCCAGCATGGCTTCCGTTTCATCTTCGGCCGCAGCGGTTAATTGCACCAGGCGGCGGGTTTCGGGTGCCATGGTCGTCTCTCGCAGCTGCACCGGGTTCATTTCTCCCAGACCCTTGAAGCGCTGAACATTGACCTTGCCACGCCGCTTTTCGGCCGCGATACGCTCCAGCACGCCCTTCTTCTCCGCATCATCAAGGGCATAGAAGACGTCCTTGCCCACATCAATGCGATAAAGCGGGGGCATGGCGACATAAACATGTCCGGCGTCCACCAGAGGCCGGAAATGCCGCAGCATAAGAGCGCAGATCAGGGTGGCGATGTGGGCCCCGTCCGAGTCGGCATCGGCGAGTATGCAGAGCTTGCCATAACGCAATCCTGTCAGATCCCCGCCAGGCTCCACCCCGAGGGCAACAGAAATATTGTGGATCTCCTGGGAAGCCAGGACTTCGGTTGATGGCAGTTCCCAGGTATTGAGGATCTTTCCGCGCAAGGGCATGACCGCCTGAAACTCACGGTCTCGCGCCTGTTTGGCCGAACCACCCGCCGAATCCCCCTCCACCACAAACAACTCGGTCTCGCTCAAATCCTGCGAACTGCAGTCCGACAGCTTGCCCGGCAAGGGGGGGCCGGAGACATACTTCCGACGGATTATCTTGCGACCCTTGCGGCTACGGCGTTGGGCGTTTTCGATAGCCAGATTGGCGATGCGATCGCCGGTTTCCGGATGCTGGTTGAGCCACAGGCTGAAGGCGTCCCGCACTACCCCGGAAACAAAGGCCGCACATTCCCGCGAGGATAATCTCTCCTTGGTTTGGCCGGTAAACTGGGGCTCCAGCATCTTCACGGAGAGCACGTAGGCACAGCGCTCCCATACATCATCCGGGGCAATCTTTAGCCCTCGCGGCAACAGCTTGCGGAACTCGCAATATTCCCTCACGGCCTCCAGCAATCCGGCCCGCAGGCCATTGACGTGGGTTCCACCCTGGGCCGTAGGCACCAGATTAACGTAGCTCTCGGTCAGGCACTCCCCTTCGTCCGGCAGCCACAGAACCGCCCAGTCCACGGCCTCGGTATTGCCCTCCAGGCTGCCAGTGAAGGGGGTGGGCGGCAACAGCTCGACCCCTGCGGTGGCCTCGGCCAGATAGCCCCCAGGCCCGTCCTCGAAGCACCACAGGGCATCTTCACCACTTTCCTCATCAAGAAGCTCCATGACGAGGCCCGGGCACAATACCGCCTTGGCACGCATGACGTGACGCAGGCTGGCCAGGGAAAAACGGGGAGAATCAAAGAATCCGGGATCGGGCCAGAAGTGGACGGTGGTACCGGTATTGCGCTGGCCGACGCTGCCCACGACCTCCAGATCGGAAACCTTTTCGCCGTTGGCGAAGGCCATATTGAATTCCTTGCCATCGCGCCGAACCCAGACTTCCAGGTGCCGGGACAAGGCATTGACCACCGAGATGCCCACCCCGTGAAGACCACCGGAAAAACGATAGTTATCGGAGGAGAACTTACCGCCGGCGTGCAGTCGGGTCATGATCAGCTCGACTGCAGGCATCCCTTCCTCGGGATGGATGTCTACAGGCATCCCGCGTCCATCGTCGCTGACCAGCAGGGAACCATCTTTCTTCAGGCTGACGCTGATGCGGGTCGCGTGGCCGGCAATGGCTTCATCAACGCTGTTGTCGATGACTTCCTGGGCAAGGTGGTTGGGGCGGGTGGTATCGGTATACATCCCCGGCCGGCGACGTACCGGGTCGAGCCCGCTAAGCACCTCAATAGCAGAGGCGTCATAATTTTCAGTCATTTCTTGTGGCTACCTGGCATGCGTTTATCGCTCTATTTCCTCAGTACTACCACTTCCATCACTCCAGTCTTTCCCGGCAAAGCGCAGCTTCATACGACGTGTATCAAGGTAGGCCATAGGGGCATCGCAAAAAAAATCATCGGCCAGGGCGCGTCGATACGAATATACGCCGTTCCCTCTAAGCCGACGCCATTCACTGGTACGCGCGGGTCGAAACTCGCCGGAAGAACTGCCGTAGGCGTATATTTTCACCAGTGCGGGGGCCTGGATAGCAACCCCGCCCAAACAGCGAATTCCCTCATGAAAAATGTTGCGCGCACCGCTGGCAGAGCTCACGACGATGGTATAGCGAAACACGTTATCGTCCCCGCGGGAAAGCGAATTCAAATCGATGAAATACTCATGTTGCAGGCTCAGTCCGGAGGCAATAAGGGGGGCCAGGTCCTGCTCGCGAGGATAAGGGGGAAGTTTGTATCCCTGCTCCTTCCAGGGCTCGGCCTTTTCTTCCAGCCAGGGCTTGGGTTCTTCTTCATCAATCTGGGCCCAGGCTGAACACACAAAAAGAGCCAGGCTGAGACAGCACATCGCCCGAAGCAAAGAATAATTTCTCTTCATACTGAATACTCAATAGAACGCGTATATACCCACAGCGCGCATTATGCCCGGATTCAGTCCAAAGTTGCTCCTGGACACCGGTACTCTCATGTGGGCAGTGGCCATTTACACACCAGACCATCGTGCGACGCTATTTGCCCTCCTCCACCACGGCCAAGATCGATTACAATTCGCTCCTCATCTGATTGGGAGCATCACCGCGTGCCACGCAAGAAAAAAGCCCCGGATTTCGAGGCCGCCATAAAAGAACTGGAACAACTGGTTGCCCGAATGGAATCTGGGCAATTAAGCCTGGAAGAATCCATGCAGACCTTTGAACGTGGAACAGCACTTAGCCAGCAGTGTCAGCAGGCGCTGGATGCCGCCGAGCAGCGAATCCGTATTCTCACTGAGAAAGAGGGTGGCGCCGCGACGGAAGCCTTTGACGCGGATGCAAACTGACCATCAATTCAGGCAAATGCTGGATGATTATCGGCGACGGGTTGAACAGGCCCTGCAAACGCGTCTGCCCGCTGCCGATATTGAACCCTCACGCCTGCACGAGGCCATGCGCTACGCGGTACTGAACGGGGGCAAGCGAATTCGTGCCGTACTGGTCTACGCCACTGGCACCGCTCTTGACGCCGATCTGCAACAGCTTGATGCCCCGGCCTGCGCAATGGAGCTTATCCACGCCTATTCCCTGGTACACGATGATCTGCCAGCCATGGATGATGATGATCTGAGGCGGGGTCAGCCCACTTGCCACAAGGCCTTTGATGAAGCCACAGCAATTCTTGTTGGTGATGCGCTGCAAACCCAGGCTTTTAATATGCTGGCCCATGAGACCTCCGAAGGTATCAATGCTCGCCGCTCCCTGGAGATGATAGAAACCCTGAGTCAGGCCTCTGGTTCGCGCGGGATGGCGGGTGGTCAGGCTATGGATCTGGCCGCGGTGGGCAACCGCCTCAACCTGACCGAGCTGGAGAATATGCATATCCACAAAACCGGTGCCCTTATTCGCGCCAGTGTTAAACTCGGCGCCCTTGCAGCTCCCGTGGTCGACCGTAGCGTGCTGAAGAAACTCGACCACTACGCCAGCTGTATCGGACTCGCCTTTCAGATTCAGGACGATATTCTCGACGTAGAGGGTGATACGCATACCCTGGGAAAACAAAGAGGCGCGGATCTGGCGCGAGACAAACCCACCTACACCTCCCTGATGGGGCTGGCACCGGCCAAACATCGGGCCCGGGAGTTGCATGAAGAGGCTCTGTCCAGTCTCTCCTCACTGGGAACGGCCGCCGGGTCGCTACGAGAAATTTCTGAATTTATCGTGTGCCGCCAGCACTGAAAGCTCCGATAGATAGCGCACATCGTCCACGGTTTGGCAGCGAGCCATAACCTGAGTAAAATACTCGGATATTATGTCTGATAACTACACCCTCAAGGTCACTACCGACTTTTCCTCGGCCCACACCCTGCGCGACTATCCAGGGGCCTGTAGCCGTATGCATGGTCATAACTGGAAGGTCGAAGTGGAAGCAGAGGCCATTGCTCTGGATGAACTCGGGATGGCGATAGATTTCAAACGCATACGCCAGCTCACCCGCGATGCCACCGACAAACTTGACCACCGTTATCTAAACGACATTTCACCCTTTGACGAAATTAACCCGACGGCGGAAAACCTGGCCCGGTATCTTTATCGGGAGATAGCCAAAACCCTCGACGATGAGCGCGTCCGCGTGTGTGCGATCACCCTTTGGGAGACCGACCATGCCTGCGTGAAATACAGTGATAGGCAACCATGAAAGCAAAGCTAGACAGCGTGATTGAAATTCCGGCCGGGGAGCAGATGGCCGACGTACAGGGTAGCCGGGATTCCCGCCGTATTGCCATCGACAAGGTGGGCATCAAGGGCATCCGCCATCCGGTACGGGTGCGAGACCGCTCCGGAGGCGAGCAACACACCATCGCCAACTTCAATATGTACGTAAACCTGCCCCACGATTTCAAGGGCACCCATATGTCCCGTTTCGTGGAGATCCTGAATCAGCACGAATACGAAATCACGACCAAATCCTTCCGGCACATGCTGTCGGAAATGACTGAACGACTGGAGGCAGAATCCGGGGATATTGAAATGAGCTTCCCGTACTTTGTCGACAAGGCCGCTCCCGTCACCGGGGTAAGGAGCCTGATCGATTACCAAATCAGCCTGATCGGCCGGATTACCGATGGTCAGGCGCACATGGACATCAAGGTGGAGGTCCCGGTAACGAGCCTGTGCCCCTGTTCAAAACAGATTTCCGACTACGGCGCGCATAACCAGCGCTCCTGCGTGACCGTGCGCGCCGAGACCCTTGATTTCGTGTGGATCGAGGAGCTTATAGATATTGTTGAAGGCGAAGCGTCCTGTCAGCTCTATGGCCTGCTAAAGCGACCGGATGAGAAGTTTGTGACCGAGCAGGCCTATGACAATCCCAAGTTTGTCGAGGACATGGTCCGGGATGTGGCTATCAGATTAAACAACGACGACCGGATTGGTCACTACGTGGTGGAGTCAGAAAACTTTGAATCCATCCACAATCATTCTGCCTATGCGTTGATTGAGGGGAAAACCTCCGGGCCAGAGGATTAGGAATTCTGGGGGTCTATCAGATTTAGACGCTGATCGCACCCAATAGCAAACACCGCGCATTGGTGACACCGACATCACCGGGCGAACTCTCTCACAGCAGCGTAGACGCCCTCGACGACCATTGCCATGCGCTCGTAGTCAAGTCGATCCGCAGTGTCTCCCTCCGTGTGATACGCAGTGTTACGCAGGAAACTCGTATCTGTGATCATCACGGCATCATAACCCGCATTCCAGAAGTTGGAATGGTCGGACCAATCCACGCCTTCAACAATCTCGTGTGCACTCATGGAATGAACCGGGAGGGCGGTGGCCGACCGCATTGCTCCCTTGACGCGACGAACGATCTTTCCCTGCCCTACGCGGCCAACGATCGTGATGAAGTTACCCATCGACGGATAGAACATACCGATGAGACCCAACGGGAACTGCTGACTCCCATTTTCATCGCTAAAATATCCGATCATTTCCAAGTTGAGAAACACGCGAACGCCCCGTCCTTGTTCCTCAAGCGAACGGATGTAGACGGAACTGCCTCCGAACTCGCTGCGGAACAGCCCGTCGCCCTCAGGAGTCATGGGCTCTTCCAGGGTAAATGCCACGAGATCTATTCGAACGCTAGAATTGATTCCAGGCAGTCGATGTGCAAGCTCGATCAGGCCTGCCACTCCACTTGCGTTGTCGTCGGCTCCGGGAAGTTCACCAAACGCATCGTAGTGGGCCCCTACAACGACCCGGCCCTTGGTATCCGGCCCAATTGATGCGATGACGTTTCGATAGGTTCTGCCTTCCATCTCATATGTTTGATCCGCCACCGTCAATCCTGCGCTCTCAAACTCGCTCCGAATGTAGCCTGCCGCCTGATCCAGATTTTTTGGGTGCAGCCAATCGCGTGGTCGAAATTCCTCGGCGAGAGCCGTCACATGTGTCCGCAGACGAAAAGGATCAACAGTGATCGGCTCGGTCGGAGAGACTTCCCCAATCAGAGGTTGCGTGACCGTCATCCACAGGCCGACACCGATAACCAACAGGAAGACAAGGGAGGTTGCCGCACATTTGAAGGTCTTCGCCTGCCAGGGTCGCATGAGTGATTCGCCTCATAAATGGTCTGCTGGGTAACTCGATCCGGAGTCTGACAAATTCAGTCAAGGGGCAGCCGCTACAACGATCCGCGTACTCAAATCTCCTCCGGTTCGGCAAATTACGTAAGGCCGAAGCGAAATGCATACTGGCGACACTAGATCCCTAAATCCCGGACATTTGGATCATCCGATGATCGTGAAGCCCATCGAGAAGTCTAAAGAATATCAGGAAGAGGAATCGGTCTATTCGTCGAAAAGCAGCGCAACCACATGCCCCTGCCCTTGGACCGGCGTTCTTCAGCTAGAAAACTCTTGGCTTCGCCACGTGAGCGCTCTTGGTTTAGATTTTGTTCAGATCGCGGCTAAAAGCATCCCCACGGCAACCCCGATGAGCACCACAACCAACCCCACCGCAGCCATGATGAATCGAATTTGCCATTCGAGACAAACCATTGACCAGAACGTAAGTGGCTTACATTCATCTTCTTCTACTGGTTCCGAGGTTGATGGCGAGGTCTGGACTTGCTGGTCCTCTTCCTGCTCAGATGCCCGGCGGTTGCGTCGTTTGAATCGTCCGACTAGAGAAAACAGCGGTGTGAGGAGGACCAAGACAATGATCCCCACAATCCAAAGAAAGAGAAGGCCCCAGCCCTTCAACTCGCGCCAAATGCTATACATGTCTGGACTCGTGATTTCTCGCTTCTCTCTACCGGAGCTACACCGGAGCCACGGTTTCTGTCGGCCGGGCGCGCGCCCACGCTAGCACCGATTCCACTACCTCGCGGCCCTGCTTCCAAACCAGCATTTGCCACTCGCCCGAATTTGGATTGAATGCCGACGTCAGGCAGGTCTTGATGGCGTCATAGCGCGGGTGTCCGGGTCCACCGTGATGATGCAGCCAGTTCTCCGTGCGCAACGCAATGAGCGCTTCGTCGCGTGGCACCGTCCCAAATTCAAGCGTCACGGGTGTTACCGTTGTATCGGGCAGAAGCGGCGCGAGGATATCCTTGAGGGTGGTATTTAGATATACCGATACCGACGTACCCTTGACCCGGGCATCGACCTTGTCGTCACCCCAGATCCTGGCCGCCCGCTGGTGGACCAGCGGGTTTCTAGTTTCGCTGACCATCAGCGCCGCGTTACCAAACGCGCCGAGGCCCGTATGGATATCGAGGACTATAACGTGTTGCGCTGTGCCGAGGTGGCGTACCGTAATGCCTTGCAGTATGCGGCTGGACCAGGTTGCATCATCGCCGCCGTAAAACAGGCCACGCGGGTGTGAGTACTGGCCCTGGCTGATGGCGCTGACCACCGCCTGGCGGCCATGCCGCAGGCTATTCCACAGTAGCCCTGACCAAGCGACGAACTCCGATGCCAGGTTCATGTCGACGGGGGCCAGCAACGCGGCCATGCGCTGGTACCCGGGATTTTCGGGTGGTAAGGCACGGTGGTCGATGCCATTACGGTTGACGTCGATATTGTCCTCGTTGAAACGGCGCAGGTGTGCCATACCCCATGGGTTGATTGCATGCACCATCAGAATCGCCAAGCTCGGAGGCAGGCGGGTTGCAATACCATCCTGCAGCAGGCCGGTCTGGATCGCGGAACCGGCAAAACCCTCGACACCGTGCGTGCCAGATATCAGTAGCAACACCGTGGGCGCATTGGCTGGGCCGATCCACGCGATATCGGTAAACAGGTTCTCACCGTGGGGCCCGGTCAGTTGATGACGTAGTGATTCCACCGTGATGCCATTGTCAGCGGCCGCATCCAGAAACCGCGCGCGCGCGGCCGGGTAACGGTCGCTGAACTGGATATCGGTACTCAAGGGTGACTCCGGGTAACTTGCCGGAACGCATTCCAACGAGGCCATCGACCGTTGTAGCACCGGGCCAACTATAATCAGCGGCGCACCAACGAGTGCGGCCAGCAAGACGCCCGTGAGTATCTTTCTCATCGATATCCCCTACATGTATCCGGCGTCATTGCTGACACTGTTTCTGGCAATGGCATGGTCCGCGGCGGAATAGCGTCGGGGCCAGGTTATGTCGTGCGCGAGTACCAGCACAGAGGCCATGGCATCAGCATAAAACATCCCGGCCGCGGTCGGCGTCATGATCATGGCCTGCTTGTTCATCAGACCTGCCTGCATGATGGCGCGGAACCACAGATTGAAGTCGTTCATTGCCTTCGAACCGAAGTGGTGCACGTAGTCTTTTAGTTCAACTTTCAGTGCAGCCAATCGGCGTGTGAGGTAGAACACGCGCAGGTCCCGGGACCCGTAGTCAAAGAAGCGTTCCCATGCATTGCCACGTTGCGCGATACATTGCTGGTAGGCTGGGGCGGATTCGGTATTAACCAACTTCCAGCCACGCTGGAATGTCGGGTCCGCGGTGAACGAGATTGCCGATGGTCCGAAACCGAGCATGTCGAAACAGTCAGGTTGGAAGCTGAGTTCTTCGTACAGAAAGCGTTCGGGTGTCGCGTGCACCGGGGCGCGCTCAAAGTTGGTCAATGAGGTCTGCACGAATCCGGCGTTTAGCAATTCTTCGCGTAGTTTCAGCCAGTGTTCCGCGGCGTGTGCATTATCGGGCAGGCCGGCCAGCATGTCCGGATCTTTGGACCACTCGGTGCCGAGTCCACGGAACAGGACCAGATGGTACAGGCAGATTTGGTCCAGCCCGATGTCGATAGCGCGGAGCACGTCGTCGCGCATGGCCTGGTACCACTGATTCGGCAGGTTGAATAGCAGGTCGCCCGACACCGTCATACCCTCCGCGTGCGCGTATGCAACGACGTCGGCGAAGGTCTGTGCATTACCGAAGGCCTGCCGGCCCATGCGGTGCAGTTGTTTTGGGTCGAAGGTCTGAACACCCATGCTGATGCGGAAGTGGCGTGCATCCATTGCACTTCGCAATGCGGTCATTGGCCGGTCGCGTTTCAGAAAATATATCGGCGCACCCTCCAGTGTGATTTCGGCCTGACTCAGATCGAAATACGCATTTAGTGTGTGCGATAACTCGCGTAGCGAATCCACTGGCGCGAGGTTCGCGGTACCGCCACCGAAGTACACTCCCTGTACCGGCTTATCCGCGATGGCAGGGTTCGCCGCGTGACGGGCCTTGATCTCGTCGATGACCGCCCGCACGGTTGTCCGTGCGGTGGAACGGTGCCAAGACTGGTGAGGGAAGGTACAGAACCCGCAGCCGCGTACGGCCGGATTGCAGAATGGGTGTGGCAGCACGCCGATCAACAGGCCGCGCTGGCCGCTTGGTCGGATTTGGGCTGCATCGAGCAGCTCAGCCTGTCTGGCGGTCGGCAGCCAATCGAGATGGGGCATGCCGGCGCGTAGCGGGTACGCGTGTAGCAGGCGGTGACGTTGTGGCAGTTGCATGCGACGTTTTAGCAGGCCGGTCAGGTCCAGCGTCGGCTCGGTGGTGCCAATAGTAGGCAGGGACAGGGCAGCGGCAGTCATTGGTAGATCCTCGTATTGGTTCTGGTATCTATCATTTTGCGAGAACCATGCCAATGGGACGTTTTGCTTAAGCCATTGATTAAATGAGGAATTAAATAATCCGCCCGTGACGAAAGCAGATTAATGGAACATAATATGTCCCACTATGGAACATTTATTGAACGATGAACAACGCGCTGCCGCTGATGCGATAGTCTCACGCAGCTACTGCAACCCGTTTTCCAAACGGCGGATTGAATTGGAAAAACGGGCGTTGGGCCGGGACTTTAAGCATGATCGCCCATTCATTCACCGTCCAGCGCCATTGTTGCCGGACAAGGTGTTCCGAAACACGGAAAAGCTCGGGGCCCTTGCTGAGCGATTACTGGAGACCGCGCGCACCGTGCTGATTACTGGCAAAGACGCCGGTGATGCAGATATCGAGCTATACCGGGATCTGGCGACCTATGTGCTTTACCATCGATTTTTTAGTGGCGCGAACCCGGAGATCGAGGCGCTGACCGCTCGGCCTGGTACTACGCCGCAGCGGGTATCCGTGTGGGATGATTTTCAGCGTGATTACCAGCAACTGCTGGAATTGCCTGGCCTATGCATCCCGAGCCTGTATCCGGCCGCCAGCCTGTTTGCGTTGCAATTCCAGGTGGCGCGCGCGTTTGCCGCCATCTACCAGAATATTTTCGGCGGTTCACTGCCGGCCGCTAGACTACGCATGGCCGTGTGGGAGTCGATCTTTACATATGACATGCGCCGCTATGCGCGCCTGCTGTACCAGCGTATGGGTGAAATCCCAACGCTCATCACCGGGCCTTCGGGAACCGGCAAGGAACTGGTCGCACGCGCAATCGGCGCGGCGCGCTATATTCCATTCGACGCAGTGGCCGGGCGGTTCGAAACTACGCTGGAACCAGACTTTCACGCCATCAATATCACCGCATTCTCGAAGACACTGGTCGAGTCCGAGTTATTCGGTCACAGCAAGGGCGCGTTTACCGGCGCGGTGTCGGACCGTAAGGGCTGGCTGGAATCATGCGGCCGCTACGGTTGTGTGTTTCTTGATGAGATCGGTGAGCTGAACGAGTCGACGCAGGTCACGTTGTTGCGCGTATTGCAGGACCGCGGTTTTCAGCGCATCGGCGAGACCCGGCAGCGACGCTTTAACGGCAAAATCATCAGTGCGACGAATCGGGACCTTGGCAGTGACATGCAGCGTGGCCACATCCGCGCCGATTTTTACTACCGGCTGTGCGCAGACATGGTCGCGACACCGTCACTCAGGCAGCAGATCGACGATACCCCCGAAGATCTGTTCAACCTGGTGCGCCATCTGGTTGGCCAGTTGCTAGGCGACAGTGAACGGGCAACCGGGGCGACCACGCAAGAGGTGATGGCGTGGATCGAAGAAAATCTGCCGAGTGACTATGCGTGGCCCGGCAATATGCGTGAGTTGGAACAGTGTGTGCGCAATATTGTGATACGCGGCGAATACCGGCCATTGCCCGTTATGCGGTCGGCCTCCACGGGTGACCTTCGACACGAGCTGGGCGAACAGGTCGCGGCGGGTGCGTTGACGCTTGATGAACTGCAGGCCCGCTATTGCTCGTTGCTAGTCGCCGAAACCGGTAGCTACCGGGCCGCCGCTGCACAGCTCGCGGCCGATCGCCGCACGGTCCGAACACGCGCCGATGACGAGTGGGTTGAGCGCTACCGCGCCGGAGTCCGCCAGCGAATTGGTTGACCACTCCTCCCCTCACCGGTGATAAGGAGAACCTCCTTAGCTACAGGCCTGCTTGGCGGCACTCCACATGGCTTCCAGCTCTTCCAGGGTGCAGTCCTCCAACCGTCGCCCGTTGGCAGCCGTGTGCTCCTCCATATGCTGAAAACGCCGCTCGAACTTGCGGTTGGTGTGACGCAGGCTGGTATCTCCCTCTATGCCGTAGTGTCGACACAGGTTGATGCAGGAGAACAGCAGGTCTCCCATCTCCTCGGCGATGCGCTCGTTACCGGCGCCCTCGCCCAGCTCCAACTCTAACTCTTCCAGTTCTTCGCGAATTTTGGCCAGCACCGCCTTTCCGTCCGGCCAGTCAAAGCCCACCTGCGCGGCCTTTTTCTGCATCTTGGCGGCAAGCTGAACTGGCGGCAGGTTCCGTGGCAGATCTGCAAGCAGACCCTTGGTCTCACCTGTCTGAGCTTTGTTTTCCCGTTCACGCGCCTTGTGAGCCTCCCAGGCAATGCTCTGGTCGGCGGATGTGGCAATACTTTCATCACCAAATACGTGGGGATGGCGCCGTTTCATTTTGCTGACGATTCCGGAGACCACGTCGCCAAAATTGAACCAGCCCTGCTCCGTTGCCAACTGTGCATGGAATACCACCTGAAATAACAGGTCGCCCAGCTCTTCACAAAGATCTTCCGGGTGTTGCCGGTGAATGGCATCGGCCACCTCGTATGCCTCTTCTACGGTAAAAGGCGCGATGCTTGAAAAATCCTGCTCACGATCCCAGGGGCAGCCTTGCTCGGGATCGCGCAATGCACGCATAAGCTCCAGTAGCGCTTCCATCTCGGTCATAGGCGTTCAGGAGGCGGCGCGTGCCCCCGAGGGGTTAGCCGGGCAATCCATCATGCCGCTGAGAAACAGATGCCCCTGATGCTGGCAGAAGCCGAGCCACTTGTAGAGAAATCTGTTCAGCCGCCAGCGCCGCTCCAGCTCAGGCATCCGTTGGTAGCGGGAGTGCGTACGGCGAGTGGCCAGATTTTTTCGGCTGTGCCCGAGTAGCTCCGCCGTTCTCGCATCATGATAGATACGGATATGAGCGTTGGGTTCTTCTGCTATTTGATGCTGGGAAGCAAAGCGATAGGAAAGGAAAATCAACGTCGTATATGGGGACCGTTGCTGAATCGAGAGATAGAGATCATGGACTCCATGCACACTGGAAACGACCGTACCCTGCAGCTGGGGCAGATCAGGGATCAGATGCTGAACCTGGGTAAAGTTACTCTCATAAAGGGAAATGAGCGCCCCGAGGTTTCGGGGACGCTGGTAATAGCCCGGAGCCTGATGATGGTGAAGTAGCATGGAGCAAATGCTATCACAGGCCAGGGTATTGCTTATTTACAAGCGATTCTGATGAATCACGATATCCGCAGCATTACGCAGGCTCTGCAAGTAGGCTGCATACTCTGAACCACCGCCCTTTCCGAGCAGCGATTCCAGTGCGGCTTGCTGATTCTTGGCCCCTTCGCTATCCGCTGGTTGCTCTCCCACCCGGTTTAAGGCAATGAGGACAAAATCACCATTGCCATCGAGCAAGCCATCAAATACGGCATCCGTACCAGCAGGTTTTGCCATGCGGAATACCCTTTTCAGGACTTCCGGTTCCAGGGACAGATCGTGACGGGTCAGCCCCTTATGCAATACCCATTTAGCGCCGAGCTGTTGCGCTACATTGTCCGGCGATATCCCCTGCCTGAGGTTCTGCAGTGCCTTGCGTCCGTTTTCCTCCAGCATTTTCCTGACGGCTTGCGCTTTCAGGAGCAGTGCAATTTCCCCTCGTACCTCGTCGAGTTTGCGCACGGCCGGCACCGCATGTTCAGAGATCCTCAGAACCACATAGCGCCCATCGGCCAGCTCAATCACTTCGCTGTTGTTTTTAGCCTCCAGGACGTCGTCTGAAAAGGCCGCGGACAATAGCTTTCGATCCCCAAGCAGCGGGTCACCTGCCACCCCGGCGCGCTCAATCCAGCGACTTTCCTTCACCTCCAGCCCCAGCTCTTCAGCAGCAACATCCAATGAGTCGGGATTTTCGAAAGCCAGTGTTGCCAGCCGATCCACCTGCTCGTAGAGGATTTTTTCAGCTTCCTCGCTTCGATAGCGGGTAAGTAGTTCCTCCCTTACATCCGCGAAGCGCTTGCCACGTTCCGCCTCAATTTTATCCAGCTGAATCAGATGAAAGCCAAAGGCACTTCGAACAGCTTCACTCAATCCGCCTGGCTCCAGGGCAAACGCTGCCTTCTCAAACTCCGGGTCCATAACACCCTTGCTGAAGAATCCCAGGTCACCACCTTGCCTGGATGAACCCGGGTCATCGGAATGTGTTTTGGCTAATTCTTCAAAGGATGCACCCGCCAGGATTTGCTCTCGTAGCCCATTGACCCGTTGCAGCGCCTCATCAACTGTCTTGGTATCTGCATCGCTTTTGACCGCGATCAGCAGATGCCGTGCCGAGCGCTGCTCGGGAACTACGTAATCCAGCTTTTGCGCCTCGTAGAGTTCGCGCAGGGCCTGTTCACTGGCAGACACACCTGCGGCAAGTTCCTTGCCAGACAGACTCAGATAGCGCAGCTTCAGCTTTTCCGTGGTGCGAAACTGTTCCTGGTTGCGGCTGTAATACTCAGCCAGCGCCGCCTCATCCGGAGCCCCTCCATCCTTCAACATTGCCGACTTTATCCGTAGCAGGGAAAAGTCACGGGCCTGGGAAATCAGCTTTTTCAATTGTTCCCGGTCGCGCCGGGTGGAAAAGCGGGATGCTTCAATACCTGAACGCAATTGCTGGCTAAGCAGAACGCCTTTATACAGTTCCTCGAACCGATCCGAGGTATACCCCTGCGACTGAAGCCAGTTTTGATATCGGGATGGAGAGAAATTCTCGCCCTCCCTGAAGTTTTGCTGCCCTCTCAATGCACTGGCGAGTTGGGCCTCTCCGATTCTGAGTCCGTCCCTTGCCGCAACCAGTGAGACAAGCTCCGCCTGCACCAGACGCTCAACCGTCAGCTGCTTCAGCCGATTCTCGTCCAGCAGATTTTGATCGAACTGATTACCAAAGCGAGTCCGCAGGGTTGCCAGGTCATTCTGATAGGCGCGCTGAAAATCGATTAAGCCTATTTCAGCATCATCAATGATGATGACGGGTGCATTCGGATCGGTGCCAAAATAGCTATTGATGCCGAATAGCGCAAAGGGAATAGAGATTAGTATGACGATAACCCAGGCTATCCATCCCTGGGCCCGCTCACGGATAAATTCGAGCATGACTTCAATTTACCTCGGCATGAATTTTGGCCAAAAAAAAAGGCGCACCAAACGGGGCGCCTTTATATCAGTGGCGGAGCGGACGGGACTCGAACCCGCGACCCCCGGCGTGACAGGCCGGTATTCTAACCAACTGAACTACCACTCCTAAAACTTGATGGTGGGTGCTGAGGGGTTCGAACCCCCGACCTTCGCCGTGTAAAGGCGACGCTCTCCCAACTGAGCTAAGCACCCCACGGCTGAGGCTAAGCCCCCGACCAGAAGGCGAGCTAGCCTACGGCATCTTTTAACGCTTTACCAGCCTTAAATACGGGCAGTGTGGAAGCCGCGATTTGGATGGTTTCGCCAGTGCGAGGGTTGCGTCCGGCTCGGGCTGCACGGTCGCGAGTGGAGAAGGTTCCAAAGCCAACGATGGTGACCGGATCGTTGTTGCTCAAGGAATCTGAAATTGCCTGAATAACAGCATTTACAGCACTGTCAGCCGCTGCTCTGGACAGATCAGCACTTTCTGCAACCACGTCAATTAACTGCGATTTATTCATTAAGAATTCTCCCTCGTTATAAATGACTCGCCAACTTCGACGAAAACCGTTTTGACCCTGGGCCAATATCTACCGTTACCCAATAGCAAAGCGCACCCTATATACCAAGCGGGAAAAACGCGTGTCAAGCAAATGCCCGGAATCAGTGCCTGATCACCGAACCATCATCGTGACTTCCAGAACCTGAACTGCCTTCGGGCAGGTCCTTGTCAGCCAATTCCTTCTTCAGCGCCTGAGGCGTTTTCTGGAGTGCCAATGCCAGCACATCATCAATCCATTTGACTGGCGTTATGCTCAAATTCTGCTTGATTTTATTGGGTATTTCCACGAGGTCCCGAACATTTTCCTCGGGAATCAACACCTCTCGAATCCCCCCTCGGAGGGCAGCGAGCAACTTCTCTTTCAAACCTCCAATCGCTAAAACCTCCCCGCGAAGGGTAATTTCCCCGGTCATAGCAACGTCGGCACGCGCAGGAATCCTGGTAAGAGCTGAAATCAGCGCAGTACACATTCCGACACCGGCACTGGGGCCATCCTTGGGCGTAGCCCCCTCTGGAACATGTATATGTATGTCACTTTTCTGAAAAAAGTCAGCATCGATCCCCAGCAGCTCCGTACGATTCCGGACTACCGTAATAGCGGCCTGGATAGATTCCTGCATAACGTCACCCAGACGGCCCGTATACGCACTGCGTCCCTTTCCGGGGACTGTCACGGCTTCTATGGTCAGCAATTCCCCACCCACCTCGGTCCAGGCCAGACCGGTAACCTGCCCAATGCGATCCTCTTCCTCTACCTGTCCGTATTGATAGCGCTCCACACCAAGATATTTGGAAATGTTTCGCGGTGTAACATGCACTGATTTCCTATCAGAATCAGAAACCAGTTCACGCACTACCTTGCGGGAAATTTTTGCAATTTCGCGTTCAAGATTTCTGACCCCCGCCTCGCGCGTGTAATGACGTACGATGTGTTTCAGGGCATTTTTCGAGAGGCGAATCTCTGACTCTTTCAAGCCATTATTCTTAAACTGCTTTTTGGAAAGATAGCGACTCGCAATGCTAGTCTTCTCCTCCTCGGTGTATCCCGGGAGGCGAATAACCTCCATCCGATCCAATAGTGGAGCAGGAATATTCAGGGTATTTGCCGTAGCGACAAACATTACGTCGGAGAGGTCATAGTCAACCTCAAGATAATGATCGTTAAAACTGTTGTTCTGTTCCGGATCCAGAACCTCAAGCAAGGCCGAAGAGGGATCTCCACGAAAGTCCATGGCCATTTTATCCACTTCATCGAGCAGAAATAGCGGATTTTTTACCCCGACTTTAGAAAGATTCTGAACAATTCTTCCCGGCAAAGCCCCAATATAAGTGCGTCGGTGACCGCGGATTTCAGCCTCATCCCGGACGCCCCCCAACGACATACGGGTAAATTTTCGATTAGTAGCACGGGCAATAGACTGCCCCACGGAGGTCTTTCCCACTCCGGGTGGTCCCACCAGGCAGAGTATTGGTCCTTTCAGTTTCTTTACGCGCTGCTGTACGGCGAGATACTCAATAATCCGCTGCTTTACCTGTTCCAGACCGTAATGGTCTTCTTCAAGAATTTCCTCAGCCTTTCCCAAATTATTTCTGACCCGGGTTTTTTTCTGCCAGGGAACGCCCACAAGACAATCAATATAGTTGCGGACCACAGTTGCCTCGGCTGACATGGGAGACATCATTTTCAGCTTTCCCAATTCGCCATCGGCTTTTTCCCGTACATCCTTTGGCATTCCGGATGCGGCGATCTTTTTCTCCAATTCCTCAAATTCGCTCGGCGTATCCTCCATATCACCAAGCTCTCTCTGAATAGCTTTCATCTGCTCGTTCAGATAGTACTCACGCTGGCTTTTTTCCATCTGCCTTTTAACACGCCCCCGAATTCTTCTTTCCACCTGGAGCAGATCAATCTCCTCCGCCAGATTTGAAATGAGGCGTTCGATTCGTTCCCGCGGATCTATAAGCTCCAGAATTTCCTGTTTCTTGAGTATCTTTATGGAGAGATGAGCAGCGATGGTATCTGCCAGCCGTTCAGTGCTTTCTATCCCGGAAAGAGAGGCCAATATCTCAGGCGGAATTTTCTTGTTTAACTTCACATATTTTTCAAATTGCCCCAATAATGAACGGGACAGAATTTCGGTTTCTCTCTCGTCTCCAGCATCTTCCGCGATCGGGGAAACCTCTACCATATAGGAATCACTGGACTCAATGTGGCTAAGGATATTTGCACGTTGCACGCCTTCGATCAGAACTTTTACCGTCCCGTCAGGAAGTTTCAGCAATTGCAGGATATTGGCAATGGTTCCAACTTTATAGATGTCCGTGCTGTCAGGATCATCGATGGCCGCATCTTTTTGTGCCGCCAGCAAAAGCTTTTTGTCACCGCCCATCGCCGCTTCCAGAGCATGAATAGATCTTTCCCGGCCCACAAACAGGGGAATCACCATATAGGGATAAACCACGACATCCCGCAGTGGCAGGAGGGGCATATGGGAACTGCTTTGTTTCATGTCTTCTGACATTTCAATCTCAACCTACCATGAGCGAGCAGCATCAAGTTCTTAAGGCGTGCCACACGCTTAGCCAAAATATTACTCACTTGCGCTACGCTGTTTATCACCCTCATAGATAATTAGCGGCTCGGATTTACCCTTGACTACGGAGTCATCAATAACAACCTTGACCACGTTCTCCATGGAAGGAAGATCATACATGGTATCGAGCAGTTCATTTTCAATAATGGATCGCAAGCCGCGCGCTCCTGTTTTCCGCTCCATAGCCTTTTCAGCAACCGCATACAACGCATCTTTCCTGAATTCGATCTCGCAGCCTTCCATTTCAAAAAGTTTTTTATACTGCTTGGTGAGCGCATTTTTCGGCTCGATCAGTATTTGGATTAGCTGATCGCGATCAAGTTCATTCAGGCTGGCAAGAATGGGCAGGCGTCCCACAAATTCAGGAATCAGGCCATAGTTAATCAAGTCTTCCGGCTCGACCTGCTCAAGTACCTCACCGATCTTCTTCTGGTCGCTTTTTCCTTTTACGGTAGCGCCGAATCCGATTCCACCCTGGGAGGACGAGCGTTTCTCTATAATTTTCACCAGGCCGTCAAAGGCACCACCACAGATGAAAAGGATGTTAGCCGTATTGACCTGCAAAAATTCCTGCTGAGGATGCTTGCGGCCACCTTGCGGTGGCACAGAAGCAATGGTGCCTTCTATCAACTTCAGCAGCGCCTGCTGCACACCCTCCCCCGATACATCACGGGTAATGGATGGGTTGTCTGACTTGCGGGAGATCTTGTCGATCTCGTCAACATAGACGATGCCGGTCTGTGCCTTTTCTACATCATAATCACATTTTTGCAGCAGTTTCTGAATAATATTTTCCACATCCTCCCCGACATAACCTGCCTCGGTGAGGGTGGTTGCATCGGCGATGGTGAAGGGAACATTCAGGAGTCGCGCCAGGGTTTCAGCGAGCAGGGTCTTTCCACAGCCAGTTGGCCCAATCAACAGAACATTGCTTTTGGATAGCTCGACCTCATCCACATTCAGGCCGGACTCGAGGCGTTTGTAATGATTGTATACAGCAACTGACAATACCTTCTTGGCGTGCTGCTGCCCGATGACATAATCATCCAAGATACGATTTATTTCCCGGGGAGTGGGAAGCTTGCTGCCATCACCATCCCCGTCCTTCTCCTGAATTTCTTCACGAATAATATCGTTGCAAAGCTCTACACATTCGTCGCAGATAAAGACCGAAGGGCCCGCGATGAGCTTACGCACCTCGTGCTGGCTTTTTCCGCAGAAAGAGCAATAGAGCAAACGTTCCTTGTCGTCACCCTTGTCTTGTATATCGTCGCTCATGAATGCACCTCAGAAATTACTCATCGGCGGTAGTCTTGCGACTAACCAGGACTTTATCCACCAAACCGTAATTAACCGCCTCTTCCCCGCCGAGAAAATGATCCCGTTCAGTATCTGCCTGAACCTTCTTAAGCGTTTGCCCCGTGTGCTTGGCAAGAATTTCGTTCAGGCGGGCCTTGATGTTCAGGATCTCACGGGCATGAATATCGATATCCGTAGCCTGCCCCTGAAAACCGCCAAGAGGTTGATGGATCATGACGCGGGAGTGCGGCAGACAATAGCGCTTTCCCTGGGTCCCTCCCGCCAGTAGCAACGCCCCCATGCTTGCCGCCTGCCCAACACACATGGTGCCAACGTCAGGCTTGATGTATTGCATGGTGTCATAAATGGCGAGACCGGCATTTACCGCGCCACCGGGGGAATTAATATAAAAGTGAATATCCTTATCCGGGTTTTCTGATTCCAGATAAAGCATTTGGGCAACAATCAGGTTGGCCGAATAATCCTCAACCGGACCCACAAGGAAAATCACCCGCTCCTTGAGCATCCGTGAATAGATGTCATAAGAACGCTCACCGCGCGCCGTCTGCTCGATAACGATGGGGACGAGATTCAAGGCACGCACCGTGTTATCACTATCACCTTCGTAAGGGCCGCCCATTATGGGTTCAACAAGGCTTCAACGCTGGTCGATTCTTCACTGACCTTTGCCTGGGCTAGAATGTGCTCGACAATCTGATCTTCAAGTACGGCGGAGCGGATATCCGACAATCGACCCTCTTCCCCGTAAAACCAGGTGGTAACCTCCTTGGGGTCCTCGTAGGACGCGGCGATATTGGCAATCATTTCCTTCACCTTTTCGTCATCCGCCTCAATATTACCCGCCTTGGTGATTTCCGCCAGCAGCAGGGCCAGTGCAAGCCTGCGATTGGCCTGCGCCAACAGGGCCTCGGGGTCGAGCTTGATGTCCTCAGGCTTGGCGCCCTGTTTTACCAGAGACTGCCGCTGTCGGGCATAAAGCCGGGCCGTTTCCTGCTGCAGCATGGCATTGGGTAGCTCAACCGGATTGGCCTCCAGCAATTTGTCCAATACCTGCTCTTTGGTCTTGGCCTTCAGGGCATCAACCAGCTCCCGGTGCAGATTTTTGCGTACTTCTGCCTTGAAGGCCGCTACACCTCCTTCCTGGACACCGTATCCGCGTCCGAATTCCTCATCAATTTCAGGTAATTCGCCCTCTTCCACAACATGGACCTTAACCTTAAATTGAACCGCTTTACCCTGTAATCCCTCGACGTGATAATCCTCGGGAAAGTCTAAATCGAGCTCCCGTTCGTCGCCGCCCTTGGCGCCGATCAGACCGTCCTCGAAACCTTTAATCATGCTGCCGGAACCAATTTCCACGGTGACGTCATTACCCTTGCCACCTTCCAGTTCCTCGCCATCCAGCAGGCCGTCAAAATCGACCCGCAGGCGATCACCATCCTTTGCTGCACGCTCTACCTCGCTCCAGGTGCGCCGCTGCCGTTGCAATCGCTCGATCATGCGTTCTACATCGGCATCTTCCAATTCGGCTGTCGGACGAGATATTTCCAATTTCTCCAAAGGCGCAATCACCACATCAGGGTAGACTTCAAATTCAGCCGTGTAAGCGACGCCCGCCCCTGTCTCGCCCTCAACAGGTTCGATATTGGGGCTGCCTGCCAGATTCAATTTCTGCTCTGCTACGGCTTCCTGAAAGCTGCTTTTGACCAGTTTGTCCACCACTTCATGGCGAACTTGCCCACCAAAGCGCTGGGTGACGATACGCAACGGCACCTTGCCCTGCCGAAAACCGTCCAGCTTGACCGTACGGCTCATCTGCTTCAGGCGGTCCTGCACCTCACCTGAAACCCGATCTTCTGGTAATTCAACTTTCATCCGGCGGCCCAGACCGCTGGTGACCTCAACAGATACTTCCATCTAACACCTCAACGTCGTGCAACAGATGCCCCAGGGGGAGCGTCATTCAGAACTGGTGCGAAAGGAGAGACTCGAACTCTCACGGGTTACCCCACAGGCACCTAAAGCCAGCGCGTCTACCAATTCCGCCACTTTCGCTACGTAATCAGGCGAGTATAACCGTCACCGCCTACCGGGCGTTACCCCCGATTTGAGACCACAAAAACCAAAAAGGGCTAGGCTCGCGCCTAGCCCTTTCTATTTTGGTGGGCCGTGTAGGGTTCGAACCTACGACCCGCTGATTAAGAGTCAGCTGCTCTACCAACTGAGCTAACGGCCCAAAACAATGACAAACAAACTGGGGTGAACGATGGGGCTCGAACCCACGACCGCCGGAATCACAATCCGGAGCTCTACCAACTGAGCTACGCTCACCATAAAAGTAACGTGGCGCGCCCGGCAGGACTCGAACCTGCGACCGCCGGCTTAGAAGGCCGATGCTCTATCCAGCTGAGCTACGGGCGCATAAGCTACCGCCGACATAAACATCCGACATAGCCACGAAGGGATTTATATTACCGGAGTTGGTCGGGGCAGAGGGATTTGAACCCCCGACCCCCTGCTCCCAAAGCAGGTGCGCTACCAAACTGCGCCATGCCCCGGTTTCCGGCAACCCTGGCTACTATGCCCTGGAAACGCCACTCCGATGGTGACAGCACTCGTTGCCACCCATCGAAGCGAGGCGATAATACGCCCGCCTCCGGGTCTCGTCAACGCACACAAGTCAGCCTGCAGGTGGAGCTTTAACGTCTCCCGTGCGAGAATCTGCAGGCTTGCCAATTCGGCGACTACAGACCCATTCCAACAGCGATTCCACACCCCATGTCGGCAAATATTCTTGATGGTAAGGCCCTGGCCGCGGAAATCCGTGCCCAGGTGCGAGATGCAGTTAAACAGCGACTCAGCAGAGGCCTGTCCGCACCCGGCCTGGCGGTACTGATTATCGGAGGCGATGCCGCTTCACAGGTCTATGTCCGCAACAAACGCAGGGCCTGTGAGGAAGTGGGTTTCAAATCCTTTTCCCATGACCTGGATGGCAACATCAGCCAGAAAGAATTGCTGTCGCTCATCGATACGCTAAATGGGGATGCCATGGTTCATGGCATTCTGGTGCAACTGCCTCTGCCCGCGCATATCGATGAAGAAGCGGTTATAGAGCGCATCGACCCCGACAAAGATGTGGATGGATTTCATCCCTACAACGTCGGTCGAATGGTATTGCGCCTGCCGCGTCTCCGCTCCTGTACCCCGCGTGGCATCATGACGCTGCTCGCCCGTACCGGAGTCAGCCTGGAGGGCCTGGACGCCCTGATCCTTGGCCAATCCAACATTGTCGGCCGTCCGGTGGCTATGGAATTGCTGGCGGCGCGCTGCACCATCACTATTTGCCATACTCGCACACGGGACTTGCCGGCGAAGATCCGTGCCGCAGACCTGGTGATTGTCTCGGCCGGGCGCCCTGAACTGGTGCGCGGCGACTGGATTAAGGAAGGTGCCATCGTCATCGATGTGGGCATCAACCGACGGGATGATGACACTCTGGTGGGTGATGTGGAGTTTGAGGCTGCCCGTGAGCGAGCCAGCTGGATTACCCCGGTGCCTGGGGGAGTTGGCCCCATGACCGTAGCTACCCTGCTGCAAAATACCCTGCAGGCGGCAGAGATGGCCGACGCCCCGTAGAGGCGACTTTAGCGCTAACTCCCCCGCCGCCAGCTGCTTCCCCCGGCGCCATCCTCCACCACGATACCCATCAGTTGTAGCTCATCGCGTAGCCGATCGGCATTGGCCCAGTCCTTGGTACGACGGGCTTCGTCGCGCTGTGCCACCAGACTATCGATATGTGCATCATCGGCACCCGCATCGCCAGTACTTTGGCGCAGAAAAGCCTCCGGATCATCTTGTAGCAGACCCAGCACCGCTCCCAGCCGACGCAAACTGGCAGCCAGCGCAGTGGCCTCATGCACGGCGTTTTCCCGTTTCCGGTTAATTTCCTTGGCGAGCTCGAATAACACCGCCAAGGCCTCCGGGGTGTTGAAGTCATCGTCCATGGCGGCACGAAAACGCGCCTTGGCCTCCGGGTTAGTCGGGCATTTTTCATCACCGGGCAAACCACGCAAGGCAAGATACAGGCGCTCCATTGCACCGGCGGCATTTTGCAAGTTCTGGTCAGAGTAGTTGAGCGGACTACGATACTGGCTGGAGAGGATAAAGTAGCGCACCACCTCCGCAGGGTATTGCTTTAATACCTCACGCACGGTGAAAAAATTACCCAGGGACTTGGACATTTTTTCTTCGGCGACACGCACGAAACCGTTGTGCATCCAGCAGTTTACAAAGGGTTCCCCAGTCGCCGCCTCGGATTGTGCTATCTCATTTTCGTGGTGGGGGAATTTGAGATCCATACCGCCGCCATGGATATCAAAGTGGGAACCCAGGCAGTCTGTGGACATGGCCGAACACTCGATATGCCAACCAGGACGGCCCGGTCCCCAGGGTGAATCCCAGCTCGGCTCACCGGGCTTGGCCCGCTTCCAGAGCACGAAATCCATCGGGTCGGCCTTGGCCTCATCCACGTCCACACGCGCACCGGCCTGCAGATCGTCCAGCCGGCGCCCGGAAAGGCGTCCATAGGATTTGAACTTCTTGACCGCATAATAGATATCGCCACTCTCACCGGCATAGGCATAGCCCTTGTCCATCAGGGTGGCCACCATCCCGACGATGCTCTCCATAGATTCCGTGGCCCGCGGCTCCTCGTTGGGCGGCAATACGCCCAGAGCAGCGCAATCTTCATGCATGGCTTCGATAAAGCGACCCGTCAGGGCATTAAAATCCTCACCCACCTCGTTGGCCCGCTGAATGATCTTGTCATCGATATCAGTGATGTTGCGTACATAGGTGACCTCATAGCCTGAATCGCGCAGATGGCGGACCACCACGTCGAATATCACCAGCACCCGGGCATGACCGAGATGACACAGGTCATAGACGGTCATCCCGCACACATACATTCGTACCTTGCCCGGTTCTATGGGTTGCAGCGGCTCTTTCTGGCCGCTCAACGTATTAAATATTTTCACCGTTTCCCCTTCAGGATGTGCACACATTCATTTAGTCGCTGAACTGCTTGTTCCGTGCCGAGCAGCAGCACCAGTGGCGCCAGCTCCGGCCCGGACAGGCACCCCGTCAGGCCTGCACGAAGCGGCTGAAACAGCGCCTTTCCCTGGCAGCCTGTGGCGTCCCGCAAGCGGGCCATAAAGTTCTTGAAATCAACATATTCAGATAACAGTACCGTCGCCGTCTGAAAATAATTCGCCCCGCTTTCCCGGATAATCTCCAGAGACTCGTCGTCCCGTTCAAGCGTGGTAGAAAAAAGCCGTTCTGCCCACGCCAGGGCCTCGTCGGGAAAGCGGATATTGCCGCGAATCGCGGCAACAAACTGCATTTCCTGCCCGACGGGTACCCGCGCCCGGGTTTCCTTCCCCATCCATTCCCAGAGGACTCCTTCTTCAGCCTCCCCCAGCGCCAGCTTCTGCCAGTGGGCCAGCTGGGCGGGATCATAATGAGCCGGCGCAGAGGCTATCTTATGAACCTGAAAGGCGCTCGCCAGATCACCAAAGGACAACAGGCCATTGTCCGTGTAGGCGTGCCCCAGGCGGGCCAGATAATTGAGCAGGGCCTCCGGGAAATAGCCCAGTTCGCGCAGGGCACGCAGACTGACATCACCCAGGCGCTTGGACAAAGGTTTGCCGTTATCTCCCAGCAGCAAGGGTAAATGGCCGTAGATCGGTACTGGCAAACCCAGCGCTTGTAACAATAAAAGCTGGCGCGGCGTGTTGGAAAGATGGTCTTCACCGCGTAACACGTGGCTCACCCCCATCAACGCGTCATCAATAGCATTGCAGAAAAAGAAGGCGGGACCACCATCCGCCCGCCGAATAATGAAATCCCCTATATCCGCACCACGAAACGCCTGTGAGCCGCGCACCAGATCATCAAAGTCCGGTTTGGCCGCTGGCTCTACCCGAAAACGCAGTGCGGGGACTTCACCACCAGCAAGTCGGCGCTCAATTTCCGGGGCTTTCAGGTGACGGCACGTGCCCGGATAACGCGGAGGCTTGCCGGCAGCCCGCTGCTCGACACGCTGCCCTGCCAGGATTTCCGGGGTGCAAAAACACGGGTAGGCGTGGCCTTCTGCCTCCAGTCGGGACAAGTACTCTGCATACAGCGCGCCGCGCCCGGCCTGGGTATAAGTGGTCGTCGTGTCCGCGCCTTTTAGGCCATAGCCCTCCTGCCAATGGACGCCAAGCCAACGGAGGTCCTCGACGATGGCGTCTCGATAATCCACCGTAGAGCGTTCCGCATCGCTATCCTCGATACGCAACAAAAACGTCCCGTCCCCTTCCGACGCCGCAAACAGGGCATTGAACAGGGCGGTACGGGCATTTCCCAGATGGAGGTAACCGCTTGGGCTGGGGGCGAATCGAGTCTTCATACGTGGCGGATGCATAAGAATCGCGTATTATACGGGAACCGCTGCAAACCGGTCAGAGCTCTCTTCGTGCCTGATCACCGGTTGGTGCAACCCGCCTTGTCCCACTATCACCACCTCAGAGGTGGTCAGGGTCAGGCCATCTCAGGAGAAACATGCGTGAACATCCGCTTACAAACCACCTTTGGCGCCATTGAACTCGAACTCGATGAGGAAAAGGCCCCCCAGACGGTGGAAAATTTCGCTCAATATGTCCGAAATTCCCATTATGACGGCACCATTTTTCACCGTGTTATTGACGGTTTCATGATTCAGGGCGGCGGTTTTACTGCGGGCATGGAGCAGAAGCAGGGTCGTGATACCATTGATAACGAGGCCGACAACGGGCTCAGCAATCGTACCGGCACCGTCGCTATGGCCCGCACTCCGGATCCGCATTCGGCCAGCTCCCAGTTTTTCATCAACCTCAACGACAACAAATTCCTCGATTTCAAAACGCGCAGCACTGACGGCTGGGGCTATTGTGTTTTCGGCAAGGTAGTTGGGGGCATGGATGTGGTAAATAAAATTGCCAAGGTCGAAACCACCCGTAGCGGTGGCCACGCCGATGTCCCGGTAGATGACGTCATGCTGGAGCACGCTGAACTGATTGAAGCCTGAGCCTCTTGGCACGCAGTCGCGCCGTGTCGACCCTGTTTGTCTCTGACATCCACCTCAGCACCACCCGCCCCGAGCGGGTAGCGGCCTTTCTCGCCTTGCTGGAATTGGCGTCCGGCCACACGGGCGGCCTCTACATACTCGGCGATCTTTTTGACCAGTGGCTCGGGGATGATGACGATTCACCGCCTCATCCAGAGGTCATGGCGGCACTGGCTCTTCTGGCCGGAAACGGTGTTCCCGTGCAGGTCATGCACGGGAATCACGATTTCCTCCTTGGGAAGGACTTCCTGGCAAGGAGTGGTTGCCAACTCCTCCCGGACCCCTCGGTCATTGATCTTTACGGCCAGCCGGTATTGCTGAGTCATGGCGATCTGTATTGTGTCGACGATCTTGACTATCAGAAACTTCGCGCCCTCACCCGCCGACCGGATTTTCAGCGCCAATTCCTGACCCTCCCGCTAAACGAGCGCCGCCAGCAGGCCGAGGCACTGCGCTTGCGATCCCGTGCTGCCATGGTGGAAAAAAGTGACGCCATTATGGATGTCAATCCGGCTGTGGTGGAGCAGGCATTGCGTAACTCCGGGGCACGATTGCTTATCCATGGCCATACCCATCGACCCGCTGACCATGAGCATCTTGTTGATGGTATGCCGGCACGCAGATTCGTGCTGGGTGACTGGTATCACGGAGAAAGTATTCTGCGCTGTACCGAAGCGGGTGACTTCCAGCGCCTCTCGCTCAGCTCGCTCATGCACTAGTCCGGATTTTCATTCGTTCAGACCTGGGCCCAAAGCACACTGCCTGGCGTAAACAACCACTCCGATAGAGAACTAGACTTATTCCTGTGATAACAGAAACAGATATTCTCAATGCCATCAGCGACAGCATTATCATCACCGATCTTCGTGGTCAGGTGCAGTCTCTTAATGATGCGGCGAAGGGGCTTACAGGGCTTTCCGACGACGGCGCGGAGCGGGCTCAGCTAAATGAGCTTATGAGTTTCACCCTGGAGGGGAATGGAGACGCTGAAATCGATCCCGTTACGGATAGCGCGCATGGCAAGGTCGGCAAGGACTATCCGGCCCCGTTGCGCCTGGCCATTGCCCAGAGCGGCAAGCAATATTCCGTGGGAGTACGCACGGTCTTCATGCGCGGAGAGAGCGACCATATCGCGGTGATTATCCGTGACTTGACCGAGCTCACCGGGCTGCAGCGGCTAGGCAATTTCCAGGCGACTCACGACCGCCTTACCGGACTGATCAACCGCCGGGAGTTCGAACGCTGCCTGCGTGCCAAGCTGGTCCATAGTCGCAGCAGTGGCGAGCGCTACGCCCTCTGCCACCTCGACCTTGACCCCTTCCGCATGATTAATGATTACTGCGGCTATTCTGCCGGCGATGCGCTGTTACGGGAGATCGCCAAACGCCTGCGCCACAGCGTGCGCGACAGCGATACCATTGCCCGTCTGGAAGGAGGGCAATTTGCCGTCATTCTGGAGGATTGTTCCTGTAAGGACTGTCTCTCTATCGCCGACACCCTGCGCAGCGATGTACTGCAGACCCAGTTTCCCTGGGAGGGACACTTGTTCGAGGTCAGTGCCAGCATCGGTGTCGTAGCCCTGAATGCCGAAAGTGGCAGCGCAACTGAATTAATGAGCGCAGCGGCCAACGCCTGCCACCTGGCCCGCGAACAGGGCCGTAACCGGGTTCATCTCCACACCGCAAGTGATCTGCTACGGGCAGATCAGGAAGAACTGCTGCACTGGATGCAACAGGTTCAACACGCAGTGGAGAAAAACCTGTTCCAGCTGATGTTACAACCCATCGTTCCCATCTCTCCGGGATCAGCCAAAAAACCGCAAGGCGAGCTGCTGGTACGCATGGTGGATGAGAATGGCAAGCTGGTGGCACCTCATACATTTATCTCCGCGGCCGAGCATTTCAATCTGATGCCCTCCATTGATCGCTGGGTCGTACGGCGGGCACTGGAACTGTTAAAAACAGCGCCCGAAACCTTCGCTGAAGTGGACCGGTGCGCCATAAATTTGTCCGGCCAGTCCCTTTCCAATGTGGATTTTCGGACCGACGTGCTCCACGAGCTGAAACAGGCCGGTGTTGCCGGCGAGCGAATCTGCTTTGAAATCACCGAAACTGCCGCCATCGACAACCTGGAATCGGCCCGTAACTTTATCTCGGGACTGAAGAAACTGGGCTGCGAGTTCGCCCTGGATGACTTTGGCTCAGGGCTCAGTTCCTTTGCCTATCTGAAAAATCTTGATGTTGATCAACTCAAGATTGACGGAGGCTTCGTGCGCTGTATGGCCGACGACGCATCCGACCTGGCAATGGTGGAATCCATCAACCAAATCGGACATCTCTTTGGCCTGTCCACCGTTGCCGAATGTGTAGAGGACACTCGCAGCCTGGCGTTGTTAGCCAAGATCGGCGTGGATTTTGCCCAGGGCGATGCCGTCGCCGAGGCGCGCCTTATCGGCTAAGCCTGGCTTGCTTCAGCGAAAGCCGCCTGTAGTTCGGCATAATTTCGGGTGACGGGAAACTGGGGGAACTCTTGTATAACGTTCTCTGGCGGGCAAAACAGAATACCGGCATCCGCCGCAGCCAGCATGCTGGTGTCGTTATAGGAATCACCCGCAGCATAGACGCGAAAATTGAGACCCTGGAAGGCCTCCACCGCACACCGCTTCTGGTCTGCCTGGCGCAAGTGATAGTTCACAACTCGCCCTTTCTCGTCGACCTCGAGCCGATGACAAAACAACGTGGGCGAACCGAGTTTTTTCATCAGCGGTGCGGCAAACTCATAAAAGGTATCGGAGAGGATGATGAGTTGGAAGTGCTGCCGTAACCAGGATACAAATTCACTGGCACCAGGCAGTGGTTCCAGGGTATCTATAACCGCCTGAATCTCGGCCAACCCCAGGCCATGGGTCTCAAGCAAATCCAGGCGCTGTCTCATCAGCACATCGTAATCCGGGATATCGCGGGTGGTGGCGCGCAACTCCTCGATACCCGTGCGCTCGGCAACGTTAATCCAGATCTCCGGGATCAGTACCCCTTCCAGGTCCAGGCAAACCAGTTCCACTTGCTCCCCCTATATTTATCCAGACAGGCTCACGCCGATTACACCGTGCAGCACGAAGAAAACGGCGGGCATTGTACTCTCTACTCGCCCGGCGCGCGCAACTCCCGGCGCAGGATCTTGCCCACCGTGGACTTCGGCAAGCTGGTGCGAAATTCAATCACTTTCGGCACCTTGTAAGCGGCGAGATTCTGCCGACACCAGGCGTCCAGTTTCCCTGTATCCAGACCGGAGTCAGCGGCCACCACGACCGCCTTGACGCGCTGCCCGGATTTCTCGTCTGCAATGCCCACAACCCCCACCTCGGCCACCCCGGGATGACTGGCGAGCACCCCTTCTATTTCATTGGGATACACATTGAACCCCGAGACCAGGATCATATCCTTGAGACGATCCTTGAGGTGGATTCGGCCCTTTTCATCCATGGTTGCCAGGTCTCCGGTGCGTAACCAGCCATCCTCTAGCACCGCAGCGCTTTCTGCCGGGCGCCGCCAGTAACCCCGCATCACCTGGGGACCGTGCACCCATAACTCACCGGTTTCGCCTGGCGGCAAGCTGCACCCGGCCTCATCACGAATCTCACAATCCGTTGCCGGCAAGGGGTAGCCAATTCCTCCTGCGTCGGCTGCATCAAGGGGATTAATACATACTGCGGGTGAGGCCTCGGTCAGGCCATAGGCCTCGGTCAATACCGTATTGGTGACTGCGCGCCATTCATCGGCAACGGCAGACTGGACCGCCATTCCCCCACCCAGGCTCATCTTGAATCTGGAGAAATCGAGTTTTTTAAAACCGGGCGTCCGCAGCAATCCCGCAAATAGCGTATTAACGCCGGTTATACAGGTCACGGGATAGCGAGCCAAAGTGCGTACAAGCCCGGGCAAATCCCGCGGATCAGTTACCAGCACATTGAGTGCACCGAGGGAGAAAAAAACCAGCCAGTTCGCCGTCAACGCGAAGATATGGTAGAGCGGCAGAGCCGTGAGGATGACCTCCTCGCTCTCGGCCAGCCCCTTCCCTGTCAACCACGGATAACGAATCCATGGCGTGATTTGGCGTACATTGGCCAGCAGGTTGCCGTGGCTCAGTACGGCGCCCTTGGCTACCCCCGTTGTGCCCCCGGTGTACTGTAAAAAAGCGGCGTCATCGGGACACAGGGATAGGGATCTGTATTCACGCTGTCGCCCCCGGGAGAGTGCCGTACGCCAGGCTATGGCCCCGGGGATGGCCGATTGCTTGCACCAGCCCCCGGACATTTTCAGGGCCAGAGCGAGCGCCCACGCCTTGGGGCGTGGCAACAGATCCCCTATCGCGGTCACCACAACCGTCTTGACCGGGGTATCTTCTAGCACCTCGCGCAAACTCCCGGCGAGCACGTTGAGCACTACGATGGCCTTTAGATCCGCATCACGAAGCTGAATGCGTAATTCCCTGGCGGTGTACTGGGGGTTGATGTTGACCACTATCAGGCCAGCACGCAGGGCAGCAAAAGCGGTGACAGGATATTGCAGCAGGTTCGGCATCATCAGCCCGATACGCGTGCCGCGCTCGAGGCCACGAGCCTGCAGGAAGGCGGCAAAATGGCGGCTCAGTTCATCTACTTCCCGATAACTGAGGGTATGGCCAAAACTGACGAAAGCCGGGCGTTTTGAATAACGCAGGGCGCATTGCTCCAAAAGCGCCGTGAGTGAGCGAAGCTCGTCGCCTCCGATATCCTGGGACATCCCTGGCGGATAGCTCGCCAACCAGGGTCTTTCCATCCGGCTCAGGCCCTGGCCGCGTGGCTGAAAAGCCTGAAAAAGTTATCCGTAGTCGCAGCCGCCAGGGTTTCGAACTCGACGTCCCGGTGGGTGGCCAGGAATTCCGCCACGAAACGCACAAACTTTGGGTGATTTTCCCGACCACGGCGGGGCACCGGCGCAAGATAAGGCGAGTCGGTTTCTACCAGCAGGCGGTCTTGTGGCACCCGTGCCGCGGCATACTGCACCTGTTCGGCGTTCTTGTAGGTCACAATTCCGGAAAAGGAAATATAAAACCCGAGATCCAGGGCCTCCTGAGCGGCCTCCCAGTCCTCCACGAAGCAATGCATCACCCCCCCCACCTCCTCCGCATGCTCCTCGCGCAGTATGCGCAGGGTATCTTCCCGCGCCTCCCGGCAATGGATGATCAGGGGCTTTTTCAGGGTCCGCGCAACCCGGATATGGCGGCGAAAACGCTCCTGTTGCCAACCGAGAGCACCCTCGGAACGAAAATAGTCGAGACCCGTTTCGCCAATGGCGACCACCTCGGGGGCTGCCGCTACGGCCGCAATAGCGGCCTCATCCGGCTCCACGTCTGTCCCGTGATTGGGATGCAAGCCGGCGGAGATAAAGAGTTGGGGAAAGCGTTGGGCATAGCCCTGTAGCAGGGGGAAATCGTCCAGCTCGACGGAGACGCAGAGCAGGTGCCCCACCCCATCATTGGCAGCCTCAGCGACCACCTCTCCCACGTCCAGACCTTTGCGGACGGCACTCAGCAGGTTGAGGTGACAATGGGAGTCGGTGAGCTGCGGCACCGCTACATGGTGTGCGTCTGGCGCTCTGATTTCAGCGCTGCCGCAAGGTGATTTTCGATCTTGTTGTGGGTCTGGCCCTTGTCCATATCACTGAACTGAACACCGATACCCGCGGTACGATTTCCCTGCGCTCCCTTCGGTGTAATCCATACAATCTTGCCGGCGATGGGCATCTTCTGCTTGTCGTCCATCAGGGTTAAAAGCATGAATACCTCATCTCCGAGGCCATAGGATTTATTCGTGGGGATGAATAAACCGCCGTTTTTGATAAACGGCATGTAGGAGGCATAGAGAGCGCTCTTGTCGCGGATGGTCAAGGAAAGAATGCCCTGTCGTGGTGCCGGCATATGCGATGCCCCTGATGTGGTTAAAAAAAGCGCCTGTCCGCTAACTGCCCTGACGAACGCTGCCCGCCTCTGCCCAGGCGATAGCGAGTCCTTCAAGTAGTAAGGGCTCATTCAGCGGAATCGCCGCGGCCTGCAGCCGTCGCGTGTCCAGACAATGTTGGTAAAGTGCCAGCAGGCGCCCCAAGTCTAGCCCCTCGCTGATCTTTTGCATAGCACGAGCGGGATCGGTCTTATCATCCCCACGGGTGGGAAGCAGATAGTGCCGGCCAAGCCTGGAGGTCATCGCAAGCATCCAAGGCACCACCCATTCGCCACCGATAGACTTCCATTCCCGTGCCACCAGCAGCGGATCTTCCTGACCCGAAATTAGACTGTGTATACCTTTCAGCAGATCCTGATATTGTGCTACCCGATTATTTTCGAGCATCTCCAGAGCTCGAAAGGGGCTGCCTTCAGCGATCTCCAGGGCCAATCGCCCCTCTTCCTCGACACATCCCTGTTCCTTTAACCAGGCCAGTGCCATCGGCAATGGTGGTGCTGCCAAGTGCAACTGCTGGCAACGACTGCGCAAAGTGGCCGGCAAACGCCCAGAGGCATGGGAAATGAGGATAAAAATACATTCTGCCGGTGGTTCTTCCAGCACCTTGAGAAGGCTGTTGGCCGCGTGCCGGTTGAGCGCCTCGGCCGGTGAGATCAGCACCAGTTTTGCGCCCTCAAAATGGCGGGTCAGGGCAGTAAACTCAATGAGTTCGCGGATTTGGTGCACCATGATGCTGCGTTTTTCCGGCTCAACTGCCAGAAAATCCGGGTGATTCCCGCTGCTATACAGGCGGCACGGGCGACACGTGCCGCAGGGATGACCATCTTGCGGCGCCTGGCACAGCAAGGCCGATGCCAAGTGATTGGCAAAGTGCTGTTTACCGATGCCTTGTGGACCACTCAGCAACAAGGCATGGGGCATACGCTCACGACGCCCGACTATTTGTCGCCAAAGGTTATTTTGCCAAGGCAGTAGCGCAGTCATTCCGCCCCCGGTGTGAGCAGTAAATCCTCAAGCCCGGCAGCAATATCCGCACTCACCTCTTCCACCGAAGCCGTGGCATCAAGCAGCACAAAGCGAGCCGGCTCCAGGCGTGCCCGCTCCAGGTAGCTCGCGCGCACCCGCTGGAAGAATTCGCGCTCCTCCTGTTCAAACCGGTCCCGTTCCCCGCGACGCCCCACCCGTTTCATTCCCACGCTGACGGAGCCATCAAGGAGAAAGGTTCGATCGGGCCTCAATGCCCCCTGCACCCATTTCTCAAGCACCGCGATCCGTGCGGCCGATATACCTCTGCCACCGCCCTGATAGGCATAGCTGGCATCGGTGAAACGATCACAAATAACCCACTTCCCGGCATCCAGTGCCGGCCTGATGACCTGCGCGAGGTGTTCCGCGCGGGCGGCAAACATCAGCAGTAACTCGCTCTCGCACTGCATGCCGCCGTCGCGATCCAGTAACAATTCGCGGATGCGCTCTCCCAGCGGCGTCCCTCCGGGCTCCCGCGTAAGCACCACCCGCTTGCCCGCCGCGCGCAGAAATTGGTCCGTCAGCGCAATTTGGGTCGACTTGCCCATGCCCTCGCCGCCTTCAAAGCTCAGGAAATATCCACGCTTGTCACTGGCCATCAGATTGCTCCCGGACGCGCTTTCTACGTCGTTGATAGCGATTTACCGCCTGCTGATGCAAGGGATAACTACTGGAAAACTGGTGTGTTCCGTCCCCACGCGCGACGAAGTACAAGGCATCTCCCGGCGCCGGATGCAGTACGGCATGCAGCGCTGCACGACCGGGCATGGCGATCGGCGTCGGCGGTAAGCCCTTGCGCCGATAGGTATTGTAGGGCGTATCTTCACGCAGGTGATGACGGCGCAAATTACCATCAAAACTCTCCCCCAGACCGTAGATTACGGTGGGGTCGGTTTCCAGTCGCATGTTTTTCTCAATCCGCCGTATGAACACACCGGCAATCTGCGCCCTTTCCTCTGGGCGAGCGGTCTCTTTTTCCACAATGGAGGCGAGAATCAGGGCCTCGTAAGGGCTATTCAGCGGCAGGCCTGAGGCCCGTTTTTGCCACTCTTCGGCCAACACCTGTTGCATTCTTTCGTAAGCTCGACGCAGGATGTCGATGCCTGTAGTAGCGCGGGTGTAATGATAGGTATCGGGGAAAAATAGCCCCTCCGGATGGTTCTCACCAAGACCCAGCCGTTCGAGAATCGCCTTCTCGTCCAGTCCCTTCAGACTATTTGCGAGCCGGGGTTCCTGCTGCAGCAGTTTTATCCAATGGGGAAAATTCAAACCCTCCGGAAAACCCAAGGCATATTGAATCACCTTGCCCCCGACCAGGATCTGTAAAAATTGCCGGGGCGTAGTTGCAGCGGGAATTTGATACTCGCCAGCACGGATTTTCTCTGCCAGACCGGACCAGCGCCCGTACCAGAGCAGGTATTCCGGATGGGGCAAGCCATGGCGGGTTGCCAACTCAGCGCTTAGCTGTCCCAGAGTGGCGCCCGGTGCAACCGTCTGATGCCAGGACCCGGTTCCACCAAACATCGGCTGGTCCAGATAATCTTGAAAGTCATCAAGGAACCACGCGCCCAGCAGTCCAGCGAGTAACAGGACCCCGGCCACGGCCAGACGCAGTATTGATGGCACGCGCACGCCCGTTGACTGCTTTTCATCATTCATGGCGGAACCATGCCATCTCGAATCAGACGCTCAAGCAGCTGCGCCGACCTCTTTCCACTATTCAGAGTAGTGTTCTCAATCGCCCGAAGCGGCCATATTCCGATCAAGCTATTACTGAGGAAGGCCTCGTCCGCGGCATACAGCTCCTCGACCGATATCTCTTCAAGCAAGGTAGTCCAGCCCAGCTCCGGGGCAATCTCAAGAATCACCTGGCGCACGGTTCCAGCCACGCCCAGGGTGGCCAGTGGCGGTGTCACCAAGGTCTGGCCGCGGAACATGAAGAGGTTACTCATGCTACCTTCCGCAAGCCTTCCACGGGCGTCAAGCATCAGACTTTCGGAAAATTTATCCTGACCGGGTTCGCTGCGGGCGAGTATCTGTGGCAATCGATTAAGATGCTTGATACCCGCCAGCTCTACCTGGTCTGCAATTCGAGTATTACAGATGCCGACCACGACCCCACGAGTACGATTTTCAGAGGGATAATCCGGCGCTGGCTGGAGCATGAGGATGCGGGTGACGGGCATTTTCGGGTTCGGGCGATATCCCCGTCCGCCACCTCCGCGGGTGACGATAATCTTAAGCACCCCGCAGGGACAATCACCCGCCAGCCGATCCGCCTCGTCCCGTAACACTTCATGGGCGGGGGCGAAAATACCCAGACGCCGGCAACCCTCACTCAGGCGAGCGAGATGGGCATCAAAATTGAGTGCCGACCCGGAGATGATGGCGATAGTTTCAAACACCCCGTCACCATAGAGCAGACCACGGTCTGTAACCGGGATGTTGTCATCGGGCGCGCCGTTTATGAGTATCACGGAGCCATCCCGAGGAACAGACAGCGACTATAGGCGAGAGAAGACCAGGGTGCCGTTGGTACCACCAAAGCCGAAGGAGTTGGACATCACTGCATCCAAAGGCATTTCCCGGGCCTCATGGGGAACGTAATCCAGATCACAACCATCATCAGGGTCATCCAGATTGATAGTCGGTGGGGCCACCTGATCTCGCAGTGCAAGCACGCTGAAGATGGCCTCGACACTGCCCGCTGCACCCAGCAGATGTCCGGTCATGGACTTTGTAGAACTGACGGCCACAGCCGAAGCATGGTTACCGAAGGCAGATTTCACCGCGCGAGTCTCGGCTATGTCGCCTGCAGGCGTCGATGTACCGTGAGCATTTACATAGCCCACCTGTTCCGGATTGAGCCCCGCATCCTTGAGCGCAAGACCCATACAACGGCTGGCGCCGTTGGCGTCATCCGGGGGCACCGTAATGTGATAGGCATCGCCATTCATGGCAAAACCGGATACCTCGGCATAAATATTAGCCCCGCGGGCCTGGGCGCTTTCCAGCGATTCCAGTACCAGCACGCCGGCACCGTCACCCAGCACAAAGCCATCCCGGCCACGGTCCCACGGACGACTCGCCTGCTGTGGTTCATCATTGCGTGTGGAGAGTGCGCGCGCCGCTGCGAAACCACCAAGCCCGGTGGGCGTAGTCGCCATTTCAGTTCCCCCCACGATCATGGCATCCACATCTCCACGCTCGATCATGCGAGCACCCATGCCGATATTGTGGGTCCCGGTAGCACAAGCCGTGACTACGCCGAAATTGGGGCCTTTAATGCCGTAGCGGATAGAAAGATTCCCGGCCACCATGTTGATGATGCTGCTGGGCACGAAAAAGGGAGAAATTCTTCTCGCCCCACCCTTGAGAAAGGAACCATAGCCCTTCTCTATACCAAGCAATCCGCCAATTCCGGAACCGATGGCAATGCCTACCTGTTCGGCATTGCTCTCAGTAATCTCGAGGCCAGAATCCTCGATAGCCTGTATCCCGGCCGCCATGCCGTAATGAATAAAGGGGTCGGTGGTCCGAGCTGCTTTGCGAGCCATATAAAGTTCGAGATTGAAATCCTTGATCGTTCCGCCGATTCGGCTGGCGAATCCCTCCGTATCAAAGCTTTCAATGGGGGCAATCCCGCTCTCTCCAGCGAGGATAGCGGCCCAGGAGTCTGCAACCGTATTGCCCACGGGTGTTATCGCGCCCATGCCCGTCACTACAACTCGTCTTCTCAAAACCATACCCCCAAAAAAAAGGCCGCGCTCACCCGCTGGATGACGCGCAGCCCTGGATTTCAGCTAGCTACTAGTCCATATGCGCACGAACATACTCGTTCGCCTGGGCTACCGTAGTGATCTTCTCTGCATCCTCATCCGGGATTTCGCAATTGAATTCCTCTTCAAGCGCCATCACCAATTCCACTGTATCCAGTGAATCAGCTCCCAGGTCATCCACAAAGGACGAATCCTCACTAACCTCTTCTTCGGTAACACCAAGCTGCTCGATAACGATCTGCTTGACGCGCTCTTCGACAGTACTCATGCGAGTAAAACCTCCGGTGACTGCGGCCCTGTGCCTGCTCCGCGCTTAGTTTATAAAAAAAGCCCCAAGTTGCAAGGCGAATTATTCCGACAAATAAAAAGCTTGTATTTACCTATTAATTCAGCATGTTACATAATTTTTTTAATTAACGACATGATGTTTAGGACATGTGCATCCCGCCGTTTACATGCAGGGTTTCACCGGTAATATATCCGGCCCCCGGAGATGAAAGAAACACCACCGCCGCCGCTACGTCCTCCACCCCACCCAACTTTTTGAGCGGTACTCCGGTAATCAGGACAGCGCGCTGCTCTTCCGTCAGCGCCGCGGTCATGTCCGTCTCAATGAAGCCGGGCGCCACCGCATTGACGGTAATACCCCGCGGGCCAAGTTCACGCGCCAGCGCCTTGGTAAAACCCATTACCCCTGCCTTGGCCGCCGCGTAATTCACCTGCCCCGGATTTCCGGTTGCCCCAACCACGGAGGCGATATTAATGATTCTCCCTCCCCGTGCCTTCATCATGCTACGCACACAGGGACGCGTCATCCGATACAGGGAAGACAGATTGGTATTGATGACCGCCTCCCAATCTTCCTCCGCCAATCGCATAAAAAGATTGTCCCGGGTAATGCCCGCATTATTGATGAGGATACCCGGTAGCTCCGAATTTTTCTTGAGCTCCACGAAAAAGGCCTCGACTGATGCGCTGCTCGCCACATCCAATACCGCACCACGCCCTTCCAGGCCCTCGTCCTCAAGATATTCGTCAATGGAGTGGGCGCCGGGCTCGGTGGTTGCTGTTCCTATGATCCTTGCGCCCTGACGGGCCAACGCCAACGCGATCCCTCGACCAATCCCCCGAGTTGCGCCCGTTACCAGGGCGCATTCACCACTCAAAATTCCCATTTATTTCCCCGCCAGCTCCGCCAGTGCCTTATTCAGGCTGGTGGAATCAAAAATTGGAAAGATCCGCATACGACGCTCGATCCGCCGGTTCAACCCGGTGAGTACGCGCCCGGGTCCACATTCCATCAATCCATCCACGCCTTGCGCCTGCATTTCGCGAATGGTGTCCACCCAGCGCACCGGTTTTGATAACTGTTCCACCAGCGCGTTTCGTGTGTCCCCGGCGCTCTGGCTCGTACGGGCATCTACATTATGCAAAACCGGGATCGTGGGTACGGCCACGTTGGCGGCCTTTAATTTATCCTTCAGTCGGCGCGCCGCAGGCTCCATCAAACTGCAATGGGAGGGCACGCTCACGGGCAGGGGGATGGCTTTTTTGGCGCCCTTTTCCAGTGCGATGGCCTGAGCTCGCTCAACCGCCGCGCTGTCGCCAGCGATCACGACCTGTCCTGGCGCGTTGAAATTAACCGCCGAAACGACACCATCTTCGGCACCCTCGGCACAAGCTGCCTGCACCCCTTCATCATCCAGGCCAAGGATAGCCGCCATCGCCCCCTGCCCCTCTGGTACCGCCTCCTGCATATAGCGTGCGCGCGCCTCCACCAAAGACAGTGCGGTGGGATAATCCAGTGCCCCGGCACAAACCAGCGCGCTGTATTCGCCCAGACTATGACCTGCCATGAGGGCAGCCTGAGCACCACCACGAGCCCGCCAACAGCGCCATACAGCAACCCCCGCTGCGAGCATTGCGGGCTGGGTGATCGTCGTCATATTCAGTGTGCCCGCAGAGTCGGTTTGCACCACGTCCCACAGGTCATAACCAAGAACATCCGCGGCTTCAGTGAAAGTCTCACGAATCTCGGAGCAACTCAGTGCCAGCTCCGCCAGCATACCGACAGATTGCGAACCCTGACCCGGAAAGATCACGCCAAAACGATTCGTCATTAACCGAAAACCCTATTAGAAACGAAGCAGAGCAGAGCCCCAGGTGAAACCACTGCCAAAGGCCTCCATCAGGAGGGTCTCGCCACGCTTTATTTGTCCCGAGCGCACGGCACTGTCCAATGCCAGCGGAACCGAGGCGGCTGAGGTATTGCCGTGACGATCGATAGTGAGTACCACCTTCTCCATCGGCATACCCATTTTTTTTGCCGTCGCCTGAATAATGCGAATATTGGCCTGATGAGGAATCAGCCAATCGACCTCTTCCTTGCTCATATTGTTGGCGGCCAGGGTTTCATCCACGATGCGCCCCAAAGTCCGCACCGCAACCTTGAAAACCTCCGATCCTCGCATCTCCACAAACGCCGTGCCGGCAACCAGCTGGTCATAGCCCTGGGAAATACCGCCATTCACGCGCAACAATTCCCCGTAGCTGCCGTCTGCATGCAAATGGGTGGAATAGATCCCTGGCTCATCGCTGGCCTCCAGAATAACCGCGCCAGCGCCGTCACCAAAGAGTATGCAGGTTCCCCGGTCCGTCCAGTCCACCAAACGCGAATGCGTGTCTGCACCTAAAACAAGGGCCTTTTTGGCACTGCCAGAGCGGATGAACTGCTCGGCCACACCGAGCGCGTAGATAAATCCCGTGCATACCGCCTGCAAATCAAAGGCGGCACATCCCTTAATGCCCAGACGCGCCTGTAGCATGCAAGCGGTAGAGGGATAGACGCGATCGGGGGTCGTAGTACCGACGATTATAAGATCAATCTCTGAGGCTTCCAGGCCCGCGGCGTCCAGCGCCCTGCGCGACGCCTGTTCTGCCAGGTCACAGGTAGTTTGTCCCTCTGCGGCAATGTGGCGCTCGCGGATACCCGTGCGCTCCTGAATCCAGGCATCGGAGGTATCGACCATCGCCTCAAGTTCGGCGTTGGTGAGGATTTTTTCGGGCAAATAAGACCCGGTAGCGGCTATCCGGGCGTAGCTCATATCGCCTCCCGACTCGTCAGCATGGACGCCAGGTGTTCATCAATGCGGACTGGTACATTCTTTTTGATTTCAGCAATCGCTTCATTGATAGCGTTACCAAAAGACATGACATCCGCACCACCGTGGCTCTTAACCACGATGCCCTTGAGACCCAGAAAACTGGCGCCATTATAGTTCCTGGGATCACACTTCTTGCGTAATGCACGTAGCACTGGCACCGCCATCAAACCAGCCAGACGGGTAAAGGGATTGCGGCCAAATTCCTCGCGGGCGAAATGGCCAATCATACGTGCCACGCCTTCACTGGATTTAAGCGCAACATTCCCCGCAAAGCCATCACAAACAATGACGTCCGCGGTTCCCTTGTAGATATCATCACCCTCAACAAAGCCAATGTAGTGAAGATCGCTGGAGGCCAGCAGACGGGCCGCGTCCTTGACACACTCGTTGCCCTTGATTTCCTCCTCGCCAATATTCAGCAGTCCCACTCGTGGCCGGGGAATATTGTCCACTGCACTGGTGAGCACCGATCCCATCACCGCGAACTGGAACAATTGCTCCGCGGTCGCCGCCACGTTGGCTCCCAAGTCCAGCACATGAGTATGGCCCACCATGGCGGGCAGGGTCGAAACGATGGCCGGGCGATTAATACCGGGCAAAGTTTTGAGCACGAAACGGGCCGTTGCCATCAAGGCACCCGTATTGCCGGCACTGACACAGGCACCGGCAACCTGATCCTTGACCAGATTGATGGCGACCCGCATAGAAGAGTCTTTCTTGGTGCGTAGTGCCTGGGAAGGCAAATCATCCATAGCCACCTTTTGGGAGGCGTGGTGGACACGCAAGCGTTCACCTGGCTCTGTTTTGTTGGCCGCCAATTCAGCCAGGATTTGCGTCTCGTTGCCGACCAGGATAAGGCACAGATCCGGTTCCCGGGCGAGTACGTTCAGGGAGGCCGGAATAACAACGCTGGGGCCGTGATCGCCACCCATGGCATCCACGGCAATGGTGTAGCTCAAATCCTAATCGTCCGCACCCGGGAGCACTTTGCGACCGCGATAATAACCATCACTGCTAATGTGGTGACGGCGGTGGGCCTCACCAGTGCTTGGTTCGATGGAAAGAGTCGGTGTACCCAGGGTATCGTGGCTGCGTCGCATATCACGCCTTGACCGGCTCTTTTTGCTCTTTTGAACTGCCATTTGTATTCCTCACATGCTAATCGTAAAGGCAGAAGAGCGCTTCCACCCAAAAATCATCTACATCTCCGCCGGACTAACATCCGGCCCACACGGAAAGTTAGTTTACTTTCCCTTTCAACTGCCCCAACACGGCAAACGGGTTGCCTTCCGAGGCCTTTTCATTCGCAGGCAGTGGCCTGAATTTATCGCCAGCCGGGCATGCCTCCCGGGGATGCAGCGGAACATCTGGCAGGCCCAGCAATAGCTCATCCTCGATCAGGGTCTCCAGAATTACCACCCCGTCTGTCAGCAGGCAGGCCTCCAGACCCTCGGGCAAGGCCTTCGCCTCTTCGTCACTCGTCACAAACCCAAGATGTACATCAATTTCTAATTGCTGGGTAAATACCTCCAGGCAACGCTGACAGATTAAGTCAACACTCGCCCGGAGCGTTCCCTGCACGAGGCTTCTATCCTCTATATCCCGGGAAAATTCCAGCGCCAGCTCCACGCCCTCGCCACCCCGCTCCACACACGCCAAAAGGCGCGGCAGTCGAGCCAAAGCAATTCGTCCGCGGAGCCTCGCCCCGGTGCGGGCGAGCTTCAAAGGAGAGATCTCTCCTTCCAGCTGCTTTTCCATAGCCGCGCGATGTTATTTGAGTGTCCCATCCATGTCAAAATAAGCGTAGCCCAAACAGAGTGAGCAATACCCCGTGAATTCCCCCATCGTACTGGCTTCCACCTCCCGCTATCGCCGTTCCCTGCTGGCACGCTTGGGATTGCCCTTTGATATCTGCGCACCGCAGGTTGACGAGGCACGTCGGGAGGGCGAGTCTCCGGCGGAACTGGTGCTTCGTCTTGCCGAGGCAAAGGCACGGGCCGGCGCCAGCCATTATCCGCAAAGCCTCATTATTGGCTCCGATCAGGTGGCCGTCGCCAAAGGTGAAATCCTCGGAAAACCGCTAACGGTTGCACGCTGCGAGGAACAGCTGAGAAAAATGGCGGGCACAGAGGTGCAATTTCTCACCGGCTTATGCCTGTTTGACGCTCGCCGCGGTCTGGCACAGGTAGACCTCGTACCCTTTCGGGTCAGCCTGCGACCGTTGAGTGATGCACAAATTGAAAATTACGTACGCCGGGAGAGGCCTCTGGATTGTGCCGGCGGGTTCAAGGCGGAAGGCCTGGGAATCAGCTTATTTTCACGCCTGTCGGGCGAAGACCCTAATGCCCTCATCGGCCTGCCGCTGATTCGCCTGGTTGGAATGCTTGAACAAGCAGGCATTGATGTCCTGGCGTCCGAAAATGGCCGTGGATCAACGCGGCAGACTGAAGGCCAACTCGCTTGACAAGGCGCTCGCTACCGCGCTACCGATCCCCTCACTTATCCTTTCCAGGTAACCTTTACGCGCACTAAAATCGACGATTTCCTCCACCCCGATCACCTCCCGCGCTACATAGCCAGCGCTACCCAGGGCATCCACCAGCCCCAGCTCCACGCTTTCCTCGCCACTCCAGATGAGGCCACTGAAGAGTTTTTCACCACCTTTCAGACGTTCACCGCGACCATTTTTCACCACTTGGATAAATTGGGCGTGCATCTGATCGAGCAGGCGCTGTATGTGGGTACGCTCCTCGTCCTGAAGTGGCGAAAAAGGGTCCATCAGCCCCTTGTGTTTCCCCGCGGTTAGCAGGCGCCGTTCAACGCCGAGTTTTTCCAGGCTGTCGACAAAGCCAAAACCGTTCATCAATACGCCAATGGAGCCCACAACACTGGATTTGTCCGCATAGATCCGATCGCCCGCTACGGCTATATAGTAGCCACCGGAAGCACACACATCGGAGATCACTGTATAGAGGGGGATGTCCGGGTGTTTTTTCCTTAGTCGCCGGATTTCGTCGTTGATATAGCCGGCCTGGACCGGGCTCCCCCCCGGGCTATTGATACGCAGAATTACGCCGGCGGTATGTTCATCTTCAAAGGCCGCACGCAGGCCAGTAGCCACGTGGTCTGCACTCGCCTCACTATCCGCCGAGATCACGCCGCGAATATCTACCAGTGCGCTATGCTTTTCCCCCATGGTCGGGGAAAGGCTTTGCCAAGGGAGGTAAAACCACAGCAGCAAGCCCACGTAAGTGAGGCTGGCCAGCTTGAAAAATATTCCCCAGCGACGTGCACGCCGCTGTTCCGAAAGCGCTGCAAAGGCCAGTTTGTCCAGCACTTTACGTTCCCAGGCCAAATCCTCACGCGGGGTGGTATCCGTCTTCACATCAGTCGTTGGATCCCAATCGCTCTCATCCATCAACATGCTTCCTCTCTAGCCAAGTGGGGAGTTCAGTCAGGCTTTCCAGACAGGTGGCGGGCGCTCGTGCCAGCAGCCTGTCGCGGGGATGGGCACCATAACTTACGGCCACCGCCGCAACTCCTGCCCGTTCAGCCATTTCAAGGTCGTAGTCCGTATCCCCTACCATTACCGTCTGTTCGGCCTCCATATCCAGCTCTTCCATAAGCTGTAGCAGCATCGCCGGGTGAGGCTTGGAGGGCGCCTCATCGGCGCAGCGGGTCGCGCGAAAATATCTCTCTACACCAGTACGCCCGGCTTCCAGCTCAAAACCCTTGCGCGCCTTGCCGGTAGCGATAGCCAGGACATAGCCCATATCCACCAGAGAGCCCAGTACCGAGGGAACCTCTGGAAATAGTTTGGTTGGTGAGCATTGATGTATTTCGGCAAAGCGGGCTCGATAGCTTTGCCTGAAAACCTCACAAAAACTGGCATCTTCTGCGGGAAACAATCTCGCTATAGCATCCGCCAGATTGAGACCAATAATTCCGCGGATACATGCCTCTGATGGCTGCTCAATATCAAGATCCGTGGTAGCCGCCTGGGCAGCGGCGACGATTACCGCAGTGGAATCGAGTAGCGTCCCATCCCAGTCAAAAACCAGCAGGCGCTGCCCCTTACTCAAGAGTCGTAACTCGCACTCAGGCCCAACTTTTTCAGCACGTTTCCAAGTTCCTCGTCCAACGGAGCTTTCAGAAGGATCGTCTTTCCGTCTTCAGCCGCGGGATATGCCAGGCTGGCGGCATGGAGAAAGAGCCTGTTCAGGCTACCCCGAGCGCGCATTTCACGATTGAATTCCGCATCGCCGTACTTTGAATCCCCGGCAATAGGGTGTCCGCTCTCAGCCGCATGAACACGAATTTGATGGGTTCGACCAGTCAATGGCTTTACCCGCATCAAACTATAGTCAGCGGTACTTGCCAGTGGCTCAAAATGGGTCGTCGCCGGCTTGCCATCGGGCGCCATACGCACCACCCGCTCACCGGAACGCGTGCCATATTTCTGCAATGCACCAGTGACTGCCTTACGCTCAGTCCAGCGCCCCTTAACCAGTGCGAAGTAGCATTTGCGCACCCGCTGCTCCCGCAGACACTCATGGAGATAGCGTAAAGCACTCCGCCGTTTGGCGATCACCAGACAGCCCGAGGTTTCCCGGTCCAGGCGGTGAACCAGTTCAAGATAGGCGCCCTCGCCACGCAATGTCCGCAGGGCCTCAATCACCCCCAGGCTGATACCACTTCCCCCGTGTACGGCAATACCGGACGGCTTATTCAGTACCAGCACGCGTTTATCCTCCTGGAGGATTCTGCTGGCAATACGTTGTAGCAGCTTTTCGTTGCGTGGAGGCGGGGCCTGGAGCGGACGCCGGGAAAGCGGGGGGATGCGCACAATATCGCCCTTCTGCAGGCGATACCCCTGACGAATTCTCCCTTTATTTACCCGCACCTCCCCTTTGCGAAGGATCCTGTAGATCCGTGTCTTGGGAATATCCTTCAGGCAATAATGGAGAAAATTATCGATTCGCTGCCCTTCATGATGGCTATCGATCTCGACCAGCTGAACCGCCGAGCGAATCAGGCCAGATTGCTCCCGGCTCATGCGGGACACCCGCCTACATAGGGGGCAACCCAAGCTACAGGCGATTCCATAGTATTGAAAAACAGGTTTAACATGGGCCGCATGATAGCAGTTTGATGCGCCCGACCCCCATGCTATAGTCGGCGGCGCACAGCAACGAGCTTAACCGCTGTGGCAAGAATTACAGTCAGCGGCACGATGCACGATATCGGCCGCCGCCGGGGAACATCCTTGTCGATGCGCCCTTGAAAAAAACAGATTTGATGTCATCCGTCATGTCGACGGACGGCACGAGCGGTTTTGAACGGCCAGGGGGCCGTGGTGTTGCGCGGGATCCATCAAGTTGGATTGCCCTGCGCGACCGTTCACGCAGGCTCGGCCGCGTGAAACAACCTTGGGAAAATTTCCCGGGACGCCTGCTTTGGCAGGCACGTCGGTGCCTTATTTTACTTGCTGAAGGGCCGGCGAGTTGTCCACCATATATTCCGGCAACCAATTGTTTGGGTTCCGGTTTTCCCCTATCCGGGCGCTATGCGCCTATCTCCCACTGCTCCTGCCATGGCATAAATCCGCCAGCCGCGCTTGTGCCCGCCTGCATTTAATGCCCGGGCCCTTGCATGGCCAAGGAGTATTTAGATGAAAAGAATGCTGATCAACGCGACCCAGCCAGAAGAACTGCGGGTCGCAATTGCCGATGGCCAGCGCCTCTCTAACCTCGATATCGAGGTGCCATCCAGAGGCCAGAAAAAGTCCAACATTTACCTCGCAAAAATCACCCGCATCGAACCCAGCCTGGAAGCAGCCTTTGTCGATTATGGCTCCAAACGGCACGGATTTTTGCCGTTTAAAGAGGTCTCACGGCAATACTTCGGGAAAAGCAAAGAGTCTTCTGGTGGTGGTCGCCCATCCATTAAGGATGTCCTTCGGGAAGGCCAGAAGCTACTGGTGCAGGTGGACAAGGAAGAACGCGGCAACAAGGGGGCCGCACTGACCACCTTCATCAGCCTGGCCGGGCGCTACCTCGTGCTGATGCCTAACAATCCACGTGCCGGTGGTATCTCACGCCGGGTGGAGGGGGATGAGCGCAGCAACCTGCGGGAAACCCTGAGTAACCTTGAGATCCCCGAGGGTATGGGCCTCATCGTTCGTACCGCCGGGGTAGGCCGGAATGAGGAAGAACTCCAGGCGGACCTGGATTATCTGCTCCAGCTGTGGGGCGCCATTGATACCGCCTCGCAGGAGTTATCTCCACCGGCACTCATTCATCAGGAAAGCAATCTCATTATCCGAGCCATCCGCGACTATTTTCGGCGGGATATCGGTGAGATTCTTATCGACGATGAAGCCCTGTACAACGAAGCGAATGAGTTCATTCGCCACGTCATGCCGCACAACCTGTCCAAGCTCAAGTTCTACCAGGACAACACTCCACTTTTCAGCCGTTACCAGATCGAAAGTCAGATCGAGTCAGCCTTTAGTCACTCCATCAGCTTGCCCTCCGGTGGCTCTCTGGTTATCGATCATACCGAAGCGCTGGTATCTATCGACATCAACTCGGCGCGGGCAACCAAGGGCGGAGATATCGAAGAAACCGCCCTTAATACCAATCTTGAGGCAGCCGACGAAATTGCCCGCCAACTGCGCTTGCGCGATCTGGGTGGACTCGTCGTAATCGACTTTATCGATATGAGCCCGGCTCGTAACCAGCGCGCAGTAGAGCAACGCCTGCGCGACGCACTGCGCCCGGATCGGGCGCGCATACAGGTGGCCCGAATCTCTCGCTTTGGGCTGCTGGAAATGTCCAGACAACGATTACGTCCCTCGCTGGGCGAATCGAGTCTGAGCGTATGCCCGCGCTGCAACGGCCATGGACAAATTCGCAGCGCCGAATCCCTTGCCCTCTCCATCCTTCGCCTTATTGACGAAGAGGCGTTGAAAGAGAAAACCGGGAAAATCATGGTCAAGGTGCCCCTTAACGTTGGCACCTTTTTGCTTAATGAAAAGCGGGAAAGTATCCACGAGTTGGAACAACGCCAGGGGATACATGTCGTCCTGGTACCCGATCCTGCCCTTGAATCCCCGAATTACATCGTAGAACGCGTTCGGGACAATGACAGCCAACACGAGGCCCAGACACAGCCCAGTTATAAACTGAGCGGGACTGCCCCGGAGGCTGAACTGGAATTACTGGCCGACAAGCCTCAGGCACACACACCGGAACCAGCGGTAAAGGGTGTCGTGCGGCAAACACCTGTTACCACGACCACAACAGGCGAGAAAGAAGAAACCGGCCTTATCAAGAAATTTCTATCGAACCTGTTCAGCAACGACAAGGATTCCAGCGAGGAACAGACCCCCGAGGCTCCCGCTGAAGAGAGCGCAAAAGCACCGGCCAGATCTGCTGAAACCCCGCGTAGAGGTGCTCGCCAGCAGGCACAGCAGCAGACAGCACGCCCGGCAAGCAATCGCCGCCGGGGCAGTGGGCGCCGAGGTGGTGCAAACAGACGTCGCCCGGATGACCGGCGTACCCGCAAGGCTGCCGGAGAAGGGGCACGCAGCCCGAAACAAACACCGGCGGCAGAGGCAAACGAACCGCAAGCCAGTAAGGAAACAAGGACGAAACCGGAGGGGAACGCTCAGCAGGCCGGGCAGGAACAATCTGGCACGGCTCCTCGCCGGGGGCGCCGACGAGGCGGTCGCGGCCGTGGACGTGGACGTGGACGTCAGCCCGGAACCGCGGCGGCAGAAAATCAACAAGACAGCAAGGCCAACGAATCGGGGGGAGACACCAAGACTCCAGCTGCCAGTGAGGAAAAATCCGCATCTCGCGTAAACGAACAACCAGCTGCACCCAAGGCATCAGAGTCGGCACAAAAGGTGGCAGCCCAACCTGCATCCAAGACACCTGCCGAGCCATCGAGGTCGCAGACAGAAAAGGCGAAAGCCGATGTCCCGTCAAGGCGGAGAACGGTGGATAAAAGTGCTGGAAGTGGCGAAAAAACGAGCCCTGAGAAGGCGCCCACGGCTAAAAAAATCCCCGAGACACCGGTCCAGGCTACTCCAGTGAAAGCGACCGTCGAAACACCAATAAAAGCCTCGGGCCCAGCGGCAAAACCAGTGGCAGCCGCGCCTCAAAAAACCCCTAATCGCGTACCGGATGTCAGCCCGGGAGACGGGCAACTATCCGAGAAGACCCGCAAAGACCCGGATTAATTTAAAGGAGGCACTTCTTTCAGCTGGTTTGCTCCGAGTGCCTTGCTGCAAGCCGGGGCTTCTCCCGCCCCCAATTCCCCCAAACCCAGCAAGGCAGCGGGCGGGAAAAAAATTATGCCGAGCAAACCGCCAATCTTGCGCGCTGCGCCTAGCGCCTGTGGCGACGCCACCGGTTCCCGTATCGGGCCGTGAATTCTCATCGGCACGCCAAGGTTGAGGGTTACTCCCTTGGGCTTGGGCTCAACGAGAAAATCCAGACTCTCCTGCTGTAAATCGAGTTTTCCCTTCCCTTTCAGGAGCGAGTGTTCGGTATCCACCACCAGCAGGCGACTTTCACCTCTACCCTGCTGAAAATGCATGTGAGCGACGGCACAATGTATCGTTGACGTATCCGACTGCTTACTAAAGAACGCACCGAGTATGGTGCTGAGTCCCCCCACCAGATATTCATGCATCCCGGCGCGCACACGCCCGTCGGTCAGTAGTAATTTCACATCACCATTGAGGCTCTTGGCAAGTGTGGCGGGTGAGCGCCCGTGGGCGTTCAAGTCGAGGGTAAAATCGATCTTTCCACTGAGTTCATCGGCGTCCAGTCCCAGTGGGTCTGCCAGCCGGAGCAAATCGAGTTTCTTACCGCTCGCCTTGAGAGCAACCTGCCCGGATTCCGCCCCATGGATACTCCCGGAAGCCGTGAGGGTTCCGCCAGCAGCAGCCAGTTGCAGCGATGTCAGCTGCAAGTATCCGTCTTCCAGCTGTAACCGGGCATGCAGATTATTTATCGGTAGCACCGCACTCTTTAATGACTCCACCTGCAGGGTCAGATTTCCATCCACCCATGACAGGGCTTCACTATCGATCTCTTCAGTGCTGAACAGGCCGTCATCTCCATTCAACGATTCCCCCACAACGTCGGTTTCCTTGAATAGCTTGTCGGGGAGCTGTAGTAGCGTGGCATGCAGTTCGCCCGCAATCAGTGGTCGCTTTCCGCTCCGGTCCACCGTCAAATCTCCCGTCAGCCGATTCTCCCCCACCTTGAACTGGAGTTTTCTCAGGTTCCAATGTGTGATGTCGCCGCTGGCCATGACGGAAAGCTGATAAGGAACATCCCCGATCCAGGCCGGTAACGTTGGGAAAAGCACCCGCAGTTCCGGTCCTTCAATAGCAATCATGGACGTTTCCAGCCGGGCCTGTTTCTTGCCCGGATCGAGGGTCACCTCCCCGGACAGACTATTTCCCCCAACCTCCAGACGAATTCCGTCCACAATCCACTTCGACGCGTCAGTTCTTGCTGAAAACAGAAACTGATAAGGAAGAAATGCAATATTGGCCGGCAAATCCGGAAGTATTTCAGCGAGTGCTGGCCCCTCACCCGACAGCGTTAGTCGTGGCACCCCCATATCAAGCGGCTGCTCCAATTCCCCCTGAAACCTCAGTTCTGAACTTCCATGAATGGCCTTGCCCCGAAGCGTTATCACTTCATTGGCAAGTAGCCGCGACATATTTTCGATTGCCCCGGAAAATATGAAATTTCGTTCCAGTACCTCACCTTTCAGATAGACCTCCAGCGGGCTACTCCGATTCAACGCTCGAAGCCGCAAAGCCTCTGCCTGGATATGCAGAGGCTCATCACCATCGTTTATGGTGAGCCTTGCCTTATGGGCAAGCACCTGATGGATGTCCCATAGGGCAAATCCATCAGCCAGTATATTTCCACCGGCTCCATCACTGTGGCTCTCAAAATGCCAGTTGGGCTTGTTCTCGGGGCTTCTTTCCAACAATAACTGCAGCTCGGAGACCACAATTCTGGTGATGGAGATACGCCCATCCAATAAAGGGCGTAATGCCAGCTCCATACGCAGATGACCGAGCTCCAGCATTTTTTTTCGACTGCCCCAAGGGGCATTGGCCAAACTCACCCCGCCGGCGACAAGTGCTGGCCGGGGCAATAGCTCCACGCCCAAGGCTCCCTCAACTTGAAAAGCTCTCCCGGTTAACCGTGAAATCTCGGTTTCCAATAATTGCCGATAAACCTCGCGATCAATCGAATGCAATAACCCCCAGAAGAGAGTCGCCAGCAGTATGAGAAGCAGGGGGAAGCTGATGAAAATCCACCGCAATATGGACATCAGGCAAAATTTCCGGATAAAAGCGTGTCTGCATTGAAACGCCGTCTGCCATGCAAGCTAAACTGTTCGGCAAACCGGCCGCTAAGCTGCCTAACAGCCCCAAACCCTGTCTGGAGGAAAAATCCCATGTCCCGCATTCTGTTTTCCAGCCTGCTCTGTAGTCTTATTAGCCTGGCGCCCGTGGCCACCGCCCACGCCTTCTCAACAATCACGGCACCCGGCATTTCCGCCCAGGAATTTGCAGATGCCCAGCGGGGTTGTCGGGAGCTCTACCGTGAAACCAATGTACTCACCGCCCGGCTAAATGGCCTCCCCGGCAACTACTGGGCTGATCCCCGCAATCAGGCAGCCGTTGCCGCAGGACTCGTTATCACGCCTGCCTTTTATTATCTGGGATACTCCGCTTCCCGCGCTTACCTGAGCGCGGGAGAAAAAACGGGCTTATACCAACGTCTGGGTCAATTACGGGGCGCCTTGGCCGATCAACGCTGTTTCGTAAATTAAGCTAAAAATTCTTTATCCCGCAAGGGGCTACCACCCGTCCACACCGACTTCATTTCGGCAGGGGCCTCCTTTTCCGGAACTCGCCGGATCCCGCCTCCCCATGTGTACTCTGACAGGCCACGTGTGGTGGTTTCGCGTAACCGTCTGGAGAGAATCTCGGTCAGTGACTGGTAGAATCGCCCACTGAAGCCCGGATCAGCAACTGCCAGGCCTTCAATCACGGCAGATTCGATCACCGCCAGCTTCATCGCGCTCGCGGCAACCACGTTGGCACTGGCAACGAAACCCTCGATAAAGCTCATTTCGCCAAATATCTCACCCTCTTCAAGGTGTGATATCTCGATATTGAAGTCCCCGTGTGTCCGCTCGACGCGGGCATCCCCCTGAAGGATGAGAAATATGGCGTGTCGTTTCTCACCCTCACGCAGGATAGTCGCTCCTTCGGCCACCCGAAGTTGCTCTACTGAATCCATCAACACGCGGTGGTCATCCTCCGTGAGAAAGCGCAGAAAATGTTTCATGCCAGTACCTCCGTCAAAGCACTAAGAACAAGTGATGGACAATAATGTGAGCAACTGCTCAATTTATTGTCCAGCCTGCAATGCCTCATACACGCACCCGCTATCTCATGGTGACCAATTCTTCCGCACTGGTGGGATGAATTGCGACGGTATCATCAAAATCCGCCTTGGTAGCCCCCATTCTGAGCGCGACAGCAAAACCCTGTAACATCTCATCGGCACCAGGGCCGATAACATGACACCCCACTACTCTCTCTTCTGCACCCACAGTCACCAGTTTCATCGCCGATTTTCGCCCATGCTCCAGAGGTACCGCGTACATTGGGCTGAACCGACTCTGGTAAATCTTGACCGCCCGCCCATGGCGCTCCCGAGCCTCCGCCTCGGTCAATCCTACAGAGCCAAGTGGCGGATGGCTGAAAACGACGGTAGGAATATTCTGGTACTCCAGATGACGATCAGGCATCCCACCAAACAGACGATCGGCAAGCCGACGACCCGCCGCGACCGCCACCGGAGTCAAGGGGTAACGGCCCGTCACGTCGCCTATCGCATAAAGCCCCGGAATATTCGTGCTCTGGTAGTCGTCAGTGAGAATGTGGCCATCCTCCCGGGTTTTCACACCCACGCTTTCCAGCCCCAAACCAGCAGTATTGGGTGTGCGCCCGGTAGCCCACAACAACAGATCAAAACCACCCAGTTCCAGCCCGGTGTTGCATGAGAGGCTTTTCTCCCCGCTTGCCGCTTCCCGAACCCGCTGAACCTGTACCGAGGAAAGGATATTGATGCCGCTATCGAGCATTTCCTCCAGCAAAACTTCGCGCAACATGTTGTCAAAATGCCGTAATAGCTGGGATCCGCGCAGTATCAGGGTGACTTCGGCCCCATAGGCCTTCAACATGCAGGCAATTTCTACCGCAATGTACCCTCCACCGATCAAGGCGACTCGTTGCGGGCAACGTTCAAGCTTAAAAAAGCCGTCCGAACTGATACCGAGTTCAGCCCCTGGAATTTCAGGTATAAGCGGAGAACTACCCGTAGCGATAACTATGTGCTCTGCGCTGTATGATTTATTGTCCACCACCACGGTATGAGGTGCGGTAAACCACGCTGCACCCTCAATTTTCTCTATTCCTGCATCAGCCAGAGAACCCCCATACCACCCTCGTATATCTTCGATGTAGGCTTCACGGACGGTTTTCAGTCGCTGCCAATCGAATTTCCCGGTCGAAAGGCTGAAGCCGTAATCCACGGATTCGCGCAAGCTATGAGCCAACGATGCCCCGTACCACATCATCTTTTTTGGCACACAGCCACGATTGACGCAGGTTCCTCCCAGTTCATGCGGCTCCACAATCGCGCAGGAAGCACCATGGGCCGCCGCACGCTCAACGACCGAAAGCCCACCACTACCCGCCCCGATAGCCAGTAAATCAAAATGTGTTCCCACTTATGCCCTACCCATTTGATGCCCCAGAGAAATATTAAGGAATTTGTATGCCGTCATGCCCTTAGCGTTGGCGAGGTGGTACCAATTCCGCGGGCAGATAGGTACCACGAGAAGAGAGGTCAGTCAGGTTGGCAAACTTGCTACCATCCCACTCAATGAGCAGGTGAGTCCGGGAAACATCAAAAAAATCGGAATCGATGACGATATCGCTTTCCGGATGTCTGCCGACAATATTCCGGCCGCGGGTGAGGAAATGAGTAACACCATTTTCTGCAACAAAACAGGGGTGGCGTCCTCCGGAAAGACGAAAACGACGTCCAGCCAGATGTATATCCAGGCACCCTTTGGTAGTGATGGGGATCTCCACGAGTTCCCCCAGGGGTAATCGCTCGAAAGACTTGGGCACCGGTGTTCTGGCCGCCACCCCTTGCTGAAGAGCAACCCCACCGGGAGGCTGAGATACGTTCACACTTGTATGGGACGCGGTTTGCTCCAGCCCCGCCCTCTTCTGGCAGATAAAATCCAGAAGCTCTTTGCGAAAACTCAGGTACTGCATGTACTTCACCAGCAGAATTCGCTTGTGCCCCTCAAAAGCCACATCCTGGGCGCGAATTTCGGCAAAAATTGCCCGCCAGTCATGATCCTTGGAGATACATTTGAGGTCGAGTTCCTGTAAAAAGCTATCGACCTTCGCAGAATTATCCAGGCTGCCCACAACTGCTTGGGCAAAACGTTTGAGGGTTCGTTCAACACTCTTGGCCTGACGCTGGACCTCGGATTCAGAGCAATCCATCAGCCCGCTCAGACGCTGTGGTGGAACCTTCGAGCGCACGCTCAGGGTATATTCAAAATCCTTCAGATTCTCTATAGCCCACATGTTTCACACCATTATCAGTCAGTTACAGCAAACAACCAGCCTCCCTCTCGCCCTTCGACCATATACATACCAAAGTTCATGCCAAACTCAGAGAAACGAGTTATTTCACATTACTTAATATATAATAAACAATACGTTACAAGTATATTCTTATTTTAATTATTAAGATTAGCATACATCCTCGCACAATCCGAAGTGGTAACCAAATTGTCATATTTAATATCTCTTTCAGGGAAAATACCCGGAATTACTGCAAATAGATCAGAATGAAACTTATATTTACATACGACAACTAAAGTCACACTTGGCGGCTTTGTTCACTAAATGAAGGACAAGCTTTACTCATTTTCAGTAAAGCTGGATCAATCAAGTTGCATTTGTGGCTACAGGTTCACAAAGTCATCGGCTTTCCAGCAAACTTCTAGCCTGATATTGCCCCTCTGTGACTCAAGTCACAGTTACTTTCTTATCGCTGGACTAGATTGAACTTGAAACTACTCCTCTCTGGAACTTTCCAGCGCTCGCCGGCAACCCTCCCCCCTTTCTTTGCCGCGAGCGTTTTCTTTTTTTGGAAGCAGCGACAGTCCTGCCGGAATTTTTGTGACAATGCGATTCCCTATTCCTGCGTCCAACCCACGGGTAAGATGAGCGGCTTCATCTCAGGCTCTTCGCTCACATGCAAGTAAAGGATATATAGAGAGTGTTACGCGCGGTAGATCTCGGTTGTGAGCGAGGCGACCGAATCCTTTTCAGTGGTCTCAACCTTCATCTGCATGCTGGTGAGGTACTGCAGGTCCATGGGGCCAACGGCTGTGGTAAAACCACCTTGCTTCGCGCCCTGTGTGGCCTGACCCGCCCAGCAACCGGGGAAATCCTCTGGCAAGAAAAGGACATCAGAGATGATGAAAGCACATTTTCGGACGATGTCATCCATATCGGTCATCATGACGGCATAAAACAAGAACTTAGCGCCTTGGAGAACCTTCGTTTTGCAGTCGCGCTCTCCGCCAAGAGCCCGGAACTTAGCGCGGAGCAAGCCCTGGCCCACTTTGGGCTTACGGCGCAAACTCACCTTCCCGCCTATGTCCTGTCCGCCGGGCAACGTCGCCGGGTCGCCCTAGCGCGCCTTTTGCTAAATGCCGCCCGCCTGTGGGTACTGGATGAACCGTTTACTGCTCTGGATCAGTCCAGTATTGGCGTCATGGAGGCGATGCTTCACCAACACGCCAGCAACGGTGGATGTGTGGTTATCACCAGTCATCACGCCATTCCCCTGGAACCGGGTATCCACCGCGAGCTACACCTCACTACATGAGAACTTTCTCCATCTCCAGGGCGTTCATGGCCGTACTTTCACGCGATCTTCTGCTCGCCCTTCGGCGCCGCAGCGAGGTGGTCAACCCGCTGTTATTTTTTGTCATCGTCGTCACTCTTTTTCCATTGGCCATCAGCCCCTCCCAGGCAGTCTTGCAAACGCTGGCCCCGGGGATTATCTGGGTTGCTGCCCTGCTCTCGACCCTGTTGTCGCTGGAACGCATGTTCCGCTCGGATTTTGAGGACGGCTCACTGGAGCAGTTACTGCTGAGTCCCTGCCCGCCAACCATCCTGGTGCTTGCCAAAGTACTGGCCCACTGGCTGGTTAGTGGCCTTCCGCTTCTGCTAATAGCCCCCCTGTTGGGCGTTTTTCTGGCCTTGCCCACAGAGGCTATGCCGACCCTGTTGATCACCCTTGCCCTGGGTACTCCGGTACTAAGCATGGTGGGTGCCATTGGTGTTGCCCTCACCGTGGGCCTGCGCCGGGGAGGCGCCCTGCTGTCGCTGCTGGTGCTGCCGCTTTACCTTCCGGTACTTATTTTTGCCGCCAACGCGGTAGCAGCAGCGGCCGACGGCCTGATAGTTACCGGCCAACTGTACTTTCTCGGGGGCTTGCTGCTACTGTCCTGCTCCCTGGCCCCGCTGGCGGCAGCAGCAGCGCTGAAAATCAGCATCCATTAAGTGTAAGCAGGCATATATATGTGGTACTGGCTCCATAGATTTTCCTCCCCGGCCTACTTTTATCGCTTTGCGGGCAAGGCCACGCCGTGGCTCGCGGCCATAACCGGACTATTGCTGCTGGCTGGTCTCTACGGCGGTCTGGTCCTGGCTCCGGCCGACTACCAGCAGGGCGACAGTTACCGCATTATTTTCATCCACGTCCCCAGTGCCTGGATGTCGCTGTTTATCTACGTGGTGATGGCCGCCGCCGGCGGTATTGGCCTGATTTGGCATATCAAACTCGCAGAGGTCGTAGCGGCTTGCAGCGCCCCCATCGGTGCCTCCTTCACCTTCATCGCACTCGCCACCGGCTCACTGTGGGGGAAACCCATGTGGGGCACCTGGTGGGTGTGGGATGCGCGCCTGACCTCTGAACTTATCCTGCTGTTCCTATATTTCGGAGTCATTGCCCTGCAATCAGCCGGTGAAGACAAACGCACCGCGAGTCGGGCGAGCGCCATCCTCGCGCTGGTGGGGATGATCAATATTCCCATCATCCATTTCTCGGTGGAGTGGTGGAATACCCTGCATCAGGGCGCCACCGTCTCCAAAATGGGCGCGCCGTCCATTCATACCAGCATGCTGGTACCGCTGCTGATCATGGCGTTGGCCTGCAAGTTCTACTACGCAACCTCACTGCTGATGCGCGCAAGGGCAGAACTGCTCGAGCGCGAGCACAACAGCAACTGGATTCGGGATGCCCTGAAAAATCATGGATAACCTGGCAGAATTTTTTCATATGGGCGGCTACGCTTTTTACGTCTGGGGCTCTTATGGCCTGGCCGCCGTAATGCTCAGCTACAACATTATCGGGCCCCTGTGGCGGCTCCGTGGACTGCAACGCAGACTATCCCTGCGACCTGCCAATTCACCGGGAGTATCAAAACCATGAAGCCACGGCGACAACGCATGATCTTCGTTGCCATTATGTTACTTGGCGTGGCCCTGGCCGGTGTTCTGGTGATTCGGGCCATCGGCGAGAATATGCTTTATTTCTATAGCCCGACCCAGATTAAGTCAGGCGAGGCTCCGGGAAACCACACGGTTCGCGTGGGCGGGCTCGTGGTAGCAGGAAGTGTTCGGCGGGAAACCCGGGGGGTTACGGTCCACTTTGACCTCACCGATACCGCAGAGCGTATTACCGTTGTCTATACCGGCATCCTTCCCGACCTGTTTCGTGAGGGTCAGGGCATCGTCGCCCGCGGGCGAATTGGCAAGGATGGTGTCTTTGTAGCGGAAGAGGTGCTGGCCAA
>JAJFJV010000025.1 GCA_021773635.1 Gammaproteobacteria bacterium | reverse complement strand
CAAAGGCCTTGGCGTCACCACCGTGGGCCAGTGATAAAACCTTGGTCATGGCCGCCGTCAGCGTGGTCTTGCCGTGGTCAACGTGACCGATGGTTCCGACGTTTACGTGCGGCTTTGTCCGCTCAAATTTTTCCTTCGACATTAAATGGCCTCCCCCGCAGATATTAAATTCAGGCTAAAACCCAGCCCAACGACTATTCAGGGTGCTTGAAAAGCTACCAATACACCCTGCTTTGCAACAAAAATATGGAGCCCATAATCGGATTTGAACCGATGACCTCTTCCTTACCAAGGAAGTGCTCTACCGACTGAGCTATATGGGCAGAAAACACCCTGCTTTCCCGGGCCGCACTACACGCCAAAACCTGGAGCGGGTGATGGGAATCGAACCCACGTATTCAGCTTGGAAGGCTGAAGTTCTACCATTGAACTACACCCGCCTGAAACCCCGGACCCAAGCCCCGCCAGCGCCCACCTCTTCAGGTTCAGTGGTGGAGGGGGGAGGATTCGAACCTCCGAAGGCTGAGCCGTCAGATTTACAGTCTGATCCCTTTGGCCACTCGGGAACCCCTCCAAAAAGCAAGCAGCGTATTTTGTTTGAGGGGCGGTCGCCTGTCAAGACGATCCAGGGACTAAAACCAGGACTATTCAGTGGGTCGTACGGAGGATTCTCTTGGCATCGCCAACCAGTCCCGACGTTGCAGAAATTCAGAGGCCAATTGAGATTCCGGTGTACCCGGCTCGGGCTGCCAGTCGTAGCCCCACTTCACCTCAGGGGGCAGCGACATCAGGATAGAAGCTACCCGCCCCCCGGACTGCAGGCCAAACAGTGTGCCACGGTCGTAGATGAGGTTGAATTCTACGTAGCGCCCACGACGATAGAGCTGAAAATCCCGTTCCCGCTCACCGTAGGAGATGGCCTTTCGGCGATTCACTATTGCGCGATAGGCGGGCAGAAAGCCATCGCCGACAGCTCGCACAAAATTGAAGCTTCGCTCAAAGCCCCAGTCATTGAGATCATCGAAAAATATCCCGCCGATACCTCGTTGCTCCTGACGATGGGGTAGATAGAAATACTCGTCACACCACTGCTTGAAGCGGGGATAAGTCTCTTTGCCATAGGGCGCACAGATATCCCGTGCAGCCTGATGCCACCCAACTACATCTTCCGGAAAGGCGTAGTAAGGCGTGAGATCAAAGCCACCGCCAAACCACCATACCGGCTCGGCCCCCGGTTTCTCGGCCAGGAAGAAGCGCACGTTGCAGTGGGTCGTGGGCACGTAGGGGTTATGAGGGTGCACCACCAGCGAAATTCCGATGGCCTGGAAAGAGCGCCCCGCCAGTTCTGGCCGGCGAGCCGTCGCCGAGGCGGGTAGATGGGCACCGCAAACCCGGGAGTAATTAACCCCGGCCTGCTCGAAAACTCCACCTCCGGTCAACACACGAGAGCGACCACCGCCTCCCTCCGGCCGTGACCACCGATCCTCATGAAATGTGCCTTGACCGTCTTCCTGTTCAAGCCCGGCGCAAATGGTCTGCTGCAGTTCCAGAAAGGCACCGCGCACAGCTTCAAGACGATCTTGTATGCTCGCGTTCATCCGCTGGCAACGCCAGACTCAGCTGGAAGATTCTTCCGCCGGCTCCTCCAGCGATACGCTGAATGAACATTCCTTCTGTGGACACACCTTCTCGCGACCCCTCCGTTTGGTGGTTTTGATGGTCAGTAGCGGCCAGCTGCAATCGGGACAGGGCTCGGCAACGGGCTCATTCCAGACCGCGTACTTGCAGTCGGGATAACGGGCACAGGAATAAAAGATCTTGCCGCGCCGTGATTTGCGCTCCAGCAGATTCGCCTTGCTGCATTCCGGGCAAAGCACACCGGTATCCCGGGGCTTTTCCAAAGGCTCCATGTGCTTGCATTTCGGGTAGGCGGTGCATCCGATAAACTTGCCGTAACGTCCGCGCTTGATGGCCAGCGGGGACTCACATTCCGGGCACTGCCGGCCTTCCACGATCTCCGGCTCATCGTTATCCCCGTCCACATCCTCACCCAGATTACGGGTATAGGTGCATTCAGGATACGCAGTACAACCGATGAAACGCCCTCGTCGACCAAGACGTATAGACAGTGGGCTGCCACAACGAGGACATTTTTCGTCCATCTTTTCCTGGGTCACATCGCTGCGTTGTACGCTCTCGGCCTTCTCGTCCACGCGCTTTTTGAAATCTCCCCAGAATCCCTCCAGTACCGGTACCCACGCCTTTTCGCCACGCGAAATCGCATCCAGCTCATCTTCCAGGCCGGCGGTAAATTTATAGTCAACATAGGGCGTGAAATGCTCGGTAAGAAAGCGACTCACCACCCGACCCACATCGGTAGGCTGAAAGCGGCGCTTTTCCAGGGTCACATATTCACGCTGCTGGAGCGTGGAGATGATGCTCGCATAAGTAGAAGGACGACCAATTTCGTACTCTTCCAGGGTCTTCACCAGGCTGGCCTCGGAAAAACGGGGTGGAGGCTCGGTAAAGTGCTGGATGGACCGAATTTCCACCAAATCCACCTGGTCGCCCTTTTCCAGCGGCGGCAACCGATTCTCCTTGCCCGCGGCTGACGGTGCGCTATCGCTGCCCTCTTCATAAACCTTCAGAAAGCCGGCGGAAACAATGGTGGAGCCCACGGCCCGGAAACTACTGTCCTCGCCACAATCCAGGGTAACGGTCACCGTATCCATCACCGCCACCTCCATCTGACAGGCCACCGCCCGCTTCCAGATAAGGCTATAGAGCTTGAGCTGCTCGGCCGTCAGGGTGTTGCTCAGGTCCTCAGGACGACGCAATACCGAGGTGGGCCTCACTCCCTCATGGGCCTCTTGAGCATTCTTCGCCTTGGTTTTGAAAACCCGCGGACTCTTGGGCACATTTTCTGCGCCGTACTCGCTCGCAATAAAACTGCGAATCTCCTCCACTGCCTCCTGGGCGAGATTGACCGAGTCGGTACGCATGTAGGTGATAAGGCCCACCGGGCCGTCGTCGGTCTGAATGCCCTCGTAGAGCTGCTGCGCCACCCGCATGGTGCGCTGGGCGGTGAAGCTGAGCTTGCGCGCCGCCTCCTGCTGCAAGGTCGAGGTGGTAAAGGGCGGAGCCGGGTTACGCCGGCGTTTGCGCTTCTTAACCTCACTGACCAGCAGCTTGCCATCAGCCTGCTCGCGCAAGGCCTTTTCCACCGCCAATGTCTGGGCTTCGTTTTCCAGACTGAACTGACTGAGTTTGTCACCCTGATAGGTGTGTAGCCTGGAGAGAAAGCCCTGCCCGGAATGCGAAAGATCGCCCTCAACGGTCCAGTACTCGCGGGCCACAAAACGCTCGATCTCTTCCTCACGCTCCACGATCATCCGCAACGCAGGGCTCTGCACCCGGCCCGCGGAAAGACCGCGCCGGATCTTTTTCCACAACAGCGGCGAGAGGTTAAAACCCACCAGATAATCCAGCGCACGCCGTGCCTGCTGGGCATTGACCAGATCGGTTTCCAGCTCCCGTGCGGCCTCCATCGCCTCCAGGATGGCGCGCTTGGTTATCTCGTGAAACACGACGCGTCGAACCAACTTGTCCTCCAGCGCCTTGCGTTCCTTGAGGATTTCCACCAGATGCCAGGAAATGGCCTCGCCCTCACGATCCGGGTCAGTTGCCAGATAAATTTCCTCGGCCTTTTTTGCCGCCCGGACAATGGCGGAAACATGTTTCTCGCTTTTATCGATAACCTCGTAATGCATGGCAAAGCTATCGTCCGGATCCACTGCACCTTCCTTCGGGCGCAGATCCCGCACATGCCCATAGGAAGCCATCACCTCGAAACCCTTTCCGAGATATTTTTTGATCGTCCGAGCCTTCGCTGGCGATTCTACGATGAGTAGTTGCTTGGCCATTCTTTAACCGTATTTTCTTCTGTTGAGCGTAGCCACTGTCACTGCAAAGCTTCTATAACATTGCCCGAAGCGCTGAGCGCTCCATGTCTGCGAGTGGGTACGAAAAAAGTGAGTCCGCCCTGACCGGCGGGCAGCCTGGGTCTTGGCCCGGGAATACCCGGAAAAATTTAGCTGTGGATTCTCTTGCGTAGTAACGGCGCACGCGGCTAATGCATACTGCCACTGCCGGAGAAAACCAGGTCCTCCATCCAATGCGCCGTCTCGCGACTAGCGGGACGATTGAAAAGCACCATCAACACGACCCATTTGAGTTGTTCAAGGTCAAACTCCTCCACCTCGAGCGCCATGGCCTTGCCGATCACACACTCCCTGGCCACCGGGTCCAGCACTCCCACCTGCTCCAGAAAAAGCAAAAATCCACGACCCTCAACCTCCAGCCTATCCGCCTCTTCAGAGGTATAGATACGCATGGCCTGTCGCTGCTTTCGGGAGCCATGCGGGAAGGCTTCGGGTTGCTCATGCAAATCCTCCAGCCAGGCAAAAGCCTTGCTGATCTGCCCTTCGGGAAAACCTGCCTGACTCAGTTCCGTGCGCAGTACTTCCTCGTCGGAATCCACATTAACCTCTTCATCCATGTAGTGCTCAAAGAGGTACATGAGGACATCCAGGACATTTTCTTTCATCAATTATTTCCTTTGCGTGCAGCGACTATAGACGCCACCGGCAGCGCACGCTACAGCACCCTGTAATTCGAGGCGCAACAGCATGGAGGAAAGCATATCAGCCGTCAATCCAGTACGTTCCACCAATATATCGATGGGCGTAGGCTCATATCCCAGGGCCTCCAGCAGGCTCTGATATTCGGGATCTGGCGGTTCCTCATCCGAATTTTCTGCCCGTGTTTCGGGGGCCGTCGCCTCGCGCAGCAGGCCACGGGCCTGGGCAGCAATCTCCTCGAGAATGTCCGTTTCAGTCTGGACCAACTTGGCGCCATCCCGGATCAGGCGATTGCAACCGCGGGCAAGGGGGCTATGTATGGAACCCGGGATGGCAAAGACCTCCCGGCCCTGCTCACCGGCCAGGCGTGCGGTAATCAGGGCGCCACTGCGCTCCGCTGCCTCGACCACGAGAACCCCGAGCGACAGTCCGCTGACAATACGGTTGCGGCGGGGAAAGTTGGAGGCGGAGGGTGGTGTCCCGATGGGAAATTCCGAGATGACCGCGCCGCTTTGTGCAATCTCCCGGGCCAGTTCCCGGTGGGCTGCCGGATAAATACGGTCTGGCCCGCAACCGGTTACCGCCACCGTTTCGCCCGCTCCAGCGAGCACTCCCCGGTGTGCTGCGGCATCGATACCGCGTGCCAGACCACTGGTTATGGTCAAGCCGCTCTCAGCCAGCTTTCTTGCAAAGGCATGGGCGGTTTCGCGCCCCACCGCTGTCGGATTCCTCGACCCCACTATTCCTATTTGTACCGACTGCAAGGCCTCCGGGTGACCATCGATAAATAGCAAGGGGGGTGGATCTGGAATCTCACGCAACAATGGCGGGTAATCCGGATCCTGGATCGTTAGCAGATGGTGCCCGGGAAGCGACAGCCAATCGCGATCCTGCCCGACCGCGTGCCAGTCCGGTGTCTGGATAGCCGCAATACTCTCAGCGCCAATCCGCAATGCCCGCAACTGCTCGGGGCCGGCCTGAAATACCGCTTGGGGGGATCCAAAATGGGCCAATAAGGCGGCAAAGCGTCGACTGCCTATACCGGGAGTTCGATATAGCGCGAGCCAGTATTTCAAGGCGCCATCAACCGTGCCACCACATTTTGAAGCGCTGGGCTTGGGCATCCTGCATCCTTGCGGCCGTGTGGAAGGGCCATTTCAGCCAGTTTTATGCGATATCGTGCCGCATAAAGCATTCAGCTGCCGGCTAGGGATTACGCACCCTGTCGGCCACGTGCATGGGCCGGATCGCATCCATCACAAGTGCATAACTAACCCGCTCGAAAGGCCGGAACACCATCAGTATGCCGGCACGTTCTTCTGGTAAACGTACCTCTTGATGGGCCTTGATCTTCGGGGTCAGCGCAAGATGGAGACTCCGCACCAGACGGTCAGCCGACGCGAAGAAGCCCGCAAAGCCGCCCTGCATGTCGGGATCAGTTTCCTTGACGGTATTGAGATTCGTTGTAGCCTGAGCCACCGCATAACGATCACGCACCTTCTTGCCACGCTGGTAGACCGCCATGACATGCCCCACCTCTACACCCTCACGCTCACCCATATTGAGCACGACCACCTGGTATTGCCCCACTTGGGTGACCCCGTCAAGCACGGAAATAATCTCGCCGCTAACGGCTTGCCCGGGAGCACGCGGAATAAAGTTCTGTTCGGCGCGCTGATCCTGCACCGGTAGCAAGCGATCACCAATGCGTACTTCCCGAGTGGATGAGGTCAGGCGCATCGTGACCGGATCACCACCCCGCTCCAGCAACGCGTCAGCGACGTGTACCGCCTCATAGCCAAGGATCTCCTCTTTGCCCTCGACCCTGTGGGTGTAAGCCGGACCATTACGCAGCACAGCGTAGCGCGATGCCTCACCGTCCTTGATGCCACGCACGTAAACCGAAAACTCCTTGCCAGCGACCAGGTGTTCCTTGCCCACGGAGACGATATAGGGTGCTGCATCCAGCTCCCCTTCATTGACAACCCGCGGACGACTGAGAAATTGCTTGATAGCATCGATGGGAATGGCAGGAATAGCACCGGTTTCCCGCGGAAGAGTCCTCACCCCCGGAGAAAGCTTGACCGTGGGACGACCACGCCGATGAACCCGTAGAACTGGCTTGCCATCCTTGTAGCTAAGAGTGATCTCGTCGCCGGGATAAATAAGGTGTGGATTACGGATCTGGGGATTGACCTCCCAGATTTCCGGCCAGCGCCAGGGCTCGGTCAGAAAACGTCCGGAAATGTCCCATAGCGTGTCGCCCTTGAGGACAATGTAACGCTCTGGATGCGTAGGATTCAGGGTAATAGCATCGGCCAGAGCCGCGCCCGAGGCCAAAAACAGGCACCACGACAAAATAAGGATCTTCTTTAAAGACATGGTCTCCCCCAACAAATAACGCCCAGCGGCCACGCACGGAAAGTCACTAAACTTGCCACAATGGTCTAAATATAGGCCATATTACACTGAAATTTCAACAAAAGAATGGTGCCGGGCTCACACTTCGACAGTGTACAACCCGCACATTTCCATCGTCACCGATGGCCCCGACTGCAGTATAGTGCGCAGCTCGATATCAGTTTCCATTCAGATCCATGGCCATACTTCCGATACTCCATTTTCCGGACCCAAGATTACGCAAGCCGGCGCACGCGGTTGCTGCGATAGACGATGAACACCGTCAACTAGTCGACGATATGCTTGAAACCATGTACGCCGCACCGGGTGTGGGCCTGGCGGCCACCCAAGTCGGGGTGGCCATACGGCTCATCGTATTTGACGTTTCGGAAACCAGAGATACCCCCCAAAGCCTGTTTAATCCGCAGGTCCTGGCCACAGATGGCAGCTCCGAACGTGAAGAAGGCTGCCTGTCGGTACCCGGGGTTTACGAAACCGTCACGCGGGCCGAAAGTGTACGTGTGCGTGGACGGGATCAAGATGGAAAAACAGTGGAATTTGAGGCGGAGGGTTTTCTCAGTCACTGCATACAGCACGAAATAGACCATCTGGACGGGAAACTCTTTGTCGACTATCTCTCCGGCCTCAAGCGCTCGAGGATACGCAAGCAGGCACTGAAACGCCGCCGGGAAAACTCCTGAGTGCCCGGCAACCGGCAGAAACTCCGCTCACCATGAACCCGCCCCGCTCCCTGATATTTGCCGGCACCCCCGATTTTGCTGCCACCATTCTCGCCGGCCTGCTGAGCGCGCAGTATCACGTGATGGCAGTGCTGACCCAGCCCGATCGGCCCGCCGGACGCGGCCGGAAATCACGCCCCAGCCCGGTAAAGCAACTCGCTGTCCAACACGCCATCCCGGTACTCCAGCCCCAAAGCCTGAAGGACCCCGAGGTCCAGAATCAGCTTGCTGCACTCGCTCCCGAGGCCCTCGTGGTGGCCGCCTACGGCCTGCTCCTGCCCCCCGCGGTGCTGTCCCTGCCACGCTATGGCTGTATCAATGTACACGCCTCGCTGTTACCGCGCTGGCGCGGTGCCGCCCCCATACAGCGCGCGCTGCTTGCCGGTGACGAGGAAACCGGGATTTCCATCATGCAAATGGACGAGGGGCTCGACACCGGCGATATCCTCATGCACGCCCGCTGTCCCATTTTCCCCGAAGATACCGCCGGTAGCCTGCACGACCGGCTAGCGGTGTTGGGTCGCGAAACCCTGAACAGCGCGCTGGGGAAGTTGGCCAGCGGGGCACTGCAGCCGACTATCCAGGATGACCGCCAGGCCAATTACGCCGAACGCCTCAGCAAACAGGAGGGTGAGCTGGACTGGAAGTTACCGGCGGCGATACTTGAACGCCAGGTTCGGGCCTTCAATCCCTGGCCCGTGACCTACACCACGCGCGACCAGTCCCGATTGCGGATTTGGCAGGCCCGACACATTCCGGGCCGCAGCAACGACACCCCGGGTTCCGTGGTTGCGACCTCTGCCGACGGCATCGATGTGGCTACCGGCGACGGCCTGCTACGCCTTCAGACCGTGCAGCGGCCGGGGGGACGCGCGCTAAAAGCCGGCGACTACCTCAATGCCTGTCCGCTGACTATCGGGGAACAACTTGGATAAGTTCAGGCCACCGCGCACATCTTCCACCGAGAGCTGACGCCAAAATGGCCCGAAAAAAACCCGTACTCCGCGCTCGTAGCTTTGCCCTGCAGGCCCTGCTCAAAGTCCTCAATGAGGGACATTCCCTGTCCCGGGCTTTAGCCGAACGCAGCACCTTACTTTCCGATCCGCGGGAACAGGGGCTTGCGGGGGAACTTTGCCACGGGGTTTTGCGCTGGCTGCCGCAACTGGAGGCGATCATTGAGAAATGCGTCCATCGGCCCATGAAGGCCCGCGATCGTGACCTTCGCATAGTACTGTTGCTGGGAATTTATCAACTGCTGCATACGCGTATTCCCCCGCACGCAGTGCTCGCGGAAACTGTGGCACTGGCTGAAACCCTGGGCAAGGGCTGGGCCAAGGGCTTTGTCAACGGCACCCTGCGCGGGCTACAGCGGGAGCAGGCGCAAATTCTGGCGGCCATTGAACTCAGCCCGATAGCCGCCCACGCCCATCCTGCCTGGCTAATCGAGGCCTTGAAGGCGGCTTGGCCGGCGCATTGGAAAGCCGTATTGCAGGCCAATCTGGCCCGTGCCCCAATGACATTGCGAGTCAATCTCCAGCACCAGAGCCGAGAGCACTATCTCGAACGGCTGGCTGAGGCCGGCCATCGTGGCCAAGCCGCGGAGCACGCTGAAACGGCCATTCACCTGGATGAACCCTGTGCCGTTCAGGCCTTGCCCGGCTTTGCCGAGGGCGATGTCTCGGTCCAGGACGCCGCCGCCCAATTGGCCGCCCCGTTGCTCGATCCACAAGCCGGACAACGGGTGCTTGATGCCTGCGCCGCGCCGGGTGGAAAAACTGCACACCTGCTGGAACACGCACCCGCAATCAAGTTGCTCACCGCGCTGGAAAGTGACCCGGAGCGTATCCCTCGCCTGCAAGAAAACCTGCAACGGCTAAAACTGCAGGCGGACACACGCTGTGCTGATGCCATCAAGGTCGCCGATTGGTGGGATGGACAGCCCTACGACCGCATTCTCGTGGACGCACCCTGCTCGGGAACCGGCGTTATCCGTCGCCATCCCGATATAAAGGTGCTGCGCCGTGCCAGCGATGTTCCGCGCCTCGCCAAAACCCAGCATCAGCTGCTGGAGGCCCTGTGGCCCCTGCTAGCTCGGAACGGGGTGCTGCTATACGCTACCTGCTCCACCCTGCCCGAGGAAAATCAGCGCCTGGCGCAAGACTTCCTGGATCAGCATGACGACGCCGAGGCGCAAATCATCGATGCGGACTGGGGCCTTGGCCGGGCACCGGGGCGACAAATTCTTCCCGCTGAAGACGGCATGGACGGATTCTTTTATGCTCGCTTCCGCAAACGCTGAAAACAATTGGCAAAATAGCCTGCCAGCGTCCGGAGCAAACCCCTGACATGCGCCACGGAAATATACTGATCTGGAGCCTGTTTTGCGCTCTCTGCCTGCTCACCCGGGTAGCTACCGCACAGGCCTTCGATGTACTTGACGCCAGTACCCGACTGGCGGACGATGTCTATTTACTCAGCGCCAAAGCCAAGCTCCACCTCAGCGCAGAAAGCGTGGAGGCCCTGGAAAACGGCGTACCACTTACTATCAACGTGGAGATCGAGGTACTGCAACAGCGCAAGCTGCTGTGGCCGAGACGCATGGCGCGGGTAAATGCCCGCTACCAACTGAAATTGCACGCCCTCAGCAAGCAATATCTATTGAGGAACCTGAATACCGGCGTAACCACCGGCTTCAGACGGCTGGTTGACGCCCTGGAGGCGCTTGGCAACTTGCAAGACTTTCCGCTCGTCGACCGGGCCCTGCTGGAAACTGAGCGGCGCTACCTTGGTCGCCTGCGCTTGCGCCTCGACATCGCCGCGTTGCCCGCACCACTACGTCTGGTGGCCTATCTGAGCCCGGCATGGCGGATGAAAAGCTCCTGGCACCAATGGGACCTGCAGACCCCATGAGGCGCTGGCTAGGGGGGACCGGCCCGGCCATTTGTCTGCTCCTGCTGATCCTCAGCTCGCTGTTCCTCATGACCGAGGCGATACAAAATTCAGCGCGCTTTGGTGAACTCTACTTTCTGCTCTTCCTGGCCAATGCCCTGGCACTGCTGTTTCTCGCCTTTCTCATCGGCTGGAAACTTTTCGGTCTGCTACGTCAGGTTCGTCAGCGGGTGGGCGGTGCCCAGCTCACCATGCGTCTGGTGGCCATGTTCGTACTCCTGTCCCTGACACCAGTGGTGGTGCTATATGCCTTTTCCCTGCAATTCCTGCAGCGCGGCATCGATAGCTGGTTTGATGTACGCATAGAAAACGCCCTTGAAAGCTCGCTGGAGCTCAGCCGTAGCGCCCTTGGAAACCGCATGCGGGAACGCCAGAAGCAGACCGAGTTCATGGCCGAGGAATTGAGTCTTGCGCCAGCGGAATTCATTGCTGGCCAGCTCGACGAGGTACGGCGCCGCAGTGATGCCTCAGAACTGGTACTGATGTCTACCGCGCAACAGATTATGGCCATGAGCAGCGCCGACCCCACGGCGATCCTGCCCCATCTTCCGGAAGAAGCCATCCTGCTGCAATTACGCCAGACCGGGCGTTATACAGGGCTCGATCCCATCGCCGATGCGGGGCTGCATATCCGTGTCATCTTGCCCCTGCCGAACGCTTCGGCCACCCAAAATGCACCGCTGCTCCAGGCCCTCTATCCGGTCACCCCACGCCTGAATGAATTGGCCAATGAAGTACAGTCCGCCTTTGCCCAGTACCGTGAACTCGCCTACCTGCGCAAGCCACTCAAGCTCAGTTTCATTCTCACCCTGTCGCTGGTGCTTCTGCTCAGCGTACTCGGAGCCATCTGGGCCGCTTTTTACTCCGCCCACCGCCTGGTCGCCCCGCTACGGGATCTCGCCCAGGGCACCCGTGCGGTGGCGGGTGGCGATTATGGAACCCGCTTACCCGGTTCCGGCAGCGACGAAATCGGCTTTCTGGTGGAATCCTTCAACGACATGACCTGGAAGCTCGGCCGCGCCCGCGATGAAACCCGGCTCAGTCAACAGCAAGTCGAGGAACAACGGAGTTATCTGGAAGCCATCCTGAGCCACATGTCAGCGGGCGTACTGACCCTGGATCAGCAGGGGCAACTACACACCGCAAACCAGCGTGCAGGTCAGATCCTTGGCCTCGAATTGCAGGGGCAGGAGGGCCGCCGTCTTGCGGAACTGGCCGAACAATCCCCCCATATCCTCGATCTCGCAGACAGCGTGCAGGAAAAACTGGAAGAACAAAGCTCGGACTGGAGCGAGGAGATCACGCTGCAAGGGGAAAGTGCGCGTCAGGTGCTCATGTGCCGGGGTACTCCACTGACTGCCGTGGACGGCCCCTCACCCGGACACGTAATCGTCTTTGAGGACATTACTGCACTGGTCCAGGCTCAGCGAAATGCCGCCTGGAGTGAGGTGGCAAGACGCCTCGCACACGAAATAAAAAACCCCCTGACCCCGATTCAGCTCTCAGCCGAACGCCTGCGACAAAAATACTTGCCGATCCTGCCGGATGATCAAGGCGCTACGCTTGACCGTCTCACCCACACCATCGTGCAACAGGTGGAGGCCCTGAAAGGTATGGTCAACGCCTTCTCCAGCTACGCCCATAGTCCGCAAAGCCACCCGCGTGCCCTTGATCTGGGCAGTCTGGCGAATGACGTTACCGAGCTTTACCGGAGCAATCGCGCCGGTGCCACCGTACACTGCGATATCGAAGCAAATTTGCCCGCACTAGAGGCGGATCCCGATCGGCTCAGACAAGTGCTGCACAATCTCGTCCGCAATGCCCTTGAGGCCAATACCAGTGGCGATGCCACCGAGGTAGCCATCAAAGTCTGTCGTTATGAGCACGGCGGTCATGGAGGCATAGAGTTGCGGGTGCGCGACCAGGGCAGTGGTTTTCCCGAGGGCGTTCTGGAACAAGCCTTCGAGCCCTATGTCACCACCAAAACCAAGGGCAACGGCCTCGGCCTTGCCATCGTCAAAAAGATCGTCGAGGAGAACGGCGGAATAGTCTGGGCAGAAAATAATCGGGATCGGGGCGCCAGCATCGTCCTGCGTTTTCCCTTAAGCCGTGTGGCAGCGCACAACGCAAGCACCCTGGTGACGAAACAAAAGGCTGAATCATGAGCGCTTATATACTTGTGGTGGACGACGAACCGGACATCCGGCTGCTGGTGCAGGAGATTCTTCAGGATGAGGGCTATGAAGTCGTGGTGGCAGAAGATGCCGCCGCTGCCCGCGAGGCGCGCCGGGCACGACGCCCCGATCTCATCCTGCTGGATATCTGGATGCCCGATACCGATGGTATCAGCCTGCTCCGGGAATGGACCGAGAGTGGACCGTCCAACATGCCTGTCATCATGATGTCTGGCCACGGCACCGTGGAAACTGCCGTGGAGGCAACTCGCCACGGTGCCTATGATTTCCTCGAAAAACCGCTCTCCATCGCCAAGCTGCTGCTCACCGTCCGCCACGCCCTGGAAAATACCACCCTTACCCAGGAAAACATTGGACTCAAGGGAGAAGGCGACGCGCTTGCCGAGCCCATCGGCCGTAGCGAGGCAATGCAAAATTTGCGCACCCAGATTCAGCGCATTGGCAATCACGACACCCCGGTGTTGTTAACGGGCGAGGCGGGCAGCGGCAAAGAAGTCTGCGCCCACTACCTGCACCAGCAAAGCGCCCGCCGTGAAGGCCCCTATATACGGGTTGCCGTGGCTGGCAAGGGTAGCGCGGACGCACTCACGGAGCTGTTTGGCAGCGAAGCGGGAGAGGAGATCCATTTTGGCTCTCTGGAACAGGCCAACGGCGGTACGGTACTGCTCTCGGATATTGCCGATATGGATGAGGAAACCCAACTCAAGCTGCTCGGCGCGTTGCAACACGGCAGTTTCCTGCGTGCCGGTGGCAGCGAAGAGGTTAAGGTTGATATTCGTGTTATCAGTGCGACTCGCCGGGATCTCGCTCACGAGGTCAAGAACGGGCGCTTTCGTGAGGATCTCTACTACCACCTGAATGTGCTGCCACTGACCGTGCCCCCGCTGCGAGAGCATGCCGAAGACATCCCGGAACTGCTGGAATACAACGTCAACCTGTTGGCGGCCCGTGAACAACTTCCCTATCGCCACTTCAGTGTGGCCGCCCAGAATCGGCTGCGTCACTATCCGTGGCCCGGAAATATCCGCGAGCTGTGCAATATCGTCCAGCGCCTGCTGATCCTTGGTAGCGGCCCTGAAATTGATGCCGCAGAGGTGGACAAGGCACTGGGAGAAGGTAACGATGCCTCAGTCAACACCGTCAGCCCGGATCTGGGAATTCCCCTGAAAGAGGCCAGAGAAAACTTTGAGCGCAGCTATCTGGAACAACAACTGCGCGAGGCCGGTGGCAGCATCAGCGAGGCGGCGCGGCGTAGTGGACTGGAACGCACCCACCTCTACCGCAAGCTGCGCAGTCTCGGCATCAAACGCGGCAACTAAGCGGGTCCTGCCTGAAGCCTCTGACCACTTGGACTTTCCCATACTATTTTCGCAGAATGCCCACTCGCCAGTATCCGCAACTTCCTGGCGCTATGCGGGTGAGTTAACAGGGGTGCTTTTTCGGCTATGAAAATTATTATTCTCGGTGCAGGCCAGGTTGGCAGTTCCCTTGCCGCCAGCTTGGCCAATGAAGCCAATGACATTACGGTAGTAGACGAGGATGGAGAACAACTGCGCATCCTCCAGGATCACCTCGACCTGCGCACCGTGCGCGGGCACGCCGGCTATCCTCATATACTGGCGCAGGCTGGCGCGGAAGATGCGGATATGATTGTCGCCGTCACCAACAGCGATGAGACCAACATGATCGCCTGTCAGATTGCCTTCACGCTGTTTCATACCCCCACCAAAATCGCCCGTGTCCGTGCGCCCGAATTTGCCAACGAGAAGAGTCTGTTCTGCCAAGAGGCGCTGCCGATAGATGTACTCATCAGCCCCGAACAACTGGTGACCAACGCCGTCCAGCGCCTCATTGAAACACCCGGGGCACTGCAGGTGATGGATTTTGCCAATGGCAAGGTACGGCTGGTCGCGGTTAAGGTCTACTGCGAGGGTGCCCTCGCCGGCCATAAACTAAAATCCATCTCCGCACTGGTACCCGAAATCGAGATGCGTATCGCGGCTATCTTTCGCCGTGGAGAGGCCATCCTTCCCAAGCGCGATACGGTGCTGGAAGCGGACGACGAAGTCTTCTTTCTGGCCGCCCGGGAACATATCTCCGTACTGATTCACAAGCTGGTAAAAATGGACGAGCCGGTGCGCAATGTCATACTTGCCGGCGGTGGCAATATCGGTAAACGCCTGGCCCTGGCACTGGAAAAAAACTATCAGGTCAAACTCATCTGTCACCGTCACCCGCGGGCCAAAGAACTTTCCCACGAGCTAAGCAACACCATAGTGCTACAGGGTGATGCCGCAGATGAGGAGCTATTGCGGGATGAAAATATTGAACGTACAGACGTGTTCTGTGCCGTCACCAACGACGACCAGGTAAATATCCTCTCAGCCATGCTGGCCAAGCGCATGGGCGCCCACAAGGTAATGGCATTGATTAACCGGCCGGCCTACGTGGACCTGGTACAGAGCGACATGCTGGATATTGCCATCTCGCCACAACAGACGACTATCAGCAGCTTGCTTACCCATGTGCGACGCGGTGACGTAGTCGCGGTACATTCCTTACGTCGCGGGGCAGCGGAGGCCATTGAGGCCGTTGCCCACGGGGATACCAAAACCTCCCGCGTGGTCGGCAAACGTATCGAACAGCTGAAACTCCCCAAGGGCTGTACCATTGGTGCCATCGTGCGTGGAGAAACGGTTGTCATACCACATCACGAAACCCCTATCGAGGCAGATGACCACGTCATCCTGTTCCTGACAGACAAACGCCGGGTCGCGGAAGTTGAGCGGTTATTTCAGGTCGGTGTAGGTTTCTTTTAGTGCCCTGTCCGGCCACGCCCACACCCGCAGGCTATAGCTGACCCACATGCGCCGGCCTGCCATACAACGCATACTCGGGCTTTTGCTCATGGTCTTCAGCCTTACCATGCTGGCCCCCTATGGCGTGTCCATGTGGTATGCGGATGGCGCTGGGGAATCCTTCCTGACCGCCTTTGGGCTGATTCTCGGCACCGGAGTACTCCTCTGGCTACCGGTCTGCCGGGTGCGCCGTGAACTGAAACTCCGTGATGGCTTTATCGTCGTGTTGCTGTTCTGGGTGGGACTGAGCCTCTCCGGTGCGGTGCCACTGATGCTGGCGGAGCATCCCCACATGCGTCTGGCCGACGCCATCTTTGAATCGGTATCCGGGCTGACCACCACCGGCGCCACGGTGCTTACCGGCATAGATCATCTGCCGCGCTCCATCCTGTTTTACCGCCAGTTTCTGCAATGGCTGGGTGGCATGGGCATAATCGTACTGGCGGTCGCCATCCTGCCACTGCTCGGCATTGGTGGCATGCAGCTCTATCGCGCCGAGACCCCCGGCCCCATGAAGGACCACAAACTCACCCCACGCATTGCCGAAACCGCCAAGGCGCTGTGGTATCTCTACCTCACGATCACCATCCTTTGCGCCGGTGCCTACTGGCTGGCCGGCATGACGCCTTTTGATGCCATCGGCCACAGCTTCTCCACGGTAGGGATCGGCGGATTTTCTACCCACGATGCCAGCCTCGGTTATTTTGACAGCCCCTTGATTGAAGCCATTGCGGTGGTTTTCATGACGGTGGCAGGTGTTAATTTTGCCCTCCACTATGCGGCCTGGCATTCGCTGAGCATCCGCGCCTACCGCGGCGAGGAGGAGCTAAAGACCTACCTGTTCCTGCTGCTCGGATTGGCCATTATCTCCACCCTCTACCTGTATTTTTCCGGCACCTTCAGTGGCTTCCTCAACGCCGCACGTTTTGGCATTTTTCAGGCGGTTTCCATCAGCACCACCACAGGCTTTACCACTGCCGGCTATCATGTATGGCCCAGCTTTCTCCCGGTTCTATTGCTGTTTGCCAGCTTCATCGGCGGCTGCGCGGGTTCCACGGGAGGGGGTCTCAAGGTAATTCGCATACTGCTGCTGTTCAAACAGGGCATGCGTGAAATTCTCCGTCTTATTCATCCCAATGCAGAGATCCCCATTCGGGTCGGTGGTACGGCCTTGCCCGATCGGGTGGTGGATGCGGTGTGGGGATTTTTCGCCACCTATGTCGCGATCTTTTCCTTCCTGCTGCTGGCACTGATGGCCACCGGACTGGATCAGGTCACCGCCTTCTCGGCCGTCGCCGCGAGCATGAATAATCTGGGACCGGGACTGGGGGATGTCGGCGCGAATTATGGAACTATCAGCGATACTGCCAAGTGGTTACTGTCTCTTGGCATGCTGCTCGGGCGCCTTGAGATCTTTACCCTGCTGGTGATTTTCTCACCAAGCTTCTGGCGACCCTAACTTTGCACAGGGATGTGCTTATGTTGCGAAGCACATGGAAGTGCGAGAGCGACGCTTGGCCAGGGATGACTAGAAAAATGCAGGGCGCGCCGTGCGACGGTGGTTTCGGGGTAACCACACGGCGGACACGGTCCGCCCTACCGCAGGGATGGCCCTAACTATCTCCATGTAGTACCAATCGCCCGGTAAGTTCAGTCACTCTTTTGAGATCGTGGCGGGCAAGGTATTCCATCAGTCCCGCGTTAATCTTTGGGCAGATGAGCGGATCGTAAAACAGCGCCGTCCCCACGCCAACGGCACTCGCACCGGCAAGCAGAAATTCCACCGCATCTGCCGCTGAAGCGACCCCGCCCTGACCAATGATGGGTACACCATGGGGGTGGGCCACCTGATAGACCTGGTGCACCTTCAACAGCGCCACCGGTTTGATCGCCGGACCCGAAAGCCCGCCCTGATTGTTGCCCAGCTGCGGTCGCCAGGTCTCAATGTCGATGGCCATACCGGCCAGGGTGTTTATCACCGAGAATGCACTGGTCCCGGCATCGATACAGCGGCGCGCGCACTCAGCAATATCAGTCTGATTGGGAGACAGCTTGGTAATGAGCGGCTTGTCGGTTACCGCCCGGCAGGCGGCGACCACCCGTGCCGACATCTCCGGGTCATTGCCGAACTGCTGACCACCGGCACGGACATTGGGACAGGAAATGTTGATCTCGATGGCATCGATGTCCGAGTCATCGAATACACGGGTGACCTCGGCGTACTGCTCCAGCGTAGCGCCAGCGATGTTGGCAATGTAGCGGGTTTCAGAAAAATCCAGGCGCGGAAGGATGGCCTCAACCACGTGTGACGCGCCGGGATTTTGTAGTCCGATAGCGTTTAGCATCCCGCCGCTTGCCTCATAAACCCGGTGGGTGGGATTACCCGGACGTGCCTCCAGGGTGGTGCCCTTTAGACACACTGCACCGGCATCGGCGTTGGAAAAGCCCTGAACCCGCGTGTACTCTGCGCCAAAACCCACACAACCCGAGAGCAAAACCAGTGGCGTGGCGAATTCCAGACCACAGAAATCAATCGTCAGCGCTGCCCTATCCGAATCAATTACCGCCATGTTCCACGTCGTCCTCTACCAACCCGAAATTCCGCCCAACACCGGCAACATTATACGCCTGTGCGCCAATGCCGGTGCCCGGCTCCATCTCATCCACCCACTTGGTTTTACCCTGGACAACCGCAAGCTCAAACGTGCCGGACTCGACTATCACGAATGGGCCGAGGTCACGGAGCATCCCAATCTGGAACACTTTCAAGCCACCGTTGCCCCGCACCGGCTGCTTGCTTTTTCTACCCGCGGCAGCGGTCGCTACAGCGACTTCCAATTTGCGGAAAATGATGCCCTGCTATTTGGCCCGGAAACGCGTGGACTGCCAGCGAAACTTCTTGCTGACATCCCGCGAAACCAGTGCCTGCGGATTCCCATGCGCCCCGACAATCGCAGTCTGAATCTCTCCAATGCCGTGGCCATCGTTCTCTATGAGGCATGGCGACAAATGGATTTTTCAGGGGCCTAGGAAGTGTTCCAAACCCAAGCCAAAACGCGTAATTTTGTGAGCTTGCTGCTGCTATTTTCCGCCCTTGCAGTCAGCCTGGCTTTCAATGGCATTCACCTTCAGGCCTTCGCCATTGCCATCGCCCTGCTGTTATCTGCCGTGGCGAATAGCCTGCTGGCCAGTTATCGTGACGGCTTCGTATTTCAACCCACCGCGATTGCCCTGAGCCTGCTGCTGTTCTGGGCCTGGCTGGGCCTCGGCACCCTCTGGAGCATAACGCCCTATGTCAGCGTCATCAGCTTCTGGTGGCTGGGGGCGCTGCCGCTGGCCTTCCTGTCGTGGGTATTGTTTCCCGCAAGCGACCGCTGGCAGACCCTCTTTTTCCTCCTCCAGTGCCTGGGCCTCGGCTTGGCCGTATTTGCCCTATACCAGAGCCTTTACCTGCATGCGGACCCGCGCTCGGTGTTCCTTAACCGCAACTCCCATGCCGCCTTTTTAAACCTCATTGCACTGGCCGGCATGGGCACGCTATTGCATGCCCTCGCCGCCAAACGCATCAGTGCGTTGTGGCACGGGGCTGTACTCGTGCTACTGGCGCTGGCGGTCTTTCTCACCGGCAGCCGCGGTGCCACCCTGGCATTGATCATCGGTAGCCTGTTCGTCCTCCGACCGCACAGACACGCACTACCCGCCCATGCCCCTTTGACGGTTATTCTGTTGCTGACCTGCGCCTATGCCGCCACCTATTTTGGCTTTTCGGCAGGACAATCAAATATCGACCGGCTCCTCAGCCTCTACAGTCCCGGCAGCGCCGGCCTCAGCCGCTTTGTGATCTGGGAGGCGGGCTGGCGCATGTTTGGCGACGCACCGTGGCAGGGATGGGGCGTTGGCACCTTCTGGCTGCTCTTTCCGCAGTATCGCGATGCCGCGGACATGAGTGCCGGGTTTTATGCCCACAACGACTACCTGCAACTGGCCATCGAGACCGGCCTTATCGGCCTCCTGCTGTTTCTCGCCTTCCTGGGCGCGGTGGTGCTGACCTATGTTCGGAGATGTCACGCCGATGCGCCATGGCAGCACGAGTGTTCCGCCCTGCTTGCCGCCCTCGCGGCCACTGCGATGCATGGCTTTTTTACCTTCAATCTTTACGTCCTGCCCATTGCCCTGCTCGGAGGGCTGATACTCGGCCGCTTCCATCAACTGACCCATGCAAAATCCCGGGCAAGCGGATGGGGGCTTTGCCCTGCGAGATTGTTTCAACCACTCCCGTATCGGCTCATCATCATCTTTGCCAGCGCGGTACCCCTCGTCTACCTGCTGAGTCTCGGCCTCGCCTATCACCTGTCTGTGGAGGCCCGTGAACTGCTAAATCAGGGGGAACACCGGCAGGCCCTTGACACTCTGAAACAGGCCCAACGCTATGGCCCGGAGATCCACGTCGCACTGCTGGAAGAGGCGCGAATATATACCGTCTTGCTGGAACAAAAAGGGAAAATGCCCACACGCCAGCGCACCATCCTCTATGGTGAGGCAAAGCGCCTGCTGGACAAGGCTCGGAGCAATAACCCCCTCTCTCCGCAAAACCACCATTACCGGGCACGCCTGATACGAGCCATGCCGATACATGTCGGGCAGGACTGGAGGGCCCGGGCCGGACACTTCTATGGTGAAGCGCTACGGGTTGATCCCCTGTTCTATGCGGCCCGCGTGGCCTATGCCCGGCTTTTATTAGAGGATTCGCAGGCTACCCGGGCACTGGTGATACTGGAGGGCGGCAGCCGCTATCCCTATCCACCGAGTGTGGCGGTGCTGCGCTACTACCATCTGCTGGCACAGCAAAACCGTGTCGCGGGCAACTTCGAGCGAGCCGCCAGGGTCGAGGCCCGTTACCACGAACTCGCAACCCAGCTTGTCACCATGGGAGTCTTAGCCAAGACGGAAAAGCAGTGAAGGGATCGACCCACGGCGCACACGGCGCGCCCTACGAAACGCACCGCTGACATTCAGAGAAAATGGCAGGACGCACCGTGTGCGCCAACCCACTACGGGAAAACGACGGTGGCAAGCACCTGCCTGGAGACAAAACCGTGATCGCCGAGACTGCCACGGCTGGCAGTGACGGTGAGATTGTAGACCGTGTAGGGGGGGGCGGCACCCTCGACAATTCCCGGTTGGTTGGCACAGTCCACAGCCAGCGCATGACCATCCAGGCCGAAGGACACGGTGCCGGGACAACTCAGGGATGAGGCCCCATTGTTGACGATGTCGGCGGTTGCCCACTCTATGCCACTGCGCGCCGCAAAGTGCGCGCGCGTACCCAGTACCGAAAGCATACCGCTGGTGTGCTGGGTGCCACTGAGGGTCGCCATATAGCCACCCAGAGCTGCCAACACCACCAGCAGAAAAATCGCACTAATGAGAGAGAAACCTTGTTGCCTCATGGCACGTTACTCACGTGGACCTGTTGCATCAGGGCCACGCGTTCCCCCTGATTCGAGACCGTGATACGCAGCGTCAGCAGACCACCGCGGGTCGCAGTGCCCGCCTGATAGCTAAAACTGCAGGCACTAATTCCGTCCGCCAGCAAACGGCCAGCGGCACCCGCGCCCGTTAGCTCTGCGACACTGTCCACATTGGCCTGGAGCGGGGTAATCACATGACCCGCATAGCGCACCACCGAGCCTGCCCCCAGATCACACAGATAAGCCACCGGTTCGTCCACGATAAAGAAGCGCTGGCCAGGCGAAGTCAGGGTGAATGGCGGCGTTAATGTATCGCCATTAAAGCTGATGGAAACGGCAGTCACGCCTTGTAACGCGGCGATATTGTCGGCAGCGTAAAAATCCGCACCGACCTGGCCCGTGTTGTAGATCGCCAGACAATCCACCGCGCCCGACACACAGTCAGCCAGCACCGCGCCCGGGTTGCTGGTGATCAAACCGGGCGGAACGAGATTGGGAAGCACCCCAAGTACATCGAAGGTGTCGGTGTTGGCGGTAAAGTCCAATACGTCGCCAGGACCTGCACTACGGTAGCGTGCGCCACTTACGGTGCGGGCAAATTCAATCACCCGGCCCGTGCCATCCACGCGAATGCTGTTGGGCAATGCCAGGCGGATCTCGCGACTCATACGCTCCAGCGTGACCGAAGCCACATCCACCAGTTGCGCACGGCGGCTCAAGTCGATAAAACCCTGGATCGGTTTCGCGATAAAACGCCCCACCACCACCGCGATGATGCCGGTGATCATGATCACCATAATCATCTCGATGAGGGTAAACCCCCGCCCGCGGAAAGCAGCCAGGGACTTAGAAATTGGCACGATAACCCGTGAGCGTAAGCCCCACATCCGGAACCCGCTGATGGCTCACCGTCACCGCCACCCGTTGCACCGGGGCACCGTTCAGGGTATCGGCGACCACGCTGACGCCGATGGTGTAATTGGGCAAATCATCAATAGGCGCGCCAAACTGATCGCAGGCGCAGTCTCCCGGTACCGGGCATGCTGCGCTGGTGCTCAGGCAGCCGTTATTGGCAAGGGCGTGGTAATCATCCACGTCATCAAAAATTGCCCGGTTAGTGCCTTCGGCATCCACATCGGGATCGGCGAAGTCCCGTAGCAGGATCTCCTCCAGATAGGATTGGGCTATGGCAAGAGACTGCATACGCAGCACCGGATCGGCACTTTTTGCAGCCGTCAGGTTCATTACCGAGAGAATTCCCGCCACCCCCACGGAGATGATCACGATACTGATAACCAGCTCGATTAGGGTCACCCCGCCCTGGGAGCGACCGCCGCTAGAGCGCATGGGCATAGCCGGTCTCTGCCTCGATACGCAGACCGAGGGAACCTATAGACAGATTAGTGGCGGCACCCAGAATATTTCCGGATCCGGGATCCCGCGGCCGACCGGCACGATCGAAGTAGAGACTCGCTACCGGCCCCACGCTCACGCCTGAAGGCGGGGCCCCTGTAAAGCCACCGGCCCGGGTCGGATGGGGTATAGCTACGGTAAAGGCACCGCTGCTACAGCCGCCATTGCGCCGGCTAAGGCCATAACCACCCGCATTAACGCTGAGCTGCACATCGCAGCCGGTAGCCAGTGCCACCTTCTGCGCATAGCGCACCGCCGCCAGGGTTTCCTCAAAAAAACCACGCTCGTCGAACACCCCTTGATCAAAGAAGCGTGGCAAGGCCACCACAGCGAGGATACCGGTGATGCTGATGACCATCACCAGTTCGATGAGGCTAAAGCCCCCAACCACTGCATCGAGCTTATGCAGCATCGGGGGACCCTGCGCGGAGCCTGCGCAAGCAACTCTCATCTCTGCTTTCGCGGAGGATGTCCGGCCACGAACAATCGGGGCTTGCTAGCTGATGCCGTGCCCGGTAAAGGTTGCACTAGTGGAGGTTGGGCCAGCAAGGGTACAGGTCGACGTTCCTCCCGGTGCAATGGCGAGAGAAGTAATCGTATAGCCAGCGGACGGCAAACCGCCATCAAGGGTGACATCCAGATCATCACAATTAGCCACTGCAACGCTGTCCGCCGTATTGCCCAGGCTGCGCACGGCCACGTTGATGGCTGAACCCGAACCCAGCGCACCCGCCACACCCGCGGTCGTAGCTTGCTGGGCCTCATCAGAAAGATCGACGAATTTAGGAATCGCGGTCGCTCCGAGGATACCCAGAATGACAATCACCATCACCAGTTCAATCAGAGTAAAACCCGCTTGTTGCTTGCTCATTTCCATCTCCTTTAATCGGGGCCAAGCCCCACCTTTTCGGATGGCATAAGGCTACACCACCCCGCTAAATAAAACGTCCAACAACACCACATATTCAGACTCAGCCAGCAGCACCCTCTTTCGCATCCCATTGATAGGGCTCGCGTGGACGCAGATGGATGGCTGAAAAACTATCCCGCCCGGGATCATAGCGGCCGTTGTCGTTCACATCCGTATAATTCAGATGCACCTGAAAGCGCGCCCGTTTGGGCCCGGGCAACTCACTACGGAAATATCCATCATGGTTGACCCGGTATACCAGACTCGCCTCCCGGGGATCGAAGTACCAGCTCCCGCCCGCGATGTTTTCCGGATCCGCCTTTGGTAACACCCCCAGGTAATTTACGGTCCGCTGTAGCGGTGAAATCATTGAATCAACCTGCCCCGAACGCCGCACCTTGATGGCAAAAGGGTTACTGAGTTCCAGCGCCCCAATGCCAGGATAATCCCCGTGAATCAAGCGGCTGAGCGCCGTCGCGCTCAAAGCACTCCGCAGATTAAACAAGGTCGTCTCCATACTGCTTTGTTCCGCTCGCGCCATCAGGGTACGCATCTTGTGAATCCCCACCACCATGAGCAGCAGCACGATGGTTGTAATGATACCGAGCTCCATAAGGCTCAGCTGACGCTGGATATGCTGGCTGAAAAAGGCCATGACTAACGCTGCGTCGCCGCGGAACTCAAATCCCACATGGGCAGGAATACGCCCAGCGCCAGCACCAACACCATGGCTCCTACCGCCAGCAGCAGAATCGGCTCGATGGCGGCGCTCAAATTCTTCAGATCGTAACTCACCTCGCGCTCGTAAAAGCCCGCCACCTCCTCCATCAGGTCGTCTACCGCGCCGGTCTCCTCCCCCACCGCTATCATCTGCAATACCAGGGGGGTAAACATACCGGTGGCGGCGGCGGTGCGCGAAAGGGAATCACCACGCTCGATACCGTTGCGCATCTCGCGGATGCGGTCCCCCACATATTCGTTATCCACCGCCCGCGCTACCACCGCGAGGGCCTGAATGAGGGGCACCCCGGCGGAAGCGGTGATGGCGAAAGCGCGGGCAAAACGCCCAAGGGTGGCGCGCTCGATGATTCCACCCACCACCGGCAGACGCAGCTTCCATTTATCCCAGCGATAACGCCCGTCCTCGGTACGCACCCAGGCCCGCACACCGACAATCGCAAGCACCAGCAAGCCAAGCATATGTGGCCAGTAGCTGACGCAAAATGCCGATATCGACATCAGCATCTGAGTGGCCCAGGGCAACTCCGCATTAAACTGGGCAAAAACCTTGGCAAAGGCCGGGATTACCATGACATTGATAACCCCCATGGCAATGGCGATAGCAATAATGACAAAGACCGGATAGCGCAGGGCAGCCTTGACCGCATCCCGGGTCTCCCGTTCCAGCTCAAGATACTCGGTGATGCGCAAAAAGGCCTCATCCAGCCGACCGGTGTTCTCCCCGACCCGCACCAGGCTGATAAACAGACTACTGAAGATATCATCGTAGCGGGCCAGGGAATTGCCCAGCTCCTGTCCCGATTCGAGGCTTTCCGTTACCTCATCAAGAATTTCCACCATACGTGGGTTGCGCGAGGAGTCGGAGAGTCGTCGCAGCCCCCGGATCAGCGGTACGCCGGCCTTGATCAGGGTATACATCTGGCGACTGAACAGGATCAGGTCACCAAGATCCGGCGCTCGCGAACCAAGGTTTATCTTAAGCCCCGCCAGACCATCCGCACGGATGGCCTGCTCGCGGATATCCACCGGGGTAATGCCGCCGTTCAGCAATTGTGCGGCCACCGCATCGGCCGAGGTGGCGTCGAGTTGCCCCTCCAGCAAATCACCGCGGGTACCCCGGGCCTTATAGCTGTATAGCGGCATGGCCTAGTTCCCCGTCCCCATGGCCGGGCTCATCGGGATATTCCCTCCAACCTCTACCGTGAACGGCTCTTCTTCCAGTTCCATGGTGCCAGCGAGACGCATTGCCTCCTCCAGCGTGGTTTCTCCGGCGAGTGCCAGCGCGGCGGCATTGTGTGCCAGAGTACGCTCACCCATTTGCTCGGCAGCGAAGCGGGCAAAAGATTCCGTATCCTCATTACGCAGGGCCCGCTGCAGTAGTGGGCTTATCTCCAAAACCTCGAAAACACCTCGCCGGCCGGAGTAGCCGGTATGACTACAGTGTGAACAACCCTTTCCATGTCGCAATCCCTCCCCATTTACCGACTCACCAAACATATGTTCCAGCCAGGCAGCTCCATCCTCGGTAGGCTGGTACGGCTGGATACAGCTCTGGCAAATGCAGCGCACCAGACGCTGGGCCACCACGGCATTTAGCGAAGAGGCCGTGAGATAACCCTTGGCCCCCATGTCCAGCAAACGGCTGACCGTACCCACCGCATCGTTGGTGTGCAGCGTGGAAAGCACCAGATGGCCGGTCATGGCCGCCCGCAGGCCGATCTCCACCGTTTCCTCGTCACGCATCTCACCCACCAGAACCACATCCGGATCCTGACGCAACACCGCGCGTAGTACCCGTGCAAAAGTGAGATCAATCTCCGGGTTCACCTGCACCTGGTTGACCCGGGGCAAGCGATATTCCACCGGGTTTTCCACCGTAATGAGCTTGGTTTCCGGCCGGTTCAGATGCGACAGCGCAGCATACAGCGTGGTGGTCTTGCCGCTGCCGGTGGGCCCCGTGACCAGCACCATGCCATGGGGACGGTCGATGGCGGCTTCGTAACGCTGACGCTCGTGTTTATCCATGCCCAGATGATCCAAATCGATAAGGCCGGCGGACTGATCAAGCAGGCGCATCACCACCGATTCGCCGTGTAGTACCGGCATTGTAGAAAGCCGTACATCCACTGAGTGATCCCGCACGTGAAGGCTGAAACGGCCATCCTGGGGCAGACGCTTTTCCGATATATCGAGCCCCGCCATCAACTTGAGACGCACCACCAGAGCCGAGGCGATGCGCTTCTCATCCATCACCTGCTCCTGTAGCACCCCGTCCACCCGCTGGCGGATACGTAATACTTTTTCATCGGGTTCAATATGGATATCCGAAGCGTGGATCTGTACTGCGTCCTCAAACAGCGAACGGATGAGCTTGACCACCGGCGCCCCGGCGATGTCCTCGCTCTCGGAGAGATCATCCAGATCGATATCACGATCGGAAAGCTCCTCCCGTAATTCCTCGGCCAGTGAACTGATTTCCTCGGTACGCCGGTAGATGGCGTCGAAGTTCTGTAACAGCTCGGTTTCACTGACCACCGCCACCTGTACCGGGCAACGCAACTGACGAACGATTTCGTCGTAGGCAAAGATGTCGGTGGGGTCGGCCATGCCAACCCGCACACCATCACCCACCTCCTCCAGTACCAGTGCCCGATAGCGGCGGGCCTGGATCTCGGGCAGGCGATGAATAACTTCCGGGTTGAAGGGAAAATGCTTGAGATCGATGTAAGGAATATCGAGCTGGCGGGCAAGAAATTCCAGCAAGGCCTGCTCGACAATATAGCCGTTGTCGATAAGCACCCGGCCCAGCTTGCGCCCGCTCTTTTTTTGGTCCGCGAGCGCGGCGCTCAACTGTGCCTCGGAGATCGCCTTGTGCTGGACCAGCAGGTCGCCAAGACGAATTTTTAGTCGTTTTAGGGCCATGTTCTTAAAGAGGCTGTGTTAGTCCGGTTGAAATTCCACCGCTAGTAAAAGTTCCCCGCTACGGGGTAGCCGAAAGCTTCTGCTCCACGAATTGCAGCACCTTCCCTTTCAAACTGCCGCTGCCTTGCGCCTTGGTATATGCGTAGTGCGCTTGCTCTCGCTCACCAAGCGCCTCAAGGGAAAGCCCCAGCCCCATCCACCAGGTGCCAGAAGACGGACGTGACAGAAGCAAAGCGCGGTACACCTCCACCGCCTCTCGATGATGACCGGCACGTTGTAAAACAGCTGCACGCAAGGCGTGGTATTGCTCGTTTCCTGCCGTGGGAGGAGATGCCAGTTTGAGGATACCCAAGGCCCGGACCAAATCACCCCGCTCCACCAATAACCGCGCCCACATAGCGGTAAAACGAGGCTCACCGGGAACCGCCTGCAGACCCGCATCGAGTAACTTCTCCGCGCCCGCCAAATCACCGCGATGGACCAAACGTGCCACCAGGATCTCACGCGCATCCACATGACCGACATCAAATGCCAGGGCTCTCCTGAGTCCGGATTCCCCACGCGCTCCCGAGCCGATACGCAATAGCTCCCTGGCCCTGGAAAATTCCCGTTCTGCCTGCTCCGGGGGGCTGAGCGGGATCGGTGTCTTGACAAGTGCAGGCGCCTGGATGCTGGGCTGCTGCCTCGGCAGCGGGGGCCGGGAAACCCTTTTCTCAGCCGGTAATTTGGTTCTCTTTTGTGAACGCGCCTCGCTCTGGGTCGCCAATATAGAGACCACGACCGGCTCGGCAGCGGGCGGCGCAGAGATGACAGCTGGCTCACTGGCCACAACCGGCGATGGAACCGATTTTGATGTCCGGGTCAGACGGTGGGCAAGTCTTAAGCGGTGCTGCCGTGCCGGAACGGATGGGGATAGCTGCACGGTCTCCGCCGGAAATTCTACCTTCGCTGGGGCAGATACAGCGGAGCGAGCAACTGGCAACGACTTGACCGGCATGGCCACCTCGGCCGGAGAAGCAGCCTCAGGCACCAGGCTCTGCCACATTGACACTGCGCCATCCAGCGGCACATTACGCCAGATCACGCTCGCCAGGGCGATAGCGCCCAAGGCCAGCATCAATCCGTGTAAGGCGCGAAACCCGCCTGCTCTTGCTGGCGGCATGGCGCTCGCACTCAATTCTGCCAAGACCTCGCCGTTTCCAACCACCACGCCACCGGCCTGACGTCGCTCCAGATCCTGTAGCATTTGATTGACCAGGCTCATGTGCGGTACCTATCCCTGCCAGACAACCGTGATGGCAAGACCTAACAACAGACCGGCGGAGGTAACGCCGCTGTGTCGCCAGTTCCATGGCCAGCGCAGACTACGACCGCTACGGTGTTCACGCACGCTGGCGGTATCCGCCACCGCCAGCCTGAGCAAGCGCCGATTCACCCGCTTCACGCCCTTGCCATAGGCTGCCATGAGCGCCTTGTGGCACAGCACATTGATCAACCGCGGGGTACCGCCGCTATGACGATAAAGCAGCTTGAGTGCACCGTGGTCAAAACAGGGCACCCCCTGGTAACCGGCCAACGCCATGCGCCGGGTGACGTAGGCTTCGGTGGCCGGCCGGTTCATCGGTAACAGCCGATAGGAAAAGGTGATGCGCTGGGTCAGTTGGCGTACATTCTTGCTACGCAGCAATACATCCAGTTCCGGCTGCCCAAACAACACCACTTGCAGCAGCTTGCGCTTCTCGGTTTCCAGGTTGGTAAGCAGGCGCAGCACCTCCAGAGTCTCCACCGGCATTGCCTGCACCTCGTCGAGGCACAGCACAACCCGCCGGCCCTCATTATGGACCGCCACCAGGCGCTCCCCGAGCTGCTTGAGCAACAGATGTTGCCCCGCCTCCGGATCCACCACCACCGAAAGTTCATCCGCCACCGCCTGCAACAAAGAGGGGGGGTCCAGATAAGGGTTGTGGATATAGGCGGTGACGAAGTCATCCCCAAGGATATTCAACAGCTTGCGGCATAGCAGCGTCTTGCCGGTGCCTACCTCACCCACCACCTTGACGAAACCCTCACCGTTCCGGAGCGCGACCAGCAAGACATTCAGGGCATCCTGATATCCCGCATGATTGATAAAAAATGAAGTATCCGGGGTCAGGCTAAAGGGACTTTCCCGTAGGCCAAAGTGCTCAAGATACATGCGCCACCTCCAGACTCAGAATGAGCCGTCGTACTCCAGCTGTAGCCGTGAAAATATTTTCATTTTCGTTGCCCGCCCATGTCGCCTTTCCGGTTGCTCATATTGCCAAGACGCTTTTTTGAACGGCGCATGTCATCAGCCCACTGGCGTCCACTCTCGACCACCGTAGGCCGGAGCAAAATAACCAGCTCGCTCTTGCGCAGACTCTTGCGTTTTTGCCGGAACAAACCGCCGATACCCGGCAGATCACCCACCCCCGGCACACTGGCATCATCATCGGCGGCACGGTTTTGCATCAGCCCGCCAATCACGACAACCTGGCCATTTTTTGCGCGGATGATGCTGTCGGATTCACGCACGCTGCTCAGCGCCAGCGGTAGAGTCTGGGTGGTGTTGCCAACAGTAATGAGTTTTTGCTGATCCACCACTTCGCTGATGGCGGGATGGACATGCAAGGTGACTGCACCGTCTTCGCTAATCTGCGGCGTCACGTCAAGAGCAATACCGGAGAAGAAGGGCGTCAGTTCGATGGACGGCGTCGTGGTACTGCTGGTACCCGTCACCGTGGTGCTGGAGACATCCGTAACGAAGAATTCGTCGGATCCCACCTTGATCACCGCCTTCTGATTGTTCAGGGTGGCTATACGCGGGCTGGAGAGCACGTGTACCGAGCCCTGGGTTTCCAGCAACTCGATAAAGGCATTGAAATCACTCAGTGCCAGGGCCGCAGTAAACATCCCCCCAAAGGCCGAAGCGGCGGTCCCCACGATGGGCGCCAGCGCTGCCGGATTCAGATTTCCGGTGTTACCGCCAATAATGCTGGTGCTGGTGGGACTCGCAAATATTGAACCGCCCCCGGTTTGTCCAACAGTCACGGTCTTGCCGTCTACGCCAACGACCCCCGCCCAGTTGATACCCTGCTGGGCGCCGTCACGTAATTCCACCTCGATAATCTTGGCCTCCAGGATCACCTGGCGCTCGACGATACCCTGGGTTACACGCAGGTATTCCTCCACCTCGCGCAATTCCTCAGGCATGGCACGCACCACCACCACGCCGGACTGCGGATTGACCACCACGCTCCGTCCAGGGGCACCACCCAGTATGGCCCCAATGGAATTCGCCAGTTCTTCCCAGAAGCTGGTCTCGGGCTGTGTGGTATTAATCTCACTGCCGGAGATAGCGAGTCCTGACGAGGTTCCGCTGCTGCTACCCGCGTCGTCATCACTGCTGGTCGTGGTGGAATTCGCTCCACCGCCCTCGGCAATGCGCCCGGAACTGACCCGTGTGCGAGAAGTGCCGGCGCGCCGCATGTTGAGAAAGTCCACCTGGAATACACGCGAACGTATGCGGGCAGGCAGTACCTCATAACCAAAACGGGTACGCCGGAAATCATAGCCATAGACATCACGCAGGATCTCCATGACATCATTCACACCAACGTTCTTGAGCTCCAGGGTAATGGTGCCACTAACCTCGGGATGGACCACCATATTGAGCGCGGTCCCCTCTACCAGGCTCATGAAAAACTGCTTGGCCGGCGAATTGTGTACCGTGATCTCGAAGCGCTCCTCCACCCCTGGCCGCTCACTGCCGCTGCCAACGGCGATCTTCGGCATCAATGCTGCGGCAACCTCAGGAGGTGGCGGTGGCACCGCCGGTTGCGATGCAATGCCCTGCTCCAGGCTGCTATCCATCTGTTTCACGACCTCGTCACTTCGAACTGCGGTGCTCTCGCAACCGCTCAACACGCCGAAACCCAGACAGGCCCCCAGAACCATGATCTTCCATCTCCAGGTTCTCATTTATGAATCCTCGTCTTTCTCATAAATCCCGTATTTCCGCCAGAAGATAGTCCACCACCAAGCTGAACCTGCACTCGCTCACCCGCCCACTCCAACAGAACACCAGAGGAACGAATCTCCAGAATTTTGGCCTCGTCCACTACATCACCTTCATGTACCCGCTGGCCATTGAGCAATGCGCTACGCACCCTCGGGGTAATACGCACCAGACGCAGGTCCCAGACGGGCGAAATCCGTGGTTCTTCACCCACCATATCCACCACCAGTGGCACCACACCCGCCGGCGGTCGGGTGGGATCCCCGAGTGACTCGGCGCGACACCAGGGCACCATTGCCCCGAGCATCAGCACAAACACCAAAGATCCGTCCCGCTTTTTCAATGCTCGCATCACAGGCCAATCCAGCCTTCATCCAGGCTAACGGAGTACACCGCCAGAGCGGTCTCGGTGCGCGGATGATTCTGTACATCGAGACTCACCCGCTCCCAGAGGAAATGCCAGGGCAGGGCCTCGAGGGCCTGGAAGTAGCCCAGCATATCCATATAGCCACCCGCGAACACCGCCTCCAGGCCATGCTTGTAGAGACTGACTTCCGGCGTCGTCACCACCTCTGCTTTCTCACTGCTCTCCACCGGGGCCAGCAAGGGCTTGGCACCCAGCCCGCGCAACCGCAGCAGGTGCAAGCCGCCACCGCGGTTGACCACCGCCTGCAAAACCGCGGCCATCTCCCGTGGCGGCACCAACCGACTGGCAAATTTCTGCAATGCTGTCGAAAGCATCCCTTCCTCCTTGCGGAGTGCAACAAGCCGGACTCGATTGTCGGTATCCGGATCGCGGCTACGTGCTGCTACCTGGGACTTCACCTGGGCATTCAGGCCAGTGATCTCGTTTTTCAGGGTCAAACTTCTATCCTCCAACCCCTGCTGACGAGCTCCCAGCGGCTGCATCAGCCAGGCATCCCAGGCGCCCCAGAGCAGCCCCAGAATAACCACCAGCATAATCCCCCGCTCCCGCAGGGAGAGCGCATCCACGCGCTCCATATATTTGTATAGCGTCAGCACCTCGCTAACCTTCAGCCTTGACAGTGGAAAGCATGAAATCGAAAACGACGGAATCGCCCTGGCCGCGCTCAAGTTCCAGGGTATGAAAGCGTATGCCGGTGAAGACCGCCTCACGGGCAAGGCGCTCCACCAACACCGGCACCAACTCCGGCCGTAGCGCACTGCCACGCAGGCTAAGCGCTTTGCCTCCTTGGCTGATTTCTATGTTGCGCAACCACAAGCCCTCTACCCGCTGCCGGGCAAGCCCCTCAAAATAGGCCGAAAAACCCCGTCGCTGCCCGACCGCACCCCCGGAAAGTACAGCCACGGCCCGGCGCTTCTCTCCCAATTCCTTATCCAGTCGAGCGAGTTCCGCGAGTAGTAACTTGCTTTCCGCACGCTTTGGCAAACGTTGCTCCAGGCCCGCGAGGGTTTGCCGTGCAGTCTCGGCCTGTGCGCTAAGGCCCTCGACCTCGTCCGCCAATAACCCCACCTGCCAGCGGCCATAGCCGTAGAGCAGGCTGAGTCCAACGATCATGATGCCGGCACACGCCAGCATGGCCTTGGCAGAAAATACCCGCCGCTCATGGCGAAACATCGGTTGATAGAGATTGATCTGTTGCATCACAGGCTACGCTCCTCAGCCCGCAAAGCGGCCCCCAGTGCCGGGAAACAGCGCGCCTGAGCGGTGGGTTCTACCATTTCCCCGCAATCAATCAGGCTTTCCAAATCCAGCATGCGCCCCTGCAAACCCAGCTGTTGCGCCAGATAATCCGCCATTCCGGGCACTACGATCTCCAGCGGCGCAATCGCCAAATGGCCGATAGGAGGCTGGGAAAAATGGCTTTCGTAATAGTCGAGTGACCGCTGAACCTCGACGACCAGACCATCCATCCATTGCCGCACCGGCTCGGATGCACTACCCGACTCGGCATCCCCGGCCAGGGGAAAACTGCGTAGCCCGAAATCCAGACGACGGGCCAGAAAGAGCTGAGACTGGCGGGTAAGCGTTATCGCCCCGGAATCCATACCCAAATGTATCAGGGCAACCCCTGATACATCCTCGGGTAGCTGTGCGGCAACGTTGCGCATGGCCAACTCGGGGATATCCACCACCGTTAGCTCCAGGCCGGCCTGCTCAGCCAGTTCAGTCAGCGCACCCACCTTCGGAATTCGTGCCGCCACCACGTACATCATCCGCGCACCAGCCTTCTGATCCGGGATGTCGAAGACATCGATGACGGCATCATCTATATGAAAATCAATGAGTTCCCGCACTCTCCAGCGTATTGCGGCACGGATTTCATCGGGGGGTACCGAGGGTGCCTCCACCATTAGCAGGGAGTAAGAATCGGGCTCCACCAGCAAGGTACAGGGACCATGGTCGAGCTTTTGTGAGCGCCTCAGGGCGGTCAGCGCCTGTAGTCGACTATGGCTATCATTCACCGCCTGGTAAGCACAACTTTCAAGCACCGGAGGGGCATCCACAGGGCGCTGCACCCGGGCCACGGAGATCCCGTCCGCGCTGAACGCCACTGCGTTGAGCACATCTTGTGAACCACGTTTTTTTAGCCAGGGAAACACGTTCACTATAGCGGCGCTTAGGGCCTTTTCTTGAGAAATTGCTTGAACTCTAATACACCTCGCCCCTTATTGCCACGGCTCACGGATATGGATGAAGTACTGAGAACCCTGAAAAATCCCGAAAGTGGCCCGTCCCCGGGGGTTATCGTCGCCGGGCAATCCGTCCCAGTCGAACTGCAGCCAGGGTAGATTGGCGCCAGTACCAGAGAGGTCCACCTCAATGTCCGTGTAGCCGGTATTACCCGCTCCCGGGGCCGAGAAAGAGAGTCCCGCATCGCCCGCCGCCAGGGGCGTGTTGGCCAGTGTAGCCGTGGTTGTGGCGGCGCCAATAGCGATATCGCCATCGGTCTGCCCGGCCTCAAGGTCATTGGAAAGCGTCAGGTTGAGAATTCCCAGTGGCGTGCAATTATCATTGGTGTTGGTAACGAATCCGGCGGTGGTGAAATGCTGCGCCACCAGGGGCACCGCAAGTGGCAGCAGTTCCGATCCATGGGCATTGCTGATGGCAAGGCGACCGTAACGCTGCTCCTTGCCGGCGGGAAAGGAAATGCCATTGCCGGCGGTGGGATCGCCAAATTTCACCGGATTGGAGGCATAAATCGCACCATCCTCATCCACCACGTCGATTTGCAGGCTGATTTCCGCATCGAAGGGCGCCACCGCAGCCCCCCGATTGAAGGCAATCGCACCGCCATCACCAAAAGCCAGGCTTCCGGTACCATTTCCGTTATCGGTGATTACCGGGTCGGGAACAGGAATCAGTGCAAGATCGAGCATCCCGGCCAGTACGCTATAGCTCTTGTTACCCTTGCCTGCCCCGGTGGCGGCCAGCAGTGCATCCGTTATCTTCCACCACACGCCAGTGTAGTTCTGGGTCACGCCGCCAGCGGCATTGCGTGCGTTGAGATTAACGAGGGGTGCAGTGCTATAACCGAAGCCCTGGCCGACATAACCAAAGTTGCCACAAGATGTGGTGAATTCCGGATTATTCTGGGTAACCCCGAAATCGAAGGGGATAAAGCGCCCCACATTGCCCGTCGTGGTACCCGTCACATCGCCCGCGCCCAGGTAATCGCCATCCCCCACACTGCCCGTAAGCTGGATGATGCCCACCTCGCCCCAACTGAAATCGGTACCCGTCGCAATCCCGGCGGAAAAAGCAGGAAAACCGGTGGTGAAGAGGATCGGTGGATTGTTGACACCGCCCGCCACTACCAGAGTCGGGGTTAGCAATACATCCTCGGCAGGTGTCTCCTGCCCGTAATTCGGCGTCGTGCTGCCTTCTGCATCCCGCGCCGTCACCGTCGCGGTAAACGGTGCCCCGGCGGCGATAAAGACGGTTCCGTTCTCGTCAATGGCACCGGGATTGGCAAAGGCATCACTGGTACGCTGAATCCCGCTCAGCACAAAATCCGCAGGCCTCACCACGAAGGGATTGGCACCTCCACGGATACCATTGGGGAGATTGGGATCGGCAACACTATCGTCCTTCATTTCGATACGGATGCTGCCCACGTCCTTGTATTTTGCCACTACCACCGCCTGCCCCTGCACGAAGCTGACATTCTGTCCCGATGCCCCGGCCTCGGTACTGGAAATCGGGCCGCCATCGACGCCGGGCACCAGGGTTCCGCTCCCGGGATTTACATAGCTCGACCAGAATTTGAGGCTCTTGACCCCGTCATAGCTTTCAATCACCCCGCACACCGGGTCCGCAGGGGTCTGGCCATAGGCAGTGAGATGGAGATTAAATGGCGTGCCGGCAGTCTGTGCCGGAATCGGGTTGATTGCCCCGGGCGGATTGCCAAGGGAATTCGGAGTAACGGTAAAACCACTGGGGCCAAAGCCCAGCAGACCCTCACTGTCATCATCGAAGGCCATGCCATCACTCACCCCAATGTTGATAGGCGTCGGGCCATTCTGGTAATCCAGCGCAAAACTCGCGGTTCCCCCATCCGCTGCGACAAAGGCATAGGTCGCAAAACCATCGCCGGGGGTGCCACCAAGAAAAGTACCGTTACCGGATACCAGTGACCAGGTTCCGTTTCCGGTCTGGGTGTTAAGCACGATATTTCCGGTGTAGCCGGGGATGGGGTTATTGCCCGCATCCATAGCAGTGACCGTGATGGTCTCCGGCAAGCAGGAAATACCGGAGCCATCGTGACCGATAAGAAAGTGGTCAGCACCCTGGACGATGACTTTGAGGGTGTCCGTAATCAGGGTGCCCCCATCGGAAATTCCGGTGTATCTGACGGTATAGCTGCCGGGCGCCGTATAGGCATGACTACGGGGTGTAAAGGTGGCGCCGCAAGCGCTTGCAGTTGAAGTTTCTACCGCGCTGCCATCACCATAATCCCACTGCTGGGTCACACCGCCCACCCGCACCAGAATAGTACTGACGAAAAAACCCGGGTCTGCCAACCCATCGTTGTCACAGTCAATCTGTGCGGTCACGGTGACCGTATAGATCCCCGGTGTCAGGTACTGATGAGCGGCGATCGATGGCTTGGTGCCCGCGGTCCAGGGCGGGACATTGAAGGCCTCGCTGCTACCGTCGCCATAGTCGACCAGATAGAACGCCTGGACCGCACCGCCCCAGAACAGCGCGAGTATGGAAAGCAGGCGGAGGATAGAGCGCACCTTCACTACCAGGTGACCGTAAATACCTGCACGTAATCGATGCCGGCATCGTCACGCCAGGTAACAGTGAACTCTACCTGGGTACCGGCGGTCATGGGATCGATCTTGTTGCCACCGGAATCCACGAACTCGATCTCGTCGATATCCACCACCTGACCGGGCGCCACGTCGAGCCACGGATCCTTGAAGCCACCACCACCCACGTCTTCATCAAAGGGCGTCACCGAAAAGCTCGTGGGCACCGAACTCATGTTCTTGTATATCTTTTTCGCGCCAGTAACCGGATTGCCAAACTTCAGATATTCGAATTCCCAACTACCACAGTCCCCACCGGGATCATTCAGGCAAACCCAGTCCACACCAAAGGCCACCAGGCGGATAGTGGTGGGCGTATCATTGCGGATCTGCCACTCTATTTCGGACTTGGAATTCCCGCCCTTGGGGCCCTCGGAGCCCGGCACCTGGACCAGCAGATCATCGCAAATCACCGCCGCATCAAAGGTTACAGTAGCTCCCACCGCAACCACGATGGGGCCGTTACTGCCTCCCGAGGTGATATCCACGCTGGCGGCCTGTGCTGTGCCGAACCAGGCAAGCAACAAAATCAACAGCAGCCTGTTCATCTCTTCCTCCAGCCGGTGATACCGGCGCGGTATTTTTCGCCACCTGTCGCGCGACGCACCCTACTGCACAACTCGTCATTGCAGTACCGCACACCATCCCTCAAACAGGGCATCGCAGCAATGTTACAGATCTGTAACGGAACCGGACCACTGGATCGGCGGGACATCCCGAATCTTTAGCCAGCCCAAAATGCGCCACCGCAACAAAAGCAGGGCGATACGGACATCATGGCACCCAATTCACCCGGACATCCACACAACCGGGTTCACTACTGCCAGCATTGTGCCAGCGTACCGGCAGACTGCCCCTTGATCAGCTGGTTGGTAAGTGTCAGCGTGCCGCAGGCATCGCCTGCCTGGGCGTTGGCGGGTGCGGCTTGTAACACGTAGGTCGTGGCAGTGAGTGTGCCGGCGGGGATAGACAGATTGTAAGTCGCCGCCCCGCCACCGAGCGGACAGGTGGCGGAAAAATTACCCAGGGTAATGATGTTGCGGTACTGACCAACTCGTGAGAAATCCCTCTCCATTGCGCTCGCCAATTGCATCAGTGCGCCCTCACAATCCGCGCGGCGTGTCTGCTGCATATAGGTCAGATAGGACGGATAGGCGATGCCCGCCAGTACCCCGATGATCACAACGACTATCATCAACTCAACCAGGCTGAAGCCCCGGTATTTTTTATTTCCCATCGACCACTCCCTCACCACCTTGATATTCAATTGTCCCGGGCCTCGGCATAGCCCCGCGAGCCTTTCCAGCGTGCGGGCAATATCCATATCTCATCGATATGCGGTGCGCTTGCATCCCCGCCGCCACGGCGCGGATTAAAGCCGACTTTCTCACCGCGCCGGATATCTCCCAGCACCGCCTTGTGCCTTTTGTGTTTATGCACTCGGGTTTTTTCACTGATACGGAAAACCAGGTCTTCAACTACCAGCAACCCGGCACGCCGGTCGTAGGAATTGACCTCACCATAAAACTCAAAGCTTTTCTGACGCTCCGCGTGAGCCGGGAACGCCCCGACCATCAGCAACAAAGCCAATAGCGGTGTGGTAAACAGGGTCTTGAATTTCATATCGTGTTCCTCGGGTTGAGACGGTCCAAAACGGGAAATCCACCTGCCCCGTCAGGGTGCGTCCAGCTCACTCCAGGACATGCGTGCGGGCAATAGCGGCAGGCCGGGCTGAATGTTGTCGATGGTGATGGCCCCGGTGGAGTCGGCGGTAACACGCTTGTTGGAGATGAAGCGGCTCTCCGCCGGTACTCCCGTTGACTGGGTGCCTACCACCGTTGCACCTGCCAACTGATCATCGGAATCGAAGACACCATTGTTATTAACGTCGATGGGGACAAAGGCCGGCGCACCGCCGGTTAACAGATCCACCGCCATCAGCCAGCCGGAACCACCCACGCTGCACAGATTGCTGCTCGATGCGGTGGGAATCACGGTATTGAAAAAGACCACCGAACCGAATGCCAGGGGGTTGGTGACCGAACGTTCTCCACTGACGGGCAAATTAATGAACCAGCCCTTTGCACTACCGGAATAGGCCACCGCGTTGGACGAAATCGTCCGCACGGTACCCAATACCGCATCCGTCGTAGTGGTTATCGTCTGGGTCTGCAGTGAACTGCGGTCCAGGTTGCCGGTGTTTGAATCCCAGATGCCATAGAAGGACTGCTGCTGGGTAGAGGCATTATCGGACTGGGTCAGATATTGACCGGTGCCAATGTATACCAGCAGATTTGGGGTGGTGGTAAAAGCGGTCTTGTAGGGATGCAGCACCACGTCGGGCTCCACCATGATGGGCTGCCGGTTCGTCGCGGTGCAAGGCGTGGCGGAACACGCCCTGAACAACGGATTGGATCCGTAGGCCGACACCCAGCTGGCGGTGCTGGTCTTGTGAGTTGTATTGAAGGCCCACAGGTTGCCGTGCAGATCGCCGGCATAGATCCGGTCCACCGTACCGTCACCATTGAGATCCACCAGCCGCGGGGTGCCGAGGCCGTTACAGTCACTGGCCGGGTCCGCGCAGTCCTTGCTGGTGGCATCCAGACTGCCGGCGCCGGTATCGATGATGATCGGGCTGGAGATATTGGACCCGTCCAGATACAGGATGAACAGCTTGGCCTTGCCATCGCCCGCGGGATCGTTGTTATAGCCGTTGCCGAAGATAGCTGCCCATTTGCCGTTATTCATTTTGCCGATACGGAGATCACTGAAGGTATGACCAAGGTCCGTATGGGTGAATTCCCACAGCACCTTGCTTGCGGCGCTGCTGGCCAGTGCGGACGGATCGGTCACATCGATGGCAAACAGGCCCTTGCCACCACCGCGCAGTGCACCGGTCAGAATGCTGCGCCACTGGGTGACGCCGCTCAGGGTGATATAGACATCCTGTACCGTCGGCGACAGATCCACATAGTAGCGGTGCACATAGGTGGGATCGCTCAGGTAATGCATCCCGGCAGCCGCTGTGGTGGAAAACAGCACGCCCGGGACATAGCCAAACAGCTCCACACCATTATCGTCAAAGGCATGCAGCATGCCGTCATTGGCACCCACATAGGTAATTCCGGCCCGACTGCTGTTGCTGTTAACAAAGGCCGAATAGGGCGCTGCCGGCTCGATACTATCCGGATAGGGGGTTGCCGGCGGGCCGACGAAAAACGGGCTGGAGTGGATGATATCGCCCAGTGCGCTGTTGCGCGGGCGCAACGACTTACTGCTGAATACCTGACCATCCACGTCAGTGCCCGAAGCGGGATAGAGACAGGTACCGGAACTACTGCTTTCACAACTCCGGTCACCGCGAAGATAGCCGAGTCGAGCCATGCCGCTGGCCTCGGTATCGGGGGTTCCGCTGCCACCAGTACGCAGATCATTCTTCTGTGCACTATTGAGTGAAGCCCAGTCAAGGTTGATGCCGTTTCCGGCGACGCTGTCGTAACTGATTAGCTGACGCGAGGAGGGTGTGCTGCCATCGATGTCGGTGGACGCCTGCCACGCGGTACCGCTGATACTGGCGATGCCGGTAACCGGGTCCACGACGATATCCTTGGCCAGCAGATCTCCCGACCAGCGGGAGGAATCAAAGATGGCCTGGAAGACGCGGCTGCCAGCCTGCAGACTGGTGGAGTTGAAACTAACCGCCGCCGCGGTACCGGTACGGGCCTGGATATCGGAAATATACTGGTTCAGCGAGTCGATCAGATCCTGCGGATTTGCAGCGCTCAGAAACTGGCCGCGACCATTGAATGCGGCATGACGCATGTCATCAATGGTGGTCTGGGCATTGGCAACGGGTTCTGGCCAGCCGGTAAAGCCCGGTTGCCCCGGCAACTCATTGTCCGCCAGGGTGCCAGTAAGACCGAAACCCACGGTATAGGTCACCATATGCTGGGCACTATTCTCGTCCACGCCGGCGATCACCGGCACCGTGTTGGCCAGTGCCGACAAGTCGGTTTCGTAGTACTCCATGGCCACGTCAGCAAGGGTTTCGCTAAAGGTATCGGCGTAGACGCCACCGTCATACGGGCCCGCGCCGTCGGTATCGGTATTTCCCACTCCGGGGCTGCCGCCATTCCAGGCGCCATCGGACATCAGAATGGTGAAATTCTGCTGGCATTCTCCGCCCTGCCCGGCAGGCAGGATGGGCGAAGCCCCCCAGGCGGAGTTATCCGCATAATACTCACCGGCATCCCGCAGCGATTGCCTGAGGGGCGTACCACCGCTGGAGTTGATACGGAACAGATTGTTCAGCAGAGCCGCCTTGTTTGCCTGTGCCGTTGTATCCACCGGGGTGCTGATGTCATCAATGTCCGTTACCAGAGTACGCACCGCATTGTTGTTATGCAGCGTAGCGAGGCCCATGCGGGCATCGGAGTTTTCAATAATCGGAGACAATGCGCGCTTGGCCACATACTCACGCTTGCGGTAATAGCTGTACCAGTTGGCAAAGTTGGCCTGCTGGGCCGCGGTCATGACCTTAACGACAGTGAAACCTGCCACCGTGGAGACAAACTGATTGTTGTAATCGTAGCCAGCGGCAGCGGGATCGGGACATTCGCCCTGCTCGAATACGCCATCACCGTCGTCTGCCCAAGTCATATAACCGGGGGGATCCCCAAAGCCCTCATCACTGGTGAGATCCCGCGTGCCCGAGGCAGGATTGTAGGGATCAACAAGCGCCCCGGTGATGCTTTGGTTCTGGTAGGTATTGCCATTGATGTCGACGCCCGCCCACGGCGTATACGTCTTGGCGGGATCGTAGTAGAGCACGTTGTAGCCGACACAGGATTCCAGCATCTCGTCACGGTCACCGCGGGTCGGGGTGATATCCAGGTTGCCGCTGGTGGGAAAACCGGCGTAATCAGCTATCGCCAATGAACCGGTGGACCGGAGCACCTCCCAGTCCATGCTGCCCGAATCATCAATCATGAAGAAGATGTTGGGCTGCACCGCCCCGCTTTGCAGAAACAGCGGACTGGTGGCGAGCGTTCCCGGAGCAGCACGCAACGACGTCATTGGACCCAGCATAATCCCGCCCGCCAGGCCGGCGGCAACGAGCAGCTGGCGGTAGTTCAGTCTGAAAGTATTCATGACGTACCTCGTAATGGATGAGTCGCTGGATAACGGCATTTCGGCATCCACCTAGATGAGCGGCATCCGGAAACTGCTCTGGACCATATAGCGGGCACTGGGCGCGGCGCCCTCGCCCCAGCCGATGGCGGTAATTCGGAAAGCAAACTGACGTGTATCCGGCTTTTTGTTGCTGTAGCTGGTGGGCGGTGGGGCACCCACCCGCCCGATGTATTCAATGAGATAGCGGGGTTGTTGGGTCACGTTAGTCACGCTGGTGACCAGCACCGTATTGCCGGCCGCCAGCCAGTCCGTATCCTTGTAGATATCTGCCACCAGCGGACGTGTGGATGCCCCGGTTACCGGCGGGCGTTGCGAATACAAACCGGCAACCGGAGTTCCGGCGTTAAAACTGGTGGCGAGTGTTGCGACACTGGTGATGTTGGTCGCAAGAAATGTTTCGGCTGCACGCAAAGCCACCTCTGCAACCTGAAAGGCGACCTGCCGCTGGCGGTTATTGTTCGCCATCCGCTCTTGCAAGGTAGTCGTTCCCATGGAGGCAATACCCAGCACCGTCAGGACCAACAGGATCAACAGGCTGACAATCAGTGCCGCACCGCGCTGGTGGCGGTCAAGCCGCTTCGAAGTCGATAGATGCCGGGGATAGTTCACGCTATGCGCCTCTCGTTTCTCACTGTGTTACTCACCCCGGTTGCGCAAACGCATGGTGGCGGTAAACGGCTTGATCAACGCGCCGCCCGGCACGTTCTGTATGGAATCCAGGGTCAGCGTCATACGCACACTGACCACATTGTTCCAGCGATTGGCCGCCGTCACCTGGGCCGCGGTTCGATATTCGTTGGCACCCGATGTGGTATCGGTATCGACCCCATAGACAAACTGCATATCCTGCACCCCTTCAACCAGTTCGTTACTCTGGTTGCCGCAGGCATTGACGAACAACGAGGTCCCGGTACCGGATATGCTGGGGCAGAGCAGATAGGTGGTGGTCCCTACCCGAAACCCGCCCGCTACGGAGGTGGTATCAGAGCCGTACACCGCCCCGAGGTCGCCCCCAATATTGGACTGACCGATATTGGGGCCACTATCTGCCACCACGCCGGAAGCATGCTGCAGCGTGCCGGCACTGGTGGTGGGATCGTTGGTAATCATGAATACCGACGCGGTGCTGCAGTCACCCACAATCAGGATGTCGTACTGCTGGAGTGAGTTGTAGGCGCCATCCGCCGGGTCCAGTTGCAACACAGACACCGAGGTGTCCATAGGCGCGGTCAGCCGGATCCCGACACGCCCGCCGGCACGACGAATACTGATGGTATCGCTGCCATTCGCACCCGTGCCTTCGCTGCCAAACAGCGGTGTGGCAAAGTCATAACCGGAACCCGCGGCCTTGTTAGTGAGGTCGTTGGTGAATGGGCGGGCAGGAGTCTCACTGTCCAGGCAACCGAGATAACCTGCGGCGCTGATATCGCGGCCCAGACGGCGCAGCGCATAGCGCGCATTCTCCTGCAGACGCGAGTTACCTTCCTGCACCGTATAGCTCGCTTTGGTACCAACAAATATTTCTATCACGCCAATCATCAACAGCCCGCTGATCACCATGGCGACCATCAACTCCACCAGCGAGAAACCCGGGGAGTACCGGCGGGAGGTATGGAAAGTGGTAAGGGACATGGTCTTGTTCATGGCTGCGTGGTCACCGACAGGCAGCGCAGGTCGGTCACAACATCGGGATTGCAACCCGTACCGGTGGCGCCATTACGCCGTTCATCCCAGCGCACCGTGATGGCGAAAAGACCGCCCCCCAACGCGACAATTGCCCCCTGCCCCGCCGGCAATGTGGCCACCGCCTGATTCCACTCAAACAAATCGTTAGCCACCATCTGCGCGGAGGTACACCCACCCGCTGCATAGCAACTGGCGTTTTGTGCCGGGGCAGTACCCGGATAGGCGGCCAGCGCGGCAGTGCTGGCATTGGCACGCAGGCGGTCGGCCATATCGTTGGCGATAGTCGTTGCCTGGGTCTGCAAGTATGAATCGTTATTAAAGCGCAGGCTGGTGGCTTGAAGGCCCGCCATTCCAAGCAGCCCCACCGACAGAATCAATAGCGCCACCAGTACCTCGATAAGGGTAAAGCCGGTCATCTGCCGGACGCGGGGTGAACACAGTGGCCTTTGCGTGGGTATATTCATTCAGGACACTCCTAGCTGCACCCGAACTGGCTATTCAGGCTGACGCCGCCAGTCGCCATAATGCGAAGCTGGCGCCCGGTTTCGCCACTCCGGTTATCGCAGACGGTAAGCGTCACATTGGGGCTGCTTACCGCACCCTGTGCATCCACCTGGAAATTGCTCTGCGCACTGTTGACCGTCATGGACACGGGAAGCGGTTCAGCCATGCGGATGATTTCCCCCGGTGCATCGAGGACCCCGTCGGAGTCGCTATCCACCCATGCCAGCCAGCCGAGCCGCCAGTCGGTACCCGAGCAGGTTGCCTGATCCTGGCTGACACAGAGCGTTGCGTTACGTCCCTGCTTAATCGCCTCACTGCGGGCAACATTCAGGGATGATACGAAGGTGTTGGTGGCCGCGGTCAGCTGGTTGTTCCGAAGCAGGCTCCGCATATTCGGCACGCCCATACTCAACACGATGGCCGCAACGGCCAGGGTTGCCATCAACTCGATTAAGGTAAATCCATGTGTTTTCGTTTTCATGATGACCTCGTTCTAGCCTCTAAACAGCCGCCTGTAAATCAAATTCTGACGAGCGGTAGCAGGCCCCGGACGAGCGGGTAATTCGGAATTTTATTCAATATTTTCAGTGTGATACGCGTCACACAAAAAATGAGAACTGGCGCATGAAAGGGGCCGGGAATCGGGTGAAGAAGTGATCCGGTGCTCGCTGGTTATCCGCCACGAAAAGGCCTGCCGACGCGTCGGAGCATGCTTCCCGAACCCGTCCATAGCCCTACCCGCATCGCTCTTAAAGCGGTATCGGAACCGGACACATTTACTTTAGGGGAGGGGAGCGGATGGGCCGTAGCGGATGGGCCGTAAAGGAATACAAAATCCAGCCGCTAGATATCGTGAGAACCTTTACCCGGGAGCCTCCATGACAACCTTTAGCCTCGCCCCTTCTCGGTCCACGCCGCCAGGTACGCCCACGGCTCACCGCCACGGCGTGCGCTTGCGAATACTGTTGCCGGGGATGCTGATCGCCGCCGCAGTCATCGCCGGCGGCCTGGGCTACCTCAATCACAACGCCAGGCAGTTGAGCGCATATCATGGCCCTCACCTCCACGCCTTGTTCGATCTCGCACACTACGCCATCACCGCCCGTCAGCGGAGCAAAGCGATTTTCCTGCAAAAAGGGAGCGGATCAGAAAATTTTTCTGCGATCAGCGATCTATACGCGCGATCGGAATGGTATGCCCTGGCGCTGCTGACCGGCGGAGAAAACGGAGCGGGAAAAATCGTCCCGCTGAAGGATCCCGCGCAACGTGCACAGGTACAACAACTGCGTAAACTGCTCGCCACCTTGCGCTTTCGGAGCGAACAGCATCACGCGAACCCGGTGCCGACCGGGAGCGGATCGGACCACCGCCACGATCAGGTGTTCACCGCATTCATCACTCTTAACCAGACCCTGGCGGAGCGCATCTCCACCGAGATGAAGGGCGTGCTATAGAGCCACTTCATAGCGGCGCTGGCGTGAACCCGGGTGCTGCCGAAAGGTGGGCGATATCCTTAACATCGTCGAAGCTCAGAGAGAGCCGTTTAAAAAGCATGTCATGGTTCACGGCCTGACTCTGGACAGAGATGTGATTGTTTCAGTGGCACACCCATTTTCGGGCTTCAGGTATACAGCGGGGATATATCCAGGGGGAAGAAAAGGGAAGTGTTAAAGAATGGGGGGTTGGGGCCGTTAACTTTGGTCTACCGGTATCACCGCACTTCTCTGGAGTCCCTATTGCCCGGATCACAGCCACAGCACGCAGCGAGCACAGCAATGCCCGCCTCAAGCGTCTCACGGCTGCCAACCCTGTTGCTGGGCACCTTTGTTGCCACCGCCATCCTGCTCGCCAGCCTCGGTATTTTCTACTATCAGGCAGAGCGGCAGATTGAGTATCACTCCCCCCACCAGCACGCGATATTGGACATAGTGCAATACGCCACTCTGGCTAACCTCTGGCTTGAAGGAATCATCAAGGGCGACCAGCGCGCCGACATCAATACCGTCCGCGGGCTATTTGATGAGGCGGAGGAATACACGACAGCTCTACTGAAAGGAGGCGTAAATAGTACCGAAGGCGAGCATATTCTCGCCCTTGAGACTCCCTCCCTCCGCCAACAAACCAGGGCACTCCTCAAACTGCTCGGCAATCTGCGCCATCAGGGTGAACAACGTTTTGCGATTCACGCTTTGCCGGGCAACCAGTTGATGGAGCAGGACCTCGATAGTCTTTTCTCCAAATTCATAACCGCCGCCAAGAACCTGGAACGGGCCATTACAGAAAAAGCGCGCCTCGCCCGTCTGCAATTCAAATACATCGCATGGAGCATCATGGGCGGATTATTTTCCTGTGCCCTGCTGGGAACCTGCCTTATTATTCGCTTTGAAAGGCAACGTGCCCGCAACCTTGCGGCAATAAAGCAGGCGGCCCGAGAAAGTGCCGCTCAGCGTGACTCCCTGCGTGATCGCACCCTGCGTCTGGAGCTGGCCATACAAGCCAGCCAGGGCAGCATCTACGAGTACGACATTCCTACCGATGATCTGAGCTATGCAGGGGGCCGCTTCGCTGAATTGCTCGGTCTGGATGATGAGAGCCTTGTGGCCATCCGGCACTACACCGGATGGCTGGAAGAACGGGCACATCCCAATGACAAGCAGGCATTGCGTCAGGCCCTGACCCAATTTCACCAAGGCGTGCAGGAGCAATTCAGCTATCTCTGCCGCATCGATCGCCAAGGTGAGTGGGCCTGGCTTCAGTTACGCGCCTGCGCACTGGAGAGAGATCACTCTGGACATGTGCTGCGTGCGGCTGGTGTCATCACCGATCAAAGCGAGCGCAAACACTCCGAGAATGCCCTGTTTGAAGAAAAAGAACGTCTCGAGGTTACCCTGCACTCCATCGGTGATGGCGTCATTTCCACCGATCCCGGAGGTCGCATCGAATATCTGAATCCGGCGGCCGAACGGCTCACCGGCTGGTCAGCAGCACAGGCGGTGGGGAAAAGACTGGCTGAGGTTTTTTACATCGTGGATGAGCTTAGTGGGGAGCCCTCATCGGATCCGGTTCGGCGTTGCCTCGAAGATGAAAATGCGGTCGAACTCCCCGCACCCACCCTGCTGCTTGGACGCGGGGGTGAGGAGTACGCAATCCAGTATTCCGCAGCCACCATTCATTGTCCCGCCGGAGATATCCAGGGGGTCGTACTGGTGTTCAAGGATGTCACCGATGCGCGGCGCATGGAGCAGGAGCTGAGTTATCAGGCTACCCACGATCCACTGACCGGGCTGGTCAATCGTAATGAGTTCGGCCATCGCCTGCACTCAGCGCTCACCACCACACGGGAAAGCGGAACCATTCACACCCTGCTCTACCTGGATCTCGACCAGTTCAAACTGGTTAATGACACCGCGGGCCACATCGCCGGGGATGGATTGTTGCAGGAGATCGCACAGCTCCTGCAGAGCAAAATTCGTACCCGCGATACCCTCGCCCGCCTGGGTGGAGACGAATTCAGTGTATTGCTGGAGGGCTGCCCGCGCGAAAAAGGATCGGGCATTGCCCAGTCCCTGGTGCTGGCGCTGCGTAACCACCGCTTCCAGTGGGAGGGAAAAAGCTTTGATATCGGCGTGAGTATTGGCCTGGTAGCAATCAATGGCGACACCCTGGATGCAGTGGAACTCATGAGTCAGGCGGATGTCGCCTGCTACGCCGCCAAGGAATCAGGCCGCAACCGGGTTCAGGTCTACGAATCGGATGGCGCTGAACTCAGCCCCCGACATAATGAGATCCTGCGCGCCACCGAACTCTCACGTCATCTGGAGAATGAGCGCTTCTGTCTGCATGCCCAGGCCATCATGCCCCTGGACAACAAACAAGTGCCGCTCCACCTGGAGATACTCGTGCGCCTGCTCAATGATGAGGGAGAAATTCTGCCTCCCGCATCCTTTATCCCCGCGGCGGAGCGCTTCGGGATCATGGCCGCCATTGACCGTTGGGTCATCAAGACGACGCTCTCCCAATACCACGCAGTAGTGGAATCCGTGGGTGAGGTTACCCTGGCCATCAACCTCTCGGGAAACTCCCTCACCGATGATGACTTGCTGGATTTTGTACTGGAACAGCTTGCACTCAACAAGGTGCCAGCGGGGCAAATCTGCTTCGAAATTACCGAGACTGCCGCCATCGCCAATCTGAACCAGGCCTCCCACTTTATCCGTCATCTGCGACGCCATGGCTGCCGTTTTGCCCTGGACGATTTTGGCAGTGGCCTGTCATCCTTTGCCTACCTGAAAAACCTGCCCATCGACTATCTCAAAATCGATGGCAGCTTTGTGCGTGACATGGTGGATGACCCCATTGACCACGCCATGGTGGCGGCCATCAACCAGGTCGGAAAAACCATGGTTATCCGCACCATTGCTGAATGGGTGGAAAATCCGGAAACCATGCGTGCACTACAGGAACTGGGGGTGGATTACGCGCAGGGCTATGGCATCGGAAAACCCGTGCCGCTGGAAGAAATACGCCGGCCCGATGTCCGGCTGGCAGGCTAGGAGAGTGTCTCGGGGCGGCTGTCCCGGCGCAACAGGCTCTCCACTGCGTGTTCGGGCGAGGCATCTCCGTCCAGCACCCGTGCCACCTGCTGTGAAATCGGCACTTCCAATCCCAGCATCTTAGCCCGGCGCACCACCTCGTAGACGGTATCCGCACCCTCGGTCACCCGCCCCACATGGCGGCGTGCGCCGGCCAGGTCCATCCCGCGTGCCAGGGCCAGCCCCAGCTGGCGATTTCGCGACTGATCATCGGTACACGTCAACACCAGATCGCCTAGGCCGGAAAGCCCCATCAGGGTCTCGCGGCGCCCCCCCAGGGCCTCGCCCAAACGCATCAATTCCGCTAGCCCCCGGGTAATCAGCGCCGCGCGGGCATTGGCCCCGTACCCCAGGCCATCGGCAATTCCGGCGGCAATGGCCAACACATTTTTTACCGCACCGCCCACTTGGACACCGACGACATCGTCGCTGCTATAGACGCGAAAACGAGGGGAGTGAAAGCGGGCGGCCAATTGCTCCCGAAAACATTCATCCCGTGAGGCAATGGTGACGGCACCCGGCAGATCCGCCGCCACCTCTGCCGCGAAGCTGGGACCGGAAAGTACCGCCAGTGGGCGCTCGGGGCCAGTCTCTTCCGCCGCCACCTGATGCAGCAATTTTCCACTACCCGGCTCAAAGCCCTTGGTAGCCCAGGCAATGCGTGTCTCGGCGGATAAAACGGGCAAGATGCTGTGCAACAGGCCGCGAAAGGCATGGCTCGGAACCACCAGCAGGAGATCCTGGGCTTCACTAACAGCCGTCTCCAGATCGGACTCAAGACCGATGTCCCGTGACAATGGATATTCCGGCAGAAAAGCCTCGTTGTGGCGTGTTTCCGCCATCGCCTCCATACGCGAAGCATCCCTGCCCCAGAGTACCGGGGACTCGCCATTCCGGGCGAGTAATATTGCCAGTGCAGTACCCCAGGAACCCGCTCCCAGGACCGCAATACCAGTACGGAGTTTTTCCATGGCCGCAAGACCTTATAAGAACTGGCTACTCAGTGTACAGCGTCCTCGGCACCCTGCTCCGTTCCCTGCTCAGCCTGTGCTTTTTGCATGTGCTGGGCATAGAGGGCATCAAAATTAACCGGCGTCAGCAGCAATTGCGGAAACCCGCCCCGAGTCACCACATCGGAGACGGTTTCGCGGGCGTAGGGAAAGAGAATATTGGGACAAAAACTTCCCAGCATAGGCCCCATCTGCTCATTAGCGAAACCCTTGACACCAAAGATGCCCGCCGTTTTAGTTTCCACCAGATAGGCCGTCTTGTCTTCCAGCTTGGCCGTCAGGGTCAGGGTCAGGATCACCTCGAACAGGTCTCCCTCAATCCGGCTCGCCTCATTATTAATCTCCAGATTGATCTCCGGTTTCCATTCGGAGCGGAATACTGCCGGTGATGCCGGGTTCTCAAAGGAGAGATCCTTGAGATAAATCTTCTGGATGGAAAACTCGCCCTGGACGGTCTCCTGTCCGGCCTGTGTTTCAGTTTCTGTCTCGTCATTCATCGATGAACTCCCGGTATACCTAAGATGGCCAACAGCGCGGAGATAGGAATCGAAAGCCACCGTTATCTGGCGGCATCCCCGGCATGATTAAAATGTTTATTTTCTCGATAAGGGCAGGCTGGCGTTCTGCCAGGCAAGGGTGCCGCCACCCAGAACATGAACCCGGCTGAAGCCCTGTTTGCTCAGGCTCATGGCGGCACTCGCCGAACGTTGCCCGTTACGACAACTCATGAGAATCGGCTGCTCGCGGTATTGCTCCAGCTTGGGTAATTCTTTATCCAGACTCGCCATGGGAATATGCCGGGCATCGAGTATGTGACCCTGATCAAATTCGCCCTGGGGCCCCACATCGATCACAATTGCACTCTCGCGGTTAATCAGTTCAGTAGCCGCCATAGGGCTTAATTTATGCACCCCGCGGAGCTTTCCCTCCAGAAACGAGAGCCCCACCAACAGGGCAAGCGCCACAAGGGCCAAGGATAATATCCAGTGATTTATCAGAAATTGGGTCAACTGCTCCATCGTGCTTCCATCGGGACAACGAAAATCAACAGCGAGTCAAAACGAACCCGCCAGCAAACGCGCTAGTATAACTGAAGCATGCCAGACCACACCCCTCTCTCCCTGCCCTTCTGCCTGCTGATCTGCCTGTGCATCGCCTTCGCTCTGCCCGGGAAGGTCCTCGCCGGAGAACGCGAAGCCAAGGAACAGTTGCAAAACCTGGGACTCGAGATAGGTGGCCTGCGCAAGCAACTGGAGAACCAGCGCACCTCACGGGAGCAAACCGCCGCACGACTGCGAAAGAACGAGCTGCGCCTCGGTGTCCTGGGCCGTCAATTGCGGGACATAGAGGCAGGGCTTGCAGCTAAATCTGCCCTGCTCCAGGTGCTCCGCAACCGCCACACTCAACAGCAGGAGAAATTAGGCAGCGCGCGCGGTGAGCTAAAACGCCAGCTGCGTGCGGCCTACGCCACCGGACGCGAGGATTACCTCAAGGTGATACTCAATCAGGAGGACCCCCGGATCCTGGCCCGGGTAATGACCTACCACCAATATTTCAGCCGCGCCCGGGCACACCAAATCACCGAACTCCAACAACAACTTAATCAATTGCAGGAAACCGAAACCACCATCGGGCTGGAGAAAGCCGCCCTTGCCCATCTGCAGTCGCGCAAGACCCTGTCCCGGGCCGAGGTGGAAAAACAGCGCCGTGAACGTCGTCGGATTCTTGGCCGCATGGACAGGGGAATCCGGGATGACAAGACCCAGTTGGCACAATTGTTACGCAACAAAAAACGCCTGGAATTATTGCTCAGGGAACTGGAGCATAAATTGTCCGACATTCCGGAAAAGCTCCAGCGTAGCGCCCATTTTTCCAAATACCGGGGCAAATTGCCCTGGCCCGCCAGAGGACGCCTCGTCCACCGCTTTGGAACTCTGGGCAGTGGCGAAAACCTAAGTCGCCAGGGGGTGAAAATTGCGGCGCCCCATGGTGAGGCAGTCAGTAGCATCTTCCGTGGCCGTGTAGCCTTTGCGGACTGGCTGCGCGGTTTTGGTCTGTTGCTCATCGTCGATCATGGTGACGGTTTTATGAGCCTCTATGGGCACAACGAGAACCTGTTAAAAGAAGCTGGCGACTGGGTTGATCAAGGCGAAATCATCGCCAACGTTGGCGACAGCGGGGGGCAGGCCAAGAGCGGCCTTTATTTCGCCATTCGCCGTAATGGCAAACCCGTTAATCCGCAAAAATGGTGCCGCAAGGGTTTGCCACGGGCTACGGTAACCACGGCCACGAGCCGGTGACGGCCGCCCCTGAGGAACCTGTACGGTTTCTGATGACGCCTGTATCCTTGGCGCCCTGAGGGATTTGCCAAGTTTTTCTGGAGAACACGATGAGATCGACTTTTCGTCATTACGCCATACTCGCAACCGGGCTATTGCTCGGCTTTTTGCTTTCCCTGGGACAGGGTGTACTGGCGGAACGCAGCAAGCAGAGCACCCTGCCACTGGACGACTTGCGCATCTTTTCCGAGATATTCAGCAAGATAAAATCAGATTACGTCGAACCCGTCGAGGACAAAGCGCTACTACAAAACGCTATCCGCGGCATGCTCACCGGGCTGGACCCCCATTCCGCCTACCTCATCCCCGATGAGTACAAGGACCTCAAGGTCGGGACATCGGGCGAGTTTGGCGGCCTCGGGATCGAGGTCGGGATGGAAAACGGCTTCGTCAAGGTGGTTGCCCCCATCGATGACACCCCCGCCCAGCGTGCCGGCATGCAGACTGGCGACCTGATCATCCGCCTGGACGATACCCCGGTAAAGGGCATGAGCCTGAGCGATGCAGTCAAAATCATGCGCGGTAAACCAGGCGAAAAAATCGTCCTGACGGTGCTGCGCAACGGCGAAGACAAACCGCTCAAAGTCACCATCGTACGTGCAGTCATCCGGGTTACCAGCGTTAAAAGCCGGGTGCTGGAATCGGGCTACGCGTATCTCCGTATCAGCCAGTTTCAGACCCGCACCAGTGAGGCCCTGCAGCGGGCAATCTCGGAGATGAAGTCGGAGAGCAAGGATGGCATCAAGGGCTTGGTGCTGGATCTGCGCAATAATCCCGGCGGCGTACTCAGTGGCGCAGTGGCCGTTTCCGATGCATTTCTGAAAAAGGGCCTCATCGTCTACACCGAGGGCCGCATGGCCGATGCAAAACTAAAATTCAATGCCAAACCCACAGACGTACTCAATGGCGCGCCGATGGTGGTGTTGGTGAACGGTGGCTCCGCCTCGGCATCGGAAATCGTGGCCGGTGCGCTTCAGGATCACAAACGCGCCGTTATCATGGGCAGCAAGACCTTTGGCAAGGGCTCGGTACAAACCATCCTGCCCATGGAAAATGGCTCCGCACTGAAGCTGACTACCGCACGCTATTTCACCCCCTCGGGAACTTCCATACAGGCCCAGGGCATTACCCCGGACATTGTGTTAGAAAACGTGCGGGTCTCCAGCAAAAAGGATTCGAGCGTCGCCCGAATCAAGGAAGCCGATCTTGCTCGTCACCTGGAAAACGGTAACGGCAAAAAAGAAAAGAACACCGTGAAAACAACCGCGAAAGATGTGGACAAGAAAAAATCGCCCAAGTCACTGGCAGGCACTGATTTCGCCCTCTACCAGGCCCTTAATCTGCTCAAAGGACTGACTATTCTCAACGCCCGGCAATAATGGCCATGACAGAAACCTGCAAACAATGGTTGTGTGGCTGCCTGGCAAGCTTGTTGGGCTTGGGCCTCATACCGTCAGTCTACGCAACAGATCTGGCGCCCCACCGCACATCTATCGCCATCATCATCGATGATATGGGCAACCAGAAGGATCTGGGGCTACAGGCACTGGAGTTGCCCGGTTCCGTCACCTACGCCTTTTTGCCGCACACCCCCTATGCGGCACGTTTTGCCCGTCTCGCCCATTTGCTTGACAAGGAAGTCATGCTGCACCTGCCCATGGAGGCGGAAGCCGGGCAGCATCTCGGACCCGGTGGTCTCACCAGCACCCAGGATCGGCGGGAACTGCTGGCAAAGCTGAAACAGGACTTGCTGGCCGTCCCGTACATTCGTGGTGTCAACAACCACATGGGCAGCCTGCTCACCCAGCGCATGCAACCGATGCAGTGGGTGATGAAAGCACTGCAAAAAAATCCCCGGCTATTTTTTGTCGACAGCCGAACCAGTCCCGACACGGTTGCCGGCAAGGCGGCAGTCCAAAATGGCGTCCCGACCCTCGGCCGGGATATTTTTCTGGACCATGTACAAGAACCCACCGCAATTGGCCAACAGTTCCAACGCCTGATCGCGCTGGCCAAATTGCAGGGTGGTGCCCTGGCCATCGGTCATGCCCACCCCGAAACGCTGGCCGTATTGGCGACTGAACTCAGGCGCCTCGATGATTATGGCGTCCGCCTGGTGTCCGTCTCCAGTCTGCTTGCCAACAACGCCGCACCCAGTCCACCCGTGCCGGGGCAACGACTCGCAAAAAATCCCTGATTCATCCACTCCACCCCCTTTGTTCTGCTATCTTTTGGTTAGGCCGCCAGCCTTTCAGGGAACGCGCGCCATGCACGACTACAAAGGGGGTTTATCATGTCCGACCTGAACTTGAGCCCGCAAGAACAAGCCTTGCTGCGCGAGGTGGTAGAACGTTTTCTCTCGGATCTGCGCACCGAGATCGCCGATACCGATAACTTCGATTTTCGCAACAGCCTGAAGGAAAAACGGGATGCCCTGACTCAGCTTGGAGAGAAGCTCGCCGTCGACTGAATCACTCCACCTGGTGACCGGCTCGAAGACGGGCAGCTATGCGCTGCTGCTGCAGTCTGCCGCACGTCGGGAGATCTGCGTGGGTCGCGCAGGAACGCTGGTTCTGATGCCGGGCTTCTACGTCTACGTGGGTAGTGCCTTTGGCCCGGGCGGGGTGGCAGCGCGAACGGGGCATCACCTGCGTGTCACCAGCAGGCCGCATTGGCACATCGACTATCTGCGCCGGGAAACAGTGCCGGTGGAGCTATGGTGGAGTTTTGATCCCCTGGCACGCGAACATCACTGGGCCGAGGTGCTGCAATCCTCCCCCGGCACCAGTATGCCGCTGCCGGGCTTTGGCGCCTCGGACTGCAACTGTCCCGCCCACCTTTACTTCAGCTCGACACGACCCGCATTTCGCCGCTTTAGCCGACGCCTGCACGGGATCTTTCCAGGGCACGCGCGGCTCTACCACAAGGCGGTTAGCTGAGGCCGCTCAGGAATTGCCGGAATCTCCCCCCGGGGGGTAAGCTCCGACAGGAAAAGGGGTCACCTTGGCACCCCCCTCTCCGTTACTGATAATTTTGTTGGCCCCGCTCTTCTCCACCTCGTCAATGCGAATGACTGCATGCAAGGGAATGTGTGTGCGCTTTACCGCTTCAAATTCTGCCTTGAGGCGCTCCTCGGAGGGGTCCACCAGCACCCCGCTGCGCTCACCAAAGATAATCTCCCCCAGCTCCACAAAGCCATACAGCTCGCCTTGACTCACGCTCCGCGCGTAGAGTTCATAGACCTTTCCCTGGTTGTGAAATACCACTCTGTAAACGTGTTTCTTGGGCATGGTTCTGTGTCGGTTTCCGTTGTACGGTGGAGCGCGGATTATACGGCAACTCCGGCCGCGCGCAGCCGGACAAACAGGCAATAACGGCTAAAAAATGAAATACAGGGACTACTACAAAATTCTCGGCCTGAAACGCGGGGCGGACGAGAAAGAAATGAAAAAATCCTACCGCCGCCTGGCACGAAAATACCATCCGGATGTCAGCAAGGAACCCGATGCCGAAGCGCATTTCAAGGAAGTACAAGAGGCCTACGCGGTACTCAAGGATCCGGAAAAACGGCGCGCCTACGACCAATTGGGGGAAAACTGGCAGGCAGGGCAGGAATTCCGCGCACCACCGGGTTGGCAGACCCGCAACCGTGGCTTTGGTCATAGCACTGCCGGAGCCGACCCCTTCAGCGAGTTTTTCTCCTCCCTGTTTGGCGGAGGGATGGCCGATGGCGGCCTGCACCCGCGCAAAAAGCACAGTGAACGAGTAACCGTTCGCATCAGCCTTGAGGAGGCCTTTGCCGGTACCGAGCGAAACCTGAGATTAACCAGCCAGGATGGCAGCCCCGCGCGCACCCTCAAGGTACGCATCCCCTCCGGCGTTACTCCCGGCCAACAGATACGTCTTCCGGGTCAGGGCACCGCAGGGGTTGGCGGACGCGGCGACCTTTTTCTGCAAATGGAGTTGAGCCCCCACCCGTTATTTCGCGTGGAGGATCGGGATATCCATCTGCAATTACCGGTAACGCCATGGGAAGCCGCCCTTGGTGCAAAGGTCCAGGTACCCACCCTCAAGGGCCCGGTACAATTAAGCATTCCGGCTGGCTCCGGGAACGGCACCCGACTACGCCTTAAGGGGCGCGGGCTGGGTGGCAATAAACCGGGGAACCAATACGTGAGCCTGGCCATCAAACTCCCACCAGCAGATACCGAGGCCGCCAGAAAGGCCTATAGAGAATTCGCCTCTGAACTTCCATTTAATCCACGAGTTAATTTAAAATAGCCATATGTTTCATGATCTTAAAATGTGCTTGATGCCCAACAAAGGAAAGCCCATGGCTCGCTCAGGCAGTATATTGCTCATCCTCGCGTGCCTGTTGAGCCTCAACGTGAGAGCCAGCCTGCCAACCACCGCGGGAGGCGCAGCACTCCCGAGCCTGGCACCGATGCTGGAACAAACAACTCCGGCGGTGGTGAATATAGCGGCCCACGGAACCGTTGTGGTACGGGAAAATCCGCTCCTCAGCGATCCCTTCTTCCGCCACTTCTTCAATGTCCCGGACCGTCCACGCAAGCGCCGTACCCAGAGCCTTGGCTCGGGGGTTATCGTCGATGCCGCGCAGGGATTCATCCTCACCAATAACCACGTTATCCAGCATGCCCAGGAAATCAGCGTCACCCTGCGCGATGGACGGCGCTTTGCGGCGAAGCTGGTGGGTACCGATCCGGATACCGACGTTGCGGTAATTCGTATTGAAGCGAAAAATCTCACCGCCCTGCCACTCGCCAATTCTGACGACCTGCGGGTGGGCGACTTCGTGGTCGCCATCGGCAATCCCTTCGGCCTTGGCCAAACCGTCACTTCAGGCATCGTCAGTGCCCTCGGGCGCAGTGGCCTTGGTATTGAGGGTTTCGAGGATTTCATCCAGACCGATGCCTCCATCAATGTCGGCAATTCCGGTGGTGCACTGGTGAACCTGGGGGGTGAACTGGTGGGCATCAATACAGCGATCTTTGCCCGTGGGGGCGGAAGTATCGGTATCGGTTTTGCCATTCCAATCAATATGGCACGCGACATCATGACCCAGCTGGTCACCTTCGGGGAGGTGCGGCGCGGCCTGCTCGGTGCATCTGCACAGGATCTGACACCCGCCCTTGCCGAGGCCTTCGGGATCGATCAGACGGAGGGCGCGGTGGTGGTTGAAGTGACCGACGGCTCACCGGCGGACAAGGCAGGCCTGAAGGCCGGTGATATCGTTACCGGGGTCAACGATCGACTCATCCGCTCCGCTGCCGACGTACGCAACGCTATTGCCCTGCTACGGGTGGGTCAGGCAGTACGCCTGGAAATATTGCGCGGCGGCAAGGCACTCAGCCTGCAGGCCATGATCACGGAAAATCGCCAGGAAGTGATCTCCGGAGATGGCTTGCACCCGCGCCTGTCCGGGGCACTCTTTGCCGATATAGTCGAGGGCAGCCCGCTTTACGGAAAGCTGGAGGGGGTGGTGGTCCTGGATGTAGAGGCGAACGCCCCGGCGGCACGCTCGGGCCTGCGCAAGGGAGACATCATCACCGCGGTAAACCGCACCCGTATACGCAGCATGAAGGAATTTCAGCAGCTTGCCAGCAAGGGTGGTGATGCACTGGTCCTTAATGTTCGCCGTGGCCGGGGCTCAGTGTTTATCCTGATTCGCTAGGCGCCTCGTCGTCATCGCCGGGGGCCGGAGATGCCATCGCCCCGGAGATGCGTGGTGTGGCCCCTTCAAGCTCGACCTGCTCGATCTTGACGAAGCGGCTGCTGATCTTGCGCGCCGAGGTATGCACCTCCTTCACGTCTTTGTGGGCAAGGTCGATATGCCGGGACAGCTTGTCCATGCGTATCTCGAAACGACCAAAATCCTCAGCCAGCTTGCCCAGATGCTCCTGAATAACGTGGACCTGCTCGCGTGTCGCTTCGTCCTTTAGCACCGCTCGCGCGGTATTGAGAATCGCCATCAGGGTGGTCGGCGAGACTATCCAGACACGGCTCTTCTGCGCCTCCTCCACCAGGTCCGGATGGTGGGCCTGAATCTCGGCAAATACCGCCTCCGCCGGCAAAAACATCACCGCGCCATCGGAGGTTTCTCCGGGGAGGATATATTTTGTGGAGATATCCTGGATGTGCTTGCGAATATCCAATTTGAATTGGCGCTCCGCCATCTTCCGCTCGGTTGAATCGAGGCTGTTATCGGTCATGCGCCGATAGGATTCCAGCGGGAACTTGGCATCGATGGCCACATTGCCCGTGGGCGGCGGCAGGAACAGTATGCAGTCCGCGATCTTGCCGTTACCAAGGGTATGTTGGAGGGCAAAGCTGCTCTCGGGCAATACATTGCGCACCAGTCCCGCCAACTGCACCTCTCCAAAGGCACCACGGGAACGCTTGTCATCCAGCACCTGCTGCAGGCTGATCACATGGCTGGACAATTCCGTGATCTTCTTCTGCGCCGCGTCGATGAGTGCTAACCGTTTGACTATATCTGTGAAGGTCTCCGTGGTCTTCTCAAAGCCTTCGCTAAGGCGTTTCTCCACCTGCCCACTAATTTCCTTCAGACGTTGATCCGCCGTCTCGGTCAATCCCCCCACCTGCTTCACCAGCTTTTCGGTATTGCGTTCCAGGGCCTCACTTAATTTGCCATCAAGGGTCAGCAGCCCTTTTTGTAACGCCTCCTGCAAGCTGTTAAGTGCTTCACCCTGGCGACGCTCGAAGCGCTGCCGGAAATCACCGAGGCGCTCTCCCATCTCCTCCCGTGCCAGCGCACGATCCTCTCGCAGGGAACGATCGAGACCCCGTATCAGTGCCTCCAGCGCGGCACTCCGCTCCTCCATGCGTTTCGTATGCTCCTGCAAGCGCGTCTCGAAGCGTACTGAGGCATCGCGCTGTTCCGCGGCGTCACCACCAACCCGGCGTCCAAGAAACCAGAGCCCAAGGAGAAGCGCGCCCAGAGTTGCCAGTTGCAACCACAATATCGGATCTTCCGTATTCACATCTTCACTCCGCCGACCGCTCACCGCTGCCCAATAGAATTTCCATCCCCTCCACGTCCCCCGACGAGGAAAGCGGCAGGCGCAGCTTGCCAAAGCAGCGCACCCGCCCCGCCTCACAGCCCGAGCCCTGCATTAATATCTCCTCAAAATTAACCGTGACTATCGCCTCGGAACCTTTCCTTTCCAGCACCTCTATCTCCAGAGTATCGTTATCCGGCCAGCCGTTTTGGGTGCACAGACGGCTAATCTCCCGACAGTTCAACAAATACTCGTGGATCTTCACCCTGACACCTCCAGCAATACGAACAACAAAAATGTGCCTGTTCGGAGGTTAGTATACGTGGGAAAGAAAGCGGCCCTACAGCATCTTCCGTCATCCCGGCCAAGCCCCGTATCAAGTACGGGGCAGGCTGTGCCCAGAGCCGGGATCCAGGGAACGAAGGGGAGCCTATCAGACATCTAGAGACTGACAAACAACGGTCGCACTGCCGTTGTTCCCTGGATTACCCGCTTTCGTGGGCAATGACGGGGGTTGGTAGGGCGGGCCGCGCCCGCCATTCAATGGCAATTATGGCAAAAGCAGCGGTGGCCACGGCCCGCCTTTGGCGGTTCAAAATTGTTGATTCGCCACATCCCTGTGGCTCACCGCAAGCGGCGCCTGCGGCGTCCCATTTTGGTCCCGCCAAAATGGTCCAAACAATTTTGTCGAACCCGGTTCTCACCCTTATCCCCCAGCCAACAAAAACGGCCCTTTCGGGCCGTCTTTGTAGCTATGGCTGGGGGACAAGGATTCGAACCTTGGTTGGCGGAGTCAGAGTCCGCAGTCCTACCACTAGACGATCCCCCAAATTGCGTTTTAGCGTTTGGAGAACTGTGGCCGTTTACGGGCCTTGTGCAAGCCAATTTTCTTGCGCTCCACCTCGCGGGCATCACGAGTGACAAAACCAGCCTGGCGCAGGGCCGGACGCAGGCTTTCGTCGTAACGCATGAGTGCACGGGTAATACCATGGCGGATAGCGCCCGCCTGGCCCGTGCCGCCGCCGCCCTTGACGTTGACCTGAATATCAAAGGTATCTGCCATCTCCACGGTCTGGAGTGGCTGGCGCACTACCATGCGCGAGGTCTCACGCCCGAAGTACTCGTCCAGGGGACGGCTGTTAATGAGAATATTGCCGGTGCCGCGACGGAGTAGTACGCGTGCCGTGGAAGACTTGCGTCGGCCAGTGCTGTAATAGGTTTCGCCTGCCATTGAAATTCCTTAAAGCTCCAGTTGAGTGGGCTGCTGTGCCTCGTGCTGATGTTCCGAACCGGCATAGACCTTCAGCTTGCGGAACATGGCACGCCCAAGGGGACCCCTGGGCAGCATGCCTTTTACTGCGTGTTCGATAGCCTGGGTAGGGGCCTTGTCCATCAGCTTGTCAAAGGTGATGGACTTGATGCCGCCAGGATAGCCACTGTGACTATAGTAGGTCTTGTCAGTGCGCTTTCTGCCAGTAACTGCCACCTTCTCAGCATTGATAACGATGATGTAATCACCAGTATCCTGATTAGGGGTATAGATGGTCTTATGCTTTCCCCGCAACCGGCGAGCGACCTCGGTGGCAAGGCGACCCAGCACTTTCTGCTCGGCATCGACTACGAACCAACCGCGTTCCACTTCGGCCGGTTTCGCGCTAAAGGTACCCATAACAATCCCCAATCTGAATAATGGCTAAAGGAGAGCCGCACCGCCCAGCGGGCACAGTCTGTGCTCCCCAAAAAAGGGCCGAAATGCTACCCCCGACTTCCCCTGTTGTCAATCGAATAGCAGGCTTGGCACGGCAACCCCGGGAGCTGGCACCAAAGCCGCATCAACCACGCAATCGCTTGCGGATCAGCAAGGTGGCAAGCAGATAAGCAAATCCGCCATAAAACATCAGTATTAACAAGTGAATAGCGACTCCTGAGAGTGCTGTGCCAGTCATCAACGGACGTACTATCGCAACCGTGTGGGTCAGGGGCAACCATTCAGCCACAGCTCGCACTGCAGGGGGCAATCCTTCCATAGGGAAGAACACACCTCCGAGGAGCAGGCTGGGAGTCACAAACAGGGTGTTGTAGTAGAGGAAAAAGTCATAGTTCTTCGCCAACCCGGCAATCACCAGGGCCATGGCGGTAAAACACAGACCCGCCGCAAAAATGGCGGGTAAGGCCCATAAGGCCCGCCAACCGTCCACTGCTCCGAGTGCCGCTGCCACCATCAGGATGGCGGCAGCGCTGATCAGGCTTTTGCTGGCCCCCCAGATCAGCTCACCCAGCACGATATCGCCCACATCCAGTGGCGTGGCGAGCATGGCCTCCCAGGTGTTTTGTACGGCCATACGCGTATAGGCCGAGTACATGCCTTCGAAAGAGGCGGTAAACAGGGCGCTGGAGCAGATAATCCCGGAGGCAAGAAAGACCAGATAGGGCAACTCACCCACAATCCCCACCAGACTGCCGAGCCCGTAGCCCAGCGCCAGCAGATAGAGCAGGGGCTCACCAAAATTTCCCACCAGCGCCGGACCAGCCAGTTTGAACCAGACTCGCAGGTTGCGCCGCCACACCGGCAACCAGCGCATGGCCCGGCCCGACAATAAACTATCAGGCATCACGCAACTCCCTGCCGGTAAGTCGCAGAAAAACATCTTCCAGATTGGCGGGCCGGTGCAAATAACTTAACTCGGGATGGCCGCGCAGGGCATCGAGCAGGGGACGTTCATCGCGAGCGTAGTAGAAGCAGGTATCCCCAACCCGCTCGAAGCGCTCTGCCAGGGCTTCCCCCCTGACCCCGTGCCAGCTATCCAGGCCTTTCCCGTAGACCTCTATCACCTGTGCCTCAATATGCCGGGCAATCAGCTTCTGGGGAGAGTCGCTATCGAGAATACGGCCATGGTCCATGATGGTCACCTGGTCACACAGGCGCGTCGCCTCCTCCATATAATGTGTTGTGAGCACCAGCCCCATGCCGCGGGCACGCAAGGCCCTCAGTTGCTGCCAGATAAGTTGCCGCGCTTGCGGGTCGAGACCCGTAGTAGGCTCATCGAGAATTAATAATTTCGGTTCATTTACCAGTGCCCGGGCCAGCGACAAGCGGCGTTGCATGCCCCCAGAAAGAGCAGTGACAGGAGATCCTGCGCGGGATTCAAGCGCGGCAAATTTAAGCAATTCGGGAATTCTGGATTGTAATCGGGAACGGGAAATGCCGAAGTAGGAGGCGTAGGTACGCAGGTTCTCTACCACGCTGAAGTCCACATCCAGATTTTCCTGCTGGGGAACCACGCCGATATGGCGACGCAGTTCTACCGCCTTGCCGGGTACTGGAAAACCCAGCACCCGCAGACTCCCGGCGCTGGGCGATGTATTTCCCGTGAGCATGCGCAAAAAGGTGGTCTTACCAGCACCATTGGGGCCCAACAGCCCCCAACAAATACCTTCGGGCACACTGAGGCTCAAGGCATCGACGACGCGCTGCTCGCCATAACATTTGCTCAGGCCCTGGGCCTCAATAATTGCCAAACCAACGCTCCCCAAAACCCGGCCAAACTGTTATGAATGTCTGGTCTCAAAAACTCACTGCGATAAGATAACCGCCACGTACCCCGTATCTATTCACAGACTGTTACCACCATGCAACAACTCGATCTGCCGGACCGCATCATTACTCACTTCGACCAGGCCCTGCGCACCCTGTTTGGCCATGCCCGGGGAAGTGGCCGGAAAAATCCGGGGGCCAACCACCCCCACCCCGATCTTTCGGCCGGGGAAGCACGCCACGCAGCGGGATTGATGCGTGTCAATCACGCCGGTGAAGTTGCCGCCCAGGCCCTGTACGAGGGTGGCGGGCTAACGGCCCATCAGCCAGCGGTCAGGCAGCTCATGCAACAGGCCGCCAGGGAGGAGGGAGACCACCTTATCTGGTGCCGCCAGCGCCTGCGCCAGCTTGATTCGCATACCAGCTATCTCGATCCGCTATGGTACGCAGGTTCTCTCGCTATCGGCAGTATTGCGGGCGCCGCAGGGGATCGCTGGAGCCTGGGCTTCGTGGTGGAAACCGAGCATCAGGTGATGGCCCATCTGGACAGTCATCTGCAACGTTTGCCTCGTAAAGACCGGGGAAGTCACGCCATCTTGAGACAAATGCGCGAGGATGAGAGCCGACACGCCACTGCGGCACACCACGCCGGTGGTGCCAAGCTGCCCTGGCCCGTGCGCAAGACCATGCACCTCGTTTCCCGCATCATGACCGGCACCGCCTACTGGCTGTAAATGCCTGCAACAGAGAGAAAACCAGGTCTATGAATCAACCCGACCCACTTCAAGTCTACGCGCCAACCCCCAGCGGGAAGCATCCATGCTGAGCCGCTGGGATGACGCTGAGGCCGCACAGTACTCCGGTCCGCTTGGCCCACGGGTTTATAGCTCGCGCCTACTTGGCCGCGAGTCCTCGCTGGTGCTCCACGGAGGAGGCAATACCTCGGTAAAACTGGTGGAAAAGGATCTCTACGGTAACGAGGAGTCGATCCTCTACGTCAAGGGTAGCGGCTGGGATCTGGAGCATATCGAAGCGGCCGGCTTTGCCCCGGTACGGCTCGAGCCGCTGGTGGAACTTGCTACGCTCGAACAGCTTTCCGACGAACGCATGGTGAACGAATTACGCAGTCACATGACCCGTGCCGATGCCCCCACGCCCTCAGTAGAAGCCATCCTGCACGCCATCCTGCCCTATCGCTATGTGGATCATACCCACACCAGTGCGCTGCTCAGCATCACCAACAGCCCCAATGGCGAGGCTCGTATTCGTGAGCTCTACGGCGACTCAGTGGTGGTCATCCCCTACATCATGCCTGGCTTTGATCTCGCGCGCCTGTGTGCCGAACACTTCCCCCGGGAAGCGGGACCAAACACCATCGGCATGGTGCTGATGAATCATGGCCTGTTTTCCTTTTCCGATGATCCACGGGAATCCTACGAGCGCATGATCGAGCTGGTCAGCCGGGCAGAAGACTATCTGAAAAAACACCATGCGTGGGAGATCGAGACATCAAATTCCGGCAAAACTACCATCGATATTGAGTCGGCCACTGCCCTCGCCGGGCTCCGCCGGTCGGTATCGCAGGCGGCCGGAGCCCCCATGCTACTACCGAGCCACTCTGATGCCCGCATCCGGCACTTTATCGCCCGCACCGATTTACGACAGATCTCACAGCAAGGACCCGCCACGCCCGATCACATCATTCGCACTAAACGGCTGCCACTGCTCGGCCGTGACGTGGAAAGCTATGAAGAAGCCTATCGGCGTTATTTTCAGCAACACAACACCCAAGCCAATGCCGAACTGGAGATGCTCGATCCGGCACCACGAGTCATCCTCGATGCGGAATTCGGGCTGTGCACCGCCGCCACGAGCATGGCCAGCGCCCTCATTGCGCGCGACCTTTATGAGGAAACCATGGACGTCATCGAGCGCGCGGAACGCCTCGACGGCTACCGGGCGCTCGCCAGTCCGGAACTGTTCGCAGTGGAGTACTGGGACCTGGAGCAGGCCAAGCTGCGCGGGGGTGGAAATCCGCCCCGCTTTGCCGGTGAAATTGCACTCGTAACCGGTGGCGCCTCCGGTATAGGTCGAGCTACGGTAGAGAGCCTGCTCAGCCGCGGCAGCGCCGTGATCGGAATAGATATCGACCCTGGAATTCAGACAATTTCAAAACACCCTGCCTTTTTTGGCATCCGGTGCGATCTGCAGGATGTCGCGCAATCGGCTAGCGCATTGCTTCAGGGGGTCCATCATTTTGGTGGCCTCGACATGCTGTTTCTCAACGCCGGCATCTTCCCCAAAAGCCATACCATCGATAAATTGACCGACACGCTGTGGCAGCAAAGCATGGCCATCAATGTAGACGCCAACCTCGCCCTGTTACGAGCATCCCACCCGTTTCTCTGCCTGGCTCCCGGTGGTGGCCGGGTATTGATCATTGGCTCCAAAAACGTGCCCGCGCCCGGGCGCGGTGCCGCCGCCTATTCAGCTGCCAAGGCGGCACTCAGCCAGCTCGCACGCATCGCCGCCCTCGAATGGGCTGAAGATGGAATACGCGTAAACCTGCTACACCCGGATGCCGTTTTTGACACCGGGATCTGGACCCCGGAAGTACTCGAAAAACGCGCTGCAGCTCACCAAATGAGTGTGCCGGAATATAAACGTCGCAACCTGCTTGGGGTTGAAATATCAAGCCGTGACGTGGCCGAGCTGGCAGCGGAAATGTGTGGGCCGTTGTTTGCCAAAACCACGGGGGTACAGCTCCCCATAGATGGTGGTAACGAGCGCATCATCTGAAAAGGGCGAACCCATAGCGATGCAGATTTTTCTTGTTGGTGGTGCAGTCCGGGACAAATTACTCAAGCTACCGGTCCGGGATCGTGACTGGGTCGTAGTTGGCAGTACCCCTGCGGAAATGGAGCGCCGGGGATTTACCCGTCTAAATACAAATTTCCCCGTCTTCTTGCACCCGCATACCGGCGAGGAATATGCGCTCGCACGAACGGAAACGAAATCCGCCAGTGGCCACCAGGGCTTCATCATCCACGCCAGTCCCGAGACTACTCTGGAAGAGGATTTACAGCGGCGAGATCTCACCATCAACGCCATTGCAGAAGATGCCGACGGGACATTGATTGACCCTCTGAATGGGCAGCACGATCTTGTTTCCAAATGCCTGCGCCACATCTCTCCCGCCTTCACAGAAGATCCGCTGCGGGTCTTGCGGGTAGCACGTTTTGCTGCACGCCTGGCCCCACGAGGCTTCCGTCTGGCACCTGAAACACTCGACTTGATGCGCTCCATGTCAAAAAATGGTGAGCTTTCCAGCCTGTCACGGGAACGTATCTGGCAGGAAACCCGTCGGGCGCTGGAAGAACCTGCAGCTACGGTCTATTTTCAGTTGTTGCATCAATGCTGCGCCCTGAAAATCGTGCTACCGGAATTGTCCCGGTCCCCGGCATGGGCAGACGGCGGGCAAGATATATTGAATTCCCTTGAACATGCCCAGGAAATAACGCCCAAAACATCCATCCGTTTCGCCGTCCTGGTGAGTGCTATCGCCCTGGACAAAAACACCACGGAAGCAGATCACATCTGCAGCCAGCTGCGAGTCCCCACACGTTACCGGGAACTGGCAGGCCTGGTCGCCACATCCTACCCACTTATTGAAAACCGGCCTCAAGCTGGCAAGTTGCTTGCCCTGCTTGAAAAACTCGATGCCTTTCGCCGCAGCTCGCGATTCCGGGATTTTCTCATCGCTACAACCGCCCTCGCGGCCACGCAATCAGGAGGAAAGACGAAGGGCGTTGCCACCCTGGAACAGGCCTTCCGCAAGGCATCGCAGATCAGGCGTCCGCAAGCCCGTGACGAACAGGAAAATAACATCAAACTTTCTGAGCTTTTTCGCCAACAGCGAAAAGAGGCTATCGAACAGCTACTGATACACCCATAAAAAAACCGGGCAAAGCCCGGTTTTTTTATCAGGAAGTGTCCTTTTAGGACCCTCAGGCAGCGCGCTTCTTCCGTACCACCCGTTTTTTCTTCACCGTACGCTTTTTCCGAGCCAAGGCCTTGGCACGCTTGGCCAGCTTCTTGTCGTAATCCCGCAGGAAACGTCTGCTGAAACGCTCAACCGCAGCCGCCAAATCAGCCCCGCGTTTTAGCACTCCCTTCTCCTGCCGCACCTGCTCTCGAACTCCAGCGCGCGCTGCATTGAGCTTCCCGGTCAACTCAGTCACCCGGTTCTTGGCTTTGAGCGCCCCGGCACGTGCCCGCTCCAGAGCCAGGCGGGTGCGCCCGGATTTCCCGCGCCGATCATTGATAACGGCCACCCGAACTTTCTCTCGTGCTGCAACCCTGGCTGCCTTGCTTTTCAGCAACCGCTCCTCGGCAACGACTACTCGCGCGTTCAACTTCTCGATAGCCGGTGATGTCACCACCACTCTGCGCTTTTTGCGCACAGCGGCCTTCTTGCGAACCACAACTTTTTTTCTTGCTACCGGAGCCTTTTTGCGTGCCGCCGAAACTTTTTTCCGTACTACGGCCTTCTTGCGCACGACAGAAACTTTCTTTCGTACCGCTGCCTTCTTGCGTACGGCAGATACTTTCTTTCTTGCCGCTGCCTTTTTACGCACAACCTTCTTCCTCACGGCTTTGGCTGCGCTCGCAACTATCCTTTTCTTTGCTACGCGCTTCTTTTTACCAACGGCGGAAACCTTCTTCTTCCGAGCCCCTGCTTTTGCTTTAATAGCCAAGATCGTCTCCTCGTTTCACATAGCAAATAAATATTATCGGTAACGAATTATAGAACCTGTTTCGGGATGTGCAAGATAGCCAACCCCCTCGCCCACAGAAACACCATCATCATCTGCCGCTTGCCAGTCATCTCCATCTCTGTTGCAATTGCTCCCAGGCTATTATTTTCTACGTAAATTTTGTTAAGCACGAGGTATGACCCGGGTGCCCATATCCAGTAATAAGCAACGCTCCTTTCCTGCCACACGCTTGCGACGATTGCGCCGAGATGATTTCTCGCGCCGGCTGGTGCGGGAAAACAGTCTTCAGGTTGATGACCTGATCTATCCGATGTTTGTTTGCAATGGAACCGCACTCCGGGAGCCCGTTCCATCCATGCCCGGGGTAAAACGCCTGAGTATTGATGAATTACTAATTGAGGCCGCTGATTGTGTCGCCCTCTCCATCCCTGCGATTGCGCTGTTTCCAGTGATTCCAGAACAGGGAAAATCTCTCGATGCCCAGGAGGCCTGGAACCCGGATGGACTGGTGCAGCAGGCCGTACGCGCGCTCAAAGGCGAGTTTCCGGAACTCGGTGTCATCACCGATGTCGCCCTTGATCCCTACACCAGTCATGGTCAGGACGGGCTGCTGGATGACAAGGGCTACGTATTAAATGACGAGACCACAAACGTCCTGGTTCGCCAGGCACTTTCCCACGCCGAGGCTGGCGCGGATATCATTGCACCCTCCGACATGATGGATGGACGTATTGGAGAAATCCGCGCCGCACTGGAAAAAAACAGCTACAAAAATACCCGCATCCTTGCCTATTCCGCCAAATATGCCTCCGCCTGCTACGGCCCTTTTCGCGAGGCCGTAGGCTCCACAGAAAATCTCGGGGCAGGCGATAAGCGCAGCTACCAGATGGACCCCGCGAACGGCGACGAGGCACTGCACGAAGTTGCGCTGGATCTGGCGGAGGGGGCGGATATGGTGATGGTCAAACCGGGCATGCCTTATCTGGACATTGTGTACCGGCTAAAAGAGCAATTTGGTGTCCCGACCTTTGTGTACCAGGTCAGTGGTGAGTACGCCATGTTGAAAGCTGCTGCCCAAAATGGCTGGATAGATGAAAAAGCGGTGGTGCTGGAGGCACTACTGTGCATGAAGCGTGCGGGCGCTGACGGCATCCTTAGCTATTATGCCAAGCAGGTTGCCCGGTGGTTAGGAGAACCCGCGTAGCAACATAGCAACTCAGACCTGAGTAATGCCTTTTTCCAGGATGGATACCAAAGATTCGGCATCTTCTTCCACTATCACCCGGGCCTGATCGCGCTGGCTGAGAAAACCCTCTTCGCTCATATGGCTGATAAAGGCCATCAGCCGACTGTAATAGGCTGCTGTGTTGAGCAAACCGAAGGGTTTGTCATGCAAACCCATACGCCCCCAGGACCAGATTTCAAAAAATTCCTCCATCGTTCCCACGCCGCCCGGAAGAGCGATAAAACCATCCGCCAACTCAGCCATGCGCGCCTTTCGCTGCCGGGTCGAATCCACCACCTGTAATTCCGTCAGACCAGAAAACGTATTTTCATGCTCGCCCGAATCCCTGGGTACGATACCCACGGCCTCACCGCCCGCCGCCAATACAGCACCGGCTATCTCTCCCATAAGCCCGGAACGTCCGCCACCAAAAATTAAACGGATGCCATGCTGCGCCAATACCCGCCCCAACTCCCGGGCACCCTCCCCGTAGATATCCGTATCTCCACTGGAGGACCCGCAAAACACACAAACTCCGGTCATTCGTTCATGCCAAAGATACGCCTGTCACCCTCTAAATCCATCAGAAATCGATGACCACCGGATCTACCAGACGTCTGTAATCGCCAAGCGAGAGACGCACCAGCTCAGTGTGAGAACCCGCGTTGAATGCGATGCTTTCATCCTCCGTCAGCTTCTCTGCCACATAGACAGGTATGTCGTAGAGATTGCCGAAAGGCGGCATCGCACCAGTCTCACATCCAGGGAACAGGTCGCGAAATTCGCTTTCACTGGCCAGCTCCACGGCACGGACACCAATCGCCTCCTTCAGTCGCTCCACATGTACCATGGCGGTCGCCGGCAACACCGCCATCGCCATCGTGCCATCCACCTTGATCATCACCGTCTTTGCCATCTCCACCCCGGGCACATGCGCCGAGGCAGCGACCTCCTGAGCCGTATAGGCCAGTGAGTGCCGGACACTCACATACTTGACGTGATTCTTGTCGAGAAAATTCTTGAGTTTTTGTACAGGCATAACCGCCTCCTTCCGCAGACAGAGGCCAGCATTCCCCGCGACCTCCTCAACGACCACCAGAACACCCTGTTGCCTCGCAAAGAATACCGTGGCCCACCCATTATGCGGCATACCAACGAAGCGCCTGCTCAAAGTATGGCAAGCACATCGAGATGCTTCAACGCGACTATACGCACGCCTCCGGGGAAATTCCCATGAGCACTCAAGTTGAGTAAACGGTCACAAAGATGGAACCGGGGCTAAAGTATGGTGGTCTTATACCGCTACTAGCTATGAAGCCGGCACACCCGTTATTTCGGTGTACACCAATCACTCATTGACCACATATCTACGAACATAGCTGAACAGAAATGCTTACTCCATTAATCGACATCGTCAAAGCATTGATCATTGTTATCGCAATCGTCTTTGCCCTGAACGCGGGCCTGCTCAACAGCTCGGATTCAGCCCACTCCCCCGGCACAACCCATCAGGCTGGCGGGGATTAGTTGCCGGGCCTGATGCCCATGGTAACGACGAGAGCAACCTAGATATCCAGCTCCCGAATCTTGCGACTTAGCGTATTACGACCCCAGCCCAGAAGTTTTGCCGCATCCTGACGACGGCCATCGGTAAAATGTAGCGCCGTCTCTATGAGCACGCGCTCAAACTTTGGCGCCGCACTTTCAAGCAATGGCTCCGTACCTTGGGTGAGCTGGTATTCGGCCCAGCGTTGCAATGCAGATTCCCAATCTGACGATGATTCGGACTGCCCTGATTTTTTCTGCAGTTCCGGCGGCAGATCCTGCAAATGAATCTCCTCACCAGAGGCCATTACTGTCAACCAGCGGCAGGCGTTAAGCAGCTGACGAACATTGCCGGGCCATGGCAGGGTCATGAGGTGATCGAGCGTTTTATTGCGTAGCGCCTTGGACGGGACGTGAAGTTCCCGCCCGGCAGTTTCCAGAAAAAAACTTGCCAGCTGCGGGATGTCCTCACGACGCTCGCGTAGTGGCGGTACATGCACACGGATGACGTTAAGGCGGTGCCAGAGGTCTTCCCGGAATAAACCCTCGCTGACCCGCATCTCCAGATCCTGGTGGGTGGCGGCGATAATGCGTACATCCACGGTGAGCGGGGAGTGCCCGCCTACTCGATAAAAAGCACCCTCGGCAAGAACGCGCAGTAGCCGGCTCTGAAGTGCTGCCGGCATATCTCCGATCTCATCCAGAAACAGCGTGCCGCCATCGGCCTGCTCAAAACGCCCGCGGCGCCGTTCCACTGCACCGGTAAAAGCACCGCGCTCATGTCCGAATAGCTCGGATTCCATAAGCTCGTGCGGAATTGCCGCCATATTGAGGGCAATAAATGGCTTGTCTGCCCGTGGACTGTGGCGATGCAGGGCCTCGGCCACCAGTTCCTTCCCGGAGCCCGACTCGCCGGTGATCAATACCGTAATATGCGAGCCGGAGAGCCGGCCAATGGAGCGGAAAACTTCCTGCATGGCTGGCGCCGAGCCAATAATCTGGCGGCTGGAGGCAATACCATCGCTGTCCGACGGAGCCTCGGTATCATCCACATGTTCAATGGCTCGACCCACGAGTTCTACGGCCTGCTTCAGATCAAAAGGCTTGGCCAGATAATCAAAAGCTCCCTCCTGATACGCAGAGACCGTGCTTTCCAGATCGGAATAGGCGGTCATGATAATCACCGGCAATCGCGGATATTGCGCCTTTATCTGCTGCATCAGTGCCAGACCATCAATGTCCGGCATACGAACATCCGAAAGCACAACGGCCGGTTGCTCACGCCCGAGTTGCCCCAGCAGGCTGGACGCCTCTGAAAAACTGCGCACCCCATAGCCGCGTTTGCGCAGGGCCTGTTCCAGCACCCAACGCACAGACTGATCATCATCTACCACCCAGACTTCAGCCTTTTTACTCATGCTGCTTTCTCAATGGGTAACAAAATAGAAAATACGGTCTTTATTTCGTCACTGCTGTACTCCACCAGGCCACCGTGTCTTTGCGCCACCGACTGGGCCAGCGCGAGCCCAAGGCCGGAACCTTCCACCCGCCCGGTCACCAGGGGAAAGAACAGGGTTTCACGGTAGGCATCAGGCACACCGGGACCATCGTCTTCCACCTCGATACTGGCCACCAGGGGATAGTGGCGTCGACCCAAAGTAAGTTTGCGCAGAATTCGCGTACGCAAAATAATCCGGCCCCGCTCACCTACCGCCTGCACTGCGTTGCGAGCAATATTGAGCAGCGCCTGGATAAGCAGCTCGGCATCGGCGTGCAGCTCAGGAATGCTCGGATCATAATCGCGCTCCACCTGCACCCCGTGCGGGCTTTCCGCATCAATGAGTAAATACACGCGCTCAGTGACTTCGTGGATATTGAGCGCACGCGGTTTGAATTGCCCCTGCGGACCGGCAACGCGGTCCACGAGATCCTGCAGGCGATCCACCTCGTGGGTAATCACCCGGGTATATTCATGCCATTCAGGATCCTTCAATTCCTGCTCCAGCAACTGGGCGGCGCCCTTGATGCCACTGAGGGGATTCTTTATCTCGTGCGCCATTTCCCGCAGCAGGACGCGCAGCCTTTCTCCCTGACGGATAAATTGCTCTTCGCGGGCGATGCGGCGAGGACGATTCAGCTCTGTAATCTCCAGCAACACATTCTCTTCAGAAGCATTATTGGGAAAGAGAGTCACCACCCAGTCCACGATTTTCCTGCCACCGCCCGGCAACAGCAGTTCCAGTTCCCGCTCCGCATACCCTCGGCCAGCATGCTGGGCACCTTGCAGACTTTCAGCCAGTTTTTTTCCCTCGGGCAACAGCACCTCAAGAGTCTGGCCTGCGGCGTGCCCACGGCTGCTACCCAGCAGGGATTCAGCGGCCGGGTTCATGGCCAGCAGACGCAAATCGTGGTTAAAAACAAGCACTGCGGTACTGAGATATTGCAGGGTTTCACGCCATGAATCCGGGGCTAATGCAGTGGCTACGGAGTTACGCTTCGATGGCATTTCACAACCAGAGTGCTTCAAGGAGCTCCTCACCGAAACTGGCGATGGAGAAAAAACTTTAGCTGTGTCGTACGGATGATTTCCTTGTCATCCTTATCAACTACTACGGCATAAATTTCATGTGCACCGCGATCGACGTTATCAAGGGTTCGGAAAAGGCTGCGCTCTCCACCGGCCAAAGGCTGGCCATCCAGAAATAACCTGACGATATGCCCCGCACGCAGCTCCGGAAGCAGTTTCAGACGCACGGGCACACGGCCCTGAGCATTTCTCAGACTCTGATTTGGAAGCGGGGTTGCCACACTGAAATGTTCATATTCCACCACAGGCTTGGCCTTAACGGGGGGCCGCCGTGGGGGTAACCGGGGTGCCGGATAGGTCTGCACCGGCTTGAGCTCAATTTCCTCGCCACCCGGAATGGGTGTGTCAGAAAAGATAACCTTTCCATCCGGCCCCACCGCCCGATAAATCTCTTTGGCGGGTGCCGTCAGGGTGACGCTAAATAACAGCAGGAGGATGCCCAAGTAACGCATGGTTACAGAATAGGGGGCCATGAGGAAATTTCAAGCGGGCGCCGCCCGCAACCGGAGTGGGCAAGGACCACGGCCCTTGCCCACCCCCTCCGCTTACAGGCTGTAATAGAGATCGAACTCCACCGGATGAGTGCTCATGCGCAGACGCGTTACTTCTTCCATCTTCAGTGCAATGTAGGCATCAATGGTGTCATTGGTAAACACGCCACCGGCCAGCAGAAACTCACGATCCGCGTCCAGGGCATCCAGCGCCTGGTCCAGCGAATGGCACACGGTGGCAATATTTTTCTCTTCCTCGGGCGGCAGATCGTAGAGATCCTTGTCCATGGGCGCCCCCGGCTCGATCTTGTTACGAATACCGTCCAGACCCGCCATCAACATGGCCGCAAAACAAAAGTACGGGTTACCGGTGGCATCAGGAAAACGTATTTCAACTCGCCGACCCTTGGGGCTGGGGTCGTAGGGGATACGTACCGAGGCCGAGCGATTACGCGCCGAGTAGGCGAGCATCACCGGCGCCTCAAAACCCGGAACCAGTCGCTTGTAGCTATTGGTACTGGCATTGGTAAAGGCATTGAGGGCACGGGCATGCTTGAAGATACCGCCGATATAGTAAAGCGCGGTCTGGGATAGCCCGCCGTATTTGTCCCCGGCAAACAGGTTCTTGCCATCTTTCGCCAGCGACTGGTGTACGTGCATACCGCTGCCGTTATCTCCCACCAGCGGCTTGGGCATAAAGGTAGCGGTCTTGCCGTAACCATGGGCCACGTTCATCACCACATACTTGTTGATCTGCACCTCGTCCGCCTTGCGTACCAGGGTATTAAAGCGAGTGCCAATCTCATTCTGGCCGCCAGTGGCTACCTCGTGATGATGGACCTCTACCGGAACCCCCATTTCCTCCAGCGCAAGACACATGGTGGAACGCAGATCGTGCATGGAGTCCACTGGCGGCACCGGGAAATAGCCGCCCTTGATGCCGGGGCGATGCCCCATATTGCCGTCCTCATACACCCGCTCCGAGTTCCAGCCCGCCTCCTCGGAATCAATCTTGTATCCGGCGCCCTGCATATCGGCATTCCAGCGCACATCATCAAAGACGAAGAACTCCGGCTCTGGCCCAAAGAATGCGGTGTCAGCGATACCACTGGCCTTGAGATAGGCCTCGGCACGGTGAGCGGTGGAACGGGGATCCCGCTCATAACCCTGCATAGTGGTCGGTTCGTAGACATCGCAACGCACGTTGAGGGTGACTTCTTCGGTAAAGGGGTCAATCACCACGCTGTCGGCATCCGGCATCAGGATCATGTCCGACTCATTGATACCCTTCCAGCCGGCAATGGAGGAGCCATCAAACATCTTGCCGTCTTCAAAGGTGTCGGCATCGATCTGATTAGCCGGCATGGTCACATGCTGTTCCTTGCCACGGGTATCGGTGAATCGCAGGTCCACGAACTTCACTTCTTTTTCCTGCATGAGTTTCAAGACATCTTCAGCGGACATTTACACTCCTCCAGATTTAAAGATCCATCGGGCCTTCCAATGGATGAACACAAGAGTATTAGCAACACTCGTGCCAAATAAAATTTATACGTTATTCGGGATGGCCAGCGGGAAGTATCCCATGAAGCCCCCTGGCTGCGCACTAAAACAGGTCACACTATGGCTAATATGCACCATTCTAGTGCTGTTCCGCCTGGTAGAAAAACAAACGCACCTCGGCAATATCATCCTCCTGGCTAACCGCCTCCGCAAAGGTCTCGGTCAGGGTCGCACTGCTTAGCCCCCCATCCAGACAACTCAGGGGCAAACGTAAATCCAGGTAAATTTTTCCATCCAGATAATGCAGGGTGACGTTCTGGATATCCCGCGCTGCGTCAATAGTCTGCCAGCATTCCTGCAAACGCTTCAGCAGCTTGCCACGGGACGGAAGCGCCCGGTTGGGCATCGCCTCTTCATCATCCTCGGGGTCGATATGTACCGTCACATCGGAAACGTCATCAATGCTGCGAATCAGCCGCCCGCGCACCACCTCGCTGATCTGATGCCCTTCCGAGACGCTGATCCGCGGCTCTTCCAGCATGATGTGTACGTCGACAAAAACCCGCCCGGCCATTTGGCGGGTGCGTAACATGTGCAGCGCACTCACCCCGTCCACGGCGGTGATGGTCTCGCGGATGTGGTCCACCGCCTCGGCATCAAGCCCGGTATCAATGAGCTCCCGGGTACTGCTCCAGACAAAATCGACACCGATTTTGGCAATCATGCCCGCCACTACAATGGCTGCGATGGCATCAATATAGGGCAAACCCGCCATGGAACCGGCAACCCCGAAGATTACGACGATGGAGGAGATGGCATCACTGCGACAATGCCAGGCATTGGCACGCAGGATATTGGAACGCAGACGGCGAGCTGAACGTATCGTGTAGTGGTACAGGGCCTCTTTGCTCAACACCGAGAAGGCGGCAATCACCAGTGCCCAGATACCGGGTTGCAGCAGTAATTCCGGGGTAAACAGACGATGTACCGCGTCGTACGCAATGCCACCACCTACAACTACCAGACTGAACCCCAGAATTACCGTGGCCACGGTCTCGACCCGGCCATGCCCATAGGGATGCAGTTCGTCTGCGTCCTGATGACTATGCTTTGCGGCCACCAGTACGACGATATTGGTGGCGAGGTCCGAAAGGGAATGTATGCCGTCGGCGATAAGCGCCTGGGAATGGGCAAACCAGCCACCGTAAAGCTTGATGATTACGAGAAATACATCGAGCACCGAACCCACCAGTGTCACACGGCGAGTCTCGCGATAGCGTTCCTGGCTATCTATCTCTTCCCCGGGTGTCTCAATCGCCGGGCTGGACTGCATCGCTCTCTCCCACCTGGAGTGTGATGGTGAATTCGTAATCCCCTTCACTGATCTCGAGGATCTTGTGGCCATTAATACGACACCAGGCGGGAATATCGTAGCGGGCGCCGGGGTCGGAACAGCATACCGCCAGAATATCACCAGCCCGCATATCCACTATCCGGTCCTGGGTACGAATCACCGGTAGCGGGCACAATAAACGCCGCGCATCCAGATGCTCCGGGGCCGATTGACCGCTCATACGTACCATTCCCGCAATACTTCTGCCACTGGCATCGGCCGCACCAGGGTGGTCCAGGTTTCACCACCATGCTCATGGACCTCTATTTCCACCTGCGCTGCATCCCGCCCCTGGCAAAAACGGGCCGCCAGCCGGGCCGCGAGCAATAAATCATCCCGATCGGCAGCGCCGTCAATTAACCCCAGCGGTCCACGATGACTGAGAATCCGCAGGTGGCTAAACTGGCTACAGTAACCACGCAGATAATTATTTTCCCCCTCTTCACGCCCGAGTATCAGCTTGAAATTGGGCCGCGGGCGCAAGTGGCGCCCTACCTTGAGCAACAAAATATCATCGAGCTCATATTCGCGGTGGCCACGCGCGTTCCATAAATCACCAAGTTTGCTGCTGTACTCACGGTTGGTGAGAAAACAGCAACCACCCGCGGGCTGGGCGTATTCGGTAAAACCGTATTTCTCCGCCAGCGCCATTTGCGGCTTGCGGCTGCGCCCGGAAAAATCGTGCAATTGTTCGCGGTCAACCCAACCGCGGGTTTCCGCCAGGGTCGGGGGTAAAAGTTTCGCGCAAAGCGGACGCAACAGGCGCTCACCGGCACCGGACTCACGCACCACCACCGGCATGGTATCCATGCGCTGCGACATGGGACGCTGCCCTATCACTTCACCACTCAAGAGGAAATCAAAACCATGGGCCACGGCCCACTCATCCGCCTTGCGCACCATGAAGCCCTTGCAGTCCAGACAGGGATTCAGATTGGCACCGTAACCGTGCTTCGGGTTGAGCAATACGTCTTTGTATTCTTCCACCACATCGATGATATGCAGCTTGATACCCAGCTGCTCGGCGACCCACAGGGCATTGTTGCGCTTGGGCTTTTCAGAGTCCCGTTTGCGGATGGCGTGGGTATGCCCCTCGACACAGCAACCGGTGAAGAAATTAATCCCCTCCACGTGTACGCCCTGGCCGAGCACCACTCGCGCCGCCAACAGGGAATCAAGCCCTCCGGAAATGAGCGCTACCGCCTTTGCCTTGGCCATCATCAATCCGGAAGCAGGAACTCGCCCGCGTGGAGTTGCTCCACCCGTTCACGCTCGCGCACCACGTACACCTCGTTCCCGTCTACCATCAACTCCACCGCTCGCGGACGTGAGTTATAGCTGGAGCTCATACTGAAACCATAGGCACCTGCCGAATGCACCGCCAATAAATCGCCAGCAGTGACGCGAAGTTCACGCTCAGCCCCCAGGACATCTCCACTCTCGCAGACCGGTCCAACCACGTTGTAAGTCTCGCTATCGATGTCGGTGCATTTGTGTACAGGTACGATGTCGTGCCACGCCTGATAGAGCGCCGGGCGCATCAGATCATTCATCGCCGCATCTACCACCGCGAAATGTTTGCTGCCGGAGTGCTTGATGTATTCAACCCGACTGAGTAGCAGGCCTGCGTTACCCACGATGGCTCGGCCAGGTTCTATCAACAGTTTGAATGGACGCTCCCGCACCAGCTCGCATAAGAGCCCGGTATATACCGCCGGTGTTGCCGGGTTTTCGTCACGAAAACGGATACCCAGGCCACCACCCAGATTGAGATGAGTGAGCTCGAGACCCGATGCCAATAACTCATCGGCCAACTCCAGCACCTTGCGCGTTGCCTCGGCAAAAGGCTCGAGTTCTGTGAGCTGAGAACCGATATGACAGTCAATGCCCTGGACTGTGATGTGCGACATATCATGGGCACGCCGATACAAATCAACGGCATCCTCCATGGCAATACCGAATTTGTGTTCCTTGAGGCCCGTGGCGATATAGGGATGAGTTTTGGGATCGACGTCGGGATTGACCCGTAGCGAGACCGGTGCGCGACAGGACATTTCCCCCGCCAAGTGATTCAGGCGCTCGAGCTCGGCCTCGGACTCAATGTTGAAACAGAGTATTCCGACCTCAAGCGCGCGGCACAGCTCCTGTTCGCTCTTCCCGACCCCCGAAAACACAATCTTCCCCGGATCACCCCCGGCACAGAGCACCCGTTCCAGCTCACCGCCGGAGACAATATCGAAGCCGGAGCCCAGGCGTGCGAGCAGGTTCAGCACCGCGAGATTGGAATTGGCCTTTACGGCGTAGCAAACCAGATGAGAAATTGAGCCCAACCCCTCATCAAAGGCCCGCCATTGGGCCTCAATAGCGGCGCGCGAATAGACGTAGGCCGGCGTACCAAAGCGCCTGGCAAGTTCGTCTAGCGCCAGTCCCTCGACAAAAAGTTGCTCATCGCGATATTCAAAGGCGGCCATGGAATGCTGGATTCTCCACGGAAAACATTGCCGTCTTAGCGGCCTTTTTGGAGGGCTCATCATCGGGCAGATAGAGGGGACCACTTTGGCCACAACCAGCGAGCGTGGAAAGCAGGGTTCCCAGCAGCAGCCCGGTGCACAAGGAGGCTAAATATTTCATAAATTAATTCCGTCCACTCTTGGAAAAACACAACTTTTTAATACGGGGAGCTAAAACACCCCTGTTAGACTAGCGACATGTCAAAAGAAAATGATGCCATCATCGTCGAGCCGCTAGATGAAGCCAAGGCTACCGTCATCTGGTTGCACGGCCTCGGTGCCGATGGCGAGGATTTCCACCCCATTATCGGTGCCCTGGAACTGCCAGAGAGACACGCGATTCGCTTCATTTTCCCTCACGCACCCTATCGGCCGATCAGCATCAATGGTGGCCAGATCATGCGTGGCTGGTACGACATTCGCCAGCCCGATTTTGATTCCCAGCTGGACATCAACGGTATCGAAGAGTCAGTACAAATACTGTATGCGCTCATCGAGCGGGAAATAGAAGGGGGCATCGCCAGCCACAATATCCTTCTGGCCGGCTTTTCCCAGGGCGGTGCCATTGCCCTGTACGGTGGCCTTCGCTATCCCTCCAAACTGGCAGGAATCCTCGCCCTTTCCACCTATCTGCCGCGCGTCGTGGACATCGAAGCCGAGGCGAGCACCAATAACCGTGAACTATCCATCTTCATGGCCCACGGTAGCGCCGACCTGGTAGTACCCATTAGCCTCGCCAAACAATGCCGTGATCGGCTGCTGGCTATGGGCTATGCGCTGGAGTGGCATCGTTATGCCATGGGCCATAACGTCATCCATGAAGAAACGACCGGGATAGGTACCTGGCTCCGCAAACGCCTCTGCTGACAACTAGCGCCGCCGGGGAGGCCTGCCACCCCCATGCCGACCACCCCGTGGTCCACCCCGACCACCCGGGCCCGAACGCGGGCGCGGTGGACGCCGCTTCGGGTGTTTGGGCTTTACCAGCATGTCATCTTCCACCATGGCGACCGGGATCTTGTCACCTATATAGTCCTGAATCTCCGCCAGTGAATAGACGTACTGATCACAACCAAAACTGACCGCATCGCCCTCGGCGCCGGCACGAGCAGTACGCCCGATCCGGTGCACATAATCTTCCGCATCCTGGGGCAGATCAAAGTTAAAAACATGGCTCACGGCGGGAATGTGCAAACCGCGTGCGGCCACATCGGTAGCCACCAGGATCGGCAGGTTGCCGTCACGAAATTTCGCAAACAGGTGCGAGCGCCTCGACTGTGGGACATCGCCGGAGAGCAGGCCCGACTCAAACCCGTTGACACCCAGATAATCGGTGACCCGTTCGGCACCACGCTTGGTGTTGACGAAGATAATGGTGCGTTCCACCTTCATCGCCTGCAGCAGACCCAGCAGCAACGGAATCTTTTCTTCCTTGGAAACGTGATACAGGACCTGGCGAACGCCCTTGACCGTTACCTCGTCACCGGCCGTGTTGATGACCAACGGATCATTCATGTGTTCGTAGGCAAGCTCCGAGACCTTGTGCGAAAGGGTCGCGGAAAACAGCATATTCTGCCGTAGATCTACGGGTGGCAGACGCCGAAGCAGATAGCGAATATCCTTGATAAAGCCCAGATCAAACATCCGATCCGCCTCATCAAGCACCATCACCTGCACACCATCCAGGCCAAACACCCCCTGTTTGAAATAATCGATGAGGCGTCCCGGGGTACCAATGAGTATATCCAGTCCATCGCGCAGCATATCGCGCTGACTGTCATAGCCAGTACCGCCGTAAACCACCCCCAGGCGCAAGCCGCTGTGTCGGCCCAGCACTTTGGCATCTGCATGAATCTGGATTGCCAGCTCCCGTGTCGGCGCGAGAATGATGGCGCGCGGCCATCCCTTGCGGTGCTTCGGCAGAGGCTCGGTACGCAGCAAGCGATTCATAGTGGCCAGCAAAAAGGCCGCGCTCTTACCAGTCCCGGTGTGGGCCTGACCCGCCACATCCACCCCTTCCAGGGCCTTGGGCAGGGTCTGGGCCTGTATCGGCATGCAGGTCTTGAAACCCGCATCCTGAACCCCGCGAAGGAGAGCTTCCTCAAGGCCAAGATCGCTGAAGGAGACTTCCGTTAAAGCATTATTTTCCATGAAATCCAAGCTTGCATTGATAAAACGATTCCGCCGACAATGGGGTTCCAACAAAGCGGAGAACCCTACTGATGAGCGCTGAGATCGTCCACCTGAGTGACGACGGTTTTGAACAGGTTGTGTTGCAGGCAGACCGGCCGGTACTGGTCGATTTTTGGGCCGAGTGGTGTGGTCCCTGCAAAATGATTGCCCCCGTACTGGAGGAACTCGCGGCAGAATACGCGGACAAGCTGACGATCGCAAAAATCAATATCGACGAAAATGCAGCTACCCCGCCCAAGTACGGCATCCGCGGCATACCTACCCTGATGCTCTTCAAAGATGGCAACGTGGAAGCAACCAAAGTCGGTGCGGTTTCAAAATCCCAGCTTGCCGCCTTTATCGACAGCAATCTGTAGTCCTGCAGGAAAAAGGGAGATACATCTCCATCCCCGGAGGCTGATATCCACCGCTCTGTTTTCGGAGGGCCCACGGGCTGGAAATTTCCACGGAAAATAAGGGCGCTTGGGGGGTAGACGGCCAGATGTGCCCGTGCTAACGTCCGCCTCAGTCAGTTCTTGCTGCACCTTTTGTATTACTCCCATCCCTATAGTGAACCCCCAAGCGGGGTAGCCATGCCGGCTGTTTGTCGGCTAAAACTCGCCTCTATCTACAACCAGTCTCGCATCCATGAATCTAACAGAATTGAAGCAAATGACCGCCCCGGTCCTTCTGAATATGGCCCAGGAAATGGGTATCGAAGGTATCGCCCGGGCGCGTAAACAAGAAGTCATCTTCGCCATTCTCAAGGCCCAGGCCAAGAAGAAAGAGCCTATCTACAGCGAGGGTGTACTGGAAATTCTCCAGGACGGATTTGGCTTTCTACGCTCGGCAGACAGCTCCTATCTGGCAGGACCCGACGACATCTACGTGTCTCCCAGCCAGATCCGGCGCTTCAGCCTGCGCACCGGCGATACCATCGCCGGGAAAATTCGGCCGCCAAAATCCGGAGAGCGCTACTTCGCCCTGCTCAAGGTAGACAAGATCAATCTGGATGCACCGGAAAATTCGCGTAACAAAATCCTGTTTGAAAACCTCACCCCGCTGTTTCCCGACGAGCGCCTGAACCTTGAGATCGGCAACGGCAGTACCGAGGATCTGACCCCGCGGGTAATCGATATGGTGGCACCTGTCGGCAAGGGCCAGCGCGGGCTTATCGTGTCACCCCCGAAATCGGGCAAGACCATGATGCTCCAGAGCATCGCCCACTCCATCGCCGCCAATCATCCCGAGTGCTACCTCATCGTGCTGCTCATCGACGAGCGCCCGGAGGAAGTTACGGAAATGAGTCGCTCCGTGCGTGGCGAGGTAGTGTCGAGTACCTTTGATGAACCCGCCACACGCCACATCCAGGTGGCGGAAATGGTTATCGAGAAGGCCAAGCGCCTGGTGGAGCACCAGCACAACGTAGTGATCCTGCTCGACTCCCTTACCCGGCTGGCACGCGCCTACAACACCGTGGTGCCCTCCTCGGGCAAGGTGCTGACCGGTGGTGTTGACGCCAATGCCCTGCAGCGTCCGAAACGCTTCTTTGGTGCGGCGCGCAACGTCGAAGAAGGTGGTAGCCTGACCATTATTGCCACCGCACTGGTTGATACCGGCTCACGCATGGATGACGTGATTTACGAAGAATTCAAGGGCACGGGCAACAACGAAATCCACCTTGAGCGCAAGCTTCACGAGAAGCGGATTTATCCCGCCATCAATATCAATCGCTCCGGCACCCGTCGCGAGGAACTGCTTACGGATCCAGATACGCTCCAGAAGCTGTGGATTCTGCGTAAATTGCTACATCCCATGGATGAAATTTCCGCCATGGAATTCCTCCTCGATCGCCTCAAGGTGACCAAGGTAAATTCAGAGTTCTACGCCTCCATGAAGCGTTAGCAGCGCTGCTTGTAGCCGCCCGACAGGGCCCTGCCGGACAGGCGCCTCACAGCACGGCGTTCCTGCCCCGTATCAGGCAGGGGGCTGACTTTGTCGCACACCCGATCACCTGATTTCCTACAGGGCTCTGGCGAAGTACCTACAATCCCTCTCCCTTTTCCTGACCCCGGAAGTCGTGGTCTTTGCGATAGGGTCGGGGTGCGGGAAAATGGATTCTCGCATTTTGCATCATGCCAGGAGGCACTCATGTCCAAGCTTCGATCTCTGGGGCTCGCGTTCGCCCTGCTCTTTCTCTGTGCTCATTCAACCTTCGCGGCCGATCCCGTCAACATCAACAGCGCTGACGCAAAAACCCTGGCGGCGGCCATCTCGGGGGTTGGCCTTAAACGGGCCGAAGCCATCATTGCCTACCGCACCCAGCACGGCCCATTTCAATCCGTGGATGAGCTAAGCCGGGTAAAGGGTGTAGGTAAAAAAACCGTGGAGAACAGCCGGGAGAATCTGGCGGCCAAGTGACCGCAGCCATTACGGCCTGGGCACCACCACTATAAGGTGGGCTCAGGCCTTTTTTTTTCTCTTAAATACTCATCCAGGTCACGCAGACGGTCGGGCGTACCCACATCCCGCCAGCTGCCCATATAACGCTCGCCTTCAAGCTGCCCGCTTTTCGCCGCCTCCCGCAATAACGGGGCAAGCCCAAAAGCCCCGGCGCCACACGCATTAAATAGTTCCGGGCGGTAAATACCGATCCCGGTGTAAGTCAGCGCAAAGGGCGGGTGATTATTCACGCGCCCGGCTCGCAGGGAAAAATCGCCCTCACCACGGTAAGACGGATTGGGCACGAGCACCAGATGCGCCATCCCTTCAGGCTCCCGCCGTAATTTTGCAAAGGGGAAATCAGTCCAGATATCGGCGTTAACAACCAGGAACGGCCCTGCTCCCAACATCGGCAAAGCACGGTAGATCCCGCCACCGGTCTCCAGTGCCTCATCCTCACGGGAATAGCCTATCCGCGCCCGATAGCGCGTACCGTCTCCCAGGACACTCTCTATCTGCTCACCCCGGTAGGCCAGGTTGATAACCAGATCCTTATATCCGGCGGTGACCAGGCCTTCCACCAGATGAACTATCAGGGCCTTTCCGCCGACCTTCAACAGCGGCTTGGGCCACTCATCGGTCAACGGGCGCATCCGCTCCCCTCGCCCCGCTGCAAGCAGCATTGCCTTCATGCCCGAAACTCCTCCACACGCTCGCAGACGGCCAGCCTCTGCAACAGGACCCCAAGTGCGTGTAATTCATCGTAGACCCCGCAGACCGCCACCAGATAGGTCAAAACCCGTGGAATATCCTTGAGGTAGCGAGCCTTGCCATCACGGTGATAAAGGCGGGCAAAAATACCCGCCACTTTCAGATGCCGCTGCGCACCCATGAGATCAAAAGAGCGGCGCAATTGTTCCCGCGCCACGGGTACCGGCAGACCCGCGGCACAGGCGGTAGCGTGATAATGCGCAAGACAACGATCCAGGCGCTCCTCCGGAAGATAGATATAGGCGTCGCGCAGCAGGCTCACGAGGTCATAACACAGCGGACCGGAAACGGCATCCTGAAAGTCCAGGATACCCGGCACACCTGCGGACCCCAGCATGAGATTGCGGCAATGATAATCACGATGCACAAAAACCCGAGCCTGCTTTAGAGCAGCCTCTTCCAAAAAGAAAAAGGCCTCGTCGAGCACCTGCCGGGCATCCGCATTCAGCACCAGACCAAGATGGACGGTGAGCAGCCATTCGGGGAAGAGAGCCATCTCTGCTCGCAAACGCCCGCGGTCATAGGGGGGCAATCCGGCATCTGAAACCCGCGACTGCATCTGAACCAGGGCGGCGATGGCTGCATCGTAATAGGTATCGCCATAGTCCCCTTCCAGCACCTCGGAAAAGTGACGTTCCCCCAAGTCGCTCAATAGCAACAAACCCCTGGGAATGTCCGCATGCAGGACTTCCGGGGCCTCTAGTCCAGCATCCCGCAGCCGTCCGGCAATCTCCACAAAAGGCGCGCAGTCCTCCTGTGGCGGGGGGGCGTCCATAACGATGAAACTCTGACCGTCCCGGTGCAGCCGCAGGTAGTGTCTGAAACTGGCATCATCGCTGGCGACCTCCAGGCGATAATCCTGATCGCCAAGGTATTCATTTAGCCAGCGCCGAATCAATTGCAGACGTAAAGCCATTTTTTCTTCCTGAACCCCGTATTTCTGGCCACTGCTGATGGCCGCCTATATTCGCCCGCGGGCATTTTCGCTACTATCCACAACCTTTCCATAGACTGCCTGACTCATGCTTATTCACCTACTCGCCATTGGAACCGGCATCGGCCTCCTGGTGTGGGGCTCCGAGCGCTTCGTTACCGGGGCCGCCGCCACCGCCCGCAACAGCGGCCTGCCCCCACTGGTCATCGGCCTGACCATTGTCGGCTTTGGTACCTCTGCACCCGAGTTATTCGTTTCGGGCATGGCCGCGTGGAAAGGCAACCCCGAACTTGCCATTGGCAATGCACTCGGCTCGAATATTGCCAATATTGCCCTGGTCCTGGGTGTCAGCGCATTGATCACGCCGCTAATGGTCAACTCCCGCAGCCTGAAACGGGAATATCCCTTGATGTTCGCGGTCATGCTGCTGGCCTGGTGGCTCCTGCACGACAATGAACTGGGACGCCTGGACGGCAGCCTGCTACTCGCTGCCGCGTTACTGCTGCTAGGCGCAGTGGTCATGATCGGGCTCAACAATCGACATCAACAAGATCCCCTAGACGACGAATTCCGCGATGAAATCCCCACCACCCTTTCCAGCGGAAAGGCACTGCTATGGCTGCTTGCGGGGCTGGTCCTGCTGCTCATTGGTGCCCGCATCATTGTATGGGGTGGGGTAGAAATAGCCCAGGCACTTGGCATCAGCGACCTGGTTATTGGCCTCACGGTCATCGCCATCGGCACCAGCCTGCCGGAGCTGGCCACTTCGGTGATGAGCGCCTGCAAGAAGGAACATGATATCGCCATCGGCAATATCATCGGCTCCAATATGTTCAACCTGTTACCGGTGCTCGCACTGCCCGGAATCCTGGCTCCCGGCCCACTGGCGGCCGAGATAACCCAGCGTGATTTTCCGGTAATGGTGCTCCTTAGCATCGCCCTTTTTATCATGGCCTACGGGTTTCGCGGCCCGGGACGGATCGTGCGCTGGGAGGGTGGGCTACTGCTGCTGAGCTTTGTGCTTTATCAGGGCTGGCTTTATGTCGGCAGCCTGTGAACCGGTTACACTTGCGACAAATTATGAACTGGCTCACAGACCACTGCCCGACATGAATGATGCCGCTTATATAAAGCTCGGCGCCGCCGTGCTGGAAACCGAGGCCAATGCCCTGTCGGCGCTGGTGCAACGACTCGATAAACAATTTGCCCAGGCCTGCCGGGAAATGCTGGCCTGCAAGGGAAGAGTCGTGGTCACCGGGGTAGGAAAATCCGGCCACGTATGCCGCAAGATTGCCGCCACCCTGGCCAGCGTGGGAACCCCCGCCTTTTTTGTGCATGCCGGCGAGGCCAGTCACGGCGATCTCGGCATGCTGCTACCCGGGGATACAGTACTTGCCATCTCCAACTCCGGCAGCACCCAGGAACTACTCGCCATTCTGCCGGCGATAAAACGCCTCGGGCTAACACTCATCGCCCTCACCGGAAAACCTGATTCACAACTCGCCCGCATGGCCGATATTGCCCTCGATGTCAGTGTCGATGATGAGGCCTGTTCGCTGGGGCTTGCCCCCACGGCGAGCACCACAGTCGCCATGGCCATGGGAGATGCCCTGGCCGTTGCCCTGCTTGAAGCCCGGGGCTTTAGTCCCGAGGACTTCGCCCGTGCCCATCCGGGTGGGCGCCTCGGGCGCCGGCTATTGCTGCATATTAGCGATGTCATGCATACCGGCCCGGACATACCCCGGGTCAGTGAGGACACCGTGTTGAGTGAAGCATTGGTGGAAATCAGCCGCAAACGTCTGGGCATCGCCGGGGTGGTTGATTCGCAGGATCGGGTCATCGGGATATTTACCGATGGTGACTTGCGACGTTCCCTCGATCAGCAGGTGGATATACATCGGGCCAATATGGGTGAACTGATGACGCCCGATTGCATCACCATCGGGACCGACTGCCTCGCAGCCGAGGCACTGCAGCTGATGGAGGACAAGAAAATCAATGCCCTGTTGGTAGTGGACGGCGAAAAACATTTGGTGGGTGCGCTCAACATGCACGATCTGCTGCGCGCAGGAGTCCTGTAACAAACCGTAGCCATGAGACGCTGGCTACCCTACGTGTTACTCCTTGGAGTCGTCGCCGCAACCGGCTGGCTACAGCGGCAACTGGCTACACCTGAAAAAGCAGATATTCCGGGCGAGCGACATGCCGCGGACTTTTTTATGCAAGACTTCGAGAGCATCACCATGGATAACCGGGGAACGCCGAAGCGAACCCTGCAGGCCAAACACCTGGCTCACTATCCGGACACCGACAGCAATGAACTGGAACAGCCTTACATCGTACTCCACCACCCGGAGAAACCGCCGTGGTACGTGCGCTCGGAACGCGGCTGGATCAATGGTGATGGCAAGGTGATTCTGTTGCTCGGTGCGGTCAGGATCTGGCGCGAAGAGACGGCCGACAGTCATCGTCTCGATATTGAGACCCGGGATCTCCGGGTACTCCCGGATTCCGACTACGGTGAAACCGACAAGGCCGTGGTCATCCGCACCCCCACCACCGAGACCCGGGGTATTGGAATGCGCGCTTACCTGGAACGTGGCCGGGTTGAACTCTTGTCCAAGGTCCATACCCGCTATGAAAAATAACCTCGCCGCCCTCGCCACTGCCATCCTGCTCGGTCTGCTATGGCACGGCCCACTACACGCGCTCACTTCCGATAGTGAACAGCCGATTAACATCGAGGCCGATCGGGTGGATGCCGACGATCGCAAACGGCTGACTGTTTATCGCGGCAAGGCCATCATCACCCAGGGCAGCATCCGCATCAGCGGAGATACGGTCAAAATGTACTTCGATGACCAAAATGAACTCATCAAGCTCATCTCCATAGGTCGTCCGGCCCGCTTTCGCCAGCGCCCCGATGGCAAGAAGGAGTTTCAGCGTGCCGAGGCCCGACGTATCGAATATTATGCCAACAAGGATCTGATGATCCTTATCGATCGTGCCAAGGCCTCCCAGGGAAGCGACACGATTCGCGCCGATCGCATCGAGTACGACACATTTCACGGCAAGGTAAAGGCCGAATCACGCCCCAACCAAAAGGCGGGGCAAGCACCCAAATCAAGGGTCCAGATCACCATTAACCCGAAAAACAAGAAACGCCCGTGAGCCGCGACCCGAGTATCTCCAAGCAGATCCATCCGTGAGTATTCTCGCGGCCCAGCATCTGGGCAAGCGCTATCAGTCGCGCACCGTGGTCAACGATGTCAGCCTGAGCGTACAAAGTGGCGAAATTGTGGGCTTGCTAGGGCCCAATGGTGCGGGAAAGACCACCAGTTTCTACATGATCGTCGGGCTGGTCCCCTGCGATCAGGGTAGCGTTCGCCTCAATCAGCGCGACCTGACTCACACCCCGATGCACGTCCGGGCCCGTGCAGGTCTGGGTTATCTGCCCCAGGAACCCTCGGTTTTCCGCAAGCTGACGGTCAGTGAAAATATCCTTGCCATACTGGAAACCCGCCCGGATCTCTCGCGCCAACAGCGCATGCGCCGACTGGAAAACCTGCTACGAGAACTGCACATTCGCCATATCCGCGATAATCTAGGCAGCAATCTCTCTGGTGGTGAACGGCGACGGGTGGAAATCGCCCGGGCGCTGGCATCGGAACCCCGCTTTATATTGCTGGATGAACCTTTCGCCGGTGTCGACCCCATTTCCGTATTGGACATCCAGCGCATCATCCACTACCTCAGCGATCGTGGCATCGGCGTGCTCATCACCGACCATAACGTCCGGGAAACCCTGAGCATTTGTAACCGCGCCTACATCGTTAACGAAGGTCATATTCTTTGTCAGGGGCCACCGGAGGCCATTTCCTGCGACAAACGGGTACGAGAGGTCTACCTGGGACAGGATTTCAAGCTCTAAAATCATGGATATCTGGTTTATTCACCTCCACCACTGGACTAGAATTCAGTTAGTCCCAACGACAAAACGCTTATAGTGAAACCCACTCTTCAATTACGCCTCGGGCAACAGCTGGCCATGACGCCACAGTTGCAACAGGCCATCCGCCTACTGCAGCTATCCACCCTGGATCTGCGTATGGAGATCCAGCAGGCCCTCGACTCCAACCTGATGCTGGAATTGTCGGAAGATGAAGCCGAGAGTGAAGCGAGCACCACTGACGAACCGAATGGCTTGCACGCTGAAGAGGATGTGCAACCCACGGATATTCCCAAAGAGCTGCCCACTGACAGCAACTGGGAGGATGTCTATGACAGCAGCCCCGCAGCGGCCCCCGCCAGCAACAGCCATACCAGCATGGAGTTCGAAAATCAGGGGCATCATGAAGAGGGGCTGCGCGAACACCTGTATTGGCAGATGGAGTTTTCCCACTTCAGCGACAACGACCGGGTAATCGCCGAAACCATCATTGACGCCATTGACGACGATGGCTATCTCAGTATCTCGCCCGAAGAGATCCTGGAAATTATCCAACCGGCACAAGCCGATCTTGAGCTGGAGGATATCGAGGCCGTACTCCATCAGGTGCAGAACTTTGATCCGCTGGGGGTCGGGGCCCGGGATCTGCGCGAGTGTCTGCTATTACAGTTGCAACAGGCCCCCGTGGGTACCCCGTGGCGCGAGCAAGCCATCAGGCTGGTCTCGGAGCACCTCGAGCTACTGGCCTCCAAGGACTATGCCCGACTCATGCGCCACATGAAGCTGGGTGAGAACGAATTACAGGAACTGGTGCAATATATTCAGACCCTGCAACCACGCCCGGGCTCGGTCAACCACGCCACTCCTCCCGAATATATCGTACCGGACGTGCTGGTTCGGAAAGTTAAAGGGGCCTGGCGGGTGACGCTGAACACCGAGATATTGCCGCGCATCCGGGTCAATGCCCAGTACGCCAGCATGGTCCGCCGTGCCGACAATAGCCGCGACAATACCTGTCTCAAGACCCATCTACAGGAGGCGCGCTGGTTTATCAAAAGCCTGCAAAGCCGCAGCGATACCCTGCTCAAGGTGGCTCGCTGTATTGTCGAGCGTCAACAGGCCTTTTTCGAGTATGGTCCCGAGGCCATGAAGGCCATGGTCCTGCATGACGTTGCCGAGGCCGTGGAAATGCACGAGTCCACCATCTCGCGGGTTACCTCGCACAAGTACATGCACACCCCACGGGGGATTTTTGAGCTCAAATATTTCTTTTCCAGCCACGTCTCTACCCAGGCAGGGGGTGAGTGTTCGTCCACCGCCATTCGTGCCCTGCTTATAAAACTTATCGAGGCCGAAAACCCTCGCAAGCCTCTGAGCGACAACAAGCTCGCGGCAATTCTCGTAGAGCAAGGCATCAATGTCGCTCGCCGGACCGTAGCAAAATATCGTGATGCGCTAACGATTCCCTCGTCAAGCGAACGCAAACAACTGATGTAAACGATTGTTTCGGCCCTGGTGCCGAACCCGAAATACCAAAGACAGGAGTTAACAAATGCATATAGATCTCACTGGACAACATGTGGATGTTACCCCGGCCCTCAAGGACTACGTGGGCAATAAACTCTCCCGGTTAGAACGTCACTTCGACAAAGTCAGCAATACCCATGTCGTACTCTCGGTGGAAAAGTTGCGCCAGAAGGCCGAAGCTACGGTTCACGTCGCTGGCGGCAAGCTGTTCGCCGAGGCAACGGCGGAAGATATGTATGCCGCCATTGACGCCCTTGCCAACAAGCTCGACCGGCAGGTACGGCGACACAAGGAAAAACGCAAGGACCATCACCGCACGGATGACAACCTCAAAGGGCAGAGCGCGGTCTGACTGACGGCTCCGGAAAACGAATCAGAACATGCGTGTAGATAAACTGCTCACCCTGAAACGCACCCACTCCCAGGTGCAGGCAAACAGCAAGAAAAAGGCCCTGGAAACCCTTAGTGGAATACTGGCCGAGGGCGATCCTGAACTGGGGTCGCAGCAGGTCTTTGATGCCTTGTTGGCGCGCGAGCGTCTGGGAAGTACCGGGCTGGGAGAGGGTATCGCCCTCCCCCACGCCCGCATGCCGGAACTAAAGCAGGCCATGGGTGCCTTTATGCGACTGGCTGGGCCCATCGACTTTGACGCACTGGACCACGCCCCCGTGGATCTGATGTTTGGTCTGCTGGTTCCGGAAGACTCCACCGACGAACATCTGGAAATTCTGGCCGAGCTTGCGGGCCGCTTCAGTGATGACAAGCTGCGCGCGAAGCTAAGGGAATCATCATCAACAGAGGAGATATATGGCCTACTTAGCACTCACGAAAACTAGGGGGACTCTGATTTCTGCACAAAGCAGATTGCCATGAGGCTCATTGTCGTTAGTGGTCTCTCCGGTTCGGGCAAGAGTGTCGCCATGCATGCACTGGAAGATCTCGGTTATTACTGCATTGATAATCTGCCGGTAAACCTGCTCCCTGCCTTTGCCGAGGAACTTAGCAAGGGTGAACAACCGGTACACAAGCGGGCCGCAGTCAGCATCGATGCCCGCAATCCTGTCGCCTCCCTGCGTGGCTTCCCGGAGATGATTGAGAAGCTGCGGGCAGAATCGGTAATCAGCGACTTTCTGTTCGTTGAAGCAGACGATGACATACTCATCAAACGTTTTAGCGAAACCCGCCGCAAGCATCCCCTGACCACCGATCAGATGTCTCTGGCCGAGGCCATCCAGCGTGAGCGCGAGGTACTGACGCCACTCCGCCGCTGCGCCGATATCTGTATCGACACCTCCCGAACCAACCTCCATCAGTTGCGGGACCTGATGCGCCAACGCGTAGACCGCCGCCCCACTCAACGCCTTTCATTACTGTTTGAGTCATTCGGCTTCAAACACGGGATACCCACCGATGCCGATATGGTTTTCGATGTGCGCTGCCTGCCCAATCCTTACTGGAACCCGGAGCTTCGCCCCCTGACAGGACGTGCCCCGGAGGTGGCTAACTTCCTCTCGGCGCAAGCGCCGGTGGAGGAGATGTATGGGGATCTGGAGCACCTGCTGGAACGCTGGTTACCCGAGTTTGAAGCAGATAACCGGGCCTATATGACCATCGCTATTGGCTGCACCGGCGGTCAACATCGCTCGGTCTACCTTGCGGAACGACTGGCAAAACACTTTGCGAAGGCACCTGCGGAAGTACTGGTGCGGCATCGTGAGTTATCCTGACGAATCTTCCAGATAGCGGGTTGGATCGACGCAACCGGCGGCCATGAACCCCGCCCGGCGCAACCGGCAGGCATCGCAGCGCCCACACGCACGCCCCTCATCATCGGCCTGGTAACAGGAGACGGTAAGGGAAAAATCCACCCCGAGGCGATTGCCCTCGGCGATAATCTCGGCCTTGCTCATCCCGATCAGGGGCGCCTGTATCATCACTCCGCCACCCTGGCATCCGGTGCGAGTGCCCAGATCCGCCACCCGTTGAAAGGCCTCGATAAATTCTGGCCGGCAATCGGGATAGCCTGAATAATCCACTGCGTTGACCCCGATATATATTTCGCTCGCGGCTTCAGCCTCGGCCAACGCCAGTGCCAGAGAGAGAAATATCGTATTGCGGGCCGGCACATAGGTGACCGGGATGCCCTCAACGGGTGTCTCAGGCACTGCCATTCCCGGCTCGGTCAGTGCTGAACCGCCAAACTGGTCCAGGCCAAGGCGCATGATCCGGTGTTCACTGGCCCCGAGCACCTCCACTATGTTCCGCGCCGCCTGCAGTTCCGCGCCGTGGCGCTGTCCATAATCAAAACTCAGGGCGATACACTCATGCCCCGCCGCCCGCGCACGGGCCAGGCAGGTGCTTGAATCAAGCCCCCCGGAGACCAGTACCACCACCTTGTCTGTCATCGTCATCTAGGTTCCCGGCACATCGCCCCACAACAGCTTGTGCAGCTGCAATTGCATTCGCACCGGCAAACAGTCCTCAAGTATCCAGCCCGCAAGGTGCTCTGGCGCCAATTCGCCCCAGACCGGAGAGAACAACAGACCACAGCGATTGACGAGCCCGTGGCTCATCACTTGCTTTCGGGCCCATTCGTAGTCTCCCCGATCGGCAATTACGAACTTTATCTGGTCATCCGGGGATAACCAGTGGAGATTATGCATACGGTTACGTGCCACCTCGCCGGAACCAGGCGCCTTCAGATCCATGACCACCTGCACCCGCCGATCCACCGCAGCTATATCCAAAGCACCACTGGTCTCCAGCGAAACAATATAGCCCTCATCGCAAAGGCGGGATAACAGCTCGGCACAATCCTTTTGCGCCAGTGGCTCACCTCCGGTGACGGTGACATAAGGAACCTTATGGGAGGCAACGGCGGCGAGTATTTCCACCAACTCCATACGCTCACCACCGCTAAAGGCATAGGCGGTATCACACCAGACGCAACGCAACGGACAGCCGCTGAGGCGTACGAATACCGTGGGATAACCCTGGGTAGTGGATTCTCCCTGTAACGAGAGAAATATTTCGTAGACCCGACAGCTAGCCACTGTGCTATGCAGAACGCGCGTCAGGGCTGCTTCGGGGGCTTCCCGGCCTGGCTCTCGCTACGCATCAGTTGCAGACGCTTGCGCGCCTGACGGGCGTAGGTCGAAGAGGGATAGCGGGCCACCAGATCATTAAGCACCTGGCTGGCCTTGGCCTTCTGGCCGAGTTCGTGGTGGCTAAAGCCGATTTTTAACAAGGCACCTGCATACTTGGGGCTGCCGGGATGCTGCTCCATCAGCTGGGTGAAGGCCGCAATGGCCGCCTGGAAGTGGCGAGTAACGTAGTGTGACTCACCCAGCCAATAGCGCGCATTGTCTGCATAGTCTCCAGAGGGATAACTCAACAAAAAGGCATCAAAGGCGCTGATTGCCCGCTTGTAACGGCCCGCCTTAAGCTCGTCAAAGGCCTGCTGATAGGCATTCTGCTCCTCCACCCCGGTGGTCGGAACATTTGCCGGCACTGTCTTCCCGGAGCTTGTCCCGGACTTGGCGGGACTCGCCGCCGGAGCAACACCCGGGGCGGGGGCCGCCGTGCTCAGGCTTTCCTGACGCTGCAAACGCCGATCCACATCCAGATAGAGTTCGCGCTGACGCTTCTTCAGCTGGGCGATAGTATGCTGTACAAGCTCCAGTTCCCCCCGCTGCTGCTGGATCTCGCGCTGTAAACGTTCCAGACCTTCCACGATCTCCACCAGGGTCCGTGAATTGAGGAGTCGCTCAAGGCGTACGGTGCGCTCTTCCAGAGTCAGTCTGCCGTCCACAGTCACCGGAGTACCACGTTGCTCCACCGGCACCTGTGCCAACACCTTAACCGGGGTAATGACACAGGCAAGACCGAGGAGCAGCGCTACTAAAGCGCTACTCGGGCTCAGCTTCAGGATGCTCCCCAACGGCGGAAGCCGGTTCAAGGTTTCATTCACCGGCAATTACCGACTCTGATAGTTGATTTCCACCCGCCGGTTAAGCTGCCAGGCGGACTCATCGTGTCCCTCGACCGCCGGCCGCTCCTCGCCATAACTCAGGGTCTGTAACTGCGCCTCTGCCGCTCCGAGCAAAACCATCTGGCGACGAACCGCTTTTGCCCGACGCTCACCCAGGCCAATGTTGTATTCGCGTGATCCACGTTCGTCGGCATGGCCTTCCAGTATCACCGAGGCAGAAGAATTGTTTGCCAGATAGCGCGCGTGCGCTTCGATGGTGGCGCGAAACTCTTTCTTGATATCGCTCTTGTCGAAATCAAAGTAGATGATCCGGGCGCTCAAAACACCCTTGGTGTCATCCAGGGGATGTCCCTGAAACACCGCACTGCCCACCAATGGCTTGGCCTGGGCAGCGCCCGTGCTGGTCGCTGTGCCAGCCTTTTCCGTACCGGCAGCCGCCGCGGCATCCTCTTTGGTTCCCATGGTGCCCTCACAGGCAACCAGTAATAACAACGAAGCAACTGCAATAGAATTTTTTAGCCACTGATTCATGGAAATACTCCTTGATGTAATGAATTCCACCTCATGCGGAGGCAGAAAAAAATTTACTGGAATGGCGACCAGGCGGGTTCGCGGACCCCTCCCTTCTCGACAGCCAATTGCTGTCGGACTCGCCCATCAACAGATACCGCCCCCAGGACGGTGTCTTCACCTTTCACGGTGGCATAGAGAATCATGCTGCCATTGGGTGCAAAACTCGGTGATTCATCGAGACGGGAATCGGTGAGAATCCGTAAATCCTGCGTCTCCAGGTCAAATACCGCGATACGAAAGTTGCCGTTGTCGCCATGCAACAGGGCCAACCGCTTCCCGTCCGGGGAAAAACTTGCGCGCGTATTATAGCGACCTTCAAAGCTCAGGCGATGGGCACGGCCCCCAGAAATCGGCATCCGATAGATCTGCGGGGTGCCCCCACGGTCGGAGGTAAAAACGATAGACAGGCCATCCGGCGCCCAGGCCGCCTCGGTATCTATGGCCGCATTGTGCGTCAGGCGCTGCCAGCGAGCGGCACCAAAGTGAAAGATATAGATTTCCGGATTGCCGTCCTTGGACAGGGTCATGGCCATCCGTGACCCATCGGGAGACCAGGCCGGCGCCCCGTTGATCCCGGGAAAGGAACTCAGCCGCCGCCGGCTACCCTGGGCGAGATCCTGGATAAAGATGCTCGGCTTTTTGTGCTCGAAAGACACATAGGCGAGTTTTGAACCATCAGGAGACCAGCTGGGAGACATCAATGGCTCTCCCGACTCCAGCACGGGAAAGGCATTGTGGCCATCGCTATCCGCCACATTCAGTACATATCGCCGTTTGCCCCCACCCCCGACCAAGTCGGTCACATAGGCAATGCGGGTATTGAAGGCCCCCGGCTCACCGGTGAGCTCGCGATAGATAATGTCGCTGATCTGGTGAGCAGTACGACGTAATCCGGCCGCCGATGTCTCAAACTGGAAGCCGCTTAGCTGCGCCCCCTTGAAAACATCGAAAAGACGAAAGCGCGTGGTGTAACTATTTTTGCCCACGGCCTCGATCTGCCCAACCACCAGATACTCGCTGCCAAGCAGCCGCCAGTCACGAAAACGAATGTCCTCCGCGCGCCCGGGACGAGCTGGCAGGTCCTGGACGGGATAAGGTTTAAAACGACCGCTACGCGCCAGGTCACTGGAGATGACCGCGGCCAGATCCACAGGCGGCGGCGCACTGCCACCTACTCGCAAGAATGGCACCACCGCCACCGGCAAGGCCCCTTCCAGGCCCTGGGTAACGGTAATATCCAGCACGCCCCACGCCGGTCGCAACAAAACGATGGACAAGGTCAGGGCAAAGAAAGTTCGAATCAAGCTATTGCTCCGGATCAAAGGTAATCATCAGTACGCGATCGAATAAGGAGGGGTCCCGTGGCAAGGGCAAGGGCGAGGCCTTCCTGACGGCGGCCTCCACTGAGCGATCGAAGGCCAGGTTGCCACTGCTCTTCTGGATGCGGATCGAAACCACTTCCCCACCTGGAATTTGCTCTACTCGCAAGGTGTTTTTTAGTCCTCCAGGTAACCCTGCAGGTCGGATCCAGTGGCGCGTCACTTTCGCACGTATACGCTCATTGTATTCACTTCGCGCCCGATTTAGCAGCGTCTGGCGGCGCTCGTCGAGAACCCGTTGTTCCTTGGCAAACTGCTCCTGCCGTGCACGTTGCTCCGCCTTGAGCCGGGCTGCCTCTGCCTTTTTCTTTTGCTCAGCCGCTTTACGCGCTGCTTCGGCCTTTTGCTTTTTCTGCTGCGCGAGCTTGCGTTTACGTTCCTCCGCGGCGAGTCGTTTTTTCTCCTCCGCCTTTCTCAGTGTTTCCTTCTTGAGAGCTACCTCGGCCTTTCGTTTTTTCTCCAGCGCAATTTTTTGTTTTTCCCTGGCGAGTCGTTTTTTCTCCTCGGCCTTCCTCTGAGCTACTTTCTTGCGCGCAGCCGCCGCCTGTTTCTTTTCCGTCGCCAGTTTTTTCTTCAACTGTACGAGCTTCTTCTCCTCGGCCTTACGGCGTTTTTCCGCTGCCCGCGCCTTCTTTTCCAGCTTTTTGAGGCGTGCACTCTGCTGTTTCTTTTTCTTCACCTCAGTCGCGCGCAGGCGTTTCAACTCGATGGCCACCTGGGCCTCATCCATGGCCACCGCCTGGATGGGCTGTGACTGGCTGCTGGCAGGCATCGGTGGAGGGACCTTCCAGTCGAGACTAAAAACCAGCAAGCCCAGCAATCCGAGATGGATGAGAAGTGAATAAAAGCCGGCGCGCAGAGTTCCGGCAGCCACGGGTTTCAACGCTTGACCTCGGGCGGTTCGGTAATCAAACCCACACTGCCCGCACCCGCCTGTTGCAACAGGGCCATGGTTTCAACCACGGTGCCGTAGGCGGCGTCCCGATCTCCCTTGACCAGAACCTGAATGCCAGGCCGGTGGCGTAGCAAGGCCCCGACCCGGGGCAGCAACACTTCAGGGGCAAGCGGCCGATCCTGACCGTCGCCATAATTAAGAAACATCTCTCCGGAGCGGTTAACGCTCACCACCAGTGGCTCCTGATCCGAGCGCTCCAGTACCTTCGAGGGCGCCTGCGGCAACTCTACCTTAACGCCCTGGGATAGCAGCGGTGCGGTGATCATGAAGATCACCAGCAACACCAGCATCACGTCAATGTAGGGAACCACATTGATTTCCGCGATGGGGCGTCTGCGTATGCGATGTCTGGCCATGAGTGCTGACAGTCTGACTAGACGTGGGCCTCGCGCTGAAGGATGGTGGAAAACTCCTCCACGAAGGTGTCATAACGGTTGGTCAGATGCTCCGCATCATTGGCATAACGGTTGTAGGCGATCACCGCGGGAATCGCTGCAAACAAGCCCATGGCCGTGGCGATCAGCGCCTCGGCGATACCTGGTGCGACCATCGCCAGGGTTGCCTGGTTGGCGGAACCGAGCGCACGGAATGAATTCATAATTCCCCAGACGGTCCCAAACAAGCCCACATAGGGACTGGTAGAACCCACGGTAGCGAGAAAAGAAAGGTGTAATTCCAGCTCGTAGAGTTCGCGTGAGAGGGTCACGCGCATGGCCCGGGCCGAGCCTTCAAGCACCGCCATGGGTTCGACATTGCTTTGTTGGCGCAGGCGGGCAAATTCTCGAAAGCCCGAATGGAATATCTTTTCCATACCATTGGATTCATGGGGCCGCTCATCGATTTGCTTGTAAATGGTCGCCAGATCCTGGCCCGACCAGAACAAATCCTCAAAGCGATCGGCGGCACGCTTGGCCTCACCGAGTACGGTGCGTTTACGGAAGATTATCATCCACGAAATAAAGGAGGCGACAAGCAGCAAGAGCATCACCAGCTGTACCAGCACACTGGCATTGCCGATGATTTCAATCAATGAAAGATCCGCCTTCATGCTAACGATACCCGCTTCATAGACTCAGACTCCTGAATTCCGCCAACAGTTGCGAGGGAATGGGGTGGGGACGCAGGCTCTCCGCCTGCAGGCAGGCAACCTGAACCTCGGCCCGGCACAGCAACTCTCCCGCCCGTCGAATTTCCTGTGCCAAATTGAGACTCACCCGACGAGCACGCACCAGGCGCACGCCCACCTCCAGTTGGTCGTTGAAGCGGGCTGGCGCCAAAAACTCCACAGTGATACGCGCCACCGCAAACAACACCGCCAACTCCTGGCGCAGCACATCCTGCTCAAAACCCAGTGCACGCAACCATTCACTGCGCGCGCGCTCCATGAAACAGAGATATTTGGCGTGATACACCACGCCGCCGCAATCGGTATCCTCGTAGTATATCCGTAGCGGCCAGCTGAACTCAGCCACGGTCAGACTCCGCCCGAAAACAACTCTGGGGCAGCGCCTGCCGGGGGCGGATTCAAACCGAAGTGCCGCCAGGCAAGCTGGGTGGCCATACGCCCGCGGGGGGTGCGCATAAGGAACCCCTGCTGGATGAGATAGGGCTCCAGTACGTCCTCAATAGTGCCGCGCTCCTCGCTGATGGCGGCCGCCAGATTGTCGACCCCCACCGGACCCCCATCGAATTTTTGCAGAATGGCCAACAGTAATTTTCGGTCCATGATATCGAAACCCGCACCGTCCACCTCCAGCATCTCCAGCGCCTGCTGGGCAATCTCCTGACTAATCCGCCCCTCACCTTCGACCTCGGCATAGTCACGCACCCGCCGCAGCAGGCGATTACAGATCCGCGGGGTACCCCGGGAACGGCACGCCAGCTCCGCCGCACCGGTATCCGAAATCTCGATACTTAAAACCCCGGCGGAACGCAGAATGATGCGCTTGAGCTCCTTTTCGTCATAAAACTCCAGGCGCTGCACGATGCCGAAGCGATCCCGCAAGGGTGAGGTCAGCAGACCCGCACGGGTGGTGGCGCCGATCAGGGTGAAAGGGGGCAAATCCAGCTTGATAGAGCGGGCGGCAGGGCCTTCACCGATCATGATGTCGAGCTGAAAATCCTCCATCGCCGGATAGAGAATCTCCTCCACCACCGGGCTGAGGCGATGGATCTCGTCGATAAAGAGCACATCGTGGGGTTCCAGGTTGGTCAGCAACGCGGCCAGATCACCCGGTCGCTCCAGTACCGGCCCCGAGGTCTGACGCAGGTTCACCCCCAACTCGTTGGAAACAATGTGGGCCAGGGTGGTCTTGCCCAAGCCGGGGGGGCCGAATATCAGCAGGTGGTCCAAGGCCTCCTTACGGCCCGAGGCAGCGGCCATAAAAATGCCCATCTGCTTGCACACCCGTTCCTGGCCCACATAATCGGCCAGCAAATGTGGTCGCATGGAAATCTCGACCAGACGTTCCTGCTCACTGGAATCGCTATTAATCAGGCGCTCCGGGTCCATCAAGCAGTCACCGCCTGCAGGGCCCGGCGCACCAATTCCTCGCAGGCCAGTCCTTCCTCACTGATAGCCCGAATCCGACGGCTTGCCTCCGGGGCCTTGAAGCCGAGCGCTATCAGGGCACTTACCGCCTCCGCTATCGGTTCGACGGCTATGGCCTCCCCATCAGCACGGGGCAGCGAGACACCCACAGAGCCACCGCCAGCGGGCAGGCGATCACGTAACTCCATAACCAATCGTTCCGCCGTCTTCTTGCCAATTCCCGGAATGGTGGTCAGGCGCGCCGCATCCTCCTCAGCGATACAGCGGGTCAGGGTGTTGGCATCGAGCCCGGACAGTATCGCCAGCCCGACCTTGGCCCCCACGCCGTTGACCCGCAGCAGGGCACGAAAGATGTCACGTTCGGCCTCATGGGCGAAACCATAGAGCGCATGGGCATCTTCACGCACGACCAGATGGGTATAAAGGCTGATTTCACTGCCGCTCGTGGGCAAGTCATAAAAGGTGGTCATGGGGGCCTGTAACTCATAGCCCACCCCCCCGACATCGAGTATCAGCCACGGTGCCTGGCGAGCGCGCAACGTACCCCGCAACCAGCCGATCACTGCACGGCTCCTGCCGCCGCAATGCGCCGTTGAGTCTGGCGCATGCTGCCATGACACCAGGCCACCGCGAGGGCATCGGCCTCATCCTCCTGGGGAGTTTCTGCAAGACCCAATAACACCCGTACCATGTGCTGCACCTGCTCCTTGCTGGCATGGCCCTTGCCGGTGATGGCCTGCTTGATCTGGGTCGGGCTGTATTCAGCCACCGGTTTATCCTCCATCACCCCGGCGAGTACCGCGGCACCCCGGGCATGACCCAGTTTCAGTGCCGAGGCCGCGTTGCGGTGCATAAAAACCTGTTCCACCGCCACCTCATCGGGTTGATGTTCACGCACGATCCCGTTCAAGCCCTCATAGATGACCCGCAGGCGTTCGGGCAGGCTGCCCTTGCCCGTTTTCAGAAAACCACTGGCCACATAGCTGACCTTGTTAGCGGAGAACTCCAGCAAACCATAGCCGGTGATACGGGAGCCCGGGTCTATACCGAGAATGCGCGCCATGTAAGGTACTCAGCCCGACCTCAGTCCAGCTGAGCCAGGATCTCCTCGGAGATATCGGCGTTGGAATAGACCTCCTGCACATCGTCGAGTTCCTCCAGCATGCCCAGCAAACGGACCATGCCGCCAGCCTCCTTGAGGCTCAACTGCACGCTGGTGGATGGTCGCATGGTCACTTCCGCCTGTACCGCCTCCAAGCCCGCCGTCTCCAGGGCCTCTTTAACATCATTAAAGCTATCCGGCGCCGTCAATACGTCCACAGAGCCGTCGTCATTAGCCACCACATCATCGGCGCCCGCGTCCAGGGCCACGTCGATCAGGGTATCCTCATCCACGTCGGCATCGAAGCTGAGCTGCCCGACCTTGGCAAAGAGATAGGCCACCGAGCCGTCGGTGCCCAGATTCCCATTGCACTTGGCAAAGGCGTGGCGCACCTCGGAAACCGTGCGATTGCGGTTGTCGGTCATACAATCGGCAATGACCGCAACTCCGCCAGGGCCGTAGCCCTCATAGCGGATTTCATCGATATTCTGGGCATCCTTGTCACCCACGCCACGCTTGACTGCACGTTCGATGGTGTCCTTGGCAAGATTACCGCCCAGCGCCTTGTCGATGGCGGTACGCAGGCGCGGATTGGCACCCGGGTCGGCACCGCCCAAGCGGGCCGCGATGGTCACCTCGCGAATCAGCTTGGTGAAGAGCTTGCCGCGTTTGGCATCCTGGGCCCCCTTGCGGTGCTGGATATTGGCCCATTTACTATGTCCCGCCATACTGTCTCTCGCTGCTGTGAATAGCCGCAGAGTCTATCATCCGGGGGAAGGCTCCCCAAACCGGAGACATCCTCATTGGCGGGTAACAGGAGAATAGCTATGGCGGTCGTAGAAGTGTTGCGCATGGGCCATCCATTACTTCAGCAGGTGGCCACTCCGGTGGATCCGATCCCGAGCCGGAAACTCGATCAACTGGTCACCGATCTGTGGGACACCATGCAGGCCCTGGACGGTGCTGGCCTGGCGGCCCCGCAGATTGGGGTCAGCCTGCGGGTGGTGGTCTTCGAGGTGGCGGATAACCCCCGTTATCCCGATGCCGAAACTGTTCCTCCCACGGTACTCGTCAATCCCCTCATTGAACCACTGGGAGAAGCCATGGAAGCAGACTGGGAGGCCTGCCTCAGCATTCCGGGCATGTGTGGCCGGGTGCCACGCTTTCGGCATATTCGCTACCGTGGCTACAGTGCGAACGGGCAGCCCATTGATCGCAAGGTCAGCGGCTTTCACGCCCGCGTAGTACAACACGAATGTGACCATCTTGACGGCCTGCTCTACCCGCAGCGGATTCCTGAATTGAGGGACTTCGGCTTTAGCGAGGAAATCGATGCTGTCGGCACCTGATGTCAGCCAGGCCGTGCTGGTGAAGAACCCATGAACCCCTTTCGCCTGCTTGCGAAACGCCGCCTCGGCCCGCTATTTCTGACCCAGTTCCTGGGGGCTTTTAACGACAATCTCTACAAGAACGCACTGGTCATCCTCATCGCCTATCAGGCCAGTGCGCTCTCCGCAAAAGGCAGCCACCTGCTCATTAACCTGAGCGCCGGGCTATTCATCCTGCCCTTCTTTCTGTTTTCCGCCAGCGCCGGGCAACTGGCAGACCAGATGGACAAGGCCACGCTGATCCGGCGCATCAAGGCGCTGGAGGTGTTCATCATGCTGGTCGGCGCAGTGGGGCTGGTGAGCGGCAAACTATGGATACTGATTCCGGTGCTGTTTCTCATGGGCACCCAGTCAAGCTTTTTCGGGCCGGTGAAATACGCCATCCTGCCCCAGCATCTGCCGAGCAAGGAGCTGGTGGAGGGCAACGGGCTGGTGGCCATGGGCACCTTTCTCGCCATTCTGCTCGGCACCCTGGCCGGGGGACTGCTGGTGGCCATGGGGGAAAGCGGGCGCTGGATAGTCGCCACGGCCGTACTCTGCGTGGCACTGGGTGGCTGGTGGACCAGCCGGGCCATCCCCCCGGCAGCACCCGCCGCACCCTGGCGCCCCCTGCCCATGAATCTCTGGCGCGAGACCCGTCAGATACTGGGTGATGCCGTAGCGGACAAACGCGTATTTGCGGCCATACTCGGAATCTCCTGGTTCTGGTTCTTCGGTGCCCTGCTGCTCACCCAGATTCCCAACTTAACCCGCCTGCACCTGGGAGGCGACGAGATGGTCGTGGTCTTGCTGCTCACCACCTTTTCCCTGGGGATCGGTGCAGGAGCCATGCTTGCGGCGCGGCTTTCAGGCGGGCAAGTAGAGCCGGGACTGGTGCCTCTGGGTGCCTTGGGGCTGAGTCTCTTTGGACTGGATCTCGGACTGGCCGCCCCATCGGGCATAGCTGCAGGCACGCTGCTGGGGATCAGTGATTTTCTTTCCCGGGCGACTTACTGGAGGGTCCTGCTGGATCTTGGCCTGCTCTCCCTGAGCGGCGGGCTATATATCGTCCCGCTTTACGCCATGGTGCAAAGCCGCACGGCCACCCACCACCGCGCCCGGGTAATAGCCGGCAATAATATACTCAGTGCCCTGTACATGGTACTGAGCGCACTGTTTGCCATCACCCTGCTGGGTGCTGGCCTGGAAATACCCGGCTTGCTCCTCACTCTGGCGCTGATGAATGTGTTGTATGCCGGACTGCTTTTCTGCTGGGCACCCGAGTTTGTTGCCCGCCTGGGGCAGTGGCGACGGGGCGGTCGCCCCCTCGACTAGAGCTAGAGCTCAACCTCTCCATCCTCCTCGCCTTCCAGCGCGGTACCCGCCGCAGCCTTTTCCGGGGCTTCCTTTCGCTTGTCGTCATCACTTCCGCTGAACATCTCGGCATATTCATCCAGCATGCCGCCGATGGTCTCCTTGCTAATACGCAATTCCCCGGACAGACGTTCATTTTCACGCTGCAAGTCGGTCGCGGCCTCCGGCTCAGGCGCTGCAGCGGAAGCCGGCTCATCCGCTGCAGCTGCCATCTTCGCTTCCGGTGCAACGGGCCGTAGGGCCTGATAGCCGCCCGTCAGGGCGTCCAGCTCTCCCGCAAGCGCAGCCAGGCTGCCTGCGTCACGGGTGAGGTACAGATTAATGATGCTTTGAAACAAGGTGGTACGGGCGACACCGAGTTCCTTCATGGACTGAGTCACCGCAGCACCCTCCAGCCCCATCTCCTGCTCCAGCCAGCTCCGAGTCAGCCGTGCATTTTCCTCCTTGCCCTCCCGCACCGCGGCAATCAGTGCCCGCACCCCGGCGCGATCACGCCGTTTGCGCAGAAAAGTGAGCACACCCCATACCATGGGAATCAAGCTCAGAACGGCGAGCAATTCCAGCAACAAAATACTCGATAACTCCTGCGTAAAAGACACTGCCATAAACTCCACTACTTGCTACCTTCGTCAACTAACGACCCCAATACTCGCATACTTTAGCCCGGCGGCACGCTATCGTTGGCCTCATTCTGGCCCGGGTACGACAAAAAACGGTGCCGGAAAGAATGAGCCGTACGAGACACCATGCAGGCCAAGTGGGTACAGCGAACAGGCTCAAGGCGGTATCGGCCAAACCATTGACCACACCTCCGCCATGACCAGTGACACCTCACTGGCCAAAATTCGCCCACTGGATTATGTTTTGAAGCACGTGCGCTGGCCGGGCGAGACGTTTAATAACCCGACCACTACCCGCTCCAGGGATGGAGTGTATGCCGCAGGCCTGCAAAAAACAGGCGGCGGCTAAAGAAATCGGCCTGACATCCGATAAGCCTCTAACAGTAAAAGTATTTTCCGGTGCGTCGCCTTCATACGGGCTCGTCCCGGTAACCCCCGCCCAAACCCCGCGGTGTGTCTTTCTCCAGATGGACTGGAGGGACCGTTTCGGGTTCCTCTCTGCCGCATACCGGCAAGCTCCGGCGTTCTGTTGCGCAAACATCCGGGAAAGCACGTCACCCCCGATCCGGTGCGCCATAACGATCTGCGGCAGCCCGATCGGAAACCACCTTTAAAAAGTGCGGGTTGTGTCCTATCACAATGCACGCAAGCCTCTGAGTTTGCGTGCATTGGAACGGATGCCGGCCCTCGAAAACCAGGACGAGCCGAGTGGTTAAAATAACGCAACGCGATAGCACAAATAAGCGCCACCTGTACCTTATCGGTATCATGGTGCTGATCGCCATCGCTACCATGCTGACGTCCATGGGGATGCTCTATCAGCCCTTGTTCGAGGCCCGGCAGACCCGCCTTGTAGACCTGCTGCAAAGCCAGGCGCAATTGGTGGAAGAGCTCCTCCACGCAGCCGAGGAACAAAGCGAGCTTGAAGGGGACCTCGCGCGCACCCTGGCGCCGATCATCAAGGTCCTGGAAGGCCACGAGGGTTTTGGAAAAAGTGGTGAATTTGTCATTGGACGGCGCGTGGGCGAGCAAATCACCTTCCTGCTGCCATCGCGCCATCTCAAACAGGGCATCCCCCCGGTCACCTGGACCGGCACCGAGGCAGAACCCATGCGTCAGGCCCTTGCGGGACAGGCCGGCGTGATACTCGGCAAGGATTACCGTGCGACCCGGGTACTGGCTGCCTACGCCCCTCTGGAACACTTCGGCCTGGGTCTGGTCGCCAAGATTGACCTGGCGGAGTTTCGCAGGCCCTTTCTCCGGGCAGGCGCTATTACTGCCGCCAGCACTCTTTTTATCATCGTCCTCGGTGTGCTGCTGTTCCGGCAAATCGGTCTGCCCTCCACCCGTAAGGCCTCCGGCATCCAGGCCAGGGAACGACTCTGGCACCTCATTCTGACCATGGCGCTGGTGGCGGCAACTTCGATGGGCACCTCACTCTGGACCCTGTACCTCACCTCCGTAGACACCCAGCGTTCAGCACTCACGGAACTGGTGGAGGGCAAGGGGGAACTGATGGAGGCAATGCTCGCCTTCAACAGGCAATTTGACGTCGAAGCTCCGCTTGAGCGCACCATAGGCCAGGTACGCGTTGCCCTGGGCCAGGAATCCGGCTTTGGGCGAAGCGGTGAATTCGTGCTGGGACAGCACCAGGGAGACAGTATCGCTATCCTGGTGCGCAGCCGCTACGGTTCACAAGACATTTTGCTCGTTCCTCCGAACGAGCCCTCCATGCAGAGCATGCGCCGGGGACTGGCGGGAGAACGTGGAACACTGATTGGCCCGGATCATCGCGGTATCGAGGTGCTTGGTGCCTATTGCCGGGTGGACGCACTGGGTCTTGGCCTGGTGGCCGAAATCAATATGGCCGAACTGCGAACCCCCATCCTTCAGGCGGGCGCCATCGCCGGTGCCATTGCTCTTTGTTTGATTGGCCTTGGCATGCTGTTATTTTTACGCATCGGGGCGCCGACCACCGAGTCCTTCGGGCCACTCCGCGGCCTCTTCCGGCCGCCCGAGGCAACGTCACAACTCTCCCCGGGCCTGCTGGTCCTTAGCGCTGGCCTCGGCCTTTTTGTCCTGGCACTGGACTTTCAGACTCCCACCGGGGTCTCGGAAGGCGTGCTCTATGCGACTCTGGTACTGGTGGGCTGGTGGTTCCCCAGGCGACGACACCTTGTAGTGCTTGCACTTGCCACCACCGTGCTCGCCATCATCGGCTATGCCTACGGAGACACGCACGCGTGGGCACCGCTCACCAACCGCCTCTACACCTTTCTCGGCATCTGGGCCACGGCACTGGTACTGAGTGCGGGCAAGGCCTCGGCCATTGCACTGGAAACACAATCCGCGGAATTGAGAAAGCTCTCCCTCGCGGTGGAGCACAGCCCGGCCCAGGTATTGATTACCGACCCGCAAGGTCAGATCGAATACGTCAATCGGAGATTCAGCCAGGTGACCGGCTACACGCGGGACGAGGTCTTGGACAGAAACCCGGGATTTCTGAAGTCCGGCCAGATCCCCGATACGGTTTACAAGGAATTGTGGGAAACCATCGAGGCCGGCCGCGAGTGGCAGGGTGAGCTTTGCAACAAGCGCAAGAACGGCGAGATCTACTGGGATGAGGTTTCCATCATCCCCATCCGCTCTGCTGACGGAGAAACGCGCCACTTCGTCGGCCTGAAGCAGGAAATTACCGAGCGTAAGCTGGCGCAGGAGCAACTGCGCGAGAGCGAGGAACGGACCCGCCTGTTACTGAATTCCGCCAGCGAGGGCATCTACGGTATCGACCTCGAGGGTAACTGCACCTTCAGCAATCCCGCCTGCCAGCGCATGCTGGGTTACCGGGAGGAGGCGGATCTGCTAGGCCGTAATATGCACGCCCTGGCTCACCATAGCCGGGTGGATGGAACGCCCTACCCCAACCCGGAGTGCCTGATCTACCAGGCCTTTCGCCAAGGCCTGGGCACGCATGCCGATCACGAGGTGTTCTGGCGGGCGGACGGCTCCTCCTTTGCCACCGAATACTGGTCCCACCCTATTCACCGTGACGGTAAAATTGTCGGCGCCGTGGTGACCTTTCTGGACATCACGGCACGCAAGAGCGCGGAGCGGGAGATGCAGCAGGCGCTGGAACAGGCAGAACAGGCCAATCACGCGAAATCGGTTTTTCTCGCCAATATGAGCCACGAGTTGCGCACACCGTTAAACGCCATCATCGGCTATAGCGAGATGCTCGAAGAGGATGCCGAAGAACAGGACCAGCAGCAGTTCATCCCGGACCTGGGAAAAATCAGGGGCGCCGGGCGACATCTGCTGGAGCTCATCAACGAAGTTCTGGACTTGTCCAAGATCGAGGCGGAAAAAACAGTTCTCGATAGCTCGCGCCTTGCCGTCGCCCCGCTGCTGGCAACCCTGGCAAGCGAATTCCGGCCACTGGCAGAGCGCAATGGCCTCGCCCTCGACCTGCATTGCCCGGACGATGCCGGTGAGATAAGCACGGATCCAACGCGCTTGCGACAGGTCCTGTCCAACTTGCTCAGCAACGCGATGAAATTCACCAAAGCGGGAACCATCGGGCTACATGTCTCGCCAGGGCCTGGAGACCTATTGAGCATTTCGGTTACGGATACCGGCATCGGCATCGGCGCGGAAGCGCTGGAAAAGATCTTCGAACCCTTCATTCAAGCGGATGGCTCGACCACCCGGCAGTATGGCGGCACCGGCCTGGGGCTCGCCATCGCCCGCAAACTCTGTGAGCTGATGGGCGGCCGCCTCGAGGCCGAGAGTGTCCCGGGACAGGGCTCGACCTTCACGGCCCGATTGCCCCGTGAAGTGGAAAACCCGCATGGTGACTTCACTTCGGAGCCGCCCGGAAGCCCATCGCTTCAGCCTTTGGAAAATTTAAAAGAAGAAGAAAAAGGAGTCGCGGAATGAGCAAGATCATGTTGGTGGAAGACAACGAGTTGAACCGGGATATGCTTTCCCGACGCCTCACCCGCAAGGGCTACGAGGTGGTACTGGCCTTTGACGGCGCCGAGGCCCTGTTCAGGGTCGCTGAGATAGAACCGTCACTGATCCTGATGGACCTGGAACTCCCGAAGATTGACGGCTGGGAAACCACCCGGCGTCTGAAGACGGACCCGGCCACCGCAGCCATTCCCATCATCGCCCTCTCCGCTCACGCCATGACCTCTCATCGGGATCAGGCGCTGGCAGCCGGCTGTGACGATTTCGATACCAAGCCGGTGGAACTGCCCCGATTGCTGGCCAAGATAGAGGCGCTGCTGGAATGAGCGTGACCACGACAGCAGCGGAGCCGGCCACACTGCTGGTGGTGGACGATGAAGAACGTAACCGGGATCTGTTGGCGCAACGCCTCTCCCGCAAGGGATACCGGATAGCCGAGGCGGATAGTGGTAGCGCCGCTCTGGATCGAGTCAAAGCGGGTGGTATTGACCTCATTCTGTTAGACATCATGATGCCCGTGATGAACGGCATGGAGGTGCTCACCCAACTGCGCAGGGATCACAGCGCAACCGGCCTGCCAATCATCATGGCGACGGCCCTGGATGACAGCGCACATATCGTTCAGGCCCTGAAACTCGGCGCCAACGACTATGTTACCAAGCCCATCGACTTTCCGGTTGTCCTCGCCCGCGTACAGACCCATCTCTCCCTCCAGCAGACCAGCTGCAAGCTGCAACAGGCCCTGGCTGCCGAGAAGAAAATCCTGACCCATACCCTCGGGGGCAGCATGCGGCTGCTGGGCGATGTGCTCGAACTGGCGGCGCCGGAGGCCTTCAGCCGGGCCACCCGGTTGCGCGAATGGGTGCGCTGCCTCGGTAAACATGCGCCTGTCGACGCACAATGGGAGCTGGAGCTTGCCGCCCAGCTGTCACCGCTTGGCATGGTGGCGCTGCCGCAGGAGGTGTTGCCGAAAATCCTCTCCGGAGAGGAACTATCGCCCCAGGAGGCCGCCATCAAGGCGGATATACCCGCGGTGGGGCGCAAGCTGATTGAGCGCATTCCGCGCCTTGAAAACGTGGCAGAAATTGTCTATTTCCAACACCGGAACTTCGACGGCAGCGAGTCCCCTCCGGGTGAGCGCAAGGGCAAAGAAATTCCCCGTCATGCACGGATCCTCAAGGTACTCACCGACCTGGCCGAAGTCACCGCCGGCCCGAGGCCGGGCCCCGAGGCCTTCGCGAAATTACTGGAGCACGCGGAACGCTACGATCCCGAGGTGCTGGCGCAGGTCCGGACCTGCCTCGAGCACCAGAGCACTGTCAAAGACGATGCCCCCGGAGAAGTACAAGAGAAAGACGGGGTTATCAAGCTGCGCCCCTCGGCACTACTGCCCGGTGACACCCTGATGTCAGACCTGGCGCTTGAAGACGGCCGCGTCTACATCCGTGCAGGAACCCGCTTGTCCGATCTTGCCGTGGAACGGCTGTACGCGATCCTTCGCGTCAATCACATCAATAACCTGGTCGCGGTATTGCGGGAACACCGGGGCGAGCAAACAACACCCACAACAACAGAAAAAAACAGCTAGGAAGGAACGGATGGGCGCACGGGACAAGCATTCAGAACCGGCCAGCATCCTGGTGGTCGATGATGATCGGAACAACCGGGACCTGCTGCTATCCCGCCTGTCCCGCAAGGGCTACGAGATGCATGAGGCGGCCGGTGGCCAGGCGGCACTGGATAAAGTGACGGCGGGTGGCATCGACCTGGTGCTGCTGGATTTGATGATGCCGGAAATGGACGGCATGGAGGTGCTCCGAAGACTCCGCGAACAACACTCGCCCACCGAACTGCCCGTCATCATGGTGACCGCCAGCGATGAGCGCGCGGATATCCTCGCGGCCCTTTCGGCCGGAGCCAATGATTATGTGGTCAAACCGGTCGATCTGACCATTCTGATCAGCCGTGTGGAGGTGCAGGTGGGCCTCCACCAGGCCGAGAATCGCTTGCGTCAACTCAACCTTAATCTGGAGGAGCGCGTCGACCAGCGCACCGTGGAACTGCACCAGGCCCTGGACACCCAAACCGATATTCTTAACGGTCTGCCCGCCAAGGTCGCCTTGCTGGATAATGCGGGCAAGATCATTGCAGCCAACCAACGCTGGCTCCGGTTCTCCTGTGATTTGGGTAATTACGATGACTCTGGCGGGGAAAGTGATTATCTGGCTATCTGCAAAAAGGCCCATTGCTTCACCGACGAGAACATGCCGCAACTGGTTAGTGACCTGGAGGCTGTACTTTCCGGCAAACGCCGGAGATTGATTTTTGAACACGCATGCCGGGCCGATGGAGAGGAGCGGCACTACAATGTGACTCTGCAAGGCAGATCCGGCGCCGGCGCCATTGCCATGCACACCAATATCACCGAGTTGAAGCAGGCAGAGCAGCACATCGAGCACCTGGCCTATTTCGACCAGTCAACCGGATTACCCAATCTTCGACTGTTCACGGACCGCGTCACCCACTTTACCGGGATTTTTGGCCCCCAAAAAAAACCTCTGGCCATTTTGACCATTCGCCTGAGCAAACTCGGGCTCATTAAAGAGACCCTCGGCCAGACGGCGGCAGATAAATCGATCGATCTGGCGGCGCAACGCCTTGCGAAATATACCGAGGCCGGGGATACCATCGCTCGCACCGGACCCCAGGAATTCAGCATCCTGATAACCTGGTTTCCGACCACCACTCGTGTTTCCCGCCTCGCCCAGCAGTTCCTGACTGACTTCAAGGCACCGTTGGTGATAGAAAATCACGAGTTTCATCTAAGCGCTAACATAGGTATCTGCCTGTTTCCGGAGAATGGTGATGACCCGGAGACATTGCTCAAGAACGTGACAAGTGCCGTGCGTCAGGCCATCGCACAGGGAGGAAATAGCTACCGGTTTTTTACCGCCGACATGAACGCCACGGCGATGCGCCGCCTCTCCCTGGAGAAAAAACTGCGCAGGGCGCTGGACAACGAGGAGCTGCTCATTTACCTGCAGCCGCAGATCGCCATGGATACGGGTCGCATCGAGGGCGCGGAGGCATTGGTGCGCTGGCAGCCCCCAGACGGCAAACTCATCTCCCCGGGGGAATTCATCCCCTTGGCGGAAGAAACGGGCCTCGACGTACCGCTGGGAGAATGGGTGCTGCATCGCGCATGTACCACGCTGAAAAAAATGGAGAAAAACGGATTCCCCGTTAATCCCTTCAGCTTGAGCGTAAATTTTTCCCGCAATCAGATGCGCGAGCCGAAAATCGTCGAGATGGTTGACCAGGTCCTCGCAGAGACCAGCGCTAATCCAAGGAGCCTGAAAATCGAGCTGCTGGAAAATATCGTCATGGAGAATGTGGATCAGCTCAGTGGAGTCATGGATGCCTTTCGCGAACGCGGCTTGGGGTTGGCTCTGGACGATTTTGGCACCGGCCACTCGTCCCTTTCTTCACTCAGTCGCTTCCCCATCGAGACCCTCAAGGTGGACCGCTCGTTCATCATCCAGATGACTCGCGACCCAAAGAGCGCCGCCATCGTCCAGGCCGTGATCGCCCTTGCCCACAGCATGGAATTAAGGGTAATCGCCGAGGGCATGGATGCCAAAGAGCAGCTCGCTTTCCTGCGCGCGTGCCAGTGTGACTCGGTGCAAGGCTTTTATTTCGCACGACCCATGCCGGTTGCAGACTTTCTCCAGTTGATGGTCGAAGAAAAAACCTTTAACACCAATGTTTAAGATATCCCCTTTTACCACAGCTTGGTGATGCTCTTCCTGGCGTCTTTGAATTGAAGGAGTGGACACTTGCTAGACATAATCCTGGAAAGCATCCGCGCGGGTGTACTGCTGGTGCTGGTGGGATTCCTCTGGAAACTGGGGAGGCACAAGAATTTTCTCTCTTGTTCAGGCTGGAACCAAATCCTGCTGGGCTTTTCCCTGCTGCTGTTCGGAACCTTGCTCGATATTACCGACAACTTTGATTCTCTCAACAACCTGGTGGTTATCGGTGATACCGAAGCCGAGGCATTTCTTGAGAAATTTGTAGGGTATCTCGGAGGTTATGTGCTGTTGACGCTGGGCCTGATCCGTTGGGCGCCATCGGTCGAGGAATTGACGAATGAAGTAGCCAAGCGCAAGCGGGTAACACGAGAACTGGCGCAGAGCCAACAACGGTTTCGCGACATTTCCGAGGCCGGGGCCGATTGGGTGTGGGAGGTGGGCCCCGATCTCCGCTACATTTTTATTTCCGAAAAGATTTACGAGCTTTTGGGTATTTCCGCCCAGGACATCATCGGAACCAAACGCGGGGAGTTGCCCGGCCACCCAAAAGCTCAGCGTGAACGCTGGAACCAGCACTATGATGAGCTCGACAAACATCTCCCGTTTCGGGATTTCAGCTATGAGTTCCAAACGCCGGACGGGCGTTTGCTCATCCTCAATGCCAGCGGCAAGCCCACCTTCAACCCCAAAGGAAAATTTTCCGGTTACCGGGGTGTAGGGAGCGATGTAACGCACAGGGTCGAAGCCGAGAAAAAGCTGGAAGAGGCCAGGAAAATGGCGGAGACCGCAAGCCGCGGCAAATCCGAATTCCTTGCCAACATGGGCCACGAGCTGAAAACCCCCCTCAACCACATCATCGGCTACAGCGAAATGTTGGTCGATGATATGGGCGAGATGGAAGCCGGCGAGGTGGTGAAGGATTTGGGCAAAATTCACACCTCAGGCAAACATCTGCTTCAGCTTGTTGAGGCCCTTCTCGAGATCGCAAAGATAGAGGCCGGACGGATAGAGGCAAATTTTGAGCTTTGCGCTATCCCCCCCCTCCTTGAAGAGACCGCAACCCGACTCGCGGCGCTCAACGCCCAACGTGAAAATACCCTGAGCCTGCGTTGTAGCGATGGGGCTAATGATATGCATACGGATGCCGTACTGCTCCGCCGTATTCTCTACAATCTGGGCCACAATGCGGCGAAATTTACCGAACAGGGTCAGCTTGCCCTGGAGGTGGAACGGGAGCAGCGTAAAAGTGGCGAATGGATGATTTTTCGGGTTCAGGACACCGGGATCGGTATGGCCCCGGCAATCACCGAGGGCCTCACCAAACCGTTTACCCAGGGCGACAGCTCACCGACGCGAAAATTTGATGGTATCGGGCTCGGCCTGGCCTTAAGCCAACGCTATAGCTGCCTGCTTGGCGGCACCCTGGAGTTTGAGAGTGAAGTCGGAAAGGGAACGATGGCTATACTGGCGCTCCCCAACCACAAGCTCGAAACAATTACATAATGACGATTAAATCCAAACTACTCGTCGGCCTGGGCATCCCGGTGATGATTCTTGTAATCGTCGGATTGGGGTCGCATTTCAACAACACCAGGCTGGTCAAAACCATGCACTGGAAGGCTCATACGTACGAGGTCCTCGGCACGCTCGAAAACCTGATCTCCTATTCCAAGGATCTTGAAACCGGGCAACGTGGCTTCATCCTCAGCAGCAATGAGATATTTCTTGAGCCCTATCTCTCGGCGAGGAAAGACGTCTACAGCGAGCTTGAAAGACTCGCCACGCTGACCGCCGACAATCCCTCACAACAACGGATGATCGAACGGCTAAGACCCCTGCTCGATGCAAAAATTGCAGAATCAAAGCGGTCGATTCAGTACCAGAGAAAGGGAGATCACGAGGCCGCGATGGCAGTAGTGCGGTCAGGGCGTGGCAAGCAGCTCATGGACGGCATTCGTGCGCTAACCGTGGAGATGCGCAGCGCCGAATCCCATCTCCTGAGGCTGAGGGAAGAAAGCGCCCGGGCCAGCATCCGAATCGCGCGGTTGTCCACAACGATCGGTCTGGCCACGGCAGTCATGCTGGTCGTACTGGTCACCTTTCTGACCATGCGCAGCGTGCTCTCCCGGATAGGTACCGCGGTAAACATCGCCCGGCGCCTTTCTTCGGGGGAACGGGACATTGCTATAGATGACAGCTCTGCCGATGAGGTGGGAACGCTGCTGCATGCACTGAAAAAAGCTCAGGCATCGATTCTTGAGAGCGAAACAGCGCTACAGGCGGTAACAACGCAGGCCCAAGACTCCAATGCAAAACTACAGCACGCCGTAGCTACGCTCAGCGATAGCGAACAGCGTATGGGTGCGATTCTTGACACCACTGTGGACGGCATCATCGTCATCGACGAACAGAGGAATATCAAAGCCTTTAATCCGGCGGCCGAGCGACTCTTCGGCTATGCCGACGACGAGGTCATGGAGCAAAACGTCAAGCTGCTCATGCCCGAACCCTACCAGAGTGCGCACGATGGCTACGTCCGAAATTACGTAGCCACGGGTGATGCGAAGGTGATTGGTACGGGCCGTGAGGTGGAGGGTAAACGCAAGGACGGCACGGTGTTTCCCCTCGAGCTGGCCGTTAGCGAGATGCAGGTGGCCGGTGAACGCATGTTCACCGGTGTCGTGCGTGATATCACCGAGCGCAAACAGGCAGAGCGCGAGATACTGGCGGCGCGGGATGCAGCCGAGGCGGCCAACGTGGCGAAATCCAGTTTTCTCGCCAACATGAGTCACGAGTTGCGCACCCCGCTCAATGCCATCATCGGCTACAGCGAGATGCTGGAGGAAGAAGCGCAGGAGCTGAAGCTGGATACCTTCGTGCCGGATCTGGAAAGAATTCATGGTGCCGGCAAGCATCTGCTCACCTTGATCAACGATATTCTCGACCTGTCGAAGATTGAGGCGGGCAGCATGGAACTGCTGATCGAGCGCTTTCCGCTGCAGGCGTTTCTGGACGATGTCGTCTCCATGACCCAGCCGCTAGCGAAAAAAAACACCAATCGCCTGAAACTGGTTTGTGCCGAGAATTCCGGGCTGATAGCCACAGATGAAATCAAACTCCGCCAGATACTCTTTAACCTGCTAAGCAATGCGGCAAAGTTCACCGAGAATGGAGAAATCCAGCTTGAGGTCAAACGGGAAGGGCTCGCGGATACGGACTGGGTCATTTTCCGGGTGCAAGATACCGGCATTGGCATGGATCCGGAGCAATTGGAAGGGATCTTTTCCGAGTTCGTACAGGCCGACAGGTCCACCACGCGGCGCTTCGGTGGCACCGGTCTTGGACTTGCTATCAGCCGTCGCTACTGTGAAATGCTGGGCGGCAGCCTCAAGGTAGAGAGTAGCGCCGGGGTGGGTTCGACATTTACCGCACGCATCCCCGCACAGACACCAGAACCCGTGACCGACGTGATGGCAACGGAAAATCCCCGTTCCGCCCTCAACGCCGAGGGCAAACCGATCATATTGATCATCGAGGATGAACCGGAAGAAGCAAAGCTACTGGAGCGCCAGCTTCACACCTTGCCGACCCCCTGCCAGGTAGTGATCGCCATTGGCGGTGTGGCCGGACTGCGACTCGCCCGCGAGTTGCAGCCGGCACTCATCACCCTTGATGTGCTCATGCCCGATATCAATGGCTGGAACGTACTTGAAAAACTGAGACAACTACCGGAAACAAGAGATATTCCCGTTGTCATGTGTACCGTCGTGGATGATAAGAAACGCGGCTACGCCCTCGGGGCGACGGACTACCTGGTCAAGCCCATCCAACGCGATCGATTGTTCAAGGCGCTGGAGAAATATCCTTGCACTGACCCGCCCTGCCGGGCGCTGGTGGTGGAGGATGACGAGGCCACCAACGAACTCTTCTGCCGGACCCTGGAAAAACTGGGTTGGGAAGTGAACCACGCGGACAATGGCCGCGAGGGCATGGAACGACTGGTCCAGCAGCTTCCAGACCTGGTGCTGCTGGACCTGATGATGCCGGAAATGGATGGATTCGAATTCCTGGAACGGCTGCGCGAGAACCCGGAATGGGCAAGCATCTCGGTCATCATCATTACCGCCAAAGATCTCAGCGAAGATGAACGCCACCGCCTGAAACGTGGCGTCGAGCGGATCATCGACAAAAATTCCGACACCGACTCCCTGCTCGAAGAGATAACGAGTATCGTGGGCCAAGGCGCTCCTTGCGAACATCCGCATCTGAGGCGACCCAGGCTCACCGACAAGGAAGACAACTAACTCCGGCCCTCAGTCAGCGCGAATTGAAAAAATCCATGATCGCCCCTGGCTCGTCAAAAATTGCATCCGGCTGCTCCGCCACCAAACGCGCGCGGCTCTGCCAGCCCCAGGTGACCGCCATGGTGTGCACCCCGGCAAGCTTGCCCTGACGAATATCGCTGATGGAATCGCCTACCATCCAGACCCGCTCTTGATCCATGTCCAGCTGTTTGGCGGCACCGGCAATCTTCTCCGCCTTGGCGCCGGGGATATCGGAACCGAGGATCACGGTGATGGCATCTTCCAGCCCCTCCCGCTCCAGCACCGCCCGGATGGTGGCACGCTCACTGGCGGAGATAATCGCCACCTGGTGCTGCTCTGCCAGCCCGCGTAGCAGTTCCGGCATGCCGGCAAAGACCTCTACGAGATCACCATGCCGTGCCAGAAAGGGCAGCAAGCTGGCCATAAAGTCATCGATACGGGCCTCGGGTATACCGATGTGGCGCCCCAAATCATCGAAGGTAACGTTATCCAGCGTCTCCAGATCATTGGCACTAACCACCCGCTCCACACCGACCGCACTGGCCGCTTCAGTGGCGGCCTTTAGCGCCAGCTCCAGGGAGTCCACAATAACCCCGTCGTAGTCGAATATGACGAACTTAGTCGTCAAGGTGATAACCCACCTTGATAGTCACTTGCCAATGGGCCACGGCATCGTCCTCAATATGGCCGCGGGTCTCCACCACCTCAAACCAGCGCAGCTTGGGCGTGGTCCTGGCGGCGCGGGCGATGGCATTTTGTATCGCGTCCTCCATACCGCTACGGGAAGAACCGGTTAATTCCATACTGCGGTACACGTGGTCAGGCATTGCTATTCTCCTTGCTCGGGTATGCTGTTGTTCCGCACAGGATACCCACGGACCGACAAAGGGCAATAATCCGGATGCAAGACATCACAACATTGATTGATTTTGACCAGCAACACCTCTGGCACCCCTACAGCTCCATCGTCGATCTACAGCCGGTCTGGCCGGTCAACTCCGCCCGGGGAGTGCGCATCCAACTGGCTGATGGTCGTGAGCTCATCGATGGCATGGCGTCGTGGTGGTGTGCGATTCACGGCTATAACCATCCCACACTGAACCAGGCACTGGCTCAGCAAATGGAGCAGATGGCCCACGTGATGTTCGGTGGCCTCACCCACGAACCCGCGGTGGAATTGGGACGGCGGCTGGTGGCCCTGACGCCTGAGCCCCTCGACAAGGTGTTTTTCAGCGACTCTGGTTCGGTGGCCGTGGAGGTGGCGATCAAGATGGCGCTGCAATACTGGCAGGCACGGGAACAACGGCAAAAACACCGACTGCTGAGCCTGCGCAAGGGCTATCACGGTGATACCTTCGGCGCCATGTCCGTGTGTGACCCGGTAACCGGGATGCACGAGTTATTCAGCGGCCTGCTGCCCTCCCAGCTCTTTGCTCCGGCCCCGTCCTGCGCCTTTGACGCCCCCTGGGACCCGACGGACATCACTGCGCTGACGGAACTGATGGAGCAGCATCACCAGGAGCTGGCTGCGGTGATCCTGGAACCCATCGTCCAGGGCGCCGGTGGTATGCGCTTTTATCACCCGGAATATCTGCGCCAGGTACGGAAGCTTTGCGATCACTACGAAGTGTTGTGGATCGCTGATGAAATCGCCACCGGCTTTGGCCGTAGCGGTCGGCTGTTTGCCTGCGAACACGCGCGCGTTAGCCCGGATATTCTCTGCCTTGGCAAGGCCATGACCGGTGGTTATCTGAGCCTCGCCGCCACCCTCACCAATACCACCGTGGCCGAGACCCTGTGTGGTGGCGCCGCCGGCTGCTTTATGCACGGCCCCACGTTCATGGCCAACCCCCTTGCCTGCGCAGTTTCGGTAGCAAGCATCGATCTGCTGCTCGATAGCCCCTGGCAGCAACGGGTGGCGACCATCGAGGCCCAGTTGAATGCGGAGCTCGCTCCCCTGCGCCAGCATCCCGCCGTCGCCGATGTACGCGTGCTGGGCGCTATCGGGGTGGTGGAGATGCGAGAGCCCGTGGATCTGCGCTCCCTGCAGCCCCGTCTGGTGGAGCAAGGCGTCTGGCTACGGCCCTTTGGCCACCTGATCTACGTGATGCCCGCCTTTGTCATTGCCGCTGACGAACTCGGCCGCATCACCCGCGCCATTGCGCACGTACTGGCCGATACCTGAGGCGCGGAAAATTACAGCTCGCTGGAAGAGGGTATTTACAGACCGGTGCAGGATCAGTGACCCTAGCCCCATGCCTCTCACTAAAAAAACTATAAGCGCTCAGCCGGGAAGGAGACCGTATTGAACGCACCATTGGCGCCGGAGCCCCATGCCATCTTTGTGCTGCTGCTAACGGTGGGGGCACTCATTCTCTTCACCCGCGAGCGCATACCGCTGGAATCCTCCAGCCTGTTTATACTGTCAGTACTGGCCGCCATGTTCGAGCTGTTTCCCTTCATGATGGAGGATGGCAGTCAGCTGCGGGCGTCCACTTTTTTCTCCGGCTTTGGCCACGAGGCCCTGGTGGCGGTCTGCGCGCTGATGATCATGGGCCAGGGTCTGGTACGTACCGGGGCGCTGGAGCCGGTGGGACGGAGCATGTCCTACCTGTGGGGCGTAAGCCCAAAGCTCTCTTTTCTGGTGGCCCTGCTGGTAGCCGGTGCGCTGAGCGCCTTCGTCAACAACACCCCCATCGTGGTACTGCTGCTGCCTATCCTTACCGGGGTCTCGATACGCACCGGCAGCCCGGCGTCCGGGGTACTGATGCCCATGGGGCTGGCCACCATTATTGGCGGTATGAGCACAACCATCGGCACCTCCACCAACCTGTTGGTGGTTTCGGTGGCCGCAGATATGGGCATGCGCCGCCTGGGCATGTTCGACTTTGCCCTTCCGGTACTCATGGCAGGGGGGATCGGCATCCTCTATCTGTGGCTTATTGCCCCCTTGCTGCTGCCCCGCCGCGAACCGCTCCTGGGTGACGCCTCACCGCGCCTGTTCGATGCCCAGTTGATTGTTCCGGACGAAGGCTTTGCCCATGGCGAGACCCTGCTGAACGTCAGCCAGAAGGTACCCGGCCTGCGCGTGCGGTATATCCAGCGCAGTAAACATACCCGCCTGATGCCGCTCCCGGATGTCCGGCTACGCACCGGCGACCGCCTGATGCTCAGAGACACCCCGCAAAACCTCAAGGAATACGAGCAGGTACTCGAAGCCACCCTCTATACCGGACAGGAGGGCAGTATCCCGGTGGACGAGGAGCACCCACTCACCGCTGACGATCAGCAACTGGCGGAAATCGTGATTACCCGTGGCTCCATCCTGGAAAACACCACCCTGCGCAGTGCGCGCTTCGCTGATCGCTATCAGCTGGCCACGCTGGCCCTGCATCATGCCGGTGAGGCCCGGGATATGGGACCCTCGGGTGTCGGTGACGTGACTCTGCAAACCGGCGACGTGATGCTGGTGCAGGGGCCACGAGAACAGATTGCCACACTCAAGCGAAGCGGCGAACTACTGGTACTGGATGCCACCACGGACCTGCCCTTCACCCGCAAAGCTCCCATCGCCCTGGCTACCATGGCGGGCACCGTAACCCTTGCAGCGCTGGGCATCCTGCCCATCGCGGTCAGTGCGTTAGCGGGTGCCCTGCTGATGATCAAAAACGGTTGCCTCGGCTGGAAAGATGCCACCCGGGCGCTCAGTGCCCAGGTGATCCTCATCGTGGTGGTCAGCCTCGCCCTGGGTGTCGCCCTGCTGAAAACCGGGGCCGCCGATTTCCTCGCCGGCTGGTTCATCTTCCTGGTACATGGAAATTCGCACACGGTCATTCTCAGTGCCCTGATGCTGGTGATGGCACTGGCTACCAACGTCGTCTCCAATAACGCCGCCGCGGTCATCGGCACCCCCATCGCCATCGGCATCGCTGATCGTCTGGGGCTACAGGCTGAGCCCTTCGTGCTGGCGGTACTGTTCGGCGCCAACATGAGCTTTGCCACCCCCATGGCCTATACCACCAACCTGCTGGTGATGAACGCAGGCGGCTACACCTTTGGTGATTTTGTCCGCATTGGCCTGCCACTCACCATTATTCTGTGGCTTGCCTTTAGCTGGCTGCTGCCCACCCTTTACAACCTGTGAACATGAAATATCGCGACCTGCGAGAATTTATCACCGCCCTGGAAAAAACCGGGGAACTGCAACGGGTCACAGTGCCGGTAGACCCGCACCTGGAAATTACGGAAATATGTGATCGCACCCTGCGCATGGAGGGTCCGGCGTTATTGTTTGAGCACCCCGTGGGCACGGACATGCCCCTGCTTGCCAATCTCTTTGGCACCCCGCAACGCATCGCCATGGCCCTAGGCGTTGAATCTGCCGATGCGCTCCGGGAAGTCGGTGAATTGCTTGCCTTTCTGCGCAACCCGGAGCCCCCCGGCGGGCTGCGCGATGCCTGGGAAAAGCTACCGGCCTACCGCAAGGTGCTGGATATGTCCCCCAAGGTGGTCAAACGCCCTCCCTGCCAGGAGGTTGTGCTGGAGGGTGATGCGGTGGACCTTGGGCAACTCCCCATCCAGACCTGCTGGCCCGGAGATGCCGGCCCGCTGATTACCTGGCCACTGGTGATCACCCGCGGTCCGGAAAAAAAGCGCCTCAACCTGGGAATCTATCGGCAACAGCTTATCGGCCACAACCGCCTGATCATGCGTTGGCTCTCTCATCGCGGCGGCGCCCTCGACTACCAGGACTGGTTACAACACCACCCGGGAGAGCCTTTCCCCGTAGCTGTGGCGCTGGGCGCGGACCCCGCCACTACCTTGGCGGCGGTGACCCCCATCCCCGACACCTTGTCCGAATACGCCTTTGCCGCCCTGCTGCGAGGTACACGCACCGAGCTGGCCCAATGTCTGGGCAGCGAGCTGATGGTGCCGGCACGGGCCGAGATCGTGCTGGAAGGCTGCATCCATCCCGGCGATGAGGCCCCGGAAGGCCCCTTTGGGGATCACACCGGTTACTACAACGAGGTAGAGACCTTCCCGGTATTCACCGTAGAGCGCATCACTCACCGCCGGAATCCCATCTACCACAGCACCTATACCGGCAAACCACCGGATGAGCCCGCGGTACTGGGCGCGGCGCTGAACGAGGTCTTCATCCCATTGTTGCAAAAGCAGTTCCCGGAGATCGTGGATTTCTATCTGCCGCCGGAGGCCTGTTCCTACCGCCTTGCCGTAGTCAGCATCCGCAAACAGTATGCGGGGCATGCCAAGCGTGTGATGTTTGGCATCTGGTCCGTACTGCGCCAGTTCATGTACACCAAATTTCTCATCGTCACCGATGACGATATCAATGTGCGGAACTGGAAGGAGGTGATCTGGGCCATGAGTACTCGCATGGACCCGGCACGCGATCTCACCCTGGTGGAACGGACCCCCATCGACTATCTGGATTTTGCCTCGCCGGTAGCCGGGCTTGGCTCCAAGGCCGGCTTCGATGCCACCAACAAGTGGCCCGGCGAAACCGATCGGGCCTGGGGCACTCCCATCCGCATGCAAGCGGAAATCATTGCACGGGTGGACGCACTTTGGGATGAGCTGGGTATATCCGCCCCCGCCCCAAAATGAGGCGATTAAACTTTGCAGGAAGGGCTGGATATAGATTATAGTTACCCGTTCCCATTTTATACCGTACAGCGAAGGGCCCTTTTGATGAAAGCCGACATTCATCCCGAATATAACGAGATCGCAGTTGAGTGCTCCTGCGGCAACAAGTTCAAGACCCGCTCCACTCTGAAAGAAGATCTGCTTCTCGATGTCTGCTCTGCCTGCCATCCCTTTTATACCGGCAAGCAACGCATCATGGATACCGCTGGGCGGGTGGATAAATTCCGCAAGAAGTACGGCATGGGCTAGACAGCCGTGCTTACCAGCGAACGAAAGGCGCCCCTGGAGGCGCCTTTTTGTTTTTTGGGGCAGCGGTTTTGGGCCCTGCTCGGCCTCCTGTCCGCATTGTGGGGTATTGGCATCCCGCTGGCCGCAGCGACGGAATGCCAAGCCGCAAAGGCAAATGACCACGGCATCGTGGCCCAAATATTCGACGGCGATACCCTGCGCCTGTCAGATGGGCGCATCATCCGGCTGGTAGGCATCAACACCCCGGAACTGGGGCGCGATAAAAAGCCACCCGAAGCTCTGGCGCAGCAAGCGCGAAAACTGCTGAATCGACTGGCCCCGGCGGGCACTCGGCTGGGGTTGCGCTTCGACCACGAGCGCCAGGACCGCTATCAGCGCACGCTCGCCCACCTCCAGCGCACCAACGGCAGCAACATCCAGGAGCAGATTCTCGCCGCCGGACTCGCTACCACCCTGGTAGTACCGCCCAATAACCTGAATATCGGGTGTTACCGTCGTGCCGAAGCCCGTGCCCGCAGCCAGCGCCTGGGCATCTGGGCGCTGCCACGCTATCAACCCAGAACGGTGGACAGCCTGGAGTCCAATGACCTCGGATACCGCATTGTTACCGGACGCATCAGCCGTATCGGCCATAGCAGGCGTTCCCTGTGGCTTGAATTGGGCTCCCGCTTCGCCCTGCGCATTGCGCGTACCGATCTCCCTTACTTCAAGCACTATCGGCCAGAGACACTGCTTAAACAACGGGTGGAGGCCCGCGGCTGGGTCCATCGTCGCAAGGGCCAGTTGCGGATGCGAATCCGCCATCCGGCGGCGCTGGAGGTAGAGGCAAAACATCCCCTACAATCGACACCATGAATATATACATGCCGATCGCCTGCCTGCTGCTTGTTAGCCTGCTCTCCTCCTGTGCGCAGAATCCGGTCAGCGGAAAATCCGATTTTGTACTGATGTCCGAGGAGCAGGAGATTGCACTCGGCAGAAAAAGCCACGCCGAGGTGTTAAAACAATACCCGCGCTACGAGGATGCAGCCCTGCAACGCTACGTTCAGGAAGTGGGAGAGAAGGTAGCGGCCAACAGCCACCGCCAGGGGCTTTTTTATCGCTTTACGATACTGGACGGTGAGGAGATCAACGCCTTTGCCCTACCCGGTGGTTACATTTACATCACCCGCGGACTGCTGGCCTACCTTAATTCAGAGGCAGAACTTGCCGCGGTACTTGGACATGAGGTGGGTCATGTCACCGCGCGCCACTCGGTCCGTCAGTACACCGCCCAGCAAGCCGCCAATATCGGCCTTGCCATCGGTTCCATACTCATGCCCCAGATGCGCAATCAGGGGGCACAAAATCTCGCCAATCTGTTTGGCAATGTGTTGTTGCGCGGTTATGGCCGGGAACACGAACTGGAGGCAGACAGGCTGGGCGCAGAGTATCTGGCCCGCAGCGACTACCAGCCCGCAGCCATGCTCGGCGTTATCCGGGTCCTCAAAAATCAGGAGGTTTTTGAACGTGCGCGCGCGAAGACCGAGGGCCGCGAGGCCAGGGTCTATCACGGGGTGTTTTCCACCCATCCGGATAACGATACCCGCCTGAAGCAGGTTGTAGCCAAGGCGAAACCACTCGCCGGCAAGCAACAGAATATTGGCCGCGAAACCTTCCTCCATCATATCGATGGTCTCAGATTTGGCCCAAAACCTGCCGAGGGCGTATTACGCGGGCAGGATTTCTATCATCGCGATCTGGGCATCGCCCTGCACTTCCCCAAGGGCTGGCGGGTGCTCAACGAGCCCCGGCGCCTGGTGGCCTTGCCGCCCAAGGGTGGTGCCTCCCTGGAGGTCATCACCGCGGATCTGAACAAAAGGCTCAGCCCACGGGATTTCCTGATTCATCGCCTGAAACTGGAAAATTTGCGTGACGGAAAAAAAGTGCATGCCGGCAAGCTCCCCGGCTACACCGCCGTTGCCTGGGCCAAAACCCCTTTCGGTCGCCGCCTGACCCGTTTCACGGTCATCTATCTTCATGAACAGGCCTACATCTTTGCCGGCGCACCGCGCAAGGCCGGCACCGAACCACGCTACCGCACCGATTTTCTGAATACCGCCCTGAGCCTGCACCCGCTACGTCCGCGGGAATATGCCCTTGGCATTCCACTCAAGCTCGGCCTGTTACGCAGCGACGCCCGGACCCGCTACCGGACATTGGCCGCAGACTCGCCCATTCCCAACGATCCGGAGCAACAACTCCGCCTGCTAAACAGCCACTATCCAGCTGGCAAACCCAAACCCGGAGCGCTGCTAAAAATTGTGGAATAGCCAACTCCCGCGGGTACCAAAAGCACGGGAACTAAGTTGGACCCCCCCTCTCTAACTCAGCGAGTGCCACCCCCATGGTGCTCCCCGTCCCCCTCCCTGGACGGGAGCCCTGCCCGACATCCCCAGTCGGGCAATACCTCGCCCCGGCCGTTGCCTTTCTCCTGATTGGCGAGCCGGGGCTTTTTTTGCCTGTAACTTTGGTTGACCACCCCGTCAAACTGCGATTAAATACGTCGTTTTCCCGGCCCGCCGCCCGCTTTCACTGGAACAGGAGATCCGCCAGATGAACCGTTTTATTATCGCCACCGCCACCCTTTTGATGCTCGCCCCCACCGCCTTTGCCGGCGGCGACGCGGCCGCGGGCAAGGCGAAAGCAGCTGTCTGTGCGGGTTGCCATGGCCCCGACGGGAACAGCGTCAACCCCATTTGGCCGAAGCTCGCCGGCCAACATGCCAGCTATCTGGTCAAGGCACTCAAAGACTACAAGGCTGGTAAGCGCAAGGATCCCATGATGGCCCCGATGGTTGCTCCGCTGAGTGATGCAGATATCAACAATCTGGCCGCCTACTTCTCTTCCCAGAAACAGAAATAATCTTCCCAGGTCAAAGGCTTATGAAAGCACTGCTTCCCCGCATACTCGTGGCTCTGCTGGGCCTTGCTGTCACTTCACTGGCGCATGCCAGCGGCGATGCCGCCGCGGGCAAGGTTCGGGCAGCTGCCTGTGCCGCCTGTCATGGCGAGGATGGAAATAGCCCTAACCCGGTATGGCCAAAACTTGCGGGACAGCACGCGAGCTATCTGGTCAAACAGCTGCAGGATCTCAAGGCCGGCACCCGTAAGGACCCGATGATGGGCCCCATGGCCATGGGGCTATCGAGCACAGATATGGCCAATCTTGGTGCCTGGTACAGCAGCCAGAAGGTCAAGGCAGGAAGTGTTGATAAAGCCCAGGCGGCCCTCGGCGAAAAGCTCTATCGTGGGGGTAATCGCACCACCGGCCTGCCGGCATGCATGTCCTGCCACGGCCCCGATGGCGCTGGCGTTCCACCAGCCTTCCCGGCACTTTCCGGCCAGCACGCGGAGTACACTGCGAAGCAGCTCACCGCCTTCCGTTCGGGCGAACGCAGCAACGATGCCGGCAAAATGATGCGTGATATCGCCGCCAAGCTCAGTGAGGCCGAAATCAAGGCCTTGGCCGCCTATATCTCCGCCCTGCACTAGCAGTACTGTTGAAGAAGTTTCAGGCAAGTGCAAGACAAGGCAAAAATCGGCGAGAAAGCGCAGTTTACAAGCAGTAAATGAGCATTTCGAGCCGGTTTTTAACGCCGTATTGTGCCGCATGAGGCTTTTTCAATAGCCTGCTAGACGAGCTTTTCGCTCGGGTTCAACCACCGCCAGCCCTTGGCAACGAACAGCGCGTTTTCCGTCTGGAACCTTTCCGCCTGAAACCTGTCTGGTTCAGGCGCATCCTGATCAGAGCCCCAAACCAGGACAGTCCCGGGTTTAACGGACCCCCGATATTTCTCGTTGCAGCGTCCGCTGCGCCCGCTACAATGCGCCTGTCTATTCCAAGGAGAGCTTTTCCATGCGTAACGCCCTGCTATCGTTCCTTTTCCTGAGCCTCTCTGCCCTGTTGCCCGGGCCGGGCTTTGCCGCTGGTCCCGAGGGTGGCTACGAGGTCATCGAACCGGCGCAGCCCACCACCACCGGTGACCAGGTGGAGGTACTGGAAATCTTCTGGTACGGCTGCCCTCACTGCTTTCGCTTTCATCCTCATGTGGAAAACTGGAAGTCCGCCAAGCCGGAGCATGCTGCATTTCGCCTGATGCCCGCCATTTTCCGTGCCAATTGGGAGCCCCATGCACGCGCCTATTTCATCGCCGAGATTCTGGATATCGTAGAGCAGGTCCATGGCCCGCTGTTCGATGCCATCCATGTGGAAAACCGGAAACTGAATGACCAAAAAAGTCTCGCCGCCTTCTTCACCCGCTTCGGGGTCAGTGAAGAGCAGTTCATCAAGACCTGGGATTCCTACGCCGTATCCTCCATGCTCCGGCGGGCACGGGTAATGACCCGCCGCTACAAGATCCGTGGCGTTCCCACCATCATCGTCAATGGTCGCTATCGGGTTTCCGGCAGCAGCGCGGGCAGCTTTGAAAACATGATTAAGGTTGTCAACAAATTGGTCGCTAAAGAGTCAACGAGGATGCGCAAGGCAAAGTGACGCCGGGATGAGCTATGTTTTTCGACCGAGATGAGAGGATTGCTCGCTGGAAAGAAAAATACTACAGCAGCCTCGAGACGCTTGGACAAAAAGAACAACAGTGGGAAGAGATAGAGAGAGCGCTCTATCAGGATATGGCTCGCCTGGCCCTGGTTCCTTACGGCAACAACCGAAAACTGGATGGGCATCTCGACGCGTTACGCAAAGCGCTACGCCGACAGCAATCACATAGCCTGCTGTCTCCGCTTATCGAGGCCGCGCACAAGGCCGTTGAACATCCCGATGCTACCGCCGCTCCATCTGCAACAGGCCGGCAAAAACCCCCTGCCCTCCATCAGGATGCTGCACAACCCCTCATTCAGCTCCTGGATGCTCTGATCCTCCCGGAACAGTACCTGCCTGAAATAATAAAATGGAAGGAATGCCTGGATGGAGCGGAGGCTGGGCAGTGGCTGGATGAAGCGATTCCCGCCATCACCAAATTGGTGATCAAGATGCGCCTCCATTTTCAGCATGAGCGTCAGGAGGTAGAACTGTTCCTCCGCGTCATCGACGGACGCCTCGAAGATATCGACGAGTTTCTCGCGCTCAGTGATGAGTCACGGGATGATTCTCTGGATGCGCGCACACGTTTGCAGGAATCGGTCAGAAGTACGGTAGGAAATATGGGTGAGGATGCTCGCGATGCGACCGAGCTCGGCGAGCTCAGACTAGCTCTCCAACAACGGGTTGGCGTACTCCAGGGCCATCTGGAAAAATTTATCACGGAAGAACACAAGCAACAGGAACGTCTGGAAGCAGGGCAGGAAAAGCTGAAAACCCGCCTCGACGAACTTGAACGGGAAGGATATGGCCTGCGTGAGACGCTCCGGACCCAGCATCGAGAGGCCTTGCTGGATTCCTTGACCCACGTCTATAACCGTGCCGCCTACGACGAGCGCATCATGCAGGAATACGCCCGCTGGCAGCGCTATGGCCAACCTTTATCACTGGTATTCTGGGATATCGATAACTTCAAACAGGTGAATGACCGCTTCGGGCACGCAGCGGGGGACAAGGTACTCACCACCTTCGCCAACAAGCTGCAAAACACCTGTCGAAAAACCGACTTTGTCGCGCGTTATGGCGGCGAAGAATTTATTATCCTGATGCCCGCCACCAGTCAGGAAGAAGCCCTGCAGGTAGCGGAAAAGCTGCGCACTCAGGTGGAGAACATCCGCTTCACTTTTCAGGGCAAGCCGCTACAAATAACGGCCTCCTGCGGCCTCACCGAATTTCATCAGGGCGACACCCCCGAGAGCGCACTGGAGCGATCAGACAAAGCCCTCTACCAGGCCAAGGACGGTGGCCGTAATCAGTGCCGAACAGCCTAGCCGGTCTCCACCGGCGTATCGGATAAATTCCCCCACTCCGACCAGGCCCCGGGATAGCCACGCACCCGGTCATAGCCCAGTGCCCGCAACACGACGTAGGTGTGAGAAGAACGACGGTGGGTCTGACAGTAGACGATAAGTTCTTGTGATTCATTGATGTTCAGGGCTCCGAGCAGGGCGCGCAATTCCGCCTCCGGCCGCAACCGCATGGCCCGCTCGGGGTCGATGGCCCGGGTCCATTCCAGATGCAGGGCGCCGGGAATATGCCCGCCCCGTGCCGCGTGGCGTTTTTCCCCGCTGAATTCTTCCGCGCTACGAACATCCAGCAGCGTGGTATTTCGTGCCCCCAGGTGAGCAAGGATATAATCCCGTTCCGCAAGATACTGACTATTGACCCGGGCGCGATAGCAACTTGGCCTCACTCGCGGTAAACGCAAACTCAGCGGCAGCCCCCCGGTTGCCCAGGCGTGCCATCCACCGTTCAGAAAAGACACCCGAGTATGGCCCATGACGTGCAATGTCCAGAGCAAACGGGCTGCCTGCGCGCCCCCCAAATCGTCGTAGACCACCACCCGGGTATCCGCTGTGAGACCAATGCCGGAGAACACCCGCTCCAGGTGAGCAGGATGCGGCAAAAGACCGGAGACCGGCGGCCGATCCCAGGTAATGGCGTCATATTCAAGATGTACGGCGCCGGGGATATGGCCACGCACATAGCCGGCACGTGTACCGACGTGTACCACCAGCAAGTCACTTTGGCCAAGCAGCGCCTGCAGTGCATCAGGTTCCAGAATCAGGGGAAGTTCATCAGACATGGGGGTTCCGCTTTAATTCGACTTATGGAAAGAGGGCACTGGCAAGATGGTTACGTTCAGGCATCGGTCCGGCTCAGGCATCGCTGTAGCTGTTTAAGGATGCGATTTTAGACCGATTTCAGTCTGCATAGTGCCCTCCCGAGATTTGCCGGCAGGCTACGGACTTGATGCTAGACCATCTGCAGACGGTTGCGCAAAAACGCCTCGCAGTCATCCGCCGCCAGGGGGCGGCTGAAAAAATAGCCCTGCACTTCATCACACCCCTGTTCCTTGAGATAGCCGAGTTGCTCTTCTGTCTCCACTCCCTCGGCGACTACCTTGCGTCCCAGACTATGCCCAAGGCCGATCACGGCGCGGACAATGGCCGCATCCTCCGGGTCACAATGGATATCACGTACAAAAGAGCGATCGATCTTCACCTTGGACACAGGAAAGCGCTTCAGATAGCTCAACGAAGAATAACCGGTACCGAAATCATCGATAGCCAGCTCAACCCCCATCTGATCCAGCTCCCTGAGCATTTCGGTGGTTTGCTCCACCTGCGCCATCAGTAGCGACTCGGTAATCTCCAGGGACAGGTAACGAGCTTCCAGTCCGGTCTGTTTCAGAACCTTGCAAATATCGGGTATCAATTTGGGATCTCTGAACTGGACGGCCGAGAGATTCACATTCACCCGCAATTCCGGTACCCCCGCATCCTGCCAGGCACGATTCTGGCGGCAGGCCTCTCGCAACACCCACAGTCCCATGGGGACAATGAGGCCACTTTCCTCGGCCACTTCAATAAACTCTGATGGCGGAAGCAAGCCACGCTTGGGGTGCTCCCAACGTAATAATGCCTCTACCGCAGTCACCCGATTGCAGGTCAAATCGATGAGTGGCTGATAGTGGAGCCGCAATTCCCCTTGCTGAAGAGCCCGGCGCAGCTCCTTTTCCACGTGGCGCTTGTGCTGCGTATCCGCGTGCATCCGGGCACTGAAAAAACGATAGGTATTACGCCCCCCCGCCTTGGCCTGATACATCGCCACATCGGCCTCCTTGAGCACCTCATGCGGGGTCTTTCCGGCCTCTCCCTGGTAGAGGGTAATTCCGATACTTGGGCTGGTATAAATCTCGATATTGTCGAGCATGAAGGGTCTGGAGAGCGCCTTCTCGATCTTCTCTGCCAGTACGGCCGCGCCACTCTCCGACTTCAGGGAACTCTGGATGATAGCGAATTCATCACCGCCCAGGCGCGCCACTGTATCCATCTCGCGCGTACAGACCCGCAAGCGTTTGCTTACCGCCTGCAGCAACAGGTCACCAATGTGGTGTCCATGAACATCATTGATATTTTTGAAGCGGTCGAGATCAAGGAACATCACCCCCATCAGTACACCATCCCGTCTCGTCTGCGCCAGCGCGTGCTCAAGGCGGTCCTGAAACAAGGCACGATTGGGGAGGTCGGTGAGGGCATCGTAGTGTGCGAGCCGACGAATTCGTTCTTCTGATTGCTTGCGTACCGAGATATCTTCCACGGTACACAAAAACATCCGCTGGCCACCCAGCCAGAGTTCGTTCAACACATAAGAGATAGCACAGGGAATATCACCACCGCGAAGCACCGCACTCTCGCCTGCAGACTGATAGGGGCGGGCCGAAGTTTCAGCTTCCTCGTCTTCCGTGAAGGGTGAGGGCAGTATGATGTCGGGGATAAGCTGCACCAACTCCATGCCTACAAGTCGGTCGCTGCCTTTTCTAAAGAGTTTTTCAGCACCCGGATTGACACTGTTCACCACACCGTAGGGGCTGACGACAATAACGCCATCCTGGATATTTTCGAGGATCGTACGCAGACGTAATTCATTCTCTCCCAACTCCGCCATCAAGCGGTTGAGGCTGCTTGCCTGCTCCCGCAGCATGCCCTCGCGGACAAATGAGGCGGAAACATCCTGTATCTGGATCAGGCAATGACGGGGGGCATCCGTGACCCTGACCGGCTTGACCGTCACCATCTGGTGCAGGCGCTGCCCCTTTATTCGCTCTGCCGAGCTACGGTAAAGCGGCAAGGGGTGACGGTGCAGACCGGGAGAAAGCATGCCCGCCATGCCCTTTCCAAGTGCCTGATCGATATTTACCAGCAGCCGTGTATCAAGCAGCTGCGGAAATATCTGGCTGAGTGTTCTGCCCAGTGCAGCATCCACCGAAACTCCGGAAAGCCTTGCCATCCAGGCATTCCAGAGGACAACCCGGGCGTCCTGGTCCAGTACCACATCACCGATCTCACTGGCATTCACAACCGCCTCGGCAATTCCCGGATCCAGACCCGGGGTCGAGTCGGAAAAATTTTCAGCTGGCCGGTCCGATGCCTTCATTGCCGCGGCATCCGCCCCTCGATCTTGCTCGCCAGCTGTTCTACAGAGCCCTCGTCAAGCCTGAGCATGAAGAAACCCTGAATATCTTTTTTCTGCTCCTGGAGGGAAAAATCGATGCAACACTGCATCACTTCGCTCGCGGAGTTCCCGGCATTCTCTCGCGCCAGCACAAGCTCACAATCCCCGTTCAAATAAACCGGAAATGCAGTACTGATCTCCTCTTCCAGCCTGCTTCCCAAGGCGCCAAGACAGGCATTGATGACGACATTGCCCACCTCCACCAACACCTCTTTTTCCAAACCGGTAAATTCTGCCGCCGATGCCTCTTGCTGCATCAGGGCACGCACCAGATCGAGCCCTTTATCCTCCGGAAAGACCAACAAGGCCTCCCCCCGGACGGCACCAGAAAATTCTTCCTGCACACTGGAAAAAGGCTTTCCGCCCTGCGCGCAAATTTGTTTGGCCGCCTCACCACGAGAGAGAAACAGCACCTTGGGGGCCGAAAGGGAGATCACTTCCTGGACCATCTGACTGAGTGCCTCAGCTGCATTGCTCGCGCCCATATTGAACAGTTCAGCGACAGCATTCTGCCGACGCTCCGCCAATTCAGACATTCTTAGCTGATCTCCACGGTCAGTGACCCGGAGACGACCCTGACCCCGATAACCTCTCCCTGTTGACCTGGCTGCCCCTGCTTGGGGTCCCGTTCCACCGTCCTGGTATAGCCCCGGATCACCCGCTGCGAGAATGGAAACGTATTAGTGATGTGCGTGCCCCTCGTTTCAGGCATTAAAACTCCAGCCTTTCACAAAACCACTGACGGCAGCTCACTGGATTTCCATTAGTTGCTGAAAGTTGGCGATGGTGAGCACATTCTTTACTTCATCGCGACAGTTGGTAACCAGCAGATCGGCAGCGTCGCCACCCGCATAATCACGCAGGATAAGCAGCATCCCCAGTGCCGAACTATCGAGATACTCGGTATCGCCCAGATCGATGGTGTACTTTGCCCCCTTGCCCGGTAACTGTTCATAGGCCGCTTTGAAGTCCTGATGGACGCTGAAATCGAAGCGCCCGCTTACGCGAATGGTAATGGCACTACCATCCTCCGTTGCGTTGCTATGTACCGCCATGACATCTCTCCAATCTATAACTCACCAGGCTCTGCGCACACGGGAATTCCGTGGCCCAAGGTCTGCGTATCAATTGCCCGCACAAATATCGCCGGAAGGCGTGGTTACATTCGCCCTGCAGCCCGCGCTGCCGAAATCTTGTTCACGGAAACGCCAGCCATTGCATCGCCCGTTCCAGAAGAAACTTGAGCGCGATAAAACCGGAGAACACTACAGCAGGTGATTGGGATTCCCCTGATAGCCAGAGGGGAGCCTTATAGACATCGGAGGTACTGACGGAGTTTTGGCAGCTACATCATCCGCCCGTCAATGAGATCCCGGGCGAGGGCGTGATAGTCCAGAGCGCCATTACTGCGGCGCCGATATTCGAAAATCGTCTTGCCCTGGCGGGGACACTCGGCCAGCGCACTGACCTCGCGGATGGGCGTGGCAAAAACCTCTCCGGGGAAATAATGTTGCAACTTTTGCCGCACCGCCCGGGCAAGGCGTCGACGTTGATGATAGCGGGTGAGTACGATAGAGCGCGCAATACTGCGCTTGAGCAGGCCCTCCAGGCGCTTGCAAGTCTTGGCCAGATATACCAGGCCGCGTAATCCAAGATAATCCCCCGACACCGGCACCAGAATTTCACCGCTGGCCACCAGGGCGTTAACCATCAGCAGACCCGAGGCCGGCGGACAGTCCAACAGCACAAAATCCTCGCTATCGAAGTGGCCATTGAGGGCGTTTTTCAGCTTAAAACCCCGCGCCGCGCCGCCCTGAGCCAGTAGCTCCACGTCTCCCAGACGCGGACCGGCCGGGACTAAATGAAGGCCATCACGCACCTCAATCAGATAATCATTGATGGCGGCATTCCCCAGCAGCACCTCGTCCATGCCGGACCGGGGCGACTCATTAGCCCCCAGGCTGATGGCCAAATGGCCTTGCGGATCGATGTCGATCACGGTGACCTTTTTTCCCGCCAGCACCAACGCATGCGCCAGATTGACCGTGGTGGTGGTCTTACCCACACCCCCCTTCTGATTGACCACGGCCATCATTTGCATGGTGTTATCCCCACGGGAAAATTACAGGCGAGAGAAAAGTCATAAAAACCGGTTTGAAGTACCAAATCAGGGTCCGTGTACACGTTGATACAATGCCCGCCTCCCAAGTCTGGCGAACATCTTGCGGGCAAGTGGCAATATTACCGCACACCACGCGAAAACTTTAGGGAAGCTCTAATTTATTCTGGGCGAAATAGATTACGATGCAAAATGTTCAGCTTTGAGGCGCTGGTCGCACGTAATAGCTGGCTATTGCGAAGAGCGGCAACGATAAAGATGGACATTTTGGGCGCAAGATACGAGTTCACGAATAGATCAGAGCTTCCTTAGTCAGTCCAGATAAAATTCCGCTACTTTTGGCAGCCGGTTTGTATCCGCAAGCCAGGTACTTTAGGTTTGCGCCTGATGTCCTCTACCACCGACCTTCACAGTCACTCCACCGCCTCCGATGGCACCCTCTCTCCCGAGGCCCTGCTAAGCCATGCCGCAAAACAGGGTATAAAACGTTTTGCGCTCACGGATCACGACACCACCGCGGGCCTGGCAGCCGCCCAGCAACGCGCACAGGAGCTTGGCATAGAGCTGGTACCCGGAGCCGAGCTGTCGGTCTCCTGGGAGGGCAAGATCCTGCACGTGGTGGGACTCTACATCGATACCCGCCACCCGCCCCTGCAGGCTGGCATGGCCATCCTGCGGCATGAGCGGGAGACCCGTGCCCGCGAGATTGGTCGGCGCCTCACCCGCCACGGTATAGATGAAAGCTACCAGGCCGCCAAACGATTTGCCCAGGGCGAGATGATTACCCGCGCCCACTATGCCCGCGCCCTGGTGGCGGAAAAACAGGCAAAAAGCCCGCAGGATGCCTTCCGGCGCCTGCTCGGAAAAGGCTGTCCGGGCTATGTTGCCAGCCCCGGGGCGGGGCTGACCGAGGCCGTCAACTGGATCACCGGGGCGGGCGGGATCGCGATACTGGCACACCCGCTCGCCTACGGACTCACCCGCCTGTGGCTGCCGCTTGTCCTGGAGGCATTCCGGAAAGCGGGGGGCAGTGCCATAGAGGTGGTCTACGGCAGGAATACCCCTGCCGAAAACCGCAAGAGCGCCCAACTGGCCCGGGAATACCACCTCAAGGCCTCACTGGGTTCGGACTACCATGGCCCCAGACAGGGGGGTGTCCGGCTAGGAGAACTACCTGCACTCCCGGCTGACCTTGAGCCGGTGTGGCGGCACTCAGGAGCTACCTAAGGTCGCTCTCGCACATTTTGTACAGGGATGTGCTTATGCCACGGTGGCAGGAATGCCAAGGAGCGGTCCCTGTGCTTCACGACATAAGGCCATTTTGTGCAGGGATGCACTTATGCTGCGATGGCATTACGCGCATGGATGCGCGTTAGTAGGGAATTGCAGGAGCAATTGCCGAGGATGCCAAGGAGCAGCCCATGGCCAAGCGTCGCTCTCGCACATTTTATACAGGGATGTACTTATGCCGCGGTGGCAGGGATGCCAAGGAGCGGTCCCTGTGCTTCACGACATAAGGCCATCCATGGCCAAACCCTCATCGCGAGTCCGCAAACCTTTCTGCAAAGCCACGTAATCCGGGTGCTCGGGCCCCAGAATGCCGTGGCGGATGAGGAAGTCGATGATCACCAGCGAGCAGTTAAATTTAAAGTCCTCGCTTTCGCGTACCGTCCCGATCACCCGCTCGATGGGCCACAGGAAAAACTCCTCCACCTCACCGTCGGTGTTGCGAGGCACAAAGTCTGTCGGCAACTCCAGGTCGTAAGTGAAAATCACGTCTGGCCGTAGCCCCTGGGAACTCTCCACCACGTAACTGATAGCACCGACGGATTGGGCCGGAACCGCCATGGCCGGTGCGATTCCCGCCTCCTCACCACACTCCTTGACCAGGTTCTCCCGCAACCCGATCCCCCAGGGCTGACCGCCAGCTACCAGTTGATCGAGTTTCCCGGGCTCCGTGGGCTTGTTCCAGGAACGCCGCGCCACCCACATGTGCAGACCGTCTGGCCGGCACACGAATCCGTTCATGTGCACACTGTAGGCGCAGATCCCGAACAACGCCGACGCCGCACGTTCGATAAGCAACACGGGTGGATCGGCCCAGTAGCGGTTGAGGGGATACAGCTCACCGCGCCAGCCGGGAATCACCCCCTCCTCACGCAACGCCTGCAATACCTCAGCCACCGCCTGACTGCGCTCTGCTTCGGGGGTCGTAGGCTGATTCAATGCCGGTGCCAGGGCGACATGCTCTGCCTCTACCCGGAATACCTCAGGCCAGCGCGTCAGTCTTTCGGCAAAAGCATGACGCAGCCAGCCGCTGTTTTGACCGGCAATTTCAAAGGAGCGGAAGCCACTGCGATCGTAACCGTTAGCGGCACGAATACGATCGAGAAAACTCACCCGAGACACTCCTGCAATGCGGTTTCATCCAAATGGTAATGGCAGATCTCCCGACCCTCGAAATGCAGGCAGGGAATCTTTTTTCGAAAACGTTTTTCCAATTTCGGATCACTCTCAATGGCCACATGAACAAGGCTGAAGCCAAGGCGCGTCTGCCAGGGCCGCAACGCGGCCTGCATCTCATCGCAAAGGTGACACTGCGGGCTACCGTAGAGGGTTAAAACCGGGGAGGTCATCCAGCCTCCTCCGCCCCGGCCGGTGGAATCGAAGGCCAGGCCTTCAGCACCGCCTGGACCAGGGTGGCGAGGGGGATGGCAAAAAACACCCCCCAGAAACCCCACAGGCCACCAAATACCAGAATGGCAACCACGATGGCGACCGGGTGCAGATTAACCACCTCGGAAAAAAGCAGCGGCACCAGCAGATTTCCATCTAGGGCCTGAATGACCGTATAGGCCCCCAGGGCAAAGTAGAAATCAGTGCCGAAGCCCCACTGGAAATAGGCGATGACCAGCACCGGCAGGGTCACCACCACCGCACCCACATAGGGGATGAGCACGGAAAGCCCTACCAGCACGGAAAGCAGCATGGCGAATTGCATATTCAGTAATTTCAGGGTGATGAAGGTGGTCACCCAAATTACCAGGATCTCGATGAATTTTCCGCGCACATAATTGCCAATCTGCCGGTCCACATCCTCCCAGACCCGGGCAATGAGGCTGCGCTTGCGCGGCAGATAACACGTAGCCCAGGCCACCAGCGCCTGTTTATCCTTTAGAAAGAAAAATACCAGTAACGGCATGATCACCAGATAGACCGCAAGGGTCAGCAGCCCCAGCACCGAGGCCAGCGACCAGGACAGCACCTTCTGCCCCAACAGCCCCAGCTCACCGCGCAGAGAGGCGATGATCTCGTTGACCTGGGCCTCGGAAAAGAGCTGAGGGTAGCGTGCCGGCAGATCCAGCAGCGCCGCCTGGCCATGGGCCACCATGCCCGGCAGTTGCTGGGCCAGTTGGGTAAGCTGACGCGAAAGCAGCGGCAAGATGCCAAAAACCACCAGCACCAGAAAGGCCATGAAGGCCAGGAATACCAGCCACACACCGCATAGTCGTGGCATCCCGCGCCGCTCACCGCCGGCCACCGGACCCTCCAGCAGATAGGCAATGACCAGACTGGCAATCACTGGCGCCAGCAGATCTCCCACCAGCAGCACTGCGGCCGACAGGGAAATCAGGATGACCCCGAGACCCACAACCTGCGGGTCGGAAAAATGTCTTCTGAACCAGTCGCGGATGAAGTGCATGCTCATCATATTCCTCGGAGATAAAATTCCAGTCCGTGATTTTCACTCAAGGACTGCTATATTTTTCAGTGTATGAGCTTATTCCGACAGGGGGAATCCGCAATGACCGATATTCAAGCTTTACTGGGCAGCGAGGCAAGAGAACTGCTGGACTATGAGTGTGTAGGCATCCCGCACTCCCTGTTGCATCTGCCCGGGCCCGATTTTATTGATCGAGTGGTAGCCCAGAGCGACCGCACACCGGCGCTGCTGCGTAATCTGCAAACCCTTTACAATCACGGCCGCACTGCCGGCAGCGGTTATCTTTCCCTGCTACCCGTGGACCAGGGCGTGGAACATTCAGGTGGCGCCTCCTTTGCCCCCAATCCTATCTATTTCGATCCGGAAAATATCGTTCGCCTTGCCATGGAGGGGGGTTGTAACGCGGTGGTTTCTACCTTGGGCGTACTGGGGTCGGTTAGCCGCGCATACGCCCATCGCATCCCCTTTCTGGTCAAGCTCAACCATAACGAGCTACTGACCTATCCCAACAGTTTCGATCAGACCCTGTTTGCCAGCGTCGACCAGGCCTTTGATCTGGGTGCTATCGCCGTAGGGGCCACGATTTTTTATGGCTCGAATGAATCACGTCGACAGATCATGGAGGTCAGTGAGGCCTTTGCCCACGCCCACGAGCTGGGCATGGTCACGGTGCTGTGGGCCTATCTCCGCAATTCGGCCTTCAAGCACGAGGGCACCGACTACCATGCCTCCGCGGACCTCACTGGCCAGGCCAACCATCTGGCTGCCACCATTGAGGCTGATATCGTCAAACAAAAACAGGCGGAGAATAACGGTGGCTACAGCGCTATTGGCTTCGGAAAAACCCATCCCCTGGTCTACGACAAACTATGCAGTGATCACCCCATCGACCTGGTGCGCTACCAGGTGGCCAATTGCTACATGGGGCGAGCGGGATTGATCAACTCCGGTGGCGCCTCCGGTGGCAAGGATGATCTCCACCAGGCAGTACGCACGGCGGTGATTAACAAGCGGGCCGGCGGCATGGGCATGATCTCCGGCCGCAAGGCCTTCCAGAAACCCATGTCCGAGGGCATCCGCCTGCTGCACGCCATTCAGGACGTGTATTTGTCTCCCGAGGTAACTATCGCCTAGGGCGATCAGCCTTCGAAGGGATGATGCAAAATCATCGTCTCTGCCCGATCCGGCCCGGTGGAGATGATATCGATGGGGGTCTCCAGCAGGGCCTCGACGCGATCCAGATAGCGACGCGCGTTGACCGGCAGTGCCTCCAGTGTGGTAATCCCGGCGGTGGGTTCATCCCAGCCCGGCATATCCTCATACACCGGCTCACAACGGGCGATGGCCTCGGCGCCAGCCGGCGCATAAACCAGTGACTCATCGCCATCACGGTAGGCGACACACAGGCGAATGGTCTCCAGACCATCCAGTACATCGAGCTTGGTGATACACAAACCGCTCAGGCTGTTGAGTGCCACCGCGCGCCGCATGCCGACGATATCCAGCCAGCCACAGCGCCGTGGCCGGCCGGTGGTAGCGCCAAATTCGTGCCCCTGCTTGGCCAGATGCACCCCCACTTCATCAAACAACTCCGTGGGAAAGGGCCCCTCACCCACTCGCGTGGTATAGGCCTTGGTGATGCCAAGCACGTAGTCCACTGCCCGCGGCCCCAGCCCGGTACCCGTGGCCGCGCCACCGGCGGTGGTGTTGGAGGAAGTCACATAGGGGAAGGTGCCGTGGTCGATGTCCAGATAGGTCCCCTGGGCCCCCTCAAACAGCATCGCCTCGGCGGCGGCCCGTGCCTCGGCCAGATTGGCCGCCACATCGCCCACCAGTGGCGCCAGGATGCTGGCCTCGTCCAATAGCTGAGCGGTCACGGCAGCGGGATCCAGCGCCTCGGCACCATAGTAATTAACCAGCAGGAAATTATGATATTCAGCCAGTTTTGCTACCTTGTCAGCCAAACCATCATCATCGAGCAGGTCGCCGGCCCGCAGGGCACGACGCGCCACCTTGTCCTCGTAGGCCGGACCGATACCACGGCCGGTGGTGCCGATCTTTCCGGACCCCATTTTCTGTTCCCGGGCATTATCGATAGCCACGTGATAAGGCAAAATGAGCGGACAGGCACTGCTGATTTGCAGTCGCTCCTGTACCGGAATCCCGCGTTCCTCCAGCCCATGCATCTCTGCCAGCAAGGCGGTGGTGGAAAGCACCACGCCGTTACCAATAAGACACTGCACGCCAGCGCGCAGAATGCCCGAGGGAATAAGGTGCAGAACGGTCTTCTCACCATCCACCACCAGGGTATGGCCGGCGTTGTGCCCGCCCTGAAAGCGCACCACCCGGGATACCCCGTCGGTGAGCAGGTCCACTACCTTGCCCTTGCCCTCATCACCCCACTGAGTGCCCACTATGACGACTGTCTTACCCATAATCCCGTTCTTCCCCAAAAACCGACCGCACCTTAAGTGCCGCTCGATTAAATGATTTATTTTGTCAGTTCAAGGTAGGGTGGACCCTATCCACCATGGCCCTGCTACAACCACCATCGTGCGGCGCACACGGCGCGCCCTGCCTTAGTTTCCGCTCAAATGCCGTTCAGACAAGCGGCCGTGGCACCCAGGCGCCATCGACCTCCATCAGCTCGCAGTCACAATCCATCTCCCGTGGCCCCTCAGCCTGGTCGGGAAGCCCCTGTACCACCTGCTCGCCACGCGCCCGCAAATCATCAATGGCTTTCAACAGCCCCGGCGCATCAGACCACGGTGCGAAAACACGCCCGACAGCCTGCTCTTGCCCGCCACCGCCAAGTACCATCAAAGTGTTGAGGTCAGTGCTAAAGCCGGTGGCCGGACGGCTGCGCCCAAAGGCCGCGCCGATGCCATCGTAACGCCCGCCGCGTGCCACCTCCTGACCGTGTCCCGGCACGAAGGCAGCAAACACCAGTCCCGGGTGATAGCGATAACCCCGCAATTCGGCCAGATCGAAGTGCAACGCCACGCCCGGCGCCCGTGTCGTCATTACCCGCTCAAGTTCTTCCAACGCTGCAAGGGCGGCCAGTACCACCTCACCGCTCCCTTTTAGCAGATGTCGCGCCCGCGGCAAGACCTCGGACCCACCATTGAGATCAGCCAGCCCGGTAATCCGCTTTATCTCCGCCGCTGTTACCTGGTGACTTTCCAGCAAGGCCGCTATTTCCGCATGTGCCTTGCGCTGCAGGGCATCTAATAGCTCCGCCTCCCCCTGCTCACCCAGCTTTAACTTGCCCACCAACGCCTGAAATATTCCCACGTGCCCAAGATCCAGATGGACACCTTTGGCCCCGGCGGCTTCAAGGGTCGCAAGCATCAGGCAAAGCACCTCGACATCACTTTCAATGCCCGCATATCCATATAGCTCCGCGCCTACCTGAAAGGGGCTGCGGCTATGGGAAAAGCCGTCGGGACGGGTGTGCAACACGGTGCCCATATAACACAGACGAACCGGCCCCTCGCGTTGCAGATGATGTGCATCGATACGCGCCACCTGCGGGGTCATGTCTGCTCGCACCGCCATGAGCCGACCGGTGAGCTGGTCGGTCAGCTTGAAGGTTTGCAACTCCAGATCGCTCCCGGCGCTGATATGGAGTGATTCCAGATACTCGATAAAAGGCGGGATGACTAACTCGTAACCCCAGGTACCGAAAAGGTCCAGCAGCCGGCGGCGCAACGACTCAAAATGTACCGCCTGCGGAGGCACGATCTCATCGATACCTTCGGGTAATAACCAGCGATCGGGGCTAGTCTGCATAGTGCACCACTATTATCTAATCAGGGCCAGCAGGATGGTGCCGACGACCATGCAGCTGAGGCCCACAAAACGCAGCGTATTGTCACTTATCTCGCTTAACAACTGCATGGTCCGGCGCAAGCCCCGGGGATTAAGAAAGGGCATAACGCCCTCGATGATCAGTACCAATGCCAGGGCGGCCCATAAATCCTGCCACATCAACACGTCCGGCGAACGCTCAACCGGACCGAGCGTCTCCCCCGACTACTTGCCACCCTTGCGCTTGCTGAAGTAGCGGAAAAAATCACCCTCAGGACTAAGCACCAACACGTCAGAAGGATTGGAAAAGGTATTGCGATAGGCATTGATGCTGCGATAAAAGGCATAAAATTCCGCATCCTTTTGATAGGCATTGGCATAGATCTCGGCGGCCGCGCCATCACCCTCACCACGCAACTGTTCCGCCGCACTCTGGGCCTCCGCGAGCAACACTTCACGCTCACGATCCGCCTTGGCCCGAATCACCTTGGCCGCCTCGGAACCCCGGGAACGAAACATCTGGGCCACTTCCTTACGCTCTGCCGACATCCGCTGGAATACCGAGTTGCTCACATTTTCCGGCAAATCAATGCGCTTGACCCGCACATCGACGATCTGAATTCCAAAGGGTACGGCTTCCTCGTCAAGGGCCACGCTCAGCGCACTCATCATGTCGGTACGCTCACCTGAGACCACCTCGCGAATAGTGCGCTTGCCGAATTCATCCTTAAGCCGTTTCTGCGCCACCGTAGAAAGGCGCGAGGCCGCCCGCAGTGCATTGCCGCCGGTAGCCGTAAAGTAACGCTCTACATCCTTGACCCGCCACTTCACAAAGGAATCCACCTTGACGTTTTTCTTCTCGCTGGTGAGGTAGAGCTCCGGCTCCGAATCCAGGGTCTGCACCCGACGGTCGAACTTCTTCACGCTTTGCAACAGCGGGATCTTGAAATACAGCCCCGGGCTATAGTCGGAGCGAATGATCTTGCCAAGCTGAAACTTGATGGCCAGATCACGCTCTTCCACCACAAACAGGCTGCCCGAAGCGAGCACGCCCGCCAACACCAGCAATACGGCCAAGGCCTTCAACTGATTTATCATGGGCGGCTCCTCCCGCTACGCCGATCGTTCGGCTGACGTAAACCGCGGAGGATCTCCTCGGTGGTATCACGACCGCTGCCAGTCGCCGTATCCGTTGCTGCTCCGGCACTTTTTGAAATCAGCTTGTCCAGCGGCAACAACATCAGGTTGTTGCCACCCTCAGTATCCACCAAGACCTTGCTGGAACGGGAAAGCACGGATTCCATGGCGTCCAGATAAAGACGCTGACGGGTTACCCCGGGGGCTTTGTGATACTCCTCCAGCACCTTGAGAAAGCGACTGCTTTCACCTCGCGCCACGGTCTCTACCCGTTGCTTGTAGGCGACCGCGCGTTCCTTCATGGCACTGGCCTCACCACGCGCCTTGGGCAGAATATCGGCCGCGTAAGCACGCGCCTCATTTTTCTTGCGCTGCTCATCCTCTCGGGCACGCACCGCATCGGAAAAAGCCTCCTGCACCTCCCGTGGCGGCTGCGCGCTCTGCATATTGATCGCGGAGATCTGCAAGCCGGCCTTGTAGCGGTCGAGAATATCCTGGGTCAACAACTTCACCCGGGAAGCCACCTGCTCACGTCCCTCGGTGATCACGAAGTCCATGTTGCTCTTGCCCACGATCTCGCGCACCGCACTCTCGGTCGCCTGACGCAGGGTCATCTCTGGATCACGTACCTGGAAGAGGAAGTCCGGCGCATCCTTGACCCGATACTGCACGGCAAACTGGATATCGATGATGTTTTCATCCTTGGTCAGCATCAGTGATTCATGCGGGACCCCGGCATTGCTGCCACTGGCACTACGAAAGCCGATCTCTGCGTTACGCACCTCTTCCACGTTCACCTTCTCCACCGAGTCGATGAAGTAAGGCGCCCAGTGCGGGCCCGAACCGGTACTGTGGCTGTATTTTCCGAAGCGCAACACCACGCCCACTTCCGCTGGCTCGACGATGTAAACGCCGGCAGCCAGCCATCCCAAAACCGCCAGAACAAGAATCAGGCCCAGTCCCGGGGCACCGGGTCCGCGGCCACCAGCCGATGGAGTACCCGAGGATTTACCCCCCTTGAACAAACCGCCGAGCATCGCCTGCAGCTTGCGCAGGGCCTCGTCCAGATCCGGTGGGCCCGCCTGCCCGCCACGGTTACCCCAAGGATCCTTGTCTCCACCATTCCCGCCACCGGGTTGATTCCACGCCATAAAATCGTCTCCGATTACCAATGAATTCACATTGGCAATCACTGTTTGCACTATCCCTGCCCAAGCCCTCCGTCATATAAGACGGCCGGGAACACTTTATCCGGAGTCGGGTAAACAGGAACTCTTCAAGAACAGCCTTCCAGGGACCCGCAACACCGCTCAGGGAGCCCCCGTGGGCAAAGGCGGCATTGTGCCAAGTCCGGGCAGAAAAGGCCACGTTTTGACACCGTTGCGCCCCTCGTCAGGCCGCAATAGCAGCACGATCCAAACCCTCGTCACGGCACAGCTTCTCTAGCAGAGAAGGTTCGATCTCCACCTTCAGGGTCCAGACCCCGTTTTCATCTGTCTCTTCGTGGAGGATTTTCCCCAGCTCAAACAAACGCGCCCGCAAGCGCCCCTCGGCCGGAGACAATCGCACCTCACAATGCACCATGCGCCTGGCATAACGCTCCACCAGCAAATCACGCAACAGTGATACACCCGCCCCGGTGCTAGCAGAGACCCAGGCCCGCTGGATGGCTCCCTCGCTATCCCGCTCCAGCCGTGGCAGCTGGCCCGTCATCAGATCCACCTTGTTGTAAACCTCAATCTGCGGCACCCCGCCGGCCCCAATCTCCTCCAATACCTCGTTGACCTGAGCGATGCGCTGTTCGCGCTCGGGAGCCGCCGCATCAATGACGTGAAACAATAGGCTGGCGTTCCGGGTCTCCTCCAGGGTGGCGCGGAAGGCGGCCACCAAATCGTGGGGCAAGTGGCGGATAAAACCTACCGTATCGGCCAGCACAAAGGGTCCGGCACCCTCCGCCGTGACCCGTCGCAGAGTAGGATCCAGGGTCGCAAACAGGCGATCTTCGGCAAGCACATTGGCCCCACTCAAGCGATTGAAGAGGCTGGATTTTCCGGCGTTGGTATAGCCCACCAGCGAGATCACGGGCACGTCGGCCTTGCGGCGTGAACGGCGACTCAGTTCGCGGCGCTTCTCGACCCCGTCCAAGCGGTGGTTGATCTGCTTGATGCGGGCGTTCAACAACCGGCGATCGGTCTCCAGCTGTTTTTCACCCGGGCCACGTAAACCGATGCCACCCTTCTGGCGCTCAAGATGCGTCCAGCCGCGTACCAGACGGGTAGAAAGGTGGCGCAGTTGCGCCAGCTCCACCTGCAGCTTGCCTTCAAAACTCTGGGCGCGCTGGGCGAAAATGTCGAGAATCAGCCCGGTGCGGTCCAGCACACGACACTGCAACAACTGTTCAAGATTGCGCTCCTGCCCCGGATTGAGCGCGTGATCAAAGATCACCAGTTCCGCGCCGGTTTCCTGCACCTGCTGGCGAATCTCCTCGGCCTTGCCCCGACCAACAAAATAACGCGCATCCGGTGCCCGCCGGCGGCCACCGATCAGCACAAGCGGCTCGGCGCCCGCGGAAATTACCAGTTCGCGGAATTCCCCAACCTCCTCGTGAATGGCGGCATCATGAAATTCAAGGTGGACAAGAACGGCGGCGGAACCACCCTCGGGGCGCTCAAACAAAAAGGCTTTCCAGAGACAACGGCGGTGCCCCTTTCGTCCAGCTGAAAACGGTAATGACGGTTACTTTATTCGTGGTCGTCGCCATCCTCTTCATCATGACGAGGAAGCTTGATATTACGCGCGGGAACAACAGTGGAAATCGCGTGTTTATAGACCATCTGACTGACGGAATTTTTTAGCAGCACCACGAACTGGTCAAAGGATTCGATCTGCCCCTGTAACTTGATGCCATTGATCAAAAAGATGGCAACCGGCATACGCTCTTTACGCAGGGCATTCAGAAAAGGGTCCTGTAATGATTGTCCTTTGCTCATGGTCTTTCCTCCTGACTCACTTTTATTATGGCTTCCACAGTACGTTTGTGACCCGCCGGTGTCCTTGCCGGTTCCTGGCTGGCCGGCCAGGATCTGTGGAGCATTTCTGCGACCTGAGTATAAACCATATGTGCGCGGCCTAGCCGAGCCGTAGAGAGAGCCAGGCCCGGACGGCATTATGTAGCCCGGGGTCCTGGCAATCGAACCAGCGCGCTCCGGCCTCACCCCGCAGCCACGTCAGTTGGCGCTTGGCCAGCTGACGGGTGGCAACCAAGGCCTTTTCCACCATGGTTGGATAATCCCATAGACCATCGAGATAGGCCCAAACCTGCCGATAACCCACCGCCCGCACCGCAGGTAACGCCGGCTCCAGGCCGGGATTGGCACGCAGCGACTCTACTTCGGCAATCAGACCAGCACCAAGCATCGCCTGAAAGCGCCGGGCAATAGCCTGGTGGAGTATTTTTCGCTGCGCCGGCGCCAGAATCACGGTCAATACAGGGCCCGTCAAATACCCTTCCCTAGGTCTGGCCCACTGCTCGCTCATGGGCCGACCGGTCAACTCAATGATCTCCAGGGCACGCTGCAGACGCTGGGTATCCCGGGGATGCAGGCGCGCAGCCGCAGCCGGGTCAAGTGTCTGCAGACGCTGGTGCAGAATATCCCAGCCGGCACTTTCCGCTTCATGTAGCAGGCGCTGGCGGATTTCCGCATTCGCCGACGGCAATGTCGAAAGGCCATGCTGGAGGGCACGAAAATAGAGTCCGGTTCCCCCTACCAGCAGGGGAATTCGTCCACGATCCCGAATTTCAGCAATCTCGCCCAAGGCATCTGTGCGAAAGCGTGCGGCGGAATAGATCTCGGTGGGTTCGCAGATATCCACCAGGCGATGGGGAAAGGCGGCAAGCACTTCAGGCGATGGCTTGCCACTGCCAATATCCAGGCCTCGGTAGACCAGCGCGGAATCCACACTAACGATGTCACAGGGGAGATGTGTACTGAGTTCTAGCGCCACCTCGGTCTTGCCACTCGCGGTGGGACCCATGAGGAAAATGACCGGTGGGGAAATAGCGTGATCGGGCATCGGCAAGGCTACGAAAACAGTCGGGCCAGGGCCACATGATCCAGTTGCACCCACATGTTCTTGCCACCATCTATCGCTTCCAGTGCCCGCAGTTCTGCCTCCATTTCCGCAATACCCACCGGCAGTCGCATGGCTGCCACCATATGCCGGGCCAGCAAGGGCAAGGCAGCACGGGCCTGTGTGTCTGCGTCTGCGTCTATACCCCAGGTGGCAAACAACTCCGCGTACAAGGGCTTCGGGGAAACGCTGCGCAGCAGCGCCGGCAGCTGATGGATTATCACCGACTCCGGCCCACAGATTCGCGGTTCAAGAGCAAGCATCCGCAACCACTCTGGCCCGGCTTCCAATCGGGCTACTATCTCAGCCCCGGGGTTCAGCTCAAGCGGCAACAACAAGGGCTGGGGACACAGATTTTCTATCTCCAGGGCTTTCTGCAACTCGTGCTCACTGCGTCGCTGCCATGCGGCATTCAGATCCACCACTGCGAGACCGGAGCTGTTTTCGGCGAGCAGATAAGGCCCGTCGATCAGGCCAAGGGCACGCCCCAGGGGCAACTCCCGGGATGCCCCCGGTGCGGAATCCGGCTGGGCGGCGTGCAGGCGCTCATAGGCGAGAAACTGTTCCCGGACTCTTGGTGCTGGCCCCGAAACATGCACCTCTGATCGCCCGCTGGAAGCATCATAATTTGAATACGAAGCCGGCACAGGGGAGCCTTCTGTGGCCCCAGGATCGACTCCCGTGCGTGGCAATTCCAGGGACTCACCTTGTTCAAGCGCACGCTGCAGACTACGAAAAATGAAGTCGTGTACCAGCCGGGCCTCGTGAAAACGCACCTCCTGCTTGGCCGGATGTACGTTGGCATCCACCCGCGCCGGATCCAGTTCGAGATACAACACGTAGGTGGGGTGGCGGCCGGGATAGAGCAAATCCTGAAAGGCCTGACGCACGCCATGCTGCAGCAAGCGGTCCTGAACGGCACGACGATTGACGAAGAAGTACTGGAGATCGGTTTGGCTGCGTGAAAAAGGCGGTAGTCCCAGCCAGCCACTCAGCCGCAGGCCAGCGCTCTCATATTCCAGCGACAGGGCATTGTCTACAAAAGCCTGACCGCAAAGGCGGGCCACACGCTTTGTCTTCACCACCGGAGCCGTAGCAGATGCGAGCTGGAATATCCGCTGACCACCCCGCACGAGTTCGAAGGCAACTTCAAAATGGCTCAGCGCGGCACGCCGTACCACCGCTTCAATATGGCGGCTTTCGGTCTTCTCGGTACGCAGAAATTTGCGTCGCCCCGGCGTATTGTAAAAAAGTTCGCGGACTTCAATAGTCGTCCCCGGCGATTGGGCCACGGGTTCCGGATCCGGGGGATTTCTCCCGCCCTCCACCCGTAGTGCCCATCCCATGGCCTCATTGCCAGCACGGGAAAGAAGACGGAAACGCGATACCGAGGCAATGCTGGACAGCGCCTCGCCGCGAAAGCCCAGACTACCCGCTCCCTCCAGATCCGCGAGACTACGAATCTTGCTGGTGGCGTGGCTATCCACGGCCAGAGCCAAATCCCGTGGATGGATGCCGCAACCATCATCCCGCACCCGGATAAGCCCGGCGCCCCCCGCCTCTACTTCCACCCGTAGCCGCCGGGCACCGGCGTCGAGACTATTCTCGATCAGCTCCTTAACCACCGAGGCAGGACGCTCTATCACCTCTCCTGCGGCGATCTGATTGGCAAGTGCGGCAGACAAACGCTGAATTCGTGGAGCCTGCCTGCTGTTTGTAGTCTGTATTTTGTCCGCCACGCCCTGGTCCACATTGCCTACCGCTATTGTCTCGCCACCATCCGGCCTTGGCCAGCCTCTATCGGGAATCTGTCGGGCACAGGGTTCGCCCACCCGGATTCAGCATTCTGAGTTGCCCTGCCCCCTTGACCCAGGTAGTCCCACAGAAAAACCCTGTGCCCGACAGACCCCAAGACTCCGCTATAATCCACCCGATTGCCTCCCAAAGGCCGACTACATCCCACTCGAGTACTGCACCCACAAACCATGAATTCACAGACCGAAGCCAGCACTAACGACAATCCCTCCAACTCATCGGACCCCATCGAAAGTTTAATGGAACCCGCTTATGGGCACGTCGTTGGCGCGAAGGGCCACCAATATTATCTGCAGATTTTTTATGACTTCCAGGAAAACGGCAGCGTCCTCAGACCCACCTGGAATCTCCCCGCCTTTCTGTTTGGTGGCTTCTGGGCCTTCTACCGCAAGATGTATGTGAGCGCAGCGCTTTGGGCAATACTCGTTTATGTCGCCCTTGGGCTGCGCGCGGAGTCCAACCCCGTCGCCATGGGCCTGTTACTGGCCATGGCCCTGGCATTCGGCCTCTTTGGCAATGCCCTTTATTACCACAAGGTGGGACGTATGGTGACCCGTCTCTCCGGAACCAATGCGGAACGACACAAGACCATCGCTAACCTCACTTTTGCCGGTGGAGTGCACAGCTGGGTGCCCTGGCTGCTGGTTTCCATTTTGGTGCTCGGCTCCGCGACCTCTATCGTCAGTAAATTTATTTCCGGAGAAAGCCGCACGGGCTTTTCTGTACTCAGGGATCTGATGTCCAATGAATAGGCTCTAGGAGGACGCCCACATGGAAGGCCGGTTGCAGGAAATCAGGGACCAATGCCAGGCGCTGCTCTGGGGCGGCGAGCGTGCCCTTCCGGGCGGACTGAAAGGGGGGGCCGTTTGCGCCCTGCGAATCGGCTACGCGGTATTCCGCGACTTGGCCGCGGGCCAGCTCACCCTGCGTGCCATGAGCCTGGTCTACACCACCTTGCTGTCCCTGGTGCCCCTGCTGGCCGTCAGTTTCTCGGTGCTAAAAGGCTTCGGGGTACACAATCAGGTGGAGCCGATGCTCCTCAACCTGCTCACCCCCCTCGGTGAAAAAGGTGTGGAGATCAGCCAGACCATCATCGGCTTCGTGGAGAATATGCGTGTCGGGGTGCTGGGCGCGGTTGGCATGGCACTGCTGCTCTACACCGTTATTTCCCTGATCCAGAAAATTGAACGGGCCTTTAACTTCATCTGGCGAGTCGATAAGGCCCGACCCTTTGCCCAGCGCTTCAGTGACTACCTGAGCGTTATCCTCATCGGTCCGGTACTGGTCTTCTCAGCCCTTGGCGCCACTGCCTCGGTGATGAGTACCTCGGTGGTGCAATCCTTGGTGGCCATCCAGCCGCTGGGTTATCTGGTGAATTTCGGCGCCAAAATGCTGCCTTACCTGCTGGTCATCGCCGCCTTCAGCTTTGTTTACTGTTTCGTGCCCAACACCCGCGTACGTCTTGGTTCGGCACTCGTCGGGGCCATCGTCGCAGGGGTGCTGTGGCAGAGCGTCGGCTGGGGCTTTGCCTCCTTCGTAGTCTCCTCCGCCAGCTACACCGCTATTTACTCCGGCTTCGCCATACTCATCCTGTTCATGATCTGGCTCTACCTCGCCTGGCTGATCCTCCTCATTGGCGCCACGATTGCCTTTTATCATCAGCACGGCGAGTACCTCATCAGCCGCCAGCGCGAGTTCCGACTGAGCCCGCGCCAGCGCGAGCAGTTGGCATTACTCGCGATGTACCACGTCGGCACCCAGCATCTGAACGGCGGTACGCCGTGGACCGCCGAGGCCCTGGCCGCTCATCTTCGGGTGCCCCTGGGAAGCCTCCAGCGTGCCCTGAATACCCTCGAAGAAGGTGGCCTGCTCAGCCCCGATCATGCGCAGCCCCCGGCCTACCTGCCCGCCCGGGCACTGGAGCGCATCCCGATCCACGCCATTCTGGAAACCATGCATCGGGCCGAAGAGAAAGGCCTGCTCGGCCCCTGGCAAGTACGGCGTGAGCCCGCCGTGGATCAGGTACTGGAAGAGGCGGAGAACGCCGCCAGCCGGCGCCTGGACGGGCGTTCATTGCGGGCTCTGCTTGAGGACGCCGGGACAGAGGCATCTGATTCCTAATCCCGCTGGAACAGGGCGATGGCCTCCAGGTGGGTGGTCTGGGGAAACATATCCACCGCCCCCAGACGGCTGAGGCGATAGCCATGCCGCTTCAGCAAAGTAGCGGCATCACGCGCCAAGCTTTCAGGATTGCAGGAAACATAGAGGATCCGGCGTGGATAGGGAGCGGCCAGCCGGGCGATGACCTCGGCGGCACCGGTGCGCGGCGGGTCCAACAGGATGCCGTCCCAGCGCCGGGCCAGATACGGCGAAAAGACCTTGGGCAGCCGCAGATCCGCGGCATGAAATTCGGCCTGCAATCCATTGCTCAGGGCGTTGCTTCGGGCCCGCTGAATGAGTTCTTCGTCGCCTTCCAGACCCGTGACCTGCCCACCCCGCGCGACGATGGCCAAGGAAAAATTGCCCAAGCCACAGTAGAGATCGAGAAAGTTTTCGCCCTCCTGCGGCGCGAGCCATGCCATGGCCCGCGCTATCAAGGCCCGGTTCACGGCACCATTTACCTGGACAAAATCCAGCGGCTCAAAACGGTACTCGAGACCCTCGGCCGGCAATCTATAGGCCAGCACCGGCGCCTCCGGCCACAGCGCTGTTACCGTCTCCGGGCCACCGGACTGGAGATAGAGCTGGAGGCCTTCCTGCTGGGCAAAGCGGCGCAAACTCTCAAGGTCACCATCACCCAGTGGCTCCAGATGACGCAGGATCAGCGCGCAACCAGTATCACCCACGGCTATTTCAATCTGTGGGATGGCGGTCCGCGCATCCAGTGATGAGAGCAGTTTCCGGAGTGCGGCGATGCGCAGTCCGATGGCCGGGTCCAGGGTCGGGCAATGCTCCATCACTGCGAGCCGCCCACCGAAGCGCTCGCGAAAGCCTACCAGCGCGCCGCCCTTGGCGGCTACATACCTGGCACCCATGCGCGCCTTGCGACGATAACCCCAGGGGTGACGGGCCAGTGGCGGTGTCAGCTCGGGAAGCTCTATCTCACCCTCAGCGGCAAAGGCCGCCAATAACCAGGACTGCTTGAGCTCAAGTTGCGCCCGGTATTCCAAGTGTTGCAGATTGCAGGCACCACATTCGGAAAAATGCGGGCAGGCCGGTTCCACCCGCAGGGACGACGGCTCCAGCACGGCTTCAACCTTGGCCTCCAGCAGACCTTTACGCTGGCGCTGGGGACGAAAACGCACGAGCTCGCCTTCCAATGCTCCCTGCACCCGGTAAGCACGATTATCGACTTCGCAAAGGCCCCAGCCCTGCCCATCCAAAGACTCTATGCGGGCAGTCATCACGGTATCTCGAAAACGTCTGCGGCGCCGGCTCATGGTGCGTAGCCTCCACGGCACAACTCCCGAACCCGTGGATTCGGGCAAGCTGCAAGAAGCAGCCTCATGCCTTCCAGGCGTCCAGAAATTTGCGTAAGTGGGCCTGCCCGTCGGCGGCGAGGGTATCGCGTACCCGCTGGCATTCCTGTGTATAGGCCGCTGCGGTCAGGTGACCACGAGTCTGCTCGAAACGCAGATAAATGAGGTAGGTATTAAGCACATCGGTTTCGCAATAATCACGGATTCCCTTCACATCCCCCGCCAGATATTGGTCCCAGACATGGGCGCCGCTTTGCCCTAACTTGCCCGGAAAACCCAGCAAGGTAGCAATCTGATCCAGCGGAGCCTTGGCGTTGTACTGGTAGGCGGAGAGCACATCCATAAGGTCGGTATGACGCTCATGGAAACGGCTGAGGTAATTGTTAAAGCGAAAATTGCGATCCTCATCGCCGTTCTCCCAGTAGCGCGCCGCGTCGATGCCATGCAACAGTGCACGGTAGTGAAGCACCGGCAGGTCGAAGCCGCCACCGTTCCAGGAAACCAGGGTGGGGGAATACTTCGCCACCCCGTCGAAGAAGCGCTGGATCAGTTCCGCCTCGGAGGATTCCTCCGTGCCGAGGGACCAGACCTTGAAAAGATCGCCAGAGCGCAATACCGCGGAGATGGCCACGATGCGGTGTAGATAATGACGCAGGAACTCGTGCCCCGTCTCCTGCTGGCGCTGGTGAAACATGGCACGCGCCACATCGGCATCATCCAGCCCCTCGAGATCGTAGAGCCGCCTTCCGGCCTCCACGTCGGGGATGGTTTCCAGATCGAAAACAAAGACGTGCATTATTTTTGCCGCCACCTGCCACCGCTTTGATACCACCAGCCAGACCGCGCCTTGGCCACCCAGCGGCGCGCAAAGGTCGCACGGATTTCCGCCTCCCATTCGGGGTGACCATTGGCACGGGCAATCTCCCGGTACAGGGCACTGCGGTCGCGATTTTCATCGGCCACCAGACGCGCCACCTGGGAGCGGGAACGCAGGGCGATGGACTTCAGGTCGCGTACTGCAAGTTCACCATTTTCGGTTAAACCGATACCACCGGCCGCATACTGGGGCGCAAGCTGGCCGTGACGCTGGCGCATGGCCCCGCGAATGCGCGCGATAGCGGGCGAAGAGATGTCGAGATTGGGCGTAGCCGCCACTGCATTGGGAATGAAAAATCCCACCACCTGTTGCAACACGCCATCAGATTGCGGTTGATAGTGTGCCCCCTTGTCCGCGGGCGCCTTCTTGTCCTGGCCACCACCCCAGACATCCTCAATAATGCGATCCGCTGCCTTCTCCGCGGCCGCTGCGGGAAAATAGACATTGATGGTCACGCAAGCGCTGAGAAATATCAGCATCCAGCTACTACAGAGCAGTTTTTTCATTGCCATCTCCTTGCCATAAAAACAGGGAAGCCCTGATTTATTCAGCGCTTCCATAAATCACTTAACCACCGGTCCCTGTGAAGCGGTCGCCTGTTTGAGGCGCTCTACCAGAGTGCTCCAGTCCACCCGACGATTAAAGCCCTTGACGTCGATGCGCGGGATGCCGCCACCCTTAACCAGATAATAGCCTTCGGGGCTATCCTCGACGCCGCCCATTTCACACAATCCCCGGCGCAGGCGGCAGCTTATACCGAGACGCTGGTAGGAGAAATCCTCGAAGAAACGCAGGAAGCTGCGGGACAGGATATCCGCTGGCCCACCGCCCAAACTGCTCAGATTCCCCACCGCGCGCTGACTGATCCGATGGCGACTATGGTCGTCCACCGGGGTGGCAAATCTTGCATCGAAGGCGCGCGGTTGCCAGTCCTCCAGGAGCAGGCCGTGGAGTGCTCCATCCAGTCTGCCGCGAATGGTACCAAAGGAGAAAACCCGGGTCAGCGCATCCAGTGAAAGGTTGCGGAAATCCACCTCCGCCCGTAGCCGCGGCACCACCCCGAAGGGTTCTTCAAGGTGCAGTCCACGCACCACCACATCACCATCGAAAACCCGCACCCCCAACTCACCCTCCACGGTCATCACCCCCCGGGCATAACGAACCGCCGGTATCTCACCCGCCAGACTGCCCTCAAAGGAAGGCCACTCCATGACCTGGCTGATGCGAGCCATGGAGAGTGGCCCAAGGCTGCCGGCCAGTTCCCAGGAAAGTGCCGGGGTGCCCAGCCCCTGCAATTTGAAGCCCGCGACGCGTAATGGGCCGTCAAGGACCTGCACCTCCAGTGGCTCGATGAGCCGAAAGTCCTGACCTTTCAGTTCTCCACGCAGGCTGGCCGGCCCCAGTGGGGCACGATACACATGACCACCCGCCCATTTGAGGACACTCTCTGGCACGCGCTTGCCCGTGCCCCAGTGCAGCCTTCCGGAAAGCTGCTCCAGACCAAAGCGCTGCTGTCTGTCGTACAGATCCAGTTGCTGCAACTCAATTTCTACATCCAGCTCATCCCCGCCGGCTCGATGCAGGGCAAAGCTCAGTTCGCCCGTAGTCTCCAGCTCTGCCAGCGGGGTGCCGTACAAAAATGGCTGTAGATAGACCTGATAAAGTGCCGGAAAGTGGCCCCGTTCAAGCTCGGCCTGATGCAGTGTCCAGCGACCATCAAGCAGGCTGGCCCGGGCATTCAGTTCGCCGACCCCGGGGTGTTGAATCTGCAATTGTTGCAGCTCCAGTACCTTGCCCTGCCCCGGCCAGGCCACCTCAAACTGCATCGCCAAAGGGGCATCCCCTACCTCGACCCACACCGGCTCCACGCCCAGTACGCCGGCGGCCAACTTGGCATTTCCCGTCAGCCGCCACGCCGTCCCCGTCTGCTCGCCACGCGCCCTGAGTTCCACACTGAGGTTTTCTCCGGCACGTTCACCGTCATCGCTGGAGAAGGCAAGATTGATGAATGAGGCGTTCAGCTCGCCCTTGAGTACCGAGGCCTGTTGCTCCAAGTCAAGCTTCCCGGTGAACTGGCCGGCGGAAAATTCCGGATCCGTTGCCAAACCCCACCCTGCAAGCCACTGGGCAAGTATTGGAAGTACCACTCCACCCGCCTGCAAGTTCGCCTGCCAACCCTCAGGCGTCGGGATAAAACGCAGATCCAGCTTACCGTCGGCAAGCATCAGTCCCTGCAAATGCAGTCCACTCACGGGGTCGAATCGAATCGCCAGCGGGGGCGGGCGCCATGCACCCGCCGATCGCTGGAATTTGAGTTGTGCCGCGGGGCAGGCAAAACCCTTGTCCAGCTTTAATGCAGGACAGAGAAATTCCATCTCCCGGATTTTTTCCAGGGGAGAGGGGAGTTCAAGGCCGAAAATACGCCCACTGGCGCGAGTGCTGCCGGAAGTGGTGAACTCTAGCGCAATACGGGCACCGGCTGCGGACCACCCCGGACCCGCCATCGGGCCCGTATCCAGCTCCAGACCGGTGCTTCCCAAAACCCGACCGCTCACCAACAGCAACAAGCCCGAAGCGCAGAGGGCGTTCCGGACTTGAATTGAACTCATCAAGGGAGAGAAAGGGACGGCTTAGCTGTCGGGAAATACGCCGGTCGAGAGGTAACGATCACCGCGGTCGCAGACGATGGTGACTATAACGCCCTGCTCCACCTCGCGGGCCACCCTCAAGGCCGCCGCTACCGCCCCACCGGAAGAAATGCCGGCAAAAATCCCCTCGCGGGCAGCTAGTGCACGGGCTGTCTCCTCGGCTTCTTCCTGACTCACGTCAAGGGTGCGATCCACCCGTGCCGAATCGTAGATGCTCGGTAAATATTCCTTCGGCCAACGACGGATTCCGGGCACCCGCGCACCCTCTGCCGGCTGAACTCCAACAACCTCAACGGCAGGATTCACCTCCTTGAGATAGCGCGAAACCCCCATGATGGTACCGGTGGTCCCCATGGCACTGACAAAGTGGGTGATCTGGCCGTTGGTATCACGCCAGATTTCCGGCCCCGTCCCCTCATAATGGGCGCGGGGATTATCCGCGTTGCCAAACTGGTCGAGGATGTGCCCCTCACCCGCTGCCTCCATGGCCCGGGCACGGTCTATGGCGCCCTCCATACTGCCCGCGGCCGGAGTCAGTACGATCTCGGCACCATAGGCATGCATCACCGCACGCCGCTCCACACTCATATTGTCCGGCATCACCAGGATCATCCGGTAGCCACGAATGGCCGCCGCCATGGCCAGCGCAATACCGGTATTCCCGCTGGTCGCCTCGATAAGCGCATCGCCAGGCTTGAGTTCACCGCGCTCCTCGGCGCGCCGAATCATGCTCAGCGCCGGGCGGTCCTTGACCGAGCCAGCGGGATTATTGCCCTCCAGTTTAAGGAGTACCGTACTGCTTCCGGCATCCAGGCGCTGGAGACGCACCAGCGGCGTGTTGCCAACAAATTCTTCGATCGTGGGATAGCTCATGCCGGAAGTGTAGCGGAAGCGCTGGAACGGCACATCCCGCACGCGGCTAGATCGAAAATGGGAAGTACGGGTGCTTTTTGATAGATTGCACAGATGGATATGTGCACCCGCGCATTTTAGGGTTAAGGAATAAAAACCAGTGATAAAAATGTGCGTATAAAGCCACTTCTGCTTGCGACACCCGCAGCCCTGGTTCTGCTAACAAGCAGTTTTTCCGGGCTTGCCGACTCGCCCGCCCTGCCCGGTGAAGACAGCATTTATTTTGAGCTCCCGGTAGTCCTCTCGGCCACCCGCCTGGCACAGCCCATGCTCGATACCCCCGCCTCGATGACCATCATCGACCGGGAAATGATTCTTGCCAGCGGCGCACGCGAGATCTACGAGTTATTCCGCATGGTGCCGGGCTTTCAGGTCGGCTCGGACAATGGCAGCGTCCATACCGTGACCTACCATGGACTCGGGGATCAATTCTCCCGCCGGATGCAGGTGTTGATCGATGGCCGCTCGGTGTACACACCAGGGCTTGGTCAGGTGGAGTGGAGCAATCTTTCCATTGGTGTTGATGACATTGAGCGTATCGAGGTGGTGCGTGGCCCCAATGCCGCCAGTTTTGGCGCCAATGCCTTTCTCGGCGTCATCAGCATTCATACCTATCACTCCGCTGCCGAGCAGGGCGGACAACTCAAGATAACCCGGGGTAGCGATGGGGTAGAACAGTTCCGCGCCCGCTATGCCAACAGTGCGGGGCCGCTCAGTTTTCGCACCAGCATCAGTCGTCGCGGTGATCACGGCTTCGACCAGCGCCATGACAGCAAGCGCAGCACATTGGGAAACCTGCGCGCTGATTGGTTGGCAGGAAGCTCGGACCGGCTGGAGTTTCAGGCCGGCTTCAATGAAGGCACCCGGCAGGATGGCTTCCTTAACGATCCATTGCAGAATCCACGGACAAAGGCTGATCGGACCCATTTCGGCCTGCTGCGCTGGCAACACGTATTTCATCCCGAGCACGAGCTGAGCCTGCAGGCCTACTACAATTATTTTCACCGTAGCGAGACGATGGGTGGCAACACCGATAGTGGTATCTCCTTTATTCCCACCTCCTCCCCGGTCACCCAGCGCCGCTACGATCTGGAACTTGAACACCGCTTTCGCCCGGCAACTAGTTGGCGCGTAGTCTGGGGAGGAAGCGCGCGCCTGGATCAGGTAGAGGCCCCGCTGCTGTTCGGCAGTGCACGTCCACGGATGCAAAATCACCTCTACCGGCTATTTGGCAACCTCGAATGGCGCCCGCTGCCCATGCTGGGTTTCAATGGTGGCGTGATGATGGAGAGCAATGACGTCACCGGTACCGACTGGTCCCCCCGACTGGCCGTCAATTACCGTATCTTTCCGCGCGTTGCCATCCGCGCGAGCCTGAGCAAAAGCCTGCGCACCCCCTCATTTTTAGAAAATAATGTGGACTGGAAGCTACCCATCGCCGGTGGCGGTGGCGCCATGGCCCCGCTTTTTCTCGGCCCGGGCACACTGCAGCCGGAAAGCATTATCGCGCGGGAACTGGGCCTGGTAGCAGCCACCGCCAGCGGAACCTTCCAGATGGAACTGAAACTGTTCAGAAATTCCCTGCGCCATCTGGTGGGCACCAGCGGCGTCCTTCCGTTTAACTTCATCAATGAAAGCTCTGCCACAGTCGAGGGCGTGGAGGGACAGCTACAGTGGCGACCCACTGCCCGGGCCCGCTTCGTCCTCAGCCAGGCCAATGGGCGTACCACCAGCGCTGATCCCGGCCTGGAGAAGAGCACTCCCTCGGCCACCACTCACCTGCTCGGTATCTTCCATCTGGGCGAACGCTATGACGCCAGCTTTTCCTTCTCCCGGGTGAGCCAAATGACGTGGCTTGGGGAAGGCAACCTGCAACCCTCGTTCCGCCGCCTGAATCTTCGCCTGGCCCGACGTTTCGGGAAACGTGGGCGCGAGGCTCAAGTTGCCCTGGTAGTACATAACCTGATGGATAAATATCTCGACTTCCGTGACGAGAATCGCTCGGGCCGAGCGGGCTTTCTGCAGCTGGCCCTGCCCTTGTGAACCACGCCTGAACTGCGTGCTGGCAATACACACTTGATGGAAGGAAGCATTAGCCGCTTTTACTGTCCCGCGGGCCTCATTCTGAGCCTCGTACTACTTGCTTTTCCGGCCCATGCCCGGCCGCCCGTCTGGGTCATTGCAAACCCCGAGCATGCGGCCCACGAACAATTTATCCATGGCCTGCGCGACAGCCTCGCCCGGGCCGCCGTGCCTATTCCGCCGTTACGCATAATTCGTCCGTCAGAACTTGCGGGCACACGGCCCCAGGCGCAACCCATTCTGTGCGTTACTGTAGGCAGTCGGGCAGCAGAATTTTTCCGCGACGCCGGACTAGAGCCCGTGCGGGAACTCCACACCCTGATTCCCGAAGCCACGTACAAGAAGCTCTACCCGCAGCCCGAGACCCACGCACAGGGCGGGACCCACTCGGCCATCTACCTGGACCAACCGATCTTCCGTCTCCTCCGTCTGGCCCGCCGGATACTGCCGGAAAAACCGCGCATCGGTGTCCTGCTGGGGCGCTGGTCAGGCATCCACGAGGATCAACTGAGGATGGCGTCGGAGGTAGCACAACTCCGTACCCTGAAGGACGCAAAAGAACTGATACCCGCCCTGGAAGCACTGTTGCCTGCCAGCAACCTGCTGCTTGCCCTGCCCGACCCCACCGTATACAACCGCGCCACCGTCCACGCCATCTTGCTCAACAGTTATCGCTACCGTACCCCTGTGCTTGGCTTTTCCCAAAGCTACGCACATGCGGGCGCGCTGCTGTCCCTGTATTCCACACCGAGGCAGATTGGCCGCCAGACCGGTGAATTGATCGAAGCCATGGTGACAAGCGGAAAATGGCGGCTACCGTCGCCAGCATATCCACGGTATTTCAGCATCACGGTGAATCGTCAGGTGGCCTACTCTCTGGGGCTGTCACTGCCCGCCGAGGACGAATTGACCTCGCTACTTGATGGTGAGGAGGGCCCACGGTGAAACGACTCGGGATACGCGGACGCGTCATTCTGCTGGCACTCGTGCCCTCGCTGGTCATCGCCCTGTCCCTGACCGGCATCTATACCCGCTTGCGACTCGTGGATCTGGAGCGTGGTCTGGAAGAACAGGGTCTGGCACTCGCCACCTATCTGGCCCCGGCGAGCGAATACGGAGTATTTTCGGGCAATCTACGGGTGCTTGAAACGCTCTCCAATGCTGCCATTGGCGACAATCAGGTGCGCTCCGTCAGCATTGAGGGCCTTCGCGGCAAGGTTCTGGTTCACCAAGGCTCCACGCCCCGAGCTCATCGCGACTTCGAAAACAGCGCAAGCCTGGCCGTACAACAACTTGACTCAGATGATGGCGAGAGCCTGTTCGTCCGCGCGCCAGTACAAGTCAGTGAGCTCGATATTGAGGATTTCTCTCCCGATCCCGATGTGGCCGAAACACCGAAACGATATACCATAGGCTGGGTAACGGTGGAGCTCACCCGCGCCACCATGCGCAAACACAAGCGCCAGTTAATCGGCTATAGCATCGCCATAACCCTGCTCGCAGCAGGCTTCATCATGGCGCTGGCCTTACGCTGGTCATCAGGGATCATTCGACCCGTCCACCATATCACTCAGGCAGTTGGACAACTTGAGAATGGCCAACTCGACACTCGGCTCAGCCTGGAGGGCGAAGGCGAGCTGCAGAGTCTGCAACGAGGCATTAATGCCATGGCCCGGTCCCTGCAGACGGCTCAGCAAGACCTGCAACAAAAGGTGGACGCGGCAACCCGTCACCTGCGTGAGACCCTGCGTACAGCGGAATCCCAAAACATCGAACTGGAAGCCGCCAAGGAGCATGCACTGGCAGCCAGTCAGGAAAAATCCGCCTTCCTCACCCATATGAGTCATGAGCTTCGCACCCCGCTTAATGGGGTTTTGGGCTACTGCGAACTGCTGGGAGCCAGCGAACTGAATTCGGAGCAGCGTAGCTACACCGAAATCATTTCCAACTCGAGCGAGCACTTACTTGGCCAGATCAATGAATTGCTGGATCTGTCCAGAATCGAGGCAGGTGAGATAAATCTGGAGTCCAGCGAATTTCACCTGGGGGAATGTATTGAGGATGTACTGGATCTGCTGGCGCCCGGCGCCCATGCCAAGGGTCTGGAGCTGGTTTACTTCATGGCCTCGGATATCCCGCCCGGTTGCCAGGGTGATCCTCTGAGAATTCGCCAGGTGGTGCTAAATCTGGTGGCCAACGGAATTAAATTTACCCCGGCCGGCAGCGTCATCGTTACCGTTACCCGTGCCGATGAAAATTCAGAAAGCCTGGGGGTGGAAATAACGGTGAGTGACACCGGGGTCGGCATTCCCGCCGATCAGCAGCAGCAGATATTTCAGCCGTATCAACAGGCTGATCCAGAGCACAAGGCCAACGGCACCGGCCTGGGGCTTGCCATATCGACCAAACTGGCAGTCTCCATGGGGGGCGGAATCACCGTGGAAAGCGAGGCAGGACAGGGTTCCACGTTCACATTCACGCTCCACTGCTGCCAGTCACCGTTACCCGCTTACGAGCCCAGCGGCCTGGAGGGTATCCGGGTATCGCTGTACGCACCCCACCCATTTACCCGCATGTCGGTGCGCGAACAAATGCGGAATTGGGGGATACGTGTCCGGGATATCCGTGCCCTGACAACGCCAACGGGGCGGCAATCCCCCGGACAGAATCGTCGCGCCCACCCTGACTGCGCGATCCTGGATCTGAGCCGGGAGGACGACAAGCAAGGAGCGATAGCCCGCATGGCGCTGTCATGCCCGCTCCTGATACTTGATCATCGGGATCCCGAACTTTTGGCACCAGGCAACCGCCCCTGCACCTTCCTGAGAAAGCCTGTACGTAACGCAGAACTGCGCCGACAACTGCAGCGGCTTACGGGAATTCCGGAAGAACCGGATACTACGGATCTTGCCGGGGAAAAGACCTGCGAGCTCATGGGCCCGGATGCTCATATCCTGCTGGTGGAAGACAACGCGGTTAACCAAAAGCTCATCACTACCTTGCTGGGTGAGTTCGGCATCCAGGTCAGTCAGGCAGTCACCGGGCAACAGGCCCTGGAGGCCTTCTTTCGCTATCGATTTGACCTGATACTGATGGATTTACACCTGCCGGATCGGGACGGCCTGTGGCTTTCAGAGCGCCTGCATCTGCTGGAGTCCGGCACCCGGCGTACCCCTATCATTGCACTCAGTGCCGATGCCACACCGGCATCCCATCGCCTGGCACTGGCCGCTGGCATGGCCGCCTTCCTCACCAAACCACTGGATCGGGCAACACTCCGGCAGACCCTTGAGCGCTGGCTCCCAAACTGGGCATCCGCACCGATACCCGAGGGTGCACCACCCCCTGAACCCAAGGAAAAACCATCCCTGGAAGCAGAGCTCGGAGCCCTGTTACGGGAAGATCTGAGGTCACGCCCGGAAACCATCACCAGGGCCTTCGAAGCAAAGGACTGGCGCGCTCTCAGCGAGGAGGCTCACACCATCGCCGGGGGGGCCGCATGCTGTGGCGCAACAGAACTTAAATCAGCCGCCCGTGCGCTGGAGCAGGCGATTATCGATACGGAATATTCAAGCATCGCGACCCGGGTGGAACAACTGCGGCGGGAAATTGAAGCTCAGCTACAAACCTGAGGCGCCGGAATCGACAGCGAATACACCAACGCATCCTCACGACCATCGGCACCCGGATAGTAGCCACGGCGGCGGCCGATACGACCGAAACCAGAACCTTCGTACAGCTTGAGCGCCGCCGTGTTGGAAGGGCGAACTTCGAGAAACACGGTCTCGGCGCTATGCCCCCGGGCCACGTCCAGCAATTGCTCAAGCATCCGCTTGCCGTAACCTTTCCCCTGGCAGGCGGGATTCACACACAAATTGAGAATATGAGCTTCACCCGCCGCCACCGAGAACACCGCGTAGGCAAAGATAGTATCCCGATTGGCCAATACCCAGTTGGAATAGCCTGCCGCGTATAAACAGTCTGCAAAGGTGCTCTTGGACCATGGAAAGGGATAGGCTGCGCGTTCTATGCGCCAAATTTCAGCCACATCCGCCATGACCATGGGCCGGGGCACAGCCAGCGCAGAGGCCATGACGGCACTCATGACTCCGTCAGCACGGAGCGTGCGAGCAACAGATCCTGCCAGGCCTTCTTCTTCTGCAATGGGGCACGCAACAAATAGGCGGGATGGTAGGTCACTACCAACGGGATACCGGTGTCCCCGTAACGGTGAATCTGGCCCCGCAAGCGCGCCAACGGCAGCTTGGTATCCAGCAAGCGCTGTGCCGCCACCAAGCCCACGGCAACAATGATTCCCGGCTTAAGCAGTGCCATCTGAGAACGCAGATAGGGTGCGCAACAAAGCGCCTCCTCGGGGGCAGGGTCGCGGTTTTCCGGTGGCCGACATTTGAGAATATTGGCGATGTAGACATCTTTACGCGCCAGCCCAAGGGCCAACAGCATGGCGTCGAGCAACTTGCCTGAGCGACCCACAAAGGGCTCGCCGCGGCGGTCCTCTTCCGCCCCCGGCGCCTCTCCCACAATCATCCAGCGGGCAGCACGATCTCCCACCCCGAAAACCGTGCGCGTACGACTGCGGTGCAGCTCACAGGCGGTACATTCAGCCACCTGCCGTTCCAGTTCGCTCCAGCCTGGCACTTCCACCACTGCTTCCGATACCTCATCCGGTGCCGACTCCCCCTCACCGCGGGGAATCCAGCGACTAATCCCCATGACCGTCAGACACTGCCGTTTGCGCGAGTCCAAGATATCCGGCCCGGCTAGAGCTGCGGGTGAGTACGAATTACCGGACGCAGAATCTTGTTAAGTGCGTTGAGATAGGCCTTGGCCGAGGCGATAACAATGTCCGTATCTGCGCCCTGACCATTGGCAATATGGCCATCCTTCTCTACCCGCACCGTTACCTCGCCCTGGGAATCGGTGCCGCTGGTGATGTTATTCACCGAGTAGAGCAACAGCTTGGAGCCACTGTTCACGACCCTCTCGACCGCCCTGAAGGCGGCGTCCACAGGACCACCGCCCTCCGCCTCGGCGGACTTTTCAGCTCCATCCACACTCAGGGTAAGGCGCGCCAACGGGGTCTCGCCAGTCTCCGAGCAAACCTTCAGGGTGAGTAACTTGAAGCGCTCGTTTTCACCCTCGAGACGGGAGTCCGTTACCAGCGCCTGGAGGTCATCATCGAAGATCTCGTGTTTCTTGTCGGCGAGTTCCTTAAAACGGGCAAAGGCATCATTCAACTCCTCGGCCGAGGCCAGCTCGACGCCTAACTGCTCGAGCCGGGAGCGAAAGGCGTTTCTGCCGGAATGCTTGCCCAAAACCATTCGATTGGCGCTCCAGCCTACATCCTCGGCCCGCATAATCTCGTAAGTCTCGCGACTCTTGAGTACGCCATCCTGGTGAATCCCCGCCTCATGGGCGAAAGCATTGATACCGACAATGGCCTTGTTCGGCTGTACCGGAAAACCGGTAATTGTCGAGACCAAACGCGAACACGGCACGATCTGGGTGCTATCCACCCCGGATTCACAGGAAAACTCATCCCTGCGCGTACGCATGGCCATAACGATTTCTTCCAAAGCCGCATTACCCGCCCGCTCGCCCAGGCCGTTTATAGTGCACTCCACCTGCCGCGCTCCGTGATCCACTGCGGCGAGGGAGTTGGCCACGGCCAGCCCCAGATCGTTATGACAGTGAACCGAAAATATGGCCTTGTCAGAATTGGGTACACGCTCCCGCAGAGTCCGGATCAATGTCCCAAAACGATGCGGCAAGGCATATCCCACGGTATCCGGGATATTGACCGTACGCGCACCCGCAGCGATCACCGCTTCGATCACCCGGCAAAGAAAATCAGTCTCGGAACGCCCGGCATCCTCGGGTGAGAACTCCACATCATCGGTATGCTGAAGCGCCCGCTTAACCGCGTGCACGGCCGCCTCGACGACGGCATCCGGCTCCATGCGGAGCTTGTCCCGCATGTGAATGGGCGAGGTGGCGATAAAAGTATGAATGCGCGGGGCAGCAGCACCTTTCAATGCCTCACCCGCGCGGTCAATATCTGCATCCAGTGTGCGCGCAAGGCCGCATACCGAGCTCTCCTTCACCAGCCTGGCGACCGCCTGAACCGCGGCAAAATCCCCTGGACTGGCAGCGGGAAATCCCGCCTCAATGACGTCCACGTGCATACGCTCCAGGGCAGTGGCAATGCGCAGTTTTTCATCCTGATTCATGGAGGCGCCAGGACTCTGCTCGCCATCGCGCAAGGTGGTATCAAAAATAATGAGTTTGTCGGTCATGTCTTAAGCCCTCTGAATAGCCGATGCTAATCAGGCATTGAAATCTCTAGGATAAGCACCCAAGAGGCGCACACTGCGCCTTTGGTAAATGTTGCTTTGCTCTGGGTGGTTCGCCGGGGAACCTGGTGTGGAGAGAATATGACTGCCCTAGGGCAGCAGTCGCAGCAGGGCGAGGACGAGACGCGCTTGCATCGCCACGGGGGCAACTGAGGTCACACAAGAATGATTCGCACGGCTCATGGGTGGAAATATAGCGGGATTCATGCGTCTTTCCAAGTCATGACCGCGTCTCGGACTCAGCCGGGCTTTCCTCGTGGGCTACCACCGTCTCCGGCAAGTCCCGCCACCTTGCGCTGGGCGCGGCGGCGACGGATTTGAGAAAGGGTCAATACGGGACCAGACAGCGCGTAGATCAGTGCAGCGCCAAACAGTACCTGCGGCGGCCCCAGAGAAACCAGCACAAACAGCAGAACGATAATCATCAGGGCCACAAAAGGGACGCGTTCGCGCAGGTTCAATTCCTTGAAACTGTGGTAGCGGATATTGCTCACCATAAGTACGGCAGCCAGCACGGCTATCGCAAAAACGAGTGCCGCCAGGCTAGCCCCCTCGACCTCATAGACCTCACCCACCCAGATCAGACCGGCGATGAGAGCAGCTGCTGCCGGACTGGCAAGGCCCTGAAAGTAGCGTTTGTCGGCAATACCCACCTGCGTATTGAAGCGCGCAAGACGCAGCGCCACCGCCGCGGTATAAAAGAAGGCCCCGACCCAGCCCAGGGTCCCGAGGGGCGCCAGTGCCCACAGGTAGGCGATCAATGCCGGGGCGACCCCGAAAGCCACCATGTCCGAGAGACTGTCGTACTGCGCACCAAAAGCGCTCTGGGTGTTGGTCATGCGGGCAACACGACCGTCGATCCCGTCCAGAATCATGGCGACGAAGATGGCAATCGCGGCCTGACTAAAGCGCCCCTCCATCGCGGAAATGATGGCGAAGAAACCGGCAAACAGGGCCGCCGTGGTAAACAGATTGGGTAACAGGTAGATCCCGCGACGGCTCTTCGTAGGCGGGTGTGCCGGTGTCGTACTCATTGAATCGTTCCTCAAGACGAAAAGGCCCAGAGCATGGGCCCATGATACCCCTCCGGGGGCCGGACCACACTTAGTCGCGTACCAGGGTCGCGAGTACCCCCGAGCCCGCCTTGACCCGCTCGCCAACGCATACCTCGAAGCAGGAGGTCACGGGCACAAGCAGCTCAAAGCGCCGTGCCCAATAAACGAAACCGCAAGGCTGTCCCTGGCCAACGCGCTCTCCGGGAGAGAAGGTGAAGCGGCAACGCAGATAAGGGGCCGAACCGATCAGGCGGAACACGATATCGTCCCCCTCGTCGGTCTGGATCCAGACCGCATACTGGATCTGCCGAGGTTCATCAGGCAGGGCCTCCCCAAGCCAGACTTCCCGTACCGTGCCCTCGGCGGGGCTACGCAGACTGGTAATGCCCGGTAAGGGAAGCTGCATACGGAGGCGGCGCAGCGGTTTCTGGAGATATGGCTCCCCGGTTTGAGCCATAGCCTCGACCCGGCCATCAACTGCTGCCAGCACAGCGAGCGGTAGCGCGGGTATATTCCGTTTGGGAAAGTGAAAAACACGCAGCAGCAGGGCCATCAGGCCCCACAACGGCAACGACCAATACGGCCCACAGGCAAAGCCCGCCCCCAACGCCATGGCGCCGAGCAGAGCCAGGGGGAGAATGCCTTCGCGTGCCAGCACCAGAATGAATCCAGTTAAATGATCGCTGTAAAGCCTGAAGCCGCCCTCACCTGACAGCAGGCCAGCGGCTAACTGAAAAGGCCTTTAGTTCTTTGCCTTATCCACCAGCTTGTTGGCCCCAATCCACGGCATCATTGCACGCAGCCGGGTGCCCACTTCTTCGATGGGGTGCTCGGCGGCATTCCGACGCATGGCCTTCATATGGGCGGCACCCGCCTGATTTTCCAGGATGAACTCACGGGCAAAGGCGCCGCTCTGGATTTCGCCGAGGATCTTGCGCATTTCGGCCTTGGTGTCGTCAGTGACGACGCGCGGACCACGGGTCAAATCGCCGTATTCGGCCGTATTGGAGATGGAATAGCGCATGTTGGCAATCCCCCCCTCATAGATCAGGTCAACGATGAGCTTCACTTCGTGCAGGCATTCGAAATAGGCCATTTCCGGCGCATAACCCGCCTCCACCAGGGTTTCAAATCCTGCCTCGATCAAGGAGGTTACACCGCCACAAAGCACCGCCTGCTCACCGAACAGATCGGTCTCGGTCTCTTCCTTGAAGCTGGTTTCAATGATTCCTGCACGTCCACCACCGTTGGCCGAGGCATAGGCCAGGGCAATATCCCGAGCCTTGCCCGAGGCATCCTGATGGACGGCAATCAGGGAAGGGGTACCACCGCCCTGCACGTAGGTGGAACGCACCAGATGCCCGGGACCCTTGGGGGCAACCATGATGACATCGAGATCCGCGCGTGGCTCGATCTGCTGGAAATGGACGTTAAAACCATGGGCAAAGGCCAGCGCGGCACCCTGTTTGATGTTTGGCGCAATGGTCTCGCGATAGATGGCGGCCTGATGTTCATCCGGGGCAAGCACCATGACGACATCGGCGCTGGCCACCGCCTCGGCTACAGGCTTGACCGTGAGGCCCGCGGCCTCGGCCTTGGCAGCTGAAGGCGATCCGGGACGCAAGCCCACCACCACCTGGCAACCGGAGTCCTTAAGGTTATTGGCGTGGGCATGGCCTTGGGAACCATAACCAACGATGGTCACCTGCTGCTGCTGGATGAGGGACAGGTCGGCGTCTTTATCGTAATAAATCTTCATGCTTTATCTCGTCTAGAAAGGGCCCGGAAAAGGGCATTGTGTGGGCACAATAGTGGTCAGGCTTGTAGTGAACTCAGACACGCAGGCTCTTGGTTCCACGCCCGATACCAAGGGCTCCCGAACGCACCACTTCAAGTATGGACTTCGGTTCCAGCGCATCGATAAAGGCGTCGAGCTTCTCACCGACACCGGTAACTTCGATGGTGTAGGTGGAACTGGAAACATCAAGGATGCGGCCACGGAAAATATCGGAGAGACGCTTCAGTTCCTCGCGCCGGGCCCCGGTTGCGCGCACCTTCACCAACATGATCGCGCGTTCCACGTGCTCACCCTCGGTCAGATCAAGCACCTTAATCACATCCACCAGCTTGTTGAGCTGTTTGGTGATCTGCTCGACGATACCTTCGTCCTTCTCGCGGGTGACCAGCGTCAGCCGGGAAACGGTCGGGTCTTCCGTGGGGGCCACACACAGGGAATGGATATTGTAGCCGCGCGCGGAGAACAGCCCCGCCACCCGGCTCAGGGAGCCCGGCTCATTTTCCATCAGCATTGCAATGATATGGCGCATCAGGCCAGCTCCCTCAACAGCATCTCGTTGTGCCCCTTACCGGCCTCCATCATAGGATAGACGTTCTCCGAGGGGTCGGTAATAAAGTCCATGAACACCAGGTCGTCCTTGCGGGACAACGCCTCTTTCAAGGCCCCCTCTACATCGGCGGCCTTGTCGATACGCAGCCCCACATGGCCAAAACTCTCCGCCAATTTCACGAAATCAGGAAGCGTTTCCATGTACGACTGGGAATAATTCTTGTCATAAAAGAATTCCTGCCACTGACGCACCATCCCCAGATAGCCGTTATTCAAGCTGAGAATCTTGACTGGCAGACCATATTGTTTGGCGGTAGCTAGTTCCTGAATGCACATCATGATGCTGCCGTCGCCGGTGATACAGGCAACAGTCTCATCAGGGTAGGCAAACTGCACCCCCATTGCCGCGGGCAAACCAAAGCCCATGGTCCCGAGCCCGCCGGAATTAATCCAGCGTCGGGGCTCCTTGAAGGGATAATACTGGGCCGCAAACATCTGGTGCTGACCCACATCCGAGGCCACATAGGCATCACCATCAGTCAGCTTGTATAAGGCTTCCAATACCGCCTGCGGCTTGATCAGCTCGCTGGAATTTGCATAGGAGAGGCACTTCTTCGCACGCCATTCCTCAATCTGCTGCCACCATCCCGCCAACGCGTCTTCATCGCGCTGCTGCTCGGTGGTCTTGAGCGCCGCCAGGAGTTCCTCGAGTACTTCTTTGACGCCACCCACGATGGGAATATGAACCTTTACCACCTTGGAGATGGATGCCGGATCGATATCGATATGGATGATCTTCGCCTTGGGGCAGAATTTTTTAACATCGCCCACCACGCGGTCGTCAAAGCGCGCACCAATGGCGATGAGCACGTCACAGCCGTGCATCGCCATATTAGCCTCGTAAGTGCCATGCATGCCCAGCATACCGAGAAACTGGCGATCGGCGCCCGGGTACGCACCCAGCCCCATGAGCGTGCTGGTAATGGGATAACCCAGTTGCTGGACCACTTCCGTCAGTTCCGCCGAGCTCTCGCCGAGAACCACGCCGCCGCCGGAATACACCATGGGCCGTTTGGCACCAAGAATCAGTTTTAGCGCCTTCTTAATCTGACCGCCGTGTCCCCGGGTGACCGGATTGTAAGAACGCATCTCGACCGCTGTCGGATACACATAATCGGCCTTGAGTGCCGTGACATCCTTGGGAATATCCACCACCACCGGGCCTGGCCGACCGGAAGTGGCCACATGAAAGGCCTTTTTAAGGGTCTGGGTCAGATCCTTCACGTCCTTTACCAGGAAATTGTGCTTTACGCAGGGACGCGTGATACCCACGCTGTCCACCTCCTGAAAGGCATCGCTGCCAATGGCCTGGGTAGGCACCTGGCCGGTAATGACCACCATCGGGATGGAATCCATGTACGCAGTAGCTATACCCGTCACCGCGTTGGTCGCCCCTGGCCCGGAGGTCACCAACACCACGCCCGGCTTGCCGGTGGCGCGCGCATAGCCGTCGGCCATATGGGTAGCACCCTGCTCGTGGCGAACCAGGATGTGTTTGACTGCATCCTGCTTGTACAACTCATCGTAAATGAACAGTACCGAGCCACCGGGATAACCAAAGACATACTCCACTCCCTCATCTTTGAGGAAACGACAAAGGATTTGTGCGCCGGTGAGTTCCACTATTAACAACCTCGTAAATAAAAAATGCCCGCGATAGCGGGCGCTGATGCAGCATGCTGGCCGGCTAAACTACTGCGTATTTGCAGAGAGATCAAGGTACTGCAGGTGAGGGTCCTGCCCGCTCCACAGCAAAGAAGAGAGAAACATGAGAGCCACCTGGCAGCACCCCTTGGCAGCGTGTCTTATACTCTCCCGGTATCCCGGGCTAATATAGAGCCTATAACTTGGATATCCCCATGCAAAAATTCCTCCTGATTCTGCTCGCTCTAGTCACCTTGCTGCCCATGCAAGACAGTTTTGCCCGCATGTACAAATGGGTCGACAGCAAGGGTGAGACCCAATACACCCAGCACCCGCCGGTGGGGCGTTCCGCTACCGAGATCAAGGCCCACACCTCCCCCGTTCGCGATGAAGATGCAAAAAAACAACTGGGGGCTTTGCAGGAGAAGGCCGAAGAACAGCGACTGGAACGAAAACTTGGGGCCGAAAAGGCCGCCCGGCTCAAAAAGGACAAGGAAGCGAAAAAGAAAAATTGCACAACAGCCCGAAAGAATCTTGAGGTACTAAAAACCGCGCCGCGGATCCGCGACAAAAATACCGGCGGTGAATTTGTCTATCTTGATGAAAAGACCCGCCAGAAACGCCTTGAGGCTACCCGCCAACAGATTAAAGAGAACTGCGAGTAGCTTCCCCCCCCCACAAAAACACAAGGTTTCCCCCATGCGTACCACCCGACTTCTCCTGGCCACGGTCAAGGAGGTCCCCGCCGACGCGGAAATAATAAGCCACCAGTTAATGTTGCGTGCGGGGATGATCCGCAAGCTTGCCGCCGGCTTGTATACCTGGCTGCCGCTGGGGTTGCGCGTACTGCGCAAGGTTGAGGCCATCGTGCGCGAGGAAATGGATCGAGCAGGTGCCCAAGAAGTACTCATGCCCGCCATTCAGCCGGCAGAGCTCTGGCAGGAATCCGGGCGCTGGGGTGAATTCGGTCCCGAACTGCTACGCCTCCATGATCGCCATCAGCGGGAATTTTGCGTTGGCCCCACCCACGAAGAAGTAATCACCGACATGGTGCGACGGGAGATCCGCAGCTACAAGCAGCTGCCCAGCAATTTCTACCAGATCCAGACCAAGTTCCGCGACGAAACCCGCCCCCGCTTCGGGATCATGCGGGCGCGCGAATTCCTCATGAAAGACGCCTATTCCTTCGATCTGGACAAGGAAGGCCTGGATAAAAGTTATCAGGACATGCGTGAGGCCTATACCCGGATCTTCAGCCGCACCGGCCTCGATTTCCGCGTGGTCAAGGCCGACACCGGTGCCATTGGTGGTAGCGGCTCGGAGGAGTTTCACGTACTCGCCGACTCCGGTGAGGATGCCATCGCCTTTAGCAGTGAGGGTGACTATGCCGCGAATATCGAGATGGCCGCCACGATTCCATCCATCGAGGCACGCCCCGCCGCCACCGAGACCCTGACCGAGCAGGCCACCCCGGGAATACAGAGCATTGAAGAAGTCAGCAAATTCCTCGAAGTACCGGCAACACGCTGCCTTAAAACCCTGCTGGTGGAAGGAACAGACGAGCAACTGGTGGCCCTGGTACTGCGCGGCGATCACCAGCTCAATCTCGTCAAGGCGGGAAAGCACCCCCTGGTGGCAGCGCCCGTCTGCCTGGCGGCGGAGGAACAAGTCCGGGCAGCCACTGGGGCCAGCCCCGGTTCTATCGGGCCCATCGGGCTTGGCATCCCCATTGTTGCTGATTACGCCGCCCTGGAAGTCGCTGATTTTGTCTGCGGAGCCAATACCGATGGCCAGCATTTGAGCGGGGTGAACTGGGAACGTGACCTGCCGCTGGCCGAGGCCGCCGATCTGCGCAATGTCATGGATGGCGATCCCAGCCCCGATGGTCACGGGACCCTCGGCATCGCCCGTGGCATCGAGGTCGGGCATATCTTTCAGCTAGGCACCAAGTACAGCGAGGCCATGAACGCGGTCTGTCTCGATGAATCGGGCAAAGCCATCGCCCTCACCATGGGCTGCTATGGCATCGGTGTCTCACGGGTCGTCGCCGCCGCCATCGAGCAGAACCACGATGCCAGGGGCATTACCTGGCCCACCGCTATCGCGCCCTTTCAGGTGGCCCTGCTGCCCATGAACATGCACAAGTCTGCGCGCCTGCGGGAGGCCGTGGAGAGCCTGTACAAAGATCTTTGCGATGCGGGCATCGAGGTACTGTTAGACGACCGCCGGGTCCGTCCCGGCGTGATGTTTGCTGATGCTGAATTGATCGGCATCCCCCATCGCATAGTGCTTGGAGACCGTGGCCTCGATGCAGGGAACGTGGAATACAAGGGTCGGCGCGATGAGGAAAACACCGAAATTGCCGTGGCTGAAGTGGTCGCCTGGATCGGCAAACGCATCGCCTCGGAACTAGCCGAAGACTAGGGCTCCTTTCTCAGCTTGCGGGCTATCGCCAGCAAACCATCCTCGTCGCCAACATTCCCGGGAAAGACCACGTAGGGCAATCCGGGAAAGCGACTTTCAGGCCCGAGATTCCACACCGGCACGCCGGGCAGAATCTGACCAGGCACCAGGGCACGCGTGACCTCCAGCGCACGGGTAGCGAGATCACTGGAGGTAATGCCGCCCTTGGCGACCAGGTAGCGTGGGCGAGTGTTTATTCCCCGCAGTATCGCCACCAGTCCGGCGGAGACGCGCTGGCTGATATTCAGGTTGGCCTCTTTTCCAGCCACCTTGTGCAACATACGCCCGGTATAAATCACCACGTCTTCACCGGCCTTCAGGGCCTCGCCTGCAGCCCTGGCAACGCGTTGGATTTCCGCCTCCCGATGCGCCTCCTGCAGTAGCTGCTCCACGTCCACTTCCAGTGTCCGACAGGGCCAGGAAGCCAACAAGGTCTCCAGTTGGGCAGTGGTTTTTGGTACGTGAGACCCCACCATCATGAGGCCACCACCGGACCCCAGCTCCAGCTCCGTTGACTCCAGCAGGGGGCGAGGTTCGAGGCCGATGCGTGCCGGCACAAAAGACGCGGCGGTTCGACACAGAAAACGCTTTCCGCCCGCCTCCGCCGCCAGCAGCCCCAGGCTAAAGACCTCAAGATCACGCATGTGAGCCGCGTTTACGACGCACACGGCCTTGCAAGGCAGGGCATTGAGCAGGGCACTGACTCGCTCCGGGCCACCCTGGCGCAGATCTTCTATGGAAATGGAGACGACATCGTCAGCTGTCACTCGCCCCGCGGTCTTTTCCTCCACCCATGTGCGCAAATTAGAGGCTTTAAAGGCGAAGGCCGGATCACGGGCAAAGGCGGTTTCCCCCGCCGGGACAAAGCAGCCCACCTCATCTACATAATGCACATCGGCAACGGTGTATCGTCCACCTTCCAGAAAGAAGGGAATCAGAATCCACGCATGAAAGGGGTCGGTCAGCCCTTCCGCCAAGGCCTCCACCTCTCCGGGAAAGTGCCCACGCAAGGTGGAATCACTGCGGCTCACCACGGCAAAATCCTGCCCTGTCCGCGCCGCCGCCCGAGCAAGATTTTCAGCGACATCAAGGGTTAACGCCTGCGCCTCGGCCAAGGGTAATCCACGGGAATTGGTGAGGATGTAAAAGGCGGGGTATTCGCCCGCCAGTTCTGCCGCCAGACTCTCCACCGACCAGTCACACAGCACCGGCAAGTCATGTACCGTCTGGCAGCCCGTAGGATCATCATCAATCACCACCAGCTTGCGTCCACTGGCCCGTACTGCCTTGCGAATTGCCGGCAATAAATCGTCTGCTACGGGAGGGGGCAATGCCCCCAGTACCTGTTCCCGGCTCATGCGGGTTGGTTCATCTGCCATTTCGAGTCTCTTAGCCTGTGGAAAAATCCTGCGTTGCCAGGGCACCGGCAATGTCCTGACAGTCCAGTTGGTCAACACGGGCAGCCCTGGGCCCATGGCGCAGCCAGGCACATAGTGCATGGACCGCGGTAATCTCACCACAAACCAGAACCTCGACCCGGCCATCGGGCAGATTATTGGCATGTCCCCCAAGCCCGAGCTCCAGTGCCTTCTGGCGAGTCGAGGCCCGGAAATACACGCCCTGCACCCGCCCATCCACCAGACACCGCCGACATACCTGCTTGCTCATAAAACCACCACACAACTGCCGCTCGAAGGGAAATTATAGCGCCGCTAATACCCGGATAGCTTTCACCTATCGACTCAATTCTGCGAGAATCGGGCACTTCCCCTTTCCTGAGGATGCTCAATGGACCTAAACATCCGCCTGCCGCAGGTGGCCGCACAAGCCGATCCCGAGGTGGAAATACGATCTGTCTACGTGGAGGACTGGATCGATGCGCTGCCCTACGCAAACCCCGGGGTACTGATGCGCGAATTACGTGGAGCACTCCACAAGCTCAACCGCTCACCGCTAAAACCGGGCCTGCGCTTCGAGCTACTGGAGTACTACCGGCGGCCCTGCCTCGACCTGCTGCAAGTTCGGGAAAAACAAACCTCCGGCAGCAATGCAGGCACCCTGGAAAAAACGCGCTCGGAGACCAGTGCGTTACGCCAACTGCTATCTGAATTGGCGGGTGGCTACAAGCTCGTACTCAGCGACAACCCCGCAACCCGCAGTCTGTGGGGAAAAAATAAAACACTCGCCACCGCCATCCAGCGGAGCATCCACTGCCTCGTCAACGAAATCCTGCTTTGTTTTGAACAATACCACCCCGCGTCCGCCACGCTCTGGCGCGAACTGGGTGAGTTATGGGCTTTTGCAGAAAAATCAGTCCTCCACCAGCAGGCAGGAAAAGCAGACGCAGCCCATTCAGGGGCACACCTCAGCCCGGATCACCTCTACAAACAAATTCTGCTCTGCAGCCTGGTAGATCCCAGCCACCTCGCCTATGGAAAGATCTGGACGATCTTTCGCTTGCTGATGGCCGACGCGGACAAAGCCGTCATCCGGGTAAGCGAGCCGACGAACAAATTTACCGGGCTGTTTCTGATCCCAACCAATGGCGATGCCCCCAGCCCTTGCCGTGAAGCAGTGACGGCAACCGATTCCGGCTACCTGCTGGATACCAACCCCCTGCTGGCGGCACTCCGCTCCCGGCTTGAGCTACCACCCGACAGTCATGCCCCGGGAACCCGCCCCCTGTTGCAACACATGGTGCGCGCCTTTGGGCTGCCCCCACAACGTCACCTGCCCCGCGCTGCCGGAACGGGAGAGGTTTTAATCGCTAGCGGGATTAGCACCCTGCATCATTACCTGGGCGGAATGCCCGCAAACACAACGCCCATCGACGATGCCGCCAGCAACGATGACAGTCTGGAAACCGGGGATGGAAACAACATTGAAATCGGCCTGCCCGACAACGAATTTACCCCCGCTCCGGCCGCCCATGGCTACACCACGGAATCCTGGGAAATTGCCAACGAGGGGCCGGGGGGAGTCGGAATGCTGCGGCAGGTTTCACCGGGCATCGCCCCGAGGGTCGGAGAGCTTGTGGGTATCCGTACCAAGCCCGAAACACGGTGGAATATCGGAGTCGTACGATGGCTCAACATCGGGGAGGATGGAGTTCACCAGGCCGGCATCCAGTTCCTCGGGAAAAAAGCCCGGGCGGTTCTGCTGCGCCCGGCAGATTCCAAAGGATCCGCGCCGAATCAACTGCCAGCCCTGGTACTGGCGGCGGCAGATAATTCAGGGAAACCCACCCTCCTCATTCCCGCGGGCATCTACGCCACCGAACGTCCGATGATGGTCGAAACTGACAACGGCACCACCCATCGAATCGTGCTTGAACGCTGCCTGGACAATAGTGGAAATTATGAGCGCGTGGACTACCGCGCCACCCGGGATTAGCGGGATGCGCGTTCCATCAATGCCTGCACCTCAGCCGCCAACACCCGCAGTTTTTTTAGCTCGCCCTGTCGCGCCGCCCGGCGCACCGCGGACAAACGCAGCTCCGCGGCACTGACATCCAGACCCTTTTTCCGACCTGCCGCCACGGATCGGGTCGCCGCGACCAGAATTTCACTCATGGCACGAGCGACGAGCGCTGCCTTTCGTGCCGCCAACGCCTTGGCTCGCGCATCATCGTAGGCCTGCTGGCGTAAATCCTGGCGCGCCCGGGCAAGCAGAGACTCTGCCTGTGCCAGTTTGTCCGGGGTGTGACTGGCCGCCCCAACGGTTCTTGCCGCCTTCAGCGCCTGACGCGCGTCACTCATCTCCTGAGTCGGCATCACCGCACAGGCCGCCAGCATGACGGCACTGGCAAGCACCACAAAAAAACGTATCAATCGGATCCACAGGGCAGACATAGAGTGGCTCTAGGTAAAAGGAAATGGGAAAGCCTATAATCCGCCGGCACGCTAGCACCGCCTCCGAAGAACTGTCAACACGATGCGGCGGACTACCCACCCCACAACAGACACAGGACTGATAATGACTGTTACCATCTTCCATAACCCCCGTTGCAGCAAGTCCCGCCAGACCCTTCAATTGCTTCAGGATCGTGGCATCGAGCCGGAAATCGTGGAGTACCTGAAAACGCCGCCGACGACTGAAAGACTGGAAGAAATTCTCGGTCTGCTGGGCATGGAGCCACGGCAATTAATGCGCACCGGGGAGCGTGTCTACAAGGAACAGAACCTGGCTGACACCTCGCTCTCTCGCTCGGTTCTGGTTCAGGCCATGACCGACAATCCGATCCTCATCGAGCGCCCCATCGTGCTGGCGAATAACAAGGCTGCTCTCGGACGTCCGCCGCAAAACGTGCTGGAGATCGTCTAGAAATGGGGGAAATTCTGGTGCTCTATTACAGCACCAACCAAAGCGTCGCGGAAATGGCCCGCCTGGTGGCGCGGGGTGTGGAGGAAGTCCCTGGCATGGCGGCGCGGATCCGTACCGTTCCCAAGGTCTCAGCAGTCTGCGAGGCGACCGAAGATTCCATTCCCGCGGAAGGTCCGCCCTACGCCGTAGCGCAGGATCTCGAAGACTGCGCGGGGCTCGCACTTGGCAGTCCGACCCATTTCGGCAACATGGCGGCACCGCTTAAGCACTTCCTGGACGGGACCGGTTCCCAATGGTTTTCCGGCGCGCTCGTCGACAAGCCGGCGGGGGTCTTCACCTCCAGTTCCAGCGCCCACGGCGGTCAGGAAGCGACCCTGCTGTCCATGATGATCCCGCTGTTCCACCACGGCATGCTGCTCGTGGGCCTGCCCTATACGGAGCCGGAGCTCCTCACTACCCAAAGCGGTGGCACCCCCTACGGACCCAGCCACGTGGCTGGCGGAAAACCCAGCCAGCCGCTTACAACCGAGGAGAAACATCTGTGCATCGCCCTCGGGCGACGAATTGCAAAGACCGCCAGTTGCCTGCAGGCGATCCCTTAATCCCCCAGCATCTCCTTCAGGAAGGGAATGGTGACCCGTCGCTGGGCCGCCAGCGAAGAGCGGTCAATGCTGTCCAGCAGGGCCAGCAAGGAATGAATATCCCGGCTTTGCCGGCGTAACAGGTATTGCGCCACCTCGGGGGCGAGGGAGAATCCCCGTTCCCGGGCATGGGCCTGGAGTACGGTGCAACGCTGGGCGTCGTCCAGAACGGAAAGGCGGATAACCAAACCTGCCGCCAGGCGGGAACTGAGGTCAGGCAGCTGGCACCCCAGCGTGGCAGGCGCAGGCCTTGCCGCCACAATAACGCGGGCACCCGCTGCCTCAGCCTGGTTGAGAAAGTGAAACAGCGCCTCCTCCCAATCCGCTTGTCCGGCCACCCGTTCCAGGCCATCGAGACAAACCAGCCGCAGTGAGCTGAAACCGGACAGAATGCCGGCCCCCAGGGTATCCGACTCGTGCAAGGGCAGGTAAGCCGCCGCTGCGTTCATTCCGCTGACCCGTCGGCAAGCCGCCTCCAACAAATGACTCTTTCCGGTTCCGGAGTTCCCGCAGAGATAGAGCAGGCCCTGATTCACTCCGCTGCAATGGGCCTCAACGGCGGCTACTGCCTCTTGATTGGCGCCCACCACGAAGTTTTCGAACGAGGCACGGCTGGACAGCCCCACCGCGAGCGGGAGCTGGGTGGGACGCACATCACTCACGGCTGGTAATAACCGCTTTCGCGGTAGGCGTTATGAAAATGGACGAGCACAACCATGATCACCGCGGCCACGGGCAGTGCCAGCAGGATGCCGATGAAGCCAAATAACTGACCACCGGCAAGCACCGCGAAGAGCACTGCCACCGGATGGAGCCCGATGCGTTCCCCTACCAGGCGCGGGGTCAGAAACATACCCTCGGCCAGCTGCCCCACCACAAAGACCAGGCCCGCTAACAACACGGGTTCCAGGGCATGGAACTGAAAAAAGGCTGCGATGCCGGCGAAGGTGAGGCCGACCATCAGCCCCAGATAGGGCACAAAGCTCACCAGGCCAGCAGTCACCCCAATGAGCAACGCCAGTTCCAGGCCGAGCAGCGAAAGCCCAACGGTGTAGATAACCGCCAGCGCCGCCATCACCAGCAGTTGACCACGCAGAAACTCTGCCAGCACCTTATCCACCTCCCCCACCAGAGCCACCACCCGGGTTTCGATATTGCGCGGCAGCAGCTGCCGCAGGTGCCGCATCAGCAAGTCCCAGTCGCGCAGCAGGTAGAAGGTCACCACCGGAATCAGTATCAGGTTCCCAATCCACGCCAGGATCATCATTCCGGACTGGGAAATCTCGGCCATCAGGTTGAGTGCAAATCCGCCTGCCTTTTGCCAATTTTGCGCCAGCGCCTGTCGCAGTGTATCGAAGCCCGGCAGTTCACCCTCCAGCCCCAACGCATTGGAAATACGCGGCAGGAGGTAAGTCTGCGTCCACTCCAGGCCCGCCGGCAACAAGCGTAGAAAAGATAAAATCTGCTGCTGCAACAAGGGCACCAGGAGTAGCACCAGCAACAAGGCCAGGATGCCGAAAATGACGAACACACAAACTACCGCAAGGGTACGAGGGACCCGCTTGCTCTCGAGACGGTCTACCAGCGGGTCACCGAAATAGGCCAGCAAGCCGGCAGCGGCAAAGGGAATGAGTACCGGGGCCAGCAGATAAACCAGTCCTCCTGCCCCGGCAATGCTGGCGAGAACGAACCATCGTTGTGAATCACTCATAGGGTTTACACCGCTCATGGGCGCAGGCGAAAGGCACTGCTCGCGCCATCCTCTCTTATCAGCACCTCACCCAGTTCCAACAGGCGTTGCAGGGCCTCCAGGCCGCCGCGCGCGTCGATGCGGAAACTGACCCGCTCGCCCTCCAGACGCACGACCTCAACCTGGCGAACCCGCTCCAGAGATCGCAGATAGGCATGCACCCGGGCATAATCCTCCAGTCGGCCAAGTCCCTTGACCACCAGCACCTCCGCCCCGGCAGCCCCTTCTTCTATCCGTCCAAAAGCCGTAGCCAGTCGATCAGCACTGGCATGGATGCCTTCTTCCAACAGGGCCTCTACGCTATCCGCACGGTTGGTCCAGTGCTGTATCCCGTCGTCCAGCATGAGCGACCAACGTACCTCCCACAAGGTGGGCAATACCGGGTAGGCCTTGCCCACAAGCACGGCATCACTGCCATAGCGTCGGGAGGCGGCATAAACCGGCTCCAGGAACCCTCCCCAAATATCCGTGATGCGCACCCGTGTCTGGTCCTCAAGATCGAGGATCGGCAAGTTGAGGGGCAACCCGCGAGCCCCGGCACTGGCCTGCAGCAGCTTGGGCAGAGGGCCGGGATCATCGCCTGCCAGTATGGTTCTGCCCTTGGCCTGCTCCAGCGCCAGCCACATCAGCATCGCCGGGCGAGTCCGTCCCCACACCGGAAAACCTGTCTGGCGTAACAGGCGATTGACGCTATCGTGGTCGAAGCTTACCTGGAGCATAAGCGGCAGGCCCTCGTTCACGTCAGGGGCACCAGGCTCCACCAGCTGATAGCGAAACTGCTGTACATAGCCCTCGGGCCTTCGGAACGCGGGTCGAAGTCGTGGACCAAGCAGTGGTGCCCGACTACCGCTCACCTTCACCAACACCTGCTCCAGAGCCAAACGAAAGGCCCGGCTCTTCTCTCCACGACTCTTGTCCCGCACCGGAACACCCGCCTCGTAGAGTCCCCCGACCTCGGCGCCACGGGCAATCCCGGAGGCCAGTACCAGCAGCACGGCGAGGCATATCCACGGCATGCGCCGAAAGTGAAGCAATTCAGACATGGCCGGCACGCTATGCAAGCATCGGGAGCAAGTCAAGGCCGGGGCCCATAGAGCCAAGGCAAAATCGCGATTGCACCCCACGGACACCGTCTATACCATGCGCGCGTGACTTCCCCGGACAAACAATCTCTCAGTTACCGCGATGCCGGCGTCGATATCGACCTGGCTAACGATCTGGTCACACGCATCGGTCCCATTGCCAAGTCCACCCGGCGACCCGGGGTACTGAGCAGCATCGGTGGCTTCGGCGGACTCTTTGAGCTGCCACTGGATCGCTATCGGCAACCCATCATGGTCTCTGGCACCGATGGCGTGGGCACCAAATTGCGCCTCGCCATCGAGACCGGTATGCACGATGGTATCGGCATCGATCTGGTGGCGATGTGCGCCAATGACGTGCTGGTGACTGGCGCGGAGCCACTCTTTTTCCTCGATTATTACGCCACCGGAAAACTGGAAATCGATGTTGCCGAGGCGGTGATTGCGGGTATTGCCCGCGGTTGCCGCTATGCCGGAGCGGCTCTTATCGGCGGGGAAACCGCGGAGATGCCGGGGCTCTACGAGGGCGGAGACTACGACCTCGCCGGCTTTTGCGTCGGCATCGTGGAAAAATCCAAAATCATCGATGGTTCCAGGGTTGGTCCGGGCGATAGCATCATCGGTATCGGTGCCAGTGGGCCCCATTCCAACGGCTACTCCCTTATCCGCCGTATTCTGGAACACGTGGACGCGGATCTGGACCAGCCCATGGGTGAAGATACCCTGGCGACGGCCCTGATAAAGCCTACCCGCATCTACGTCCGTTCGATGCTAAAACTCATCGACAGCGTGCCGGTACATGGGGTTGCCCATATTACCGGCGGTGGCCTGTTGGAAAATCTGCCACGGGTTATGCCTGCGGGAACTCTGGCCCGTTTGCACTCCGACAGTTGGCAAGCGCCCCCGGTTTTTGATTGGCTACAGACTGCCGGCAATGTCGACGCCGAAGAGATGCACCGTACTTTCAATTGCGGCATCGGCATGACCGTCTGCGTACCCGCCGGGGTCGAGCAAGAGGCCCTGGAGATACTTCACGCCAGCGGTGAAAAGGCCTGGATTATCGGCAGCATTGAAAAGGGCGAAGACTCCGCAGCACCCCTCGTTATCGTCGAATGAATGCGGGCAAAGGGGGCAAGCTCTCCATCGTCATCCTCATCTCGGGCGGCGGAACCAATCTGCAGTCCATTATCGATAGCACCGCGCTGGATTTGCCGGTGGTGATTCGTGCGGTAATCAGCAATGTTGAAGATGCCTTCGGGCTGGAGCGAGCGCGTAACGCCGGTATCACCACCTCCGTACTGAGGCACCAGAACTACCCCGATCGCAGCGCCTACGACGGGGCCCTGTGCGACGAGATTGACCGCCATAAACCGGGGCTGGTGGTTCTTGCCGGCTTCATGCGTATCCTCAGCCCGGCCTTTGTCGCCCGCTATGCCGGGCGACTAATCAATATTCATCCCTCACTTCTGCCCGCCTTTCCAGGGCTCCATACCCACCAGCGCGCCATTGATGCCGGGCACCGTGAACACGGTGCCAGCGTCCATTTTGTCTCTGACGAGGTGGACGGCGGCCCGATCATCATCCAGGCACGGGTTCCCGTGCTGGCAGATGACAGCGCAGATAGTTTGGCTGCCCGGGTTCTCAGACAAGAACACCGGATCTTTCCACAGGCCATTCGCTGGTTTGCTGAAAAGCGCCTTGAGATTAGCGGTAACCAGGTCCTGCTGGACGGTCTGCCCGCCCTGAATTCGACGGATACCTAGCGGGAAGATTGCGCCAGGGTGGCACTCAGTATCCCGCGCAAAATACTCACCTCGCTCTCCAGTGGCCGGGCCCGGCCATATAAACGACGCATCCGGCGCATCAATAGCTTGGGAGCCCGGGGATCAAGATAACCAATCGACCGCAGGGCCTCCTCCAGGTGGACATAAAAACGCTCCATCTCCTCCACACTGGCGGCGGGCTCCTCGACAGTGGGCGCCACGGGCTCCCTGGCCCCGGCACGGGATAGCTCATAGGCCAGAATCTGCACCGCCGACGCAAGGTTCAGGGAGCTGAAGGCCGGGTTAGTGGGGATATGAACCACCGCCTGACACAGATCCAGCTCTGCATTACTCAGCCCGGAACGCTCGCGACCAAACACCAGCGCCACCTCCCCGTCTGCGGTACCGGCAATTGCCTGCCGCGCGCAGCCTTCGGGGTCGAGGGTCGGCCAGGCAATGTGGCGGGAGCGTGCGCTGGTACCCACCGCCCAGGCACAATCAGAGACTGCCTCGGCCAAGCTATCGCAACACACCGCCGCCGCCAGCAGATCGTCAGCACCCGCCGCTCGTGCAGTAGCCTCGGCACAGGGAAAGCGCTCGGGAGAAACCAAATAGAGACGCTCAAGGCCCATGGTTTTCATGGCGCGTGCCGCGGCACCGATGTTGCCCGGATGAGTTGTTCCCACCAGCACCACCCGTAGCCGGGTGCGCCACTGTGTATCCGCTGTCGACATTTCCAACATCCTTCACCTGTAGTCCGGGGTAAGAGCGTAACGGCAAGCCGTCACACTGAAAAGATCGCAAGCAGCCTGTCCGGCAATAGAAACCGTAGCGAGGAGATGCTGTTTTGAGTCAGATTTCTTGGTCATTTGAGGAGAATATGAGTCTATCCAACGAAAATTACGGAAAAATCTGGCCAGAATCGGCTTTTCCACAGTAGCTCTCCTATTGCCGGACAGGCTGCTTATCCTTTCACCAGGACCGGGGAAACGACTACAATCGCGCACCTCGTCATCACGCTTCCCCCAAAAGGGCCGTCCATGGAACCCCTGCTTAATATCGCCATTCCCGCCGCCCGTGCCGCCGGCAAACTCATCGTCTCCCATCTGGATCGTCTGGATGCTCTCAGCGTAACCCGCAAAAGCTTCAACGAACTGGTCAGCGAGGTCGATCGGCAGGCCGAGCAAAGTATCGTGCAGGCAATTCGGCGCATCTACCCGGGACACGGCATCCTCGGAGAGGAAGGAGGTCAGCAGGGCGACGATGAATACACCTGGATTATTGACCCCCTGGATGGCACCACCAATTTTCTCCACGGCTTCCCGCAGTTCTCGGTTTCCATCGGCATCACCCGCCATGGTCGGCTTGAACACGGCGTAATCTACGATCCGCTGCGTGCGGAGATATTTAGCGCCAGCCGGGGACGTGGCGCCTTGCTCAACGACAAACGTATTCGGGTCTCCCGCTGCAATCGCCTCGAACACGCCTTGCTGGGCACCGGCTTTCCCTACCGGCGACTAGGACGGATTGAACCCTACCTCGCCATCCTGCGGGAGCTCTTCGGGCAGACCGAGGGCGTACGGCGGGCCGGCTCCGCGGCGCTGGATCTCGCCTACGTGGCCGCAGGACGGCTTGACGGCTTCTGGGAGTTTGATCTGCAAAGCTGGGACATGGCTGCAGGAGCACTGCTCATTCAGGAGGCGGGCGGCATCGTCACGGAACCCGATGGTGGAACCGATTACCTGAAATCCGGTGATATCGTTGCCGGCAATCCGAAGGTACTAAAGGCCTTGCTACGTATCATCCACCCGCATTTAGCCAACACCGCGGTGGCAGACAATACCGCCGATAACGGCCCCGCACCCAGGAAAACCGCCACAAAAAAGCGGCCCGCAAAAAATGCTCGGACAGCGCGCAAAAAAAAGGTGCCTGCAGCAGCATCCCAGGGCAGCAAGCTCTATACCAAAAGCAAAAGCACTCAACCTGCTCCCGAAGAGGCGGCTCCGTCGGTCTGGAAAAGTAGTAAGACAGACGCCTAGTCTGCAAGCGTCTTCGGCTGCCCTGCGGCCACAAATTTAGCGATGACTTCCTGGCGGCGGGCTTCGATCCTCTCGGCACCCTTGATATCCCCACCCGCTCTGAGCCGTTCAACCAGAAGTTGGTAGTATCCCAACAACGGGACCCTTGGCTTATAAGGATGTTCGCTTCCCCCTTTAAGCAGCTCCAGCGCCCTGATCTCTTCTTTCTGCTCCAGTAACAGGTGGGCATAGGCCATGCGCGCAAGATAAAAACGGGGATCTGTACGCAGGGCCGCGGCGTAGGCATCACCTGCCTGCTCCCGCCAACGATCCCCGGCAAGCTCAGGCACCGTTTGTGCCAGCTGTCCCTGATAAAAATAAGTTTGTGGGGAGAGCGGGTTATCACGTTGCGCCCTGGCCAGCAAACGCGTCGCCTCCTGATAAAACCCGGCACGCCTGGCGGCGGGCATGTCCGGATCCCGATGCAGGAGGGCCGTGTAAATCCGCGCCTCTTCGTTACGGGCCACAACGGAACCCGGGGCATAAAACGGGATTCCCTTGAGGGCCTGAAGCGCTTCCTGAATTTCGCCTTTCTGCAAGCGTAGCTGCGCCTGATCCCACTGGTGCTGGCTAAGGCCCGTGCCCAATAGATAGAGAAACGGCAACAACATGCCAAAAAAGATGATCAGCCGGTAACCCAAAGGAGTAAACCGGCGTGCCGGCTGTAGTTTGAAATTAGTGACGGGCAGCACCCCGGTGGCAAGCTGGTGCAGACGGGCCAATACCAGCCCGACCAGTATGACGACCGGCAGAATATAAAAATTGAAGGTAAAAAAGCTGTGTAAGGCGGTCGCCACCAGCCCTGCGAACAGGCCCGACATCTCCAGCCGTGAGTCATGCCCAGGCTCAACATGGCGCATGGCCCGGCGGTAAAGCAGCCCCACAGCCAGCAGGAACAGCAAGAAAAGTGTCACGCCCGGAATTCCAGTCTCTATCGCCAGTTCCAGATAATCATTATGGACATGGGCACCGGAACTCGTATCAGCAACCTCGCGATAGGGTGGATAGGCGAGAAAGAAGATTCCGGCCCCCACACCCAACCATGGCGCCTCAAGGAACATACGCCATGCGGGCTCCCAGATAATAAAGCGGCTCATCCCGGCGCTGCCGGGCTCGGACAGGGAGAGTAGCCGGTCCGCGACCACCCCCGCCCCGCTAAGTTCAGTCGCCCCATAGGCGAGCGCAAGCAACAGCAACACCGCGAGCGACGCGTAGGTCGGTATCGCCTTGCGGTTCGTCCAAAGTACAAGCGCACTGCCAATCAGGAGCGCGAGGGTCGCGCCACGACTCCCGGTCAAAAAAACTGCAAAAGCCAGCAGAAACAGGGCCAATCCATGCCAGCAGCTGGCCGACCAGGCCAGGCGTCCCCTGGCCAGGCTATGGAGACATCCACCCATCCCCGCCAACGCGACAAGATTAAGAAAGGCCGCATGCGAATTGCGGGTGGAAAAAAATGAGCGTGGATCCTGCTGGAGACCAAATTTTTGGTACAGGGCATAAAGGGCGAGGGCAACCCCAAGGCACTGCACAAGAAAAAAAAGTGTCCGCCAGCCCCGCTGCGTGGGGGCCAGTTTCCATATGAGGAATACCAACAGCACACTGGCCACTTCCCACAATCTGAACAAACTGGCGTAGGGGGCCAGACTCCAGACCATGCTGAAACCCAGCCAGCCGCAGAACAGCAGCAACGTAGTTACTACGGGGCTCACGGGGAAAACGAACCCGGTGGCATAACCACGCAGCAGGGTAACTGCCAGCCAGATCGTCAACAGCATCAGGGAAGCCGCAAAATATTCCGGATGCTCGCCTCTGTAGCCAAGCGCAACGCCGATGGCAGAGGCAGGCAGCAGGGCAACCAACAGGCCGGTTACAGGGCTTTGATGTGGTTCGGTGGTTTCTGAAATAGAGGTCATTTTCCGCTTGCCTGAACCCTTTTCGACACCGGGATTCGGTATATGCGAGAAGTCAGGGTCGTAAAGCCAAACAAAAAAAGGGAGGCCCGAAGGCCTCCCTTTCCAGCGTCAGATATAAACTGACTTACTGTTTCGGACGGTACTTGGAAGTAACGGTACCGCTAATGGCCCAGCTCATGCCGCCAGCACCGCAGGTGCCGGTGTAGATTACCGTGGCATTATCAGCGACCGCCGCGCCAATGGCGTTATAGGTGATGGTAACGGTACCCGCCGTGGCACTGGTACCGGCTGCTGCCACTGATTTCACATAGGTGCCGATATACGCGGTGGAGAGTGCCAGATCCAGGCTGGAGTTGTTGGTGGCAGCGGAAAGCGTCGCATCGCTACAGGCAATGCCCAGAGCGGTACGCGCCGGCGCGGAGACACCGGTACCCTCAGAGACCTTGGCCTTGACGGTGTAATCCTGGTACGCCGGGATAGCGACGGCGGCGAGAATGCCGATAATGGCCACCACGATCATCAACTCGATGAGGGTGAAGCCCTGCTGAACCTTTTTCATGCTTTGTAGCTGTTTCATGGATATTCTCCTTGGAGACATTGTAGTTGTGTTCAATACTTTCCTGAGCATTCGCGTGAGATATCGTATGCTGCCGGGAAACATAAAGGCATGTTCCGTGCCAATGTTCCTACTGGGTGAAAATCGTGAGGCCCGTCTCACTTTTCTGTTCGGCCCGGTAGCGTAATCGACCTGTCGGCAAATTTCTTGAGTCTGATAGGTGCTGAGTTTCAGCAGAATGTGCGCATTTTCCGCAGCATCCCCTGCTGCAGAGGAACTTCTGGCCGGCTGACAAGCTTTATTCCAGCCCCAGCTTCTGCAGCCGATAACGCAAGGCCCCGAAACTGATCCCGAGTTTCCGCGCGGCCGCCGTCTTGTTCCAGCGCGTCTCCTCCAGCGCTCGCAGAATAGTTTCTCTTTCAGTGCTGACCAACAGGCTGTCGAGGGGCTCGGCCGATTCCACTTCCCCGGAGACCATCGGCAGATCAAGATCGCCAGCTTCAATACAACTGCCCTCGCACAGGGTCATCGCCCGTTCAAGAATGTTTTCCAGTTCCCGCACATTGCCCGGAAAGGCATATCCCTCAAGTTGTCGCATGGCCTCGGTATTGATTTCCGGTGGCTCAACGCCAGCTCGCCGCCCGAGTCGCTCAAGGATATAGCCGGCCAGCGCCGAGATATCCTCGACTCGTTCGCGCAACGCCGGAACGTGCAGTTCGATGACATTGACCCGATAGTAGAGATCCTGGCGGAATCGCCCCGCCTGAACCAGCGCTGCCAGATCCTTGTGGGTGGCGCTCAACAGGCGCACATCCACCTCAACCTCCTGTTGGGCGCCCACCGGGCGAACTGACTTTTCCTGGATCGCACGCAGCAATTTTACCTGCATGTGTAGCGGCAAATCCGCCACCTCGTCCAGAAACAGGGTGCCACCCTCGGCCGCCTGGAAGAGTCCCGGCTTATCATCGACCGCACCGGTAAAACTACCCTTCCGGTGGCCAAAAAACTCGCTCTCCATGAGCTCTTCGGGAATCGCACCACAGTTGACAGGAACAAAGGCAGCCTCGGCACGTGGACCATGCTGGTGAATCATGCGCGCAGCCAATTCCTTGCCGGTGCCCGACTCACCACTGATGTAGACCGGCGCCTGACTGCGGGCCAGTTTGGACACCTTGGCGCCCAGGCTCACCATTAACGGCGATTCACCCACCACGGTATCTACGGTATCTGAGGTCTCCTCGCTCATGGCGCCCAGTTTCAGGGCGCTCTGCACCAGCCGGCGCAAAACGGCAAGGTCCACCGGCTTGGAAACAAAATCGAAAGCCCCGGCCTTGAGTGCCTCTACCGCCAGTTCCACATTCCCGTGCGCGGTAATCATCGCCACCGGCAAGCCGGGGCAGTGTTTCTGGATAAAGCGCACGAGATCGATGCCATTCCCGTCGGGCAAACGCATATCGGTAAGGCAAAGCGCAAAGGGGCGCTGCTCCAGCACGCGTCGGGCCTGTTCGAGATTCTCCACCGCGATGGACGGGATATCCATGCGGGCCAGGGTGATCTCCAGCAGTTCGCGGATATCGGGCTCGTCGTCGACCACCAGCACCTGACGTTCACTCATACCAGAGGAACCTCCTGACGTCTCGGGTCGGAAAAGCTGATGCGAAAACAGGCACCATGCGCTTCCGGAATATGCTCTAGGGAGGCTTGATTAGCGATACAAAGCTCGCGTGCGATGAAGAGCCCCAGCCCCGTTCCACTCCCCTCGGTGGTAAAAAAGGGCTCAAAAATCCGCTCCCGATCCGCCTCGGAAATGCCTGCCCCGTTATCACTCACCTCCAGGCAGGCTCGCCCCGTCTCGCCGATGGGGAAAACAGAAATATCGATTTTGGCACCGGCACCGCCGTAGCGAAGGCCATTCTCCACCAGGTTCCACACCACCTGCCGCAACTGTGAGGGGTCAAATCGAATCCCGCTGACATCCTGTATATCCACGGCAATTATGCCCTCATCTACGCGGTGATCTGCCACCACCTCGTCGCAAAATTCCCGTAGCCAGACATCTACCGCCAAAGTCTCCAACACCGCTGGCCGCTGCCGACTCAAGCCCAGCACATTCTCGATAATCGCGTTCATGCGCTGACAGTTATCCCGGATAATCTCCGTAAGACGCCGTTCACCCCCGACCAGTCCCGGCGCCTCCTGCAACAATTGTCCGGCATGCGAAATAGCACCCAACGGATTGCGAATCTCGTGCGCGATGCTGGCGGTCAATCGACCCAGGGAGGCGAGTTTCAGCTGCTGAGCCCGCCGGCTGATCGCGGTAGCGTCCTCCAGAAAGATCAACACTCCGGCTTCGCCCTTATGCCCGAGACTGGCGAAGGAGGCCATCACCTGAACTGACATTCTGCCGGTATGGAACAGATGGCTGTTCCACCCGTTCCCGCGACGCCACTTCTGCCGCAGGCCTGCCAGGTCCGGGCATAGTGTCTGCAAAGCGCTCCCCTCGACGTCCCGGGGCAAAGCCAGCAGGCTGCGCGCGGATTCATTCAACAACCGGACTGTTCCCCCGGGACCTACGGCAAGAATGCCTGCCTGCATGCGCTGGATAATATGCTCATTCAGTTGCGCCAGCTTGGCCAGATCCTGTTCCCGCCGGGCGGCCAGAGCCTCACTCGCCCGCACCCGGATAGCCAGACGCCGGGCGCCATGCGCGACGGCAAAACACAAGGCGCCTAGAATTCCTGCCTGAGTGTAATTACCCACCGGGAGCTGCTCCACGAGCCCGACATAGAGCTGTTGGCTGAGGAGCGTAAGAGAGGCCATGGCGGCGAAGAGCAGGGTAATACGGCTGGTAGCGAGTATGCTCCCACCCGCAACCGCCACCAGCAGCAGCATGCCAAACCCACTGTTGATACCGCCGCTGGCATGCATCAGCAGGCTGATGGCAACCACGTCCACCATGACTTGCAGCATAATCTGGGTATCAAATCCCGGCCGCCGCCAGTGAATTGTGACGCTGCTGAAAAGACTAAAGACGAAATAGAACAATGCCGTATTGCGAAACAACACGAGGTCAACCTGCCCCAGCGGACGCGGCGCAACACCCCAGAATACCAGCACCAAAAACAGACCGGCCAGCGTGGTACGGTAGAGATTAAAGAAGTAAAGTGGCCGCCAATCTTCATGGCTGGCGAGTGGCCACGAGTTCCCGTGCGGTAGATTCGTTGCCTTCACGGCGTCCCCTGACTGACTCGATATAGCAAACGACAGACTCCTGGATAGCCTAACAGGCTATCGATAAAGAACCACCACCCCGACAAGGACCCCCGCTTGACCCAGGAACAAACGCCCGAAATCAACAACTCCGTATCCCTCACCATCGCCCTGGCGCAACTGAATCTGGTGGTGGGCGACATCCACGGTAATACCCGACAGATTCTCAAGGCAGCCCGTGAGGCCCGTGACGAACTGCACGCCGATCTGGTGATTTTTCCGGAACTCACCCTCACCGGTTACCCCCCGGAGGATCTGCTGCTGCGTCCCGGACTGCACCGACAGGTCGCAACGGCACTGGCATGGCTGCAGCGCGAGATCCGGGGTATTGACCTGCTCATTGGGTATCCGCACCAGGAGGGTGGCAAGCTCTACAACGCCTGCGCGCTCCTGCGTGACGGTCGTATCGTTGCCCGCTATGACAAACAGTCGCTGCCCAACTACGGAGTATTCGACGAGAAACGCTACTTTGTCCCTGGCGAGAGCCCATGCCGGGTACAGATTCGTGACATTCCCGTTGCCCTGACCATTTGCGAGGACATCTGGTCGGAGGGGCCCGCCCGCCAGGCCCGGGATGCGGGTGCCCAGCTGATCATCAATATCAATGCCTCCCCGTTTCACGGCGGCAAGAGCGACGAACGTGAGCAACTGCTGGCTCAACGCGCCCGCGAGGCCAACATGCCCATTGCCTATGTGAATCTGGTGGGGGGACAGGACGAACTGGTTTTTGACGGGCACTCACTGGTGGTGGATGCCGCCGGAGAGGTCGCCTTGCGTGCACCCAGTTTTGAAAGTGGGCTCCACGTCGTCCGCTTCCAGGCCACTGGCGCAGGCCTTCACCCGCTACCTGCCACCCTGGCAGATGTGGGCACACCCATGGAAAATGCCTATCAGGCGCTGGTCACCGGGGTGCGCGACTACGTGCACAAGAATCACTTCAAGGGCGCGGTCATCGGCCTTTCCGGCGGCATAGATTCAGCGCTTACCCTGGCCATCGCGGTGGATGCCCTGGGGGCAGATGCCGTGGAGGCCATTTCAATGCCCTCACGCTATACCGCGGATATGAGCATCGAAGACGCGCGCCTTGAGGCAGAGGCCCTGGGAATCGGCTTTCGGGTCATCCCCATAGAACCCGTCTTCAACGCCTTTCTGGACAGCCTTGAAGAGGCCTTCGCTGAAACCGAGGCCGACACCACCGAGGAAAACCTGCAGGCCCGCACCCGTGGCGTCCTCCTCATGGCTGTCTCCAACAAGCACGGCAAACTGGTGCTCACCACGGGCAACAAAAGCGAGGTTGCGGTGGGATACGCCACCCTTTACGGGGACATGGCTGGAGGCTTTGCACCCCTGAAAGACGTGGAAAAAATGGAGGTCTACCGCCTCAGTGCGTGGCGCAACACCGTCTCACCCGTAATCCCCCAGCGGGTGCTGGACCGCCCCCCTTCGGCAGAGCTTCGGCCGGATCAGGTGGATCAGGACTCACTTCCGCCTTATCCTGAACTCGACACTATCCTGAAGCTTTTTGTTGAACAGGATCAAAGCCCCGACGAAATTGTGGCCCAGGGTTACAGTCGGGAAACCGTGGAACGCATCGCCGGCATGGTCCTGCGCAACGAGTACAAACGGCGTCAGGCGGCCCCCGGCGTGCGCATCACCCAACGGGCCTTTGGACGCGACCGACGCTACCCAATTACCTCCGGATACCGACAACACGAACGCATGGAAACCAGCGATGAAAAAGATTGAGGCAATCGTCAAACCCTTCAAGCTCGATGATGTCCGCGAGGCACTCTCCGACATCGGCATCACCGGTATGACCGCCACCGAAGTAAAAGGATTTGGCCGCCAGAAGGGCCATACGGAGCTCTATCGTGGCGCCGAATACGTGGTGGATTTTCTACCGAAGGTAAAACTCGAGATCGTCGTCGCCGCAGCACAGGTCGATGCCTGTATCGAGGCCATTACCGATGCCGCGCGTACCGGAAAAATTGGTGACGGCAAGATCTTTATCAGCTCGGTGGAGAAGGTGGTGCGTATCCGCACCGGGGAGCAGGATCACGACGCCATCTAGCAGGCGGTCCATCGCATCTTACTTCACCACCAGATCTTCTACTGCGGCAATGCCCTCGTGCTCCGGGTAGTTGAGCTTGAGCACACGCAAGGCGTCGGCTGACAGCTCGTCGAGCTTCAACAGCTTGTAGGCCTTGGCCATGAGCACCAGTGCATCGGGCACCGCCGGCGTCCGCTGATAGTTCTCCACCACGTAGCGCGCCCGGTTGACCACCGCCACGTAGGCACCCCGCCTCAAGTAGTACTCGGCGACATTGATTTCATGGCGCGATAAATTGTTACGCAGGTAAAGCAGGCGCTTGTTGGCATCCTCCGCGTAACGGCTATCGGGAAATCGCTCTACCAGTCGGGAAAACACCTTGAAGGATGCCCGGGCCGCACCCGGGTCACGGGACGAGTCGTCCCGGGGGATGAAGCGATCGATGATGCCCTTGCCCTCGTTAAAGCTGGTGAGCCCCTTGATGTAGTAGACATAATCCACATTGGGATGGGTTGGGTGCAGTTTGATGAAGCGATCCGCCGAAGCAATGGCGGAGGCCGGCTCGCCAAACCTATAATAGGCGTAGACAATTTCCATCTGTGCCTGCTGGGCATACTGCCCAAAGGGAAAACGTGACTCCAGCTTCTTGTAGTAGTCGATAGCAGTTTCATACTCACCGCCATCGAGAGCTGTTTTCGCACCGTTATAAAGACGCCGCGGCGACCAGTCACGGGTCGGATCCGCCTCTTTTCCAAAGGATGAACAGGCGGCAAGCAAGACCACCATGAGCAATACACTGAGTTGTCGTAACATCCGCGTAGCGTAGCCCATGGCCAATAACAGGGTAAAGCCTCACCCCAATTGCAAATGACCTCCCCCGAAACCAGAAAACTGGAACGCACCGTGCCCCCGGAATCGGCCGGGCGGCGCCTTGACCAGGCCTTGGCCCAGCTATTTCCGGAATTTTCCCGCAGCCGCCTGCAGGAGTGGATTCGCTCTGGACTGGCGCTGGTAGATGGCGCCCGCAAACGCCCCCGGGATCCGGTCCAGGGCGGCGAATGTATACACCTGCATCCAGTCTACGAGATTGCAGGCCAGCCCGAGGCACAGGAAATTCCCCTCACCATAGCCCATGAGGATTCGGAACTGCTGGTGATCAACAAGCCTGCAGGGCTGGTGGTACACCCGGGGGCTGGTAACCGTGATCGCACCCTGGTCAATGCCCTGCTCCACCGCTTTCCCGAGCTCTCCGGCATTCCCCGCGCCGGGCTGGTGCATCGACTGGACAAGGACACCACCGGCCTGCTGCTGGTAGCGCGCACGTTGAGTGCACACAAGGCATTGGTCGCCCAACTGGCCGAGCGCCAGATTCATCGCCATTACGCCGCCATCGTGGTCGGGCGAATCATTGCCGGTGGCTCCGTGGACGCACCCATCGGCAGGCACCCGAAGAAACGCACCCATATGGCGGTAGTGCAGAGGGGGCGGCCGGCAGTCACCCATTATCGCGTACAGCAGCACTTCCCGGCCCACACCCTGCTATCGCTGGCTCTGGAAAGCGGCCGCACCCATCAGATCCGGGTACACATGAGCCATATCGGGCATCCCCTGCTCGGCGATCCGGCCTACGGCCGCAGGCTGCATATACCCACCGGTGCCAGCGCCGCGCTGGAACAGACCTTGCGCACTTTTCATCGCCAGGCCCTGCATGCTTGCGCGCTGGAATTCGAGCACCCGGGCACTGGAGAAACACTGCGCATCGAGGCCCCCCTGCCGGAGGATATGCGCGCCCTTCTGGCCGTACTCGGAGAGGCAGACCAGAAAGTGTGAACCACGCTAAAGCCAACCCCTGGATTACCCCTTCGTGGCCCGCTCCGGCGCATATCCGTGCCTGCAGCACCACCCGCGCAAAAGGCGTTAGCACAGGCCCCTACGAGGGCCTTAATCTTGGCGATGCAGTTGGTGATGAGGCACTGGCCGTAGCCAAAAACCGCCAACTCCTCATCACCACGCTGGCACTCAAACAGCCTCCCCTGTGGCTCTCCCAGCAGCATGGTAACCGGGTGGTTTCGGCCTCCGCACACCAGCCGGGAATCGGCGCCGACGGCTGCGTCAGCCAATGCCCCGACCAGGTCTGCGTGGTGTTGGGCGCAGACTGTCTCCCGGTGCTGCTGTGTGATCGTGCGGGCACGCGGGTGGCCGCGGCACACGCTGGTTGGCGTGGACTGGCGGCGGGTATCCTCGAGGCCACGGTAAGCCGCCTTGACATCAAACCGGACGAACTGCTCGCCTGGCTTGGACCCGCCATCGGCGACCAGGCCTACATCGTGGGAGAGGAGGTAAGGGCGGCCTTCATGGCTCAGGACGATGCCGCCGTAACGGCCTTCCGTTCCGCAAAGGGTAGTGGCTGGCACGCGGATCTCTACCAACTGGCGCGTCAGCGCCTGTGGGCGTCGGGAGTGACCAGCATCCATGGTGGCGAGCACTGCACCTACCGTGACTCAAACCGCTTCTACTCCTTCCGCCGCGATGGCGTCAGCGGGCGCATGGCCAGCCTTATATGGATAACCTCTCCGGTCGATTGAGGCGACCTTGATGCCCAGCCTCCCCGTCATCCTCATACTGCTACCGCTGGCCGCGGTATTCGCCCTGCTGATTGCCGGCTGGTGCCGACATGAATGTGAGTGGGGGTCGATCTGGCTAAACTGCCTGGACGGCATCAACCGCCTGTACTGCAATCACTACCACCGCCTCAAGGCACACGGCATTTCCCTGCCGATCACTGGCCCCGTACTGGTGGCGGCCAATCATGTTTCCGGTCTCGACCCGCTGCTGATGCTGGCCGCCACAGCCCGCCCGTTACGCTTTCTGGTGGCCCGGGAGGAGTTTGAACGGGCTGAATTTTCCTGGTTACTAAAGGCGGTAGGCTGCATTCCCGTCGATCGCGCCAGCGCGCCGGACCGTGCCCTGCGCACCGCTCTGCGTACCCTGCAAAACGGCGAGGCTATCGCCCTGTTCCCGAGTGGCCGCATCCATCTGGATGAACATCATCCAACCCGTCTGAAAGCCGGGGTGCTCTGGCTGGCACGCCAGGCAAACTGCCCGATTTATCCACTTCATCTTCACGGCATCGCTGGCGAGGGCAAGGTCCTGCCCGCACTGCTGCACCGTAGCAAGGCACGGATCACCGCCTCTCAACTCATCGATCCCATGGCCTGTACCGAAAAGGAATGTCGCCATCTGCTGGCCGGGATATTCAATGGCTCGATAACCTGATGCGCCCGTCCAGCGCTTGATTCTTCCCAGAACGTCCGCATCTTTCAGATAGACCAAGACCTACGGACCCGGCTTCATGCGTACAGACAAACTGACCAGCAAATTCCAGGTAGCCCTCGCCGATGCCCAGAGTATCGCCGTCGGCCGTGACCAGCAGTTCATCGAACCTGTCCACCTGATGGAGGCATTACTCAATCAGGAGGGCGGCAGCGTACGTGCACTGCTACTGCAAGCGGGAGTCAATCTCAACGGGCTGCGCGCCCAGCTCCGTGAAACCCTCGATCGCCTGCCTCGGGTTAAGGGCGCCGACGGGGACGTGCAGCCCTCCAATGAGCTCCTGCGCCTGCTCAACGTCTGCGACAAGCTCGCCCAGGATCGCAAGGATCAATACATCTCCAGCGAGTTGTTTGCCCTGGCGGCCATCAATGACAAGGGCCCGCTTGGAACGCTGCTGCGCAACAACGGGGCCAATAAAGAGCTACTGGGCGCAGCGATAGAGTCCATGCGCGGGGGAGAGACGGTGGCAGAGCCCGGCGCAGAGGAAAATCGCCAGGCACTGGAGCGCTACACCATCGACCTCACGGAACGGGCCGAACAGGGGAAACTCGACCCGGTGGTCGGCCGCGACAGCGAGATACGCCGCACCATCCAGGTGCTGCAGCGGCGTACCAAGAACAATCCGGTACTCATTGGCGAGCCCGGTGTAGGCAAAACCGCAATTGCAGAGGGGCTGGCCCAGCGCATCATTAATGGTGAGGTACCGGAAGGGCTAAAGCGCAAACGCCTGCTATCACTGGACCTTGGCGCCCTCATTGCCGGCGCCAAGTACCGTGGCGAATTCGAGGAACGCCTCAAGGCAGTGCTGAAGGAGCTGGCAAAGGAGGAAGGTCAGATCATCCTGTTTATCGACGAACTGCACACCGTCGTCGGGGCCGGCAAGGCCGAAGGTGCCATGGATGCAGGCAATATGCTCAAGCCCGCCCTGGCGCGCGGCGAGCTCCACTGCGTGGGTGCCACCACCCTGGACGAATATCGCCTGCATATCGAAAAGGATGCGGCGCTGGAACGGCGCTTTCAGAAAGTACTGGTGATTGAGCCCACGGTGGAGGACACCATCGCCATCCTGCGCGGGCTCAAGGAGCGTTACGAGATCCACCACGGGGTCGATATCACCGACCCAGCCATCATTGCCGCCGCCACCCTGTCGCAGCGCTACATCAGTGACCGCCAGTTGCCGGACAAGGCCATCGACCTCGTCGACGAAGCCGCAAGCAGCATCCGCATGGAAATCGATTCCAAACCCGAGGCCATGGACCGCCTGGAACGGCGCCTTATCCAGCTGAAGATCGAACACGAGGCCCTGAAGAAGGAGACCGATCCCGCTTCCCTGGAACGGCGCCACGAGCTTGCCGAGCGGATTAGCACGCAGGAAAAAGAATACGCCGACCTGGAGGAGATCTGGAAGGCGGAGAAGGCCACACTCAGTGGCAGTCAAAGCATCAAGGAAAAGCTCGAACAGGCGCGTATGGAACTGGAAAGTGCGCATCGGAGCGGGGATCTCAGTCGCATGTCCGAATTGCAATACGGGCGTATTCCCGCGCTGGAAAAACAGCTGGAGACGGCGGCCGCGGCGGAACCCATGAAGATGCAGTTGCTGCGCAACGCGGTCACCGAGGAGGAAATTGCCGAAGTGCTGTCCAAATGGACCGGCATTCCGGTGACCGCAATGCTCGAAGGCGAACGAGACAAGCTGCTACGCATGGAAAAGGCACTCCACCAGCGCGTGGTGGGCCAGGACGAAGCGGTGAGCGCCATTGCCGATGCCATTCGCCGCTCGCGCGCAGGGCTTGCTGATCCGAAGCGCCCCAACGGTTCATTCCTGTTTCTTGGCCCGACGGGCGTAGGCAAGACGGAGCTGACCAAGGCACTGGCCCGCTTTCTCTTCGATAGCGAGGAGGCCATCATCCGCCTCGATATGTCAGAGTTCATGGAGAAACATGCCGTCGCCCGCCTCATCGGCGCACCGCCTGGCTATGTCGGCTACGAGGAGGGCGGCTACCTCACCGAGGCCGTGCGACGTAAACCTTACTCGGTGATCCTGCTGGATGAGCTGGAGAAGGCCCACCCCGAGGTTTTCAACATCCTCCTGCAGGTACTGGAGGACGGGCGCCTCACGGATGGTCACGGCCGCACCGTGGATTTTCGTAATACCATCGTGGTGATGACCTCTAACCTCGGCTCCGAATCCATTCAGGAAATGGCCGGAGAGGAAAATTACGCGACCATGAAGGCCGCAGTCCTGGAGGTGGTGAAATCCCGGCTTCGTCCGGAATTCATCAACCGGATTGATGACCTGGTGGTTTTCCATCCCCTGGACCGCAAGCAGATCGGCGCCATTGCAGCTCTCCAGATAGAGCGGCTGCGGGAGCGACTGGGGTCACAAAATATCGATCTCTCGGTATCTGCAAAGGCTCTGGGGCAGCTTGGGGCGGCGGGATATGACCCGGCCTTCGGTGCCCGTCCCCTGAAGCGCGTGATTCAGAACCGCCTGGAGAATCCGCTGGCCCAGGCGCTACTCAAGGGCGACTATGTGGCGGGGGATCTGATCAGCGTGGACTGGGAAGGAGACAAACCGATATTCCGCAAGCAGGCACCCAGCACCGCCTGAACCAGCTCACAAAACAGAGGCGTCCCCGCCCCCAGAAGAAAAGACGGAGGCTTTCCTGTGGCCAAATAAGGACTTATCCACTACTATTGAGCCGATTGTGGAGCAGCGACTACGGGAGATGTGCAGCCCTCCATGGCAATCTCAAACAACAAAATTCACCTGGGCGGCCTGGGCCGTAAACTGGTGCAGGACGGTCTGCTGGGCGAAGAGGATGCCACGACGGCTTTCCAGGAAGCCCTGAAAAAACACATTCCCTTTGTTTCTCACGTGGTCAGCAAGGGCCTGGCAAACCCCAAGGCCATCGCACAGGCCGCGGCTGAAGAATTTGGCCAGCCACTCATCGATATTGATGCTCTGGATCTCGACCGGGACATCACCAAGCTGGTAGAAGAAAAGCTTATCCGCCAGCACCACGCCCTGCCTCTGTACAAACGCGGCAACCGCCTCTTCGTCGGCGTATCCGACCCCACCAATCTTCAGGCGCTGGATGAAATAAAATTTCATACCGGCTCCAATATCGAAGCCATCCTGGTGGAAGAGGACAAACTCTCCCACGCCATCGACTCCGCTCTGGAGGCCGCCGACACTTCAATGTCGGACTTTGGTGGCGGTGATGATCTGGAAGACTTTGATGATCTTGAGGTCGGCGACGAACAGACCCCGGACGAAGATGATGCGCTGGAGGTAGACGATGCCCCGGTGGTGCGCTTCGTCAACAAGATCCTGCTGGATGCGATCAAAAAGGGCGCCTCGGATATCCATATCGAGCCCTATGAAAAATATGCCCGCGTGCGTCTGCGCCTGGATGGCATGCTGACCGAAACAGCAAGGCCACCGCTGGCACTCTCGGGAAAAATTGCCGCGCGTATCAAGGTCATGGCACGACTGGACGTATCGGAGCGTCGTGTACCCCAGGATGGTCGCATCAAACTCAAGCTCTCGAAAACCAAAGCGATAGATTTTCGCGTCAGTACCTGCCCAACCCTGTTTGGTGAAAAGACCGTGATGCGTATCCTCGATTCCAGCATGAGCATCCCCCTTGATGCGCTGGGCTACGAGGACTTTCAGAAAGAAATCTTTCTGGAAAACCTGAACAAACCTTACGGCATGTTTCTGGTCACCGGCCCCACCGGTAGTGGTAAGACCGTCTCGCTGTATACGGGTATTAACATTCTCAATACCGAAGACGTGAACATTTCCACCGCCGAGGACCCGGTGGAAATTAACCTCGCCGGAGTCAATCAGGTGCAGGTTGATGAGAAAACCGGAATGACCTTTGAGAAGGCACTCAAGGCCTTCCTGCGCCAGGATCCGGATATTATTCTGGTGGGCGAGATCCGGGATCTGACCACCGGTGGCATCGCCATCAAGGCCGCCCAGACCGGGCACATGGTGATGTCCACCCTGCATACCAATGATGCCCCCCAGACCCTGACCCGCATGATCGACATGGGTATCGCGCCCTTCGCCATTGCCACCGCAGTCAACATCATTACCGCCCAGCGCCTTGCGCGACGCCTGTGTAGCAACTGCAAGCGCCCCATCGATATCCCCAAGGAGGCCTTGCTCGCCGAGGGCTTCAGCGAGGAAGAGGTGGAAAGCGGGTTGACGATCCACGAGGCAGTGGGCTGTGACCAGTGTAATGGTGGCTACAAGGGGCGGGTGGGAATCTATCAGGTGATGCCCATCTCCGATGAGATGAAACGCCTGATTATGGAAGGCCGCAACGCCATCGATCTCGCAGACCAGGCCCAGAAAGAAGGCATCCCCGATATCCGCCAGTCTGCCTTGAAAAAGGTCAAGGACGGCATGACGGATCTTAAAGAGATCAACCGGGTAACCCAGGAGTAAGCCATGGCGGAAGCCGCAATCAAAAGTGTCATGTTCCTTTGGGAGGGAATGGACCGTTCCGGAAAACGGGTCAAGGGTGAAATGTCCGGCACTAGCGACGCCTTGGTCAAGGCAGTCCTGCGGCGCCAGGGGATCAATCCCCTGAAGGTCAAGAAAAAACCCAAGCCCCTGTTTGGCGGCGGCGGTGGCAAACCGATCACCCCCAAGGATATCGCCATTTTCAGCCGCCAGATGTCCACCATGATGTCTTCCGGCGTTCCCCTGGTGCAGTCCTTCGAGATCGTCGGGCGCGGACACGATAACCCCAACATGCAGGAGCTTATCCTGGCTATCAAGGCGGACGTAGAGGCCGGTAACCGCCTCGCGGAGGCACTGGCCAAGCACCCGCTCTATTTCGACGATCTCTATGTCAATCTGATTCAGGCCGGCGAGGCCGCCGGTATTCTTGAAGACCTGATGAACAAGATTGCCACGTACAAGGAAAAGACCGAGGCGATCAAGGCCAAGATCAAGAAGGCCCTGTTCTACCCTATCGCCGTCCTGGTGATGGCCTTCGTGGTTACCGCGGTGCTGATGATCTTCGTGATTCCGCAGTTTGCCGCACTGTTCGCCGACTTTGGTGCCGACCTGCCCGCCATGACCGTAATGGTGGTCAACATGTCGAACTTTTTCGTCGCTTACTGGTATGCCATTTTTGGTGGCCTTGGACTGGCCATCTGGGCCTTTACTCAGGCAAAAAGACGCAGCCCCGCGTTCCGCCACATGCTGGAACGCCTCTCGCTGAAAATGCCGATCTTTGGAGCGATTCTGGTCAAGGCGACCATCGCCCGCTTTGCCCGCACGCTGGGTACCATGTTCGCCGCCGGTGTGCCGCTGGTTGAAGCGATGGACTCGGTGGCCGGCGCTGCGGGCAACATCGTGTACTCCGATGCTATCTACAAGATGCGTGATGGCATCGCCACCGGCACCCAGCTGCAAGTCTGCATGCGTGAGGTCGAGCTGTTTCCCAATATGGTGATCCAGATGGTCGCCATCGGTGAGGAATCGGGATCAATTGATAGCATGCTTAACAAGATCGCCGACTTCTATGAGGAAGAGGTGGATAACGCGGTGGATGCCATGAGTAGCCTGATGGAGCCACTCATCATGGCGATACTCGGGGTATTGATCGGCGGGCTGGTCATAGCCATGTACCTGCCAATCTTCAAGATGGGCCAGGTGGTATAGCCATACCCAACCCACCCCTGCTCCGCACCTTGTTACCGCGCCTGTCTTTTCCGGGATGACTCTCACCGTCTACCTGCAAGCCCATCCCGGGGTCTTCATACTGTGTGCCGGCATCCTCGGCTTGCTGATTGGCAGCTTCCTGAATGTGGTCATCCACCGCCTGCCGCTGATGCTCCAGGCGGAATGGCGCGATCAGTGCACCCAGCTGCTTGCCGGTGAGGAAGAAGGGCCCACACCAGCGGACGAATTGAATCTGATTCGTCCCCGCTCGCGCTGCCCGGAGTGTGGTCACGGAATCACCGCGCTGGAAAACGTTCCGGTGATCAGCTATCTCTGCCTGCGTGGCCGCTGTTCGGCCTGTGGTACCCATATTCCCTTACGCTATCCGATAGTCGAACTTCTCGGCGGCCTCATGGCTGCGGGTGTAGCCTGGCATTTTGGCTTTGTTCCCGCAGCTGCGGCGGCGATGCTCCTGGGATGGGCACTTATTGCCGCCAGCTTCATCGACTTTGACCACCAACTGCTACCGGATTCCATTACTCTGCCACTCCTCTGGCTTGGGCTGGGGCTCAATCTCTTTGGCACTTTCACCACGCTTGAAGCCGCGGTCATCGGCGCCATCGCTGGCTACGGGATTCTCTGGCTGGTATTCCACGCCTTTCGCCTGCTCACCGGCAAGGAAGGCATGGGTTATGGAGACTTCAAATTGCTGGCCATGTTTGGCGCCTGGCTCGGCTGGCACGCATTACCCGCCATCATCCTGCTCTCGTCACTGGCCGGGGCGGTTATTGGCATCGTCCTGATTGCCCTGGGTGGGAGGGAACGCAGTCTTCCCATACCTTTTGGCCCCTATCTGGCGCTGGCAGGCTGGATCGCCTTGTTCTGGGGAGATGAGCTGAACCGTGCCTACCTGCAATGGAGTGGGCTGGTATGAGCTCCCCGGCGGCTAGCCGTCCCCTACGCCGGCGTCATTCGGCACCTCGATGAAACCACCGCTGGTCATCGGTCTCACCGGTGGTATCGGCAGCGGCAAGAGTCTGGCTGCGGATTGTTTTTCGAAGCTGGGGGTACCAATCATCGACGCCGATCAGCTCGCGCTGGAGCTGGTTCAACCCGGACAACCGGCGCTCGCGGAAATAGCTTCCAGCTTTGGCCCCGACATACTGACCCCTGACGGTGAGCTGGATCGCACCAGGATGCGCGCCCTGATCTTTGCCGATGCCGCCGGCAGGACGCGTCTGGAAGCCATCCTGCACCCGAAAATTCGAGCGCGGATAGCGGCTGATATCGCCTTACTGCACGCCCCCTATTGTATGCTGGTCATCCCGCTGCTGCTGGAAACCGGATACACGGAAATGCTGGACCGTATCCTGGTGGTCGATGTCGAAACCGAGACCCAGATCGCCCGGGTTATGCAACGCGATGGCGCCTCGCGGGATGACGTAGCGCGCATTATGGCTACCCAGGTGAGCCGTGAAAAACGACTTGCGGCCGCCGATGATGTGCTGGATAACAGCCAGAATCTGCTGACCCTGAAATGTGCTGTCCAGACGCTCCACCAAGACTATCTTGGGCTCAGCAAACGGCCCGGCAGAGTGAATGCGCCATAGCGCGCACAGAGCGCCAACCACGCCTTAGTATTTCCCCGCGCTCTGTGTCAGTATCTGAAGGCTGAATCTCAATAAGGCAGGAAAACCGGCACGGTAATGACGTCCAGCGATACCATCATCTACGAGCAGCCACTCAATGAGCGGATGCGTTCGCTGCTGCGTATTGAGTATCTTCTCGACCGCATACATGCTCGCATCGATGTTCCGGATCAATGGTCGAACCGTGCCACCCTGGAAAGCATACTGGAAACCCAGGCCCTGCTCTCACGCAGTGATATGAAGACCGAATTCATCAAGGAGCTGGAACGCCACGCCAGCACCCTCGCGGCTCTGTACCAAAATCCGGGGGTCGATCCGGCGCGTCTGAACGCCATCCAGACTCAGGTGCAGGACTTGCTGCAATCGCTACGTGGCCGGGAAAACGGGCTGGCTCAACCCTTAAAGAACAGCGAGTTGCTCAATACCGTATGCCAGCGCATCAGTATTCCCGCCGGCACTTGCGATTTTGATCTGCCTACCTACCACTTCTGGCTGCAAACACCCGCAGCACAGCGCCTCGCGGACCTGCACGACTGGGCGGCTGCCTTTAACGAGATAGACCAGGTAGTAAAGCTGTGTCTGAAGCTGACCCGGGAAAGCGCAGAGCCAAGCCAGGAAAGTGCCCGCGAGGGGTTTTTTCAGCGCAATCTTGACCACACCACGCCGTGTCAGTTGATCCGCGTGCAGCTACCCACGGGAGCCCCCTGGTTTCCCGAAATCAGCGCGGGTCGGCATCGCCTCAGTATTCGCATGCTAAGCCAGGACAGTGCCAATGAGCGGCCAACCCAGATATCCGAGAATGTGGATTTCGGGCTGCACTGCTGCACGTTGTGAGGTTTGTCGCGTCATCATGAGCCAGGTTAAATGCCCAATCTGTGGCCATTCTCACGAGTGGTCTATCCAAAATCCCTGGCGACCCTTCTGTAGTGAGCGTTGCCGAAGCATCGACCTTGGGGAATGGCTCAATGAAAGCCGCAGTATGAATGACGATGACGGGTTGCCAAATAGTGACGAGGCACCCCCGGAAACAGGGCAGTCTGTCCTTATCTGAGTGCCAGTAGCCGGCAAACCCCCAATAATTCCCGAACAACCGGCCTTGCCCTAAATCTCGGCGAGTAAGCGCTCCATCACTCCCTCTGCCTGGGACAAATATCCCCCGCCAAACAGATTGTAGTGATTAAGAATGTGATAGAGGTTGTAGAGCCCCTTGCGGCGCTCATAACCCGCATCCAGTGGCCAAGCCTCGCGGTAAGCGGCATAGAAGTCGGAAGAGAAGCCTCCAAAAAGCTCGGTCATCGCGAGGTCGGCCTCACGGTCACCAAAATATACCGCGGGGTCAAACAACACCGGGGCACCGCTCGTATCAAGGGCATAATTTCCTGACCATAGATCGCCGTGGAGCAAGCTTGCCATTGGCCGGTAATCACCAAAAAATTGCTCCAACGAGGCTGCGAGCTGATCAGCCTTGCGCTCCAGGGCATTACCCGCGCCACGCCTGACAGCCAGTTCCACCTGGAAAAGCAACCGCCGATCACGATAAAAATCGATCCAGTTTTCCGTGTACGCGTTGGGTTGGGGTGTTGAGCCAATCGTGTTATCCCGATGCCAGCCGAATTGTTTGCGACTGCAGCGATGCATGGCAGCCAACTGCCGTCCGAGGCAGCGTGAACTATCGCCCCGGGCCGAGCCAAAAGTGACATGCTCCATTATCAGATAGGCCTTTCCATCCACGACACCGTGGCAAACGGGATGAGGAACCCGTATTGCGCCACTGGCCTCCATCTCTCCAAGCCCCTCCGCCTCCGCACTGAACATCTCCAGGCCTTCGGCATGGTTCAGCTTGAGGAAGTAGCGGGTATCCCGCCCCTCCAGCAGATAGGCCGAGTTGATGCAGCCACCTCCGACAGTGCGTATGGAATTGATGGAAAATGGGAGGGCGGTTGCCGTGCTGATGATCTCCGCTATCTTTTCGCCGGAAATTTCCATCAGCGATAACCCGGCCCGTAAAGACAACACATCTTCATGCGGGCGTATCCTCCCCAAAGTCCAGTTCGAGCTCCTGATGCAGGCTGGAAAGCATCTGCACCGCCTTCTTGTAGGCCTCACTCGCTTGCAGAGCCTCGCGTTCAACCGGATGCCGTCCATGCAACCGGGCCAGGCGTGTAGAGGTCACGGAGAGATGGGCTGGCCTTAATTCTTCAAGGATTCGGATTGCGCCGGCGCGATCATTGCAAACGAGGGCCATATCGCAACCGGCCTCCAGCGCAAGTTGGGCACGCTCCGCCGGATTACCACCCATGGCCGCACCCGCCATGGTCAAATCATCACTGAAAATTGCGCCTTGAAAATTGAGTTGTCGCCGCAGAATTTCCTCCAGCCAGATGCGTGAAAAACCCGCCGGATAGCGATCCACCTCAGGATACAGCACGTGAGCAGGCATCACCGCGGGCAAGCCGTAGTGGAACATCCGTTCGAAGGCCAGCATGTCTTCCAGGCGGATGGTTTCCAGGCTGCGATTATCCACCGGCAAACTGGTATGGGAGTCCTCTTTTACCGAACCGTGGCCGGGAAAGTGCTTGCCAACCGCCGCCATACCACCCTCCCCCATCCCGCGCATGAGCATGCGCCCGAGGCGGGCAATGATCTCCGGATCATGATGCAGCGCACGGTCGCCGATCACCCTGCTTTTGGCCTTGCGCACATCCAGTACCGGCGCAAAACTGATATCCACTCCCAGGGCACGTAACTCCACCGCCATCAGCCAGCCAAATTGTCGGGCCATGGCCAGAGCCTGCTCAGGTGCCTCATCGTACAGCGCGCCCAGATAGGCCGGCGCCGGCAAGGGATTGAAGGACTTGCGAAAACGCTGGACCCGGCCACCCTCCTGATCGACAGCCACCAGAAGCTGTGGGGTGCGCAAGGCGTGAATCTGTTCCACCAGGGCCTGCAACTGCATCGGATTGTGATAATTCCGGCTGAACAGAATCACCCCGCCCACCAGCGGATGACACAACAACTCCCGCTCCCCGGCACTGAGCTCCGTGGACTCCAGATCGAGCATGACGGGTCCGAGGGTCATGGTTTTATTTCCAATTCAAGATTCAAAATTCGGGGCCGCTAGTCAATCCAACAAGCTGGTATTATCGCGCAAAAACCAATACTGGCTCAGCCATCGTTCTATCAAGCGCCCCAGAAGCAGGGAAAACAGAAAATGATTAATTCAACCATCATGCGGCTTGCAGGGACAGGCTTCGCTATGCTGATGCTGATGCTGATACTCCTGCCCAGCACCGGCTTGCAAGCCGCGGAAGAAGCCCCCCAGGCCGGGGCGGAATACTACAAATTACACCCGGATCTGATTGCCAATCTGCAGGGCGGAGGCCGAGCCCATTTTCTCATGCTCACTGTACAGCTGATGAGCCGCGGCCCCGATGGCATTAAATACGCCAAATATCACGCACCGGCACTGCGCCACCAGGTACTGCTGCTCATGGGAGATCAGTCCCATAGCGCCCTGACGACCCTGGAAGGCAAGAAAAAACTTCAGGCTGACGTGCTGGCAGCTATTCAGAAGGTACTGACGGAAGAAACCGGGGAAGCGCAAATAGAGGGTGCATATTTCACTAATTTCGTCATTGAATAGCCACCACCGACCGATTTATTTCCGGGTCTTTACGTCAAGTCGATCACGCAGGCGATCTCCCAGAAGATTTACCGCCAATACGACTGCCAATATTGCCGCCCCCGGCGCCAGCACCAGATGGGGCGCAACCAGCAGATAGCGCGTGCCATCCCGCAGCATGCTGCCCCACGACGCCGCGGGTGGCTGTACCCCCAGCCCGAGAAAGGAAAGCCCGGCCTCGGCAATCACCGCACCGGCGACCGCAAAGGTCGCCTCCACGATCAAGGGTGCGGCCAGCAATGGAATGAGATGGCGGGCAAGAATCCGCCAGGTGCCGCTGCCCAGAGCCATGGCGGCCCGTACATGTTCACGGTGCTTGAGCGTAAGGGTCTGGGCGCGGGCCAAGCGGGCGAAGCCTACCCAGCCCACCACCGACAGGGCGATAATGACGTTCTTCTCTCCCGGTCCCAGCACCCCGGAAAGGGCGATGGCGAGCAGAATGCCAGGGAAGGCGAGAAAGATATCGATAACGCGCACCGTCAGGTGGTCCCACAGGCCACCACTCCAGGCACTCAGCGTGCCCACCACGGTACCGAAGGCCAGGGCAATCGCGACCACCAGGACCGAGACGACAAAAGAGGTGCGCGCGCCGACCACCACACGCTCCCAAACCGGACGCCCCAGTTCATCATGGCCAAGCCAGCTTTCGACTCCGGGGGCCGCCAATATTCGCGGCAAATCCACCGCATTGGGCTCCAGCGGCAGGAAAGGTCCCCCCAGGGCACATAAGGCCCAGATCAACAGCACGAGCGCCGGGATATACCTCACTGTCCATCCCCGAGACGAATGCGCGGATCCAGTAGTGCATACGCGAGATCGGTTGCGGTATTAACCAGTACATAGGCCACGCTAATCACCAGAATACAGCCCTGCAGTACAGGATAATCCCGGCGCTGTATAGCCTCCACCGTCAGCTGGCCAATTCCCGGCCAGGCAAATACGATCTCCGTGATAACCGCCCCCCCGAGCAGGGTCCCCAGCTGCAAACCGACAATGGTCACCACCGGCAGGGCAGCGTTTTGCAGAGCATGCCGCAGCACCACGGCGGCCTCTCCCAGTCCCTTGGCCCGTGCGGTCCGGATGTAGTCCTCTCCCAACACTTCCAGCAGGGTAGAGCGCACCATGCGTGACAGGATCGCGGCCAGCGCGGTACCCAGGGTCAGCGCCGGTAATACCAGCGCCCCGGAGCCGCCGGTACCACTGACGGGAAACCATCCAAGCCACACCGCGAACACCATGATGAGTACCGGCCCGAGCACAAAATTGGGCACCGAAACCCCCAGCATGGAAAATGCCATGGCCCCCATGTCCCAGCGACTCCCTTGCTTGAGGGCCGCCAGAATCCCCAATGGCAACGCAATCGACAGCGCCACCGCCAGAGCCGCAAGCCCCAGAACCACAGTGGCCGGAATACGCTCTCTCAGCAGCTCGAGAATCGGTCGCCGCGAGTGCAGGGACTGGCCCAGATCGAGGCGCAACAATCCCGTTAAATAGTGCCCAAGCTGCTGTTGCAGGGGACGGTCCAGCCCCATGGATTGCCGCAAAGCGGCCCGATCCGCGGCCGGTGCACTCTCACCGAGCATCACCTCCACCGGGTCCCCGGGGACGATGTGGATGAGCAGGAATACCAGACAACTGACCCCCGCAATCGCGATCGCGGCACTCAGCAGGCGAGACAGGAAAAAATGGATCACGCCCTGGCCGCCAATGCCGGACTACCGTCACGCAGTTCGTAACCCAAAGTTACCGCAAGACTTTGTACCAGCGCCTCCCCCGCCCGGGCCACGCTCCAGGAAAGACCCAGATCCCGCAGTTGAGTCACCTCCAAATCCGTATAGCCACAGGGATGAATGCGTTGATAGGGCTCGAGATCCATATCCACATTAAGTGCCAGGCCATGGTAACTGCAGCCCCGCCGTATGCGCAGCCCGAGCGCCGCCAGTTTTCGCCCGGCCACATAGATGCCGGGGGCGCCGGAACGGCGCTCACCCTTGATGCCCTCAGCGGCGAGCATATCGATCACCGCCTGCTCCAGGCCCTGGACCAGCTGACGCACCGAGAACCCCGCTGCATGGAGATCCACCAGCACGTACATCACCAGCTGCCCGGGCCCGTGATAGGTCACCTGCCCACCCCGTTCCACCCGCAGTACCGGGATATCTCCCGGCGCCAGCAGATGCTCCGTGGCAGCGGCACGCCCAAGGGTAAAGATGGGGGGATGTTCCAGCAGCCAGATCTCGTCGCCACCGGTACTGTTACGCGCCTCCGTATAATCGCGCATAGCCTGGCGTACCGGCTCATAATCACACAGGCCAAGGCGGCGCACGCTCAATTCACGGGGTGCACTCACGAATTCACTGCGTCGAAGCTTCCCTGAACCGGGCCTTGTGCTGCTGGAACTCCTTCCAGGCCCTTTTCCAGACCATTCCGGGCTTGCCGTTGCCCACCGCCTGCCCCTCCAGCTGAATCACCGGCGCCACCTCCAGGGAGGAGCCAGTCAGCCAAATCTCGTCCGCCTCCCGCAAATCCTCGACCTTGATCTGCCCCTCGATGCACGGCAGGCCGGCGGCATCGAGAATCTCCAGCAGTACGTCGCGGGTTACTCCGGGAAGGGACATGGGACTTTTCGGCGGGGTCACAATGAAGTCATCGCGTACCACGAAGACACTACTCGCAGCCGCCTCAGTTACCATGCCGTCACGAACCAGAATGGTCTCGTCGGCCCCCGCCTCCACGGCCTCCTGACGCAGCAATACGTTGGCCAGCAAGGAAATGGCTTTAATATCACAGCGCCCCCAGCGATAGTCCTCGCGCAGCACCGCACTCACTCCCTCCGGACGAGCGGCGTGCCTCGAATTGCACATTGCGAATACCGTCGGGGTCACCTGCGCTGGAAAGGCGTGCTCCCGTTTTGCAACTCCACGGGTAACCTGCAAATACAGGCTGCATTCGCCACCGCCATTGCGGTTCACCAATTCCGTCAGCAATTCCAGCCACTGCTCGCGGGCCAGGGGATTATGGATACGAATCGCGGCGAGGCTGTTTTCCAGTCGGCCCATATGGCGGTCAGCGTGAAACGGCATGCCGTCATACACGGGGATCACCTCATAAATCCCGTCACCAAACATAAAGCCACGATCAAGCACCGGTACCCGGGCCTCATCCAGCGGCAGAAAGTCCCCGTTCAGATAAACCGTCGACATAAACGCCTCACTCAAACAGCTGCTGAACACGGTCCGAGAGCTGCTGCCACCAGCCACCCTCCGCTACCGCCCGCAAGGCTACCAGTTCCCGCTCTGCAACCAGGGTGTCACCCAGATTGACTCGCACTAAACCGCGTGACTGCCCCTTGGTTACCGGGGCCACGATGCGCGCATCAATCTCCATGTTCGCCTTCAGACTCTTATACTGCCCGCGCGGGATAGTGACATAGAGCGGCGCCTGCAGACCGAGTTCAACATGCTCGACATCCCCCTGCCAGATCCTTGGGTTGGCCAGCCCCTCGGCCGCGCCGTAAAGCTTGTGGGTCTCAAAAAAGCGGAAGCCATAATTGAGCAGGGTCTGACTATGCCGGGCCCGCGCCTTTTCGCTTTGACTCCCGAGCACCACCGATATCAGGCGCATGCCCTTGCGCTCGGCCGAGGCCACCAGACAATAGCCTGCGGAGTCCGTATGCCCGGTCTTCACGCCATCCACCGACTCATCCCGCCACAGCAGCTTGTTGCGGTTGTACTGGGTAATGCCGTTGAAAACAAATGAACGTTGCCGATGCCAGGCATAGTGGTCCGGAAAATCCCGGATCAAGGCACGGGCAAGCGTGGCCATATCCAGCGCCGAACTGTAGTGCTCCGGATGGGGTAAACCCGTAGCATTTACAAAATTGGTATCCGTCATCCCCAGCTTTTTCAGGTACTGATTCATCAACTGGGCAAAGGCATCCTCGGAACCGGCGACAAACTCGGCCAAGGCTACACTGGCATCATTGCCGGACTGGATGATCACTCCCTTCAACAGTTCCTCCACAGGCACCCGTTTGCCCACCTCGATAAACATCCGCGAGCCCCCCATGCGCCAGGCCTTCTCACTGATCGGCACGGAATCACTGAGGCTGATGTTGCCCTGACCCAACTCGGAAAAAACCACGTAAGCGGTCATCATCTTGGTCAGGCTGGCGGGCGCTACCCGGGCCTTCTCCGCCGCGGCGGCAAGCACCCGACCGCTGTGAAAATCCATCAAATAATGGGCGGTTGCGCCAATTTTTGGCGCTGCGGGCATAGGCAATGCTGCCGCCATTCCAAGGTGTACGAAACTGCTACAAAACAGCGCAAGCAGGAGATTGAATAATTGTTTTTGCATGTAATTCACACGTTGAGGTTTTAGAAGCCTGTCTGACCCAGGCGCTCGTAACAAGGACACCCGCTTATTCAAGCAACAGGCGTATTCCGGAAATACCGAGGCCGGTGAGATTTGCTATCAGGCGATCCGCCTGTACCACCCCCTCCACCGGGCCGAGGCGCACACGGTACAGGGCATTTTCACCCTGCTCCACCTGATCGATCCACACCGTATATGCGGTCAGGCTGCGTAAACGATCCCGCAGGCGTTTGGCGTTACCCGCTTCGACGAAGGCACCGGCCTGGACAAACAGTCCAGTGCCAGTGGGCACCGCTGGCGTCGTGGCTGCGGACACAACCGGCTGTGCCCCACCAGGCCTTATGGCACGCACCTCTACCATCGCCGTCCCGCGCTTGAGCATACCCAACTTGGCCGCCGCCACGTAGGAGAGGTCGATAATCCGGTTGGCGTGAAAAGGCCCTCGATCGTTGACCTTCAGCACCACGCGCCGCCCGTTTTTCAGATTGGTCACCTGCACGTAGGTTGGCAGTGGCAGCGTCTTGTGGGCCGCGGTCATGGCATACATATCGTAAGTTTCGCCGCTGGAGGTGCGTCGCCCATGAAACTTGCTGCCGTACCAGGAAGCGATGCCGCGCTCAACGTAACCATCACTGCTGTCCAAGGTGTAATAGCGCTTGCCCATAACCTTGTAAGAGCGCGGATTACCATAGCGGCTTTTAGGCTCTGCCCGTGGTATCGCATCCGCAACATCCGTGGCACCCCGGGGCAAGGGAGGGGCCCCGTCCTGTTGCGAAAGGCCGCCACAGCCACCGAGCGTCAGGAAAACCAGAATTGGCAGCTGCCGAAAATAGTCGCTAATGCTCATCCATTACCTGAATACTTTTGCCGAATTTCTTCAGCCAGCTGATACACCGCCATGGCGTAGAGGGCGCTATGGTTATAGCGGGTGATGACATAAAAATTTTTCAGCCCGAGCCAGTATTCCATGCCCTTGCCGTTCTCCAGCGCCACCAGCGCACCGAGGCTGTCCGGCGGAACCTGAACCTTGCTGGAAACCCCATAATGACGCATTTCTGCCCACGGGGTCTTCGGCTTCAGGCCCCGTGCCAGCAGCTTGGGATATTTCTCCCCGTCGACCTGCGCCGGCACGGTCACCAGCTGCCCCCGCTGCCAGCCATGACGGGCGAGATAGTTGGCGACACTGCCGATAGAATCGCTGATCCCGTGAATGAGGTCGCGGCGACCATCCTGATCAAAATCTACGGCGTAACGCCGGTAGCTGCTGGCAATAAACTGGGGAACCCCCATGGCTCCCGCATAGGAACCGAGTATCTTGAGTGGTGCCAGGGATTCCTCCTGAGCCAACAGCAGAAAGTGTTCCAGTTCGGAAGTGAAAAACTTGCCGCGTCGGGGGTGGTTGAAGCCGAGGGTAACGAGCGCGTCGATTACCCGATGCCTGCCGGCGCGCCGACCGAAGAAAGTCTCCACGCCAATGATAGCGACGATGATCTCGGCATTCACGCCGTAGATTTCCTCGGCCCGGGCCAGGGTGTCGCGATGTTCCGACCAGAACTCCGCGCCATCATCGATACGCGTCTGGGTGAGAAAGATCGGTCGATAGGCATGCCAGGGTCGTGCCTCCGCCCGGCGGGACATGGCATCGAGGATGGACTGCTGATGCTGCGAATTACGTAACAGGCGACTTACTTCTGCCTCGCTATATCCGTGTTGATCCACCATGCGCTGGATAAAGCGTTGCGCCTTGGGGCCGAGCTCGAGAGCCTGAGCAGGAAACATGGCCGACGCCATCGCCAAACCCGCTATCCATGTAATCGATCGAAGTAATTTCATCTTCGTCTGCCCTCCGAGAGCAGTCTGCGGTGCGTGTGCGCCGACATCAGTATGCCGAAAGCCGCCATCAAAGAAACCATCGAGGTACCGCCATAACTTACCAGTGGCAAGGGCACCCCGACCACCGGCAACACCCCCGTTACCATGCCGATATTGACCACCACATAGACGAAAAAGGTCAATACCAGCGCACCGCCCAACAGACGACCGTAGGGCTCCTGGCTCTCAAGGGCGAGTTGCAGGCCACGCGCGGTAATCAGCAGATAAATCGCAAACATTACAAAGGCCCCGAAAAGCCCGAATTCCTCGCTCAATACCGCGAAGATAAAGTCCGTCGAGCGTTCCGGCAGAAATTCCAGATGGGACTGGGTGCCGTTGAGCCAGCCCTTGCCGTAGAGGCCCCCGGAACCAATGGCAATTTTCGACTGGATGATATGGTAACCCGCTCCCAGGGGATCCTGCTCCGGGTTAAGAAAACTGATAATCCGCTGGCGCTGGTAGTCGTGCAGTAAAAACCACGACACGGGAGCCAGTACCGCGGCACAACAAGCCAATACCGTAATCAGACGCCAGTTCATACCCGCAAGAAAGAGTACAAAGACACCTGAGGCAGCTACCAGCAAGGCGGTCCCGAGATCAGGCTGCATGGCGATCAGCGCAGCGGGAATCACGATAAAGCCACCCGCGATAAATACCCGGCTCGTAGGCGGAGGCAGCCGACGCTCGGCCAGATAGGCGGCAAGCATCATTGGCACTGTGAGTTTCAATAATTCAGAAGGCTGAAAACGAATTGGTCCCAGATCCAGCCAGCGCTGCGCTCCCTTGCCCATGACCCCGCCCGCCAGCACTGCGAGCAACAACACAACACTCAATCCATAGAGCCAGGGTGTCCAGCGGCACCACTGGCGTGGCGAGATCTGTGCCACCACAAGCATTACCCCAAAGGCAATGAGCAGGCGTATACCCTGACGAATCAGTAACTGGGAATTCTGTCCGCTGGCACTGTGGAGTACCATCAAGCCGATGGCGGATAGCAGCAACAGGCCCAGTAGCAGCGGCGGATCGATATGCAGCCGTTCGGCCAGGTTACGCTGCTGCACGGGCCCCTGCAGACGCGTCGGTCCACCGTGAATTAACAGCCCCTCGTTACCTTCCAGACTCACCCCGCCCCCATTTCCACACCGGCAACTTTCTTCTGCCCCACCCCCTGCCCGAGATACTGATCCAGCAGACGGCGGGCAATAGGTGCCGCGGAATGACTGCCGCTGCCCCCGTTCTCTACCACCACGGCGATGGCAATGCGTGGTTTTTTAGCCGGCGCAAAGGCGATAAACAAACCATGATCGCGCAAATGCTTGGCAACTTCTTTTTCCTTGTATTCCTCCTCCTGGCGCAATCCAAACACCTGCGCAGTACCCGTCTTGCCGGCAAAACGATAGCGGGCACCGAAGCCGGAACTCCGTGCAGTGCCCCGTCGGCCATGAACCACCTGAACCATCCCGTTGATTACCCGCTGCCAGTTTTTCTTGCGCTGCATCACAATGGGCGAGTGGCGAACCGCAGGAATGATCGTCTCCTCATCGCCCCCGAGATGATGAGTCCGGGCTACGACACGAGGCACCACACGCTCGCCCAGATTAGCCAGAGCTGCCGTTGCCAGGGCCAGCTGAACCGGTGTCGTCAGCACAAAACCCTGGCCTATGCCCGCAATCAGGGTTTCACCCGGATACCAGGGCTTGCCCCGGGCCTTACGTTTCCAGCGAGGAGAGGGCATAAGGCCTGCGGCCTCTCCGCGGAGGTCAATCCCCGTTTTCTCACCAAAGCCGAAACGCACCAGAAAATCGTGCATACGCTGGATCCCGAGGGCCCGTGCAATGTCATAGAAATACACATCACAGGACTGGGCCAGCGCATCCGTCATGCTCACATGGCCATGTCCCCTCTTCTTCCAATCGCGATATTTTCGTCCCTCCTCGGAAAGCTGATACCAGCCTGGACAGAAGATCTTTTTTCCAGCCTGTTCCAGACGACTTTCCAGCGCCGCCAGAGCGACAAACGGCTTGAGTGTGGAACCCGGGGGATATTGTCCATCCAGCGCGCGGTTAAATAGCGGGCGGGCCGGGGAATCGCGCAAGGCACGATAGCGCGACGCCTCGATACCATTGACGAAGAGATTTGGATCATAGGACGGGGCGCTCACCAGGGCGAGTATCCCCCCGCTATTCGGGTCGATTGCAACCACGGCTCCCCGCAGTCCGGCCAGTGCCTGCTCGGCCAAGGCCTGGAGCGGGGCATCGAGATGCAGATACAGATCATTGCCAGGCCGCGGCGGGGTCCGCTCCAATACCTGCAGGGTCCGCCCGGCGGCGTTGCTCTCCACCTGTTGGTAGCCGGGATCGCCATGCAGCAAGCCCTCATAGCTGCGCTCAATACCCACCTTGCCGATATGGCGTGTACCTCGATATGCCACCGCATCCAGCTTGGCGACATCAGCTTCATTGATGCGACCTACATAACCCACCAGATGTGCGGCCAGGGTGCCCAGGGGATAATCACGGCTAAGGCGCGCCTGAATATCAACCCCGGGGAAGCGATGGCGATTTACCGCAAAACTTGCCACTTCCCACTCGTTGAGCAGAAAGCGTAACGGCACCCCCTGGAAAGCCTTTTTTCGTCTGAGGGCCTTGCGGAAACGCCGCTCATCAAGCTCACTGACTGCCACGATCTCGCGCAATTCCTTCAGCAGGCTATCCATGTCCGCGACCGCCTCGGGGACCACCTCAAGGCTATAGGCCGGAGCATTTTGCGCCAGCACCACGCCATTTCGGTCGAAGATCAACCCCCGGGTAGGGGCCAATGGCAGGATGTTCACCCGGTTATTGTGCGAGAGATTCTGATAGTGCTCATGGCTGACAAACTGCAGATACACTAACCGCACACACAGGGCCAGGGTCAACAAGGCGATGCCCAGCCCGGCGACCAGTACCCGGCTGCGAAATAGCGTGGACTCTCCGGCAGAGTCCTTGAGCGGCAGACTGAGCGACACCGCCTAACCCGCCGGGGTACGCGTCAGCAAGCCTTCAGCACACGCCATAACGGCGCCTGACATCGCGCAGAATCACAAAGGTCCACGGCCATAGCAGCATACTGGCCAGTGCCACACTCCAGCAGGCCCAGGCATTCACGGGCGTCCCCAGGGCGCCATTAATCCACAGCACGAGCAACTGATAGCCAACGACCAGGCCAAAGACAGCCACGCCCTGCTGCCACAGTGGCAACACCCGCAGCCGCAGATGGAGCCTGCGGGTGATATACGCTATCAGCGCAAGTCCCAGGGCGTGCTGCCCCAATAGCGTGCCACCCAGGACATCAAGCAACAGGCCAACGCTCCAGCCCGTGCCCACCCCAATCCGCCCCGGCACCGCCATACACCAGTACACCAGCACCAGGCTAACCCAGGCCGGTCGCCATCCCTGGGCCCAATCCGGTAGTGGCAGGGCGGTGAGGAAAAAGGCGATAGCAAAACTGAGCACAATAGGCCACCAGCCGGACCGGAATAACCGGATCATGAGGCACTCTCCGCCGCAGGAACTGCTTTGGACGCGGGCTCCGACTCCGTCGGAATTAGCAACAAAACTTCACGATTGCGCCCCAGGCGGGCACTGGGAGTTACCACGATGCGCGCAAAGGGACGGCTGCTGTCACGCTCGATACCCCGTACCCGACCCACCGGATAACCCGCCGGAAAGCGTTGCCCCAGACCGGAAGTGGTGACCAGATCCCCAACCTGGATATCCGCATTGTTGGGAACATGTGAAAGGGTGAGCCGGTTGGCCACACCACTGCCCACCGCCACGGTACGATAGCCACTACGATTGATTTGCACCGGCATGGCGTGATTCGGATCAGTAATCAGCAAGGCCGTGCTGGAGATAGGCCCGGCATGAATAACCTGCCCCATCACCCCGCGAGCATCGATCAGTGACTGGCCGGAAACCACCCCGTGATGGCGTCCTTTGTTGAGCACAATACGACGGCTATAGGGGTCCATATCCACCGCCATCAACTCAGCCACCAGCACCCGGTCTGCCACCTTGATGGATGAGTGCAGCAGCGCCCGCAAACGTTCATTCTCGGCCTTCAGCTGCTCAAATTTTTCCAGCTGCGCCTCCACCAGCAACTCACGCTGCCGCGCCGCCTCAAGACGTGCACTGAGTTCCACCCGGCTGCGCAGGTTGTCACTGATCCAGTGGCTGGCACGGGTTGGCAGGTTCACCGCGTACTGCAGCGGGTAAATCACCAATGACAGGGCGTCGCGTACACCACTCAAGTAGTGTCCACGGTGATCGGCAAACATGAAGCACAGGGATAACAGGACGAAGGCGACCAGGCGCAGACTGGCCGCACGACCTTCATTGAACAGGGATTTTGCGCGGTAGATTTAGGGCACCTCGACGCAAGACAGGCCGGTCGCACCGACGAGAATGCCGCCGCACACCCCGGCGAGCATCATTGCACTGGCTGCTGACAACCGTTTCACGGCTTGCCTATTCCAGCGAGAAAATGTCGGTCCCTTTATCATCCATCATTTCCAGCGCCCGACCGCCGCCGCGAGCGACGCAGGTCAGGGGATCATCGGCGAGTAGCACCGGAATACCGGTTTCCTCCGAGAGCAACCGGTCTATATCGCGAAGTAGTGCGCCACCACCGGTAAGCACCATGCCGCGTTCAGCCACGTCGGCACCCAGTTCCGGTGGCGTCTGCTCAAGGGCAGTCCGCACCGCACTGACGATGCCCGAGAGCGGCTCTTGCAGCGCTTCGAGAATTTCATTGCTGTTCAGTACAAAACTGCGCGGGATACCTTCCGCCAGATTGCGTCCCCGTACCTCGATCTCCGAAACCTCGTTGGCCGGGTAGGCGGAGCCGATTTCGTGCTTGATGCGCTCGGCTGTCGCCTCACCGATGAGGGTGCCGTAATTGCGCCGTACGTAATTGATAATTGACTCATCAAAGCGGTCACCACCAATCCGTACCGACTCTGAATACACCACCCCGTTGAGGGAGATCACCGCCACCTCAATGGTGCCACCGCCAATATCCAGCACCATGGAACCGTTCGGTTCGCTCACCGGCATTCCGGCACCGATGGCCGCCGCCATGGGTTCCTCGATAAGATAAACCTCACGCGCCCCGGCCCCGGCAGCGGATTCCTGAATTGCACGCCGCTCCACCTGGGTGGAGCCGCAAGGCACACACACCAGCACCCGTGGACTGGGGCGCAGAAAGCGGTTCTCGTGCACCTTGTGAATGAAGTACTGAAGCATCTTCTCGGTGACCGTGAAGTCCGCGATCACGCCGTCCTTGAGCGGGCGTATCGCCTTGATGTGCCCCGGGGTACGCCCCAGCATCTGCTTGGCCTCGTGCCCCACTGCGGCGATACGCTTGTTGCCGCCCGGACCGCCTTCATAGCGAATCGCCACCACCGACGGCTCGTTCAGGACTATGCCCTTGCCGCGGGCGTAAATCAGGGTGTTGGCAGTACCCAGATCAATGGAGATGTCGTTGGAGAAGATTCCCCGCAAGCCTTTGAGAAACATGATGGTCCTGAACCGAGTATGAAGTGATTACCAATGGAAGATTTGGATGGGTATAATCCGACCGCGATGAGGGCTTGCAAAGGCCACTGCCGCAGGCACCTGAATCAGCCACAAATTGATGAACCCGCGCAATGTAGCAGCCCCTTAGATTGCGGGCAAGCTAACTCCGCCAAGTTATTGGATCAACAAACATCTCTGGAAGACTATCCCATGTCGTTGAGTGAGGAAGAAGTCCGCAAGATCGCCCATCTCGGGGGCCTGGCCATACGCGATGAAAACATCCCGCGCTATGCCCAATCACTGTCCAGCATTCTCGATCTGGTGAACCAGATGGAGGCGGTGGATACCGCAGAAATTCAGCCCATGGCTCATCCCCTTGACGCCATCCAGCGACTGCGTCCGGATGAGGTCAGAGAAACCGACCAGCGTGCCGAATTTCAGCCCCTTGCTCCACAGGTGGAAAACGGGCTGTATCTAGTGCCCAAGGTTATCGAATAACCTCCGGGGCATCCCGGAGCACCTTATAACCCTCATTCTCAGGAATCCGGTCAAACCGACCGGGCTTTCGCTATGCACAAGGCTTCCGTCGCAGAACTGTCCGCCGCCCTCAAGGCGCGAAAATTTTCCAGTGAGGAACTGGTCCGCGCCCATCTGGCACGGATTCACGCCCAGGATTCGGAGCTCAACAGCTTTATTACGATCACCGAAACCGAGGCACTGGCCGCAGCCAGTCAGGCCGATCGCCTCATTGCCGCGGGTGAAGCGGGCCCGCTAACCGGCATCCCCCTGGCCCACAAGGATATCTTCTGCACCCGCGGGGTACGCACCTCCTGTGGTTCAAAAATGCTGGATAATTTCGTTCCGCCCTACGACGCCACTGTGGTGGAAAAGATCGCAAACGCCGGCATGGTGGTGCTCGGCAAGACCAATATGGACGAGTTCGCCATGGGCTCCTCCAATGAAAACAGCTACTACGGAGCAGCACGCAACCCCTGGGATACCAGCAGGGTGCCCGGTGGCTCGTCGGGCGGTTCGGCGGCGGCGGTGGCCGCGCGCATGACCCCGCTCGCCACCTGCACCGACACCGGTGGCTCCATCCGTCAACCAGCATCACTGTGTGGTATTACCGGCCTCAAACCCACCTATGGCCGGGTCTCACGCTACGGCATGGTGGCCTTCGCCTCCAGCCTGGATCAGGGCGGCATCATGGGCCGCTCAGCGGAGGATACGGCCTGGTTACTTTCCGCCATGGCAGGCTTTGACCCCAAGGACTCCACCAGCGTAGACCGCCCGGTGGACGATTATGTCGGTGGCCTTAATCAGAGCATTGAGGGCCTCACCATCGGCCTGCCCCGGGAGCACTTCGGTGAAGGACTCGACCCCGAGGTGGGCGCCGTCGTGGAGGCGGCCATTCGCCAATATGAAAAACTGGGCGCCAAGGTGAAGGAGATCGACCTGCCCAACTCGCCGCTCTCCGTACCCGCCTACTACGTGGTCGCCCCGGCCGAGTGTTCCTCCAATCTCTCCCGCTTTGACGGCGTACGTTACGGCTATCGCGCCAAACACACCAAAAACCTGCAGGATCTCTACACCCGTTCCCGCGGTGAAGCCTTTGGGGAAGAGGTCCAGCGCCGCATCATGATTGGTACCTATGCCCTGTCCACGGGCTACTATGATGCCTATTACCTGAAGGCCCAAAAAATCCGTCGTCTGATCAGCAATGATTTCCGCCAGGCCTTCAGCGAGGTCGATGTGATCATGGGACCCACCTCGCCCACCACCGCCTTCCCGCTGGGCGAGCGCACCGACGATCCGATCACCATGTACCTCTCGGATATCTACACCATCGGGGTAAACCTTGCCGGGCTCACCGGCATGTCGATTCCCGCCGGTTTTGCCGGTGGGCTGCCGGTGGGATTGCAGATCATCGGCAATTATTTTGAGGAGGCGCGGATTCTGTCCGTCGCCCATCGTTATCAGCAGGTGACGGACTGGCATACCCAGGCGCCACCGGATGCCGGGAGCCAGGCGTGATGGAATGGGAAACAGTTATCGGCCTGGAGATACACGCCCAGCTCGCCACCCGTAGCAAGATATTCTCCGCCGCGTCCACCGCCTACGGTGCGGAACCTAATACCCAGGCCTGTGCCATCGATCTCGGCATGCCCGGGATGCTGCCGGTGCTCAACGCCGAAGCGGTCCGCATGGCAGTAAAGTTCGGGCTCGCCACTAATTCGGCCATCACCCGGCGCTCGGTGTTCGCGCGCAAGAACTATTTCTATCCGGACCTCCCCAAGGGCTACCAAATCAGCCAGTTCGAACTCCCCATCGTCGGTGAGGGCAGCATTGAGATAGAACTCAAAGACGGCACCCGCAAGCATGTTGGCGTCACCCGTGCACATCTGGAAGAAGACGCGGGAAAATCCCTGCACGAGGATTTTCACGGCATGAGCGGTATTGATTTGAACCGTGCCGGCACGCCACTCATCGAGATCGTCTCGGAACCCGACATGCGCTCGGCAGCGGAAGCCATCGCCTACATGAAAAAAATTCACACTCTGGTGCGCTATCTGGAGATCTGCGACGGCAACATGCAGGAAGGCTCCTTCCGGTGTGATGCCAATGTCTCCATCCGCCCCATGGGAGCCAGCGAATTCGGCACCCGCACCGAGCTGAAAAACATCAATTCCTTCCGCTTCGTGGAACGTGCCATCAACTACGAGGTGGAACGCCAGATCGACGTGCTGGAATCTGGTGGCACCGTAACCCAGGAAACGCGCCTCTACGACACCAACAAGAATGAAACCCGCCCCATGCGGAGCAAGGAAGAGGCCAACGACTACCGCTATTTCCCGGACCCGGACCTGTTGCCGGTGGAACTGGATGAGGATTACATCGCTGCCATTGCGGATACCCTGCCCGAGCTTCCCGATGCCAAGAGCACGCGCTTTCAGCAGGAATATGGGCTGAGCGCCTACGACGCCGGGGTGCTCACCGCGAGCCGGGAACTGGCAGATTTCTATGAGGCCACCGTCACCGCGGCGAAGGGCGCCGCAAAACCCGCCGCCAACTGGGTGATGGGTGAACTCGCGGGTGTGCTCAACAAACAGGGCATGGATATTGGCGCCAGCCAGGTCAACCCGGAGCAGCTTGGTGGACTGGTGCTGCGTATTGAGGACAACACCATCTCCGGCAAAATCGCCAAAGAAGTCTTCGAGGCGATGTGGTCGGAACAACAGGATGCGGATGCGATCATTGAAGCCCGGGGGCTACGCCAGATCACTGATACCGGGGCCATCGAGAGTCTTATCGATGAAGTCATCGAGGCCCATCCCAAGCAGGCGGAACAATACCGCGGTGGTGCAGGTAAGCTGCTGGGCTTTTTCGTCGGTCAGGTAATGAAGCGCTCACAGGGCAAGGCCAATCCGGGCATGGTCAACAAGGTGCTGCGCGAGAAGCTGGGCGGCAGCTAGCCCGCGGATTGCCCCGGGAGTTTGGGAACCTTGGCCTCCTCCTTTGAAAAACGGCTGTCCCGGCTCGCCAACAGCAGCGCCGGCTCGCTGTTGGCGGGGGGAAAAATCGGCCTGGAAAAGGAGAGCCTGCGCCAACAGCCGGACGGCTACATTGCCCAGACCGCGCACCCGCAGGCACTGGGTTCAGCACTGACCCACCCCTACATCACCACCGACTATTCCGAGGCCCTGCTGGAGTTTATTACCCCGCCGTTACAAGGTGTGCGCAAGAGCCTCGAATTTCTCGACGATTTGCACTGCTTCACCTATTCCCGCCTCGACGACGAACTCATCTGGGCCACCAGCATGCCCTGTATCGTGGAAGGCGAGCACAAGATACCCATCGCCCGTTACGGAACCTCCCCCGAAGGCCTGATGAAACACATCTATCGGCGCGGCCTGGGTCACCGTTATGGCCATGCCATGCAGGTTATCGCCGGGGTCCATTTCAACTATTCCTTCGCCGACGACTTCTGGCCGCAACTCCAGGATCTGTGGCAGGACCGCTCCGATCCGCAAAGCTTCATTAGCGCCGGCTATTTTCGCCTGCTGCGCAACCTGCACCGTTACGGCTGGATGCTCTATTACCTCTTTGGCGCCTCGCCAGCGGCCTGTAAATCCTTTTTTGGCGACTACCGCCCACGGCTCTCGGAATACAACGAAACCACCTGGTACGAACCCTTTGCCACCACCCTCCGAATGAGTGACGTGGGCTATACCAACCGCAACATCCCGGGCATGGAAATCTCCTACGACAGCCTCGAGGCCTACATCAATACCCTCACCCGCGCCATCGAAACCCCACATCCGGGGTACCAGCGTATCGGCGTCTGTGTGGATGGGGAATACCGCCAGCTCAATGCCAACGTCCTGCAGATCGAAAACGAATACTACAGCGCTATGCGCGCCAAGCAATTACCCCGCAACAGCGAGAAACCCATCCACGCCCTGCAACGGCGCGGGGTCGCCTACGTGGAATTGCGCTCGCTGGACGTTAATCCCTTCGAGCCGGTGGGCGTCGGCGAGGCTCAAGCCCGCTTCCTCTCCGCCTTCATGGCCTACTGCCTGCTGCAGGACAGCCCACCCCTGGCAGGCGAAGAACAAAGCGCCATCCGCTTCAATCTCTCCCAAACTGCCATCCGCGGCCGCGATCCGTCTCTTCGCCTCAATCGCGATGGCAGGGAACAAAGCCCCGGCGACTGGGGAAAAGAGATCTGCCAGCAAATGGCCGGCATCTCCTCCCTGCTGGACCAGCATGGCGAAACACCGCGATACACCGCTGCCCTGACCGAACAACAAGAGGCCTTTCGCGATCCGAACCGCACCCCCTCCGCCCGCATCCTCGCCGCCATGGACCAGGGCGAAGGCTCATTTTTCCACTTCGCCCGCCACCGCTCTGAGGCCTTCCGCGACTACTTCCATAACCACTCGCTATCCACGGAACGAGAGGCGGAACTGGAAAAGCTCGCCAGCGAATCCCTGCTGCAACAGGAAGAAATGGAAGCCCGCCCGGCACCGGACTTTAAGGAATATCTCGCCAACTATTTCGGCCAGTCCTGAAGACACCTACCTGAATATCACTTCGGAAACTCGAAATCCGAAGCCACCTTTTTTAATACGAACTCATCACCAACAATTACATGTCTGTAGTGGAACTTCTTTTCCGTTAACTCAATAATGCGATAGGCGTTGTAGTTCATTGGGTCATGGGAATCTGACCGCACAATTTTTTTGCCATCCAACCAGCCGCGATAGATGGAAAAATATATATCCCCGGAAATACCCCACTGCCCAACTTCTACGCTCTCGTAAACATTTCCTTCTTTACCCCATATCTTGAAGCGAAGCACGAACGTGCCGTTAGCAGCTCGCTCCATGATTTCCATTTTCCTGCCACCATTCTTTGTTGGCTGACTGCCATACCATTTCCCGACCATATAATTCCAGGCTTCCTTTTCGGAGCTAAGCAAATTCGGCTTATAGCTGGAAATTTCCACCGGAGACGTGTTTGAGATTGCGCAACCGGAAAGATATGCAACAACCATGAATATACTTGCAGCGGGTAGTCTCATGAAGCCTCCTTACTTCAGTGTACGGTGCACGTAGATCTTAAATTGGAAGAAACGATTAATTGTTGCGACACCTAAGGCTAAAGCCAGGACCGGGGGGATAGAGAAGGGGGCAGAGACTATTTTTTGTTCAATCCCGAACCCGTATAACCACCATACGGTTATCCCTGTCGCCTACTGTGTTTTTTCCTGCTCCGAGAATCTCCCGGCGAATAGCGCTGACGACAGATAACGCTCGCCCGAATCAGGCAGGATAACGACAATGGTTTTGTCCTTCATCGCACAGGCCACCGGGGCCACGTCTTGTCCCGGGCTTTTCGTCAGGTGAATTCACTTCAGAAGCCCAGTGGTTTCTCCTGACGAAGAACCACTGCCTTAAATCCGAATCCACTCCGCAATTTTCTCGTGTTGAAATATCATGGCGTCCTGGATGCTTATATTCTGTCCTCTTCCTGCTTCTTTGGCCCGTGAATACATCGCGTGCGCAATAGCCACATCGACATAGGCCAGACCAACCGCATTGAAGTAGATCCGTTCCTCCGCCGTCTCCCTGCCACCTTTCTCACCCGCAACGACTTCAACCAGGTCCGCGTAAAGATCTCCATCTTCAAGCTCACCGTCTTGATACATCCGGCTAAGCGTTTGGGTTCGATGCTTCACGGTTTCCCAATCATCACACACTATCTTCTGGCATTGTTTTGCAACGGCATACTCATCCTCCCAGCCTCCGATATGGCTGTAGAAAGAGCCAGGCTTTACCCATGCCGCTTTCAGCAGAGGTGCTTGTACACTGGTGGCCGTCACAATGATATCCGCGCCCTCTATGGCCTTCTGCATATTCGTATTGGCGGCAGAAAAACGGATGTCGGGGAACAGACGCGCCATTTCATCCACGAACTGCTTTTCCTCGTGGTCATATTTTGCGCAGACCCGGCACTCCTCAATCGTCGGAATCGCCGTTTTCATCGCAATGAGGTGCATCTTGGCCTGCTCTCCCGCCCCGATAAAACCGATGCTCTTCGAATCCGGCCTCGCAAAATGCTTTGCTGCAACAGCTCCCATCGCGCCCACACGCATATTTGAGCAAAGTGTTCCGTCCATGAAAGCGATAGGAAAACCTCTCTCTATCTCGGACAGTATGATGACAGCAGAGAGATTCTGGGCACCGTATTTGGCAGGGTTGTGAGGAAATACGGATACCCACTTAACACCGCATATCTTTTCGGGCAGAAGCGTCCCGGGCAGGCAGTTGATACGCTCTTGGGTATCATCATTGAAAATCTGAACAATTTTGTCCGGGAAAAGAATTTTATTTTCCCGGAAGGCAAGCATGGCGGCTTCCGCCGCTTCCATTGCCATCCGCATATCCAGACACCCGGCTTCAAGCAGGTCTTCCTGTGAAAGATGAAGGCATTCGATGCGGTTTTTGGCGGCCATGGTGTGTCCTTTCTTGGTCGAGTGATCGAGTTCGTCTACGCTGAGGGCGCCGAGTGACTGAGCCGTCGAGTACGGTGCCATACCCTGGAGAATCGATAGGACCAGACTCGATTGACTGTTGTGGCGCTTAAAACAGAAGCCCGAATAATTTACTGATTTGTCTCGCTATCCGAGAACCTGCCTGCAAACAGTGCTGATGACAGATAACGCTCGCCGGAGTCCGGCAGAATGACGACGATGCTCTTATCCTTAAACTCGTCACTGCTGGCCAAACGATCCGCCACGCACATGGCTGCACCGCTGGAGATGCCCGCGAGAATGCCCTCTTTTTGCATCAGCTTGTGTGCCCATTCAATGGCATCTTCGTTGCTCACCTGCTCAACCCGGTCCACCACATCCAGATCGAGGTTTTTGGGCAAAAAGCCGGCGCCAATACCCTGGATCTTGTGCGGCCCGTGGGTGGGTTCTTCACCTTTCAGGGCCGCGGCAATCACGGTGGAGGATGTGGGCTCGATGGCAACCGAGGTAATGGCTTTGCCCCGGGTGTTCTTGATGTAGCGTGACACCCCGGTGATGGTGCCACCGGTACCGACGCCGCTTACCAGTACATCGATGCCACCATCGGTATCGCCCCAGATTTCCGGACCGGTGGTCTGTTCGTGAATTCCAGGATTCGCGGGATTATCAAACTGCCCCGGCAAAAAGTATTTTCCCGGGTCTTCTGCCACGATCTCGTTCGCTTTCGCGATGGCGCCGGGCATGCCCTTGGCACCTTCGGTTAGCACCACATTGGCACCCAGCGCCTTCATCAATTGGCGGCGCTCCAGGCTCATGGTGTCCGGCATGGTGAGGGTGATGGCATAACCGCGAGAGGCGGCCACGAAGCACAGGGCGATACCGGTGTTGCCGCTGGTGGGCTCGATGATCTCCATCCCCGCCTTGAGCGTGCCGTCCTTTTCTGCTGCCCAGATCATGTTGGCGCCGATACGACACTTCACCGAATTCGCCGGGTTTCGGCTCTCCAGCTTAGCGTAGACCTTGCCGTTGGTGATGTTGTTGATTCTAACCAGCGGCGTACCGCCTATGGATTGACTGTTGTCATCAAACGTATGAGACATATTCCATTCCTTTCTGTGTTTTCCGTGGATACCGGTCTGGCGCGAGCGCTTCGAGTCTACCCAATGTTGCTTTCTCGCACATCTACCACCTGATGTCAGCCCTGGCGTGCCGCGCTGATACGCTCATGCCCGGCCAGATCCCGGCGGGTAGTCGCTTCCGTATAGCCATTGGTCTCCAGCAATGTCCGTACCGTCTTGCCCTGATCAGTGCCGTGCTCCAGCACCAGCCAGCCGCCGGAGCGCAATACGGTGCTAGCCCCGGTAATCACACGGCGCAGATCATCCAGGCCTTCGGGACCGGAGGCCAGTGCCCCGCTGGGCTCAAACCGCAGGTCCCCGTCCACGAGACAGGGGTCGATATCCGCCACGTAGGGCGGGTTACAGAGCACCATATCGAAGCTCGAATCACGGAATCCGGCCAGCCAGTTGCTGCGGACAAAATCTATATTGGGGATCTGGAGGCGGCGGGCGTTGCGGCGGGCAACGGCAAGTGCTCCTGTAGAAATATCAGCTGCCAGCATCCGGCAGGTCGGGCGCTCCTTCGCCACCGCCAACGCCACCGTACCGGTACCCGTACCGAGATCCGCAAGCTGCCAGTGTGCTCCGGTCGGGATTCGCTCCAAAGCGAATTCCACCAGCCCCTCAGTCTCCGGGCGCGGCACCAAGGTATCCGCCGTCACCTCCAGATCCAGCGACCAGAATTCCCGCCGACCGGTGAGATGGGCCACCGGCTCACCACGGACACGGCGGTCGATGCAGTCAGCATAGGCCCCCAGTTCCATTTTGGTGAGTGCCCGCTCAGGCCAGGCGTAGAGATAGCTCCGCGGCCTGGCAAGTACATGGGCCAATAGAAGTTCGGCGTCTACCCGGGGACTGGGTGAGGCCGCCTGAAGACAGATGACGGCGGCTCGTAACTGCTGGCTCAGCCTGGCCCCCGTTTTTAGCTTCTCTGTCATTCCGCCCGACCCCCGATATTAAATACGGGGCAGCCAATAACGGGCCAAATGACCACAGAAAAATTCAGGCCTCCCCCAAGGCAGCCAGCTGGTCCGCCTGATACTCGCTAACCATGGGGTCGATGATGTGGTCCAGCTCGCCGGTGAGAACCGCATCTAGTTTGTAAAGAGTGAGGTTGATGCGGTGTTCGGTCACCCGCCCCTGGGGAAAGTTGTAGGTGCGGATACGCCCGGAGCGGTCGCCACTACCCACCAATTCGCGACGGGTATCGGCACGTTCCGATGCTTGCTGCTCCTGCTGCGCGGACAGGATACGCGCTCGCAACAGTGACATGGCGCGGGCACGGTTCTTGTGTTGGGAGCGTTCGTCCTGGCATTCCACCACGGTGTTGGTGGGCAAATGGGTGATACGGATGGCGGAATCGGTCTTGTTGACGTGCTGCCCGCCGGCCCCGGAGGCACGGAAGGTATCAACGCGTAAATCCGCCGGATTGATATCCACATCGGCGATTTCTTCCAGCTCCGGCATCACCGCCACCGTACAGGCGGAGGTATGAATCCGTCCCTGGGACTCGGTTTCCGGCACCCGCTGGACACGGTGACCACCGGACTCAAATTTTAGCCGTGAGTAGGCACCCTTGCCCGCCACCCGCATGATGATTTCCTTGTAACCACCATGCTCGCCCTCACTCTGGCTCATCACCTCCACCTTCCAGCGCCGCGATTCCGCATAACGCATGTACATACGAGCAAGATCACCGGCAAATAAAGCGGCCTCGTCACCACCGGTACCGGCCCGCACCTCCAGAAAGACGTTGCCTTCATCGGCAGGGTCTTTGGGGATCAGAAGTTGCTGTAGACGAAGTTCCAGAGACTCCCGCCGCTCTTTGGCCTCATCCAGATCCATCCGGGCCAGTTCGGCGATTTCCGCATCGCTGTCCCCGGCCAGTTCCGTGGATGACTCGATGGTTTCCAGCACACCCCGATACTCGCGGTAGGCGGCTACCACCGGGGTGATCTCGGCGTATTCCTTCGACAGCTCGCGAAAGTAATTCTGATCACCGAGCACCTCGGGGCTACCCAGCAAGGCACTCAGCTCCTCCAGACGCTCGTCCAGATTGGCCAGCTTGGTGAGTACCGATGCCTTCATTCCTGTTCTTCTCCATTCTTGTCCGATGGGTCCGAATTCAACGTCCGGGACTCTGCCGTCACACCTTCACGCAACCATGTGGTCGGAGTATGAATCAGGCGATTGGTCAACGTCTCGGCGAGATAATCGAGCACCGCTTCCGCTGGCTCGCCCCGCACCAGCCGGCGCTGTGCCCGCGCCAGCACCTCATCCCGCGCCTGCACGGCGGCCTCGCGATAGGTGCGAATGCTCTCACCCGAGTCCAGACTCTCCAGCAACCCCATGAGATGCCCGGTCTGAACCTCAATAATATCCTCGGCCTGGCGCGCCGCCTGCTGGCGCGAACGCAGATTCTCGTCGATAACTTCCTTGAGGTCGTCGACGGTGTAGAGGTACACATCCTCCAGGCTATCTATGCGGGGGTCGATGTTGCGCGGGACCGCAATATCCACCATAAAAACCGGCCGGTGCTTGCGCGCCTGTACCGCATTCTGCGCATCCTCATAATGCAACAGGGGTTCCTGGCTGTGGGTCGACGCGATAACGATGTCCGCCTCGGCCAAATGTCCCGGAATCTCCTCCAGCCCAATAGCATAGCCATCGAATTCCGTCGCCAACTCATGCGCGTGTTCCAACGTGCGGTTGGCGATAATCAAACGCCCCAGCCCCACTTTGCGCAAATGTCGCGCCGCCAGTTCAACGGTATCCCCGGCTCCAATCAATAGCGCACTATGGGCATCCAGATCCCCGAAAATCTGCCGTGCCAGGGTCACGGCTGCAAAGGCCACAGACACCGGGCTATTGCCGATGGCGGTGTCCGTGCGAATCTGCTTGGCGATGGAGAAGCTGTGCTGAAACAACTTACCCAGCTCGCGGCCGACCGTGCCGGCCGCGTGGGCAAGCCGGTAAGCCTCTTTCACCTGTCCAAGGATTTGGGGTTCGCCGAGAATCATGGAATCAAGGCCGCTGGCCACACGAATAAGGTGTTCTACAGCTTGCCGCGCGCTGTGACGGTACAAATACGGCGCCAACTCGCTGGAGCTGAGTCCGTGGTAGTCGCGAAACCACTCCAGAGCTGATTCACCATCGCCGTCTGCAAGACTGCAGACGAGATCGGTCCGGTTGCAGGTTGAAACAACTACCGCCTCTCCGATCCCCTCACGCGCCACCAACTGCCGCAGTGCATCGGCGGTATTCTCGGGCGCAAAACTCACCCTTTCGCGCATCTCGAGAGGTGCGGTGTGGTGATTGATTCCAAAGGCGAAAAGCGACATATAAACTTAGCGTGGTCCGGGAGGGCTGTGAGTCCCGGTAGCGGGAAATCCCCTTGCAGTTTTCTCAGGAGTAAAATATCGGGGTGTCCGCATACGGACGCCATAATGCCATTTGCTGCGCAACTCGGCTCCTTGCGCAAGGTCCAAGGCTAATGTTATAGCACCGCAGTATATTAAAACTGCGCAAGATTTTATTGAGAATATGCTTCACTTTTTGTTAACAGATCGCCTTCCGCCCGTAGTTTTCCGTATGCGGGTAGCTGGCTTTGCCCTTATTCTGCTGCTGCTCGGCGGCTGCAGTGGTATGGAAACACGTCCCGGCACAGATACTGCGCCAGCCGGGGATGAGACAGCTGCCACCCGGAATTTTTCCACCGCCGTGCTCTACAAATTGCTAACCGCGGAGATCGCACGCAAGCGGAATCGTCTTGATCTGGCAGTCAGCCTTTATCTGGAAGCGGCAAAGGAAAGTCAGGATCCTTCGGTAGCCGAACGCGCAGCCCGAATCGCGGTCTTTGCCCGTGATCAGCAAAGCAGTCTGGCGGCAGCAATTCTGTGGATCCGGCTCGCGCCACACAACCTGGCGGCCAGGCAGGTCCACGCGGCACTCCTGATTCGCGCCAACCGAACCACCGAAGCCGCCCACGCACTCAGCGCCCTCATCGACGAAGCCAACGACAGCCCGCGAAACGGCTTCAAGCTGGTAACCACCATCCTCAGTCGACAGAAGGACAAAAAGCGTGCCTTCAAGATTATGGAAGAGCTGGTCAAGAAGCGTCCTGATGACGTACGCGCCATCTATATTCTCGCCCAGCTGGCGGTACAGGTAGGCAACCTTGCTCAGGCAAAAACACTGTTACAGCGGGTGCTGGAGCTGGAGCCCGGGCATCCCCAGGCCCCCTTGTTCCTCGCCCGCATCCTGCAAAGCGAGGGCGATACCGGTACCGCACTGGTGCTGCTCTCCGATGCCCTGAAGAAAAACCCGAGCAAAACGACCCGCTTCACCTATGCACGCATGCTGGTGGACGCCAAGCGCTACGAGGCGGCCCGCAAAGAGTTTGAGTGGTTGGTGAAGGAGATGCCGGATAATGCCGATGCACACTTTGCCCTCGGCCTGCTACTGCTCCAAACCGGTCGCCTTGAAGCAGCACGCGTCCCCTTTGGGCGGCTGATCGAGATGGGCCAGCGGCTGCATATTGCCCACTATTACCTCGGACAAATTGAGGAATCCGGCAAGCACGTAGAAGCTGCGATCAAGACCTATCGCAAGGTCAGCGGGGGTGAGCATTTTCTCAATGCCCAGATACGTATCGGGGTCCTGCTGGCCAACCGGGGAAAAATCGACGAGGCGCGCCAACATCTCCACGGACTGGAACGCAAAACCCCGCCTCAGGCCGTACGCATCCAGCGTGTTGAAGCGGAAATCCTGACCCGGGCAGGACAACTGGAAACCGCACTCACGGTCTATGACGCCGCCCTGCTTGAACGTCCGGGCAATGATGAACTGCTCTATGCCCGAGCCATGCTCGCGGTACGCCTCGATCGCATCGATATCGTGGAGCGCGACCTGCGCGATATTCTTTCCCGCAATCCTGACAACGCGGATGCCCTTAATGCCCTGGGATTCTCGCTTGCGGATCAAACCCAGCGTTACCAGGAGGCCATGGAACTGATACAGCAGGCTCTGGCCCTCAAACCGGATGATCACTACGTCATCGACAGTATGGGCTGGTTACTCTATCGCCTTGGGCGCTACCCCGAGGCTGTGCAATATCTGCGGCGCGCCTTTGCGGTAAAAAACGACCCGGAAATTGCCGCACATCTGGGTGAAGTACTCTGGGCCATGGGGAATAAGGACGATGCCAAGGCGGTATGGAAAAGTGCGCTCGACAAGGCACCAGCAGACCAGCGTCTGATTGATCTGATCAAGCGTTTTACCCAATGAGCCCCTGCCCCCGGGGTAGGCCGGGCAACCTGCGCTTTGGCCTCCTGTACGGCCTGCTCATCAGCGGCCTGTTGTCCGGCTGTGCGGCGCTACCGCAACAGGAACCGACGAATACCAACGTCAGGGAAATACACCGCCCGGAAATACCGGCACAGTCGCACTGGACCGCCACCGGTCGCCTGTCCCTGGTCACCGAAGATGAAGCCTGGAATGCTCATCTGGTATGGCAACAGCAGGACGGGAATTACCGCATCCGTCTGAGCGCACCCATGGGTCAGGGATCGCTGGAACTGCTGGGTAGCCCTGCCCGGGTAATATTGAGAAATACCGGGCAACCCCCGGTGCAGGCAAAAAATGCCGAGGCCCTGCTACACCAGCAGACCGGCTGGCGTCTGCCCCTCTCGGGCCTGCGCTACTGGCTATTGGGCAGCACAGCGCCCGATGGCGACGTGAGCGAGCTGAAACTCAATGCCGCGGGGCAACCGAGTAGTCTCATCCAGCACGGCTGGCATATCGATTATCGGGGTTACACTCAGGTGTCCGGGCGGCTCTACTTGCCGCGCAAGCTTTTCCTGCACAATGGCCCCCTTTCCGCTCGCATAGTTATTCGCCAGTGGGAATTGGAACCCTGAAATGGCGCGTATCAGCCATCCGGCACCCGCCAAACTGAATCTGTTCCTGCGCATCACTGGTCGGCGTAGCAACGGCTATCACGAACTCCAGACCCTATTCCAGTTCCTGGATTTTGGCGACACCCTCCACTTCCGTTTGCGCAGCGATAGCGCCATCCGCCTACAGCCCGGGATGAGCGAGGTAGCAACCGAAGATAATCTTGTGGTTCGTGCCGCGCGCCTGCTGCAGCAGAACGCCGGGGTGACGCATGGTGCAGATATCGAACTGGAGAAACGCATTCCCATGGGTGCGGGCCTCGGGGGCGGCAGCTCCGATGCGGCCACCACCCTGGTGGCCCTGAATCAGCTATGGGGCAGCAAAGTAGCCGTGGCCGACTTGGCCCGAATGGGGCTCAGCCTGGGTGCCGATGTACCCATATTTGTGCATGGCCGGGCTGCCTGGGCCGAGGGCGTCGGGGAACGCTTTAGTGCGGTGACCCCCGCAGAACCCTGGTATCTGGTCATTCACCCCGATTGCCACATACCCACTCAGCGGGTATTTGCGCACCCGGGATTGACACGAAATTCCAAGCCGCTGAAAATACCCCGTTTCCTTCGCGTCGCGGACCCTGCTTATGCGGCTGAAGAAAGATCTTTCTTTGGGCTCGCGGGCAATGATTGTGAAGCCGTCGTTCGCGCCGCATACCCCCGGGTAGATCAGGCGCTACGCTGGCTGTCCGCATACGGGGCACCACGCCTGACCGGCACCGGATCAGCGGTATTTCTGGCCGTGCCGGATGAAACAAGGGCCCGCGAGTTGCTTGCACACCTGCCATCCCGGTGGACAGGTTTTGTGGCACGGGGACTTAATCACTCACCACTTGTTGGTGAAAACGTATAGAGAGGCCGATATTACTGAGCTTTTTTTGGGGTGTAGCCAAGCGGTAAGGCACGGGGTTTTGATCCCCGCACGCCCAGGTTCGAATCCTGGCACCCCAGCCATATAAACTCGCAAACTGCGGCAATCATGATCAAGCATCGACACAAACGCCAGAAGAGTACCGCTCGGGATTACCCCCTGAACGACTCCCACGAAAGCCATATGATGGTGTTCAGTGGTGGCTCTAACAAGGTACTGGCAGGACAGATTGCCAGCTATCTCAAGCTGCCGCTGGGACGTGCCAGCCTTGGCCGCTTCAGTGATGGCGAGGTGATGTTCGAGCTGGATGACTCGGTACGTGGCAAGGATGTTTTTGTTATTCAGTCCACCTGTCAGCCCGCCAATGAAAACCTGATGGAATTGCTGGTCATGCTGGATGCCATGTGTCGGGCATCAGCGGGTCGGGTCACGGCCGTCTTTCCCTATTTTGGCTATGCTCGCCAGGATCGCAGACCGCGTTCGGCCCGGGTCTCTATCGCCGCCAAGGTGGTTGCCAATCTGATCTCCAGTGTCGGCGCCCATCGCGCCCTCACGGTGGATCTGCATGCCGATCAGATTCAGGGATTTTTTAATATCCCGGTAGACAATATTTATGCCTCACCCGTCCTGCTAAGCGATATCTGGCGGCACCGGGATGACAACCTGATGGTTGTATCTCCTGATGTAGGCGGTGTGGTCAGGGCACGCGCTATCGCCAAACAACTGGATGATGCGGATCTGGCGATCATCGATAAACGCCGACCGGAACCGAACCACTCGGAGGTGATGAATATCATCGGCGATGTGGAAGGGCGCAGTTGCGTCATCGTGGATGATATTGTGGATACCGCCGGCACCCTTTGCCAGGCTGCAAGCGCCCTCAAGGCCGAGGGTGCAGCACGCGTCACCGCCTATTGTACCCACCCGGTGCTTTCCGGGCCGGCGTTGGAGCGCCTGGGAAGTTCGGAGCTGGACGAACTGGTGGTCACCGACACCATCCCGCTAACGGCCGAGGCTGCTGCCAGTGACCGTATACGCCAACTGAGCATTGCTGAGCTGCTGGCCGAGAGCATCCGCCGCATCAGCACAGAGGAATCCATCGGCAGTCTCTTTATGGACTGACGTCTGTATAACTATTTCTTCCCGGTATCCACTGTGGCCGGGCACACACTGGAGTATGGAAAGATGAACGAATTTGAAATTAATGCCGAGCCCCGGACCGACAACGGGAAAGCGGCCATCCGGCGACTGCGCCGTACCGGCAAATGCCCGGCGGTGGTCTATGGTGCCGGCAAGGGTCCGCAGCCACTCACCATTGACCAGAATGAGCTTAACAAGCATCTGCAAAACGAGGCCTTCCACTCTCATCTACTGAGCCTGAAGGTAGGTTCCAAAAAGCAACAGGTGGTACTCAAAGCCGTACAGCGCCACCCCGTTACTTCCCAGGTGACCCATCTTGATCTGCTGCGCGCCAGTGCCAAGCAAAAACTGCACATGAGTGTGCCGCTGCACTTTATCAATGAAGAAGACTGCCCCGGCAAGAAGGCTGGTGGTGTCATTAATCACCTTATCGTGGACGTAGAAATCATCTGTTTGCCCAAGGATCTGCCGGAGTTCATCGAGGTCGATATGGAGGCAATGGAGATTAACGACACCCTCCACCTGACGGATATCTCCCTGCCTGAAGGTATCGAGCTGACGGTACTCAGCCATGGCGATGCTCACGACCAGGATCAACCAGTGGTCAACATCGCCGAGCCGCGTGAAATCGAAGAGGAAGAGGAAGTTGTCGCCGAGGATGAAGAGGCATCTGCCGAGGATGCTGATGAAGCCGAGGACGAGGGCGAGGGCGAGGAATAATCCCCGGCTGAGACTACGACCTTGGGAACACCGCTGGCACTGATCGTGGGGCTGGGAAATCCTGGCTCCCGCTATCGCAATACCCGCCACAACGCGGGCTACTGGTTCGTTGATGCATTAGCTCAGCAAGAAGGCACCAGCTTTAAGGCACAGGGTCGCCTGCATGGCGCCCTGTGTGAGTTCCGGCTTGCAGATCAACGTCTGCGCCTGCTCAAACCCGACAGCTTCATGAACAACAGTGGGCAAGCTGTTGCCGCAGTTGCGCACTTTTACCGCTATCCCCCGGAGCAGATCCTTGTGGTCCACGATGACATCGACCTGCCGCCAGGTGCCCTGCGCCTGAAACAAGGCGGCGGGCATGGCGGCCACAACGGCCTGCGGGACATCATCGACCGCTTGGGCAGCCGGGACTTTCAGCGCCTGCGCATCGGTGTCGGCCACCCGGGTCATCGCGACGAAGTGGTTTCCTACGTACTGCGGGCCACCCCGGCAGACGAGCAGGCACTCATCGACGAAGCACTGGCAGAGGCTTTAAGCTGCGCGCCCCGCTTCCTCGCCGGCGAGTCCGCCGCGGCCATGAATATCCTGCACAGCAGGTAGATACGGAGTAAACAGCCTTGGGTTTCACATGCGGGATCGTAGGACTTCCCAACGTCGGCAAGTCCACCATTTTCAATGCCCTCACTGGCGCCACCATCGCCGCCGAGAACTATCCATTCTGCACCATTGATCCCAACGTCGGGGTGGTGCCGATACCGGATCCGCGCCTCGATGCACTGGCAAAAATCGTCCAGCCCGCCAGAATTCTCCCGACCACCATGGAATTCGTGGATATCGCCGGCCTAGTCGCTGGCGCCTCCAAGGGTGAGGGGCTCGGCAACCAGTTTCTCGCACATATCCGCGAGACCGATGCCATCGCTCATGTGGTCCGCTGCTTTGAAGAAACCGACGTGGTCCATGTTGCCGGCACCATCGATCCGATTGCCGATATCGAGGTCATCAACACCGAACTTCTGCTCGCCGATCTCGCCACCGCGGAACGCGCCGCCAACAGCATCCAGCGCATCGCCAAATCCGGCGACAAAGAGGCCGTTCTCAAGCAAAGGTTAATTGAAAGGCTGCTCAAAAGCCTGGACCAGGGTATTGCCCTGCGCGCCATGGGGCTCGATGAAGACGAAGTGGAGCTGCTACGGGAATACGCCTTCCTGACTGCCAAACCCACTCTCTACGTTGCCAATGTGGGCGAGAACGGATTTAGCAATAATCCTCATCTTGCGGCAGTAGAAGCGCTGGCACAGGAAGAAGGTGCCATCGTCGTACCTATTTGCGCCAATATAGAGGCCGAGATCGCCGAATTGGATGCCGATGAAAAAATCGAGTTTCTCAATGATCTGGGCCAGGAAGAACCGGGCTTGAACCGCCTGGTCTATGCAGGTTACCGACTACTGAGTCTGCAGACCTTCTTTACCGCCGGCCCCAAGGAAGTCCGCGCCTGGACCGTCCACTGTGGTGCCACGGCCCCACAGGCCGCCGGACGGATTCACACCGACTTTGAAAAGGGCTTTATCCGCGCCGAAGTCATCGGCTACGACGACTTCATTGCCGGAGGTGGAGAGCAGGGGGCAAAAGAGGCGGGTAAATGGCGCCTTGAGGGCAAGGAGTACATCACCCAAGAAGGCGATGTCATGCACTTTCGCTTCAATGTTTAGGGCGCATCCGGAACTTGCGCCAAGCCTCCGAAATCCGGTATCTTAGGCGGTTCAGGCTACGTAGCTCAGCTGGTTAGAGCGCGGCACTCATAATGCTGAGGTCGGTGGTTCGAGTCCACCCGTA
>JAJFJV010000024.1 GCA_021773635.1 Gammaproteobacteria bacterium | reverse complement strand
AGGATACCGCCCTCTCACGGCGTAGACAGGGGTTCGAGTCCCCTAGGGAGCGCCATTTTACCCCCTCGTTTCGCGACACTTGCAACACCGGCTTCGAGCAAGCACAGCCCCATGATGGTCGTGTTCTTCATGCGCCCACGCGCCCGCCAATTTGCTGACTGGCGACCCCCATGCTATCCCCTGCAGGCTCCTCGGACATCGCGGAAGCGTATACTTTTCTAACCGGTAAATCATCAGGATAGTTGTCTTGGAATTTTTTCCCCTGTTTCTTCGTCTTCAAGGTGAACGCTGCCTGGTGGTCGGTGGTGGCGAAGTCGCGGCCCGCAAGACCGAACTCCTGCTCAAGGCAAATGCCCAGGTGGTGGTCGTCGCCCCGGAAACCGGCACCGACATTAGTGCACTGGAAGAGCAAAACAGCCTGCGGGTTCTGCGGCGCTCCTTCGTCACCGAAGACCTTGATGACTGCCGTATAGTCATTGCCGCCACCGCCGATGGTGAACTCAATCACCGCATTGCAGATGAAGCCGGCGAGCGAAATATCCTGGTCAACGTGGTAGATGATCCCGACGCCTGCAGCTTCATTATGCCGGCGATACTTGATCGCTCCCCCATGGTAGCGGCTATCTCCAGCAGCGGCGCCTCGCCCCTGCTCGCCCGTGCCCTGCGGGCCCGTCTGGAAAGCCTGATCCCCGCCAGCTACGGCCGCCTTGCGCGCCTTGCCGGAGACTTCCGTGACGCGGTTAAAACACACTTGCCTGCGGGACCCGCACGGCGGCACTTTTGGGAGCAGGTACTGGAAGGCCCCATCGCGGAACTGGTGCACGGGGGACGCGAAGACGAGGCCCGGGAGCAACTCCAGCACGCCCTTGCCAATGCCGATGATCTCGCCACGGGCGAGGTCTATCTGGTGGGGGCCGGGCCGGGCGACCCGGATCTGCTCACTTTTCGCGCGCTGCGCCTGATGCAAAAGGCCGACGTGGTACTTCACGATCGCCTGGTTTCTCCCGCCGTGCTGCAACTGGTGCGCCGGGACGCGGAACGCATCTATGTGGGCAAGGCCCGCGCCTGTCATGCCCTGCGCCAGCAGGAAATCAACGCACTGCTGGTCAAGCTGGCACGCGAGGGCAAACGCGCGCTGCGTCTCAAGGGCGGCGACCCCTTCATTTTCGGGCGCGGCGGCGAGGAGATCGAAACCCTGGCGGAAAACGGCATCCCCTTCCAGGTGGTACCCGGCATCACCGCCGCCTCGGGCTGCGCCGCCTACGCCGGCATCCCGCTGACCCACCGCGACCATGCCCGGTCCTGTGTCTTCGTCACCGGCCACCTCAAGGATGGCAACGTCAATCTCGCCTGGGACCGCCTGGTCGCCCGGGACCAGACCCTGGTCTTTTATATGAGCCTGGTGGGCTTGCCCGTCATTGCCGAAAAACTGGTGGAGTACGGCCTGCCTGAGAACACCCCGGCGGCCCTTATCGAGCAGGGCACCACGCCACAGCAGCGGGTGCTGGAAGGCACCCTGGCGACCCTACCGGAAATTGCGGTACAGGCCGAGGCGCGAGCCCCTACCCTGCTCATCGTCGGCGGCGTGGTGAAATTACGTGGGCAACTACGCTGGTTTGAGGGCGCGGATTGATGGAACGAAGAGGGCGCCAGTCAGGCACCGGGAGACTCACCAGTACTGTTTGCACCGCCTTCGCTCTCCTGGATTACCCATTTCCACGGGTAATGACGGTGGTTTTATTAAAGGCTTGGAGCAGACCCGTTAAACGCAGCCCGTAGGCTTGGGCAACCCCGCCAGTCGACACCCCTGACGCACGGGCCCAAAGGGAAACAGCTGATACAGAAAACGGGTGTTGGCTTTGTCCTTGCCCAACTGCTTGCCCACCAGCTTGGTCAGCAAACGCACCGCGGGGGCAGTCTCGTATTCGGCATAGTGGTCACGGAGGATATTAAGCACCACCCAGTGCTCCTCCCCAAGTTCATTGTCCTCCACTGCCGCCATCACCTCGGCAACCCGGGGGCTCCAGTCCTCGAGATTTTCCAGATAACCCTCGTCATCGGTCTCAAGGGTCTTGTCGTCCACCACTACACTCATTGTTTCCACTCAGACTTCAGCCGCACATTAAACGATGAATTATAACCAAGAGAGGTTTCCGAGAAATTCTGGATCGTGCTTCCTGACAAGGCGAACCTGCGCGCAGAAGCGGAGTTTACACGGAGTAAATGAGTACTTGAGCACAGGTTCAACAACGTCAGGGAGTGCGAGACGGGATTTCTCCGACTATAACCAGGACTGCACAAGATCATGGGCCACGGCCAGTTCCACAAAGCCGTCGTAATCCACCATCTGCACATCCTTAACCAGTGCCTCTGACCCAAAACCCCGGGCCTGCAGATCGGCTTCCAGCACATAACACTGCTGTGCCGTCGCCTGTTGCAGGCGATCGCCCGGAGGTGTTCCCCGCAAGGCCCCGTAGATCCCGTCCTCGATAAGCAGCACCGCACTTCCGGGCAGGGCGTGACGCAGACAGCTGTCGAAGGCATCCTTCTCGAAGGGTGATTTGTTAACAAGATGCAGGGTCGTCATGATCAGAAACTCAGCACCATATCCTGCGCCGCCATCAGCTGTGAAAGCTCCGCCCTTGGCAGTACCTCGGCCGGTAATACCAGTTGCCCGGACTCGATATTGCGCTCGGCCAGAGATTCCCGCTCCACGTAAATACCCTCCAGATCATGAAGCTCCAGCGCCCGCACCATGCGCCCGTAATTCTTCATGCCCAGTGCCCCCGGCTGTTGATCGGCCTTGAGCTGAAACACCCCGTCGTCGAGAAAGGCGATGCTGACCCGCTGGCCAAAGGCGGCGCCCATGAGCAACATCTCCAGCGCCTCCTGGGCATAGAGGCTCCCGTAGGGCGCCCGGCGCTGTACATAGAGAATCCGTTTTTTATCAGCCACACCCATCAGTCGCCAAACACCAGCAAGCGGTCCGCCTCGATACCCGATTCAATGAGCTGCCCGAGCCCACCGATACGGAAGCCCTCCGCCAGATTGTCCGTGCCCTTGCCATGACGACGACCCTCCGCCGCATCAAGAATCCCGCGCCGCTGGGCAGCGGCGACACAGATCACCAGATCCACCCCGTGCTCCTCGGCCAGCGCCGACCAACGCTCCGGGATATGGCGCTCATCCTGGGGCACCACCCCAAGTCGGGTGCCGTTATAGACCCCGTCATGGTAAAAAAAGACCCGCGAGATCCCGTGTCCCCTGGCCAGCGCCGCGCAGGCAAAATGCCAGGCACTATCCGCAGCCTGATGCTGGTAGGGACCTTCGTTGACCAAGAGAGCAAATTTCATTAGCAGGTTGAATGTGGGAAAAAGTCGGCGCTATTGTAAGGCCCACGGCGACGTTTGGAAGATGAACTTCCCGGCACACCCGAGCTCCTATACGGGCAAGCAAATACACAGTGAGACCAAAGCATGGCCGAAGTCGTCCTTTACGGCACCCTCCTCTGTCCCTACTGCATCGGCGCCCGCGCCCTGTTGCGCCAGCTGGATATACCCTATCGTAGCGTTTGGGTCGGCTGGGGCGGACAACGCGCACGGGAGATGCTGGAACGCTCCGGACGCACCAGCGTACCGCAGATTTTTGTTGGCAAGCATCATGTCGGTGGTTATGACGAACTGGAAAGCGCGGCCTCCAGCCCCCTTCTTCGACGTTTGCTAAGCGAAGCATCATAAGGAGTTTCTGAACGTGGAATATCGCAAACTCGGTCGCACCGATCTCGATGTCAGCGCACTCTGCCTCGGCACCATGACCTTTGGCGAGCAGGTGGACGAAGCCGGAGCCCATGCCCAGCTCGACCACGCTCTGGCAGCAGGTATCAACTTCCTCGACACCGCTGAGATGTATCCCGTCGCGGTGCGAGCCGAGACTTATGGCGACACCGAGCGATTTATTGGCAGCTGGCTTGCAGCCCGCGGCAACCGGGAGCAGGTCATCCTGGCCACCAAGGTGGTGGGCCCGGGCAGCGGCTGGCTGGAGTGGATTCGCGGTGGTCAGCCGCGTTTGAACCGCAGTCACATAGAGGCCGCTGTCAACGCCAGCCTCAAGCGCCTGCAAAGCGATTACATCGACCTCTACCAACTGCATTGGCCGGACCGTGAAACCAACTACTTCGGCAAACTCGGTTACGAGCACCCGGTAGCGGAATCCGCCATCCCGCTGGAGGAGACGCTGGAGGTGCTTGCCGACCTGATCCGCGCCGGCAAGGTACGCCACGTCGGCATCTCCAATGAAACGCCCTGGGGGACCATGCGTTATCTGCAGCTGGCTGAGTCGAACCCGGAACTACCGCGCATGGTGAGCATCCAGAACCCCTACAATCTGCTCAATCGCAGCTTTGAAGTGGGCCTCGCCGAGATCGCCCACCGTGAGGACCTGGGGCTGCTGGCCTACTCACCCATGGCCTTCGGCACACTCAGCGGGAAATACCTCGATGGTGAAATGCCGGCAGGTTCACGGCTGAGCCTGTTTTCCAACTACACTCGCTACAGCAACCCTGAAGCACTGGCTGCCACCGCCGCCTATGTGCGTGTTGCGCGGGAATATAGCTTGTCACCAGCGCAGATGGCACTGGCCTGGGTCACCAGCCGCCCCTTCGTAACCAGCAACATCATCACCGCTACCAGCCTGGAACAACTGGACGAGGATATCGCCAGCGCAGCACTGGAATTGCCGGCGGAAGTCATCAGCGCCATAGAGGCCATCCACACCCGACATCCCAACCCGGGGCCCTGAGGAGACATAAATGACACAGGAAAAAGCAACTTTTGCAGCGGGCTGTTTCTGGGGCGTGGAGTCGATGTTCCGCCGCCTAGATGGCGTGCTGGACGCCGCCGTCGGCTATACCGGGGGCACCACCGTCGATCCCACCTATGAAGACATCTGCCACGGCGACACCAATCACGCAGAGGCCGTGGAGGTATCCTTCGACCCGGCCCGCATCAGTTATGAAGCCTTGCTCACGGCCTTCTGGAATTGCCACAATCCCACCACCCGCAACCGCCAGGGCCCCGATGTTGGCAGCCAGTACCGCTCGGCGATCTTCTGCCACTCCCCGGCACAACAAACAGCCGCCGAGGCCTCCCGCGACCAACATCAGCTAAAACTGGGAACGCACCACCCTGTCGTCACCGAGATTGTCGCAGCAGACACCTTCTACCGTGCCGAGGAATACCACCAGCGTTACCTGGAAAAACACGGGCGTGGTCACTGCTGAAATGCCGCGCCATCGGGGAGCGATCCGACAGGGTTGCCACTCATCTGCCCGAATCCCCGAAAGCGGACATTAAAGACCTGTCGGGCTTGGTATTCTTTTTAGCGCGCCAATTTTACAAATCAGTGCATCGTGCTCTTTCCGCATCGAGCAATGCCCGCTTACGATCTAAACCCCAGCGGTATCCCCCAAGGCTCCCATCACCCCTTAACACCCGGTGGCAAGGTATCAGCACACCAATACGATTCGCAGCGCAAGCCGATGCTACAGCACGAACGGCTTTGGGCTTTTCAATCTGCGCAGCTAACTCACCGTAGCTGAGTACATCTCCTTCGCCTACGCTGAGAAGGAATCTCCAGACCTTCATTTGAAATGCTGTTCCGCGCAGATCAAGCGGCAGGTCAGGTCTGGGAGCCCCATTGCTGATGTGCTCATCAAGGGCATCCATCCAGGCGTCAAGTTCAGGGGTGTTTTGAGCGGGAGAAGCAGCGAGTTTCGCTTTAGGAAACTCCTCTTGCAGCTGTGTAAACAGAGATTCCTCGTCTTCCCCAAATTGCACGAAACAAACCCCTTTTTTAGTAGCGGCCATCGCCATGGGGCCAAGTGCAGTATCCCGGCAGGTATAGGCAATGGTCTCTCCAGCGCCGCCAGCTCGATAAGCTTTCGGTGTCATGCCGATATTGCGCCTCGCCTCACCATAGATCCGACTGATTGAACCGTAGCCCGAAGAAAATATTGCGTCGGTAACGCTGTCGCCTTCTTTTAATGATTGTTTGAACCGCCGCATACGGACCGCATCCTGATAGTCTTTTGGAGACACACCGAAAGCATCCTTGAATATTCGTTGAAGCCGGGAGGATGAGAGCCCAGCTTGATCGGCTAACTTCGCCAGTGTTAGACGTTCGTCCGCATGAGATTCGATATACCGGGCTATTTCCACGAGCCTGTTTGCTTTCGGTGTGCCTTCTGTCGGCAGGCAGCGTTTGCAAGGTCTAAAGCCTGCAACAATGGCAGATTCAATGCTCGGAAAAAATCTCAGGTTCTCAGGACGAGCGGGACGGGAAGCACACGAGGGCCGACAGAAAACCCCGGTGGTGATGACTCCATAGAAAAAGCTCCCGTCACCAGCCTTGTCCCGCGACGCTATTGCGGCCCGCATTTCTTGTTCAGATGGCATCGACATGTTTTTTCCAGGAACTGCATTTTGAATACATAAAACCATATCCATTACGGCGTTTCCATCCGTTTCTTGCTGTGCAATTTCGATGGAGGAAAATCAATATCAGAATTTTTAGATCGTGAATTAGAAAGCAAGAATCAGATGGTTTTAGATGTCGGGAGAAGCCAGACTAAACCCAGAATATTCGGGCGCAAGAGAGGCAATCGCAATGAGATCATGCATCAATACTTCCATGGGGACTCGTGAATGGATCATGCTCATCGCATTGTCCGTTCTTTGGGGAGGATCATTTTTCTTTGTCGGAGTGGCGGTAGCTGATTTACCCCCTCTGACCATTGTTACTCTGAGGGTGGGTCTCGCCTCCATAGCACTGTGGAGTATCGCCCTGGCAATGGGATTACGCCCCCCGAAAAAACCGGGCGTATGGCTCGCATTCTTTGGAATGGGAATTCTGAACAATGTGCTTCCCTTTGTGCTCATCGTCTGGGGGCAAACTCAAATCGGTTCAGGCCTGGCATCGATATTGAACGCAACAACACCGCTATTTACGGTGGTCGTTGCTGGTCTGCTGTTATCTGACGAGCGAGCCACACCGATGAAGCTTATCGGTGTGGCCGTTGGTTTTGTGGGCGTGGTAGTGATGATCGGAGCGCCAGCCGTTGGCGAAGGGGATAGTACGCTTGCACAAGTTGCAGTTTTGGTTGCTGCCCTGTCCTATGCCTTCGCAGGTGTTTACGGTCGTCGCTTTAAAACAATGGCCCTCAACCCGATGGTTACGGCGGCCGGTCAGGTCACGGCATCAACCCTGATTTTGGTTCCCATAACCCTATATGTCGACGGACCACTTAATTTTTCGGTGCCGAGTACGGGCACCTGGAGCGCTATCGTCGGGCTGGGCGTACTGTCTACAGCCGTCGCTTATGTTCTCTATTTCAAAATTCTGGAGTCGGCTGGTGCCACCAACTTGTTATTGGTCACTTTGCTCATTCCTGTTTCGGCCATATTACTCGGATCGTTATTCTTGAACGAAGCGCTGGAACCCGTTCACTTTGCAGGAATGAGCCTCATTGCGCTCGGCCTGTCTGCGATTGACGGACGGATTTGGAGGAAGCGAGTTTCAGTAACGGTTTGATGCAAATTTGCGGACGGAGTACATCCAGCTTCAACACAAGGTCCGTTGTTATAGAACCCGAGATTATTCACCGGTTAAAGAGGAATAGTACGGGAAATGTGCTCGGGTCTTGTTCCGTGCCTTTTCGGCGCCACCTGGCTTATATCCCTGCCTCTACCGCAACCTCAGCCAGCGCCTCTTCCTGCCGATGCTGCCGCTCTTCCTGTTGCAAGGCCCACATGCGGGCGTAGAGACCCTGATTTTCAAGCAGGCTGCGGTGGTTACCGCGTTCAGTAATACGGCCAGCCTCCATCACCAGGATTTCATCGGCATCCACCACTGTGGATAGGCGGTGTGCGATCACCAGGGTGGTGTGGTTGGTGGACACTTCGCCAAGGGCCGTCTGAATGGCCTGTTCAGAGTGGCTGTCGAGAGAGGAAGTTGCCTCGTCGAAGATGAGAATTTTCGGGTTTTTGAGAATCACCCGGGCGATGGCGACTCGCTGCTTCTCACCACCGGAAAGCTTGAGCCCGCGCTCTCCCACTACGGTGTCGTAACCTTGGGGCAGGGAAGTGATGAAGTCGTGAATATGGGCCAGCCTTGCCGCCTGCTCCACCTCTTCCTGCGATGCGCCCGGCCGTGCATAGACGATGTTGTAACGGATACTTTCGTTGAACAGCACGGTGTCCTGGGGAACGATACCAATGGCCCCGCGCAGGCTCTGCTGGCCGACCTCACGGATATCCTGGCCATCAATGGATATGACTCCCTCGGTGACGTCGTAAAAGCGAAACAGCAATCGCGCCAGAGTTGATTTCCCGGCGCCGCTTGGTCCGACCACCGCGGTCTTCTTGCCGGCGGGAATTTGAAAGTCCACGGCATGCAGAATGGGCCGGTCCGACTGATAGGCAAAATGCACGTCCTGGAAACACACTTCACCGCCGGCAACCATCAGATCGGCCGCCTCGGGCGCATCCTTAATCTCCACCTCTTCGGCCAGCAGGCGGGCCACCAGTTCGATATCGGTAAAGGCATATTTTATTTGGCGATAAACGATGCCAAGCATGTTCAGCGGAATGAAGAGTTGCAATAAGAAGGCATTGACCAACACCAGGTCCCCAAGGCTCAGCTCCCCCGCCACCACGCCGCGGGTCGCCAGAAACATGATGAGAGTAACGCCCAGCGCAATGATTGCGCCCTGACCGAAGTTGAGTGCGCACATGGAAGTCTGGGTCTTCACCGCCAGCCCTTCCCAGCGTCCCAGGGTTTTATCGTAGCGCTCGGTCTCCAGTGCTTCGTTACCGAAGTACTTCACCGTCTCGTAGTTGATCAGGCTGTCCACCGCCTGACTGTTGGCCTCGGAGTCCAGGGCATTCATTTCCTGGCGGTAGTGGATACGCCATTCCGTCACCGCGAGGGTAAAAAGAACGTACACGATCACCGTGCCAAAGGTGCTCACCGCAAATTGCCACGGATAACCGCTGAACAGGATGCCGCCTACCAGCAGGAACTCCAGCGCCGTCGGAAAAATGCTAAAGGCCAGATAGTTGAGCAGCGAACTCAGACTGCGGGTGGCGCGCTCAAGATCCCGGGAGATGGCGCCGGTTTTGCGCTCCAGATGATAGCGTAACGCCAGGGTATGCAAATGAGTCAGCACCCTGCCCGACAGCCGGCGCATGGTGTGGTAGCGCACCTTTGCAAAAATCGCATCGCGCAGTTCGTTGAACAACGAGCTGGCGAGTCGTAAAGCACCGTAGCCAAGCACGAGTACTACGGGCAATAGCATCATCTCCTGCCCCCGGCCCTCCAGCACCTCCACGATCTGCTTGAGCAGCAGTGGCACACCCACGCTGGCCAGCTTGGCGAAAATCAGGCAACCGAGAGCGATCAGTACGCGCCCGCGAAACTCCCACAGCAGGGGCAAAAACTGGCGCAGATTATTCCAGTCCGAGCGCAAGCCGGGGCTCGGCCCAGTGGAATCCTGGCGATGGTGAGGAGTGGGACGGTAGACCATAAGGGCGGGCATTATACCCGTACGGTCTTGCCGGATACGGCTACGCCGCCACGGATGGAAAGAAGCGTGTCCCCATGCGTTCGCAATAGGCCACCAGGTTGGCCTGGTCGAGGGTATGGGCCTTCAGTTTCGACTCCACCGGCGGTTGCATGATGTTGGCCAGCACCCCATAGGCGCAGCAGTCCACCCGCACGGGCTCCTCACCCATGAGGAAGGGCTTGTCACCCAGCAGGGTAGAAAGTGCGTCGATATCACGGCAACCGAGGGCGTAGACCTCGTCGCGTGGCCGTTCAGCAAAACCCTGGGCTTGCAGCATGCCGCGTACCTGACGCTGGGCGATGCCAGGCAGATAAGCCGACAGCGGGAAACCCAGATCGCCAAAAAAGGTGCGGCGCACCACCCGCCAGTTGGCGGGCACCATCCAGCGACTGTAGAGCATGATCCCGTACAGGTGATCTTCCAGCATGCGCTCAATGGCCTCGCATACCGCCCGCTGCTCAGCGGAAAGGTCGGCATCCACATCCAGCTGAAACTGCTGCTCCAGATGACGAATGGCCGCGGCCGAATCCGTTAACGTCTTGCCGTCCACCACCAGCGAGGGCAGCTTGCTTCCCGGGGCCTTGCCCGGGCTGGTAACGGTTCGCACCTCGTATTCAAGCCCGGCAAGACGCAGCCAGGTTTCCAGCTTCATGCAAAAGGGGCTTGGATTGGGCAGTCCGAAGGCCGGAGGGAACTGGTAAAGCTCAATCATTATTTGCTCCGCTGGGCGTGGTTTACAGGCCATAACCAAGCGGCACCGCGCACTCCGCTGGAATCTCCAAAGCGCGGCGGGGTCAGCCGGGTATCCACTTGGTCGGAAAAGACATGTGTGCCCCAAAGTTTGGGAACATTGTCGTAAAGCCGTTTGATATTGGACATGCCGCCGCCCAGTACGATGACCTCCGGGTCAAAGATGTTGATCACGTGTGCCAGCGCCCGGGCAAGACGCTCCTCGTAGCGGTCGAGGGCGGCACACGCCGCCACATCGCCCGCATCCGCCAGTGCGGCAATCTCTCTGGCGGTCAGGGTCTGCCCGGTGGCTTCATTAAACTCACGGGCAAATCCCGGCCCGCATAGCAAAGTCTCCAGACAACCCATACGGCCACAATAGCAACGCACACCGGGCCACTCCTCCGGCCGCGGCCAAGGCATGGGATTGTGCCCCCACTCGCCGGCAATGGCATTGGGCCCGGTCAGCACCTCGCCGCGCACCACCAGCCCACCGCCGGTACCGGTACCAATGATCACACCAAAAACTGTCTCCGCGCCCGCAGCGGCACCGTCCACCGCTTCGGACAGGGCGAAGCAGTTGGCATCGTTTGCGGTACGCACCGGGCGGTCCAGGGCGGTGGCGAGATCATGGTCGAGAGGATGACCGATGAGACAAGTGGAATTGGCGTTCTTGATAAGGCCGCTGGCGGGAGAGATGGCCCCCGGTGTTGCCACCCCCAGCGAGCCTGCGCGCCCAAGCTTCTTTTCAATGTCCGCAACCAGGCCGGTGATGGCATCAAGGGTATCCTGATAGCTGCTTTGCGGCGTCGGCACTCGCTGCCGCGCCAGCTCTTCACCCTGTTCTGAAAGGGCAATGGCCTCGATCTTGGTGCCCCCGAGATCTATTCCTATACGCATGTATTTCTATCCTTTTGGGGTGCGAGCAATAGACAGATTTCCACCCTCGCCGTTCCTGCCCATGATCCTTAGCTACTCTCGCCGGTGCAAGTTCCCGGGCGCTTATCGCGTACAATGCCCGCGTACGGCGTGTCTACCGGAGACCCTCATTTGTACGCATTGATTCGACCCTTTTTGGAACTGTGCTGGCTGCGTAGTGGCCCCCAGCAGCTACCAAGCTCTACCCTGCTCATGGGACTCGCGCTCGCGGTCCACGCCCTTGCCGCCTTTCTGCTGTCGCTGGCCTATCTGATCCCGGCCCGAGCCTTTGTCGCAGGACTGGTGGAGACTGCCCTGCTCGCGGCCTTCGTCGCCATTGTCCTCTATCCGCCACGCCGCCTGCCACGCTATCACCAGACTCTCACCGCTCTGGCCGGAACCGGCGCAATACTCAGTCTTGTCGCCATCCCCGTCACCCATTGGCTACACATCGCCAAGGCGGCGGAGAACCCTACCGGCGCACCTGCCTTTTTACTCCTCGGACTGGTGGGCTGGAGCCTCGCCATCACCGCCCATATCCTGCGCCACAGCCTCTCCTGTGTCTTCACCCTCGGGCTGGTACTCGCGGTGGTCTTTTCCTGGGCCTCCATCCTCATCATGAACCAGTTATTTCCGCTGGCAGGTTAATCCTGGAACCGGCAATTGAACGCTTTATAGACGATGCAAACAATTAATCCTTTTCGATTCCGTGGAGTAAGGCAGACTCATCTGCAAAGCACGGGTGCTACGGGGTGCAGGGTGCGCGCTGCTCGATGCCTAGCTGCGTTGCAACTCCTCGCAATAGATCGCTATTACTCGTCGTCGCGCCTTGCCAGACACCAATCATCACGCACCCTGCGCCCCGTCCAATCACCGATTCCAGGATGATGCACATTCATATACTCGGCATCTGCGGCACCTTCATGGCGGGGGTTGCTACCCTGGCACGCGAACTGGGGCATCGCGTCACCGGCTCCGACGCCCATGCCTACCCGCCCATGAGCACACTGCTCGATGGGCTTGGCATTGAGGTCACTGAGGGCTACGACCCGGAACAGCTGGATCCCGCGCCGGACCAGGTAGTCATCGGCAATGCCCTGTCACGCGGTAACCCGGCAGTGGAATATGTGCTGGACCGCGGGCTTCGCTATACCTCCGGCCCGGCGTGGCTGGCGGAGAACCTGCTCCATGATCGCTGGGTTTTGGCCGTGGCCGGCACTCATGGCAAGACCACTACCGCCAGCCTGCTGGCCTGGATTCTGGAATACGCGAAGCTCACGCCGGGATTTCTCATCGGCGGTGTACCCGGAAATTTTGGCCTCTCGGCCCGCCTCGGGAATTCCCCCTTCTTCGTGGTGGAAGCGGACGAATACGACACCGCCTTTTTCGACAAACGCTCCAAGTTTGTCCATTACCGTCCGCGCACGCTGGCACTCAACAACCTCGAATACGATCACGCCGATATTTTCCCCGATCTCGCCTCCATCGAGCGGCAGTTTCATCATCTTGTGCGCACCGTCCCCGGTAATGCCAAGATCATCCACAACGCCGAAGACAAGGCCGTGGCCGGGGTACTGGAAATGGGTTGCTGGACCCCGTGCGAAGATTTCGGTCTTGGTACGGGCCAGTGGCAGGCCCGGCTGGAAACCGACGATGGCAGCCGCTTTGAAGTGTGGCTGGAGGGCCGGTGTGCAGGCTCAGTGAACTGGCCACTCATCGGCGCCCATAACGTACGCAATGCCCTTGCCGCCATTGCCTCGGCCCGCCACGCTGGAGTGCCCGTAGGGGTGGCCTGCGAGGCTTTAGCAGAATTCCAGGGCATAAAGCGCCGCATGGAGGTGCGCGCCAAGGTGGCCGACATCACGCTCTACGACGATTTCGCCCACCACCCCAGCGCCATTGCCACCACGGTGGCCGGCCTGCGCCAGCACATTAATGGCGGGCGCATCCTCGCCATCCTCGAACCGCGCTCAAATACCATGCGCCTCGGGATACATCGCGATACATTGGGCCCAGCCCTCGCCGACGCGGATCTCGCCTGGCTCTACCAGCCACCAGGGCTCGACTGGGATCTTGGCACCGTTACGAGGGGAAGAGAAAACGAGATTCAAATCATGGAACAACTCGAGACCCTGGTCGACACCATCACCAAAGAGGCCCGCCCCGGGGATCACCTGCTCATCATGAGCAATGGTGCCTTTGGTGGCCTGCATGAGCGGCTTGAAAAGAGCCTGAGGAAACATCATGACAGCTAACTCTGCCATCGCCCTGGCCATGACCGGCGCCTCGGGTGCCCCCTATGGCCTGCGTCTGCTGGAGCAATTACTTGGGGCTGGCGAACAAGTCTGGTTCATGCTCTCAGACCCGGCTCGCATGGTGCTGGATATGGAAGTCGGGCTAAAGCTGCCCACCCGCCCGCGGGCCATCGAGAAAATCCTTGGTGAACGTTACGGTGCTCAACCGGGCCAGTTCACCGTGTTTGGCCGCGAGGAATGGATGGCTCCGGTGGCGAGTGGTTCCAACCCGCCGCGCGCACTGGTGGTCTGTCCCTGTACCAGCGGCACGCTGGCTGGTATCGCGGCGGGATTGAGCAGCAACCTCATCGAACGTGCCGCCGACGTGGTACTCAAGGAGCATCGGCAACTCATTCTGGTACACCGCGAAACCCCGCTCTCGGAACTCCATTTGGAAAATATGCTGCGTTTGTCCCGTATGGGCGCGGTGATCATGCCCGCAAACCCGGGCTTCTATCAAAAGCCGCGGGAAATAGCTGACCTGGTGGATTTCATGGTGGCACGCATTCTCGATCACCTGGAGATCGAACATGAGCTGCTGCCACGCTGGGGAGAAACGGATGACGACTGAGGCGGAATTTCCACTGTTTCCGCTCAATACCGTGCTGTTTCCCGACGGTCTGCTGCCGCTGCAAATCTTCGAGCCGCGCTACCTGGACATGGTCAGTGCCTGCATGCGCGAGGAACAGGGCTTTGGCATCTGCCTGATCCGCGAGGGCAGTGAGGTTGGCAACGCGGCACAGACCTTCGATATCGGCTGCTACGCCAACATCGTGGATTGGCAACCAGGCGAGAGTGGTCTTTTGCAGATCACCGTGCGTGGTGAAAAACGTTTCCAGCTGCATGCCATCCATGTGGATAAAAACCAGCTAATACAATGCCGCGCAGGTTTTCTGGAGGAACTGCCCCCCATGGAACTACCGGCCCGCTTCCACAACCTGAGCTTGCTGCTGAAACAGATTCTCAGCGAGCTTTCTCCGGGCTATGAAATCCCCACCCATTATGACGATGCCCGGTGGGTCTGCGCCCGCCTGGTAGAATTCCTGCCCCTGCCACTGCCGCGCAAACAGGAATTGCTGGAGACCAACGATCTCATGCGCAAGCTGCATTTCCTTGAGCGGGTGGTGCAGGGTGTGGCACGGCACTGATCACCGCCCAAAAAAGTGATACGCCAAGAGAAAGTGCCTACCGATTGTAAAGATCGGGATTAAGTAATCCCTGCGCCGCCGAGCACCGTCAGCCAAAGGGTAATCGTTGCGATAGATAAAACGGTCGAAAGCAGCAAGGCGCTGGCTGCAAGCCCGGTCGCGCGATCGTACATCGCCGCAAAGACATAGACATTAAGCCCGGCCGGCATAGCCGCCGTCACCACCGCCGCGCGGACGAATTCGGGTGGCAATTCGAAGACATGTTGTGAAAGCACCCAGGCAATACCCGGGTGAACCAGCAACAAGAGTACCGAGACCATCAGCGCCTCACTCGCCTCCGCGCGCATCCGGTATCGCGTCAATGCGGCGCCTATACCAAACAAGGCCGCGGGCAGAGTGGCGGCCGCCAGCATCTCCAGCGCGGAAGCAACTGGCTCCGGTAGCCGAATCTCCAGTACATTGAGTAACAGGCCGGTCAGGATGCCGAGCATCAAGGCATTGGAAAACACGCTGGCCAGCATTCGGCGCACGGTGCTCTTCATGCCGGCCCCGTCCCGGCGGGCAATCTCCATGAAAATCATGCCAAGGGTGTAGAGCAAAGGTGCGTGCAGGGCAATGATCCCGAACATGGGCTGGGTTGCGGCCTCACCATAGGCGCGGGTCATGATCGCCAACCCCACCAGCACGGTATTGGAAAATAATGCGGAAAAGCCGACCGCCACGGCCTCGCCAGGCGTACGTTTCCAGATCTTACGTGCCAGGATCATGCCCAGCACGAAGCAGGTCAGCGCGCCGGTATAGAAGGAGACCAAGATCCGCCACTCAAAGGCCATAGCGAGATCGAGGCGATACATGGCATTCAACAACAACGCCGGAATCGCGAATTTAATCACGAAGGCAATCAGCCCATCGATCCCGGCATCAGGAAACAGTTTGGTGCGGGTCGCTACATAACCGGTCGCGATGATGAGGAAGACCGGCAGGACGACGTTTAGAACTGCTAGCATGACAGGCCCTTCGAGAGAGCCCCTGAGCGTGCAAGGGCGCGCCCGGCCCTGTCAAGCAGGCTCAGGTGGCAGCCGGATCCTTACAGTTGCCGTTCTCCAAAGGCACCATGCCGTGCCCGCGGATTATGTGGGGAATAATCGAGCAGCTCCCAGCGCAACTGGCGTGGCAAGGAAGTTTCTACCCAATGCTCAATTTCCAGCTCCCAGTAGCGGCCTGTACCCCCCGTTTCATCATCTGGATCGTTCTGGTTCCACAGGATTTCCGCACCCCCCGTCAATTGCAGAAGGCGACCACGCTCGAAGTCCAGAAACACCAGGCCCGCGTGAGGATAGGCAGCAAAATTTCCCAGGGTATTAAACATGCTGTTACCGGCGTAGTCAGGAATGCGCAGGCGACGACTGTCCAGCGTGCTGACGAATCCCGGCTGACCGCCTCGATGTGAGGCATCAATGCCGTGCCCGGGGTTCGCGCTGGCGACAAAAAAAGTATCGGCAGAGGCTATCAGCGCCATCTGATCGGCCGTCAACGTGACCCCGCGGCGTGGCGCTTCTGCAAGTGTCGGGGCCGACACGCCGAGGTCAGAGAGATGACGGCGCTGTATGTATTTGGGGCAATTCGGGTACGCCTGTTCTACCGCGAGCTCGAATCGGGTGTCGTTTATCCTTCGGAAGCGACCGTTAACGCGCAGCCGTCGCCGGCTGGCCAGATCAATTACCAATACACCGATCCGGCTATTCGTCTCGATGTTGGCCCACAGGGGATCATCCTCTCCCGAGCGCTGCTCCGTAGCATCCAACTCAACGGTGTGTTCATCCGTAGCACTCAGAAACCCTGCTTCACCGACCAGCACCGAGGCCCATACATTCCCGTCTGGATCGAGGCTACCAAAGACGGCCAGCGTTTGCTGGGCAATGAATCGTAGAGCGCCCCTGGAGATGGTATCGGCAATCACGCCACCATTCCGTTGCGCCCAATCCGCCTCATTCGCACTTCGTTGTACGAGCAGTTCACCTTCGTGGTAGGGGTTATCAATTTTCATAGCAAAGGCTCCCAGTCAGAAAGGGCCGGGCAATATTCCTGCTTGCCCGGTCCCCGCATCTCAAAAGGTCAATACCGTGTATCCATCGACCACCAGACTTTGCAGGCTGGGCAGGCCGCTGGTGCCTGGTACCGGGTTGTCCTTGATAAAGTCAAAACCCGATTTCTCCACCTCTTCCGTGGCACCGAATACATCGGCGCAGCCGCAGGACACGCCGGCGACCACATCCTTGACCTGCTCGAACAAGTCGTGGACCGGATGCTCCGGTTTGGCCACCTCGCCAATCCATCGCGTCCCGGCGCCGTTGAAAAGAATGGTCACCTCGTCGCCATGCCGTTTGAAGTCATAGGCCGTGGCCAGGGCATTGAACACGCGTCCCAGGGACTCCTCTGATCCGGACTTCGGGTCCGAAAGAATCAAGATTGCTGCTTTCATCGTTTGTGTCTCCTTCAGTTAAAAATCACGGCAACACCGTGTGAAGCAAATTCTGAAAGGTTCGTATAACGGAATAAATACATGAAAATACATTTAACTACTCCGTATAACGGAGTAATGTCTCGGGATGGACAAACTGCTGGCAATGAAAACCTTTGTGCAAATCGTGGACCGCGGCAGTCTGACCGCAGCCGCGGAGGTGCTCGACAGATCGCTGCCATCCGTGGTCAGGTCCCTGGCCTCACTCGAAGAAACGCTGAATATCCGGCTACTTAACCGTACTACCCGCCGAATCGCCCTGACTGACGAGGGTCGGCATTATCTGGAGCGGTGTCGCCGGATTCTCAGCGACGTCGAAGAAGCGGAGCTCGCCCTCACCGCTCAACAGCATGAACCGAGTGGCCTTCTGCGCGTCACTGCACCGGTGACCTTCGGGCAAATGCATGTCACCCGGATCGCCACCCGTTTCCTGGAGCGCTTCGATCAAGTGCAGATCGAACTCCTGCTTCTGGACCGCGTCATCAATATGGTGGAGGAAGGCATTGATGTCGCTATACGCATTGGTCATCTCGACGACTCGTCCATGATTGCAGTACCCGTTGGAGAGATCCGCCAGGTGGTGTGTGCCAGCCCGGGCTTGCTCAGGAATGTCGGCATTCCCCAGCGACCCGAGGAACTCTCCCACCACAACTGTGTACGTTTTACCGGGATCGCACCGGGGACAACGTGGCACTTCGCAGAGAGTGGAAAACAGCTATCAGTACCGGTATCAGGATCCTTCGCAAGCAACCAGGCGATTGCCGCAACCGAGGCCTGTGCCGCGGGCATAGGCTTTGGTCTCTTTCTTTCCTATCAGGTGGAGCCACTGGTGAAGAAAGGAAAACTGAAAATCGTGCTTCCCGGTTTTGAGCCACCGCCCATGCCCGTGAGTGTGGTCTACCCGCATGCCCAACTGCTGTCGAGCCGGGTCCGGGTATTCGTTGACTGGATGAAGCGAGAATTACGAGAGGTACTGAGGGACACTAAAGCCAGTTCTGTCGAAGATACGAAAAATAAATAGATTCCGTTTTCCGTCACGCTACATCGAAGATCCCAGGGGGGTCTGGATTTCCAGAAGTCGTGCTCTACAGGATCTCCACCGAATCACCGACGTGCAGCACCCCCGTGCCTCGCGGAATCAGGTTCATTCCGAAGGCGATCCCGCGCTCGCTGCGCCGATAGCTACCCAAAGTACGGAGTGGCTCCTGTGCCGGATGTTTCTCCGAGGTATCGGGATCAACGGTGGTTAGTACACAACGGGTGCAGGGTTTGACCGCGGCGAATTCCACCGTGCCGATGCGCAAGCGCTGCCAACCGTCTTCGGCGTAGGCCTCGCAACCGGAGATCACCAGATTGGGTCGAAAGCGCCGCATGCTGATCGCCAGCGGCGTCCGCGTGTTCAAATCATCGAGAGAAGCTTGGCTGATCAGCAAGCAGGGAAAACCATCGGCGAAACTCACCCTGTCATGGGACCCGGAAAACTCCGGATCAACGGGACGCTCACACTGCTCATCCATATATACCAGCCGACAGGCAAGACCAAGATACTCACTGCACCAGGCATCCGCACTAGCCGGCATGGCAGCTGCACTCAACTGATCACGCCATACCGTAATATCCAGACGTGGCCCCGCTTCCGGTCTCCCCTCAGCCAGTTCTAGCACCGGCATCCCCGGGGCACTCAGAGTCAAAACCTGGCCCTTAAACCCCGCATGAATCTGCAACAACCGTGGATGCTCCCGGGCGGTCAGGAAACGCCCATCGGCGCCCACCAACATCCAGCGGCGATCATCCTTGAGCCCACGAGGCTCTACTTCGGCTTGAAGGGTGTCGATACCACCAGTGGATTTTAGCGGGTAGTAACTTATCCGGGTCAGTGTGAGTTCGGGCATTTTCCGGTTTCGCTGGTCGGCGGGCCTACGAAGCTTATTGCCATTCTACTTCTTCGTGTAGCAGGAAAAACCCCATTATGCAGAGCCTGGAAAAAGGTCAACTGACTCCTGTCATAGTGCCTCTGTCAGAATTTATTACTACGAACACACACCCCTAACATATTGTTTATATATACATTCAGCATGCTTTATCTAGGGATGAGGGCATTCCTCCCGGCTCAAACCCGAAAAAAGCGTCAGGAAACTTTACAAACTTGGAGACAGGTACAAGCCGAGCGTCTATAACTGATTGATATTTAAGTCTTAATACAAATAGGCCTGATTTTTGCTTCTTACAACGAACAGGAGAAAACCCGGGCGATTACTGCCCTTTTGATATTAAGGAATTACGAACATGCGAAATACACGGACCTGGCTTATTCCAGCAATCGCTACCCTGGCACTTTATCTTCCGGGCAACGCGGCACACGCAACAACCATCGCACACTGGACTTTTGATGGCACCCCGGGCGCTACCGCAACGGGTTCGGGTTCAGTCCTGGACAGCTCCGGCAATGGCCATAACGGCACCCCATTCGGTGGCCCGGTCTATCAGGCAGTTCCCGGAGGGGGCTCCGGGCTGAAGTTCGACGGCAGCAACGACCGGGTTTTTGTAACGGACTCATCCGCCTTCAGCGTCTCGAGTATGACGGTAGAGGCCATCGTATCTCTGGATACGCTGCCGGGAACCGGACAGCTTGATCAGATCGTATTTCGCGGTGACCGTCGAGGCGGTCTGGATCCCTTCTACCTCGGAATCCTGGGTGGTCAACTCAGATTTCTGATCACGGGGACGGCCGGCGCAGTCGCATTACACTCACCGGATCTGCTGCCCACCGGAGAACTAATGCACGTCGCGGGAAGCATCGATAACACCACTGGCGCGATGAAACTCTTTATCAACGGTTCCGAGGTGGCATCAACCACGACCTCGGTACGGCCTACATTGCCATTGCTGACAGGATCTTTTTGGCAACCTGGAATCGGGATAGGCAATCTTCAGGAAACCGGCAACCAGTACCTGGATGGCTTGATTGATGAGATCCGGATCTCGGACGTTGCTTTGACCTCGGATGCATTCCTCGGGGCAAGTGTTCCGGAACCAGCTACTCTTGTCCTGCTGGCCTTCGGCTTGCTTGGTGTGGGTTATAGCCGCAGGCGAAGAATGTCATAGATATCATCCCGCAGAACTTAAAGTGCAGCTGTCTTGCCGCGCTCAAAGGCCGGCGCTGCACTTTGAGGTATCTGCGTCACCCCTGTTCTGAATTCCACATCTCCATCCGGCATCCATAGCGAATGATGCGTTAGCCAGAATTAATTGCATCGTGGCATATGCGGGCCAGAATCTCCGCCACCCTGCGCGCTACCGGCGGGTCAATCATCCGGCCATCGAGGACAGCTACTCCCTTGCCGTTTTTCTCCGCCTCGACCCAAGCCTGCATGACACGCTCGGCCCAGGCATATTCCTCCTCAGTTGGGCTGAATACCTCGTTGAGAATCGGTACCTGATGCGGGTGGATGCAAAGTGCCCCGGTGAAACCGAGCGCTCGCGCACTGGCAAGCTGTCCACGTAATACGGCTTCGTCATTAAAGGTAGCGATGGAACCGGGAAAGCCGAGGGCGCCGAGGCCGGCAGCACGGGCCGAGAGCAGGAGGTGTTGGCAGGGGCCGATCAGTGATTCATGGGTTGGCGCACAACCCATGTTGGTGGCCAAATCCTCGGGGCCAAGTGCCAGAGCGGCGAGGCGTGGGCTTGCGGTGGCGATGGACTGGGCGTTGAGTATGCCGAGCGCACTTTCGAGCATCGCGATGAGACGGATTCCGCCTGCCGACAACCCGCTCTTTTCTTCACAGGCCGTGAGAATTTTGTCTACGGCCTGAACCTGAGCCGGCGTTTCTACCTTTGGCATGACGATAGCGACCACGCCGGGACGTGCGGCGACCTCGATATCCTGCCGGGCGAGTTCCGCTTCCGCGTTGATGCGCACGCACAGCGTCTGGCCGTGATCGGAGAGATGCCTGGCCGCGTGTGCCAGCGCCCCCCGTGCCTGCGCCTTGGCATCCGGTGCTACAGCATCCTCAAGATCAAGAATCACCGCATCTGCCCCGCGGGTGTGGGCCTTTGCCACAAAGCGCTCTGCATGAGCAGGCACGAAGAGCAGGGAGCGCCAGGTGGCAACGGGATTTATGTTTTCCGGTTTCATGTTGCCCTCCTTCAGCCCAGCCGGGCCGTCGCCTCCATGGCAAGTTCACCGTTGTCGTTCAGCGCCCAGAGTCGCGCCTTGTCACTCTCGATACGGCCGCCGATGCTGAAACTTGCGGTATTGAAGAGCGGGCTTACCGCCCTGAAGTCATAGGCCCTGATCGCGGCATCCGGATGATGCGCACGCAGACCCTCCAGCAATAAGGTGGCGATCAACGGCCCATGGACCACAAGGCCCGGATAGCCCTCCCGCTCCGTGCAAAAGCTGCGGTCATAGTGGATGCGGTGGCCATTGAAAGTAAGGGCCGAATAACGAAACAGTAATACCGGGTCGGGGGAAATCCGCCGTGACCACTCCGCCTCTGCAGGCGCTGGCCGGCCAGCTGCCGGCCTCGTCCCGGATTTTGGCATCTCGCGATAGACGATATCGTGCTCCTCGCTCATCTGCGCGCCCTGATTGCCGGTGATGAGATGACGCACCAGCACAAATGCCAAGGCTCCCGTTCGGCCCTGTTTGAGTTTGATATCCACTACCGTGGACTCGCGTTCGAGGATCTCACCCACTCTGGGCAAGCGGGTGAATTGCAGACGCCCACCCGCCCACATGCGGCGCGGCAGCGGTATTGGGGGCAGAAAACCCCCGCGCTTTGCATGACCGTCCGATCCCAGTTCCGAGGCCCGTGGACGGGGAAGAAAGTAAAGCCAGTGCCACAGCGGCGGCAGAGTATCACCCACCCGGGCGGCCGGGTCTTCGCGATCGAGCGTGGCAGCAAGGGCGTCGACGGGACCGGAATGAACAGTGTCGGTCCGGGTTTCGGTTTTGCCAATCCACTGCCTGAACTCATCGAGATTGAGACTACTCACCGCCTTCCTCCCCGGCGAATTCGGCACGGATGGCGGCGCCCTGTGCATCCAGACCCGGCACCCCACCGAGTGTATCGCCACGCCACGGCACTCGCGCCGGCGGTGCCGGTATCTCCGCCACCTCGCCATCCGGTAAAGGCACTGCGCAGCCACGCAGTTGCGGATGGCTGAGTACTTCGGGCAGGTGATTAAAGCGACCATGGGCGATGCCCGCATTGCGGAGTTGTGAGGTCAGTTTTGCCTGGCTTCGGCTACGCGTTACTGCGGCAACGATCTTCTCAACGAATTCGCGGTTGGCGGTACGTGCCCTGTTATCACAACTGCGCGGGTCGGTGATGAGCTCGGGGCGCTCCAGAATCTGCTCACAAAGCCGCGCCCATTCACGCTCATTCTGGATGGAAAACACCACCTCGCCACCATCCGCGGTGGGAAAGTTGCCGTAGGGCACGATGGCGGGATGGCGCATGCCGATATAGCGCGGCGACTCGCCCGAGTAACGGGTTTGCAGGAGCGGCACGGCCATCAGGTCCGCCATGCTGTCGAAGAGCGAGAGGCCGATGTGACTACCCTTACCGGTGTGCTGGCGCTGTAACAGGGCCTCAAGGATGGCGGCCTCGGCATTGATGCCGGTAATGATATCGGCGATGGAGACGCCTGCACGGCCATCGCCGCTGATGGAGGAAAAGCCACTTTCCGCCTGTAACAGCATGTCGTAGGCGCGCATATGGCGATAGGGGCCATGCTCCCCGTAGCCGGAAATAAAACAGCTGATGAGCCGTGGATAGCGTTGCTGCAGGGCAGCCGCGCCAAGATCGAGGCGCTCCGCGGCACCCACAGAAAGGTTCTGTATAAAGACATCCGCTTGGGCCAGAATGCGCTCCAGCACCGCACGATCTCCATCGGCTTTCAGGTCGAGGCAGATGGATTCCTTGCCGCGATTGGCCCAGACAAAGTAGGTGGCCTCCCCCTTCACGTAGCTGTCATAGCCACGGGCAAAGTCACCTTCTTGGCGCTCCACCTTGATCACCCGGGCTCCGGCATCGGCCAGACGCGCGCTGCAGGTGGGCGCCGCCACCGCCTGCTCCAGCGAAACCACAAGGATGCCGTCGAGGGGTTTTGCTGTAACGGTCATGATGTCAGGCTTAGAAAGAGCGGGGCATGCCGAGCACATGCTCGCCAACGTAGGAAAGGATGAGGTTGGTGGAAATCGGCGCCACCTGATAGAGCCGGGTCTCGCGCAGCTTGCGCTCAATGTCGTATTCACGGGCAAAGCCGTAACCACCGTGGGTTTGCAGGCACGTATCCCCGGCCTGCCAGGAGGCATCGGCGGCGAGCAGCTTGGCCATGTTGGCCTCGGCCCCGCACGGACTGCCCGCATCAAACAACTCCGCCGCCTCATGCACCATCAACTCCGCCGCGCGCATGTCAGCGTAGGCGCGGGCAATGGGAAACTGCACCCCCTGATTCTGACCGATGGGACGCTGGAATACGCTGCGGTCACAGGCGTAATCCGTTGCCCGCTCGATAAAGAATTTGGCGTCGCCGATGCACTCGAAGGCGATGAGAATACGTTCCGCATTCATACCGTCGAGGATGTAACGAAAGCCCTTGCCCTCCTCACCCACAAGGGCGTCGGCAGGAATCTCCAGATCATCGAAAAAGAGCTCGGTGGTGTGGTGATTCATCATGGTTTCAATGGGCTGGATGCTGAGCCCCTTGCCCACCGCCTCGCGCAGGTCTACCAGAAATACACTGAGCCCCTCGGTCTTGCGGGAGACCTGATCCCTCGGGGTTGTACGCGCCAGCAGCAACAGCAGATCGGAGTGCTCGGCACGGCTGATCCACACCTTCTGACCGTTGATGATATAGCGCTCGCCATCGCGCTTCGCGAAGGTGCGGATGGAGGTGGTATCGGTGCCCGCCGCCGGCTCGGTGACGCCGAAGGCCTGCAGGCGCAGGCCGCCCTCGGCAATCTGTGGCAGGTAACGCTGCTTGTGTTCATCGGAGCCATGGCGCAACAGCGTGCCCATGGTGTACATCTGCGCGTGACATGCACCGGGATGGCCGCCGGAGCGAGAGATCTCCTCAAGAATTGTTCCGGCCACTCCAATCCCCAGCCCGGAGCCGCCATATTCTTCCGGAATCAACGCCGCCAGATAACCGGCCTCGGTGAGCGCGGCTACAAAGCGATCGGGATAGCCCTGACTGGCATCCAGTTCCCGCCAGTAAGGCCCCGGGAAATCCTGGCACAGCGCGCTGATGCCGTCGCGAATATCCTGATAGCTCTCCACGGTACCGCCCCCTCCCGAAATGCGATATGGAAGACGACACCTTAGGGCAGCTTAGCCGCGCCTACCAGCGCAAATCATCCGGCACGGCGTAAGCCGCGTAGGGGTCGTCTTCGGCCGGCACCGCTGTCGCAGTGCCATCTTCAATATGCACAAAGATATTGTCAGTCTGTGAACGGATCTCGCTGGCCAGCTCCACGGGCACCAGGTAATGCCGCGGGCCGACACCGACCACTGCAAGCTTGCCCTCATTCAACGCGCCCTGTTGCTCGGTGGTGACATAGATGGACTTAACACGTTTGCGACGCTCGAAATAATAGGCGTTCTCTGCATCATCGACGTTGAGTTTGGCTTCTTCCACCTGCTTGCTGAAGCGCTGATAGAGAGCCTTGCGCTGGCGCTTTTCCTCAATCTTCTGATTACGCTCACGGTCGGCCTCGCGCTTGCGCGCCATCTCTGCCGCGGCGAGGCTGATTTCCGGGTTTGGTTCCGTACGCTTATTGCCCGCACGCTTACGCTGGCGACGCTTGCCGGCCCGCGCCTTGCGCGCATCCCCTTCCTTGACCAGCCCGGCCTTGAGCAGCTGGTCCTGTAATGAATTACCCATGAAAAACACTGTTCCTTAATTTAAGTAATACGACAGTTTAACCTGTTCCCTAACGCTGGCCTTCCGCGCCGCGCAACACTCGATCCATAAGCCGATGGGGAAGCAACCGCTTGAGCGCGGCAAACAGATAAGTAGGAAAGGTGACGTAGTAGCGGGGACGGGGGCGGCGGCTCTCCAGGGCATGAACGACCCGCTTCAGCACCGCTTCCGGTGGCAGGGTGAAGGGAGTAGGTGCCTCGCTGGCACCAAGGCGGCGTTCCATGGCCGCGTAGCGCTCGCGGTGGCGACTGTTTTCGGGACTGATATTGCGCTGGTAGGCGGCAAAGGCATTTTCCCGGAAGCGGCTATCGATAGGACCGGGTTCTATGAGCGAGACATGCACTCCCGTTCCCGCCAGTTCCAAGCGCAGGGTGTCGCTCAAGCCCTCCAAGGCAAACTTGCTGGCGGTGTAGGCGCCGCGATAGGCGAGTGCCACGAAGCCCAGCACCGAACTATCCTGGATGATGCGCCCACGACCCTGGGCCAGCATCATCGGCAGCACCGCCCGGGTCAGTTGATGGGTGCCGAAGAAATTGGTCTCGAACTGTTCCCGCAGCACCTCACGACTGAGATCCTCCACCGCACCGGGCTGGCCATAGGCACCGTTATTAAAGAGGGCGTACAGGGCGCCGCCACTGAGTTCCTTGACCTCGGCCACCGCCGCGTCAATGGAATCCGGTTCAGCAAGGTCGAGAGACAGGGCCTCGAAGCCGGCAACCGCAAGTGCCTCAACGTCGGCCGGCTTGCGGGCACTGGCAAACACCCGGTAACCGCGTGTCTTGAGGCCTTCTGCCACACAACGGCCAATGCCGGAAGAACAGCCGGTAATGAGGATGGTGCTTTTGGAAGAGGAAGTAATAGAGAAGTCTCCGGTAAATTTTGTACAGGGATGTACTTATGCCGCGATGGCATGGACGCCAAGGAGCGGCGCTTGTACAGGGATGTACTTATGCCGCGATGGCATGGATGCCAAGGAGCGGCGCTTGTACAGGGATGTACTTATGCCGCGATGGCATGGATGCCAAGGAGCGGCGCTTGTACAGGGATGTACTTACGCTGCATGGGCGCGGATACCAAGGAGCGGCGCTTGTATAAGGATGTGGCACGACATCGCGGTAGGCCGCTCTCGCACATCCATGTGCTTCGCGACATAAGGCCATCCTTGGCCAAAACTCGCCTATTCTCCTTGAACAGTAATCGTCAGCTGACGGCGATGGTTTCGATAGCGGTGTTCCCAGACGTAAATCCCCTGCCAGGTACCGAGGCTGCAACGACCATTGCTCACGGGAATACCGAGACCATTCTGGGTCAGCACAGTACGCACGTGGGCAGACATATCATCCGGCCCCTCCATGGTATGTATGAACATCGGATCACCATCGGGCACGAGATGGCCCATGAAGGTTTCAAGATCCGTACGCACATCCGGATCGGCATTCTCACAGAGCATCAGGGAGGCACTGGTGTGATGCAGGAAGACATGGCAAAGACCCGTTTGAATCCCCGACTCCGCCACGATGCGCTGTACCTCACGGGTCACTTCACGGGTGCTGCGCCCGCGGGTATCGATACTCAAACTATCCTGACTGATCACAATTTAACTCCCCACGCTATGGATTCAGGAGTCCGACGGTCCAGCCATTATCAGTACGCTGATAGCTGATGCGTTCATGCAGGCGATTGGGGCGACTGTCCCAGAACTCGATACGCTCGGGAACGATGCGATAACCCGACCAGAAGGCGGGGCGGGGCACCGGCTTGCTAGAAAATTTAAGGGTAAATTCAGTGATGCGCCGCTCCAACGTCTCGCGGCTATCCAGTGGTTCGGACTGATAAGAAGCCCAGGCTCCTATCTGACTATCGCGCAATCGGGTAACCCAATAGGCCTCAGACTCCCGATTGGACACCTTCTCCACACTACCCTCCACCTTCACCTGCTCCAACAGCGGCTGCCAGAAAAAACACATGGCGGCGCGAGGGTTTTCCTTCAGCTGGCGTGCCTTGCGGGAACTGGTGTTGGTGTAGAAAACGAAACCGCGATCGTCAACACCCTTCAAAAGCACGGTGCGGGCAAAGGGCAGTCCGTCCTTGCTGGCGGTGGCGAGTACTCCGGCGGTGGGCTCCGGCAGGTCGGTTTCCTGCGCTCGCTCAAACAGCGCCTGAAATTTTTCCACCGCTTCCTGATAGAGGTCCATCGTTACTCCCTTCGCTAGGCGTACATTACTGGATCAAAGTTGTCTAAAGAATAACAAAGGCCGTCTGCTTTTCCAGTGCTATCAGGGAAGGTCGAGCGCTTGCCTTCGTTCCTCCCTCATCAACCGTGCGAGCCTCTCGACAGCCCGGTAGAAGGTGCTCAGATCACTGCCACCATGATGGAGCAGGCGCTCGAAGGCAGGCACCTGCTGATGATAGGTCGCAACCGCCGCCAGCCGGGCATTATTGATTTCGCCGGCAAACCAGGGTGTGTAGGCGGCCAGTGCTTTCAACCCACCTTTCTTGCGCTCAAAACGACTCCGAAAAGTGGAGAGAATCCGTGCCTTCTCAACCCGCTTTATCTCATCGGACACAGTGCGCTGATAGAGCGCCCGCAGCTCTGCCCGAGTGGTCATAACGAGGTTCACAAAGGCGGCCTGGCCGCGTAACCGGGTTTCAAAATCTTCCAGTGCTGCACCATCGCCCTGGCTGCGAAGCCAGCGCCTCAGCCCTTCCCGCGCAACGGTCGTCGCAAAGGCCTCGTTAAAATCGGAATCGTCCTGAACGTAGATCAACTGGTGTGCCAGTTCATGGAAAATCGTACCGGCAAGCAACTCCGGACGGGAACCCAGCATGGTGTTGAGTACCGGGTCGGCGAGCCATCCGAGCGTAGAGTAGGCACACACCCCGGCAATGTGTACATCCAGCCCCTCATCGCGAAGACTCGCACCAAAGCGCTCTGCCCCCGAACGGGAAAAATAGCCGCGGTAATTAACGCAACCGGCAAAGGGAAAACACCAGCTCCGGGGGCGCAGGGAAAGCTCCGGCGTGGCCACCACACTCCAGACGACGTAGGGTCGTTCTATATCGGCGTAGCTGCGATAGCTTGAGTTTTTCGGCAGGGCCAGCTGCTGGCTGGCAAAATCACGTATATCCAGCGCCTCACGCAGCTGATGGCGTAATTTTTCTGGTGTGCCGGACTGCTCCAGCAACTCCGGAATCGCCGCCTGACGCATCATGACATCCAGATGGCCGCCAATGGATTGCCCGTAGTAATGCAGATCGGCACAGGCCGTGGTTCCAGCGGCGAGCGCCAACAGGCACAGTACCCGTACGCTGCGTAGCATGGCACTCACAGCAGTGGCTGCAGATGCGCCCACAGGTTCTCCAGCAATCGGGCCTGGGCCGCGGGCCGCGGATGCAGCCCGTCTTGCTGCATCCACTCCGGATGCCTACCCACCCCCTCGAGCAGAAAGGGCACCAGCGACAGTCCGTAGTGCCGGGCCAGTTCGCGATACAGGGAGGCAAAAGACTCCCCATACGCCGCCCCCAGATTTGGCGGCAGACGCATACCCACCAGCAACACCTTCGCACCGGCTTGCCGACTTGCCTCGATAATGGCCATCAGGTTGCTGCGAGTTTCCACCAGCGGAATACCGCGCAAACCGTCATTTCCACCGAGTTCGAGCACCACGATTTGCGGCCGATGGGTTTTCAAAAGCCCGGGCAGGCGCGTGCGCCCGCCGCGGCTGGTCTCACCGCTGATGCTCGCATTGACGATCTGAAAATCATCGCCCAGACGTTGGCCCAGCAATGCCACCCAACCCTGCTCCACCGCCATGCCGTAAGCGGCACTGAGGCTGTCTCCCAGCACTACCAGGCTACGTGGCTCTGCGGCGCTCGCCGGCGTCAGCATGCCGAGCAATAACATCCAGCACACCATGCGTCCGCACAGCTTGTATCCACGTTCCGATTTAGTCACGATTCTCCCGTCCGCCAGCGGTATCCACAATTTACCCAAGGGTGAAGCGAAACTTCCGTTGCGGCAAGCCGGTCTATTCGCGGAGGATCCATTGCAGCGCAACATACTCAAAGCCCGCAATCTGGCCAAACGCATATCCAGCCCCGGGGGTGAGTTGACCATCCTTGATGGCCTCTCCCTGACGGTAAGTGAAGGCGAAACTGTGGCGATCCGCGGCGTTTCCGGCTCCGGGAAATCCACTCTGCTGGGCTTGCTTGCCGGCCTCGACCTGCCCACCAGTGGCTCGGTAGAGATCGACGGCAAGGAACTCTATGCGCTGGATGAAGATGGCCGCGCGGCGTTACGTGCCCGCATGGTGGGCTTCGTATTTCAGTCCTTCCAACTGTTACCCGCCTTTACCGCGCTGGAAAACGTCATGTTGCCGCTGGAACTGGCCGCCCATTCCGCACCCGGGTCAGCGGCCACGGAAATCCTGCAACGGGTGGGCCTCGGAGGGCGACTGCAGCACACCCCGGCACAACTCTCCGGCGGCGAGCAGCAACGCGTAGCCATCGCCCGCGCCTTTGCCGCAGAGCCAAAACTGCTGCTGGCCGACGAACCCACCGGCAATCTCGACACCCGCACCGGGGAGCACATCGCCGAGCTGTTATTCGCCCTCAACCGCGAAAAGGGTACGACGCTGATCCTGGTCACCCACGATCAACATCTCGCCCACGGCTGTGATCGCATCCTGGCGCTGGAAAACGGCTCACTGATGGCCACCACGAGCGATGGAGAGACAGCTTGCTAGCCGGACGCTACCTCGTGCCGTTGCGGCTTGGGCTGAGAGCCCTGCGCCGCGACTGGCGCGCGGGTGAACTCCGGCTGCTGGCAACGGCGCTGGTGGTCGCAGTTGCCAGTGTCGGAACCGTGGGCTTGTTCAAAGAGCGGGTCAACCGCGGCCTGTTGTCACAAGCGAGCGAGTTGCTTGCCGCCGATGTCATCGTCACCTCCCCGGACCCCATCGCCGATACGCTGGAGGCCAGCGCCCTTCACTTTGGCCTCGCGAGTGCTCGCACCCTGGGTTTTCGTAGCATGATCAGCGCCGGGGAACGGCTGCAGCTGGTTGAGCTAAAAGCAGTGGGTCCCGGCTACCCGCTACGGGGCAGACTGCGCATTGCACAGGGGCCGGACATGGCCGGCCAAGTCGCACCCGGCATACCCGCCCCGGGCACGGTATGGCTTGAGCCCCGCCTGCTCGCGATGCTCAATATGAAAGCAGGCGCTACGCTACAGCTGGGCAGCAGCCAATTCCGCATCTCCGCACGGCTTCTCGACGAGCCGGACCGGGCCGGCGACCTGTTCAGCATTGCCCCCCGGCTGATGATGCGCCTCTCTGACGTGCCCGCCACGGGCCTGGTGACCCGGGGCAGCCGGGTAAAACACCGCCTGTTACTCGCCGGCGACCAACAGGCACTTGAGGCATTTCGCAATGCCGAGGAAAGCACCCTGCCCGCCGGGACACGCTTGCGCACCCTGCGCGATACCCGTCCGGGCCTGCGCTCCACCCTCGACAAGGGCATGCGCTTCCTCGATCTCGGCGCACTGATCAGCGTCTGCCTCGCCGCCATTGCTATCTATGTCACCGCCCGCCGCTACAGCCAGCGCCATCTGAATACCGCCGCGCTGCTGCGCTGCCTTGGCGCCTCTCGTAATGATGTGCTGCTAATCCTCGGGGTACAGCTATTGTTCATCGGCGTGCTGGCGGCCAGCAGTGGTGGCGCACTGGCCTGGATTAGCCAGGAGATGCTGGCCCGGTTTTATGGTGGATTGCTCGCGCCGGTACTGCCGGAGCCGTCCTTGCAGGCCCTGCTATTTGCCTGGCTGATTGGCGTGGTTACGCTTGCCGCTTGCGCCCTGCCCCCGCTCATCCGTCTGCGCACGATACCGCCGGCACGGGTACTCAACCGCAACCTGCGGGGTACCGGGGGCGCCGGGCGACTCACGTGGCTGGGCGCCACAGCATTGCTGATGATGCTGTTTTTTGCGCAGGAGGGCGATCTGCATCTTACCGCCTACGTGCTCGCGGGCACTGTTGCCACATTGGGATTGCTCGCACTCACGGGCCTGTTGCTGATGCGCCTGCTTGGCCCCTTGCGCCACCGTGGTGGTGTCGCATGGCGCTTTGGACTGGCCAATTTATCCCGCCATAGCGGTGCCAACATCGTACAGATGGTCGCCTTCGGGGGTGGCCTGATGCTGCTGTTATTGCTGGCTTTCGCCCGCGACGACCTCACCCATGCGTGGCGCGAGGGACTACCCCCCGGCACACCCAATTATTTCCTCATCAATATTCAACCGGACGAGGTCAAGACGCTGGAGGCTTTTTTACATCGTCAGGGACTGGAAAAACCCGTCCTTTACCCAATGGTCAGGGCCCGCCTGAGCTCCCATAACGGCCAGTCGGTACAACCACACACCTACACGGACAAACGGGCCCAGCGGTTGGCCCTGCGAGAGTTCAACCTCTCCTGGTCAAGGGAGTTACCCCCGGACAATGTACTGTCCGGAGGGCGCTGGTGGTCGGGAAACACACCTGCTGCTCCCGGTGTATTTTCGGTAGAGCAGGGGCTCGCAGATACCCTGGGCATAGGGCTTGGCGATCATCTGGAATTCACCGTCGCGGGCCGTCCCGTAACCGGGACCGTGGCCAATCTGCGGGCGCTGGAATGGGGTTCTTTCCGGGTCAATTTCTTCGTCCTCACCCCGCCGGGTATGCTGGAAGGATTTCCCGCCACCTGGATCTCCAGCTTCCACCTGAACCCGGCCCAGAAATCCATGCTGCCGGCACTGATACAGGCCTTTCCGAGCGTCACCGTGGTAGAAGTGGATGCCCTGTTAAACCGCGCTCAGGCCCTGATGGGCCAAGCCGCAAGGGGAGTGGAATTCCTCTTTTTCTTCACCCTGCTGGCCGGCTGCTGCGTGATCCTGGCGACCATCCAGGCCAGCCAGGATGAGCGGCGCCGGGAGTGCGCCATTTTGCGTACCCTGGGGGCCAGCCGGCGCCGTGTCCGGCAGGGTCTGCTGGTAGAATTTCTGGTACTTGGGCTGCTGGCCGGCACGAGTGCCGCCGCGGGTGCCACGCTGCTGGAAGGCCTGCTGGCACGGGAAGTTTTCGACATTGCTTACGCCCCCAATCCTTGGCTATGGCTTGTGGGAATTGCTGGCGGTGCCGGTGTGATTGGCATCCTTGGGCTGCTCGGTACTCGCGGTGTGTTGAGTCAGCCCCCGCTTGGCACGCTGCGCGCCGGCGGAAGCTGACTGCACCACAATGTCTGGATGTATTGGCCCGCGGAGGGTATTTTTATAGCCGGCATCTATCCCGGCACCTGGCCGCTTTCCCCAAGACGGCCCGGCGGATTCCAACTACGGAAATCGGTATCGGAGGAGCAACATGGCAGAGCGCCAGATGAGCACCATCGACGGCAATGAAGCCGCCGCCTACATCGCCCACAAAACCCACGAGGTTATCGCTATTTATCCCATCACCCCCTCATCTCCGATGGGAGAGCAGGCGGATGAATGGTCCGCACGGGGGCGCAAGAATATCTGGGGCGTGGTGCCCCAGGTGGTGGAGATGCAAAGCGAGGCCGGCGCCGCCGGTACGGTGCATGGCGCCCTGCAAAAGGGTGCGCTCACCACCACCTTCACCTCCTCCCAGGGATTGCTGTTGATGATCCCGAATATGTACAAGATCGCCGGGGAGTTGACCTCGACAGTGTTCCACGTGGCCGCACGCGCCATTGCCGCACAGGGGCTTTCCATCTTCGGCGATCATGGTGACGTGATGGCCGCGCGTACCACCGGCTTCGCGATGCTTGCCTCCAACTCGGTGCAGGAGGTCATGGACCAGGCGCTCATCTCACAGGCCGCGACGCTGGAAGGGCGGGTACCGATCATCCATTTCTTTGATGGTTTCCGTACCTCCCACGAAATGGCCAAGGTAGAAATGCTGGATGATGACTGCATCAGTGCCATGCTCGACCCGGAACTGGTGCGTGCCCATCGCAGCCGTGGACTCAGTCCCGAGCGCCCGGTAATCCGCGGCACCTCACAAAATCCGGATGTCTATTTTCAGGGTCGGGAGACGGTTAATCCCTACTACGAGAAGCTACCGGCCATCGTGCAGGCGGCCATGGACCGCTTTGCCGCCCTGACCGGTCGCCAGTACCGGCTTTACGAATATCACGGCGCGGAAGATGCCGAGCGTGTGCTGGTACTGATGGGCTCCGGGGTGGAGGCGGTGGTGGAAACAGTAGACCATCTGCTGGCCCGTGGTGAAAAAGTGGGTGTACTGGCAGTACGTCTGTTTCGGCCCTTCGATGGCGATAGCCTGCTGGCGACCCTGCCCACAAGCACCCGGCGGATTGCAGTGCTGGATCGCAGCAAGGAGCCGGGGGCCGATGGCGAGGCCCTGTACAAGGATGTGGTGACAGCTATTGCCCGGCATATCACTACCGGTGGTGGCCATTTCCCGGAATTCCCGCAGGTAGTCGGTGGCCGCTACGGCCTGGGCTCAAAGGAATTCACCCCGGCCATGGTTAAAGGCGTCTTCGACGAGCTAAATGCCGCCGAGCCAGCTAACGGCTTCACGGTCGGCATCATCGATGATCTGAGTAACCACAGCCTGGCCTGGGACCCAGCCTTTCGTACTGACGCCGCCGCCAAGGCCATGTGCGCGGTGTTCTTTGGTCTCGGCAGCGATGGCACGGTCAGCGCCAACAAAAACACCATCAAGATTATCGGTGGCGAAACGGATGCCTATGCCCAGGGCTACTTCGTCTACGACTCCAAGAAGGCCGGTGCGGTTACCACCTCACATCTGCGTTTTGGCCCGGAACCCATCCGTTCCACCTATCTCATCGGCAGCAATGAGGCGCAATTCGTCGCCTGCCACCAGAAGATCTTCCTGGACCGCTTCGAGATGCTCGACAAGGCCGCCGAAGGCGGTGTCTTCCTGCTCAATTCCACCTACTCCACCGAGACCGTGTGGGACAGCCTGCCGCGTACCGTGCAGCAAAACATCATCACGAAAAAGCTCCGCTTCTACACCATCGATGCCTATCAGGTGGCGGCCAACAGTGGCATGGGACGGCGCATCAATACGGTGATGCAAACCTGTTTCTTCGCCATCTCCGGCGTATTGCCGGCAGACGAGGCCATTGCTCGCATCAAGCATGCGGTGGAAAGCACCTACGGGAAGAAAGGTCGGCGACTGGTGGAGCAAAACTTCAAGGCCATCGATGCCGCGGTGGAGAATCTCCATCAGGTAGAAGTGCCGAAAAAAGCCCTCGGTGCGAGCGAAATCCGCCTCCCGGTCGCTGCCAACGCACCAGAATTCGTACGCCAGGTCACCGGCGAGATGATTGCCGGTCGTGGCGACGCCATCCCGGTCAGCAGCCTGCCCGCCGACGGCACCTATCCAGTAGGCACGGCCGCCTATGAAAAAAGGGGGCTGTCGTTGCAGATCCCGGTGTGGGAAGAGGATCTCTGCATCCACTGCGGTAAGTGCCCTTTCGTCTGCCCACACGGGGTGATCCGTAGCAAGGTCTTTCCGGCGGAACTGGCAGAAAATGCGCCGGCCAGCTTCAAACACGTGCCGGTGAAGGGCAAGGAATTCCCGCCCGGCATGCATATCACTTATCAGGTGGCACCCGAAGACTGCACCGGTTGTAACCTGTGCGTAGAGATCTGCCCGGCCCGGGACAAATCCGAATCCAAGCGCAAGGCCCTTAATATGCGGCCGCTGGAGCCGATCCTCGAGGCGGAGCGGGAAAACTGGGATTTCTTTCTCACCCTGCCGGAATATCCACGCGAGGATGTACGCTGGACCACCATCAAGGGCTCCATGCTTGGCGAAACGCTATTCGAATTTTCCGGGGCCTGCTCCGGTTGCGGCGAGACACCGTATATCAAGCTCGCCACTCAGCTCTTCGGCGACCGCATGGTCATTGCCAATGCCACCGGTTGCTCCTCTATCTATGGCGGCAATCTCCCCACCACGCCCTATGCGGCCAATCAGGAAGGCCGGGGTCCGGCCTGGTCCAACTCGCTGTTCGAGGATAATGCCGAGTTCGGCCTTGGCTTTCGCGTCGCGCTGGACGAACAGCTCAGTTACGCAAACAGCCTGGTGGGTCGCCTGCGTGCGGATATTGGCGACGACCTTGCCACCGCACTGCTCGGTGCCGATCAGTTCGAGGAGGCCGGCATCCAGGAACAACGCGAACGCATCACCCAGCTCAGAAAAATCCTCGGCAAGATTGATTCCGAGGAGGCGCGGGAACTGGACAATATTGCCGATACGCTGGCCCGGCAAAGCGTGTGGATTTTGGGTGGTGATGGCTGGGCCTATGACATCGGTTTTGGTGGCCTCGACCACGTGCTCGCGAGCGGCCGCGACGTGAATATTCTGGTGCTGGATACCGAGGTCTACTCCAACACCGGCGGGCAGATGTCCAAGTCCACACCACGCGGTGCAGTGGCGAAATTCGCCGCCGGCGGTAAACGGGGCGGCAAGAAAGATCTCGCGATGATCGCTATGGCCTACGAAAACGTCTACGTGGCCAACGTCGCCTTCGGCGCCAAGGATATCCATACACTGCGGACCTTCCGTGAGGCCGAATCCTACCCGGGCACCTCGCTGATCATCGCCTACAGTCCGTGTATCGCCCAGGGCATCGACCTCACCCGCAACCTCAAACAGCAGGATCTGGCGGTGCGCAGCGGCCACTGGCCATTGTTCCGCTTCGACCCCAGACTGCGCGAGAAAAACAAGAATCCACTCCGTCTGGACTCGAAGAAACCGGATATTTCGTTCCGGGATTTCGCCAAAACGGAAATGCGCTACGGCATCCTCGCACGCACTAACCCACGGGCCAGCAAGCAACTCATGGAAGGGGCACAGAATGAGGTAAACGAACGCTATCAGCGCTATGAGCAGCTGGCGGGGCTTGCTCCCGCCGAGGCGCCACCCGCTGCGCCCGCGAAACCCACCACCACTAACAAAACCCAGGAATAGGCCATGGACCTTCGCACCCACTACCTCGGGCTGGAACTCAAGAACCCCCTGGTACCGTCATCATCTCCCCTCTCGCGCAATCTCGATATGGCCAAACGGCTCGAGGATGCGGGTGCGGGCGCACTCGTGATGTACTCCCTGTTCGAGGAAGAAGTCAGTGCCGAGGGGCGGACCCTTGACCAGCTACAGAACTATCAGGACCTGGGGCACGGGGAGGCCTCAAGCTTTCTGCCGGTGGTGGATGACTATCACACCTGCCTGGATGACTATCTGGAGCAACTCACTGCACTCAAGGCCGCCCTCGATATTCCGGTAATCGCCAGCCTGAACGGCATCTCCCCCAGCGGCTGGCTCGAGAATGCCCAAGAGTTGGCGGCGGCGGGCGCCGATGCCCTGGAACTCAATGTCTACTACGTCGCTGCGCATATCGAGGAAAGCGCGGAAGACGTAGAGGCACGCTATCTGCAACTGCTGTCACTGTTACAGGAGCAGGTAATCCTGCCCATCACCCTCAAGCTTTCGCCGCAATTCAGTTCCGTAGCCAACATGGTCCGCACACTGGAAACCAATGGCGCTGACGGTGTGGTTCTCTTTAACCGCTTTTACCAGCCCAACATCGACCTCGACACCTTGGAAGTTACTCGTGACTTGCACCTCTCCAGCCCCGCAGAATCACTACTCGCGATGCGCTGGATCGCCATCCTCCACGGCCGGGTAAAGCTCTCTCTCGCCGCCACCGGTGGCGTCCATAGCGGTACCGATGCCCTGCGCATGCTACTCGCCGGCGCGGATGTCACCTACCTGTGCAGCACCCTGCTGAAAAATGGCCCGGAACACCTGAAGGGCATGTTGACCGAGATGGAAGAATGGCTCGAAGCCAATGAATACGACTCGGTGGAGCAAATGAAAGGTAGCGTGAGCCAGCAAAATGCCCCTGACCCCGCATCATTCGAGCGTGCCAACTACGTGGAAATCCTCAACAGCTACCCGGTACCAGGGGCGTGAATTTTGGAGTCCCCACAATCAATCGGGCCTAACCCTATCGAATTGGGGTAACGGAGAATAGGATTCAAGGATGGCCGGCAGATACTCCGCTAACCTTGCTTTGACGGTGTGCCGGACCACGTGAAAAACCGGATGATAAATAACATCCTGCTCCTGCTGCTTGGGCTAGCCCTGTTGAATGGCTATATGTATCTGCAACAGCCCTTGATGACCTTTTTCCCCGACGCGACGATCGACCAGACGCCAAAGGAGTGGGGGCTTCGGTATGAGGATGTCCTGCTGGATACCGAGGATGGCGTGCGCCTGCATGGCTGGCACATTCCACATCATGGATCGAAACAGACTCTGCTTTTTTTCCACGGCAATGCCGGCAATATCTCCCACCGCGGCGATACCATAGAGATCTTTCATCGCCTTGGCCTGAATGTCTTTATCTTCGACTATCGGGGTTACGGAAAAAGCCACGGCAAGCCGGATGAGAAAGGTGTTTACAAGGACGCCAGAGCGGCCTGGCACTATCTGGTCAATGAGCGAGAGGGCCGACCGAAAGATATCATCCTGTTTGGTCGCTCGCTTGGCGGCGCCGTGGCAACAGAGCTGGCTGCGGATGTTCAGCCCGGAGGACTGATTCTCGAGTCCACATTCAGCTCCGCAAGGGATGTAGCCAATGCGGTTTTTCCTGTTCTTTCCCGATTGATTTTCCTGCGTTACGATTTTGATGCCGCAAAACATATCAAGCGGGTAAGGTCTCCGGTGCTGGTGCTGCACAGCCCTGATGATGAGGTCATCCCGTTCCACCTTGGAGAGAAAGTATTTCAGGGAGCCAACGAGCCAAAATCCTTCGTGAAGATGAGGGGCGGCCACAACAGCGGGGTTTTTATGAGCCAACCGGGCTATGGACGGGCTCTTGGCGCATTTGTTTCCAGACCGACTATGTGAGTTTAGCTCCCCAACGGTTGACAGGCTTATCTGTCACGAGCGAGACTCCGCGCCATGAACACCTTCTTTCAACGCCACATGAAAAACAGCACGCGCCTGCTACTGGTATGGCGCGTGGATGCTTGCGCGTGTGGCCGTGGGAGATCAATATTGTAATTTAGTTCCGATTCAACATTTCCAAGAAGGCCGCACGGCGTATGCCCTGTGGCCTTTTTTCGTTTAGGGGTTTTGTAATTAACCAGAGGAAATAATTGTGTCTATCCCCGCGGCCTATATTGGGGTCATCATTATCTGGTCCACCACACCGCTCGCCATCAAGTGGAGTGGCGATGAGGTGGGTTTCCTGTTCGGACTGACCGGGCGCATGGTGCTCGGTGTTGGCTTTTGCCTGCTGATTGCGCTGCTGTTTCGCATCAAACTGCCATGGCATCAGCAGGCCCGTCGGACCTATCTGGCTGCGGGGCTGGGATTATTCCTGGCGATGCTCTCGGTGTACTGGTCTTCGCAATTCATTCCCTCGGGCTGGATCTCGGTCATTTTCGGCTTGACGCCGATATTGACGGGGGTAATGGCCAGCTTCTGGCTCACCGAGCAGGCGCTCACGCCGAGTCGGTTAGCGGGCATGCTGCTGGGTGTAAGTGGACTGGTGCTTATCTTTAGCAGTAGTTGGTCCTTGGGCCCGGAAGCCGCCCTCGGCATCGCAGGCGTATTGCTGTCTGCCACCGTGCATTCTGCGAGCGCCGTGGCGGTGAAGCGCATAGACGCCCAGTTGCCCGGATTGGTGGTAACCACCGGCGCACTTATGGTGGCGGTGCCGCTCTATCTCGGCGTGTTTTTTCTGATGGGAGAGCCCATCCCCACCGCAATTCCTGAACGCGCGCTGGCGTCAATCCTCTATCTGGGAATAGTCGGCTCAGTGCTGGGATTTGCCCTTTACTTTTACGTGTTGCGCCGCGTTGAGGTAACACGGGTAGCGTTGATTACCCTGTTAACTCCGGTAATCGCCCTGTTGCTCGGGAATGGACTCAACGGAGAATTGGTAACAGCAGAAGTCTGGGGCGGGACGGCGATGATTCTCTCGGGGCTGGTGCTGTTCGAGTATGGGCACTTGCTGCATCGGCAGAGCTCATCTGGTCAGTCTGGAATCAGACCAAGTTGATTGAGGCAGATTGCCGAAAAGGGAGGATAAGGGCGTTCGCCCGGTAACGCCAGAACATGTGACTCGCCGCCGTGGGCGGCGAGTCACATGGATTCCTTAAGGCTTACAGCTCTTCGGCGTGATCCGCCAGATAGCTGGCAACACCATTCGGGTCAGCCTGCATGCCAGCCTTACCCTCGCTCCAGCCTGCCGGGCAAACCTCGCCATGCTCTTCAAAGAACTGCAGGGCATCGACCATGCGCAGCAGCTCGTCCATGTCACGACCCAAAGGCAGGTCGTTGACCACCTGATGACGAACCAAACCATCACGGTCGATGAGGAAGGTGCCGCGCAGGGCTATACCAGCGCCTTCCAGCTCAACGCCATAGGACTGGCAGATAGCGTGGCTGGTGTCCGCAACCAGGGTGTACTCCAGCGGCCCGATGCCGCCATCTTTCTCGGCGGTGTTGCGCCACGCGTTATGGGTGAACTGGGAGTCTACGGATACCGCAAAGACCTCCACATTACGCTTCTTGAAGGCCTCCATGCGGTGATTCAGCGCGATGAGCTCGGAGGGGCAGACAAAGGTAAAGTCCAGGGGATAAAAGACCAGCACCGCGTATTTGCCCTTACGCGCTTCTGAAAACTGTAATGCATCCACAATCTCGCCGCTGCCAGTTACTGCCGCTGCAGTGAAATCCGGGGCCTGCTTGGTAACTAATGTTGTACTCATTTGCTGCTCCTGTAGTTCAACTTTCATCTAAACGATTTGGAAAAAATCGGGTTGTCTCGGTAGAAATCCGGAGGGCTTCTGCGCCGCCAACTGTCAGGGCGCGCATCCCGATCCCGACCATTGTAACAGCAGGAAAGGGTCTATTGTGGGGCGAACGCAATAAGATTCGTTCTCATTCTCGCACCCGTTAAGAATCCGTCATGGCCTCACCACTATCACAGACTTTCAACTATCCTCGTACACACCTCGTCCTGATCCAGCCCCAGGCAGTCAACACTGATTTCGGCATAACGCTCATAGAGCAATCGCCGCTCGGCATACAGATCAGCCAGGCTCTGATCGGCACGCTTGGCCAAACCCCGGGTAGCAAAATCGCGAATGCGGGTTTTCAGTGCCGCGAGGGGCAGGTCGAGGAAGATGATGACACCGTTATCTCTTAGCCAACACATGGCTTTTTTGCTGTAAACCGCACTGCCACCGGTGGCAATGACGTGCCGGCTTAGCTGCAGACCAAGCAATACCTTCTCCTCGATAGCCCGCAGGGCGATATGGCCATCACGGTCGACGATGTCCTGAAGTGCGCGACCCTGGGTGGTCTGAATAAGCACATCAGTATCGACAAAATTCAGGGAAAGCCGTTTTGCCAGGATGATACCCACGGTGCTCTTGCCAGCCCCCGGCATACCAATAAGTACGATATTGCTGCGTTTTTCTGTGGTCATAGGCCAATCCGAATGCACGAAACAGAGGCGAAATTATACGCCCAGCTGAGAAAAGACTTGTATATTCTAATAATCTATAGAATATTATTCTCACTATGAACCATCGCTCCTATAAAGATGCGCTGTACGCGCAATTCGCACGGGTCGGCAAGGCCTTCGCCAGTGACAAACGCCTGGAGATTCTTGATTTGCTCGCACAGGGTGAACGGCCGGTCGAGGCGGTGGCGCAGGAAACCGGGCTCACTATTGGCAATGCCAGCGCCCATTTGCAGGTTCTGCGACGAGCACGCCTGGTGGATAGCCGCAAGGATGGTCAGCAGGTCTATTACCAACTGGCTGATCAGGATGTCTTCCGCCTGTTTCGCAGCCTTGAAGCGCTGGCGCAAACTCGCCTCACCGAAATCGATCAGATCACCCGCAGCTACTATGAATCTCCCCAAGATCTCGAGGGTATTTCCGCGCCAGAGCTTCAAGACAGGCTACAGGACAATGAGGTCATTCTGCTTGATGTCCGGCCACATGCCGAATACGTAGCGGGTCATATCCCGGGAGCCCTGTCAGTACCCCCGGACGAGCTGCAACAACATCTTGAAAAGCTTCCCCGGGACCAGGAGATCATTGCCTACTGCCGGGGTCCCTACTGCCTGTTCGCTACCGATGCGGTACGCCAGTTACGGCACGCGGGCTACCGTGCCCGTCGCCTTGCCCTCGGCCTGCCCGACTGGCGGGCAAGTGGATTTCCGGTGGCAAAACCAAAGCCTGCAGACAACTGTTTGGCAACGGGAAACATCTATCCAGACACCGCTCATGAGGGCACATAACCATGGCTAATCAATCCGCTGAAACCGTTACCCTGGGGCTTCGCGCCAACTGGCGGCAATTTTGGCTGCTGGTACTGATCAACGGCTTTGTCGGCGCCACTGTCGGACTGGAACGAACCATCCTGCCGCTGCTGGCCGAATCCGAATTCGGCATCGTCGCCAAGTCAGTGGTGCTGTCCTTTCTCATCAGCTTTGGCATCGTCAAGGCCATTGCCAACCTCTTTGCCGGTCAACTCTCGGATCGACTGGGGCGCAAAACCATCCTCATCATTGGATGGCTGTTCGGCCTGCCAGTGCCCTTCCTGCTGATGTTTGCACCGACCTGGAGTTGGGTGGTGTTCGCCAACGTGCTGCTCGGCGTGAACCAGGGCCTGTGCTGGTCAACCACGGTGATCATGAAAGTCGATCTGGTGGGGCCGAAGCAACGCGGCGCGGCCATGGGGCTCAATGAATTTGCCGGCTATCTGGCGGTTTCCCTCGCCGCGCTGGCGACCGGCTATCTCGCCACCCGTTACGGCATGCGCCCGATACCTTTCTATCCTGGCGTGGCCTTCGTCACCCTCGGCCTGCTGTTATCGATCTTTTTTGTCCGCGACACCCATGCCCACGTCAAGCATGAATCGGCAAACACCGAGAATCATGAGCACGAAGCGGAAATGCCCTTCAAGAAAATCTTCGTGCTGGCCAGTTTCAAGGACCGTGCCCTTTCCTCCGCCAGCCAGGCCGGACTGGTGAACAACCTCAACGATGCCACGGTCTGGGGGCTGGTGCCGTTCCTGCTCGCATCGGGCGGGATGTCGCTTAACCGCATCGCCATCATTGCCGCCACCTATCCGGGCGTTTGGGGTATCGGGCAGTTAGCCACCGGGGTACTGAGCGATCGCTGGGGGCGAAAATGGCTGATCGCCGGCGGAATGTGGGTACAGGCGCTTGGCATTGCCTGCTTTGTAGTGGGTAGCAGCTTTAATGTCTGGCTCGGTGGCTCAGTGCTGTTGGGGCTGGGCACTGCAATGGTGTATCCCACCCTGCTTGCCACCATTGGCGATGTCGCCCATCCAGAATGGCGCGGCTCTGCAATCGGCGTCTATCGACTTTGGCGGGATGGCGGCTATGCGGTTGGGGGACTGGCTGCCGGATTGCTGGCAGACGCCTTTGGCCTGCTATCGGCGGTGGGCGCCATCGGCATACTCACCTTTATTTCAGGCCTCATCGTTGCCGTGCGTATGTACGAGACCCTGCCCGCCGCAAGGAAAGAGGCGGAGTCGACGTAACGACGTCAGGATTTGCCCGTCAGAGGCGCATCTACGGAACGGATATGCAGGTCGCGCTGGGGATAGGGAATCTCAATCCCCGCCTCGCGGAAGCGCTCCCAGATAGCAAGATATACCTCGCTCTGGACGCTACCCCGCCCCGCTTCCGGGTCCCCGATCCACGCCCGCAGCTCAAGGTTTACCGCGCTATCCCCGAAGCCACTCACAAGGCACTGTGGAGCCGGTTTCTTCAGAACACGGGGCGCGCTGGCCGCCGCTTCACAGCAGAGAGCTATTGCCGCCCGGACATCGCTCTTGTAGGCAACGCCCACCGGAATACGCAGACGCACATTCATGTCCGAGTGAGTCCAATTCTCCACCCGCTGGGTGATCAGATCCTCGTTGGGAATCAGGTGCTCGATGCCATCACGGGTGCGCACCGTGGTGTAACGTGCGGCAAGACGTTCCACCCAGCCATAGGTCAGGCCGAGACTGATGACGTCACCCGGCTTGATGGAGCGATCCAGCAGCAAGATGATGCCGCTGATGAAGTTGGCAATGATCTTTTGCAGGCCAAAACCGATACCCACACCCAGCGCCCCGCCAAAAACCGCGAAGGCCGTGAGATCGATACCCACGCTCTCCAACGCCACCACCACGGCAATCGCAATCAACAGAATGCGCGTCAACTTGCCGTAGAGCACGCGCAACGAGGGGGTCAGGTGAGTTGAACGTTCGATGCGGTTTTCCAGCAGCCGCGCCAGCACGGTCGCCAGCCACAGGAACAGGCCAATGGCCACCACCGCTTTCAGGACACCCAATACCGTAATTCGGGTTTCGCCGTAACTGATGGCGAGGCCATCCAGCATCGCCAGGGTGGGGTCCATCAAACCCAGGGTCGCAACCGCCGCGATGGTCCATGCCAACCAGGCGATGGTGCGTGACCACAGGGGGCTGGCAATGAAAGCCGAGGCAAGCTGAATAATCACCCAGGCATTGGTCAGGCTCACCACCATGCGCACCAGCGGATAGGACCAGCCGGCCCGCGCCGCCACCGCCACTCCGGACCATAAAATGATGAGCAGGATCAGTGCCCCGGACAGCCGCTGGAGCCGTATGCGCAGGGCCTCCATCCGCCCCGACATGGGATGGCGCGCGCCGACTTCTGCCACCAACCTGCCAAGCCGCTTGCCGAGCAAGGAGGCGAAGGCGATGGCAAGCAACACGAAACCCACCTGCAGCAGGTTGCCCAGCACCAGCACATCTTCCCGCAGCCATATCGTGCCCGCGCTACGCAGGTTGTTGAGAAAAACCGGCAAACCAAAATCGTCCATCACGTGCTCCTGTCAACCATCGTGCGGAAGCTTATACCGCCCCGCAAATGCAGGAAACGAAATCCGGTGTACCGGACACTGTCCACTACCGCCGCTGAAAGCGTCACCTCGCTATAACCAGCGCCGGACCTGGCGCCTGTAGTCCCGATATGCATCCCCGAACTTGCGTTCCAGGTAGGCTTCCTCAGGAACAATGACCCCAAAGTGGATGACAGTGAGCGCCGGGGCCAGGAAGAGGATGATCCAGATGTTATCGAGCACCAGACCAAGACCCAGCTGGATAACGGTGAGCCCCAGATAGGCGGGGTTCCGCGAAAACTGGTAAAGCCCGGTGATGACCAGGGTCGGTGTGGGCGTTCTCGGATCCGGGTCCTGATCAGTTTTCCGAAACGACTGTATAAACATGAAACCCATGATGAAACCCGCGCCAATCAGCACCCACCCCAAAGCCAACCGAACATCGCTTCCAGGAGCTATTGCACCGCCAAACAATCGGCTGGAGCCCATCCCCGCCAACACGGAGAACAGGTATACGAGCGGCGGCAGTGCCTTGACAGCCGCGCGGTCGGCGCCTTTTTCAGTAATCTCTTCGGGTGAAGACAAAGTCGAATTCAGCCGCAGAGACGCCGAAGCTCGTCGCCATAAAGTGCTATGCGCTTCTTGCCCAGTTGCGGCACGTCCTCAAGATTTCCGGCACCGTTAGACTGCAGGGTGGCCAGGGCACGGGCGGGCAACACCACCTGCAGAGGCACATCACGTCTTTCTGCCTCCTTGCGCCGCCATTTTTTCAGGCGCTCGCCACAGGCCTTCTCGGCGGGATCAGGTGGTGACTTTTGTGGCACTGAGGGCATGGCAGGCGGATTTTCACGGGCCTGCTGCAAGGTCTTAAGCAGGCTGTCGGAAAAGCGGTTCAGGCGACCGCCAAGGCCCACGCGCCGTAATTCATTACTATTTTTTGGATCCACCTGAACCAACTTCACCATGGCGCGATCGTTGAACAAACGACCCGGTGGAAAGTCCAGCTCACGGGCACATTCATCCCGCCATTGATAGACGGCAAAAAGACGGCGTTGACCGTTACTATCCAGGGTGCGCATGCCCTTAACACGATATATTTTCTCTGCTTGGAATCCGCCCACATGAATAGGGGAGTCCATCACCGCCCGGTTGGCTTCGGCCAGTTCGTCTTCCAGATCAGCTGAGGCAATTTCAGCTTCGAGCTGTCCCACCACTCGCGGTAAATACACGACATCATCCAGGGCATAACCCAATGCATCCTGGGCCAGTGGCCGGGTCGCCCAGTTGTACTGGGAATGCGCTTTGGCGAGCCTCACCCCGCACACCACCTCCACCACACTGCCATAGCCGCTACGCTCCCAGCCGAGAAAGCTGGCGGCCTGCTGGCTATCGAAAACGCCCCGTAGCGAGATGTCGAATTCGCGCTTGAAGCACGCCACATCATACTCACCGCCATGTAAAAAGCAGGGTTTATCAGCATCCTCCAGCACCACCTTTAGTGGTGCGAGGAAAGCCTTGGGGTCATCGGAAACCAGCGGATCGATGACGTACAGTTTCCCGTCCACATTCAACTGCACCAGGCAAACCCGCTCCTGATACACGAACATGGAGTTGGACTCGCTATCCAGCGCAACCCAACTGGCTGCCGCCATGGCTGCTGCGACTGTCGCGATACCCGCATCATCGTCAATCCATTGAAAATCAGGTCTGCCTTGTAGATCGGGCATCAATATTTATTCCTGGTTGGGTGTTTAATAAAGGGAAAAATAGCTGACCGAAAAGGA
>JAJFJV010000023.1 GCA_021773635.1 Gammaproteobacteria bacterium | reverse complement strand
CTCGATAATCACCGATTGCTGGGCCATGCCCTGTTTTTGGACTTCTGGCGTTACCGTCGGGCTGCTGGCTTTCAACTCGGTACTTTCGGCGACTACGTCAGTGCCTGCTACGGGCGCCACGACGCCTCCGCCCAGATGGGACAGATCACCAAAAAAACTCCCGCCAGTAGTTTGAATCCAACCGGTGTTACTGGCAGCGAACGGTGGTGATGTCAATTCAGGTAGTAGGCCCGGGGTGAAAATTTCGAAGCCAGACAAGGTGGCTCCTGGTGCGATCGAGCCATTTTCCCAGAGGACGTTTTGGGTTCCTCTATTTGTCCATCCGGCTGGGGTGGCGACGGTATAGGTAAGATTGTTCGGATTTGCCACCCGAAATAAAGTAACGGCATTTGCGGATAGATTTTGAACCGAATACAGATAGGAATTATCGGGTCCACCGCGCTCTGCCGCTGTGGTAAATACTTCGGTAATCTTGAACTGTCCCCAGTCATTATTGGTAACGGTGGGCACCGAAAGTACAGTGGGGCTGGCGAGCACCCCTCCCAGCACGGCAATCCATGCGGCGGCGCTACCTTCCAGCTTTGCGAGCGAAAGATGCATACGACAGAAATCCATTCTAGAGGAACAGCGAGTTTCAGAGCTATCCGTGCCTGTTATTTTTATAATTCAGCACGTTAGCGTAAGAAGGTAACATAAGATATGACGAAACGATATATATCTGGAGTTCCACCACTTTCAGCATGAAAACGAATATTAGCAACGAAGAGAACGGTACTTTAACGGGGCAACCATCCGATGAGCATTGGATGCGCCGCGCTCTTGAGCTCGCCTCCAGTGCGGAGGCTGAGGGTGAAGTGCCGGTGGGTGCGGTGCTGGTGCGGGACGGGGAAGTGCTTGGGGAGGGCTGGAATCGGCCTATAGGCGATCACGACCCCAGCGCCCATGCGGAGATGATTGCCCTGCGGGCGGCGGCCAGGGCCATTGATAATTATCGTCTGCTCAATACCACCCTCTATGTCACCCTGGAGCCCTGCGTGATGTGTGCCGGTGCGATCATGCATGCCCGGGTTGCGCGGGTAGTTTACGCCGCTACCGATCCAAAAGCCGGCGCGGCGGGGAGCGTGTTTGATGTATTGGGTTCTGGACGTCTTAATCATCGACTGCAGTGCGATGGCGGGCTGCTTGCCGGGGAGGCGGGGGCGCAGCTCAGGGCCTTCTTTCGTGCGCGGCGCAAGCGGGCATTACCCTGATGGCTGTTGATTTAGAGGTTTTGTCGCGGAGAGTCGGCAAGGCTCTGGCGGGTGCCGAACAGATACTCGTTACCGCGGAATCCTGTACTGGTGGTGCCATAGCTGCCGTAATTACCGATATTCCCGGTAGCTCCGCGTGGTTCGAGCGTGGTTTTGTCACCTACAGCAACCGCGCCAAGGAGGCGTTATTGGGAGTCAGTGCGGATACTTTGGCTCGCCACGGGGCGGTGAGCCGGGAGGTCGTTTTGGAGATGGCGGCCGGTGCACTGGTGCGCAGTCCCGCGGATATCAGCGTGGCAATAAGTGGCATCGCGGGTCCTGAGGGTGGTACGCCCGACAAGCCGGTGGGGACGGTATGGATTGCCTGGGGACGGCGGGACCGAGGTGCCAGGGTGCGTTGTCTGCACCTCGAAGGGGATCGTCTGGCGGTACGGATTCAGGCGGTGGCTTGTGCGCTCGAAGGCGTCCTCGCCCTGTTAGCCGAATGAGCGCTGAGCACCAGCCCGTATCACGATTGTTTTTTGCCCTGACGCCTGACCCGGCTACTGCTCAGAAGCTACACGCACTTGCGGTAAGCAGCGCTCCCCGCGGTGCGCGAGTGGTGCCGCCGGAAAACATCCATCTCACCCTGCTATTTCTCGGCAATACGGAGCCGGAGAGGGAGCGCTGTCTGCTGGAGATGGCCGAAGGTATTGAGGGCGCACCTGTATCTCCGCTGTTTGAACACATTGGAAGCTGGCGGCGCTCGCAAGTTATGTGGTCGGCTCCCGACATTACTCCCGCGCTCTTGCTGGAACTGGTTGGCGAACTGAAGAAGGGTGCGATAGTTTGTGGATTGAGTCCGGAGCAGCGTCCTTATCGCCCTCACATTACCTTGGCGCGGAGGGTGCGCAGGCGTGTGCAAATTGGAAGCCACCCCCCGATTGAATGGCGGGCAAAGGATTTTCAGCTGCTTGCCTCTATTCCCGTAGACGGTGGAGTGCGCTATGAAATCCGGGGCCGGTGGTTGCTTGCGGGGGGTAAGCACGGCACCTTGGGAGCCGGCTGCTAACTGTGGGATAATGCAGCGCTTTGCAGCGACGCTGCGCATTGATTTTAATCGCCGGGGCAAGGGAAACGCCCCTGGATTTTCCTGGAGGATGACATGGACGAAAACAAGAAACGGGCCCTGGGTGCGGCCCTTAGCCAGATCGAACGACAGTTCGGAAAGGGTGCGGTCATGCGTATGGGTGACCGGCCAGCCGCGGGCGAGATGGACGCCATTCCCACGGGTTCCCTAGGGCTAGATATCGCCCTTGGCATCGGTGGTTTGCCGCGGGGGCGAGTGGTGGAGATCTACGGCCCGGAATCCTCAGGCAAGACCACACTGACCCTCGAAGTGCTGGCGCAGGCACAGAAGCTGGGTGGCACGGTCGCCTTTGTGGATGCGGAACACGCCCTGGACCCGGGCTACGCAGGGAAGATCGGAGTTAACGTGGACGAGTTGCTCATGTCCCAGCCCGATACCGGAGAACAGGCACTGGAGATCACCGATATGCTGGTGCGCTCCGGTGCGGTGGAAGTCGTGGTAGTGGACTCGGTGGCGGCATTGACCCCGAAGGCGGAACTGGAGGGCGAGATGGGGGACCACCATGTGGGCCTGCAGGCGCGCCTGATGTCCCAGGCCTTGCGCAAGCTCACCGCCAATATCAAGCGTTCCAATACCCTGGTGATCTTCATCAACCAGATTCGCATGAAGATTGGCGTGATGTTTGGCAGCCCAGAGACTACCACCGGCGGCAATGCCCTGAAGTTCTATTCGTCGGTACGTCTTGACATCCGCCGCATCGGCGCCATCAAGAAGGGCGACGAGATCATTGGCAACCAGACCCGGGTCAAGGTGGTGAAGAACAAGGTGGCACCGCCATTTCGCCAAGTGGAATTCGATATTCTCTATGGCGAGGGCTTCTCCCGTTTTGGCGAGCTGATCACCCTGGGGGTTGAGCACGGTCTGGTTGACAAGGCCGGTGCCTGGTACAGCTATAAGGGCGATCGTATTGGTCAGGGCAAAGATAATGCGCGCCTGTTCCTCAAGGAAAACCCGGAGATTGCCCAGGAGATCGATAGCGAACTGCGCAGTCGCCTGTTGGCGAGCTCGGCCGGGCCCAAGATTGAGGAAGCGGTGGAGGCGGAGGCCTGAGCGAGGATCTGGCCGAGGTTCGTGACAAGGCCCTGCACTTACTGAGCCGGCGCGAGCATTCGGTACGGGAGCTGGCCAATAAGCTGAAGAGCAGGGGCTTTGAGGCGAAACTCATCAGCGCGGTACTCGACCAGCTGCAGCGGGAAGATCTGCTTTCGGAGCGCCGTTTTACGGAGATGATCGTTCGTTATCGTTCCGGGCGGGGCCAGGGCCCGGTAAGAATTCGGGCCGAACTGCGGGATAAGGGTATTGATGATGTCCTGATTGAGGATTTCCTCGATCCTGGAGATCGACAGTGGTGGCAATGCGCCGTGGCGGTCAGAAACAAGCGTTTTGGCCCCGTCAGCCCGAAGGAATATCGGGAACGGGCACGACAGATGAAGTTCCTGCATTACCGTGGCTTCACTGCGGAACAGATCCGCGGTGCCATGGGCGATGCAGATGATGATTAAAGGCAAAGTATTGCAGCGATGAGCATGCGAACGAGCGAGATTCGTCAGACCTTTCTGGATTATTTCAGTGCCCGCGGCCATACCGTGGTGCCCAGCAGTTCGCTGGTGCCGGCGGATGATCCTACGCTGCTGTTCACCAACGCGGGCATGGTGCAGTTCAAGGATGTCTTCCTCGGCACCGAGGCGCGCCCTTATCACCGCGCGGTCTCCAGCCAGCGCTGTGTGCGCGCTGGCGGCAAGCACAATGATCTGGAAAATGTCGGTTACACCGCTCGCCACCACACCTTCTTCGAGATGCTGGGAAACTTCAGCTTTGGTGATTATTTCAAGCGTGAGGCCATCGCCTACGCTTGGGAACTACTGACCGAACAATATGGTTTGGCACCGGAACGGCTGTGGGTAACGGTCTTTGAGGACGATGACGAATCGGCCGATATCTGGATTAAGGAGATGGGCGTTAGCCCGGAGCGCTTCTCGCGCTGTGGGGCAAAGGATAATTTCTGGTCCATGGGCGAGACCGGTCCCTGCGGCCCCTGTTCCGAGATCTTTTATGATCATGGTCCGGAAATTCCCGGTGGTCCCCCCGGTAGTGCGGACGAGGATGGCGATCGCTACATCGAGATCTGGAATCTCGTATTCATGCAGTACAACCGGGATGCAACGGGCCATCTGGAGCCACTTCCCAAACCCTCGGTAGACACCGGCATGGGGCTTGAACGCCTCGCGGCGGTGCTGCAGGGACAGCACAACAATTACGAGATCGATCTCTTTCGGGACTTGATTGAAAGCACGGGTGATGTCACCGGTGTGCTGGCGCGTGATAACCAGTCCCTGCGGGTAATTGCCGATCATATTCGCTCCTGCGCCTTTCTCGTTGCCGATGGCGTTATCCCCTCCAACGAAGGTCGCGGTTATGTGCTGCGGCGTATCATCCGTCGTGCCATTCGTCACGGCCATAAGCTCGGTGCCGAGGGCGCTTTTTTTCATCGTCTCGTTGCGCCGCTGGCCAGCGAGATGGGGGATGCCTTTCCCGATCTCCGGGAGCAGCGTGCGCTGGTGGAAAAGGTATTGTTGCAGGAGGAGGAGCGCTTCGCCGAGACGCTCGAACAGGGCATGCGCATGCTCGATCAGGCGGTGGATGAACTGAAGGGCAAGACCCTGTCAGGTGAAACCGTATTTCGCCTTTATGACACCTTTGGCTTCCCGGCGGATCTGACCGCGGATGTGGCCAGAGAGCGGGGTCTCGGTCTTGATATGGCCGGTTTCGAGCAGGAAATGGAGGCCCAGCGTGACCGTGCCCGGGCGGCCAGCCGTTTTGGTGACAGCGCTGCACCGCTGGTGGAGTGTGGTGAAACCAGTGAATTTGTCGGCTACGAGGAATTAACCGGAAAATCACGGGTCCTGGCCCTTTATGTGGACGGCGTGGCGGCGGAGGTAATGCAACCGGAGGATCACGGCCTGGTGGTACTGGAGCGTACCCCCTTCTATGCGGAATCCGGAGGCCAGGTGGGCGACCATGGCCTGCTCAAGGCTCGCGGGATACGTTTCAAGGTGACCGATACCCAGCGCCAGGCTCAGGCAGTCGTACACGCCGGGATTCTGACCGATGGGGAGCTGCGGATTGGCGATGAGCTCAAGGCGAGCGTGTATACGGACCAGCGTCTGGCAACGGCACGAAATCACTCCGCTACCCACCTGCTGCATGCGGCCTTGCGCAAGGTGCTCGGTAGTCATGTCTCCCAGAAGGGGTCACGGGTAGGGCCGGATCGGCTTCGCTTTGACTTTTCCCATTTTGAACCGGTCTCCAGTGGGGAACTGCAGGAGATTGAACAGCAGGTCAATTACTGGATTATCGAAAATACCGAGATTTCTACGGTACTGATGTCCCGGGATGAGGCCATTGAGAGTGGCGCCCAGGCACTGTTCGGCGAGAAATATGACGAGGTTGTGCGGGTGCTGAGTATCGGTGAGCATTCCACCGAATTGTGTGGCGGCACCCATGTGAGTCGGGCCGGGGATATTGGTTTGTTCAAGCTCACCACAGAGACAGGCGTTGCCGCCGGGGTCCGCCGTATCGAGGCCATTACGGGGACCGAGGCGCTGGCCTGGGTCAGGGAGGCCGAGAGCCGCGAGGCTCGTTTGGCCGCGATGCTGAAAAGTGACCTTGATTCCATGGAGGACAAGTTTGGACAAGTCCTTGCCCGTAATAATGAAATGGAAAAGGAACTGGCACGCATCAAGGTGCGCATGGCGAGTAATCAGGGTGAGCAACTGGCAGGTCAGGCCGTAGAGGTGAATGGTCTCAAGGTGCTGGCCGCCATATTCGAGGGTGAGGATCGTAACGCTTTGCGTAACACCGTTGACCAATTGAAAAACAAGCTCGGCACGGCGGTAGTGGTGCTGGCGGCGGTCAGTGGCGACAAGCTGAGTCTGGTGGCGGGCGTCACGGCTGACGCCACCGATCGCATTCAGGCAGGCCCGCTGGTGAATCACGTGGCCAAACAGGTTGGGGGTAAGGGCGGCGGACGTCCGGATATGGCCCAGGCCGGTGGAACTCAGCCGGCGAATATAGACCAGGCGCTTGCTTCGGTGCCTGGATGGGTAGAGCAGCAGCTGGATTCGTAACTTAAATCAGTATTTTATTCAGGAGACGCGGCACTTTTGAGAAGTGCCACGGGTAACCTATGGCATTGATGGTAAAGAAATACGGCGGTACTTCGGTGGCGGACCTGGAGCGTATCCGGGTCGTGGCCGAGCAGGCTCAGGAGGATCGCCGCAAGGGGCATGATGTGGTGATCGTGGTGTCTGCCATGAGCGGCGAGACCAATCGCCTCATGGGGCTGGCCCTGGAGGCCTCGGACAATCCCAATCCACGGGAGCTTGACGTGCTGCTATCCACCGGCGAGCAGGTCACGATAGCCCTGCTCAGCATGTGCCTGGCGGAATGGAACTGTCCGGCGGTTTCCTACACCGGGGCCCAGGTCCATATTCGCACCGATAGCGCCTTTAACAAGGCACGTATCCTGGATATCGATCAGCGCCGCATCCGTCGCGATCTGGAAAAGGGCCGGATAGTTGTTGTGGCTGGCTTTCAGGGGGTGGATGAGGACGGCAATATCACCACCTTGGGACGAGGTGGTTCGGATACTACCGCAGTGGCATTGGCGGCCGCTCTGGGGGCGAAGGAATGCCAGATTTATACCGATGTGGACGGGGTTTATACCACTGACCCGCGGGTCGTGCCCAAGGCACGCAAGCTTGATCGGCTGACCTTTGAGGAAATGCTGGAACTGGCCAGTCTTGGCGCCAAGGTGCTGCAAATCCGCGCCGTGGAATTTGCCAGCAAGTACAACGTGCCGATCCGTGTATTGTCATCTTTTGAACCAGGAGAGGGCACTCTGATTGCCCCCGAGGAAGCAGAAATGGAACAACCTTTGATTTCCGGCATCGCCTTTAACCGTGACGAGGGCAAGATCACCGTACTGGGTGTGCCGGACAAGCCGGGCATTGCCTATCAGATACTGGATGGGGTGGCCGATGCCAATATCGAAGTGGATATGATCCTGCAGAATATCAGCAACGAGAACGCCACCGATTTCACCTTTACCGTGCACCGTAATGATCACGAACGGGCGCTGGCCCTGCTGGAGTCCACCTGCCGTGAGCTGGGTGCGCAAGAAGTGACCGGGGACGCGAGTATTGTTAAGATCTCGCTCGTTGGTGTCGGGATGCGCTCCCACGCCGGGATCGCCAGCACGATGTTTGGCGCGCTCGCTGCTGAAGGGATCAATATCCAGATGATCTCCACCTCGGAGATCAAGATCTCCGTTGTGGTTGATGAGAAGTATCTCGAATTGGCAGTGCGTGCACTGCACACCGCTTTTGACCTGGACCAGGAGTCGGAAGAAGACTGAACCTGTCCGGTTAGAGGCTCCATATAGAATTATTGAGGGTCTGGCCTGTAACACAGTGCTGAACTCGCGAGGAAGGTATAGAAATGCTGATTTTGACCAGAAGAGTAGGTGAGTCCCTGATGATAGGTGACGAGGTCACGGTGACCGTTCTGGGAGTGAAGGGAAACCAGGTGCGTATCGGTGTGAATGCACCCCGGGATATCTCCGTGCATCGCGAAGAAATTTTTGAGCGGATCCGCAAGGAACGTGAAGGAGATGAGGGTTCGGACGAGGATAACGTGGGTAACGTATAAGCACCTGACGGACCCTTTGACGCGAGAGAATTACGCCGGTATGCTCCGCGCTCGCAACAGTCTGGAGAGGTGGCCGAGCGGCTGAAGGCGCTCCCCTGCTAAGGGAGTATGGGTTAATCGCCCATCGAGGGTTCGAATCCCTCCCTCTCCGCCAGTAAAGTGTATTGAGTGGGACCTTTGCTTCAGCAAAGCGGAGCCGGCCCCGATGGCCCGAATAATCCCACCCTCTCCGCCAAAAAGTGGAACCAACAGTTTAATTGCGCCCGTAGCTCAGCTGGATAGAGTACCTGGCTACGAACCAGGCGGTCGGGAGTTCGAATCTCTCCGGGCGCGCCATAAACAAAACACCCCGCTTCGTGCGGGGTTTTTTGTTTGTAGGTGAGCTGAAAATTCGAACTCCCGACGAAATAATCAGGTTAGAGTTCGACCAATGGCGAAGCCGTTGGAACAGCGAAGCGTAGCGCAGCGCAGCTGGCCCCGAAGGGGTGAGGGACGAAAGGACCGAATAATCTCTCCGGGCGCGCCATAAACAAGACACCCCGCTGCACGCCGGTCTTTTTGTGTGTATATTCCCGGTCCTTCTGCCCAACAGCAGATACTACGTATTTATCCATAGCCCTCTGATCTGGAACAGTACCTTGATTACCACCGCCAACATCACCATGCAATTCGGTGCCAAACCCCTGTTTGAAAATATCTCCGCCAAGTTTGGTGAGGGCAATCGCTATGGATTGATTGGCGCCAACGGGTGCGGAAAATCCACCCTGATAAAGATACTCGGGGGCGATCTTGAGGCCAGTTCGGGAAACGTCTCTATTGATAACAATGAACGGGTGGGGAAGCTGAACCAAGACCAGTTTGCCTTCGAGGAATACAGTGTTATCGACACGGTGATCATGGGTTATGCCGAGCTGTGGGAAGTGAAGAGTGAGCGCGATCGCATCTACAGCCTGCCGGAGATGAGCGAGGAAGAGGGCATGCAGGTGGCGGAGCTGGAGAATGCTTTTGCCGAGATGGATGGATACACCGCGGAGTCCCGCGCCGGTGAGTTGTTGCTGGGTCTCGATATTCCGCTGGAGCAGCATGAGGGGCCCATGAGTGCAGTGGCGCCGGGCTGGAAGCTGCGCGTGCTATTGGCCCAGGCCTTGTTTTCAGATCCCGACATTCTGCTATTGGACGAGCCCACCAATAACCTGGATATCAACGCCATTCGCTGGCTGGAGGAGGTGCTGAACAAACGCAACAGCACCATGATTATCATCTCCCATGATCGTCATTTTCTGAACAGTGTCTGTACCCACATGGCGGATCTGGATTACGGTGAGTTGCGGGTCTATCCGGGCAACTATGATGAATACATGATCGCCTCCACGCGGGTGCGGGAGCGCCAGCAGGGGGATAATGCACGCAAGAAAAAGCAGATTGCCGAGCTGCAGGCCTTCGTCAGCCGCTTTTCGGCCAATGCCTCCAAGGCCCGGCAGGCGACGTCACGGGCCCGGCAGATTGAAAAGATTGAGCTGGAGGACATCAAGCCCTCGAGTCGTGTGAGCCCGTATATTCGTTTTGAGCGGGAGAAGAAACTCTTTCGCCTGGCGGTGGAGATAAAGGGCCTGACCAAGGGCTATGGTGAGGCACCGTTATTTTCCAAACTCGACTTGCTGGTGGAGACGGGAGAGCGGATTGCCATCATCGGCCCCAACGGTATTGGCAAAACTACCTTGCTGCGCACCCTGTACGGAGATCTTGAGAAGGACTCCGGACGTTTAAAGTGGTCGGAAAATGCCAGCCTCGGCTACTACCCGCAGGATAATACCGAGGATTTTGCGGAGGATATGTCGTTATTTGACTGGATGAGTCAGTGGCGCCAGAAGGATGACGACGAGCAGAGTCTGCGTGGGACCCTGGGACGACTGCTGTTTTCCAAGGATGATATCAACAAGTCCGTGACCATACTTTCCGGTGGCGAGCGCGGGCGTATGCTGTTTGGAAAGTTGATGCTGCAAAAGCCCAACGTGCTGCTGATGGACGAGCCCACCAACCATATGGATATGGAGACTATCGAGGCCCTGAATCTGGCGCTGGAAAACTACCCGGGCACACTGATATTTGTCAGCCATGATCGTGAGGTAGTGTCTTCGCTGGCCACGCGCATCATCGAAATGAATCGTGATGGGCTGGTGAACTTCAGTGGCTCCTACGATGAATATCTGAAGGCGCAGGAGATGGGGGGCGGGCTGGCAAAATCGGCCTGAGATTTGAAATTTTCCGGGCTACGGCTTGGCTACGACTCCCCCGTCATGCCGGATGTAGCGAAGCGGAAATCCGGTATCCAGAGAATACAGGTATGGCAATGAGGCCGCCCTGGATACCTGCTTTCGCAGGTATGACGGTGGGTAATAGTCCGTAGCTCGTAGCCTGGATGAAACAAAGTAATCCGGGAAAGTGTCGTTTACCGTGGCGGCTAACCTTGTTTCCATTTTCCCGGGGGCTACCAGTCCCGTGGGATCAGGACAGCAGTTCCTTTACCGCTGCCTTGAATTCGTCAAAGCCTTCCGGCGTCTTGTTGGTGCCATGGCTGTGCACGGCTTTGTCGCCCAGCGCAAGCTTCACTTCCCACTGGATGCCGTCACACATATCGGTGTGAAAATACTGCGGTTCCCAGCTCCATACCTCCAGCTCTTCCACGCAGGCCAGAAAGCTGGCCCATTTTTCTGCATCGGGCGTCTCGCTCTTGGTGGTTTTCTTCTCACCGGGATAGAACCAGGAGATGCCGGCGTTGCCGCTGGTGATGAGGACTTCCCCGTTTTCTCCGAGTTCCAGACTCTGACGATCACCGAATCCACCTAACTGGAAGCTGAGGGTTTCAGGAATACCGGGTGTTTTGCTCATAGCGAGGCAGATCCATGTAATTGTGGGATAGGGCCGACCGCGGCCGTAGACCCGCGATATGTTATAGCCCCGGGCAGATTAGCTCCAGCGGGATACGCCGTTGCCCGTTATCCGGCCGCATATTTTTGCGAGCCTGGCCATCACAGCAGCTAAACTTTCATCACCAGCCTCCATTTTCGTCGTCAGTGTCCGGGAGAATCCGCATGGCCTTCAAGAGCTCCATTACCCGCCTGTTTGCGCGTTCCCCGGTACGACCACTGCAGCAGCATATGGACCGTGTGCAATCCTGTGTGCAAGAGCTGGAGCCTTTTTTTGAGGCGGTGGCGGCGGGAAATCTGGCGCGTGCCACCGAGATACAAAAGGATATCGCGGTGCGCGAGAACGCTGCGGACGATCTGAAGCACAAATTGCGTGGTCGCTTACCCCGTGGCCTGTTGATGCCCATGTCCCGGGAGCAGGTGCTGGAGGTACTCACCATGCAGGACAAGATTGCCAATATGGCACGGGATATTGCCGGCGTGGTGGTGGGGCGTGAGATGAAATTGCCACCCCCGCTGGCGGAACCGCTGGCCCTGTTTGTCCGGCGTTGTGTGGAGACCTCGGCCCAGGCCCGGGAGGTGGTGGATGAGCTGGATGAACTGGTAGAGGCAGGATTCAGGGGCGGGGCGGTGGAGCGGGTGGAAAATATGATCGATGCCCTGCATCAGATCGAGCGCGAGACCGACAAGCTCGAACGCCGTTTGCGCCGTAGCCTGTTTGCCATCGAAGCGGATTACCCCCCTGTGGACGTGATTTTCTGGTACCGGATTATCGACTGGATTGGCGAGATCGCCGATCTTGGCGAGCGCGTGGGCAACCGTTTACAGCTCATGCTGGCACGCTAGCTTACTGGCGCTAGAATCCATGGAATTCGGAACCCTCTATCTCGGGCTTGCCGTGCTCTTTGGGCTTTTCATGGCTTGGGGGATTGGTGCTAACGACGTGGCCAATGCCATGGGCACCTCGGTGGGTTCAGGCGCTATCCGCTTTCGTCAGGCAATCATCATTGCGGCGGTCTTCGAGGTGGCTGGGGCCATTCTTGCCGGCGGTGAGGTCACGCGGACCATCCGCAAGGATATCGTTGATGTCTCCTCCCTGTCGGCAAATCCTGAACTGCTGGTCTATGGCATGCTTTCCTCACTGCTGGCGGCGGCTATCTGGTTATTGCTGGCCACCCGCAGGGGCTGGCCGGTTTCCACCACCCATTCCATCATCGGTGCCATCGTCGGTTTCAGTGTCGCCGGCATGGGCGCGGATGTCGTCAACTGGAGCAAGGTTGGCACCATTACCCTGAGCTGGATCGTGTCACCGGTGCTTGCGGGCATCATTGCCTATGCGGTGTTCAGCAGTGTGCAGCGGCTGGTAATTGATACTCCCGATCCCGTTGCCAATGCCCGGAGATATGTACCTGGCTACATCTTTATGGTGGGTTTCATCATCTCCATGGTGACCCTGGTCAAGGGCCTGAAGCACGTGGGTTTGGAGTTGTCGCTGGCGCAGTCGGTGGGGGTAGCCGTTGCTATCGGCGTTGGGATTGCCATTTTGGGTGCCTGGCTAATCCGCAGGGTGATGATAATAGCCGACGATGACCGCGACTTTCACTATGCCAATATGGAAAAGATCTTCGCGATCTTGATGGTCTTTACCGCGATAGGCATGGCCTTTGCCCATGGCTCCAATGATGTGGCCAACGCCATCGGTCCGGTTGCCGCGGTGGTTGGCATCGTACAATCCGGCGGTGACATCGCTGTCCACTCGGCAACTCCTGTCTGGATTTTGCTGCTGGGGGGTATCGGTATAGTCATCGGCCTGGCTACTTTCGGTCATCGGGTGATGGCCACCATTGGTCGCGGTATCACCGAACTCACCCCCAGTCGCGGTTTTGCTGCCGAACTCGGGGCGGCCACCACGCTGGTACTGGCCTCGGGGACGGGGCTGCCGATCTCTGCCACTCAGACCCTGGTGGGGGCGGTGTTAGGGGTTGGATTTGCGCGCGGGATTGGTGCCCTGCGGCTTGATGTGGTGCGCACTATTTTTCTGTCCTGGGCTGTTACCCTGCCTGCCGGAGCCGTATTGTCCATCGTATTTTTCTTTCTGTTTCGGCTCGTTTTCAGCTAACGCGGGAATTTATGGGATCAGAGTCAGTCGAGGGCAGTCAATCTGCACAACGAGCTGCGTCGTCGAGCGGCATGTTCTATGCCTTGGGCGCGTATGCCATCTGGGGGCTCTTTCCGCTGTATTTCAAGCTGGTAGCCGAGGTGCCTGCGCTTGAAGTGCTCGCCCATCGGGTGGTCTGGTCGGTGGTATTCGTTTCTGTGCTGGTCAGTCTGCTGCGGCGTTGGGGGGCGATTGCGCGGATATTTCACGATCGCCGGTTGCTGGGGACCCTGCTGCTCTCGGGGCTGGCTATCAGTCTGAACTGGGGGATATTTATTTGGGCGGTAGCCCATGATCGAGTACTGGAGTCGAGCCTCGGCTATTTTATTTGCCCGCTGGTGTCGGTGTTTCTCGGTTTCATATTTCTCAGGGAGCGACTGAGGCCGTGGCAGGTGTTGGCGGTTATCCTGGCCATAGCTGGAGTCAGTAATCAGATCTGGCAGCTGGGGGCCTTCCCCTGGGTCGCTCTGGGGCTCGCTTTTTCCTTCGGGATTTACGGGCTGATACGCAAGCTGGCACCGGTGGATGCTATTGGCGGGCAGCTGGTGGAGACCATAATTTTGCTCGCGGCGGCGCTACCCTATCTTGTCTGGTTACACGTGGCGGGGTCGGGAACCTTTGGCGCCGGTGACGTGGTGCTTGATGGCTATCTGGTCCTGGCCGGGCTGGTGACCGCATTACCCCTCATTCTCTTTGCCCAGGCCACCAAACGCTTGTTACTGGCCACGGTGGGTCTGCTGCAATATATCGTCCCCACCAGTCACTTCCTGCTCGCCGTGTTTATCTTCTCGGAGCCCTTTTCCATGGGTACGGGCCTCAGTTTTGCGCTGATATGGTTGGCCCTTGCTATCTACGTCATCGAGGGCAGGGGGGTGCGCCGTGCCTGAGGGATGGGTAGCATTATAATGGCTCCGCTCACGGTCATGAGGATTGCAGATGTTGAATATTTCCCCCATTCCGGCCTTTGGTGACAATTACATCTGGCTGCTGTGCGCATCGGGCAGCACGGCGGGCGTAGTTGTGGACCCGGGTGATGCCGGGCCTGTACTTGAGGCGCTGGAGCGGGAAGGCCTGGAGCTCGCCGCTATTCTGATTACCCACCATCACTCGGATCACACCGGCGGCATTCGCCGATTGTTGCAGCATTCACCGGAGGCGATTGTCTATGGCCCGGCGGGGGAACACATTCCGGGTATTACGCAGCAACTCCATGACGGGGACCGGGTGCGGCCAGGAGAGCTCGGCGTGGAGTTCGAGGTGCTGGATGTGCCGGGGCATACCGCGGGACATATTGCCTACTATGGTGCGGGTCATCTGTTTTGCGGAGATACCCTGTTCAGTGTGGGTTGCGGCCGTTTGTTCGAGGGTACGCCGGAGCAGATGAGTGTTTCGCTTGCCAGAATTGCAGCGCTACCCGGCGATACCCTGGCCTACTGTGCCCATGAATACACTCTGGATAACATCGGTTTTGCCAAGTGGGTGGAACCGGATAACCCGGACTTGCTGGCGCGGGAAGTTGAGGCCAGGGCGCAGCGGTCGCGTGGTGAGCCCACGGTGCCTTCAACTCTGGCTCAAGAACTGAAGGTCAATCCTTTCCTGCGCGCCCATATACCGGGTGTAAAACAGGCCGCTGAGCAATTTTCCGGGCGCACATTAACCAGTCCCGCCGAGATATTCGGCACCGTGCGTTACTGGAAGGATTCTCGCTACGACTGAGGTGCTGCGAGGGACTTAGAACTCGAAGGTGTCACCACCCTTGAGGCGGAAGAGTTCGAAGTCCGAATTCAGCGCCTCGCATTCCTTAATAATCAGCTCCTCATCTCCCGGCTGCAGGTGGGAGATGCCGATGGGCGGGCGGTGTTTGAGTTTTTTCAGATCCGCCATCAGAAGATCGGGGCTGTAGTGTTTGGCCAATTCGGCGATCTTCCGATCCCGCTCTGAAAAGGCACATTCCACCAGCAGCAGATCCAGAGATTTTTGTTTGTTTAGTGCCGCCCACAGGGTGTCATTGGTGGTCGTGTCGCCACTGAAGCAAATGCGTTTGTCCCTCTCGGAAATAAGGTAGGCCACCCCCGGAACGATGTGATTGACCGGGATCATCTCCAGAGTCTTGTCGCCTAAGGTAACTTTTTCGCCGGCAGACATGGGGACATATTTCATGACCGGTGCATGCTGGGTGGGGAGGACGGCAAAATCCGGCCAGATGGTCCAGTTGAAGATATGGGCGGTGAGGGCCTCGATAGTCTTGGGCTGGGCATGCACCAGGATGGGTTCCTCGATATCGGTAAACAGGGTATCGAGAATTTTCGGGATCGAGGTGACGTGATCAAGGTGGGAATGGGTGACAAAAATGTGGCGTACCCGGCGCATTTCCTCCAGCGTCAAGTCGCCGACACCGGTACCGGCATCGATGAGGATGTCATCATCAAGAAGTAGCGAGGTGGTGCGCAGCCCGGCACCAATGCCGCCGCTGCAACCCAGGATCCTCAGACGCATTTCCAGCTCCCTTAGCCAAACGCCCCGTGGGCGATTCCGCCTCGCGACCATACCATAAAGAAATGTAATGGCGAGAGCGATGGCGTCGCATGTTCAGGAATTCTGGCACTCATTAGCAGTCCCTTTTCCGAGCTAAATACTGGGTGGATAAAGCTATGCAATAAGCCTATAAAGAGCATATGGCATATGCCATTTCTGGCTGAAGAATTGAAATGAAGGCGCGTGCGTTGACTGCTCCGTCATTGCCCTCTTGGGCAGCGGCCGGGCGCACAGGGATGGTGCCCGTTCTTATGGTGACCGCACTGGTTGCCGGGGCGCTCCATAGCCCGAATCTGTCTCATTTCCTGGCCGAGCTTATGTGCGCCACACTGGCCGCTCTGGTGGTGGTGATTGGCTGGCATAGTTTTCCGATTTCCCGTAACCATCTGCTGCTGTTTCTGAGTTCAGGTTTTGCCTGGGTGGCAATCTTTGCTTTTGCACATCTGTTGTCCTATACGGAAAGTGGCTTTGGCAGGCTTACGGAAGAGGCATTTTCCGGCGGACTATGGAGTGCATCCCGGTTCTATGCCGCTTTGGTTTTGTTCGCTGCTCCGGGATTCCTGCAGAGGGAATTTGGGCGTGTTGAACTGTTTATAGCTCAGGGGCTGGTGGCGGCGGCAGTGGCGGTGTTGGTGCTCGCAGTATTTCCCCCCGAGCCTGCCGGTAGCGCCGTTCATCTCCTTGTCGGTGCAGCGACCTTCATCATGCTGATAGCTGCCAGTGTGCGCTTCTGGCCGCTTCGTCAACGGGTTAACTCTGGCTTTGTCAGCTGGATGCTGGCCGCCCTGGGATTTTCCATAGTGGCGAATTTGATGGAATTTGGTGCCGGTGGAGATGCGCCCTTGGTATTGCTGGGCCAGGCCAGCTACGTGCTGGCTTTCTGGTGTGTCTACCGGGTGGTTGCCGAGGCGGGGCTGCGAAAACCTCTGCTGGTACTTGAAACACGGGAGCAGCAGCTCCGGCAAGTCCGTAGCCTCTACGAGCACAGCAGTGAGGGAATGATCATTGCTTCGACGGAGCCACGCATACTCGCGGTTAACCCGGCCTTTACCCGTATCACCGGCTATAGCGAGGCGGAGGCCATTGGTCATAATCCACGCATTCTCCAGTCGGGTCGCCATGACCGTGCCTTTTATGTGGCCATGTGGCAGAGCCTTGTAGAAGAGGGTGTCTGGCGTGGTGAGATTTGGAACCGGCGCAGGAGCGGAGAGATTTACCCCGAATGGCTCACCATCAGCGCGGTCCACGATGCGGCGGATGAGGTCACTCACTATGTCAGCGTGCTGTCGGATATCAGTGCACTCAAGCGTTCCCAGGAGCGCATGGAATATCTTGCCCATCATGATCCGCTGACCGGGTTGCCCAACCGCTTGTTATGCCGAATTCGTCTCAGCCATGCTTTGGAGCGTGCGCAGCGCAATCAACTGCAGGTCGGCGTCATCTTCCTGGACCTGGATGGTTTCAAGGATGTAAATGACAACTTGGGGCATTCGGTGGGAGACGGTTTGTTAAAAGCGGTTGCCCGGCGTCTTGAGGAGCGGATGCGCCGGGGCGATACCATTGCCCGTCTTGGTGGCGATGAGTTTCTGTTTTTACTCGAAGAGATCAGTGAGCCGCAGGCGGTGGGACTGGTGGCGGAAAGCATTCTGCGTACCCTGGATGAGCCTTTCGTGTTCGAGGGCCATGAGATTGCTATCGGGGCCAGCCTGGGCGTCAGTCTCTATCCCCAGGACGGCGCGGATGCGACCACCCTCATGAAAAATGCAGACCTTGCCCTTTATCGCGCCAAGGCTGAGGGCAGGAATAACTACCAGTTTTTTACCGCGTCCCTGGCCGCCGGGGTGGACGAGCGCGTCGATCTGGAGATGGGGCTGCGCCATGCGCTGACGCGGGGTGAATTGAGTCTGGCCTACCAGCCGTTGGTGATGGAGAGCACCGGAGAAGTCATTGCACTGGAGTCCATGTTGCGCTGGAATCATCCAGAGCACGGCTGCATCCCGCCAGAGCGTTTTATTCCCATCGCCGAACAGACCGGGCTGATTGTGCCCATTGGTGAATGGGTGCTACGACGGGCTTGCCGTCAGTTGTCGCGCTTGCATCAGGCAGGCTATGACAACTTGCGCATGGCGGTGAACGTATCCGGGCGGCAACTGAAGCGCGGCCGGGTGGCCGAGGTCATTCCCAAGATCCTGCGCGAGACTGGCGTCAGACATGAGGATCTGGAACTGGAACTGGCGGAGGTCGCTTTTTTTGAACAGGCGGGTGGTTGCAGGGAGGCGCTGGCAGGACTTCGACGTAACGGTATCCATCTTACCGTCGATGCCTTTGGTACCGGCTTTGCCTCCATCGCTCATCTTCGCCGCCAGTTGGCCGATGCACTCAAGCTGGATTGTTCACTGGTGGCCAAGCTGGCCACCGACGAGAAGGTGCACTGTGTCGTCAGGTCCATGCTGGCCATCGGTAATGGGCTCGGCTACCGAATGCAGGCAAAGGGGGTGGAGAGCCGTGCCCAACTCGCTTTGCTTCGGTCTGCCGGCTGTCACATCATTCAGGGTTATTCATACAGTCCGGCCCTGAATGCCGGGGATCTAGAAGCGCTGTTGCGTCGGGCCGTGAAGGAAAACGGGGTTGGGCCCGGCGGATTGCCGCGGCTTAGCTTGGGCGGAGAAATGGATCTGGAGCGGACACTGGATCCGCCCTGCTGTGACGGAGGCGATGACAGTGCCGATAGCGGGCACTGCTAGCCGCGCCGTTCAGTATATCTGGTCCCAGTCAGGGCTCAGGTAAGCAGGGAGAACAAGGCCTCTGTTTTGTGCAGGATTTCCTCGTATTCAGCATCCACATCGGAATCTGCCACCAGGCCGCCGCCCGCCCAGTAGTATGCGGTATCACGGTGAATTACCAGGGTGCGGATGGCGATACTGGCATCCATGCCACCATCAAAGCCGAGATAGCCGATGGCGCCGCAGTAGACCCCACGGCGATGCGGTTCCAGCTCCTCAATAATCTCCATGGCACGAAGTTTCGGGGCGCCGGTAATCGAGCCCCCGGGGAAACAGCCACGGAGTAAATCAGTGGCGTGTTTGCCCTGCTTCAGGCGGCCACTGATGCTGCTGACCAGATGGTGAACCGAGGCAAAGGATTGCAACTCAAAAAGTTTCGGTGCCCTGATACTGCCCGGGCGGCAGTTTTTCCCAAGATCATTGCGTAGCAGGTCGACGATCATCAGATTTTCGGCCCGGTCCTTGGGGCTTTGTCGCAGCTGCTGCGCCAGCCGTTCATCCTCCAGCGGATCGGTACTGCGCGGGCGGGTGCCCTTGATTGGCGTAGTCAGCACTTCATCGCCCCGCAGTTGCAGGAAACGCTCCGGGGAGTCTGAAAGAATGACGCCGTCAGAGGTCTCCAGGTAGGCGGCGAAGGGCGCGGGGCTGAGCGCACGCAGGCGCTGGTACAGGGCCCAGGGGTCACCGGAAAAATCGACCTTGAAGCGGCGCGCCAGGTTGACCTGGTAGCAGTCACCCTCGTGTATATAGGTCTGCACCCGCCGAAAGGCCTGTTGGTAACGGGCCTGGTCCATATCGCTGTGGACCTGTTTCCCGAGTTCGTAATTGCCGGATTCTACTGATGAATTATCCTTCAGCCGCTGCACGACGTGGGCCGGAGGCTTGCCGGCCAGCACCGCCGTTTTTTTCTGATGGTCGATGACCACCGCCCAGTCATAGATCCCCACATCCATTTCAGGCATGCCGAGATCGTCATCGGCAATGTTGGGCAAGCGCTCGTTACAGCGACCCAGGTCATAACCGAAATAGCCCATGGCGCCGCCTGTAAAGGGTAGTCCGGGGGCGGGGGGTTGTTGTTTTCCGAGGACCTCGCGCAACAGTTGCAAGGGATGGTCATCAGACTGCCGCATCCCGATGGCGTCCTGGATTTGCGTTATGCCCCTGCGGGTGCTGAGTATGGCCCGTGGTTCAGCCGCCAGCAGGCTGTAGCGGGTGTCTGCATAATGCGGGTGACAGCTATCGAGAAAAACCGCTCGCTCCAACGGTTTGATCCGGGCAAACAGCGTTGCAGCGTCTCGCGGGTAGGGTAGTTCGCGGAACCCGATTTGAGCGTTGGATTTTGAGTTTGTTGGAGGCAAGTTTCTCAGGCGCTTTGTTCACACTCGGGGGGCGATTATCCCTCAAAGTTCCGGGCAGGGCGTATCCCTGATGCAATTGCCTGCCAGTACAGTATGATTCGGGCTGCGTTGGAGACAGTGAATAGCATAGAGAAGGGCAAAACATGAGTGAAATGGCGATACCCCAGGACCGCAGGTTGCGTACCCGTGAGTTAGTTGAACAGATGTTGGCCGAACGCAGTCATGTACTGGCGTTATTGTGCCGTGCCGGGGGTCTTGAGCCCTTCCAGGAGAAGCAACCGGTACAGTCATTGCTCAAGGAATTCTGCGAGTTGTTGGTGGACTATATCGCCGTTGGCCATTTTGGTTTATATGAGCGCATCGGCGAAGGGCGGGAGCGGCGCCAAGAGGTCCGTAAGCTGGCCGAGGAACTCTATCCGGCAATCTCCAATACCACCGAGTCGGTGGTGGATTTCAATAGCAAATATGAGGAAGGTGGCAGCGTGGTAGCCGATGAGCTTTCCGACGATCTTTCCCGGCTGGGGGAGCAGTTGGCGACACGTATCGATCTGGAAGATCGCCTGATCGAGCGCTTGCAAGCCTAGGCGTTTTCTTCAGGCTTGCAGCTCCACGGTCGCTTCCGGCAACTCGGTGATGCGTGCGGTTGCCCGGTAGGCAGCGATGGCGGCCTCGGGAGATACCTTGCGCGGGGCTTGTCCCTCGAACATGCCGGATACCACATTGAGCAAGCGCGGGCTTTGTGTACCTTGCCCCAGCAGGCCGTTCCGGGCCGCCGGACGCTCCAGCAATTCACCCTGAACAGTCCGTTCTTCCGGGAGTCTGCGCGCAGGCTGCTCGCGCGCGTTGCCCGCGGTCTGAAGCGCAATGGCGACGCTGTGATTTGGGGCCGCAAGCAACTGCATGAGGGGTACCGGTCAGGGCAATGCAGTGACTAAAGATAGCACAAGCGTGATATCCGGCTTTCCTCAGGCCACCTGTATGACGCCTTCTTGCGCCAATCCATCCACTTCGTCCGCGCTGTAACCGAGCTCCTGCTCCATGAGTTCGCGGGTATGGGCGCCGAGTGCCGGTGCCGGTTCATGCGCCTTCTGCGGTGCGCTGGAGAGCATCGGTGCGGTGCCCGAGAAGCGGTACTCGCCCACCTCAGGGTCATCCACAGGAAGCAGCATGCCCCGTGCCGCCACCTGGGGGCAGTTGAAGATATCTTCTGCGGTATGAACGGGTCCCGTGGGCACCCCGGCGGCATTGAGTTTGTCGACCGCTTCCTGCCGGGTGAGATTGGCGAAGAGTTCGTCGATGAGCGGGTCGAGATAGTCCCGGTTGGCGACCCGCGCGCTGACGCTGTTGCTCTTCGGATCATCCGCCAGCTCCGGTCGACCCATGGCCTCGCACAGGCGTTGCCAGATGCGTTCATCGGGTACGTTCACGGCGATATAGCCATCCCGGGTACGAAACGCACCCCGGGGGTAGGTATTTTGCAGCCGGCCCCGGTGCGGTGACTGGCCGGCGACCGAGTGCAGCGTCACCATACTTTCGTTGAGCGACAACATGTTGTCGTACATGGCCGAGTCCACCACCTGGCCTTCGCCGGTGCGCTCGCGCATGTAGAGTGCCTGCATGATGCCAAAGGCGGTGACCATGCCGGAGTAGATATCCGCCATGCCGTAGATGGTCCAGGAGGGTGGTTTATCCTCAAAACCCACCAGGTGCATGATGCCGCTCATGGCCTCGGCGACGATGTCGAAGGCGGGACGATTGCCGTAGGGGCCTTCGAATCCGGGCAGCCGGCCGAAGCCGGAGATCATGGCGTAGATAAGGCGTGGATTCAGTTCGCGCATGGCCTGGCAGCCGATGCCCTGGCGATCCAGTGAGCCCGGCCGCAGGTTCTCCACCACTACATCGGCAGTGGCTACCAGCCGGCGATAGGCCTCCTTGCCCGCATCGCTGCGTAAATTCAGGGCGATGCTTTTTTTGTTGCGGTTATAGGCCATGAATCCGGCGGCCTTGCGGGCTTCTCCACGCTCGGCAAAGGGTGGCATCGCCCGGCGTGGATCACCGCTGCCGGGGCGCTCCACCTTGATAACCTCAGCGCCCGCGTCCGCGAGCAGCAGGGAGCAATAGGGGCCGGCCATGTACTGCTCCATGCCGATAACGCGGACACCTTCCAGGGGCCTTTCCATACCTTAATCTCCAGTCCATTCGATGGCGGTAGCGACCCCCATGCCGACGCCGACGCACAGGGTGGCGAGGCCGTAGAAGGGGCGTGGTTGATCCGGTGCACGGCGGGCCATTTCGTGCAGCAGGGTGACCAGGATGCGTGCCCCGGAGCAACCGGTGGGATGGCCGAGGGCAATGGCACCGCCGTTGACGTTGGTAATGGCCGGATCGAGGCCGAGTTCGCGCATGCAGCCGATAGTTTGCGCCGCAAAGGCCTCATTAATCTCCGCCAGTCCAATCTCTTCAATGCCAATGCCGAGGCGCTTGAGCAGCTTGCGGGTAGCAGGTACCGGGCCAAGCCCCATGACACCCGGATCGATGCCGGCAACGGCCGAGCCGAGCCAGCGTGCCTGTGCCTTGAGCCCCAGTGCCCGGGCGCGCTCAGCCTCCATCAGCAGCAGGGCCGCCGCACCATCATTGATACCACTGGAATTTCCCGCGGTGACCGTTCCCCCTTTACGGAAGGCAGGCCGCAGCTTGCCGAGCTGTTCCACCGTGGTGGCCAGTTCAAAACCTCCCTCCACCTCGCGGTAACGTGGATGCTCGTCCAGCGCGATGGTCTGAGTCTTGCCTCGTCCGGCGGGCGCCTCAATGGGTACGATCTGAGTCTGAAAGTGGCCCTCATTCATGGCTGCTACGGTGCGGCGATGGCTTTCCAGCGCGTAGGCATCCTGCTCCTCACGACTGATATCCATTTGCTCTGCCACATTTTCTGCGGTCTCCCCGAGGCTGATGATGGGGTAAAGGGCATCGAGGCGGGGATTATTGTAGCGCCAGCCGACGGTGGTATCCCACAGCTTCGGTGCCTCGGTACTCGGTGAGCGACCGGGCTTGGGCAAGCTCCAGGGGGCGCGGCTCATGGATTCCACACCGCTACCGATGTAAACATCCCCTTCGCCCACGAGGATGGCCTTGGCAGCCTGGTTCACCGCCTCCAGCGCGGAGGAGCAGTTGCGATTGAGGGTCACCCCGGGCACTTCCACCGGGAAACCGGCCAGCAGTGCGGCCATGCGCGCGACATCGCGATTGTCCTCACCGGCCTGATTGCCACAGCCGGCATAGACATCTTCCAGCAGTGCCGGGTCGACCCCGGTTTTTTCCATCAAGGCTGCCAGCACGTGGGCGAGCAGATCATCGGGCCGTACCGTGGAAAGCCCACCCCCGAATTTTCCGATGGGACTGCGTACTCCTTCGATAATGACAACTTCAGGCATGGTGCTTGCTTCTCTTGGGCAGGGGCAGGCTAAAGGGTATAGACGCTAATCAGCCGAATGTAAACGCGCGGTGGTTTATTGCCTGTCTTCGAGGGGAGCCACTTTTCCGCTCACCGGGTTCAGGGCTCAGGGAGGGAACGGTTTGCCGGCGGCAACGAGGCTATTGCCACGGCTAGCATCAACGTGCTGATTACTGGCCCGGGCAACCTTCCATTTCGAGAATGAAATAGCCAAGTTCGGCGATCGAGGCTTCTATTGCGGGCTCGGCCTGTTCCATATGGCAGAAGCGGCACTCGGTGGCGCTGAGTGGCTGGCCTTTCTGACCCACGCTCGCAAGATATTCCACTCCATAGCGAAATACTTCTGCCTCTCCGGTTCCCTCGGCGACGAGGATATCGAAGTGCATGGTCTGGCCGTCCTTTTTCGGGACGTAGGTATCAAATACCGCAATTTTCATGGGTGTCTTCCTTGTCTATGTTAGTTTTCGGCTTCCTTCCATAAGGCTGCATAGCTCGCCATTCGTTCCCCGCTGATCGAGCCGTCTTCCACCGCCGCACGCACCGCGCAGTCGGGCTCCGTGAGATGGCTGCAATCGCGAAAGCGGCAGTTGATGATGTGCGGTCGAAACTCGATAAACTGCCTTGCCAATTCCCGGCGTGGTACATGCCATAGCCCAAAGTCCCGCACTCCGGGGGAGTCGATAAGAAAGCCGCCCTCGGCCTTGGGCAGGGGGTAGAGGCTGCCGGAGCTGGTGGTGTGGCGGCCGAGACCGTGGTAATCGCTCAGCGCCCCCACGGCGGTCTTGACCTCCGGTAACAGGCGCATCGTGAGGGAGGATTTTCCTACCCCGGACTGGCCCACGAGGATACTGCAACGGCCCGCGAGCTGTTGTTGCAGGGCATCCAGGTTGTCGCCGCTGTGGGCGCTGCAAAAGATCAGCGCGTAGCCGATGTCAGCGTAGTGGGCATAACGGGCCTCCAGTGCGGCGCGCCCGGCTTCATCCAGCAGCTCCGCCTTGTTCACCACCAATCCGGGGGCGATGCCGAGATATTCGGCATTGGCCAGATAGGCGTCGATTTCCTTGAGGGTGGGCTCCGGTCGGGGGGCAATCACTACCAGGATAAGGTCAAGGTTTGCCGCCACCGGGCGCAGCGTTCCCGTGGGGGAGGGACGGGCGAGGAGGGTGGCCCGTGGCAGCAGCGATTCCACCACCCCCAGGCGTCCGGTTTCCGGTGGCAGCCAGCGTACCCGGTCGCCACAAACCAGCGGGGGCAGATTGCTGCGCACCGCACAGCGCTGGATCTTGCCGTCCGGGCCACGCAGTTTCAGGCGCCGCCCGTGGCTGCTGATTACCAGGCCATCGCGTGCCGCCGATTTCTTTCGACGCTTCTGGCTGGTGCGCCCTGCAGAACGATTCCGGATCATCCGGTTCCAGGGGCGTTTCGTGCCGGCGCAAAAGCGGTCATATCAACAAGGCATCCACCTTTGCCGCGCAGATAAAATCATTCTCGGACAGGCCGCCTACCGCATGGGTCTGGTAATGCACGGTCACCCGGGCATAGCCCACTTCCAGATCGGGGTGGTGATCCTCCTGATGTGCGACCCATGCCAGTGCATTTACGAAGGCCATGGTTTCGTGGAAGTTGGCAAAGGTGAATTGCCGCCGGATCTTTTGGTGATCGGTATCGAGTTCCCAGTTGGGTAATACGGTGGCGAGTGCGCTGGCTTCTTGCGGAGTCAGGGGGCTGGCACCGCCTTCACATGCCTTGCAATGCCGTTGGCTGAGATCTGACAGTGAGTTCATGAGCACGCTCCGTGGGGCTTCATTGGATCAAAGCCTACTCCAGTTTTCCCTCCAGGTGGGCAATCCGCAGCGGTGCCGGTGGATGGGTTTCGTGGAAAGCCGAGTACAGCGCGTCGGGGGTCAGGGTATTGGCGTTGTCCCGATAGAGTTTGACCAGGGCCTGGATGAGCGGTTGCGCCCCGGTCTGACGGGCGGCGAAATCGTCGGCCTCGTATTCGTGACGGCGGGAAAACCAGGCCAGCAGCGGGCTGAGGAAAAAGCTGAAGGAGGGCGAGACAAAGAGGAACAGCACCAAAGCCATGGCAAGGGAGGGTTGCGGCACGCCGAGCCCATGGTAGAACCAGTTCTGACCGATGAGCCAGCCCAGCAGGCTGAAGGCCAGCAGGCCAAAGGCAAGGCCCAGGGCCATCTGTTTGCGGATGTGGCCACGGCGGAAATGCCCCAGCTCGTGAGCCAGTACCGCCTCAGTTTCTTCCGGCTCCAGGCTGCCCAGCAGGGTGTCGTAAAGCACGATGCGTTTGTGGGCGCCGAAGCCGCTGAAAAAGGCATTACCGTGACTGCTTCGGCGCGAGCCATCGGCGACGAAGATACCGTTCGGGGAAAAGCCATTGCGTTCGAGCAGGTTTTCCAGCCGGGCCTTAAGCGCTTCATCCTCCAGCGCCGTAAAGCGGTTGAACAGCGGTGCGATGAAGGCCGGATAGAGCCAGGCGAGCATCAGGCTGAAGGCACTCCAGAGCAGCCAGGCATAGAGCCACCAGTAGGGTCCTGCGTGGGTCATTACCCAGAGGATGGCCAGCACCAACGGGGTGCCGATGAGCAACAGCAGCGCGGTCTGCTTGAGGGTATCGACCAAAAAGGTGCCGAGGCTGGAGCGGTTGAAGCCAAAGCGTTGTTCCAGCACAAAGGTACGGTAGGCGGAAAGTGGCAGGTCCAGCAGCCCGGAGATGATAAATACCGAGAGAATAAGGGCGACACCTCCGAACAGCGGATTTTCCAGCATGCCGCGCCACCAGTTGTCCACCAGCGCAAGCCCTCCTCCCAGGGTCCAGATCAATAGCACCACGGCGCCAAGCACCTGATCCAGCAGATAAACCCGCACCCGTGCCCGGGTATAATCGGCTGCCTTCTGGTGCGCCGCGAGGGAAATCTGCTCGCGAAAGGCCGTGGGCACCTCGCCGCAGCGCTCACCGACACGATGATATTGGCGTAACGCCAGCCAGCAATGAACGGCGGTGGCCAGGCCGAGGGCGGCAAGAAATACTATGGAGAATTCATTCATACGTCGCTTTTTCCTGCGGTTGTGCGGTTTTCAGGCTTTCGGGCTTGTGGCACTCTGCCAAGCTGGCCGGCAACGGTATTAAAACAAAAACGGAGTACACAATATGGCGCAAGATGGGGGGAATCTCATCTGGATTGATCTGGAGATGACGGGTCTCGATACGGATAACGATTATATCATCGAGATCGCAACGATCGTCACCGACTCGGCCTTGAATATTCTGGCCGAGGGACCAATGCTGGCGATTCATCAAAGCGACCAGATCATGGGCTCCATGGATCAGTGGAATACCAAACAGCATGGCGAGTCCGGTCTGGTGCAACGGGTGAAGGAAAGCCGTTACAGCGAGGCCGATGCCGAGCGTATGACCCTGGAATTTCTTGCCAAGTATGTTCCCGCTGGTGCCTCACCCATGTGCGGTAACAGCATCTGTCAGGATCGTCGTTTTCTTCATCGCTGTATGCCGCAGCTGGAGGCCTATTTCCACTACCGCAACCTGGATGTCAGCACCCTGAAGGAGCTGGCGGCACGTTGGGCACCGCGGGTGGCCAGGGGGCTGGTGAAGGAGACCACTCATCTGGCGCTGCAGGATATCCGCGATTCCATCACCGAGCTGGTTTACTATCGCGAGCACTTGTTCCGCCCCCTGTGAATATCCCGTCGCCCCTTCCCACCACGCTTTATCGCGCCGCCAGCGTGCGCGAGCTTGATCGCATTGCCATTGAGGATTTCTCTATCCCCGGTATCGAGCTGATGGAACGTGCCAGTACTGCCGCCTACGAGGTGCTCCGCTTGCGCTGGCCAGACGCACGCCGGGTCACGGTGGTCGCGGGTGCCGGGAATAATGCGGGCGACGGTTTTATCCTCGCGCGTTTTATCAGGCAGGCGGGTCTGGAGGTGCGGCTAATCTGCCTCAGTAGCCCGGCAAAACTCTGCGGTGATGCGCGCACGGCCTATGAGGGCATGGCGGCAGAAGGCATCGTGAGCGAAGAGTTCATGGCGGCATCGCTGGCGGAAGCCGATGTACTGGTAGATGCGCTCCTTGGGACCGGGCTCAGTCGTCCGGTCGACGGCGCGTGGGCCGCGGCTATCGAGGCGATGAATGAAAGCGCGCTGCCGATACTGGCGCTGGATATTCCCTCGGGGCTTCATAGCGACAACGGGAGCGTACTCGGCGTGGCGGTGCGAGCGACCGCCACCATAAGCTTTATCGGGCTCAAGCAGGGGCTCTACACGGGATTGGGCCGTGAATACGCCGGCGACATCCTTTTTGCCGGGCTGAAGGTGCCGGCCGCGGTTTATGAGCGTGTGGGTGCGGATGCGCGGCGGCTCAGGTACACGGCTTCCAGCGACTTCTTGCCACTCCGGCCGCGCACGGCCCACAAAGGTCATCATGGCCATGTGCTGGTGGTCGGGGGTGAGCTGGGCTACCCCGGAGCCGTTCCACTGGCAGCCGAGGCCGCGGCACGAGTCGGCGCGGGTCTGGTTAGCGTGGCCACCCGGCCCGCCCACGTGCCGATAGTCAGCGCCTTGTGCCCGGAAGTCATGGCACGGGGGATCGAGTCCGCGGCAGAACTCATTCCATTGTTGGCAAAGGCAACGGTAGTACTCGTCGGTCCCGGCCTTGGCCAGACGCCATGGGGGCGCGCACTACTTTCGGCAGCGCTCGATTTTCGCGGGCCCCTGGTACTTGATGCGGACGCCCTCAATCTGCTGGCCGCCATGGGTACCGAGCCTCAGGACAACTGGGTCCTTACTCCCCATCCGGGAGAGGCGGGACGTCTGCTGGGGAGCAGTAGCGCGAGCGTGCAGGCGGATCGTTTTAGCGCCGCTGGTGAATTGGTGACCCGCTATGGTGGAGTCTGCGTGCTCAAGGGCTCGGGAACCTTGGTGCTGAAAGAGAACGAGTTGCCTCAGGTGTGTAGCGATGGTAATCCCGGGATGGCGAGTGGTGGAATGGGCGATGTGCTGGGCGGCGCCATTGCCGGGCTCATTGCTCAGAGACTCAATCCCTGGCAGGCCGCCTGTTTTGGTGTCGCCATGCATGCCCGCGCCGGCGATCTCGCGGCGGCGAACGGCGAGCGCGGCCTGCTGGCCCGCGACCTGATTCCACATTTACGCACAATGGTGAATCCGGCCGGCTGATGTTTGTTGCGGACGAGATGGCAATGATGGCCCTGGGTGCACGGCTTGCTACCTTCACCGAGGGCGGGGCAAGTATCTGGCTGGAGGGTGAACTGGGTTCCGGCAAGACCACCTTTGCCCGCGGACTGTTGCGTGCCCTGGGAGTAACGGGTGCGGTAAAAAGCCCCACCTACACCCTCGTAGAACCCTATGAGCTTCCCGCCCGCCCGGTCTATCATTTTGATCTCTATCGTCTCGCCGACGGTGAGGAACTGGAGGCCATCGGAGTGCGGGACTATTTCGATAGTGAGGCGCTTTGCCTGGTGGAATGGCCCGAGCGCGGCGGAGATTATCTGCCGGCAGCCGATTTGCGCATCCACATCGCCTATCAGGGTGAGGGACGCGAGATTAGCCTGGAGGCCAACTCGGCAACTGGGGAACGTTTGGCCGGCCTGTTGCGGGAATAGGTGGAAACCGGCACAGCTGACACCTGATTAAGCCTCACGTTAATGTGTCTAGCCCGCTGCCATCCCGTTAACTAAAACTCGTCATACCGGGCTTGACCCGGTATCCAGTCAGCAGTTGAAAAAAACTGGATTCCGGGTCAGCAACAAACGCCGCCCGGAATGACGGGACTTTTTTTATTTTTACGTTTCCCAAGCTTCTACATATCGATCTGGCTCTTATCAATAAGGCTTCCAGCCGTATTTACCGAAAGTTAACGTGACAGAAGTGTGTCTAACACCATGTTATATATATAAAAAACACCCTTACGTAGAAACTACTTGAAAAACAGGGTGGAACAGGCGGAAAATAAGGGGGAATCTCTCTTTCTCGGGTGTAGAACCATGAGGTTTTTCGGTTTTCTAATTTCTCTGCTGGTGGTCCTGGACTGTGGTGCGGCCCAGGTGGACATTGAGAATGTGCGCCTTTGGCCCGCCCCCAAACACACCCGGGTCGTTTTTGATGTGGGTGCGCCCGTACCCCACAGCCTGTTTGTCCTCAAAGAACCCAACCGTATAGTCGTGGATCTCCGCAATGCGCGTTTGCGTCGACCGATCCCGGTGGTCGCCTCCAAAGACAGCTTTCTTGCCAGTATCCGGTCGGCTCCCCGGGAGCATGGTGATTTGCGCGTGGTGCTTGATCTGAAGCAGACGGCACGGGCCAAAAGTTTCCTGTTAAAACCCAACGCCAAATATGGGCACCGTCTGGTGATCGACCTACAGGTTCCGACGAGCACCGCCCGGCCAGAGCGCCCGACCAAGCAACTTGTTGTCAGTAAACCCAAGACGAAGCTACGCGACCTGGTTATTGCTATAGATGCTGGCCACGGCGGCGAGGACCCGGGAGCCACCGGAGCAAGCGGGAGCCGGGAAAAGATTGTCGTCTTGCAGATCGCCCGCCAGTTGGAAAAGCTGATTCGGCGCCAACGTGGTATGCGGGCCGTCATGGTTCGCAATGGTGATTACTACGTTGGCCTTCGTGAGCGGATGCGTATCGCCCGGCAAAAGAAGGCTGACCTTTTCGTCTCAATACACGCCGATGCCTTTCGCGACTCCCGGGTCCGGGGCAGCTCCGTCTACGTACTCTCCCATAACGGCGCCAGTAGTGAGGCCGCCAAGTGGCTGGCCGATCAGGAAAACTCCGCTGACCTGATCGGCGGTGTCAGCCTGGACGACAAGGATGATCTGCTGGCCTCGGTTCTGCTCGACCTGTCCCAGACCGCCACCCTGAGCGCCAGCACCGAAGCTGCGGGCGACATACTCAAACAGCTAAAAGGACTGGGGAAAACCCATAAAAGAGAGGTGCAGCATGCTGGCTTCATGGTGCTCAAGTCTCCCGATATCCCCTCTATTCTGATAGAGACGGCATTCATATCCAATCCGGCGGAGGAGCGGAAATTACTCTCCCCGCGCCATCAACGCTTACTGGCTGGAGCAATACTCAAGGGCATTCGTACCCATCTCGAACGTACGGCCCCCCCCGACAGCCTGCTGGCCGCACGTAAACACGTGATTGCGCGTGGCGATACCCTTTCCAAGATTGCCGATCGTTACCGGGTCAGCATGGACGCCCTGCGCCTAGTCAACGCACTGCCCCACGACAAACTGTTCGCCGGCCAGGTACTGCGCATCCCCCCAACCCACGGCAGCTAGCCCCAGGGATGGGGTGGATGTCGCCAGACTGTCGGGAACAGGCGGCGACGAAACCCAGGGATGGAGTGTATGTCGTCAATTCGTCAGGAACGGATGGCGACGAGCCCCGTGATCAGCCCAACATTTTCCCTGTATACTCCGCATCCCGCGCCGGTGTAGCTCAGTCGGTAGAGCAACTGATTCGTAATCAGTAGGTCAGAGGTTCGATTCCCCTCACCGGCACCAATAAACTCCTTATAAAACAAAAAGTTATTAACATTTTTTCCGATCATCCTTTCCCGATACAATTGTAGTTCTACCAAGGTTCTACTTAATTTGGCTGTGGCAAAGAGTTGGCGGCTGGGCTAAGTAGAAATATGCTTCCTAGGACAATCGGAAGATCCTCCCAGTTTTTGGAGGGAAGGAGTGAGAGTTTTATCCATCTTCGTCGAGAAAGTCAGCCGGCTCTATACTTAGAGTCACGGTACTCGCCGCTATGTCAAACTCAGCCAATAAAACATCACCTGCGTCGAGACCGTATCGTTGTGCAAATATGTGGTATCCCCAAGACATCCCTTTTTCATCAAAGGCTACAGAGCTACACTCCCTGCCATCCGACTTACTCAGACATTTAAAACGATGGGCTCGTAAATATTGAGCTATCGTGCTCGGCGCAGCAAACACCAATGATTGGTATATCTCCGGTGCCTTGACTGCAATCCAAAGCTTGCCATCCGGACACCACCCATAGTCCAATATTCTCTTTTGTCGAGATTTTAGGTTGTTCGCACTGCGAATCGCCTCTACAGCTGAGGGAGCAACCAGAGTTCCCCTAATCTTCCAGATATTGACACCGACATGCTCCAATATTGGGGAATACGTGGTATAGACGTTAAACGTGTTTATATTCATTCCCCTCACCAAACATTTTTCAGCTAACGAACGTCTATCCACAACTCCGGATGAGGAACTGCGGATTACGTCAATGAATATGGCATTCGTTTTACCGAGTTCTTTCCGATAATCCAGCACTTCAGTCGTATGAATTAGGTCACCGTCTACGTGGAACTTAGGATGGCGTTTGAAAAAGTCTCTCAGTACTCTTTGTGGCGGAATTCGTAGATCTCGATAACGAGGATTACTTGAGGATCTGTAAGCATACTCACGCCTTACGCCCTCTCTTATAGACTGTAGAGTTTGAGGGCTTGCTGCACTCAGTATCCGTCTAGAGATATTCTCAAAGCGATTGCGGCCTATAGGTATATAAGTGTTCCAGAACCAATCTTCATCAAGAAAATCTATATGTGGATCGCTTCGCAATAATTTTCGAACATCATCCTCCAAAATATCCTGTGCATTATCCTTAAGAGAATCGAATATCTGGAAGACACTCGAAAAACCAGATTTTCCACATGTGCTCCGCGCTGCACTGCTGACCTGGGAGACAAGTGCACTACGTCCCTCGATCACAACATACTTACGAGCTTTGTTGGATACAATTTCTATTGGGCAAGATATGCTGAGCATATCTGCGGCTGCGATTACGCTTATGGGTGAAAAGCGCCCGCGAGCTACTCCATAATCATGCAAAACACGCGCGGCACGGGATACTTCGATAGGTGCTTTGTCAATCAATATTTCGATCGCGCGCCCAATCTGTGGCAGGAACAGAGGATGATTGGGGATCTTACTTTGAATGGTGTTTTGTATTTGCCGTATACGTTCCCGTGTCACTCCAAGTTTCTGACCACAGGCTTCCAATGTGACTGGAGGTAGGCCGTTCCAACCAAATCTATCAGCAAGAACACTGAGTCTTTCTCCTTTTGTTCGGCTCAAACTTGCGAGCAGATCTATAAGTGCATCCTCAATTGTTTTTGAAGAAATCTCTTCAATTTTCGTCTTGATGGAGTCAAGTTCCCCGACCAGTTCCGGGATATCTTCCATATTGTCGATCGAGTTCGAGTCTGAAATTATATTATCTATATGATCTTCTAAAGTTCCATCAAATTTGAATGGAAAAGAGAATCTCGGATCGGTTCCGCTTACTTCGGATATCCATGGAAACTCAAGTGCACTTTTTAGGTTTTCCAACATGTGCATCTCCGATAGTTCCTTATTGGCGCCGATAGTAACCAGTGAAGATATTTCTTCCCGCTGAGAAACGATGTGCTCGAGAATCGTAGTAAAGTCGAGCAGCGAGGTGACTCCAAATGCCTCCATTCGAAGTAGGTCTCGGAACGTTGTGTTTGCAAGTCGTTCCGGTTGTTCTAGAAATCCCTCCCTTGCCAGGGCATTTCTTGTGCGGATTGACCAAGGAACATTCTCTGGATTTAGACCGATCGGCCAAGGGTTGTCTAGGCAAGGAAAGTCAGCGATTCCAGATAAGCGTCGTCGTACAAAAAAAGTTAGATAGTGGCGGAGACGCCCACTTGCTTTCGACTCGTTGCCCCAGACATTACGATCGAAATCTTGTAGACGAGCATCTACTCCTAGACCGAGTTCTACCCTTACCCAGTTGGGCGGCTTCTCGTCCGACCACGCATTTCGTAAGCACTTCGGAAGGAGGGGTATGGGTGCTTCACCCCATTGAATACTAGTTTTTTCTGTCAAGGTCAACATGGTTGAAATTATTCTGAGAGTTGTCTATTTTATACGTGTCTATGAAAAAATCAATGAAAATACCCTTGACACGCCTCTTGGTTGGTTATGAATTAACCACTCTAGGGGTCTATTTGTTGGGAGGTACAAAAAAAGCAGTAGATACGGAAGATGTGGCGGTTAAATGCCATGAAATTGCGCCGGGAACGTTTGCGTGGCGAAAGTACCCTGACCAAATTAACTTGGAACTGGTGAGAGTTCAGCTCTCCGATGCAAAGAAGAAAAAAAACGGGACGTTACTTTCGGGCTCTGGACGCGAGGGATGGAGAATTACCACCGAAGGATTGAAATGGATATCGACTGAAGGTCTGTCCCTATTAGAACAATCTGGACATTTAACCTCGGCCAGAAAACGCACGGCAGGATCTATCGATACGGTTCGGCGGGATCGGGAGGTTGTGCGACTTTGTGCCACCGAAGCATGGTTTGCGTGGAAGGATGGAAAATCCGTTTCAATACGGCAGGTTGAAGAGGTGTTCCGGGTAGATGTATACACAAATCCTGAAATGCTTGAACGAAAGGTAGTTCGATTGACCGAACTAATGAGTAGTGAGCCAGATATCTCAGAGTTTATAAATATCTTGGGGCCTAGGTTGTTAGAAGCAAGGAAAAACAATGGCTAATCTAACGCAATTAGAAGTCACATCCCACGTTGGCCGCGACTTGTTAGCGTCGGCGGCAAGCTTCAAAAGTGAGGCCGCTGCGGTATGGGAGTATGTCGTAAATAGTCTTCAGTATGTTGATGATGGTGTTCTCCCGAAAGTGCAAATCGTAATAAAGCCTCGAGCTAAACTGGTGACAATTCAAGATAACGGAAGGGGAATGGACGCGGAGGGATTGCGCCAGTACTTCACAATGCATGGTGAGAATATTGAACGGATCCGAGGTATTCCAGGACGAGGGAAATTTGGAACTGGAAAGTCCGCGGCGTTTGGAATTGCGAATTTCTTATGTATTGATACACGCAGGAATGGTGTACGAAACGTCGTCGAATTGACCAGAGAGGCAATAAGTTCGTCTGACGGAGGGGCAGTAAAGCTTGATTGGAAGGTGAAAAATGAGAGAACGGATGCTCTGAATGGGACTTTAGTAGTAATTAAAAACATGATTATTCGTAGACTATCGGCGGAGCCGGTCATTGAATATATTGAACGGAATTTACAGGTCTTCAGAACACTTCGGCCAGAAGTCGCCGTCAATGATCATCTGTGCCAGTATCGCGAGCCTAGTATTGATAGTGAGTTCGTTTTTAAACCATCGCAAGAGCAGACTAAGCTTCTAGGAGAAGTTGAGCTAGCGGTAAAAGTATCTACTACTCCATTGCCCGCTAGTGAATGCGGGATATCCATAACCGCTGGACTTGGTAACCTCGTTGCGGTGGAAACTGCAGGTATAGATAAAAAGGAGATGGGGAACTATCTGTTCGGTGAAATTGATGTGCCCAACCTAGAGAAATGGGCATCTGATATTGAACCCTACGATCCAACGCGCTCGCTCCAATTGAATATCCAGCATCCAGTTGTGCGTGTACTCCTGCCCTTTATTGGATCAAAGCTCGATGAGATTCGTAAGCAAGAGGTGAAAAAATTACAAGAAATAAGGAAGAGCGAAGACGCTAGGCGCTTAGCTACACAGGCGGATAAAATTGCGGCTCTACTGAATCAGGATTTCGAGACCCAGGTTTCTAGACTTAGTGACATACGTGCAGCGTCCTCTAGTTCTGGGCCAGCCCGATCTAGGTTTGGAAAAGGATTAGATGGTGGTGATGAAGAAGGGGTATGGCTCGAGGGGGTGGCCATTCCTGGAACGCTTGAGGAGACTGAGATAGGTGAACTTTCGCCTGAGCCACCGCAGCCTACTCCTCCGACTCCCGTTCCATACGTCCCTCCCTCTGGAGATCCTGATGAAGAAGGTACATCATCCTTAGACCCGGCTGATGGAAATACTAAAAAGAGAAGAAGGCCTAAAGGAGGTTTTAAGGTCGACTATAGAGGCTTGGGTGAGGACAGAGACCGGTCATTTTACGATAAAGCAACATTGACCATCCTAATCAATCTGGATCATCCAGCTGTAAAGAATGCACTGAACATCACCGGTATTGATGATCCAAGTTTTAAGCGACTATCGTATGAGATCGCGTTTACAGAATACGCTGTCAACGCCTATGCCTCGGCGCTTGTAGATAAGGATCCTGATATTCCAGCTGATGACCTGTTGTATGACGTGCGTAGAACGCTGAACCGATTGGCCAGGAGCGCGGCACACTTGTATTTAGTAAGCTCGATGAGGGCATCGAAATAGGTGCTTGCGTACAATTATTGAGAGAACTTAGATTGGATTCGGGTTCTGGAGATTTGCAGTGAGATCGTAAGCTTCCCCGGTAATCATCCCCAAAAATTGCAGCTGAATAAGAGCTGGAGCTGGAGTGAGGACGGCGCAGCTACATCTCGCAAACGGCAAGGGCAGCCGGACGGCTTCGGGGTTTCTTTTTGATTGTAATATCAATATCACGGTCTAGCCGAAGCAGGAAAGACACCAACCTTTCCAGAGAAAATTCTTTGAGCTGTCCGCGTGTTAGTCTGGAAATCTTGGGTTGATCGATGCCCAGGAGGGCGGCAGCTTCCGTTTGTACCAGGTGCCTATGCTTTATGATGCTGCTGATCTTTCGGGCTAGCTCTGCCTTTGCGAGGGCTGCGGCTGGCATCGCTACGCCAAGATCTGCAAATATATTGCCGCTACTTAATTCGTGTTCTATTTTGCGCATTACCTTCTGCCTTCCAGTTCTTCGGCGTCCTTTAGCCGACTTTTAATCATTGCAATATCCTGTTTGGGCGTCTCCACGCCGCGCTTTGATTTCTTTTGGAAGCAATGGAGAACATATATCCGATCCTCAAATTTGACGGTGTATATCGCTCTGTATGTATCGCCATCGTGATCCTCCACAACCTCCAGTGTTTTAGCTCCGCCGAAGCCCTTAAGCGGTTTTGCGTTATCCGGCTTGAGTCCGTAAAGAGTCAGCGGGGTCAGGTCTTGTCCCGTGCCCTACCATCCAGTAGCCTGCGCTTATGTCTAGGCCTCTCCGTATTGAGTTTGCCGGCGCCCTCTACCATGTGACTTCCCGTGGGGATGGGCAGGAAGATATCTATCTCCAAGATTCTGACCGGGAGCGGTGGCTTGAGGTTCTTGGGCAAGTCTGCGAGCGTTTTAACTGGACAGTCCATGCCTGGTGCCAGATGAGCAACCACTACCACCTGCTTATCGAAACCCCGGACGGCAACCTGTCACAGGGTATGCGCCAGTTAAATGGTGTTTACACCCAGCGCTTCAATCAGGCCCATCAACGGACAGGCCATGTCTTTCAAGGGCGTTACAAGGCCATTCTGGTACAGAAAGACAGTTACCTGCTGGAACTTTCCCGCTATATCGTCTTGAATCCCGTGCGCGCCCGTATGGTGCGCTCTGCCCGGGAGTGGCGATGGAGCAGCTACCGGGCGACAGCGGGAATGAGTCCTGGCTTTCCGTGGCTGGAGACGGACTGGCTACTGGCCACCTTCGCAAGCCGCAAGCGGCAGGCTCAAAATGAATATCGACAGTTTGTTGCCCAGGGCAAGAACCAGCCCTCGCCCTGGGAGGAACTCAAAAACCAGATCTATCTGGGCTCAGAAGCCTTTGTCGAGAAGATGCAGAAAAAGATAACTGGCAACCCCCATTTAAGTGAAATTCCCAGGACCCAGCGGCGACCGGTTACCAAGCCATTGGAGTGGTACACAGCCAGGTACACCAACCGGAATCGTGCTATTTCCGAAGCCTACCGAAGCGGGGGCTACAGTATGCAGGCCATAGGCGATCAGTTTGGACTTCACTATTCCACAATAAGCAGGATTATCAGTCAGTCCGAAAAAGCACGGGACAAGACCTGACCCCATGACCCTGCTGGCTTCGGGATAAGTCGCTGGAGGATTCGGATAATCTGCCAGCACCCGGGGTAATTGCAGCGGAGATTGTTGAGGATCTGGAGTCAGCGCTGGAGCAGATGCGCTTGATTGCGGATGATTTGGGTGAAACCGATATTGATGCCGATGAATCTACAGAAGCGTCTTCCGCGGGGGTGTGACACTTTCCCAAAGTAATTCGAACCCGTCATTCAGGAGGACGGTTTCCGATAGTTTGGTTATTCCAAAGCGGGCGGTTGTTTTTTCAAGGATATCAACTATATTCTGTATTCTGGAATAAGGAATATGGTCGCGGTTCATGACATTAAAGCCCCAGGATTTGTTTGTAGCGCTGAAACTCGTCGCCATACAGGGGGCGTCATGGTCCTTTGCATCACTGGCGGGTGATTTGGGATTGAGTCCCTCACAGGTACACGCGTCGGTGCAACGTTTGTTGGCTGCCCGATTGGCCATAAAGGATGGGGGCGCCGTGGTACCGAATCTCCGTAATCTGGATGAGTTTCTTGTGCATGGCGTGAAGTATGTTTTTGTGCCGGATCGGGGTGAATTGACCCGGGGTTTGGCCACTGCGCCGACGGCTCCATTAATGGGTGGCCGGTTTATTGATAGGGATGAATTTCCCTGGATCTGGCCTGATTCTCAGGGGGAATCCCGCGGCCTGAGCTTTTCCCCATTGCACAAGTCCGCACCCTTTGCCGCACGAAAAGACCCAACGCTTTACGAGTTATTGGTGCTGGTCGATGCCATCCGGGGCGGCAGGGAAAAGGAACGGAAGATGGCCATTGAATTATTGCGCGAGAGGCTATCCAGTGCCGGTGGCCGTGCAAGTAACGGCGGGGTAAACGGGAGCGAGGTGATTCATATATCCGAAGAACTCAGTATTTCTCGTCCGGCGCTTGAGGTTCTGGCCAGGCGTTATCACATCAGGAAGTTGACGCTGTTTGGTTCCGCGGCGCGTGGTGAATTGGGGCCGGCGAGCGATATCGATCTATTGGTGGAATTTGAACCGGGGCAAGTACCGTCATTGGGAGGTATGCATGCCCTTAATGATGCCTGCTCATCGTTGTTTTGCGGTCGAAAAGTAGATCTGGCAACTCCCGCTATTCTTGCCAATCCCTACCGACGTCGTGCCATAGAAAAGGACATGGAGGAGTTATATGCAGCCTGAAGACAGGGACGCTGCTCATCTGTGGGATATGTTGCAAGCGGCCAAAGAGGCTGAGCAGATGATGGAGGAGCATGATCTGGTTAGTTTTCTTGCTAACCGGATGTTAGTGCGGGCGATGGAACGCCTGGTGGAGATTATTGGTGAGGCAGCGCGCCGGGTCTCAACGACATTTGCCGCCGCCCATCCCGAGGTGCCCTGGCGTGAGATTGTCGGTCAGCGCAACATTCTGGCGCATGAATACGGGGAGATCGATCATGAGCTACTTTATAAAACTGCGGCAGAGGACATACCCGCGCTGATTCAACAATTGGAATCGTTGTTACCGCCTTTGGACGATGATGGTTGAATCCTGTCTCCATTCACCGTTGATCGTCGCCGGGCACTGAAATTCGGGGATAAAAACGATTACGTACTGGCTAGCCTCTCTCCTCGTGATGGGAGCTTCCTGAAACACGCTTTTAGTTGATTGAGATCAAGAAAAAGGCTGATAACTTCGGCTGGGAAGCAAAAGACCTTGTGTTGGAACAGTAGCTTGGCTAGACATTAAGCATGCAGGTCGATATTGTGATTTTGCGCTATCCGCTGTTCATTCAAGCAGCCCAGGGACCAAGCTAAGAGGAGTAGGACGATGGCACACTTACCCAGGTTTTTCCTTCTGGTGGCATCACTCTCGGTTTTCTGTCTCCAGTCCGCGGGTGCGCAGGCTATAGACTCGAAAAAGCTCCTCTCGGAACCCAAGGCCTACATCGGGTCGGAGGTCTGCAAGACTTGCCACCTCGAACACTACGATGCCTGGAAGCGGACGCTGCACAGCAAGATGCTGCAGGACGTCTCCAAAAATGAGGACGCCATTGTCGTTGATCTGGATCAGGAGGTGATGAAAGCTGACTTCAAGAAGATTGAGAAAAAGCTCAAGGTTCCGCTGGATCAGGTCTACTTTCTCAAACGTGAAGAGGTCAAATACACCATCGGTAGCCAGTGGAAGCAGCGTTTCCTGATCCAAAAAGATGGCACCTACTTCATTGCTCCGACCCAGTTCAACATCGATACCGGCCGTTGGGTCAACTACCACGAGCAGGATTGGGACAAGCGTCCCTGGCTGAAGAAATGTGGTGGCTGCCATGCTACTGGTGTTGATCTGGAGAAAGAGGCCTTCAAGGAGCCGGGGGTTGGCTGCGAGGCCTGTCACGGACCCGGTTCACACCACGCGGCCCTGCCCGCGTCGGAGACTTTCGAGAAGCGCGCTACCATCGTCAACCCGAGCAAGCTGACGGGTGGGGTGGCTGTCCAGATCTGTGGCTCATGCCATAACCGCGGCAAGTCAACCAAGGCCAAGGGTGCGGGCTGGCCCGTGGGCTACCGACCGGGCAAGGCACTGGAGAGCTACTACCGGTCTATTGAACTTGGAGACAAGCATCTCTATGCCAGTGGTCTGTCCAAGGGCCATCATCAACAGTACATCGACTGGAAGAAGTCGCGTCATGCAGACAGCGGGGTAGGCTGCCTGACCTGTCACGTGGTTCATCAGCTTGGCAATCCGCTGTTCCACAGCAAGACCAAGCTTGAGGGCGACAAGCTTTGTGTTTCCTGCCATGAGCAGGTTGCCGAAGTCGGTGCCCATTCGGTCCATTCCTTTGGCAACTGCGCGAACTGTCACATGCCCAGGATTGCCAAGAGCGCTGAATCCGGAGATATCCGCAGCCACGTGTTCACGGCGTTGTTGCCCAAGGATACGATTGAGACCGGTATTCCGAATTCCTGCCAGACTTGCCACCGGCATAAGGATGAAGACCCGGCGGATCTGCAGCGGCGCTGGGATGCCTTGACCACTCGACGAACGCCCGCGGGAGATATGATTAAGGCCAGTCAGTAAGCGAGCAGTCGCCGAGCGCGGGAGAGTCCGATGTCTTTCGGTCGCACCATAATCTGGCTGATGGGGGCGTTGCTTGTGCCCCCGCTCGCCAACGGGCAGGGTACGGAGGTGCCTGCCGAGTTGGCGGGGACGGGATATTTCCGGGACCAGGATACGCTGCCGGGCGCATACCGTTTCTACCGGCAACTGCCCGGTGGTGAGGGTGGACTCTGGGGCCTGGGACCCACCCGCCAGAAGCTGAGCCACGCAAGTTTCCGGGTAGATGGCCACGAGGGGGTGGCTGATTACAGCCCCGAGCTGCGTTGCCAGAAATGTCACACCCAGCAGACCAAGGACCTGCACGGCCTGAGGATGGGCATTACCTGCGTGCAGTGCCACCGCAGTCAGCCGATTGCCGGCGTCTACCAATACTACTCACCGCTTAACCCGATCCGACGTCATGCCTATGTTTGTGCCAAGTGTCACGAAGGTGCGACGCCCTCGTTCGCTTCCTACATGGTGCATGAACCCAATCCCATCGCGTCCGAGGCCCGCGGCACGTTCCCGCTCCTCTACTATGCTGTCTGGTTCATGTTGATCCTGGCGGTGGGCGTGTTTCTCTTCTTCCTGCCCTATACGATGGCGTGGTGGATACGCGATCTGGTCGCCCGACTGCGCAGGGGGTCTGATCATGGCTGATGACCGCACCCGCCTGAGACGATTTACCATGGTCCAGCGGCTATGGCACGGGGGGCTCGTCCTGCTGTTCATGCTGCTGTCGGTTACGGGCATCGCCTGGATGTACTTTGAGACACCCTGGGGGCGTGACCTTGCCAGTGTCTTTGGTGACTACGGTGATGTTCTCGAGGTCCACCGCATCGCTGGTCTGGTGATGTTGGCCGGCTTTGCCATGCATATTGTCTATTTGCTTTGCCGCGTGGACTGGAAGGGTTTCCCCTGGTCTCTGCTGGGCCCCGAGACTCTGGTTTTCCAGTGGATCGATGTAAAGGGATTCCTCGGTCATCTCGGCTGGGTTTTCGGGCTCAATGAACTGCCGCGCTTTGATCGCTGGAGCTGGTGGGAGAAGTTTGACTACTGGGCGGTGTGGTGGGGTCTCATGATCGTCGGCGTTACCGGGCTGATGCTCTATAACCCGGTGCTGACCAGCGATTTCATGCCGGGGTGGTTGCTCAACATCGCGCTCTGGATACATCGCATCGAGGCGGTGCTGGCCATGGGGCATATCTTCACCATCCACTTCACCGTCGAGAACTGGCGCCCGAGTTCATTCCCCTTTAATGCCGCGATGTTTGACGGAACGATCGAACTTGAGGAAGCAAAGCACGAGCATCCGGAATGGGTTGCGCGCATGGAGCGGGAAGGCCACCTGGGTGCGGCACTGGTTCCGCCACCGCCAGTCCCGTTGCGGATCTGCTACTTCGTATTTGGCTATGCCATCATCTTTCTGGGGCTGTTCCTGCTGGTATTCGCCATCGCCAACGCGGCGCTGCTGACGCTGTTCTAGTGCTCTTCGCCTACCTGGCCGGACGCCGGGTGGAATCGGCGTACACCGCTCCGTTCAGGTCCTCGAACGAGTAAATGGCGCCAGAGCAAACCTTTACCCATGATAATGCCCCCGGGGCTGTGGCCCGCTCAGCCAGGTCCTTTGTAATTCGAGATACCCGCTGACATCGGTAGCAAGACCACCTACGGCATCATTGTTCGCCGCGACAAGCACATATCGGCACCACTGGGGACATTGATGGGATTAATCAAGGATAGTTGATCGGTCGAACACGCTTCATGGATGGCGCCAAACTGTTTAGCAGTACTACTTCTACCAGCAGAGGCAAACATGATGAAGGCAAAGTATCGATTGATATTGTTCATACCCTTATTTTTGATAGCAGCTTGCTCCGGCGAAGAAGATAAAGCGACGCCTGCCCAATCTGGTAAAGAACATTTCTTGACAGACCAGACGCGAGCGCTTGAAAAAGCAAAAGAGGTTGAGCAGATGCTTCAAGTCGAGGCGGCTAAAAATCGTCAGGCGATAGAGAAGCAAATCAAATAGACAAAGATTGAATGTATTCGACGTGATTGTCTTGGCAGGCAGGCGTAGAGCATGTACGTGCGGATTAGAAATCCGTACGTACATGCATATTGACCGGTCCGTATCCCTGGCCCAGGGCCGGGCTGGTTTGGATTGCGGCGGCGATGAATTTCTTGGCCGCTTTTACGGCGGTTACCAGGTCTTCTCCCTTGGCTAACCGTGCCGTGATGGCGGCGGCGAATACGCAGCCGGTGCCGTGTGTGCATCGGGTATCGACACGTTCGGCCGGCAGGGAGTAAGTCTTGCCGGCAGTCCAGAGGACGTCCACGGGATCGCCCTTGAGGGAGCCGCCTTTGATCAGGACATTCTTCGCGCCCAGCCGGGAAATGACGGCAGCGGCTTTTTCCATCGTTGACAGGTCGGTGACCTCCATCTGCGCCAACCTTGCCGCTTCCAGCACGTTGGGTGTGAGCAGGAATGCGTGGGGTAGTAGTTTTTGCCGCAGGACTTGCACGGCCGCGTCGTCGATCAGCGGGTCGCCGTGTTTGCTGACCATTACCGGGTCGATGACCAACGGAAACGAAAAGCGCCCGGCCCGCTCCGCGATCGCTTCAATGACTGCGGCGTTGCCCAAGGCACCGATTTTAGCTGCAGACGGCGGAATATCTGCGCAAACAGCGTCCAGTTGGGCAATCACGAATCCCGGGGCAAGTATCTCAATCGCTTCGACCTTCTGCGTGTTCTGGACGGTCAGCAACGTGACTATGCTCGTGCCGTAGACGCCATGCTGATGAAAGGTCTTCAAGTCGGCCTGCAAGCCGGCTCCGCCCGATGGGTCGGAGCCGGCGATAGTCATTGCCACGGTCATGGGTGGTGCTCCAGCGGTGCCGAGAAAAAATCCAATTCGCATTGCATGGCGTGGCCATAGGCATCGCGAACGGCTGGACAGTCCGCCGCAACTTCGTCGAGTAGTGACTCCAGTCGAGAACAAAGCTGCCTGAATTCGTCGCTGGAATACGCCTTGATCCAGTCTTGGTACGGATGCCCCGGGCGCAGCGAGGTGACGAGTTCGCTACCGATGTGCGCATACAACCGCATGCAAGGAACCATGGCGGCCATGATTTCAGCAAGACTGCCGTGCCATGCTGCCCGAAGCAGGAAATCGGTATACGCCGATGTGGCCACGTATGGTTTTACCTGATCAAGGTTGATGTCGAGCTTTGCGGAATAACTCGCATGCAGCTTGAGCTCGCTCAGAACACCGGTCATCAACTCGTGGAAGATCCGTGCGCGCTCGAAGTCATCGCACTTGGCAGCGGCCAGTGCATACGCCTTGAAAAAGGCATGTAAGAAGAATACATCCTGGGCGACGTATTGCCGGAACACGTCACGGTCAAGCGTGCCATCGGCCAACCCGCGTACGAAGGCATGTTCGAGGCAGCGCTGTGTAGTGTCTGCGTTTTGTCGCCACAATGATTTGTGCAGCATCTATCCCTTCCAAGTCATGCGTCAGCAGTGCCGCAAAAATTCGTTAAAGTATTTTTGTTGTAACCCATGCGTGTGCCGGCTACAAACATCGAGAAGCCCGCGCGCGTAAGCTGCAAACTGGGCATTTGAGCAAACGGTTGATGAATTCGGCATAAGGCCCTGATGCTTTCAGCGCGCTCAGTTCCACAATCAGGTCAAGCGCCCAGAACCGTCGCCAGCTCGGCCAGGTCCTTGACGACCAGATCCGGCTGAGGACCCAGTTCGTCCAGAGGTACGCCGGTGCGGTTCAACCAGAAGGTCGGAAAACCGTAATGGGCGCCGCCCATGACGTCGAAGGAGTTGCTCGAGATGAAGCCGATCTGCTCCCTGGGCAAGCCGATCTCCCGCACTCCCAGATCGTAGGCCGCGGTCGCTGGCTTGTAGGCTCCGTGGGGCTCGGCACTGATCACTTTCTTGAAGTACTTGTCGACCCCGGAATTTTTCTGGGAGGCCTCCACCATCCACGCCGATGCCATGGTAAGGACATACAGATCCCGCTTCGCCGCGAGGCGCGCCAGCGCGGCCGGAACCTCGGGATACGGTGGCAAGATCAGATCTGCCTCGATCAGCTTCTGATGCAGGTGCGCGGTGACGTCAAGGGACAGGGACTTGCCGGCGAAGGTCAAAGCCCGCCCGGTGATATCGTCCCAAGTGAGGTAGCGCTCCATCAATCCGCTCAGCCAGCAGTATTTCTTGATGGTGCTGAACCACAGGCGGGCAAGCTCTTCTCCGTGCCCCGGGAAATCTTGCTCGATAACCTTCGCTACAGCGTGCTTGTCGAACAGGGTGCCATAGTGGTCGAAGGTCAGGGCTTTGATACTTTCAAAAGTGCTCATGATATCTGCCTCATGACGGGTTGGTCGGGTGTTTTCCCGCGCCAGCGCGACGAATCCCGGTGACAGAACTGTAAGCCATTTGGTTCTGCTCCGCCCAAGTACACCGCCGTAGAGCAATCGTTATTCCAAATCTCCGCATGCAAGTTTAAGGAAACTCTGATCTGTTCATGAATTCCTATTGTGCAGAGTGCAACAAATTCATAATCCCGGGGTCCGAAGTATCGGAGATGTGCGAAAACCCTATCCTCTTTAGCGGGCTCGGCCCCCGTTTGGACAGTAATGATGTGGAGGTAAACCGTGAAGGATGGCTACAGTAATTCACCGCTAATCGCCCGCCGCGCGCTATTGCGCATGATGGGGGTCGGGGCGGGTGTGGCGAGCGGGATCGGCCTAGTGAAGGCGCAGCCACAACGTGCTTCGCCAGGGACAATCTTAACTCGTGTGGCACAGGGCGCGCGGGAGCGATACGGTATTCTCGGGCAGATGGCGCCGGATATAGCGGCTGAATTCTGGATCGATCCGGCAGGCAAGCCCACGACTTTCGATATGGCATCGGTGCGCGGTAAGTGGGTTTATCTCAAGTGCTTCCAGAGTTGGTGTCCCGGTTGCCACCGCTACGGTTTTCCGGCGCTGAAAAAAGTGGCGGATGCCTTCCGGGATGAAGACCGTTTCGTTGCGCTCGGGGTGCAAACGGTATTCGAGGGTTTTGGGGTGAACTCGGGCGACAAGGTCCGGGAGATCCAGCTTCAATATCAACTGCCCATTACGATGGGTCACGATCCCGGGAGCCAGAAGAGTGGACGGGGTTCACTCAACATGAGGCGTTTCCGCACCGGAGGTACGCCGTGGGTCGTCATAATTAATCCTTCAGGCCAAGTTGTGTATAACGACTATCACGTCAATGCAGAGAAGTTGATTGACTATCTCCATGCCAAATTTGCCTGAGCGGCCTTCGTTTGGCTGTGTTCAGGGGAATACGCTTCAGACAGGCATAAAAAAGCCCCGCCAGAGCGGGGCTTTAGGTACGACGCGGGAAAAGCCCGCTAAGGCTTATTCCGAAACGACGTTAGTGGCACTCAGGCCTTTGGGACCACGCTCGGTGTCAAAAGTCACCTGCTGACCCTCGGACAGAGACTTGAAGCCGCTGGCCTGGATGGCACTGTGATGCACGAACACATCATCGCTGCCGTCGGAGGGGGCAATAAACCCAAAGCCCTTGGAATCGTTAAACCACTTGACTGTACCTGTAGCCATTCTAGTTACCTCATAATTATTGAAATGTTTTAGCAAGCAAATTTGTTGGAAAATTACGGGAGGGTCTACTGCATTTACTGCTGAGGAACTACCGAAACGACTACAAATTTTTTGCTGTGAGAGACCCTATACTATCTTCCTTGGAGAATCCACACTTATTTCAGGGGGATTTCCCCCCTTTCTGACGGGCACGGGTCGGTGGGACAGGGTCAATCAGGGGTGGCCGTTTTCTCCAGGGCCAGTTCACGCATACGGTGTTTTTGTAATTTTCCGGTCACGGTCATGGGAAATTCACTGACGAAACGGACGTGCTTCGGAATCTTGAAGTGGGCGATCCTGCCTTTGCAGTAGTCCCGGATTTCCTCGACCGTCGCGGTTTCACCCTCGTGTAGCTGAATCCAGGCCATGATTTCCTCGCCATAGTAGGCATCGGGAATCCCAAAAACCGCTACCTCTGCTACCTTGGGATGGCTGAAGATAAAGTCCTCGATCTCACGTGGATAGATGTTTTCACCGCCACGAATGATCATTTCCTTGAGCCGCCCGGTGATTTTCAGGTAGCCGTCGGCATCCATCGTGCCCAGATCCCCCGAGGCAAGCCAGCCGTACTCATCGAGAGACTTGGCAGTAGCCTCTGCATCGCCATAGTAACCGTGCATGATGTGGTAGCCGCGAAAACAGATCTCTCCGACGGTTCCCAGCGGCACTGTGGCCCGGCTCTCCACATCGACGATCTTCACCTCCTGGTGGGGCAGGTTGGTGCCCACGGTCTCGACCCGACGCTCCAGGCTGTCATCCGGGGCGGTCAGGTGGGTGAGCGGTGAGGCCTCGGTTTCGCCGTAGCCAATGAGGATTTCCCGGCAATGCATCTCGTTCATCACTCTCTGCATCAGCGTGGCCGGGCATGGCGAGCCTGCCATGATGCCGGTGCGCAGGGTCTCGAGCCGGAAGTCACGAAATTGCGGGTGTTCAAGTTCGGCAATGAACATGGTCGGTACACCGTGAATCGCCGTGCAGCGCTCACTTTCCACCGCCTTCAGTACCGCCCCGGCATCGAAGTGTTCGCAGGGAATCACTATGCAGGCACCCACCGAGAGGCACAGGAGATTCGCTAGCACCATGCCAAAGCAGTGATAGAAGGGTACGGGTACCGCGAGGCGATCGGCCTCGTTAAAATGCATGCGCCGGGCACAAAACCACGCGTTGTTGAGGATATTGTGGTGACTTAGCACCACGGCTTTCGGGGAACCGGTGGTACCGGAGGTGAACTGGATGTTGATGGGGTCATCCCGATCCAGTCCGCCGGTGACAGTTGCAAGCTCGTTACTCGACACCGTTGCGGCTGCGGCCTGTAACTCGGGCCAGGTGGTGAAGCCGGGATGCGGACGGCGGGTTTCTGTGGGTGCCGCCGGGTCGTAAACCACCACCCGTCGCAGGGCTGGAAAATCCCCATCCTTCGGGAGCGTGGCCTCGTCCTTAAGTCGCGGAATCAGCTCCGTCAGTATCGCAATGTAATCACTGTGCCGAAAACCGGGAATCAGAAACAGGCCGTTGACCTCGGAGCGCTGCAACGCGTAGGCGAGCTCCCTGGTCCGGCAGGCGGGATTGATATTGACCAGCACCGCACCGATGTGGGCGGTGGCCATTTGCAGCAGCAGCCATTGCAGGTTATTGGTGGACCAGATGCCGATGCGATCGCCTTTGTTGAAGCCGAGTCCCAGCAGGCCACGGGCCAGTTCCCTGACTGTCTCGGCCAGCTCTGCATAGCTGAGCCGCTGGCCCTGAACCAGGGACACCACCGCTTCATGGTCCGGAAAGCGGGCTGCTACCTCATTGAAGTGTTGCGGGATCGTGCTTCCGAGCAGTGGTTTATCACCACCACGATGCCTGTAGCTTTCAGGATTTGTGAGCATGGGCTTTGCCGTGGGAAGCGGGTGTGCCTATTCCGTGATCCCGTTCCAGTAGCGGTCGACGCTGTCCTGGATCTCCGCCAGCAGGCCTTCATCACGGCGCGGGTGAAACAGATGGGAAAAACGTCCCTGGGTCTGCAGATATTCTTCCACGGGTAGTCGCGGGTGGGGAATTTTGCTGTGCACCACCTTGCCGTCGACATATTCCTTGAGTGGCCAGATCCCGGTTTTGACTGCCAGCTTGCCGATGTCCGCTGCGTCGCGGGGATCAAAATCCCAGCCAGGTGGGCAGGGCGCCAGCGTGATGATCAGCCGGGGCCCCTTCAGTTGCTTTGCGGCTTCAATCTTGCGTGCGAGGTCCACGGGTTCCGCGCCGATGGCCGTGGCCACGTAGGCGGGTTTGTGTGCCGCCCAGATGGAGAACAGGTCTTTCTTGTTGCCGCTAAAGCCGTGGGGGCCGGTGCTGGTCGCGGTCCTCGCGCCGTGGGGTGTAGCGGCTGAGAATTGTTGGCCGGTGTTGCCGTAGCCCTCGTTGTCATAGCAGATATAGAGGAAGTCCAGGTTGCGTTCCATGGCCGCCGAGGTAGCGGAGAGGCCCATGCCGTTGGCGGAGCCATCTCCGGTGAGAACCACCACGTTCAGGTCCTCCGCAGGCTCCATGCGCTGTTGTTCAAGCAGGATATCCAGGGCATCCCGGATGCCTTGGGCTCCGGCTGGTGCCGAGGCCATCGCGGTATAAAGCCAGGAGCCACGAAAGGGGGTGAAGGGGTAAATCGCCAACAGGGTCATACAGCCAGCGGCATTCACGAATACGGTGCGGGGGCCGAGTATCTCGTAGATCTGGTGCAGCGACTCCAGTCCTCCACAACCGGCACACATGGGCGTACCACTACCGAACAGATGGGAGGAGGGCAGGTCCTTCATGCGTCTGATGGGGGTTTTGGCCATTATTCCGCTCCCACCTCGTATCGCTCGGCGTGCGCGATGGCTTGCAACTTCTGCACCTCGCGGTATTCCTGCTCCGTGTACAGCAGTCGTGGCGGTGGCGTGACACCGCTCTTTACCGCCTCACGGGTAATGGCGGCAATCTCGTAAAACTCCTCCGGACTGATATCGCGGCCACCCAGTCCACCGATAAAACTGGTGAGCACCGGGGGGGCATTAGCCTTGCCATAGAGCGTCGAGGCGAGCTCCGCGTGCAGCACCCCCCCCATACCCATGGAAATATTTTGATCGATGACCGCGACTGCCTGCTTGCCGCCCAGTATTCGTGCGAGTTCGTCGGTGGGTAGCGGGCGCAGCAGGCGTGGGCGCGCCAGCCCGACAGATTCCCCCGCGTTGCGCAGTCCATCGACGGCCGCCTTCGCCTTGGTGGCGAAAGATCCGATCATCAGGAAGATGATTTCAGCATCCTCGCAGCGATAAGCCTCCACCGCCTCGTAGCGGCGGCCAAATTGCTGCGCAAAGGCCTCCGCCACTTCCGTGTGTACGCCTAGCGCGTTCAGAGAAGCCAGATGGCTCTCGTAACGAAAATAGGAATAAGGCGCACCTCCCAGTACGGCAACGGCCTGACTGTTGGGGCTGCTGGCGCGAAAACGGGTGCTCTCCGGATCGTAGGCGGGCAGAAAGTCCGCCACACTATCGGGCTCTGGAATATCCACCGGTTCGCGGGTGAAGGACAGGTAGAAGCCGTCCAGGTTAACGATGACTGGCAAGCGCACCCGCGGATCTTCGGCAATGCGGTAGGCCATGATCACGCTGTCCAGCACCTCCTGACAGGTGGCGCAATGGATTTGCAGAAAACCGCTGTCGCGCGCTGCTAGCACATCATTGTGATCCGGCTCCAGGGTGATGGGCGAGGCGAGGCCACGGGAGACGTTGACCAGCACGAAGGGCGCGCGCCAGCCGGCTACGGTATAGATCATTTCCATGCCATACAGCAGGCCCTGACTTGAGGTGGCGCTAAAGACCCGCACCCCGGTCGAAGCGGCCGCTCCCGCCGCGGTGATCATGGAATGCTCCGATTCCAGGGTGACCATGCGCCCCGGCATCTCGGCACCTTCAATCCAGCGACCAAGAGTTTCTATGATCTCGGTCTGCGGCGTGATGGGAAAGGCCGGTACGTAATCCACCCGGGCAAGGCGTGCGCCCCAGGCGGCCGCGGCATTACCGGTCAGGAGTTTTGGCCGCATGTGCCTTCTCCTCTCTTGCCTGGGCCAAATGCTCCGGGATTGCTTCGATGGCGTGGGGTGGACACTTGGCTACGCAGATCAGGCAGCCCTTGCAGTGGTCATAATCGATTTCCGGCAAACCCGCCTCGTTCACCCGGATCGCGCTGTCGGGACAGAAGGTGCTGCACACCCACCAGCAGCGGTTGCAATGGGTGTAGTCAATCTCCGGGCGCATGGTGCGCCACAGTCCGGTTTTTAACAGCGTGCTGGTGGCAGCGGCGTGGATGCTCGGTGCCGCCCGGCCAGCATTCTCCAGTGGCAGGTCTATCCACTGCGGTGAAGCATAGTTTTCGGCACTGATTTCCGTGCCTTCGGTGACTGCACCGGCGTGATCCTGCATCAGGTCATAGGTGTGGAGCGCGGTTTCGATATTGCGATCCGCCAGGGCATTGCCGTGGGCACCCAGTTCCTCGCGGATTGCCGCTGCCAGCGCTTCACGTCCGATCACGCCGACCAGCCTTGCCGCCGCTGCGGCGCACACCATGCCGGCGAAGGGCAGATCAGCGCGATCCGTGACTTCTTCTCCCACGGGTACGATCAGGATTGTGGCGTCAAGATTCAGCCGGTGTCGCCATACTTCCGGGGTATCGTGACTGTTAATGAGCATGGTTGTGCCAGGGCCAAGCCCTTGCAGCACGCCAGCCGCCGGCGAGGAAACGAGGCTGTCGTCGGCAATCGCCACCAGATCAGGGTGGCGGATGACTCCGCGTTCATTGATAGCTGTGCGGGACGCGCGTACGTAGGCGAAGATCGGTGCACCACGGCGTTCGGCGCCATAGCGCGGCGCGTCCTGCACTTGAAAGCCTTGCTGAAAGAAGGCCGTGCCCAGTACCCGGCTGGCGGTTTTCATGCCCTGTCCGCCGCGCCCGTGAAAGCGGATGCGGTACATCAGACGAAACCGGGAGCGGTGGAAAATAGCGAGAAGCGTCGCAGACTCATGGCCTTTTTAACCCGGGCCAGTGCCATCTCCATGGCTGCCGCGCGAGGCAGGATGTGGCGCTCTTTGGCTTCCGCGAGCACCAGTTCCGTGTTGCGGCGCAATTTTTCCTCGATAAATTGCAGTGCCGCACCTTCGCTGGCACCACGATATTCCATCGCGGCGCAGATCACGCCGCCGGCATTGGCGATAAAATCGGGTACGCAGAGGATGTCCCGGTCCGCGAGCATTTGTTCGGCATCGTGGGTAACCGCGATGTTGGCGCCCTGCATGATCAGCTTCGTGTTGAGCCGCTGCACATTGTCCGCGTGGATCACATCCGGCCGGGCGGCAGGAATCCAGATGTCACATTCCACATCGATAATGGCATCACAATCCTTTGTCTCGCCCCCGGCATGATCGATCACCGAGCCGCCTTGTTGTTTGATGGCGATGAGCTGCTGTACATCCAGCCCGGCGGGATTGTGGATCGTTCCCTGGGAGTCGGCGGCCGCCACCAGTACGGCGCCCCGATCACCCAGAAACCGCGCCGCATTCTTGCCTACTGCACCGAATCCCTGCACCGCGACCCGGGCGCCGGCCAATTCGAGTCCACAATATTGCGCCGCCACTTTGGTAGCGTGGCAGAGACCCCAGCCGGTGGCACCAATTTCATCCAGCGGGATGCCGCCGATTTCGCGCGGCAGTCCTACGGCCCGCCCTATCTCGTCCTTGACCCACGCCATGCAGGTCTCGTCGGTACCCATGTCGGGCCCGAAAATGTAGTCCTCAGTGTTGCGCAGCGCGTTAGCCAGCGTGCGGATCAGGATTTCCTTGTCGGCTGGCGGCATCCGGGGATCGCCGTAAACCACCGCCTTGCCGCCACCGTGGGGCAGTCCCGCCGCGGCATTTTTCAGCGTCATCGCCCGGGCCAGCCGGAAGCACTCTTCAGTGCTCACATCGGGGGCAATACGCACCCCGCCGATGGAAGGCCCCTTGGCAATATTGTCCACCACCAGTACTGCACGCAGGCTCGCCGAGGGTTCGTGAACGTGGATGACTTTCAGTGGCCCCAGTTCATCCGCAAATGCAAACACGTCTTCCATAACCGCTCTCCCCTGAAGGCGTACGAGCTACGAAAAAGACTTGGTTACTTCTGAGTAAAGCACACCGTCGCCACAGGTCTATTGATCATGATCAATCACTGCTGTCCCGTTAACTAAGATCCGTCATGCCGGGCTTGACCCGGTATGCAGATAAGCACTTGAAAAACCTGGATTCCGGCTCAGCAAAAAACGTTGTCCGGAATGACGGGGCTCTTTTTTAATTTTCATGTCTTCCAGGCGACTATGCATCCGTCTGGCTTTTTCTAACAAGGCATATGGCCGAATTCACCCAAAGTTAACGGGACAGCAGTGATGATCAATATTCATTGTTTGGACTCCAGTCACAGGGTCAGGGCATGGTTGCAATCAGGGCGCCTCAACGGGTAATTTCGGAGCTATCGAACGGGAGGTTCAGGATGATGGAAGTGGTGACAAAGCCGGCCGACGAGGATCGGGCAAGTGTCGAGAATCTGGATCCACAGTTTATTGCCCAGCAGCGTTTTGAACAGGCTGCGGCCTATATCGCCGGTTTTAAGGAAGGCCTGATCGATTTTTTCAAGGCGCCCAAGCGCACCATTGGGGTCTGTTTTCCGGTGGAAATGGACGATGGCACGGTGCGTACCTTTCACGGTTACCGAATCCTGCACAACCATGTCCTGGGTCCGGGCAAGGGCGGGATTCGCTATCACCCCGAGATTACCCGTGCAGAGGTCGCATCCCTTGCCGCGCTGATGACCTGGAAGTGTGCCATCGCCAATCTTCCGTTTGGTGGTGCCAAGGGGGGCGTTATCTGCGACCCCAAGGTACTTAGCGAGGCAGAATTAAGGCACATTACCCGGCGCTTTATCAGCGAACTGGGTGATGAAATCGGCCCCCAGACCGATATCCCGGCCCCCGACATGTATACCGATGAGCGCACCATGGCCTGGATTTACGATACCTACGATATTCTCCACCCGGGCCAAAATAACCTTCCCGTAGTCACCGGAAAGCCGTTGGAGCTTGGAGGTTCACTTGGACGGATGGAAGCCACTGGCCGTGGGTGTCTTTATGCCACCGAGCGCTTTCTCGCGCAGGCCGGGCTGCCCGGCCTGTCCTCCGTGGCGGGTGCGCGGGTGGTGGTTCAGGGTTTTGGCAACGTCGGCTCCGTGGCAGCAAGCCTGTTTCAGGAGGCGGGAGCCGTGGTTGTTGCGGTGAGTGACTCCAAGGGTGGCATTTACGCGGAGGAGGGACTTGACCTGGATGCGGTGAGCACCCAGAAACAGGAGGTGGGCACCGTGGTCGGGACCCCGGATACCCAGACTCTGAGCAATCAGGATCTGCTTGCGCTGGAATGCGACATCCTCATTCCCGCTGCTCTCGGCGCAGTTATCCGCTACGACAATGCCGAGCGTGTTGCGGCCAGGCTGGTGGTAGAGGCGGCCAACGGGCCTGTGACCCTGATGGCGGACGAGATACTGCAGGCAAAGCAGATTCCGGTGCTGCCAGATATTCTGGCCAACGCAGGTGGGGTCACGGTCAGCTATTTTGAGTGGGTACAGAATCTCGCCAATGAAAGCTGGTCACTTGAGGAAGTGAACGAGAAGCTGCGCCGGAAAATGTACGCCGCGGTGGATGCGGTAATGGGGCGGTGGCGGACCCTGTCTGCAGGGAGTGTGAGTGATGAGTCTGTCGGTGCGTCGCTGGAGGTAAATCTCAGAATTGCGGCACTGGTGCAGGCAATTGAGCACGTGGCGCGGGTAACCTTGCAGCGGGGTATCTGGCCCTGAGTTGTGGCCTTCCATAGTCAGGTACCGGATTGAGCCAAGCATAATCCGGAACAAGCCCGAAGGGGATAAACAGATGATGAGATATTTGCTTTCAGGTCGAATATTGGTGGTATTTCTGGGCTTTGCCTTGCCTTATGGTGAGGTCGCGGCCCGCATCAAGCTCATTACCTTGCCGGCGCGGGAGCGGGTCGAGGTGCAGCTCGACCACCCGCGCGCAACGCTGGTGGAGGAGGAACGCCGGGTACCGCTGGTCAAGGGACTGAATCAGGTGGATTTTTCCTGGGCCAACACCCGCATTGACGCGGATTCCATTGTATTCCGGGTGCTGGGTGGCGCAGCCAGGGGTGGCCAGCAAGTAAAGGTATTGGCGGTGAGCTATCCACCCGGGGAAAACGCCCTGGTGTGGAGCGTTTATGCGAGCCGTCCCGGCTCGGCACGGGTACGTATCAGTTACCTGCTTGGCAAGCTCGACAAAAGTTTCAATTACCGGGCAATTGCCTCCCGTGATGAGCAACGGCTGGTGCTATCCCAGTACCTGAAGGTGCGTAATCTCGCCAATGAGTCTTTTGGTCAAAGTGGTATTTCCATAGGCTATGGCGAACGATTGGTAAAACCCATCGGCCTCAACGAGACTCGGGAGATGCTGATCCGGCGCTACCCCGATGTGCCGATACACAAGACCTATACCGCGGATCTCAGTGCCATCGGTTACCAGGTAAAAAAGGAGAAGAAGCTGCGGGTCGCCATGCACTATCGGTTGGAGAACGACAAGGCGCACGGGCTGGGCGAGGCACCGCTACCTTACGGGAAGGTGCGCATATTTCAGCAAGACGGGCATGGTGGCAGCGCCTTTCTCGGCGAGGACTGGGGCAAGTTCACCGCGCCGGGAGACCTGATGTCGCTGTATCTCGGGGTGGCCCGGGATGTGGTAGTCAAACGTACTATCGAACGTAACAAGCGCCGTCGCGTTGATGGCAATCTTTTTCATCGGGACGTGGTGGTGCGCTATGAGGTGGAAAACTTCAAATCCACGGCCGTGACCCTGGATGTGGTGGAAAATCTTGCACAGCTGAGTGCCCGATTGCTGGGCGGGCAACGGCGCGGGGTTGAGTGGGAGCTGGGGAAGGAGAGTAACTTTCCGGGTGGCCCGGACAAGGAGAAAACCCGTGCCGAGCGCATCGTGCTGCATGCTCCGCTGCCGGCGGCCAATGCCGGCAAGGCGAAAAAGAAGATCTACAAACTTCACCTGGTGCTAAAAAATGAATGGTAGTCAGAGTGTGAAGATGAGGGGCGTGCCAGTGTTTGGTCGGCTTGTTCAGATGGCGCTTGCGCTGGCATTTTGCATGCTTGCGGCGGTGCCGGGTTGGGCGAAAAATGTAGATCTTTCCACGGTGCCCAAGCGGGATACGGTGCAGCTCACGATCTACAACTCTGAGGATCTGACCCTGGTGCGTGAGACCCGGGTGGTGAGCTTCAAAAAGGGGGTAAACAGCCTGCAGTTCAGCTGGGCCAATACGCTCATCGATCCCACTTCGGTTGAAATGCGTTTCCCGTCTCACGACGGTCGTATGGTGGTGCTGGATACGACCTTTCCCCATGACAAGCCGCAAATGCTCTACTGGAACGTCAAGAGCAAGGTGGATGGCGAGGTGTCGGTTGAGATCAGCTATTTCACCTCGGGAATCACCTGGTCAGCGGATTATCTGATGGTGGCCGGAGCCGATGAAAAGCGTATGCGTATCGAGGGATTCGTGCGCGTATTCAATAATTCCGGAGAGGACTATCGCGATGCCCAGGTGCGCGTGGTGGTGGGCTCCCTGAATCTGGTGGAGAAAATTGCCCAACTCGCCAATATTCCGGTGCGGGCCGTGGGACGCATGGACGCCAAACGCAAGAATGAATTGCGTTATCGTGCGGCCAAGGGGGCGTTGATGGCTCAGGATGCGGTGGCAGAGTTGTCAGCGCCCAGCCAGCCCAAGGAGATTATCAAGGAGGGTTTGAGCGAGTACTTTATCTATACCATTGAGGGCAAGGAGACCATTCCCGAGGGCTGGTCCAAGCGCCTGCGCAGCTTTGATGGTACCAATGTGCCTTTTGAAATTCGCTACCGTTATCGACCACGACAGTACGGTGGGCAGTTGGCACGACTTTATCTGCTGCGTAACGACCAGCCCTCCGGGCTGGGCACTACGCCGCTACCCAATGGCAAGGTGACGGTTTTCCGTGACAACGGCCGGGATGGTCTGAGTTATCTCGCTACCCGGACACTCAAATACGTGCCCATCGGCGATCGTATCGAGATCAATCTGGGTGCAGATCAACGGGTCCTGTTTGAATTGCAGAAGCTGAAAAGCTCGCGCGAGAACATCTGGCTCAAGCTATCGAAGTCCAGCACCTATCGCAGGGTCGGGGATGGCCGGCGCGTGTCTGACCGCAATGGCAAGGTGGTGGGCTGGGATGAACGCGTGGTGTATGCGCGGCGCATTCGTAATTACAGTGGCAAACCGATCACGGTGGAGATTCGCCGTGATTTTCCGGGAGATGCGGAGTTCCGCAGTGCACTGGATGCCAAAAGGCACGATTTCCGGACGGTGGAGTTCTCTACCTCGCTGGCAGCCGGAAAAAGCCGCAGCCTGCTCTATGAGGTGCTTACCCGAAAAGGGCGTAACAGTAAGCAGAATGAGCTAAAAATCACCCGCGCCAAGGTGCGGCGGCCGCGTTATTAACGGCGCAGCCGGCGCTTTACCAAATCGATATGCTGGCGCAGATCGTACAGTTGGCCGGCAAAGGATAGTGGGACATGTACCTTGGCCACCTCCTGCTCCAATGCCTCCGCACGTTGCGCCAGGGCAGCGCTGTCGGCTTTCTCTTCTGCGCTTTCCAGGTCGATCTGGAGCAATGACTGGTACCAGCGATAAATGCGTGAGCGCATTCGCCAGGTGTACAGCGGCGGCATGACCTTGATCAGCGGGATCATCAGCATCAGCAGTGGCAGCAGCATCACCTTCAGGCGATCGAGCAGGGTGGCGGCCCAGAAGGGCATGTAGCGCTGCAATAGCGGCGGGCCGTACTTGTAGAAACGGCGCGCCTCGGGGCTGACCGGATATTCCGCAAAGTCCGCATTGGGGAATGTTCCCGCGCGCTCAAACCAACCGCCTCCCCGATGTACTTCGCTGGCCGTTTGCAGCAGGATTTGTTGCAGCGCGGGATGCAGGTCCGGATGAACTATGAGGTTGGCGGTCGCTGCGACCAGGGTTTTGTCTTCAGCCGGAAGATCCCCTGCCATGTCTACCATGCCACGCGGCAAGGTTATGCTGGACAGGTAGCGCAGGCGCCGGGTGTAGGCCTCGGCACGCTGGAAGCTGAAGAGCGTGAGATTTCGGTCCTGCAGCAGAGTGCGAATGAGGGGGGCTTGCGGTGAGGCGACGAAGAATGCGGCATCTATCTCTCCGGCGACCAGGGCCTTGTGTGCGGCCTCACCACCTAGAGGTTGCAGGGCCATTTCAGCGAGCAGATCGTTATCTTCCAGCAGGCGCAGGGCCAGGGCACGGGTGCCGCTGCCGGGCGGGCCTACTGCCAACCGTTTGCCGATGAGGTCGGGCAGGACTTTGATATTCTCCGCGCGGTGAAATATCCACAGGGGTTCCAGATAAAGGCTGCCAAGTGCGAGTAAGTCACCACCATCCGTGCTGTCTACACCCCCCTGTACCAGAGCGGCATCCGCCTCACCCGCGCGTAGTCGCTCCAGGTTTTCTACCGAGCCGGCGCTGGGTTGCAGGACGACCTCAATACCGCGCGTTGCCAGGATGTCCCGGTAACGCTGGGCAAAGGCCTGGTAGGCCCCGCCCGCTGAGCCAGTAGAGAGGATAAACCGGTTGGGTGGCGCCGGGTCGACGAACTGATAGGCCAGCAGAAACCCGGCTACGGTCAGCACGATAGCGGGCAGGGTCATGCCCCAGGAGAATTTTTTTTCCATGGCCGGCAACCTTATTTGATTCTGCCCATCCCCGGGCGGAGCCGTACCCTCTGGCTTGCTCAGGCTCGTAACGCGGCGGCGTGGTAGGCGAGATGTTCGCCAATGAAACTGGCGATAAAGTGATAGCTGTGATCGTAGCCTTCCTGACGGCGCAGGTGAAGCGGAAAGTCCCGTTCGCTGCAAACCTTTTCCAGCCGCTCCGGATACAGTTGGTCCGAGAGGAATTCATCCGCCGTTCCCTGGTCGATGTACAGCGGAATCTCCGCTGCACCGGCTTCGATCAGGCAACTCGCGTCATAGGCCTTCCAGGTACTTTCGTCATCGCCCAGATAGAGACCGAAGCAGCCTTGCCCCCAGCCGCAATGCACCGGACTGCAAATCGGGGCGAAGGCGGAGACGGAGCGGTAGGCACCGGCCTCCCGCAACGCGGCGATGAGTGCGCCGTGTCCACCCATGGAGTGACCGCTGATGGATTTTAGCCCGGGGGTTATCGGTAACCAGCGCTCTACCAGGGCTGGTAGCTCGCGGGTGATGTAATCGTACATCTGATAGTGTTTGACCCAGGGTTGCCGGGTTGCATTGAGGTAGAAACCTGCCCCCTGACCGAGATCGTAGCGGCCGGCCACATCCGGAACCTGGTCGCCCCGTGGACTGGTATCGGGAATGATTAGGGCGATCTCCAGTTCAGCGGCGTAGCGCTGCGCGCCCGCCTTGGTGCGGAAGTTGTCATCGCTGCAGGTCAGGCCGGAAAGCCAGTAGACCGCGGGTACGTTTTCCTTGTGTGCCCGCGGTGGCAGGAATACCGAGAAGGTCATGGGGCAGTGACACGTCTCCGACTCGTGCTCGTAACGCTCCAGCCAGCCTCCGGCCTCCTTGATTCGCTCTATCTGCTTCATAGTGACCAGACCCTAGAAAATAATGACCGAGCGGATGCTCTTGCCAGCATGCATCAGGTCAAAGGCAGTATTGATCTCTTCCAGTGGCAGGGTATGGGTGATCATGGAATCCAGCTGAATGTCGCCAGCCAGATAGCGGTCGACATAGCCAGGTAGCTGGCTACGGCCCTTGACGCCGCCGAAGGCGGTGCCTTTCCAGGTGCGGCCGGTTACCAGCTGGAAGGGGCGGGTATGAATTTCCTGTCCGGCACCGGCGACACCGATAATGGTGGCTACACCCCAACCCATGTGGCAGCACTCCAGCGCCTCCCTCATTACCTCGACGTTGCCGATGCATTCGAAGGAATAATCCACGCCACCGTTGGTCATGTCGACCACCGCTTCGGTGACGCTGACATCGAGTTCGCGCGGATTGACGAAGTCGGTGGCTCCCAGATCGCGGGCCATCTTGAATTTATCTGCGTTGGTGTCGATGACGATGATGCGCGCGGCCTTCGCCATCACCGCGCCCTGAACCACTGATAAACCGATGCCGCCGAGACCAAAGATTGCAACGGTGGACCCCGGCTCTACCTTGGCGGTGTTCAATACCGCGCCAATGCCCGTGGTGATGCCACAACCGAGCAGACAGACCTTTTCCAGCGGCGCTGCGGGATTGATTTTTGCCAGGGCGATCTCGGGTACCACGGTGTATTCGGAGAAGGTGGAGCAGCCCATGTAGTGATAAATGGGCTTGCCATTTTGGGAAAAGCGTCGGGTGCCGTCAGGCATATAGCCGGTCCACACCGTGGAGGCGATGGATTGGCACAGATTGGTTTTATCCGAATGGCAGTATTCGCATTCACCGCACTCCGGGATGTAGAGCGGAATGACGTGGTCTCCGGGCTTCAATTCCTTGACCCCCGGACCGCACTCCACCACCTCACAACCGCCTTCATGACCGAGGACACAGGGAAAGGCGCCTTCGGGATCGTTTCCCGACAGGGTAAAGGCATCGGTGTGGCAGACTCCGGAGGCGATAACCTTCAATAAAACCTCGCCTTCCTTCGGGCCTGCTACCTCGATCTCTTCTATGGACAAGGGCTGCTTAGGCCCCCATGCAACCGCGGCACGTGCTTTCATGCGGAGTCCCCTGTAAGTATTGGATTCATGGGTGGAAAGAGAAACCGGTTGCTAGCTACAGCAAGAAGCAGCACTGTCGGGTACGCAGCAACTGTTCTCCGGGGCCTGGGTGTCGGCATCATTAAATGTCGGAATCGAGTCCAGGGTGTGGAAAGCCTCCCAGGCGATTCCCTGAGGATCGACGCTCCAGTATTTCTGTGAACTGGCGTAGCAGCAGGTGCCATCCTGGGAAAGGCCAGAGATGCCGGCCGCATCAAGCCGTGCTTGTACCGTGGCCAATTCCTCGTCCGAGCCGGTTTGGATACCCACGTGATCCAGTCCGGCCTTTTTGCCGCGTGCGGATATGGCGAAGTTGACGGCGGGTTCCTGAAGATCCCATTTGGCGTAATCACCCTTCAGCACGCTGGGCTCGGAACCAAACAGGGCGGAGTAAAACTGGATACTGGAATCGAGTGTATCGACGGAAATATGGATGTGTAGACGGGACATTATGGCTCTCTTTCTTGGTGATGAAATCAGGCGCAAATACGCGCAACCGGCCGATTGGGCATGGCCTCGAGTTTGTGATGATCGGAGGTATATGGCAGGGAATCGACAACGCCCGTAAGCGTGTGTTTCAGGACGGCCAGTTCCCAGGCCGGTAGCTCCGGATTGATTCGATAGTAAATCCACTGCCCGGTGCGTTGCCCGAGCAGGATGCCGGATTCGCGCAGGCGGGCCAGATGGCGTGAGATTTTTGGTTGGGACATCCCCAGGGCGTGGGTTAGCTCGCAAACGCAGAGCTCGCCCTCACGCTGAAGCAACATCAGCGCGCGCAGGCGGGTGCTGTCGGAAATCATGCGAAAGAACAGGTCGGCTTCAGGGCGCATGCCGGAGAATATACGTGAATCCGTATATGCGTTCAAGCGTATGTTGAGGTGATTGCCTGTGGCGGACCGGTATTACTGCGGGCTGACTATCTCCGGGCCCATCAGCATGTTGGGTAGCCAGGTAGACAAGATGGGTACATAGGTCACGATTCCGAGGAAGACCAACAGGATGCTCATCCACGGTACAGCCGCCTTGAGTACCCGCACAAGGGACATATTGGTGATGCTGGCGGTGACAAAGAGGTTGAGGCCAACCGGTGGGGTGACCATGCCAATCTCCATGTTGACCACCATGATGATGCCGAGGTGGATAGGGTCGATACCGAGTCGGACCGCAATGGGAAACAGGATCGGCGCCATGATGAGCAGGATCGCGGAGGGCTCCATAAAGTCGCCGGCCAGAATCAGGATCAGGTTGACGATGAGCAGGAAGGAGATAGGCCCAAGACCCGCGCCAACGATTAATTCGGTGATGGCATGGGGAATGCGCTCGGCCGTCAGTACGTGAGCGAACAGCATCGCGTTAGCGATGATGAACATCAGCATGATGGTCACACGGGCTGCATCCAGCAGGGTTTTCACGATGTCTTCGTGAATGAAAACCTGGACCGCCAGTTTGTGCGGGGGAAGCCGTGGTGCGCCCTCTTTCAGCGGGCCGATATCCTTGTATACGAAAATTGCGATGAAATAGGCATACACCGCCGCTACCGCAGCCGCTTCGGTGGGGGTAAAAATGCCGCCATAGATGCCACCAAGAATGATGATAATGAGGAACAGGCCCCAGATGGCGTCAGTAAAAGACTCACGAAATTCGCGGAATGTGGGTACGGGCTGGCGTGGCAGATGTTTGATCCGGGCGATGATGTAGATAGTGATCATCAGCATCGCTCCCGCGACGATGCCTGGAATGACGCCCGCCATGAACATACGGCCCACTGAAACCTCGGTTGCCGCCGCATAGACCACCATGACGATGGACGGCGGAATCAGAATGCCGAGGGTGCCCGCATTAGCGATCAGGCCTGCCGCGAAATCCTGACTGTAGCCCGCCTTTACCATCCCTACGATGACGATGGAGCCGATGGCTACCACCGTAGCCGGTGATGAGCCGGAGACGGCAGCAAACAGGATACAGGCGACAACGCTGGCCATGGCCAGACCGCCGGGAAGATGCCCGACGATATTGGTGGCGAAACGGATTAGCCGGCGTGCGACACCTCCGGTGGACAGAAAGGCCGATGACAGGACGAAGAAGGGAATCGCCATCAGCGTGTAGTGGTGCATGGTGTCGAAGAGCTTGCCGGCCAGGGAGGCCAGGTCGTCATCGGCGAAAAAGAGCATGGTAGAGACGCTGGAAAGCCCGAGGGCAACAGCGATAGGAGCACCGATAAAGAGTAGTGAAAACAACGCAATGAACAGGAAGGCAATGGTCATGCTTTTGGCTCCTGTTGTTCGCTCTCGTCTTCGGCTTCCTCGAATTGCTCGACGGCTTCACGACTTTCATCGGCAATCAGCTCGGGCGACTCGCCCAGCATGATCACGCGCCAGGCGATCAGCATCAGGCGCACGATCATGGTGGAAAAACCGATTATCAGTACGCTGAGCGGAATCCAGAGCGGGATCTTCAGATCCTCTGCTTCAATTTCATATTCGTAGATGATGCCAAAGGTCTGTTCCCAGGAGCCGTATAGCAGCAGCACGGCATAGGCCAGTCCTGCCAGGATCGCGATCAACCCCAGGATGCGTTGCTTGGGTTTGTCGAACAGCTTGATGAAGGCGTCTACACCGATATGGGAATGGATACGCACGCCGTAAGCCATGCCGAGGATGACCAGCCAGGCAAACAGAAAGGAGGTAAGTTCCAGTGCCCAGATGGCGCCGGTATTGAACAGGTAGCGGGCCACGACTTGACCAAAGGTCACCAGCGCCATGGCCGCGAGGAGGAAGGCGAGGATGCCTTCCTCCAGGCGGTGCAGAAAGGCTACAAGCCCGGACAACCGCTTAGTCCAGTTGCCTGGAACGGGTAGTGTGAATGCCAATCATTATTTCGCGGACTGGGCTGCTTTCAGCAGGTCATGCCCAATCTGGTCGGCGAACTGATTCCACACCGGCTTCATGGCTTGGCGCCAGGCTTCACGCTGCGCCTTGCTGAGGGTGTTGATGGTACTGCTGGCATCCAGGATCTTCTGGCGGTTCTCCAGATTCAGGCTGCGGGCCATGCCGTTCCGGTCAGAGGTGACCTCCGCCATGATGGCGTTCAGCTCTGTTCGGATGTCCTTGGGTAGTTTGCTCCAGAAGCGTTTGGAAACGATGACCGCGTAATCGATAACTCCGTGGTCGGTTTCGGTCACACCATTCTGGACCTCAAAAAACTTCTTCGAGTAGATGTTAGACCAAGTGTTCTCCTGACCATCGACGACGCCAGTCTGGAGTGCGCCGTACACTTCCTTGAAGGCCATCTTTTGAGGAGTGGCACCCAACTGTTTGAACTGGGCCACCAGCACATCGGACTGCTGAACACGGAACTTCAGGCCCTTGGCATCCGCCGGTTTGATCAGCGGTTTATTGGCGGACATCTGCTTCATGCCGTTATGCCAGTAAGCAAGTCCGAGAATGCCTTTTTTCTCCATGGAGCGGAGCAGGGCCTTGCCGTGTGTAGACCCCTGGAAGGCATTGACCGCATTGATATCGTTAAACAGGAAAGGCAGATCGAAGATGCGGAATTTTTTGGTGATGGCCTCGAACTTGGAGAGCGAGGGCGCAGCCATCTGTACCGATTTCCCCTTGATGAGCTCAATAAGAACGGCCTTGTCGTTAAAGAGCTGGCCACCCGGATAGACCTCCACACGGACCTTGCCCGCCAGGCGCTCGTTGACACGCTTGGCAAACTCTTCGGCAGCGAGATATTTGGGATGTTTTTTGCCACTGGTGACATGGCTGAACTTGATGACGATTTCTTTGGCCTGGGCAATCGGGGTGGCTATCAGGCCGATTGCGATGACAAGGGACAGGCAGGTGGTGAGGTAGCGAAGGAGGTAAAGGTGGCGCATGAGTGTTCCCCTATTCTTGTGGTGTTCAAGACTTTCCGTGGACCTGATGGCGCTGGCAAATCACCATTCAGTTAAAACTCACTGACACAAGTTATAGCATTAAATTCATCACATACCTATATTTCCCTCCACCTTGTCATTCGAAGCTAGACTTACAGGTGAAACGCGTGCTTGCATGATACGAGGTGGCCATGAAAAAAGTGCGGATCAGATTCCTCGGCGGAGTGGGAACGGTGACCGGCTCCAAGTATCTGGTGGAAGTGGATGGGTATCGGCTTTTGGTGGATTGCGGATTATTCCAGGGCTATAAGCAGTTACGTTTGCGCAATTGGGCATCCCTGCCCGTGGACCCGTCAACCATCGATGCGGTTGTGCTGACCCATGCACACCTCGACCACTCAGGTTATCTGCCAGTACTCATTCGTACGGGTTTTTCCGGCGAGGTAATTTGCAGTGCCGCCACCCGGGACCTTTGTTCCATCTTGCTGCCGGACAGCGGGTTTCTGCAGGAACGCAGTGCCGCGTTGGCCAATCGCTATGGTTATACCAGGCATCATCCTGCGCGCCCGCTCTACACTCAGCTGGAGGGCGAGGCGGCGTTGTCACGCTTCCGGGCTATCGAGTTCGGGAGTCGCGAAAAGTTGAATGAGGGAGTGGAGGTGCAGCTGGATCCGGCTGGTCATATCCTGGGTGCTGCCGTGGTGAGTTTAAAAATTGGCGGGCGAAAGCTGGTGTTTTCCGGTGATCTGGGGCGTCTGGATTGCCCTCTCATGTTGCCTCCGGCACACATCAGGAATGCCGATTATCTCGTGGTGGAGTCAACCTACGGGGGGCGAGAGCACGGCACCGTGGATCCCGAAGATGCGCTGGCAGACATTGTTACGCGGACTGCCTCCCGGGGTGGCACGGTACTTATTCCTGCCTTTGCCGTAGGGCGTGCCCAGCTTTTGCTCTTTCATCTTCGACGTTTGAAGGACTTGGAAAGAATTCCAAATTTGCCGGTTTTTCTTGATAGCCCGATGGCCATTAATGCCAGCGAAATTTTTTGTGCCCATCCTCGCGAGCATCGTCTTAATGCTGCCGAGGCCCGGGCTACTTGTGGAGTGGCGCATTACGTGCGGGATGTTCAGGAGTCGGAGGGACTCAACCGTTCGCGCATGCCGATGATCATTATTTCTGCCAGCGGAATGGCGAGCGGTGGCCGGGTGCTCCACCACATCAAATATTTTGGGCCGGATAGTCGTAACACTATCCTGTTCACCGGATATCAGGCCGGTGGTACGCGTGGGGCAGCCATGGTCGGCGGGACGGAACGGGTGAAAATTTTTGGAGAATATGTACCGGTGCGTGCCGAGGTTCATAACCTGGATATGCTTTCGGCTCATGCCGATCACGATGAAATTATGAGTTGGCTTGGCCATTTTCAACGGCCGCCGAGGACAACCTTTGTGACCCATGGTGAGTCACAAGCATCGGATGCCCTCCGCCATGCTGTGGAAGAAGGCCTGGAATGGTCCTGTGTGGTCCCGGAGCATGGAGAGGAGCGTGTGCTGGACTAAGCGCGGAACCCGGGACAAAAAAAAGCCGGGTGTTTTTGCACCCGGCTTTTTTTATTTTGCGGCAAGGTCCTTACGAGGACTTTGCCGGATGTTGCAGCTAGTGACTCATCAACACCGGAATGGTTGTGTGATGAAGAATGTTGTGGGTGACGCCGCCGAGAATCCGCTCGCGCAAGCGTGAGTGGCCATAGGCACCCATGATGATCAGGTCGGCATCCATCTCTGTGGCCTTGGAAAGCAGCACATCAGACAAATCACGATTACGTACGTCAATATGCTCGGGATTGGCCTTGATATCATGGCGGGCGAGATGCTCGCAGATACCCGAGCCGGGCACACCACCGTGAACCTCGGCTTCCAGATTGATGGCCAGCACTTTGACCTCATCGGCACTGTGCAGGAAAGGACGGGAATTGTGTACTGCGCGGGCAGCCAATGGGCTCCGATCCCAAGCGATGAGCACACGTTTGCCGATGGTCGGGAAATGACCGGTCCGCGGAATTAGCATGAGCGGATGGCCAACGGACAGCAAGTGATGCTCGGTAGCGGTTTCGCCAAAGCGCTTCTTGGCTTCCCCACCCTGACCTACAACGGCGACGTCGCAGAAGCGACCGTGGACGGAGAGGGCATCATAGACACTTCCCTCAATATGGTGCCAGGCATGGCTAATACCGGCCTTGGTGGCCGTCTGTTCGAAGTTGCCACGGGTCTCGTCAGCGAGACTCTCGGCGGCATCGGCGAGCGTCTGCAGGGCTTTCTCAGCCTTGGAAACCGTCTTTGACATCGCGTCCGAGGCCCCCTGAAGCAGCTGTCCGGAATACGAGCGACCATGGATTTCCGGTGCTACGTAGAGGCCGGTAAGGAAGGACCCGTGGGCCTTGGCCAGGTTTACAGCAGCTTCCAGGCGGCGGTTATCATCGCGACCGCCATCCAGGTGAACGAGCATATCCTTCAATGCCATCTTAATTTTCCTCTAACGATAAAGTAACGTGGGAACACGCAAGCAGGGTTGATATAGGAAGGTGCCTATTTTAGAAGGCTAGGCGGCTTTTACGCAATGCCCGGAGACAATTTACTGTTCCGGGGGCAGGCGGGTAGCATTTTTGGCCACCTGCAGAAAAGCGTCGACGAGTGGAGCTTGCCGGCGTTCCTGCAAGCACAGTACGTGGGCATTGAGGTGGATTTTGGTATTGGCTACCTTGAGGACGTGTATGCGCTGGTCGGGGACTCGCTCTTCCTCCAGTGCAATGCCGATGCCGACCCCGCGGGCGACGGCCTCGCGTATTGCTTCGCGGCTACCAATGGACAGGACCTCCCGAACCTTCACGCCAGCAGCATCGATGGCATCATCAAAAGCCTTTCGGGTGGCTGAACCGACTTCGCGCAGGACCATGCGTTGATCCTGTAATTCTTCAATATCAATGACATTTCGCCCGCTCCAGGGATGGTTACTACTGACCTGGATAACCACTTCGTCACGGCTAAAGGGGATTGAGCAGAAGCGTGGATCGTCCTCGATCTGTACGCGGATTCCTACATCAGACTTGAAGTTAAGCAGATTACTCAGGACATCCTGGGAGTTGCCCAGGGTGATGGATAACTCAACATCCGGATACAGCCCACCGAAGGCCAGCGCGAGATCGGTGACTTGCAAGGGGCCAATGGCGGCCACCTTCAACCGTCCAACCTTGCGGGCGCTTGCGGCCTGCAACAGACAGGCGGATTCCCCCTCCAGGATAAAAATACGTCGGGTGAATTCGAGCAGATCCGTACCGATATCGGTGAGTTGTACGCTGTGCCCATGTCGTGCGAACAACTCAACACCATAGTAATTTTCCAGGGCACGGACGTGGGTGGTAATACTTGGCTGACCCACATTGAGCGCCAGTGCAGCGCGGGTAAAGCTGCCTTCCACCGCTACCGCGTGAAAACAACGCAGTTGCTTGAAATTCAGGCGAGAGAATGAGTCGTTAGAATTTCTATTCACGTGGTGTGGCTAACTCCCGGGAAGATTATGCCCTTAAGGGTAATACATATTTCAAATGCAGTGCATATGATAATTCAATTGGACGGCACTTCGTCGGCTATGAAAGCATCTGGTTCCAAAATCTGGCCATCGGAAATCAGCCTCCGGTTGATTTGGTATCCGGGCGAGCCTTGGAGAGTGAGTGTTCCAGGGATAGAGGAAGTTTCAGTATTTCAGGTGCATGACGGTGACTGGTTGCCGCTTCCGCATCTTGAAGTGTATCTATAAAGCTAAAATCAAGAGGACTCCAGGGTTATGGTAAAGCAAGTCATGCCTCTCTTCGTGAGGCGAGTGACCTACGAAGCAGAAGACATTAACTCCTACGAATTGGTCGATCCGGACGGCGGCGAGCTGCCAGAATTCACCCCTGGTGCCCATCTGGATATCAACTTCCGTGATGGTCGGGTGCGTCAATACTCTATCAGTAGTCCATCTTCCGACCGCATGCGTTATCGCATCGGGGTGCTGAAGGTTCGCCCGCCCAATGGTCGTGGCGGCTCCATGGCGGTATTTGAGCGTGTGCACGTTGGCCGAGTGGTTTCTATTGGTGGCCCGCGTAACAACTTCCTGCTGGATGAAACCGCCAAGAAGAGCATGTTCATTGCCGGTGGCATCGGTATCACGCCCTTGCTTTGCATGCTTCACCGACTCGAGGATATCGGTGCTGACTTCGTGCTGCACTACTGCGCCAAGGCGAAGAAAAATGTTGCCTTCAGCGAGGAACTGGAGAAATTTGAGGCTGACGGCAAGGTAATCTTCCACCTTGATGGCGGTGACCCCAAGCGCGGCATTAATCTCAAGAAGGAACTTGCCGATCCGGAGGAAGGAACCCACCTGTATTTCTGTGGCCCCCCAGGATTGATGGGTGCAATTAAGAAATTTTCCAGTCACTGGCCTTCCGGTACGGTGCATTACGAATACTTTGGTGCGCCGCCTCCCAGCGAGCCTCCGGTGCCGAAGGCAGGTCAGCCTACCAAGGTCGAGGAGCATATTGGTGACCTCGCGATTGGTGTGGGCTTCCAGGTAGCGGTTGCAGGTACCGATGAAAGCTATGAGGTGCCGCCGGATCGCTCCATTCTGGATGTGTTGATAGAAAACGGCCACAACATCGAGAAATCCTGTGGTGCGGGTATGTGTGGCGCCTGCAAGACCAGGTATGTGGAGGGCGTTGTCGATCACAAGGATCTGGTTCTCCGTGATGAGGAGAAGGCCAACTACATCCTTCCCTGTGTTTCGCGCTGCAAGAGCGAGAAGCTGGTGGTGGACTTGTCATAGTCGCTGTGCCTTACGAGCAACAACTGGAAAGGCCACCTTCGGGTGGCCTTTTTTTTAGTTGAGCGGGGCTCTCCGCCATGGCGTTTTCAGAATATCTTTTTGTGCTAGCCTCGGTCCTGATTCTGCTGTTTCTGCCAAATAAGGAACCCTTGTTATGAGCTCACCCCATGCCGCTACCGAGACCCTGGTTTTTGACCACTATGGCACCTTGTTTGACAAGCTTTCGGTGGCAACCCTTTTTGAGGAAGCTTTGCCTGCCCACGGCACTGCAGGGCTGGAACTTGCGGAGATGTGGTTCGCCAAAAGCAAGGAATATTGCTGGCTTTGCGGTTTGATGGGGGAATTCCGGCCGTGGGGGGATATTTCCGAGCGAGCCCTCGACTACGCGGGCAAAAAACTGGGAATTCTCGTGCCTGATGATCTCCACGACAAGTTGTTGGCTGCCGATCGGGCGTTGCCACCTTTCGCGGATGTGGAGGAAGGACTTGAGCGATTGAGCAAGAAATATGAACTGGCTATCCTCAGTATGGCTTCCCCCGGGATAGTCCAGGGTTCGCTCTCTCATTCCGGGCTGGAAAAATACTTCAGCAAGGTGATTAGCACGGGGGAGGTGCAGGCCTATAAGCCCGAGGTTCGAGCCTATAAATACGGAATTTCAGAACTCGGCCGGAGCAAGGGGCAGGTTGCCTTTGTCTCCGCCAACTCCTACGACATGGTCGGAGCCAAGGTTTTTGGCCTCACCAGCTTCTGGATAAACCGTCGCGAGAAGGTGATGGAGGAGCTTGGTTTTGAGCCTGATCTTACGGTCACTGATCTCGGGCAACTGGCGGATGCCCTTGAGGCATAAAGTGTACTTGAGAGCTTTTATCGTGGGAGGAAGCTATCGATGAATCGCTCTATGGAGCTGAAGCACCGGGTCCGCAACGTGCAGTGTACGACCTCGTTCAAGGGCTATTTCCAGGTGGATGAATATATCCTCGAACACCGTACCCATGAGGGCGACTGGACACCCCCCATCCGGCGCGAGGTCTTTGACCGTGGTCATGTCGCCGTCGTGCTGCCTTACGACCCGTGGCAGGATGCTGTCGTGCTGGTGGAGCAGTTTCGTATCGGTGCCTATGCCGCGGGCCTGGAGCCATGGCTTACCGAGGCAGTGGCAGGCACTATCGAGCCGGGTGAGAGCGCGGAAGAGGTTGCCCGGCGTGAGGCCATGGAGGAGGCGGGTTGCGTCCTTACGCTGATGGAGTCTATCGGCACCATGCTCATGAGCCCGGGAAGTTGCACTGAAACCGCAACCATGTTCTGTGCCCGGGTAGATAGTCGGGAGCTTGGTGGCATCCACGGGCTGGCTCATGAGGACGAGGATATCGAGGCCCGCGTTGTGCCGCTGGACGAGGCCCTGGAACAGCTTGAAAGTGGCCATATTTCAAATGGTTACGCAGTGATTCCCCTGCAGTGGCTTGCCCTCAACCGCGCCAGGTTACGCACTATCTGGTCCTGATTCCTTCACCGATTTTTCTGTCCTTCGAGACAGGTTTTGTCTCAGCCAGCCGGTTGTTACCCCAACCACCGGATTTTACTCAAGCTATACCCCCAGCCTGCCGTTACTAGTTATAGCGGCTCCCTCAGTATTCGCCCGGGCATACCGGGGCTAAGGGGAGCTAATAGCGGTGGAGAGAGAAAAGATGTCTGATAACAATCTGGCCAGCGTGGAGACCGAGCGCCGCGCTACCCCGACGGAGAAGTCCGCGCCAACGCAGCTGACTGCAGAGCTGGCCATGCAGATGTTCGCGCTCGATCAGCACGTCATCATGACCATTGCCGATGCAGAGGGCGTCATTTTGTACGCCAATGAGCGTTTTTGTGAGGCGACCGGGTATACGAGCCAGGAATTGATCGGTGAAAATCACCGGATTCTCAACTCCGGTATCCATCCGCCCGAATTTTTCGCCGATCTGTGGAACACCGTCAAGGCCGGGAAGGTTTGGCACGGGACCCTTTGCAATCGCAGAAAGGATGGTGGGCACCAGTGGTCCGAGTCGACCATCGTGCCAGTTGTTGGTTCTGACGGTAAGCCGTATCAGTATGTGGCCGTGCGCACAGATATTACTCGCCTGAAGGAGACAGAGGCGGCCCTGCGCGCAAGTAATGCCAAATTACACGAGTTGAACCGGCGCCTTGGAGAGGCACAGAATCAGCTGCTGCAATCCGAAAAACTGGCTTCGCTCGGACAACTGGCCGCCGGGGTGGCCCATGAAATCAACAATCCCGTGGGCTATATCAATTCCAACCTGGGTACGCTTGATAACTATCTGAAAGATTTGTTTCGGGTGTTGGAGGCTTACCAGGCGGCGGAGGCAGGGATGGATGCGGAGACCCTCAAGGCCCTGGCCAAGGCCAAAGCCGGAATGGATATTGAGTTCTTGCGTGAGGATATGGGTGATTTGTGTCGGGAATCCCGGGAGGGGGTAACACGCGTAACCCAGATTGTGCAGGACCTGAAAAATTTCTCTCGCGTTGACGATGTGGAGTGGCAGTGGGCGGATCTTCATGACGGTCTGGAGAGCACCCTGAATATCGCCAACAATGAGCTAAAGCACGCAGCAGAGTTGGTTAAGGATTTTGGTCCTTTACCAGAAATTCAGTGTCGGATGACGCGGCTGAACCAGGTCTTTTTGAACCTGCTGATCAATGCGGCCCAGGCGATGGACAAGCCCGGCACCATTACCGTGCGAACGGGGGTTGAGCCGGAATGGGTTTGGGTTGAGGTAGAGGATACGGGCAGGGGAATTCCGGTTGATGATATCGGCAATATATTCGATCCCTTTTTTACCACCAAGACCGTGGGGCAGGGTACTGGCCTGGGGCTTTCCCTGTCCCACGGTATTGTCGCTGACCATGGTGGCCGCATCGAAGTAGACAGCAAGCCGGGCAAGGGAACACGTTTTCGCGTGTGGTTGCCGGTGGCACAACAAGAGCTTCAGTCCATTGGCTGATATTGCTCCGATTCGCGGGGCGTCACTCAATGAAAAAGCAGAATGAAATGACTCCAGAAGATAATCCGAAAATCAGGAAATCGGCCTTTCCCCCCGGCACGCTGTTGATTGTCGATGATGAGCCTAATGTCCTGAGTGCCTTGCGGAGACTTTTCCGTCCTCACGGGTATGAGATTCTGCTTGCGGCAAATGGTGAGGAAGGGCTTGCCCTGTTGGAGGGCTCGGTCGTGGATCTGGTTATTTCAGATATGCGTATGCCGAACATGGATGGGGCCGAATTTCTGAGCCAGGTCGCCCGCAGATGGCCCGATATGGTGCGTATCCTGTTAACCGGGCAGGCGGATCTGGAGGCCACTATCAAAGTGGTCAACGAGGGTGATATCTACCGCTACATCAGCAAGCCATGGGATGACGCCGAACTCGTGGCGACCGTGCAACGCGGGCTGGAGTTGCGTTATTCGGAGCTTGAACGTCGGCGGCTGGTCAAGCGTATCGCGCAGTACAACGAGGAGCTCAAGACGCTCAACCAGCGCCTTGCGCGGGAGGTTGTTGCGCGTCGGGAGGAGGTGGCCCAAAGCGCGTCTTTCGAGGAGATGAGCAAGCAGGAGTTGAAAGACAGCTATCTGACGGCAATCCCGGTTTTTGCCAACCTCGTGGACATGCGTGAAGGTGCGTGCAAGGGGCACGGCCGGCGGGTGGCTGAGCTGGCGCGCTGTATTGCTGAAGGTATGGGGCTTGAGCCGGAGCTTGTCCAGGATATCTACCATGCGGGTCTGCTCCACGATGCGGGCAAGATCGGTCTGCCGGACCCGGTGGTTGAAAAGCCCTTTTCAGCCCTGAATTCGAAGGAGCGCAAGCAACTGGAGGCGCATTCTGTGCTGGGTGAGGCCGTGTTACTGGCGCTTGAGCCGCTGCACAATGCCGCAAGGCTCATTCGTGGGCACCACGAGAGCTACAACGGTACCGGCTACCCGGACCGGCTGGCGGGCGAGAAGATTCCGCTGGGCGCGCGTATCCTGCGAGTCGCTAATGATTTTGATGCGGTGCAGGTGGGGCATCTGGTGGAGCGTACCGTCTCGGCGGTGGAGGCACGTGCACTGCTCGAGAGGCACAGCGGACAGATCTATGATCCCGAGGTGGCAGCAGTTGCACTGGAGGTGCTGGAGAGCGAGGAGGGGCGCTTCCAGGTAGATGTCGGTCAGGAAATACGTGTTGAATCCGGAGCCTTGCGGGAAGGCATGGTACTTGCGCGGCAAGTGGTGAATCCAGCTGGTATTTTGTTGTTGCCTGAAGGAAACCCGTTAACTACGGCACAGATTGAACGGCTACACGAATTTGAGCGGGATGCCGGTCGGCACTTTATCTATTATGTGCGCCGGGAAGAGGAAGAATTGCCTGCCAGGTAGGCGAGAATTGCGCCACCCCCCCACGCTGTTTAGTCCCTGATTCCAGCCAGAATCACGCTGTCCCCAGTCTCTGATTTACATCCTTCTACCGGATATTCTGCGCCTGTATACTGTATAAATGAACAGTCTTCAGGCGCATTCGCGAGAGATGTCGGTCCGGGAAAGTGGCATACCTGCCTACGCAGAGCTGCACGGTATCAGCAATTTCAGCTTTCTCCGCGGTGCTTCCCATCCCGAGGAGCTGGTCGCACGGGCCGCAGAGCTGGGTTACACCGCCTTGGCACTGACTGATGAATGCTCCTTTGCGGGTGTGGTGCGAGCCCATGTGGCGGCAAAGGAGCATGCGCTCAAGCTGCTTATCGGCACTGAGTTACAGCTCGAAAATGGCCCCCGGATGCTCTTGCTGGCAACCAGCCGGAATGGCTATGGCGCACTTTCCGAGCTCATTAGCCGGGGACGACGGGCGGCAGAAAAGGGCGCCTATCATCTGAGCTGTGCCGATCTTGAGGGCGGTCTGCCTGATTGCCTTGCGTTGTTGCTACACGGGGAAAATACGGCACATCAACAGCTGTGCTGGGCGGCAAGGTGTTTTCCCAAACGTTTGTGGCTGGCGGTGGAATTGCTCCGGGACGGCCAGGACAAAGTGCGACTTGCCCGATTGCGGGAACTGGGCCAGCGAGCCAAATTACCGCTGGTGGCGGCGGGCGATGTTCACATGCACAGCCCTGCCCGACGCGCACTGCAGGATACCCTCACCGCCATTCGTCTGGGTTGCCCGGTGTCCGGGGTCGGGGATGCCTTGCATGCCAACGGCGAACGCCATTTGCGCAGTCGCCAACAGCTGGCGCAGTGCTATCCACGGGAACTTCTGGAAGCAAGCGTTGCGGTGGCGGAGCGTTGTGATTTCTCCCTGGATGAGTTGCGTTATGAATATCCGCAAGAGCTGGTGCCATCGGGAAAAACACCAGCGAGTCACCTGAGCGCATTAACCTATGCCGGGATGAAACGGCGCTGGCCTACCGGCGTTCCAGAGCGGGTACGCAAGCTGGTGGCACGGGAGCTTGAGCTCATTTCCGAGCTTGGTTATGAACCCTATTTTCTGACCGTTCATGACCTTGTGCGCTTTGCCCGCAGTCGCGGCATCTTGTGCCAGGGCAGGGGCTCTGCGGCTAATTCTGCGGTGTGTTACTGCCTCGGAATTACTGCGGTAGACCCGGCCCGGATGGAGATGTTGTTTGAGCGATTTATCTCCCGTGAACGTGATGAACCACCGGATATTGACGTGGATTTCGAGCATGAGCGACGTGAGGAGGTGATCCAGTACATCTACGAAAAATATGGCCGTCATCGGGCCGCGCTGACGGCCACCGTGATCTCCTATCGTCCTCGTAGCGCATTACGCGATGTGGGCAAGGCTCTGGGACTGGCTGGTGCCCAGCTTGAGCGCCTCGCTGCCTCCGTGGCGTGGTGGGATGGCCGTCAGGTGCTCGCGGAACGTCTGCGTGAGGCCGGACTGGAACCGGAGAATCCGGTCATTCATCGGCTCATGGTGTTGGTGGGGCAGCTTATCGGCTTTCCCCGCCACTTGTCCCAGCATGTCGGTGGCTTCGTCATCGCGCGGGATCGGCTCTCCCGCCTGGTGCCCATTGAGAATGCCGCGATGGAAAAACGCACCGTCATCCAGTGGGACAAGGATGATCTGGATGTCTTGGGGTTGCTCAAGGTGGATGTGCTGGGGCTTGGCATGCTGAGTGTTATTCGTCGTGCACTTGAACTGGTGAATCGGGATTGCAGCCAGCAACTTGCTATGGCGGATATCCCGGCCGAGGACCCGGCGGTGTACCGGATGATCTGTCGTGCTGACACCTTGGGAGTCTTCCAGATCGAATCACGGGCACAGATGGCGATGCTGCCCCGCCTGGCGCCACGCTGCTTTTATGATCTTGTTATTGAGATAGCCATCGTACGCCCCGGCCCCATCCAGGGCGGTATGGTGCATCCCTATCTGCGCCGTCGGCAGGGCAAGGAGCCGGTAGATTACCCTTCGGCGGCGGTGTGCAAGGTGCTGGAGCGAACCCTCGGTATTCCAATTTTTCAGGAACAGGTGATGCAGCTTGCGGTGGTGGCCGCCGGTTTCAGCCCGGGGGAGGCGGATCAGTTGCGCCGTGCCATGGTGGCCTGGCGTCGCAAGGGCGGGCTGGGGCCTTTTGAGAAGCGTTTGGTTGAGGGTATGCGGAGCAGAGGATATTCCGCTGAATTTGCCCAGCGTGTCTTTCTGCAGATTCAGGGCTTTGGGGAATACGGTTTTCCCGAATCCCATGCCGCCAGCTTTGCGCTGCTGGTTTATGTATCGGCATGGCTGAAATGCCATCATCCCGCGGCCTTTGCCTGTGCCCTGTTAAATAGCCAGCCCATGGGTTTTTACGCCCCGGCACAGATCATTCAGGATCTCCGTTCCCACGGGGTAACGGTACTTCCGGTAGATGTGCGTTACAGCGACTGGGATTGCACGCTGGTGCAGGCCGATAAACGGAAGCCCGCCTTGCGCCTGGGACTTTGCATGGTGAAGGGCTTGTCCCGAAGCGGGGCAGAGCGATTGATAAACAGCCGCGACCCGGACATGCCGTGGGAGTCCGTGGAGGCATTGGCCCGACAAAGCGGGCTGCCACGGCGGCAACTGCAACGTCTGGCTGCAGCCGGTGCCCTGGCAGGGCTGGTCGGTAATCGTCACCAGGCGCAGTGGGCGGTGTTGGGAGCCGATGTTATGCCGGCTTTGTTGCAGCCAGGGGGCTTTACCGAAGCCTCACCATTGTTGCCGGTACCCACCGAGGGAGCGGATCTGGTGATGGATTACGCCAATCTGGGATTTTCTCTGGGCCGGCATCCGCTGGCTTTATTGCGTGAACATTTTCATCGGGATGTGTGTGATGCGGCCCGTATTCGAAAGAGTCGTCATGGACAGTGGATACGGGTTGCTGGTCTGGTGATCAATCGGCAACGACCCGCCACCGCGGCGGGGGTAGTCTTCATGACCCTGGAGGATGAAACCGGGCATGTGAATGTGGTGCTGCGTCCACATCTGGTGGAGCGTCAGCGTAGTCTGGTGCTGGGTGGGCGGTTGCTGGAAGTCAGGGGAAAGATTGCACGTGAAGGCCGGGTTATCCATGTGGTGGCCAGCCGGCTGACCAACCATGATGCCCTGCTGGGGCAGATGGAAACCCGTTCCCGTGATTTCCACTGAGGGGCGGCGTTTCTTTGCCACGGGTCGCTTGCCCTGATTCGCATCACAGGCCTTGTACGGAAGATTGATTCCAATGGCAATCCGGTGAGCCATCCGGAGGTATTTATCCGTTGTGGCAGGAGAGCTCAAGCTTGCGAAAAAGGGCCTGATCCGCTAACCTTGCGCGTTTTGTCAGGGCCCTTGCGGGCCGCGTTTTCCGCCTGAGTTTCGAGGCGGTAAATTTCGTCGGAGGAAACCGGTGGCTTCGTCATCAGGGCTTTTCCGCACCCAACCACAATCAGGAAATCAGGCTTATGAAATTTTGTTACACGTTCGATGAAGGGGATGGCCAGAACAGGGCTCTGCTGGGCGGCAAGGGTGCCAACCTCAGCGAGATGACACAGATTGGCCTGAATGTGCCGCCAGGTTTTGTGGTTAGCACCGAGGCCTGCCTGAGCTATCTTGATGCCGACAAGAGCTTCCCCAAAGGGCTCATGGATGAGGTGCGCAACAGCATTGCCTACATCGAAAAGAAGAGTGGTCGCGGTTTTGGCGACGCCAAGAATCCCTTGCTGGTTTCCGTACGTTCTGGCTCCGCCATCTCCATGCCCGGCATGATGGATACCATTCTTAATCTCGGCCTCAATGCCGGGACCCTCGAAGGTTTTATCGCCCAGACCAAGAACGAGCGTGCGGGCTATGATGCCTATCGCCGTTTCATTCAGCTCTTTGGCAAGGTCGCTCTCGGTGTCGATGACGAGCATTTCGATGAGCATTTCAATGCCATCAAAAAGCGTGAAGGGGTCTCCGCGGATCTGGACCTGACTGCTGCACATCTCAAGGAGGCCGGTGAGCGCTTCGCCGAGGTGGTGCTTGAGCAAACTGGCCGGCCTTTCCCGGAAGATGTGTATGAACAGCTGGAGATTGCCATCAAGGCAGTATTCGGTTCCTGGGGTGGACGACGTGCGGTGGATTATCGCCGTGAGTTCAACATTACCCCGGAGATGGCCAACGGTACCGCAGTAAACGTGCAGGCCATGGTGTTCGGCAACATGGGCGACGACAGCGCCACTGGCGTGGGCTTCAGTCGTGACCCAGGCACTGGCGAGAACAAGATGTTCGGTGAATACCTGGTCAATGCCCAGGGTGAGGATGTCGTAGCCGGTGTGCGCACTCCCAAGACCGTGGACGAGATGGAGCAGGAATTTCCGGCTCTGTTCAAGGAGCTGAGCGCCCTGCGGGATCGCCTTGAGAGCCACTACAACGAAGTGCAGGATTTCGAATACACCATCGAAGAAGGCATTCTTTATTGCCTCCAGACCCGCAACGGCAAGATGAACGCCGCAGCCATGGTGCGTACCTCGGTAGAGATGGCCAACGAAGGGCTTATCACCCGTAACCAGGCTCTGTTGCGTATCGAGCCTGAAATTCTTGACCAGTTACTGCATCCCCATCTGGATCCCACCTCCGACGCAGTGCCGGTAGCCCAGGGCCTGTCAGCCTCTCCGGGTGCCGCCTCTGGCCGTGCGGTGTTTGATGCCGATCGTGCCGAGGAGCGTGGCCGTGACGGTGGCGAAGCCATCATCCTGGTGCGTGAAGAGACCAAGCCGGAAGATATCCATGGCTTCTTCGCCTCCACCGGCATTCTCACCAGCCGTGGTGGCAAGACCTCCCACGCGGCGGTGGTTGCCCGCGGTATGGGCAAGCCCTGTGTCGCTGGCGCCGAAGGTATTACCGTTGACGTAAACAAGCGTCGCGCCGTGATTGGCGACACCGTCATTGTCGAGGGTGATGTCATCACCATCGACGGTGGTACCGGTGATGTGTATCTCGGCGAAGTCGCCACGGTGCCGCCGGTGTTCTCCGATGACCTCAAGCTCCTGTTGTCCTGGGCTGATGAGGTGGCCACTCTTAAAGTGCTGGCCAATGCGGATACTGCTGACGGTGCCACCAAGGCACTGGAATATGGTGCCAAGGGTATTGGTCTGTGTCGTACCGAGCGCATGTTCAACGACACCGACCGTCTGCCCATCATGGTGGACATGATTCTGTCCGATACCACCGCACAGCGGGTTGAGTTACTGGACAAGCTGGTACCTTTCCAGCGTGAGGATTTCAAGGTGCTGTTCAAGACCCTGGCGCCTTATCCGGTCACCATTCGTTTGCTGGACCCGCCCATTCACGAATTCCTGCCTACTGAAGAGCAGTTGCGTGATGATCTGGTGCAGCTGCGCCACCTGCGGACCACGGTGCAGGGTGCCAATAGCCTGCAGTTGGCCCTTCAGGCTATCGATGCGGCCGGTGGTGAAGCCACTGGCAGCGCTGGCAGCGAATCGGTTGCCGCCATGCGCGAGGAAGTGGTTGCCGACGTTATCGAGCGCAAGGAAGTGATGCTTGCCAAGGTTCGCGACCTGATGGAAGTGAACCCGATGCTGGGTCACCGCGGTGTGCGTTTGGGTGTGACCTTCCCGGAGATCTACGAGATGCAGATCCGGGCGGTCTTCCAGGCGGCTGCGGAATGTGTGAAGGAAGGTATCAGAGCCTTGCCTGAACTGATGATTCCCCAGGTTTGTACTGCCCAGGAGCTTAAGTTCATCCGCGGTATCTTCGACCAGGTGAAGGCCGAGGTAGAGGGCGAGTACGGGGTTGAGACCGAGGTGAAATTCGGCAGCATGATCGAGGTGGTGCGGGCTTGCCTGCGTGCCGATGGTCTGGCCGAGAATGCCCAGTTCTTCTCCTTCGGTACCAACGATTTGTCCCAGGCGACCTTCTCCTTCTCCCGCGAGGATGCGGAGAACAAGTTCCTGCCCCAGTACATGGACGCAGGCATCCTGAAGGACAACACCTTCGAGGTGCTGGACATCAACGGTATCGGCAAGCTGATGAAACTCGCCGTCGACGGTGGTCGGGGGGTTAAAAAGGACCTCAAGATTGGCATCTGTGGCGAGCATGGCGGACATCCGGCCTCCATCCACTTCTGCCATTACCTTGGCCTGACCTATGTCTCCTGCTCCCCGCCCCGGGTGCCGATCGCGCGTCTTGCGGTGGCCCATGCGAAGCTGCTGGAGAAAGACTACCGTCCCGGTAACTGGACTGACTACTAAGTCGTAGTTAAAAAGTAGTCTGTGTTTAGACAAAGCCCCGCACGGGAAACCGTGCGGGGCTTTGTCGTTTATGGGATACAGAGGCTACAAGCATCTAGCGGATTCAGGAACTTTCCCTTCTACCCCGTCATGCCGGATGCAGCCCCGTATACAAGTACGGGACAGGCTGCGCGGAAATCCGGTATCCAGGGAATGAAGGCACGGCAATGAAGTTTCCCTAAAACTGAATAAATTAGCGATTGTTTTATAGACTGGCGAGCACTATTTGCACTGCCTTCTGCCCCTGGATTACCCGCTTCCGCGGGTAATGACGGTGTTGGTTTCGTTCCCATATCAAGTACGGGGTGGTTTGCCAAAACCCCCGCCTCCGGGGGTTTCGATAATCAGCCGATCTCCCGGCTCCATCTGGCGTTCGGCTATTCCCCCCAGTTCCTCGACGACGCCATCGGAACCTATGATTCGATTACGTCCGGTAGCCGCGGGTTTGCCGCCCGCCGCGCCAAAGGGTGGGGCTAAGCGATGGCTGGAAAGAATGGCAGCGGTCATAGGTTCGAGAAAATGGATTTCCCGGATGACGCCATTGCCCCCGGCATATTTCCCCCTGCCACCACTGCCTTTACGGACTTCGAAGCGCTCCAGGCGTACCGGGAAACGCCACTCCAGCACCTCCGGGTCGGTCAGGCGGGAGTTGGTCATGTGGCTGTGAACCGCATCGGTGCCGGGGAAGTCGGGGCCCGCTCCGGTGCCGCCGCACAGGGTTTCGTAATACTGGTAACGGGCATTCCCAAAGGTCAGATTGTTCATGGTGCCCTGGGAAGCGGCCATCACGCCGAGGGCGCCGTAGAGTGCGTCGGTAACATACTGGGAGGTCTCGACATTGCCGGCTACCACCGCGGCCGGAAATTGTGGATTGAGCAGGGAGCCTTCGGGAATATGGATCTCCAGTGGTTTCAGGCAACCCTCGTTAAGCGGGATATCGTCGTCCACCAGGGTGCGAAAGACGTACAGTACTGCCGCCCGGCAGACCGCGGACGGGGCATTGAAATTACCGGGATGCTGGGCCGAGGTGCCGCCAAAGTCGATACGCGCGCTGCGTTTCCCCCGATCGACCGAGATGCTAACGGCGATTTCACTGCCATCGTCCAGCGGATAGCAAAAATGTCCGTCGTGCAGCACATCCAGCACCCGGCGCACCGCCTCCTCGGCATTATCCTGGACGTGTCCCATATAGGCCTGCACCACTTCCAGGCCAAAGTGGGCCACCATGGAATGCAACTCCTGCACGCCCCGGGCATTGGCGGCGATCTGGGCGCGCAGGTCGGCAATATTTTGATCGGGGTTGCGAGCCGGCCAAGTGCCGGAGCCGAGCAATACCCGCATCTCCTTTTCCATAAAATGGCCGTTTTTCACCAGTAGCTCGTCATCGAGCAGGACACCTTCCTGTTGGATATTCTGGCTGAGTGGTGGCATGGAACCGGGCGTGATGCCACCGATATCTGCATGGTGGCCGCGTGAGGCAACGAAAAACAAAAGCCCGCTTCCTTCATCGGCAAATACCGGAGTGACTACGGTGATATCGGGCAGATGAGTGCCGCCGTCATAGGGATTGTTGAGGACATAAACCTCGCCGGGGCGCATGTTCTTGCGGCGCCGGAGCACGGTGCGGATAGATTCGCTCATGGAGCCAAGATGGACCGGCATGTGGGGTGCGTTGGCCACCAGTTGAGCTTCACGATCAAAGATTGCGCAGGAGAAATCCAGCCGTTCCTTGATATTCACCGAATAGGCGGTGTTCGCCAGCACTGCGCCCATCTGCTCGGCGATGGACATGAACAGATTGTTGAAGACCTCGAGCAACACCGGGTCGGCACGGGTACCAAGCGCCGGTGGGCGCTCCAGGGTGGTGACACGCTCCAGCAACAGCGCACCTCCGGTATCCACCGTTGCTCGCCAGCCAACATCAACCACCGTGGTACCGGTGGTCTCGGCGATCAATGCCGGACCATCAAGCTGGTGGCCCGGGAAAAGATCGTCACGCAGATAGACCGGCGTGGGGTGAAGCCGGCCGGCGGAATACATTTCCACCTTTGCTATCGCATGCGGCCGGGAGGCAGGTGTTGACGGGGACGCGGGGGCTGGCGTTTCGGTACTGCTTTTCCCGATGACTTCCAGCAGCAGGGTTTCCACCACCAGTTCCCGGTCCGGCATGACAAATCCATAGCGTTCCTGGTGGTGGCGGATAAAGCGTTGCTCCACCCGCCGGGCACTGGCAAAAGGCACTTCCAGTGACGTATCGGTGCCGGCGTAACGCACCTGCAAGCGGACTTCGATGCTGAGGTCTTCGTCGGCGACACCCTGCGAGTGCATTTCCTCTCGTGCGGCTTCCTCCAGCCTCTGCCGGGTGCCTTCCAATTCCTTCAGGCCAGCCTCGGAGAGGGTGGCCTCCACGCTCTGCTCCCGGTAACAGCGTAGTTCGGCCAGGCCAATACCGTAGGCGGAGAGCACCCCGGCGTGGGGGTGCAGAAAGACTCGTCGCATACCCAGCTCATCCGCCACCAGGCAGGCGTGCTGTCCCCCGGCACCGCCGAAGCAGCACAGCGTATATTCAGTGACATCGTAACCCCGCTGCACCGATATCTTCTTGATCGCATTGGCCATATTGGCGACCGCGATACGCAGGAAACCGGCCGCAACCGCACTTGTGTCCGGCTGTTTGGCGGTCACGTCAGAAATTTCCACGGCGAGTGCGGAAAAGGCTTCAACGACCCGTGCCCGGTCCAGTTCGAGATCGCCGCCCTCGCCAAAAATCGCCGGGAAGAAATCGGTCTGCAGCCGCCCCAGCATCAGATTGCAGTCGGTGACCGTTAGCGGGCCGCCCCGGCGATAAGCCGCTGGCCCCGGGTCGGCCCCGGCGGACTCGGGGCCAACGCGATAACGGCCGCCATCGAAACGTACGATGGATCCCCCCCCGGCGGCGACGGTATGGATACGCATGATGGGCACCCGCATGCGTACCCCCGCCACCAGAGTGTCGAAGGCGCGCTCATACTCACCGGCATAGTGGCAGACATCGGTGGAAGTACCGCCCATGTCGAAACCAATGATGCGGTCGAAACCAGCTCGGGCACAGGTTTTTACCGCGCCGACCACCCCCCCGGCAGGGCCGGAAAGAATGCTGTCCTTGCCCTGAAAACGACGCGCATTCACCAGCCCGCCGTTGGATTGCATAAACAACAAGGGGGCACCATTCAATTCTGCTTCCACACCCTCCACGTATCGGCGCAGGACGGGGCTGAGATAGGCATCCACTACGGTGGTTTCGCCCCGGCTCACCAGCTTCATCAGCGGGCTGATCTGGTGGGATAGCGAGATCTGGGTAAAGCCGATTTCCCGCGCCAGTTCACCCACCGCCTGCTCGTGTTGCGGGAAGCGCCAGGCATGTAAAAAGGCGATGGCCAGCGAGCGGATGCCGGTGTCGAAAACGGCCTGCAAGGCATCTTGTACGGCGGCAAGATCGACGGGCGTCAGACATTCCCCATGGGCGTCCAGTCGCTCGTCGATCTCTACCACCCCGCTATAGAGCTGCTCCGGCAGCACGATATGGCGGGCAAAGAGGTGCGGGCGGTTCTGGTAGCCAATGCGCAGGGCGTCCCGGTGGCCACGGGTGATAACCAGGACAGTAGGTTCTCCCCGTCGCTCCAGCAGCGCGTTGGTGGCCACCGTAGTACCCATCTTCACGCCCTTGAGCAAGCTGCCCGGCAGGGGCGCATCGGGAGCGAGTTCCAGGATTTCCCGAATTCCCTGAATTGCGGCATCGGCGTAGCGGCCTGGATTTTCCGAGAGCAGCTTGCGGGTTTGTAAGGGCCCGTGGGGTGGGCGGGCCACAATATCGGTAAAGGTGCCGCCCCGATCGACCCAGAATTCCCATTGTTTGCTCATAGATTGGCTCAGAATCCTAAACTCCCGTCATGCCGGATGCAGCGAAGCGGAAATCCGGTATCCAGGGAACGAAGGCGGGGTGTGGAAGCTCTATCCCGACTTGATAGAGCGGTGGGTTTCGACATTCCGCCGAGAATTATTTGCATTGCCTTTGCTCTCTGGATTCCCGCTTTCGCGGGAATGACGAAGGAATTTTTATCTTGCTATCGAGGCGTGAGGCAGGCCCCGTGGAGTGATGTTGTCTGCGTAAATCAAGGTTGTACTAGTATATCCGTCGTCGCGGGTAGTGGTGCGTCCCCAGTGCGACCGCTAGACTTCCAAATCTGCACTATCAGGAGACAAGGGCATGGTAAAGGCTATACAGGTAACTGACTTCGGTGGCCCCGAAGTATTGCGTTGCGTGGACGTGACGGTCGGGGAGCCGGCTTCAGATGAGATTCGGGTGCAGCATACGGCCATCGGGCTCAATTTTATCGATGTGTATTTCCGCACCGGGGTTTATCGCGGCCCCGATCTCCCCTTTGTTCCGGGCATGGAGGCGGTGGGTATCGTCGAGGCGGTAGGCTCCGGGGTGTCGGACTTAAAGGTGGGGGATCGGGTGGCCTATGCCACGCCCCCGCTGGGGGCCTATGCCGAGGCGCGTCTGATGCCGGCGGATCGTGTGGTGCTGGCCCCTGAGAGCATCCTGGATGAGCAGGTGGCGGGGATGATGCTCAAGGGCATGACCGCTGAATATCTGTTGCGACGGGTTTACGACGTACAAGCGGGCGACACCATCTTATTTCATGCCGCGGCCGGGGGCGTCGGCCTCATCGCCTGTCAGTGGGCCAAGCATCTCGGGGCAACGGTGATTGGTACCGTGGGCAGCGAGGAGAAGGCGGCACTTGCCCAGGCCCACGGTTGTGACCATCCGATTCTCTACCGCGAGGAAAATGTCGCGGATCGGGTGAGTGAAATCACTGAGGGTAAGGGAGTGCGGGTAGTTTATGACTCGGTGGGAAAAGACACCTTCGATATCTCGCTGGATTGCCTCCAGACCCGCGGCCTGATGGTCAGCTTCGGTCAGTCATCCGGGCTGGTGCCATCATTTGACCCTGGCATCCTGAGCGCCAAGGGCTCCCTCTATCTGACTCGTCCGACATTGATGACCTATAACGCCGAGCGCCCGGATCTGGTGGCCTCGGCAAAGTCACTGTTCGAGGTGGTGGAGAGCGGTGCGGTGAAGATTGAGGTGCAGCAGCGTTTTGCGCTTGAAGAAGTGGCGGATGCCCACCGTGCGCTGGAGAGTCGACAGACCACCGGGTCGACGGTGTTGCTGCCCTGATCTGCCGTAGGGTGGACCATGTCCACCGATTGCCCTCACCGCAACCACCGTTACACGGCGCACACGGTGACAATCCGCAGCCTCTTCGTTCCACTGGATTACCCGCTTTCGCGGGTAATGACGGGAGTCATGGGATGGGTATGCACTCTGATGCAGCGGCTATTGCAAGGCACATTGGCAGCCACAGACTGCCCTACAAAAAAAAGGCCGGGACGGCAGCGCCGTCCCGGCCTTTTGACTTTAGGTCCAGGCGTTTTAGCCTTTTTCCATCGATGCAATAATTGCATCTGCGAAGCCGCTGGTGGAGACCTTGGTGGCACCTTCCATCTGCCGTGCGAAGTCGTAGGTAACGATCTTCTGCTGCACCACCTTCGAATAGTGCTCGGCGATGAGCGCGGATGCCTCGGTCCAGCCGATGTAGTCAAGCATCATCACGCCACTGAACATCAGCGAGCCGGGGTTCACCACGTTCAGGCCGGTGTACTTGGGTGCGGTACCGTGGGTGGCCTCGAAGACTGCCACGTGGTCGGCCATATTGGCACCCGGGGCGATGCCCATGCCACCGACCTCGGCCGCTGCGGCGTCGGAGATGTAGTCACCATTCAGATTCATGGTGGCGAGCACGTCGAACTCGGCGGGGCGCAACAGCATGAGCTGGAAGATGATGTCGGCGATGCGATCCTTGATAACGATCTTGCCCTCAGGGCACTTGCCGTCATGCTCACTCCACAGTGCTTCCTCGGTGATGGTCTGGTCACCGAATTCTTCAGCCGCCACTTCATAGCCCCAGGCACGGAAGGCGCCCTCGGTGAACTTCATGATGTTGCCCTTGTGCACCAGGGTGACGCTCTTGCGATTGTGGTCGATGGCGTACTGAATGGCCTTGCGCACCAGACGCTTGGAGCCGAAGGGGCTGATGGGTTTGACACCAATACCGGCATCGTCGAAGAAGGTAGCACCCATTTCTTCCTTCAGGAATTTTTCAACTTTGCGCATTTCCGGGCTGCCGGAGGCGTATTCAATGCCGGCATATACGTCTTCGGTGTTCTCGCGGAAGATGACGACGTCTACTTCCTCGGGCTTGCGCAGCGGCGAGGGCACGCCGGGGTAGTAACTCACCGGGCGCACACAGGCGTAGAGATCCAGTTCCTGGCGCAGAGAGACGTTCAGGGAGCGAAAACCGCCGCCCACGGGAGTGGTCAGCGGGCCCTTGATGGAGACCAGCAGGTCCTTGAGAGCGGTTTTGGCCTCTTCCGGGAAATAGTCGCCGTCATAGATGCCGGCAGCCTTTTCACCCATAAAGATTTCCGCCCAGTGGACTTTGCGTTTGCCTCCATAGGCCTTTTCCACCGCGGTATCCCAGATACGCAGACAGGCATTGGTGATATCCGGGCCGATACCATCACCCTCCACGAAGCCGAGGATGGGTTGATCCGGAACATTCAGCTTGCCGTCCTTGACGCTGAGCTTGGTGCCGCCTTCGGGCAGGGTGATGTGCTGGTAACTCATGTGTGCTCCTTAATAAAAACAGTTTGGCGGGGGCGGGCTCAGGCCGTCGGGCCAGGAACGCTTTCCACCATGGTCGGTCCTAAGGAAGCTCCGATCTATTCGTGAACTCGTATATTGCGTCCAAAATGCCCATCTTTATCGTTGCTGCTCTTCGCAATAGAACAACTATTACGTGCGATCAGCGCCTTAAAGCTGAACATTTTGAATCACAATCTACTTCGCCCAGAATAAATCAGAGCTCCCCTGATCACAGGAAAAATGCGGGTGATAATCCGGTAAAAGACACGCCGTGGCGCGCCTTTCAGTATTCGTGACTGCGTGCGAGAATTGTACCGTTAAACCACAGAACAAGACCAATTATGAATAGGGCGTTTGTCCAATCCATGACGGAATTTCCCTTTGTCTGAGCTCAATGCAGCGGTGCTTTCCGAGCAAGTGTCGGCGGATGAACGCTATCAGCACGATATCCTGCAGGGTGTTTCCCGCACCTTTGCCCTGACCATTCCCCAACTGGGTCCGCAACTGCGGGCGGTAGTGGGAAATGCCTATCTGCTTTGCCGCATTGTCGATACCGTGGAGGATGAGGCCACCCTGAAGCTGGCGGATAAAAAGCACTTTTCTGAGCAGTTCGTCGCCGTGGTGGCGGGGGAGATTCCGGCAGTGGAGTTTGCCCGCGAGCTGTATCCCCTGCTTTCCGCCCAGACCCTGGATGAAGAAAGGGACCTGGTTCGCCACACCGATGCGGTGCTACGCATTACCCACGCCTTCAACGATGTGCAGCAGGCGGCCTTGCAGCGCTGTATCCGCATCATGGCCGAGGGCATGGCCTACTATCAGGAAAGTGCCAGCATCGAAGGACTTGCCCGGCTGCCTGATCTGGATCGCTATTGCTATCACGTCGCGGGGGTGGTGGGGGAGATGCTCACTGAACTCTTTTGCGACAGCTCGACCGAGATCAGCTTGCAGCGGGAAAAGCTCATGCCGCTGTCGGTTTCCTTTGGTCAGGGCCTGCAGATGACGAATATTCTCAAGGACGTGTGGGAAGACCATCGGCGCGGGGCGTGTTGGCTACCGCGGGAAGTGTTCGCGCGCCACGGCTTTGATCTTTCAAAGCTGCAACCCGGGCAACACCATGAATCTTTTGGTGTGGGCATGCGGGAGCTGATTGGAGTGGCTCGCTATCACCTGGAACGCGCGCTGGAATACACCTTGCTGCTGCCACGGGAGGAAACCGGGATCCGAAAATTCTGTCTGTGGGCGCTGGGTATGGCCTTACTGACTCTGCGCAAGATCAACGGGCGACTGGATTTCTCCGCTGGCGTTGAGGTGAAGATCAGCCGGCGTAGCGTTAAGGCAACGGTGCTGGCCAGTAATCTGTTGGTGAAGCGGGATGCAGGTTTGCAGTGGGCTTTTGCCGCGCTGAGCCGCGGATTGCCGCCAGTGCCGGCCTACCTGACTCAGGAGCTTCAACCACGGGGTGACGCTTAAGGTGTAGAACGACGTTTGAGCGAGGCATCTGGCCGAATTCACCCAAAGCTAACGGGACAGCAGCGACCCTGAATATGACTATACCGCTCTATGAACAGGTGGGGCTATGGCGAGCATACTGAGTCGGCACTGGCATCATTTGCCAAGCCATGAGGTGCTGGAGCTGCTGGAGACTGACCCCGAGCAGGGCCTCGATATACTTGAGGCCGGGGAACGGCATGCGCGCTTTGGTCCCAATGCGCTCAGTGAGCGGCGTGGCAAAGGGCCCTTGCTGCGTTTTCTGCTCCAATTCCATCAGGCCCTGGTCTACATCCTCCTCGCTGCCGGCACCGTTACCATTTTGCTGGGTGAGTGGACCGATGCCGGGGTGATTTTCGGCGTGGTGCTGGTGAATGCGGTGGTGGGAAGCATCCAGGAGAGCCGCGCCATTCAGGCCATCGAGGCGCTGGCGCGGATCATGACCCGCGAGGCTACGGTGATTCGTGGTGGCCGCAAGCAGGTGGTGGAATCGCTGGAGCTGGTGCCGGGTGACATCGTCAGTCTCCAGCCCGGGGACAAGGTGGCCGCCGATCTGCGCCTGCTCCACGCCCATCAGCTGAATGTGGATGAGTCTGCCCTTACCGGCGAGTCACTTCCCGCCGAAAAGCATGCCGGCACCCTGAAACACGACACCATTCTTGCCGATCGTCGGAATATGGCCTATTCATCCACGCTGGTAACCGCCGGTAGTGCGGTGGGGGTGGTGGTCGCCACGGGTGATGACACGGAAATCGGACGTATTTCAGCCTTGATTGCCGAGGCAAGTATTCCGGAAACCCCCCTGACCCGGAAGATTGCTGCCTTCAGTCGGGTACTGCTCTACGTCATTCTTGGCCTTGCGGCCATGACCTTCGTCGTCGGCGCCCTCCATGGTGAATCCTGGCCCGATATGTTCATGGCCGCGGTGGCCCTGGCCGTGGGTGCCATTCCCGAGGGCTTGCCCGCGGCACTTACTATCACGCTTGCTATCGGGGTGGGGCGGATGGCAAAGCGGCGCGCGATTATTCGCAAACTGCCGGCGGTGGAGACCCTGGGTAGTACCACCGTTATCTGCTCGGACAAGACCGGCACCCTCACCAAAAACCAGATGACGGTACTGGAGGTGATGGCAGGGGATGAGGTCTTTATGCTTTCGGGCGCGGGTTATACGCCAGAGGGCAAGTTTAGCGTGGGCGGGAAGCCGCTGGACCCACAGCACAGTTCCGCCCTGATGGAATGCCTGAGTGCCGGCCTGTTATGCAATGATTCTCGTCTGGAGCAGGCGGAGGAGGGATGGCATATCGAGGGTGATCCCACCGAGGGCGCTCTCATCGTTGCCGCGGCCAAGGCCGGGTTGCTGCAACATTCCCTGAGCGAGGCGCTGCCGCGCATCGACACCTGGCCCTTCGATGCGCGCCACCGTTATATGGCCACCTTGCACGATGGTGGCACGGACCAGCCACGGATCACTTACCTGAAGGGCTCTATCGAGGCCTTGCTGCCACACTGTCGAAATGCCTTGGATGCAGCGGGAGAGGTGGTTGCCGTGGATCACAAGGGGATCCAGCACAGTGCCCACATGATGGCGAAGCAAGGCTTGCGTGTACTACTTCTCGCCCGCGGCAGCTTGCCGGCGAAAGCTGTGGGCTGGGAGGCACACAATCTCCCGGATGATCTCGTTTTCCTGGGCCTGCAAGGCATGAGTGACCCGCCGCGCCCTGACGCGCTCGCCGCAGTGGTTGCCTGCCGGGCCGCAGGAATTCAGGTGAAAATGGTGACCGGCGATCACGCAGCCACTGCCCTTGCCATCGCCCGGCAAATGAGCCTCGCTTCGGCGGGGAAAACCCACGTGTTGAGCGGAGAGGCCATCGCCCGACTTTCCGATGCCGAATTTATCGATGCCGTGGAGACGACGACGGTATTCGCCCGGGTGAGCCCGGAGCAAAAGCTGCGTCTGGTAGAGGCGCTGCAAAATCATGGTCATGTGGTGGCGATGACCGGTGATGGCGTTAATGATGCCCCGGCGCTCCGACAGGCGGATATCGGGGTCGCCATGGGCCGTGCCGGCACCGAAGTGGCCAAGGAGGCGGCGGAGATGGTGCTCACGGACGATAACTTCGCTTCCATTGAGGCGGCGGTGGAGGAGGGGCGGGGCGTCTACGACAATCTGGTGAAATTCATTACCTGGACGCTGCCCACCAATCTGGGCGAGGCCCTGGTCATCATGGTGGCGGTGCTTGCGGGTGTCAGCCTACCCATACTTCCGGTACAGATTCTGTGGATTAACATGACCACGGCACTGCTTTTGGGACTCACCCTTGCCTTTGAATCAGGCGAACCCGGCATCATGGAGCGACCACCGCGCAATCCGCGGCAGGAAATACTCCACCTTCGTCTCGTGTTGCGCATAGTGCTGGTGGGCTTAATGCTGGCAGCGGCCTGCTTCGGGCTCTTCGAATGGGCACTTGCCAGTGGCGCCAGCGAGGCAGCCGCCCGCACCGTGGCGGTCAACATGCTGGTAATGGGAGAGCTGTTTTACCTGTTTAACTGCCGCTCGCTCAGCCGCTCCATGTTCGTGCTAGGGCTTTGGAGCAACCGTTGGCTACTCGCCGGTGTGGCCGGAATGATTCTGCTGCAACTCGCCTTTACCTATACCCCGGTGATGAATGTTGCCTTCCATAGCGCGCCTATCGGTGCCGATGCCTGGATCCGTATCATCACCCTTGCCGCCGCCATCTACGCGGTGGTGGGGATGGAGAAATGGATTGATTGGCGCATGCGGCTAACGTGAGTTATCCGCTACAGCGTATATCCTGATGTTATACGCTGTAGCGGATATAGTTGCCGGCCACTAATGACCAAAAGAAATGGACACGCAACTCAGGAAATTCAGGGACAGTTCAAAGGAATAGTCATGGCGGCACGGGCCAAAAGAAAGACAGTTAATAAAACGGTGGGTACAAAGAACGAGCGGGGCAAATCCCTTGAATCCTGGATCTGGGATGCCGCCTGCTCCATCCGCGGGGCCAAGGACGCGCCCAAATACAAGGACTACATCCTCCCGCTTATCTTCACCAAGCGCCTGTGCGACGTCTTCGACGATGAGCTGAACCGCATCGCCGCCGAGGTCGGCTCGCGCAAAAAGGCCTTCCAGCTCGCCAGGGCCGACCACAAGCTCGTTCGCTTTTACCTTCCCCTCGTGCCGGACGATCCCGAGCAGCCGGTCTGGTCCGTCATCCGCAAGCTCGCAGACCAGATCGGCGAAGGCGTCACCACCCACATGCGGGCTATCGCCAAAGAAAACCCGCTGCTGCAGGGCATCATCGACCGCGTCGACTTTAATGCCACCACCCACGGCCAGCGCGATATCGACGACGACCGCCTCTCCAACCTCATCGAGGCCATCAGCACCAAGCGCCTGGGCCTCGACGACGTCGAGGCCGACATCATCGGCAAGAGCTACGAATACCTCATCCGCAAATTCGCCGAGGGCGGCGGCCAGAGCGCCGGCGAGTTCTATACGCCACCGGAGGTCGGCACCATCATGTCCAAGGTGCTGCAGCCCGAGCCGGGCACGGAAATCTACGATCCCTGCTGCGGCTCCGGTGGCTTGCTGATCAAATGCGAGATTGCCCTGGAGGAGCGGACGAAAGGCAAGGCCAAGGGCAGCACCGCACCCCTCAAGCTCTACGGCCAGGAATACATCGCCGATACATGGGCCATGGCCAATATGAATCTGATCATCCACGACATGGAAGGTGAGATCGAAATCGGCGATACCTTCAAGAGCCCGAAATTTCGCAACGGTGGCAAGCTCCGCACCTTCGATCGCGTGGTCGCCAATCCCATGTGGAACCAGAACTGGTTCACCGAGGCCGACTACGACAGCGATGAACTCGACCGCTTCCCCGCCGGGGCCGGCTTCCCCGTCAAATCCCCCGCCGACTGGGGCTGGGTTCAGCACATGCACGCCAGCCTCAATGATAAAGGCCGCGCCGCCGTCGTCCTCGACACCGGTGCCGCCTCCCGTGGTTCGGGCAATGCCGGCAAGAACAAGGAAAAGACCGTCCGCCAGTGGTTTATCGACCACGATCTGGTGGAGAGTGTCCTCTATCTGCCCGAGAATCTCTTCTACAACACCACCGCGCCGGGCATCGTTCTGTTCCTCAACAGGGCCAAGCCGAAGGACCGCCAAGGCAAGGTGTTCCTCGTCAACGCCAGCCAGGTCTTCGAAAAGGGCGACCCCAAGAACTTCATCCCGCCCGCAGGCATTGCTCGCATCGCCGATACCCTCATCGGGTGGAAAGAAGAGGAAAAACTCAGCCGCTTCGTCGACCACGCCGAGCTTGCGAAAAACGACTACAACATCTCCCCCAGCCGCTACATCCACACCAGCGACGCGGAGACGTACCGGCCGATTGCAGAGATCGTGGAAGAACTGAATGTTATCGAGGTGGAGGCCAGGGGGACGGATAAGGCCTTGCGGGAGATTCTGGAGAAGATCGGGGTATGAAAGAGTGGCCTGATTTTCAGATTCCATACGAGTGGTCACTCACTCGCATGGACGAATTGGCTGTTAAGCTGAAAGCCGGAGGAACACCGAGCAGAAAGAATAAAGCCTACTTTGGAGGCAACATTCCCTTCGTCTTGATTGACGACATGACAAGCAGTGGCGTCTATCTGAACTCGACCAAGGAAACGATCACGCAGGAGGGGCTCGATGCGTGTAGCGCATGGATTGTGCCAGAGGACACAGTCTTGTTGTCAATGTATGCGACGATAGGAGCGACGGTTATCACTACGTTCCCTGTTGCGACCAATCAGGCAATTCTTGCGATAGTCCCGCGTAAAAATTGCGATCGTGAATATCTGTCATTCTGCCTGCAAGCTCACAAAGCGCACTTGGCTCGGTTGAACGTCGAATCGACCCAGAAAAACATCAATAAGGGGATCGTTTCTTCATTCCCCGTTCCACTCCCCCCACTCCCCGAGCAGAAGAAGATCGCGCACATCCTTTCGACGGTGCAGCGGGCGATTGAAGCGCAAGAGCGGATCATTCAGACCACCACCGAGTTGAAAAAGGCCCTCATGCACAAGCTCTTCACCGAAGGCCTCCGCAACGAACCCCAAAAACAAACCGAAATCGGCCCCATCCCCGAAAGCTGGGACGCTGTGGTGTTGGGCACTCTCTTCGAGAAACAACCCCAGAACGGAATCTACAAGCACAAGCGAGACTACGGCTCCGGCACACAGATTCTGCGGATTGATGACTTTAGCAATGATGGCGATGTCGTCACACGAGCCGGGAACTTTGTAGCATTGGTTCGCAGTGAAATCGAAACCTACGGACTCGAACCCGGGGACATTGTGATCAACCGAGTGAACAGTCTGTCCCACTTGGGCAAGACTGCTTTAATCGGGCCGATCAACGACGAAATGGTCTTTGAATCAAACATGATGCGATTCTCAGTGGATGAATCGAAGGCACGTAAGGAATACGTCTTCAAGTTCCTGAATTCTCCGCTAACCAAGAAGCAGATCGTCGGGACCGCAAAGCGAGCGGTGGCGCAGTCCAGCATCAATCAGGGGGACGTGAAATCCATTATCGTTCCCAAACCCGCGCTTGAGGAGCAGGGCGAGATAGCTGACGCGCTGGAAGCCACAGAATCGAAAATTGCCAATGCTTCAGACAAGGCGACAGTTCTCCGCGATCTCTTCCGCACCCTCCTTCACGAACTGATGACCGCGAAGACCCGCGTTCACGATCTCGCACTCCCGCATTCGCAGGCTACCGCATGAGCACAGACCCAAAGAAATCACTTCTCGCAATCGCGCAAGAATGTATAAGCAGGGCTCCTGTAATCATTCTGGGGAGCGGGGCATCAGCAGCATATGGAATCCCAGGTATGCCTCAGCTGAAGGATCACTTGCTGGGCGTAGCCTGTCCCAAAACTGCAAAATCTGACGATGAAGCCAAGTGGGGCGAGTTTCAAACTAAGCTCAACACAACTGATCTTGAGGCGGCACTTGATGAGGCCCGACTCCCGGAATACCTAACCGCACTTATCGCTAAATCCACCTGGGACTTCCTCGCACCTTTTGATCATCAAGTTTTTGAGAGGGCGATCATAGATCACGACCTCTTCCCACTCACCAAGCTGTTCCTCCATTTATTTAACAGCACACAGAACGACATTCATGTTGTCACGCCCAACTATGATCGAATCGCCGAATACGCAGCGGACGCCGGAAAACTGGTTCACTACACAGGGTTCTATTACGGGCACATCAGGGCTCGGGCAAGCAATGGCAGGCCTCGGGTTCATGTCGGTAACTCAGCAGCTCGCACGGTTAATATCTGGAAGGTGCACGGTTCCTTTGACTGGTTTCGCGACGGTGACGGGATTGTCGTTGGCCTTCCTGTTTCGAACTCACGACCAGCAAACGTGTCGCCAGTTATCGTGACGCCAGGGATCGAGAAATTTCGACTTACTCACGATGAGCCATTCCATTCCATAAAGTTGGAAGCCGACAGGGCGCTCCAGAATGCTGATGCTTATCTCTGCATCGGCTACGGCTTCAATGATACGCACCTTCAAACGACCCTCGTTGAAAGGTGTCGAGGAAAGAACGTTCCGCTGGTGCTTCTAACAAAGACGATTTCAGCTACCGCAAAGGCGTTCCTAAACAGCGGAAAATGCGGAAAATATTTGGCAGTCGAGGAGTCGCCTTCTGGCTGCCGCATCTACAGCACAGAGTTCCCTGCGGGCGAGGAAGTCGCAGGAGATCCAACATGGCAATTAGGTGAATTTCTAAAACTGGTAATCTCATGAGCATATTCAAATACAACGACACCGAGGCCCTCGGCAGGGTTAAATCCGTCGATACGGCCATAGTCATCGTTCATGTGGCAGACGTGGAGCGACTCCGAAAACTGCAGGTCAATCGGCTCGCTGTTCTCCAAAGTAGCCGTCCTGGCCAGCATCTGATCGGGATCATTCAAAAGATCACCCGCAACGCGGTTGAAGCGAAAGAGATTGGTGATGTGGAAGGCGATGAGGACGACCTCAAGATGCCGACCGAGCTCAACCTCGTCAGAATTACCCTTATCGGCACAATGGTCGACAAAATGGGCACTGAAGCCAACGTCTTCCTTCGGACGCTAGAGACGGTTCCCGAAATCGACGCAAACTGCTTTGCCGTTGAAGGAGATGCTCTAACGAACTTCATGAGAGTCATTGCCAATATCGCTTCCGACGGGGAGCGATTATCGCTAGGGCACTACACTCTGGACGATAAGGCCGAAGCCTTCCTAAACGGGAATAAGTTCTTCCAACGCCACGCGATCATTGTCGGGAGCACTGGGTCAGGAAAGTCTTGGACCACCGCGCGGGTTCTGGAGTGCATGGCCGGATTGCCTAATGCCAACGGGATCGTCTTCGATATTCATGGTGAATACCGCCCCTTGAAGGGGGATGGACTTCGCCACCTTCGAATTGCTGGCCCCAAGGATCTCGACGCCAAGAGCACGTTGAAGGATGGGGTTGTTCACCTCCCGTATTGGTTGCTGGCCTACGAGGCAATGGTTTCGATGTTCGTCGACCGCAGCGATCAGAACGCTCCAAATCAAGCGATGCTCATGTCGCGAACGATTATCGAAGCAAAACGAGACTATCTCACCAAAGGCGCCCACAAGGAGGTGCTAGACAACTTCACGATCGACAGCCCTATTCCCTTTTCGATCGCTGATGTCATTGCACGCCTTGAGGAACTGGATGCCGAAATGATCCCTGGCGCTCGTGCGGGCACTTTGAAACAAGGGCTATTCAACGGGAAACTCAGCCGCCTTGTTGAAAGACTTCAGAACAAGCAAACGGATCGCCGCCTCGGTTTTCTATTTCAAGCTCCCAGTGAGACGATGAAGTTTGATTGGCTTGATAACCTTGTCACTTCACTTGTCGCTGGGACAAAGGATCAGCCTGACAAGTTGGGTGGTCTAAAAATCGTCGATTTTTCAGAAGTTCCTTCGGATATGCTGCCGCTGATCATCAGCTTGGTTGCAAAGCTGATTTTCTCGATCCAGCAATGGACACCAACAGAGAAACGTCACCCCATTGCCTTGTTTTGTGATGAAGCACATCTCTATATTCCCGAACGCCAGTCATCCAGTGGAGGAGAGGCGTTTGCGATAGAGGCCTTTGAACGCATCGCTAAAGAGGGCCGAAAATATGGGGTAGGCCTTGTTGTGATTAGCCAGCGTCCGTCCGAGGTGAATCGAACCGTGTTGAGCCAATGCAACAACTTGGTCGCAATGCGGCTGACGAATGGCGATGATCAAGGCGTCGTTCGGCGCCTGTTGCCTGATAGTCTTGGTGGCTTCAGTGACCTACTTCCCGTTCTGGATACGGGTGAAGCATTAGTGGTCGGCGACGCAAGCTTGCTTCCGACCCGAATCAGAGTCCAGCAACCAGAGAACAAGCCGAATAGCGGCACGGTGCCTTTCTGGGATAAGTGGGGCGAAGACAAGGAAGTCGCAGAGATTGCAGACGCAGTCGCAAGCTGGAGAAAACAGGCGATCCAGGCACCCAAGTAGTTAACCATGCCTACACCCGGAGAACACAAGACCGTCCAGGCCCGCATCCTAAAATACGCCGAGGCCATCGGTTGGACGCTTGTGTCCCGCGAGGAAGCCGAGCAGCGGCGCGGGTTTGAGCTGGACGCGTTGCCGAAAGAACGCGCCAAAAACCGCTCATTATTTTTCGACGACCTGCTCGACGCCAAGGTGCGTGAATTCAACCCGCGTTATGTCGAGGCCGAGGGCGCACTACTCGGCAAGTTCCGCTATCTCCACACCGACATCTACGGCAACCGGGAATTCGTCGAGCATCTGCGCAACCGGGGCAAGTTCTTCGACCATGAGGAGAAGCGTGAACGCGACCTGATCCTGATCGATTACGAGGACCCGGCGAACAACGTTTACGAAGTCACCGAGGAGTGGGCCTTTCACAACGGCCATTACGGCACCCGCGAGGATGTGGTTTTCCTGATCAACGGCATCCCGGTGCTGGTGATCGAGTGCAAGAACGCCAACAAGGACGAGGCGATTGCCCTTGGGGTGGATCAAATCCGCCGCTACCACCGCGAGACACCGGAGCTGTTCGTGCCCGAGCAGCTTTTCACTGCCACCGACGCCATCGGCTTTTCCTACGGGGTGAGCTGGAACATGGTGCGGCGGAATATATTCAACTGGAAGGATGAGGAGGTCGGCAAGCTGGAGGCCAAGGTGAAGAGCTTCTGTGCCATCCCGCAGGTGTTGGCTTTCCTGAAGGACTATATCGTCTTTGCCGAGAAGGACGAGGAGCTGAACAAATACATCCTGCGCCAGCACCAGACCGGTGCGGTGGAGCGGGTGGTCAGTCGTGCCCTTGATACCGGGCGTACACGCGGCTTGGTCTGGCATACCCAGGGCAGTGGCAAGACCTTCACCATGATCAAGGCGGCGGAACGGCTCTTTCGTGCCCCAAGGGCGGATAAACCGACCATCCTGCTAATGATCGACCGCAACGAGCTGGAAGATCAGATGCTCAAGAATCTGGCCGCGCTGGGGCTGGGTAATCTGGAACACGCTAGCAGCATTGCCCGGCTCAACAAGCTGTTGCGAGACGACTACCGGGGTATCATCGTGACGATGATCCACAAGTTCCGCGACATGCCGGCGGACCTCAACACGCGCTCGAATATCTACATCCTGATTGACGAAGCTCACCGCACCACCGGTGGCGATCTGGGCAACTTCCTGATGGCCGGCCTGCCGAATGCCAGTTACATCGGTTTCACCGGCACCCCGGTAGACAAGACTGCCTACGGCAAGGGTACTTTCAAGACCTTTGGCTGCGAGGACGACAAGGGTTATCTGCACAAGTATTCCATCGCCGACAGCATTGAGGACGGTACCACCCTGCCGCTCTACTACAACCTTGCGCCCAATGAGATGCTGGTGCCGCATGAAACCCTCGACAAGGAGTTCTTGTCGCTGGCCGAGGCCGAGGGCGTGGCTGATATCGAGGAGCTGAACAAGATCCTAGAACGGGCGGTGAACCTGAAGAACTTCCTCAAGGGTAAGGACCGCATCTGCAAGGTGGCGGAGTATGTGGCCAGGCACTATCGAGAGAACGTCGAGCCGCTCGGCTACAAGGCCTTCCTGGTGGGCGTCGACCGCGAGGCCTGTGCCCACTACAAGCATGCTTTAGACGCCGAATTTAATAAACTTGGCGTGCCACCCGAGTATTCCGAGGTGGTTTACACCGGCAGCAACAATGACTCGGCGCTACTCAAAGAATTCCACCTCGATCAGAAGCGGGAGCGGCAGATCCGCAAGAGCTTCTGCAAGCTTGATCAGCAACCCAATATCCTGATTGTCACCGAGAAGTTGCTCACCGGCTTTGATGCGCCTGTGCTCTACGCCATGTATCTCGACAAGCCGATGCGCGATCACACTCTGCTCCAGGCCATCGCCCGGGTGAACCGCCCCTACGAGAATGAGGCGGCCGAGATGGTGAAGCCCCACGGCTTCGTCCTCGATTTCGTCGGCATCTTTGACAAGCTGGAAAAGGCGCTTGCCTTCGATAGCGAAGAAGTGAATGCCATCGTCAAGGATCTCAAGCTGCTGAAAGTGCTGTTCCAGAACAAGATGGAACAGCAGGTTCCGGATTACCTGGTGCTGATCGAGCGGAACTTCGACGACAAGGATGTCGATGCCCTGATTGAACACTTCCGTGATCCGGAGCGGCGCAAGGCGTTTTTCAAGGAGTACAAGGAAATCGAGATGCTCTACGAGATCATCTCGCCGGATGCCTTTCTGCGGCCGTTCATTGAGGGCTACGGCACCTTGTCAGCCATCTATGACGTGGTGCGCAAGGCCTACACCAAACGGGTACAAGTGGATCGCGCCTTCCAGAAAAAGACCAGCGAACTGGTACAGCAATACGTGGGGACGGACTATATCCAGCCCGTCTCCGAGGTGCTGGAGATTAACGAAGAGACGGTGAAGTACATCGTTTCGAAATCGGGTGGTGACGGCAGCAAGGTCATAAATCTGGTCAAGAGTATCGAGAAGAAGGCGGAAGATGAAAGCGATGATCCGAACCTGATCGCGATGGCCGAACGTGCCCGGGCGGTGCAGGAGAGTTTTGAAAACCGCCAGACCAGCGCCGCCGAGGCGCTGGCGGCGCTGCTGAAGGACGTCAAGGCGAACGAGACGCGAAAGAAGGAACAGGCCGAGAAAGGTTTTGACGGACTGACCTGGTTTGTCTATCGAACCCTGCTCGATGCGAAGATCGATAAGGCCGAGGCCGTAAGCCGTAAGATCAAGGCCGCATTTATCGAGTTTCCCAACTGGACGCAGAGCGAGCATTCCCTGCGCGAGCTGCGCAAGAAGGTGACGTTTGCCATTTTTGCAGAAACAGATGACCTGGATCAGGTGACAGCGCTGGTCGATGAATTATTTGCGTTACTGGAGAAGGCGAACAGCATCTAATGAGCCCGCACGATGCACAGAAGCACGCCTTCAAGGCGCGGGTATATCACTGGGCCAACAAGCTGGATGTGAAGGTGAATTGGCTGGGCGTCCGACCAATGCGCAACAAGTGGGCCTCCTGTTCCACCAACGGTCACCTGAATTTCAATGCCGAGCTGCTTGGCATTGAGGAAACACTCTGGGACTACGTGATTGTCCATGAACTGCTGCATTTCTTTGTGCAGAATCATGGTCGGCTTTGGAAAAGCCTGATGCGGGCACACCTGGGCAACTATGAGGTGATGGAAGCGGAGTTAGCCAAGCATGCTTAATATGTATGTCGGATAGGGGCGTGAATCCTAGCCACTGTGCACTGAGTATAGTGCCCACTGGCCAGGATTCACGCCCTTGTGCTTATTGTGCCGCTGGTATTTGGTGCGGTCACGAAATGTGGGTGCCCGCTGGAATCGTGCTGCATATTGGGCAATGGGATTTCGGCGTGATGGTTTGTGTGATTTTTTGCTCATGATGGTTCTCCTTTCAGGTGGGCTAAAGGTTAATCAACTCGCCCATTTATATCGAGTTCAATGAGTATGATGGTTAATTGGTTCACTTCACTGCTGTCCCGTTAACTTAAAATCGTCATACCAGGCGAGCGTAGCGTTGACTGATACATATAGATGACAAAGCGCCTAACAACGCCTTGGAGAGTCGATTCGGCGGGAATCTCCACGCACCTCAAGGCGGCCGTTAGGCCCAAGAGGAAACGTATTGGCAGCTGAATTCAAACAGGAATTTCTCAAGCATCAAGATGTGTTCGAAAAGAACTATCCAATTGTCGCGGAAGCGCTTGAAAATGAGTATGGGTGGCCGGAGATGGACACGCTTCGCCATGAAGCATGTTTATGTATAGCATTTGGCTTAAGCCAATCTGCAATAACATTGTGCAATCATATGATGGAGAGCCTCCTTAAATACTCACTTATTTATCACCATTCAATTAATAATGAACAAGCTTTCGAAACGGGAGCCGATCTTGTAAAAGTGATGGAGGCATATACAGAAGAAGGGATAAATAAATATGGGCATATAACTCTGAGCCAGTCCATCAAGGCGGCGTACGCTTGTGGGCTAATTGAAGAAGAAGAAAAGAAAGTACTAAATAAATTCCGAGATCAATTCAGAAACGCATATTCCCATGCAGATAAGGAAAAAACTTTTGGAAATACAGCGGTTTCTGTGCAAAGTGCCAAGATTAATCCTGAAGGCATCGTTCCCAGTGTTCCTATCCAGGCTGTAATTGCAAAAAACCCAGTAGTTCACAGCATTGCCCAGGCAATGAAAGCTGAGCAAGAGGCTCCAGGCTATTTTTCGTATCTTGATAGGTTAGTGAGGCTTATGAAAGCAAGGGTTTTTCCAAATGGATAATGCACGGCCTAATAAGGCAATGTTACCGAAAGGCAACTGCTTAGCCAAAAAACGCCAATCAGTTGCCTTCAGCAAACTACGGCGTTCGGCGACACCGTAGCCAGCGTGGGAACCCTTGGGCGACTCGCACGAGCATCTGAACCAGCGCTATGGCGCTGGGGGGTGCGGAGAAATTTACGATGGAGCAAGGCTCTGGGTCGTCGGATTGCGCGGGTGCGACTCAGCTTTTCGGACAAAGCGCACCTGCGGCAGATGAACGCGACAGTGAGGATGGTAAAGCAACACTTGTTAAGGTTGCAGAGTTCCCCTGTTGACTTTGAAGCAAGCAAACACTTTTACAACTTAGCGCTCTTTGTTTTGTTGGCGGACCGTGACCTGCTACTCATCAAGCGCGACGCATTGACACATCCAGATCCAGCCGTGCGGAATCTGAATCTGCGCCTCATGGCGATGACAATTTATGAATTCAATATATCGAAGGTGGCGGGCGAGCGAAGAGTGCGCGGATACTTGGAATCTATGTCGATTCCTGATGACGTTCGTAGTGAGGTCACTGCAGCACTACGCTCTGTGAGAAAAGCTCACACAGACGCACGTAAGTCGTTCACCGAGCTGCGAAACGCGACATTGGCTCACAGAGATGCGGATGCGCTACTGCAATACCGACTTATCCGCGATCTTCGTGAGGAGAAGGTGTTGGACGTAGCCATTCAGTTCTACGATGGAGCGGCGCAGCTGCTTCAGGTCTTACCGAAGGTTCTGTACCTAGGAGGATCCATGCCAGGACTGTTTTCGCAGATGAGGCACTCGGCAAGATGATCAGTTTACAAGGACGGAGAAGCCTGATGGGAATGAGCTGAACAAGCAGGTCGAGGGGGACCGCATGACCCGTCAGTCGAAATTGCTACCGCAATTCGCCTGCCGCCTCAAGCAGCCCCTGACCATTACGCTATAACGGTCGCTAGAGGTAGGACCTACACCAACGGAATACTCCTAGCAGATTCTTGGTAGCTGCTCGCCGCTGAGCATATCGATGGCGCGCTTGCCACCGATGTGAGTTTCCATGGTTACTGCGCCATGGTCTCCTTCGGTTACCCGGCCAATAATGCAGGCGCCAGTGCCTAGCGGATGGCCGTGCATAATTTCTAGCGCATGTTCGGCTTCTGCGGCCGCAACCCAAGCCACGAAGCGGCCTTCGTTGGCGACGTAGAGCGGATCCAGGCCGAGGATCTCGCAGGCGCCGCGTACCGGTTCGGAAACGGGGATGGCACGTTCCTTGATACTGAAATCAGCCTGTGCGGTTTCCGCGACTTCCACCAGGGCGGTGGCGAGGCCGCCACGGGTCAGATCTCTGAGGCAATGGAGATCGATGCCCGCTGCGAGCAGGGAGAGCACTGGCAGGCTTAAGGGCGCGGTATCGCTGGCAATGGTGACTCCGAAATCCAGGCCTTCGCGTGCCGCCATCACTGCAATTCCGTGGCGTCCCAGATCGCCGCTGAGGATGATGAGATCACCATTTTCTACCCGTGCTGGCGCGACGGAGGTGTTGCCCTCGATGACGCCGATGCCACTGGTGTTGATGAAGATGCCGTCGCCACAGCCCTTTTCCACCACTTTGGTATCGCCGGTCACCAGCTGTACGTCTGCCCGCCGTGCTGCGCACTGCATCGAGCTGACGATGCCTTCGAGCTGCTCCATGGGGAAGCCTTCTTCCAGGATCAGGCCGGCACTGAGATAGTGGGGTCGCGCGCCGCACATGGCGAGGTCGCTGACGGTGCCGTTGATGGCAAGGTCGCCGATATTACCGCCGGGGAAAAACAGTGGCTGGACCACGTAGGAATCGGTGCTGAAGGCGAGTCGCGTATCACCCAACTCCAGCATGGCGCCATCGTGGCGGGCATCCAGCATTGGGTTGTGAAAGGCCGGCAGAAAAAGCTGTTCGAGGAGCCGGTGGGTGAGTGCGCCGCCACTGCCATGGGCCAGGGATATCTCGGCATCGGCTGCCAGCGGTGTCGGGCAGTTGAGCGTGAAATCGTCTTTGCTACTCATGCCGGTGCTTCCGATTCGCTGGCGACAGGCTCGGGAGAGGCATGGGCCCGGTGGCGGTAATAGGCGGCGCAGGCACCTTCGGAGGAGACCATCGGCGCGCCCAAGGGATGTTCTGGGGTACAGCGTTTGCCAAAGGCCGGACAGGCGGCGGGTTTGGCACGGCCCTGCAGGATCAGGCCGCTGATGCATTCGGTGCTGTCGCCGCCGGAGTGATTGGCGAGGCCAAAACGACCCTCGGCATCGAAGTCGGCGAAGGCCGGGGCGAGGCCGAGGCCACTTTGTGGAATTTCACCGATACCCCGCCAGTGGCGTGGCACCACCTCAAACACCTCGCGGAGCATCTTGCGGGCGCTTTGGTTCCCTTGGGCACGCACCGAGCGAGCATATTGATTTTCCACCTCGGCACGTCCTTCCTCCAGTTGTCGCAGGCACATCAGCAACCCTTGCAGAATATCCAGGGGTTCGAAGCCGGTGACGACGATGGGTATCTGATATTTCGCTGCGATGGGCGGATATTCGTCATAGCCCATGACCGTGCAGACGTGGCCAGCGGCGAGAAATCCCTGCACCCGGGTGTCTGGCGAGGACAGGATGGCCTCCATGGCCGGTGGCACCAGGACGTGGGAGACCAACAATAGGAAATTCTCAATTCCTAGTTGCCGGGCCTGATAGACCGCCATGGCAGTGGCTGGGGCGGTGGTTTCAAAACCGACGGCGAAGAACACCACAGTACGCTCGGGATTCTCACGCGCGATTTGCAGGGCATCCAGGGGGGAATAGACGATACGCACATCGCCACCCTGGGCGCGGGCGTTCATCAGATTGGTGCTGGAGCCGGGCACGCGCAGCATGTCGCCGAAAGAGGTGAAGATGACCTCGGGGCGGGCGGCGATCTCGATGGCCTTGTCGATACTGCCCGATGGCGTGACGCAGACCGGGCAGCCGGGCCCGTGGAGCAGTTCCACTTCAGCTGGCAGCAACTGATCGATACCGTAGCGCACGATGGCGTGGGTCTGACCACCACAGATCTCCATGATGAGCCAGGGCCGGGTGACCAGCTGTCTGATGGTCTCGGCACATTGTTGGCTGGCGTCGCCATCACGGTATTCGTCCACGTATTTCAATGTATCTCCTCACTAAGGTCTTCCTCGGTGAGACTTTCCAAATCTGACAGGGAGCGTTGAGCTGCTTCAGGATCGAGGACGGCAATGGCGATGCCCGCGTGCACGAGCACATAGTCGCCCACCAGCGCCTCGGGTACGAAGGCGAGGTTGGCCTCCTTGATGATGCCGGCAAAGGCGACTTTGCCGCTGCGGGTCAGTGGCGCATCACCGTCAACGGCAATCAGTTCTCCCGGTACAGCCAGACACATTAGCGGTGTTCCTCGGCGAGTAATCGTGTGGCCCAGGCCGCTTGGCCCAGGGCAAGGCCACCGTCGTTGGGCGGGATCCGGCGTTGCCTGAAGAGAGTAAAACCCGCCTCCCGCAACTGCGCCACGCATTGGCTTGTGAGATAGGCATTCTGAAAGCAACCGCCACTCAATACCACCCGGGGGATATTGGCGTGACGGGCGAGTGCAACGATTGCCGCCACCAGGCCATTGTGAAAGCGGGCCGCCAACAGTGCCGTCGGGGTATCGTGGTCTATGTCTTTGAGCAGGGCGCGCAGCATGGGGCGCCAATCCAGCATCAGGGGTTCATGGGTGGGGTTTTCAGGCTCTACCACGGGCAGTGCATAGCCTGCTACAGACGGCGCATCGGAGCCCAGGGCAAACTCCAGTGCCATTGCCGCCTGCCCTTCGAAACTGGTGGTTTGTCCAAGATCCAGCAGTGCGGCTACCCCGTCGAACAAGCGCCCGACGCTGGTGGTCTCCGGGCTGTTGATGTTCCGGGCGAGCATGGTGCGCATCAGGGTGCATTCGCGGTCGCTGAAGCTGTTAAGGGATGTTAGTTCAGGCTGTGCCGGCCAGGCTTCGCCGTACAGTTCATACAGTAGCCCCAGGGCGCTACGCCGGGGCTCGCGGATGGCGTGTTCACCACCCGGCAGGCGGAAGGGACGGAGATGGGCCAACCGCTGTATGGAGGTGCCATCTACGAGGATAAATTCACCCCCCCAAAGCTTACCGTCCTCACCGTAACCGCTACCATCCCAGGCGATCCCCAGCACCGGCCCGTCAAGCCCGTGCTCGGCCATGCAGGAAAGGATATGGGCGAGGTGATGCTGCACCGGGATGACCCGTGGGCCATAGCGTTTCGCAAGTTGGGTGCTGTAATAATCGGGGTGTAAATCGCAGGCAATGGCGATGGGTGGCTGGCCATGGATGTCCAGCAGATCATCTGCGGCGCGAGTGAAGGCCTTTCGTGCCGATGTGCTATCAAGATCACCGATATGCGGCCCGACCACCACCTGGTCATCGTGGCTGAGTGCGACCACCGCCTTGAGATGGCCACCGAGGGCGAGTACCGGGGGCCCCGGCACCGCTAGTTCTATGCTACCGGGCGCATAACCCCGCGCACGCCTAAGCAGGGTGATGTCATCCGCCATGATTCGGGCCACGGAGTCATCTACGGCACGGGCAATGGGACGGTCATGGATGAGAAATACATCGGCAATTCCGGCCAGCCGTTGCCGTGCTTCCTGCTCATCGATCACCATGGGTTCTTCGGCCAGGTTGCCGCTGGTGGCCACGACGGCAAAGCCCAGTTCCCGCAGCAGCAGATGATGTAGCGGGGTATAGGGCAGCATGGCGCCGAGCAGGGGATTATCCGGCGCAAGTTCTATAGCCAGTGGTGTGCCTGGTGATGAGCGGGCATGTCGACGCAGCAGCACGATAGGTGCCTGTGGCGAACTGAGCAAGGCACATTCTTTGCTTGAGGTCTCGCAGTGCATTTGCAGCGTGGAAAGCGACGGGAACATGACCGCGAAGGCCTTATGCGGGCGGTTTTTCCGTTGTCGCAGTCGTGCGATGGCTTTGGCGTTGCGCGCATCCACCAGCAACTGGAAGCCACCCAGGCCCTTGAGGGCCACGATTTTCCCTGCCCGGATGGCCGTGGCTGCGGTAAGCAGGGCTTGGTCACGGTGCGCCAGGATCTCGCCACGGGCATCGCTCAATGCTAGTTGTGGACCACACTCGGGGCAGGCATTGGGCTGGGCGTGGAAGCGCCGATCACCTGGGTCCTCATACTCCGCCTGGCAGGTGGAGCACATGCGGAATTTGGCCATAGTGGTGTTATGGCGATCGTAGGGCAGGGCCTTGAGGATGCTGAAGCGGGGGCCGCAATGGGTGCAGTTGGTGAAGGGATAGCGATACCGTCGATTGTCCGGGTCGAGGATCTCTGCAAGACATTCATCGCAGGTGGCGATGTCCGGCAGCATCCGTGCCGTCGCAGGACCGGAGGACTCGCTGTCATGGATCTCAAAGCTGGAGTACCCGTGGAGCTCGCGTGCTGTGGACTCATGCACCCGGCTCAGGCTGGCAAGCGGGGGCAGTTCATTTTCGAGGCGATGGCGGAAGGTGTTGATGGCCACCCGTGGCCCCTCCACCTCAATCTCCACGCCTGCTGCTGAATTACTTACCCAGCCATTCAGACCACAGGTTCGGGCGAGACGATAGACATGGGGGCGAAAACCGACACCCTGCACCACGCCTTCAACCGAAAAATACCGTCGCTCTTCCCCGTTTTCCGGGGAGACGGGGGCAATGGCTGGATCGCGAGCGCTCAATCGCTGCCTTCCACCTCAATGCTTTGCAGAATCAGGGCCTGGGCATTGGGGTCGCTGATATCGCCGGATACCTCAAACTCCAGGGCTGCCCCCTCGGCCAGAGTTCCACTCGAGGAATGGGCGAAATGCTCACGAAAGTGCTCGGGAGACATGTGGCTGAGTGCGCCCAGCCAGACCCGCACCATGATCACCCGTCGGGCATTTTCCGCCTCGCCCAGGGTCTCGATTTTGCCCATCAGATCTTTCATCAGTGAGGCTTCGTGCATGGTGCCATTCTACACCGTCAGCGGCAGCCCGAAGACGGCTCCCGAAGCAACCGGACGGCAAGGTATCTGCTAGAGTTTGGTTATTTCGTGCCGAATTCCGCACAGGCTGACCCCATTCGGTATCACTGGATGTCCTGTCGCGGCCCGGATCGGCGAACCGCGAGGTGATCCATGATTATGAACCGGTTACGGCAATGTATTCTGCTCATTGCGGTGTTGTGCATCTGTGTGGCAAACCCGGCACTTTCCGGAGAGGTCTCCCACCTTCTTGATGGAAAAACCTTTGTCGGCAAAAATGGTGAAAAGGGCCGTGAACTGGATCCTTTCGAGGATGAGGAGATCATCTTTCAGAATGGCCGGTTCAGGTCGGTATCCTGTGAGCCCTATAATTTCGGCAGCGGAGAGTATTTGGCGGAAGTTGTGGGAAAAACTATTCATTTCAAAGCACTAACGGAAAGTCCGACCCACGGAAAGATTGCCTGGCAAGGAATCGTGGATGGCGATACGGCTGAGGTGACGTTTGTCTGGACCAAGGAACGCTGGTACTGGAATATTCACAGGGAATACTGGTTCAGGGGTGCCCTCAGGAACTGAGCTGGCATCACCACGAAGGGCATTGTTCTGCACATTATTTGCTATCTGGAAGTACAGCTGTCCCGTTAACTTTGGGTGAATTCGGGCATATGCCTTGTTGGAAAAGGCCAGATGGATGCATAGTTGCCTGAGAGACATGAACATCAAAAAAGAGCCTCGTCATTCCGGACAGCGTTTTTTTGCTGAGCCGGAATCCAGTTTTTTCAACCGCTAACTGGATACCGGGTCAAGCCCGGTATGACGGATTTTAGTTAACGGGACAGCAGTGATCTGGAGGCACAGGTTTGACCGATTCGGGTCGGGCGCAGACGGGCTCCTATAGGCGACTCCGTGTTCTGAAGATCACGCTGTTTCTGGCCATCATCGTGGCGCTGAATATGGGCGGAGGCTGGCTGGTACACCAGCTTGAGTTCCAGTTGTTTCCCCGTCACGAACCGATGCTGCATGCCTTCCTGCTGGGGGCCGTGTTGCTTTATATCGTATTGATGGCTACCCCTTTCATGCCCGGTATAGAAATTGGCCTGGCCCTGATGCTGATGCTCGGAAGCGAGGGGGCGCTACTTGTTTACCTGTGCACCCTGGTTGCCCTGTCGATAAGTTTTACCATTGGACGGACTATTTCTCCTCATCTCGTCTATCGCTTGCTCACCTGGCTCCATCTATACAAGGCAAGCGCACTCGTACGTCAGCTTGAACCTCTGAATCCATCTGGGCGGCTTGAACTGCTAAACGAAAAAGCACCCTCGAAAATTGCGCCGTTTCTTCTCCATCACCGCTATTTGACCATTGCGGCCGTCCTGAATCTGCCCGGTAACGCATTGATTGGTGGCGGTGGCGGCATTGGGCTCGTCGTTGGAATGAGCAAACTCATCCCGTTCCACGGCTATCTTCTGCTTCTGGCCCTGGCGACCGCGCCGGTTCCCCTCTGGTTTTTGCTTCAGGATTTCTGACCGGGTTCTCCGGGCTGGCTATCCCGTTCATCGCGCCAATCTATACCGCCGGCAGGGATGCCTTTCCCGCCAGGTCGGGTTCATCCAGGTGGTCGAGCATCGCCTCGCGGGCGGCGTCGCGCAGCGCGACTGCCGCGGCCCAGTCACTGCCCGTGGGGGCAAGCGGCTTGCCAATCACTACACGCACTGCGGCCCGGTGCGCAAACCGGGATTGGTCGCACAGAATGGAACGGGTGCCGAGGATGCTGATGGGAACCACCGGCAAGCCGGCCTCGGCGGCGGTCACAAAAGCACCCGTATGAAACGGCAGCAGACCCGGTATGCGCGTTAAGGTGCCCTCGGGGAAGAACAGCAGGGAGCGCCCGGCGCACGCCGTTTGCAACAGTTCCCGGGCATCGGCCGGGTGGCGCCGCTTGTCGTTACGGTCCACGTATCGGGTCTCGATGCGCCCTAAAAAGATGCGTGGAATGAGCTGGCGTTCCAGCTCCGCCTTGGCGACAAAGGAAAACTCCAGGGGCAGGGCCGCCACCAGCGCCACGCCGTCCAGGTAGCTGGAGTGATTGGCGACCATGATGCAGGCCCGGTCGCGGGGCAACTGCTCCAGGCCCACGACCCGCAGCGGCGCGCAGCTTAGCCGAAACAGCAGCCGTGCACCGCCGCGCATCACTGCCCAGCGCCAGCGGACCGGTGGCAGCAAGGCCACCAGCAACCAGACGGCAGGTGCCAGCAGCCAGAAGGTGAACTGCGCATAGGCGGCATAAGCTGTGTCGCTAAGCCTGCGCCAGGCACCGCTCAATCGGTTCATCGCAGATCGTTCGCGGGCAGCTCACGTGCTGATCCGGCTTTATTGCAAGCAGCGCCATACTGCCTGAGCTCTTCCCGGACCTGCCGGACCACCTTGCCGGCCGCGGCGGAAATTTCCGCGGAAAGGCCGGCTCCGGGCTCGAATTGTCCGGCTTCCACGGCATAGATACTAAGCCTCGATGGCAATCGCCCCAGGGCCTCGGCCAATGCGATGGCCTCGGCAAGGCCAAAGCCGTGGCTGGAGCAGCGGCCCAGGTTCTTGGGGATGGCTTCCCGACCACTTCCGAAGTGGTGGATGGTACCCGGGGGGGCGCCGGACATGGCCGCATCCAATACGATGGCGAGAGCAGCATCCTCCCATGTGTCCAGGAGTGCGAGGGCATCGCCCGGATTTTTGCTAAGCGTGCACCCGGGTGGAAGTGGACCGAGCCCTTCGGCAATTTCGATGGCAACACCGTCGTCGCCGCGAAAGCGGTTGCCGAGGGCAATGATGGCAATTCCCCTGGTTTTCCCGTCCGGATTGGATGCCCTAACTGCGTTCGACATCGAGCTTGAGAAAGTGGGTGGCGCAGGAGATACAGGGGTCGTAATTGCGGATGGACTGCTCGCATTTCCATTGCAGTTCATCGTCCGGGAGCGCCATGTTGCGGGCCACCAGGTCGCGCAGATCGTCTTCAATCATGCCCTGATTCTGTGAAGTAGGCGGCACGATGCGGGCTTCGACCACCAGACCTTTCTCATCCAGCTGGTAACGGTGGTAGAGGATGCCGCGCGGGGCCTCGGTGCAGCCGTGGCCGGTGCCGGCCCCGGGTTCAAGTTCTATCGCGGCGCGTTCCGGGACTTCGTAGTTCTCGACAAGGCGCAGGGCCTCGTCACAGGCGTGCAGAACCTCGATGGCGCGCACGATGATGCTCTTGAATGGGTTGTTGCAGGGTGTGCCGAGGCCCACCTCGGTCGCCAGTTCCCGGGCGATGGGGGCCAATTGGTGATAGTTGAGATTGAAGCGCGCCAGCGGGCCTACCAGATAGCTGCCACGCCCCTTGAGGGTGGAGTGCAGGGCGGTGGAATGGGGGACGTGACTCTCCTCGAAATAGTTCTCGTACTCGTCTACGGCGATATCGAGCCCGGCGCTGGAGACGATGCGGCCCTCATTCATCGGGTACTCGTCCGGATGGCGCAGGGCGACGAATTCGTAATCACGCTCGAAGTCCGGGAACTCCAGGCCCGCGGTCCAGCGGACCGTTTCGATGGCCGCGTCGCGTGCCCATTTCAGATCTTCCGCCAGGGCCTTTAGTTCTGCCTTGGTTGGTTGTCGGTAAAAGCCACCCGGACGGATGTTGATGGGATGAATCTCGCGTCCGCCCACGGTGCGGACGATGGCGTTACCCGCCTTCTTGAGCCGCAGGCCGCGCTCGACGATTTCCGGATAGTCTTTGGCTACCGCGATGGCACTTTCGTAACCAAGAAAATCCGGCGCATGCAGCATGTAGATATGCAGCACGTGGCTTTCAATCCATTCGCCGCAATAGAGCAGTCGCCGCAGCGCACGAAGCGGGCCTTTAACCTGCACGCCCAGCAGCCCCTCCAGGGCATGCACCGCACTCATCTGGTAGGCCACCGGGCAGATACCGCAGATGCGGGCGACGATATCGGGCACTTCGACGAAATTCCGGCCGCGCAGAAAGGCCTCGAAGAAGCGCGGAGGCTCAAAGATCTTGAGCCGCACGTCTTTGACCTGATCGCCCTTGAAATGCACGTGCAGGGCGCCCTCACCCTCAACCCGGGCGAGGTAATCCACCTTGATGGTCTTACGGCTCATGCTTTTCGCTCTCTTTGCGGAATTCCTCGGCCCAGGCATTGAAGTTGCGGAAGGCGTGGCGGATGGTTCTCAGTTGTGCGCCGAGCCGTTGCCACTCGGCGGCGAGGGCGTGGGTGTTGGGGCTTTCCTTCGGGCCGTAGCAGCCAAAGCAGCCACGGTTGTAGCGTGGGCACAGGGCATCGCAGCCGGCATGGGTAACCGGGCCCAGGCACGGGGTGCCGTGGGCGACCATCACGCACACGGTACCGGCCAACTTGCACTCCATGCACACGCTGTGGGCCGGTGTATTGGGCTTGCGGCCATGGAGCAGAGCCTCGATGACCTCCAGTAGCTGTGCCTTGTTTATTGGGCAGCCACGCAGCTCGAAATCCACCTTTACGTGATGGGAGATAGGTGTGGAGGTTTTGAGGGTGTCGATATATTCCGGGTGGGCATAGACCGTGCGGGTGAATTCTTTTACGTTCTTGAAGTTGCGCAGTGCCTGTATGCCGCCGGCGGTGGCGCAGGCGCCGATGGTGATCAGTACCCGCGAGCTGCGCCGGATCTGGTGGATGCGCTCGGCATCGTGCGGCGTGGTGATGGAGCCCTCCACCAAGGATATATCATAGGGCCCTTTCTGCATCGCCCGTGAGGCCTCGGCAAAGTAGGCAATCTCCACTGCCTCGCTGACTGCCAGCAATTCGTCCTCACAGTCGAGCAGGCTGAGCTGACAGCCGTCGCAGGAGGCGAACTTCCACACCGCTAGCTTCGGTCGCTTGGAGTGCGTAGCCATCTCAGATCTCGTCCTGTTTCAGCAGGGCTTCCACGCGGTCATAGCGGAACACCGGGCCGTCCTTGCAGATGAAATGCGGTCCGAACTGGCAGTGCCCACAGGAGCCGATGGCGCACTTCATGTTGCGCTCCATGGAGACATAAAGCTGCTTGGTACTCATCCCCATATCCAGCAGCGCCAGGGTGCTGAAACGGATCATGATTTCCGGTCCGCAGAGCATCACCACGGTGTCCGCCGGGTCAAGGCGGATTTTGGGAAGCAGGCGAGTGACCACGCCCACATCACCCAGCCACTCGCGGCCGGCGTGGTCCACGGTGACTCGCACCTGGAAGTCCGGGACTCGCCGCCAGCGCTCCAGTTCCTTGTGATAGAGGAGATCGGCCGGGTTGCGGGCTCCGTAAAGCAGGGCGATGCGACCATAGGATTCCCGCTGCGCCAGCAGGTGGTAGATAACCGGCCGCAGGGGGGCGAGGCCAATGCCGCCGGCAATCAGCAGGATGTCGGCGCCACGGGCCTGATCCAGAGGCCAGGGCTTGCCGAAGGGGCCGCGGATACCCAGTGGCTCATTGCGTTTAAGCTGGAGCAGGGCGTGGCTGACGGCACCGACGTCGCGGATGGTGTGAACAAGATGTCCCCGTTCCTGGGGATCACCGCTGATGCTGATGGGCACCTCGCCCACACCAAAGGCGTAGAGCATGTTGAACTGGCCGGGCAGAAAGGTCGGCATTTCTTCGCCTTCCAGGGGCTCTGCTACCAGGCTCAGCACATCCGCGGTCTCACGAATGCGACGCTGCAGCGGCAGGAAGCGGGGCATCATCGGGTCGAGCGGTGTGTTCATTCCGGCCTCAGGCGCTATAGATGTCAGCGCCCTGAAAGCGCGCTATTTGCAGGCGTTCCAGCAGGGGTGGCACGAAACGTTTCATCATTTCGTAACCCACATGATGGTCTGCGTCGCACTTGGTGCGCAGACAGGTTGCCTCAAAGGCCACCGCCCGGGTCAGTTCCACCGCGCGGGCATCGAAGGACCAGCGATAGGGGGGAACCAGCCAGTTGCTGCCCAGCATATCGCCGTCCTTGATGGTGAGGAAACTGAGGGCCTCACGACCGGGAGCCTTCATTTCCAGAGCCACAGTGCCGTGGCGAATGAGGTGAAAGTGTTCCGCGTTGCCACCCTCACGAAAGATATAGTCGTTTGCCTGAAATACTACATTGCTGGCACAGCCAGCGATTAGATTGATAATTTCGTCATCCAATCCCGCGGTGAAAGGGTGCTGGCGCAGAAGTTCGGTGAGGTCTTTCATGATGCGTCCTCCGGAGGTGATGCGGCACTACCGATAGCTGCCGCTTCCTCGGTGATATCGATGCCGGTGGGGCACCAGCTGATACAGCGCCCGCAACCCACACAGCCACTGCTGCCGAATTGATCGACCCAGTGGGCGAGCTTGTGGGTGAGCCACTGCCGGTAACGGGATTTGGTTGAGCTGCGGACACTGCCGCCATGGATATAGGAAAATTCTCCATTGAAGCAGGAATCCCAGCGCCGCCAGCGCTCCGCCGTGTCACCTGCGAGATCGGCGGTGTCCTCTACGCTGGTACAAAAACAGGTGGGGCAGACCAGGGTGCAATTGCTGCAGCTGAGGCAGCGGGCAGCGACTTCGTCCCAGCGTCGATGCTCCGGATTTTCCTGCAGACGCTCCTTGAGGCCCTGGGTATCGAGGTGGCGTCCCATGTTTGCGGCGGTTTGTGCCAGTAACTTTTCGGCCGTCTCCAGATCCCCGGCACTGGCCTCGCGGCTTGCTATACCGTGCATCAGATCGGCACCAGCCTGGCTGCCAATTTCCACCAGAAATTCGTGCCGATCCTCGCTCAGCAACTCGGTGAGGGCGAGATCAAAGCTATTGGTGGCCTGCGGCCCGGTCTTCATGGAGGCACAGAAACAGGTGCCCCCGGCTTCGCTGCAGTTAAGGGCAATGATGAAGCTGTCGTCGCGCCGTTGGCGATAGCCGACATCCTCGTGCCCAGCCTGTAGAAAGACCTGGTCCTGGATGGCTATGGCGTGGAGTTCACAACTACGCACCCCCAGGAAAGCATACTTTTGGGACGGCGTTTCGTCGTGGCTAAAGCTCACTTCATTGCCAGTGCGACTCGCCTGCCACAGACGCAGGCGGGGAGGGTGCAGGAACTTCTTCCAGGAATGGGGACCTACGGTGTAGCCAAACAAGGCCATGTCCGGACGTTTTGCCACGCGATAGCTGCCCGGCTGTTGCTCATCAGTCCAGCCCTGTGGCAGGTCGGCCACGGAGTCGATCTCATCATAGATGATCGCCTGATCCCGCAGGGTCGGCCCGATGACGCGGTAGCCCGCTGACTGCAGCTCGCATACCAATGTGTGGAGCGCTTTTTCAGCGATAACTACAGGGGCTTTTGGTACTGTCTCCACAATTATTTCCCCTTACGGATACCCTCATTGTGGACTACAGGGGTGCCAAATCAAGTGTACTTGGATGGGTATTTGTGAGGCGTCTGGGGAGACCGTATGGAACCCGTTGACGTATGATCTGGTCCCTGTCTCCAGACAGTCAGTTACGTTTTCCGGATGGTGAAACAGATGAATAAAGCCGAGCGTGGCAGGTGTCAGCCACAGACCCGGATCGCAGGAGTTTGGCGTCGTGGATGAGCTTTTGTTGATTATGGCTTTGGTGGCACTGGTCGCATACTGGTTCGACAGCATGTCAGTCAGGGAAAGGGCGGTCACGATGGTTCGTAAAGCTTGCCAGCGTAACGAGCTGCTACTGTTGGATCAGACGGTAGCCCTGAGGCGGTTGCGCCTGCGCCGGGATGATGGCGGCCGGGTGCGCCTCCAGCGCAGCTACAAATTCGAATTTTTGGCCGATGACGGTGATATCCGTCGCCGTGGCGATATCCGGCTGCTGGGACGCAAGATTGAAAAAATCATCCTGGAGCTGCCCGACCACACGCTGCACGATTTGTCATGAGCAGGCCTGACACTTTCGCTGGCATTCGTCGCACCGGATTGTCCTTGGCAGATTGCTGAAAAAGCTTCCGATCATTTCTTGAGAATATATCGCAATATGCTGTATTAAAAGGATTTGTATCTAAACTTAACAAATCACTTGAGGTAAGGGCCGTGGTGAGGATATTGTCATTGAGGTCGCGCGGATGTTGGAGCGGCATTTTGATGGCCGGCATGCTCGCGGTATTTTGCCCGCACCTTGTCGCTGGTGCCCGCGCTGCTTGTCCCTAATAAGGGGGGAGAGGTCGCATGACGATTCTGGTGACCGGTGCGACCGGTTTTTTGGGTTCCGCGGTGGCGCGCCAGGTGCTTGCCGCAGGCCATTCTTTGCGACTGCTGGTCCGCCGCACCAGCGATCGTCGTAATCTCGCGGGCCTGGATGCGGAACTGGTGGAGGGGGATCTGCGGGATCCCTCATCTTTGGCTGCCGCGGTTAAAGGGTGTGACGGGCTTTTTCACGTGGCGGCGGACTATCGGCTGTGGGTGCGGCATCCCCGGGCGCTCTACGAGACCAATGTCGATGGCTCCCGCAACCTGATGTTGGCGGCGGTAGATGCGGGTGTTGGGCGTATCGTCTACACGAGCAGCGTTGTCGCCCTCGGCCTCCATGCCGATGGTATCCCCGCGGATGAGGACACCGAGGTCACCTTCGACAATATGATCGGCCACTACAGGTGCTCCAAATTCCTCGCTGAAGAGGGCGTCCTTCGCTTGGTGGAGGAGAAGGGTTTGCCGATTACGATAGTCAACCCGGCGACCCTGGTAGGGCCGCGAGATATCAGACCCACGCCCAGCGGGCGCATGGTGCTGGATGCTGCCAATGGCAATATGCCGGCCTATGTGGATACCGGCCTGTGCATCGTCCATGTGGACGATGTTGCCCGCGGCCATCTATTGGCCTTTGAGCGCGGTGAAGTGGGGCGGCGCTATGTTCTCGGTGGTGAAAACCTGTTGCTGCGGGAGATTCTGGCCTGTATCGCGGAAATTACCGGTACCCGGGCGCCTCGCATTCGTCTGCCCCGTGCCCCGCTCTATCCCCTCGCGCTCCTTGCCCAGGCCTGGGCGAGGGTGAGTAGCCATACCCGGGAACCCCGTCTGACCGTTGATGGCCTGAGGATGTCACGTAAACGGATGTATTTTTCCTCCCACCGGGCCGAGCAGGAACTGGGTTACAGCTTCAGGCCAGCAAAGGAAGCCTTGCGGGATGCGGTCGAGTGGTTTCGGGTGAATGGCTATTGTTCGTAGACCATACTTGGGAATCCTGGCGAATGCTTGACGCGAGTTGCCCGCCGGTCGGGGCATCCACGGTACTGACAATCCATGCACACAGAGGGTGAACTCCCCATGAATTCCAAATCCCGTTCCAGGCCACCGATGTTCTGGATTCTGCCCCCCCTTGCCGTCGGTATAGTTGTCCTGGTTTTTATGGCGGCAGGGAAGCAACCGCCAGTCAAAGTCGACCGGACTGAGCCGACCCGGGCGGTACGCGTCATCGCTGCTGCCGAGATCGATCTGGTTCCCCGGGCCAAGGGCTACGGAACCGTGCAACCCGCGCAGGTATGGAAGGCCGTGGCGCAGGTTTCCGGACGTATTATCGAGATGCACCCTCACCTGCGGAATGGAGAAATTATTCCGGCAGGCTCACTGCTGTTTCGCATCGATCCGGTGGACTATGAACTCAATCTGCTAAAGGCCCGGGCCCAACTGGTTGAGCTTGAGGTCGAGGAAAAGAATACCCGGGCTTTATTGAGCATTGAGCAGCGTAACCTCGCTCTTGCCCAGCGCGAGTACCAGCGCATCCAGAAATTGATGAAAAAAGGCACCACCTCCCAGAGCGAAGTGGACCGCTCCGAGCGAACGGTGCTGGGCACCCGTACAGCAGCACAGAACATGGGCAATGTCCTGGACCTGATTCCCACCCAGAGAAAGCTGCTGGAGGTGCAGATAGCCCAGGCGGAACGGGATATTTCCCACGCTACCGTTACCGCACCCTTCAATATGCGTGTCGCCGGTCTCGCTATCGAGGCAGATCAGTATGTGAGCAAGGGACAGGATTTGTTCGAGGGAGATGCCATCGAGCGTGTGGAGGTGATTGCGCAGGTTGCGATGTCGTCATTGCGGAATTTATTTATCGGTCGTGCTGACGCGGGACTCGATATCCGGCGCTTTAGTGAGGCGCTTTCTGAACTGACTGGCTTCCGGCCACTTATACGTATGGATCTTGGTAATCACATCGCCGAATGGGAGGCGGAGTTTGTACGCTTCAGCGATAACGTCGACCCCAAAACCCGAACCCTGGGCGTTGTTGTCGCGGTCGACAGGCCGCTGGAAAAAGTCAGGCCGGGCTATCGTCCACCGCTGTCCAAGGGAATGTTTGTCGAGGTGGTCTTGCGTGGCCATACCCAGCCCAGGCGACTCGTGATACCACGCACCGCCGTACGTGGCGGCAAGGCTTATCTGGTTGATGGGGAAAACCGACTGCGTATACAGGCCGTTCGGGTGCTCTTCAGTCAGGGCCTGATCAGTGTCGTAGAAAACGGTATCGCGGCTGGCCAGAGGGTGGCTGTATCTGATCTGGTTCCCGCGATAGAGGGCATGTTACTTCAGCCCGAGGTCGATGCGAGCCTGCAACAGGTGCTGAGCGGTGTGCCAGAGGCTGCGCAATGATTAGGTGGTTCACCCGGCATCCCACGGCCTCCAATCTGTTAATGGCCGCCCTGATATTGCTGGGTGTGACGGCCTTGCCCAAGCTGCAGCGGGAAACGCTCCCCAGGGTTGAAAACGACAAGGTTGAGGTTCGGGTTATCTACAAGGGTGCAACCGCTGACGAGGTGGAGGACGCCATTTGCCGCCGCCTGGAAGATGCCCTTGAAGAAATTACCGACCTCGACGAAGTGCGCTGCGAGGCGAGTGAAGGGCAGGGTATTGCCACCGCTGTGATGCGTGAGGGAGCCGATATGGTGCGCTTTCTCGACGACATTAATTCCGAAGTGAATGCCATTGATGACTTTCCGGAGCAGATTGAGGTTCCGGTTATAGAGGAACTCGGACGAACTGATGCGGTGGTTTCTATCGCCATTACGGGTCCGCGGGATGCCGTTGCCCTCAAGGCCTATGCAGAGGATGTGAAGGCGCGGCTAAGGGCGCTGGATAAGGTAAGCAGTGTGGACATTGGCGGCTTCTCCAACCACCAGCTTCGCATCGAGGTGCCGGCGGAACGGTTACGCCAATACGGCTTGTCCATGATGGATATCGCCACCAGCATTCAACGCCAGAGTGTAGGTAGTCCCGCGGGGCGTCTGGAAGGCGGGCGAGAGGATGTGTTGCTGCGTTTCGATGACCAGCACAAGAGCATTGAAGACTTTCAAAATCTGGTCGTCATTTCCGGCAGCACGGGCGCGTCCATTCGACTAGGTGAAATTGCCACCATCAGGGATCGTTTTGACCGTGACGAGGACAAGGTACTGTTCAACGGGCAACGCGCGGCCATTCTCGATGTTTCCAAGACACGGGCACAGGATCTTCTGGCCACCTTTGCCGCGGTCAAGGCCTTTGTTGCAGCAGAAGCCGAGCGCACACCCAAAGGGATCAAACTTGGTCTGACCCAGGATCATTCCTCGGTGGTGCAGGAACGCCTGAATATGCTCGTACGAAACGGCGGGCAGGGCCTGCTGCTGGTCTTCCTGGTGCTATGGCTATTTTTCAGCATTCGTTACAGCTTCTGGGTCACCATGGGGCTTCCGGTTTCGTTCCTTGGCGCCTTCTTCCTGCTCCCCGTCATGGGCGTAACCATCAACATGATATCCATGGTTGGTCTTCTGATCGGCATAGGCCTGTTGATGGACGATGCCATTGTTATTGCGGAGAACATCGCCGCCCGCATGGCCCGGGGTGACTCGCCTGTACAGGCCGCCATTAACGGGGTGCAGCAGGTCCTTCCCGGTATCGCATCATCATTTGTTACCACCATACTTATATTCGGTTCGCTGGCTTTCATCAGCGGTGAAATTGGCGAGATCCTGCGGGTTGTTCCCATCGTACTAATTGTTGTGCTCACGGTAAGCGTGTTAGAGGCGTTTTTAGTGTTGCCGAGTCATCTGGCACATTCTCTGTCCCATATGGAAAAGCGTTCGCCTTCCCGTTTTCGTGTGGCGTTTGAAGTGGGTTTTGCCTCCCTGCGGGACAAATATTTTTCAGTCGTACTGAGCCGGGCGATAGATAGCCGCTATCTCACGCTGGGCATCGTATTGATGTTGCTGCTTATCGCGGTTGCCATGCCGGTGGGTGGCAAGCTCAAGTTTGTCGGATTTCCGGACATTGACGGCGATATAGTCGAGGCGCGTGTGCTCCTGCCCCAGGGGACTCCACTGGCGCGTACCGAAGCGGTGGTGCAGAAAATCGAGCAGGCAGTAAAACGGGTCAATCTGCGCTTCAAACCACGCCAGCCTGATGGTCAGGATCTGGTACGCAACATCACGGTTATTTTTGGCCAGAATCCCGATGCATTTGAACGTGGCCCGCACGTGGCGCGTGTGGTCGCCGACCTGCTGAGTGTGGAAGTTCGTGATGCCTCTCTCGAAGAGTTTCGTAACGCATGGCGGGAGGAGGTGGGTACTCTGGCCGATGTGATTGCGATCAAATTCACTGAGTCCGCCGTGGGTCCGGGTGGTCGTGCCATTGATTTACGCCTCCTGGGGGATGATCTTGGACAACTCAAGGCAGCCTCCGGAGAGCTTCAGGCATGGCTTGGCGCGCATGCGGGTGTTATCGATCTGAATGATGATTTACGCCCGGGTAAACGTGAATATCGTTTTCATCTGAAAGAGGGTGCCGGTGTCCTCGGGCTGGATGCCAACAACCTGGCAGAGCAGCTGCGAAGTGCCTTTCAGGGAATAAAAATCGATGAGTTTCCACTCGGCCCCGAAACCTATGAAGTTGATGTACGGCTGAGCGCCAGTGATCGCGCCACGCCCGATGCTCTGGATAACCTGACTATCATTGGCCCGGGCGGGGCGCTCGTCCCGTTGGCAATGGTGGCTGAACTTGAAGAGGTGCGAGGCTGGGCGCGCATCAATCGAGTAAATGGCCGGCGGGCGGTTACCGTCCAGGGCGATGTGCAGGGAGAGATTGCCAATGCGCAGGAGTTACTCACTCTGGCCACCCGGGAAATTTTCCCCTTGCTGGAGAAAAAATATGCGGGTCTCGAGATAGATATTCAGGGTGCGAGCAAGGAGTCCGCTGAGACCGGCCAATCCATCGTAGCTAATGTGCTGCTTGGACTCATTGGGGTTTACATGCTGCTGGCGCTGCAGTTTCGGGGCTATCTGTTGCCATTAACCGTCATGGCGGTCATTCCCACCGCCCTGATCGGCGTGGTTTTTGGGCATATGCTGCTCGGCTTGGACCTCACCATGCCCAGCATGGTTGGCATGGCTTCCCTGTTTGGAGTCGTCGTAAATGACTCAATCCTGCTGGTGGTTTTTATCCGTGAGGCCAGTGCCCGTGGTGTTGCGATACCGGTTGCGGCCAAACAGGCCGGGTGCGCCCGTTTTCGACCTATCTTGCTGACTTCGATTACTACTATCGCCGGGTTGAGCCCATTGCTGGTCGAGAAGAGTCTACAGGCCCAGATACTGATTCCCCTGGCCGCAAGTCTTGCCTTCGGGTTGATGGCGGCGACGCTGATAGCCCTGTTTCTGGTGCCGGTGATCTACTGCATCCTGAATGATTTCGGTATTTTCGGTGAGGCAGTTCCCGATGGCGCTGCGACCGGAGTTCCGGGGGGATAGCCGTGGGTAACGAGGGTACGGGCAAGGAGGGGCAACTTCCGTCCGGATGGCAGGTTGTTGGGCCAGTGCCCGACTTTCCCATTAAGTCAAATACCGAACTGTGACTGTGCCAGATTAGCGCGCCGGTTTCTCCAACTGCTGCCGCATCGCGCGGAAACGCTCGCTGGCCAGTGGCCGATCCCGATAGGCTTCAAATTTCCCTTCCATCAATTGATCGAGTCTAGCCAGACGATCGCTGACCGGCGGATGGGTGCTGGACATGAGCGCAATGCTGTCGTCTTCGGTATTGACCTCGGCCAGCGCCAGTAAAGATACCGGCAGCCCATAAGGTTCGTAACCTGCGCGTGTCGCAATCACCACGCCCATGCGGTCCGCCTCGTATTCGTCGTCACGATCAAGGCCCTTGGAATAAAGGTCCATGCCCATGTCGATCATGCTATCCATCAGCCCGCCATTGTCATCATCCGATAGCGCCGACATGACGTTGAGGGTAAGTTCTCGCTGAGCCCGGGTTTTAATAGCTTCCAGGTGATGGCGCCGGAGCACGTGGCTAATCTCATGGGCCAGCACACCGGCCAGCTCTGCTTCGCTGTCCATGGTCAGCAGCAGGCCGCGGGTAATAAAAACGTATCCCCCGGGAGTGGCGAAGGCATTGATAGTGTCGGCATCAAGCACACCAAAATGCCACTCCAAATCCGCACGTTCCGTTTGTGATGCGAGCCATCGACCCACCCGGTTCACATACAGCTGCACTTCACGGATTTCCACCAGAGCCGCGGCGCCCAGTAGCTTGGAGGACAGCCTTTCACCAATTTTTTGTTCTCGTTCCTCATCTACTTCACCAGTAGCATCTTTAATATTGCCCAGGGCCGCCCCGAGTTTATTCAGATTGAGTTCGAAGGCTGCGGCTTGCCCCAGTGGCAGTGCGGCGGCTAACAGCAGGGCAGCAGTATGGAGATGGCGTTTCACTGGAACTCCTCCTCGTCTGAGCCGGCAGCGGTATCACTTTGGGAAGCCGCGGCCTTCGATGGGTCAAGATAATCCATGTCTGCGGCAGCCAGACTGGCTTCATTGGCAAAGTCGGCGGCTTCCTCCTCTTCCACGGTGAAGCGCATGAGGCGGCGTAATTCCGCCGGATTGGGTCCGGCGGTCTCCAGATCCTCGGCTCCAAGGCCGCGTATACCGATGGTGCTGGTGCCATGGGAGTCACTGGATGAGCGCGAGGAGCTTCCGAACAAGCTGGTGGCACCACGCGCCAGACCGGCAAAAAATCCACCGGAAGCCGGGCGCTTGGAGTTGGTGGTAGCGGCGGGTGCCGGAGTATCTTCATAGCGCAAATTGAACAGCTTGATCCAGCCACTGGGATCGGCGTCGCTGCCAAGTTTGACTTTCAACCAGTAGCCCTGGCGGCGTACGACATCTACTCGCGTATCTTTTGCCAGTTCGGTAACGACGGGGGCGCTACGGTAGGGTCGTTTGCGAAGTTCGGTATCAGCGGAAATGACGCCGGGTCGGGCGAGGCATGGTACCGCCAGAATGGAAATGATGACGAGGCCGGTTAGCCGGATGACAGTCATTGGAGCTCCCACATGCGTGATCCGATGAAACACGGAGCAAGATTATTCGCTTGCTGCCTTCTCCGCAATATCTGTAAGAAAAGGGACAAAGGCTCGTTCGCCGTATGCCCTGACGGCCTGGTCTGAACCGGCAGGTTCAGGGTGTCAGGAGGCCGCTTTCCCAAGTTTGAAGTGTGCTTGCCAGCGTGCCTCGATAGCTTGCTGAATGCCGTCGCCGGTTAGTCCGGCCTCGGTCAGCATTTGTTCTGGTGAGGCGTGTTCGATATAGCGATCCGGGAGGCCAAGGTTTAGCGGTGAAATGGCCACACCATGGGCGGCGAGACATTCGTTGACGCCGCTACCAGCACCACCGGCCACGGCATTTTCCTCCACTGTAACCAGCAGCTCATGGGTACTCGCGGCCTCAAGAATGGATGTCTCATCCAGTGGCTTGATAAAGCGCATATTGAGTACCGTGGCATTCAGTTTTTCGGCGGCTTCCAGGGCGGGGTAGAGCATGGAGCCAAAGGCCAGAATGGCAATCTGTTGACCTTCACGCGCCCGCTCCGCCTTGCCGATGGGCAGGGCGGTCATCTTTTTCTCTGGCGCCTCCCCCGTACCGCTACCACGCGGGTAGCGCACCGCCGCCGGTTGCTCCAGGCTGAAGCCGGTGTAGAGCATCTGGCGACATTCGTTTTCATTGGCGGGGGCCATGATGACCATATTGGGAAGGCAGCGCATGAAGCTGAGATCAAAGCTGCCGGCGTGGGTCGGGCCGTCTTCGCCTACCAAACCGGCGCGGTCGATGGCGAACAGCACCGGCAGATTTTGCAATGCAACGTCGTGGATGAGCTGATCATAGCCGCGTTGCAGAAAGCTTGAGTAGATGGCCACTACCGGTTTGACGCCTTCACAAGCGAGACCGGCCGCAAAGGTGACGGCGTGTTGCTCGGCGATGGCGACATCGTGGTAACGCTCGGGATATTCCTCGGAATAACGCACCAGGCCCGAACCCTCACGCATAGCCGGGGTAATCATCTCCAGGCGCGAATCCTGTTGGGCCATATCGCAGGCCCAGTCGCCGAAGATGTCGGAGTAAGTCTGCGTTTTTTTACCGCTGGCGGGCTTGATGCCGGTCACCGGGTCAAAAGGCTTGCCGATACCATGGTATTTGATTGGGTCTGCCTCGGCCGGCGCGTAGCCTTTGCCCTTGCGGGTCACCACATGCAGCAGGCGGGGCCCGCTCAACTCGTGCAGATTATGCAATGTGGTGACTAGGGTCGGCAGGTCGTGACCATCAACCGGACCCAGATAGTTGAAGCCAAACTCCTCAAACAGGGAGCCAGGAACGATCAGATGGCGGGCCTCGGTTTCTACTCGCCGTGCCAGTTCCCATACCGGCGGCATATGGGTCAGTACCTTTTTGCTTTCCTCGCGAATGGTGGAGTAGAGCCTGCCCGAGAGTACCCTGGCGAGGTAATTCGAGACCGCGCCGACATTGGGCGAGATCGACATATCGTTGTCATTTAGCACCACCAGCAGATCGGCTTTCAGATCACCGGCGTGGTTCAGGGCCTCAAAGGCCATGCCCGAGGTCAGTGCTCCATCACCGATAATTGCTACCACCTTACTGCTGTCGCCGGCGTGGGCAAGGCCTGCTGCCATCCCCAAGGCAGCGCTGATGGAGGTCCCGGAATGGCCAACGCCAAAGGGGTCGTAGGGACTTTCACTGCGTTTTGGAAAAGGGGCAAGGCCACCCTTGCGGCGGATGGTGGACATCTGATCGCGCCGCCCGGTGAGGATCTTGTGGGGATAGCTCTGGTGGCCGACGTCCCAGACCAGCCGATCCTCAGGTGTGTTGAATACATAGTGGAGGGCGATGGTGAGTTCCACGGTACCTAGGCCTGCGGCAAAATGCCCCCCGGAGCGGGAGACCGACTGGACCAGAAAATCACGGAGTTCTTCGGCCAACTCGGGCAGTTGCTTTTTTGAGAGTTCGCGCAGCTCGACCGGTGTCGAGATCCGGTCGAGAAGTGGGTAGGATTTTGCACTCATTAGGTGGGCCGCTAAACGTTAAAGCAGAAGTCTAAGGGCTTCCCCGCCGGGAAGCCAGCACCGAGGGTGCGATGGCTCCGAAATTGCCAGGGCACTATGGCCGTGATGTGGAGGAGGACTCATCGGCGGTGCTGAAAATGTACGAAGACAAAGTCGAGTGGGAGAACAGAGGCCCCGGGGGTGGATTCCTGTTCGGGAACGACCGCGTGCTGGAAGAGTCGGAATTGCCATGAGGTGTGCGGTGGAGCATGCGTCCCAAGGCCTTTGCAGCCGGATCGCGTGCTTATGTTATAGTCGCCGCCCATCACGATGGGGCGGAATTATATGCTTGAGGGAAAGCAGTTCGCGGCACGGGTAGCGGTCGTTCTGGTGGCATTGCTGTTGCCGCTGCAATGGGCTCAGGCAGGGTCGCCGGCACGGGCTGTGGTGGAGCGCTTCGACAGCCGTTTGCTGGAAGTTATGCGTGAGGCCGATGCCCTGGGATACCAGGGACGTTATGCCCGTCTGGAGCCGATTTTGCGCCAGAGCTTTGATCTGCCCTATATCACCCGCCTGGTGTCCGGACGCCACTGGAAGGGCTGGAGCGAAAACCAGCGCGCCAAGATGGTGGCGGTTTTCAGCCGCCTGACCTTTGCGACCTATGCGGATCGCTTTGATGCTTATGCCGGGGAGCAGTTCAAGGTTACGGCGGAGCGGCCGTTAAAAAGGCAGCGCATGTTGGTCCGTTGTGAACTGGTGAAGCCCGACGGCAAGGCGACACAACTGGACTATGTGCTGCATCAGGTGGCGGGTCAGTGGCGTATCGTGAACGTGGTGGCGGAGGGCGTGAGCGACCTGTCTCTCCGGCGGGCAGAGTATGCGGCGGTCATCAAGCGTGATGGCTTTGACGCACTCATCACTCAACTCAATAACAAGATTGTGGTCTATGCACGTGAAGAATAATGGGTTGTGGTCTAGTTTTAGGTTTTTGGAAGTAATTCATCGGGGCGCCCGGATTCGGCAAAGGAGAACAGCATGAAAAAGGGAATAAGGACCGGCCTGATGCTCCTTTGCTTTGCCCTGCTTGGCGGTTGCGCGACCGTGGCTGAAAATGGTGAAGGCGATCCGCTGGAGTCACCTAACCGGGCATTTCACAGTTTCAATAACACCCTGGACGAGCACATACTCGAGCCCGTGTCGGACTTTTACGTGTGGGTGACACCGGAGCTTTTGCGCACCAGTATTGGTAACTTCTTTAGCAACCTCGGTACCCTCAACGTCATCCTTAACGATTTGCTCCAAGGTAAATTTGAGCAGGGCGTAGAGGATGCAGGACGGTTTATCGTTAACAGTACCTTTGGTATCGGTGGTGCCTTCGATATTGCCAGCGGCGTGGGCCTGGAGCGACATGACGAAGACCTTGGTCAGACCTTTGGTGTCTGGGGCGCTGGGGAGGGGGCTTATCTGGAGCTGCCTGTGCTCGGGCCTAATTCCGTGCGTGACGCGCCGGACCTGGTATCAAGTGTCTATACCAATCCGCTCTACTACCTGTTCCAGTCTTCAGTTAGCTTGCCTTTGACCGCACTGAAGCTCATAGATGATCGGGCTCGATTGGCCAGTGCCATTCGGTTGCGCGACAAGTCGGCCCTGGATAGCTATGTATTTACCCGTGAGGCCTATCGCCAGCGCCGTATCCACCTGATCTACGATGGCAATCCACCGGATGACGCCTTTGATGATCTTGCGCAGGCGTCTGCCAAGGGTATCGAGTAGCGTCGGCCCTGCTTCGAGGACACCCGACGGTCTACGCTGCCGGCGGTACCTCGTAACGGTCGATACGCGGAGAACATGTGCCCCGCTTCCCGAGCCGAAAGATTTGCTTGCGGTCCGATAGCCTTAGTTCCACCTCCAACCCTTTCTTTAGCCGTCTCCGGCTGACCAGCAGGCAAGTCTGTTCGTCTGCGGCTTGCGCGTAGAGGCAGGGAACGGATTCTTCGGTGCGGGTTATCAGCAGGCAGGTTGCCGCCTGTACTTTTCCAGGTATTTTTTCCAGCCCCAGGCTAATGGAACCGTCAGGATTTCTCCGTTGCCAGCGGGCCAGCCCGAGTTGATAGCCACTGGATGCCGGGATTTCCATCAGGGCAACGAGTTCGCCCACCGCCACAGCAATTTCCGGTGTATCTCTGCAACTCAGGCGGTAGCCGGAGTTTGATTCTTCCGTGATGTTCCACGGCCGTCCCACTGTCGGGGAGACCCCGGATGCCAATCTGTTTCGTACCGCCTCCAGGCCGACGATCAGGTCTGTTTGGCGCTTGCTCTGGCGGCGTTTTTCGCGCTTGAAAGGCTGCGCCCTGAGATGGGGCTCAAACTGTTTTAGCAACCATTTGGCGTGTTCAGCCAGGATACGGTGTTTAAGCGACGCATCCCGATTGATGATATCCCGGGTTGCTGCACGGACCATGGGATTGATATCAAAGGCTCGTACCGTTGGCAGCTTGCTGGACTCCATACGGCTTGCTGGAAGGGGTGGCGTGTTGGCTGCGAGGTCGAGAAAGAAGATGCCGCTTTGTGGTGATGTGGGAAATTCTCGTTGTATGCGGCAAGCAGTGGCGTAGCGACCCAGGAAAGTGAAGGCCTGCATGGCTTCGCCTTCAGGCAGGTGAAAGGGATCGGCGAGCGTGAGCAGCATCAGCTGTTTGTACAAGGCCGAGATATTTTCGTGACGTTCTGGCCGCACACCAATCTGCACCGCCGTATACAGCAAGCCCCGCGCCTCTGCCCTCCGGTAGTAGTCGTTGAGGCGGTGGTGTATGTCCGCTGGAATGGGGCCGTAAGTGCGAAAGGTATGGCGCAAGCTATGTGCGCTTTGCTCCAGAGCGCAATACAGGATAGCCAGGTATTCCGACGCTTCGGGTTCCGGGGAATCCAGGGCGTTGGCGTAGGCCTGCTCCAGGATCTCGCTGAGTTCTCCCAGTTGGCGTCTTACCAACTCCCTGTTTTGCGCTCGAATACCGTGCTGAAACGAGGGGGTTTCATAGGCATAGAAGAGGCTATTCACCCGACCCCGGTAGAGGTGTAGTAACGGTAAATGCCTTTTGCCTGGCCGCGAGCACTGCCTGAAGTCAGTCAGCGCCTTGAGTAAGGCGCCGATGGAAAGCTCTGGATTGAGCATCGGCAGATCTTCCAGCCACCGGCGCAGTTGCTCGGGACGAGCATCGAGTGCAGGGGCATCGGCTACGTGCATCGAAGTCATGCGGCCGAGTTCCGGGTGCCGGTGATAGGCGCCGAATGGGATTTCATGAGCAGATGATGAGCGTTCATGGCGGTATGGCCTAAATTCAACAAATCCTGATGACTTGGCCAGGCCTTGTTGCATGGCACGGCAGGCAAGGGGGGTGGCGCGGCATGAGTTGCCCGCTACGGGAAAAGGTTAACAGGATATTGGCATATAATTCGCCCATGAATCATCGCGACGACGTGACACGATTGCTTGCCGGGCTTGAAAGTCTGGTTGAGCGGATCGAGTCACTGTATCCACCACAGCCTGGTGCGCCAGACTGGCGTGCTGTACGTGCTTGTCGCTGGCGTCGGCGCCAGGGGCGGGCTTACTTTCAGGAAGTGATTCGGCCCCATGCCATTGCGCTGGATGACCTCAAGGGAATCGAGAGGCAGAAGCGTCGGCTGGTGCAAAATACCCTGCAGTTTGTTCGTGGTGTGCCCGCCAACAATGCCCTGTTGTGGGGGCCTCGCGGGACCGGCAAGTCTTCACTCATAAAGGCGCTACTCAATGAGTATGGGGCTGAGGGCTTGCGGGTTATCGAAGTGGAGGGCCATGCGCTGATGGATCTTGGCGATATCGTTGAGGATTTGTACGGACGGCCCGAGCGCTTTGTGTTGTTTAGTGATGATCTTTCCTTCGAGGCGGATGATCCGGGCTACAAGGCGCTGAAGGCGGTGCTTGACGGTGCGCTTACGGCGCAACCGGAAAATGTACTGGTCTACGCGACCTCCAACCGTCGCCATCTGCTGCCGGAATATATGGCCGAGAACAACGAGGCGCGTTTGCGTGGTGGCGAGATCCATCATGGCGAGGCGGTGGAGGAGAAAATCTCCCTGTCCGAGCGTTTTGGTCTGTGGCTAGCCTTTCATCCCTTCTCGCAAGCACAATATCTGGATATAGTTTCCCACTGGCTGGCAGTGCTGGGCGTAGCGCCAGCAGAAGTCGATGGAGTGCATCGGGAGGCGTTGCAGTGGGCTTTGTTACGTGGCTCGCGCAGTGGCCGGGCCGCCTGGCAGTTCGCCCGGGATTATGCCGGGCGCGCCACCCTCGCCGGGCCGGTTAACGAGGTGCCTGTGTGAGCGATGTGGCTTTGTCGAAGAACCTGCCGGAAGAGATGGAGCAAATCCATACCGCGGCGGAAGTGGATGCCGCCTTTGATCGGATGGCTGCTGGCATCCACACCCGTTTGCACGATCGCCAGCCGCTGGTTTTGCCAGTGATGATGGGGGGGCTGATTCCGGCCGGGGAACTGCTGCGGCGGATAGATTTCCCGCTCGATCTGGATTACATCCACGCCACCCGCTATCGCGGTGGGACCGAGGGCAGGGAACTCAAGTGGCGGTCCTATCCGCAGATTTCCCTTGCTGGCCGGGTGGTGCTGATAATTGACGATATTCTGGACGAGGGCGCAACGCTGGCGGCAATCGTAGATTATTGCCGCGGAGAAGGAGTTAAAGAGGTGTTGACCGCAGTCCTCGTGGATAAAAAACATCCGCGACAGCGCCAATTTGAGCGTGCGGATTTCAGTGGTCTTGAAGTGGATGATCGCTATGTTTTCGGTAGCGGCATGGATTACCACGGACGCTATCGTAATTTGCGCGGAATCTATGCGCTGCGAACCGAAGGGGATTTGAGCGAGTGAAAACCACGCTGGCAATTATCGGTGGAACCGGGCTGACCACGCTTAATGGACTGGAAATCACCCGTCGGGAGGTGGTCAACACGCCCTATGGGGAACCCTCGGGCCCATTGATCTACGGTCAGCTGTGTAGTCGCGAGGTTGTATTTCTTCCGCGCCACGGCCACAGCCACACCATTCCGCCGCATCGGGTCAATTACCGGGCAAATATCTGGGCGCTGCATCATATTGGTGTGGAGAAGGTCATGGCGGTGGCGGCTGTGGGCGGTATTCATCCCGAATTGATGTCGCGGAAAATCGCCATTCCTGACCAGATCATCGATTATACCGGTGCCCGCGCCAATACCTTTTTCGAAGATGATTTAAGCCACGTGGTACATGTAGATTTCACCACCCCCTATTGCGAGGAATTACGCACAATATTGATCCAGGCCGCGGCAAAGGCAGAGGTTTCAGCCATGACTTACGGGGTCTATGGCGCAACCCAGGGGCCTCGCCTAGAGACTGCAGCGGAGATTAATCGTCTGGCACGCGATGGCTGCGATATGGTGGGAATGACTGGTATGCCGGAGGCGGTTCTGGCACGGGAACTGGGGCTCTGCTACGCAGCCTGTGCGGTGGTGGCCAATGCGGCGGCGGGGCGCGGCGTGGGTGCAATCACCATGGCGGAAATTGAGGCTAACCTGGAGTCGGGTATGGCTGAAGTGCGTGCCTTGCTGGAGCAGGCTATCCGCCTGCTATGAGGACATGAACTGATGAGCTCCAAGAAAAAATCTGCCCGGCGGCCGGCTCGCAGTCTCCGGGCTTTGCTACAGCGCGTGCTGCGGCGGACCCTCATCATGCTGGTGGTGTTTGCCCCCCCGCTCGCCTTTGGACTCGGCGGTATCTATTACTACTTCACCTCGGCTCGCTATGTGGGCACTGAAAATGCTTACGTGAAATCGGAAAAGATCGCCGTGAGTGCCGACGTATCCGGTCGCGTGGTGGTGGTTGCGGTAGGGGAGAACCAGCAGGTCCAGATCGGGCAATTACTGTTTCAGCTCGATCCGGAGCCCTTTCGGATTATCCGCGAGCGTGCCCGGGCGCGACTTGCGAAGGTCCGGCAAGACGTGGATGAATTGCGGGCGCTCTATCGTCAGAAGCGTGCCGAGGGGCGTCTTACCGGAAAAGATGCGGCTTATTACCAGCGGGAGTTTGACCGCCAGCAAGGGCTTAAGAGCAAGGGTCTGATTTCGGCGGCAAAGTTTGACGAGACCCGCCGTAATCTGCAGCTGGCTCGGGAACGGAGTGTGGTGATTCAGCACGATCTTTCAGGCATTCTTGCTCGTTTGGGGGGCTCTGACGAGGCCGATGCCGCTCTCCACCCGCAGGTACGTGAAGCCCAGGCTGCCCTTGAACAGGCCGCTCTGGATCTGCGCTATACCGCGGTGCGTGCGCCCGCCGCCGGGGTGGTGAGTAATTTCGATCTGCAGGTCGGGGAATTTTTTGAGGCGGGGTCTCCTGCCTTTAGTCTGGTGGGTACCGAGCAGCGTTGGTTTCAGGCCAATTTCAAGGAAACTGAACTAACCCATTTGCGCGAGGGACAGCCCGCTACCATTGAGCTGGATGCCTATCCGGACGGGGTATTCAAGGCGCGGGTGGTGAGTATCAGCCCGGCTACCGGCGCAGAATTCGCCTTGTTGCCGCCACAAAATGCCTCGGGTAACTGGGTCAAGGTAGTGCAGCGTTTGCCGGTGCGGCTGGAACTTGATGAAGGACAGCAAACGCCACCGTTGAGAGCGGGTATGAGTGTGCAGGTACGGGTGGATACTGGTAACGAGGCGGCCGCGCCGGAGTGGCTGCGCCGGATCTTTCTCTGGATGGTGGAGTGACGCCGGGGCAGGGAACAGCCGTTGCTCCGGGCAGCCACCGGATCATGATCACCATCGCCTGCATCCTCGGGCCGCTGATGCAGGAGATCGATGCCTCGGTAGTGGGTATCGCCTTGCCACACGTGCAGGCGGCACTCTCCGCCGGCCCGGATCAGGTGACCTGGATCCTGACCTCCTTTCTTATCTCGGTAGCGGTGGCGATGCCCGCGTCCGGGGTGCTGGCCACGGTGTTTGGACGCAAGCGTTTATTGCTCCTTGCGTACACCGGGTTTGCCCTGTTTTCCATTCTCTCCGGGCTCTCAAACTCCCTTACCGAGATGATTTCCTTTCGCTTCGTACAGGGGGTCTTTGGGGCCGCGTTAATGCCGCTTTCCCTCGCGGCCCTGCTGGATACCCATCCGCGTGAGGAGCATGGCATGGCGCTGGGTCTTTGGGGGGTGGGTATCATGACCGCGCCCATCATCGGTCCGACGCTGGGGTCGTTCATCGTCGAGGGCTTTAGCTGGCGCGGGGTGTTCTTTTTCAATCTTCCGCTGGGAATTTTGGCCTTTGCGGTGACCTGGCTATTCGTGCCGGAGGCGAAAGGGGTGCGAAACCGGCCCTTTGGGTTCGCCGGTTTTTTCTCCGTTGCCCTGTGCGCCGGTTCGCTTCAATTCCTGCTGGATCGTGGCGAACATCTGGACTGGTTTGATTCCAGCCAGATCGTGATGGCTGCCTGCCTGGCCGGAGCTGGATTTTATGGCTTTGTGCTCAACATCCTGTTTGCCCGAAATCCCTTTATTGATCGTCATGTGCTGGGTGATCGGAATTTTGTACTCGGCTCTATGCTCAAGGCCCTGTTCAGCGTGGTGCTGATCAGCATTATCGCCTTATTGCCGCCTTTTTTGCAGAACATTTGGGGTTATCCCATTGTGACCACAGGCCTGGTGATGGCGCCCAGAGGTGCTGCGATCATGCTGACCGTGGTATTGGTCGGCTGGCTGCATAAGCGCGTCTCTGCACAGCTACTCATGGCCCTTGGCTTGTTGCTGATGGCGCTCTCCACCTGGATGCTCTCGCGTCTGGCGGTGAATCTCACCGCTACGCACGTGATTGCAGCCAATGTGGTGCAGGGGGTGGGGCTCGGGTTTTTCTTTGTGCCACTCACCGCTGCCGCTTTTTCCACCCTGGCCATTCAGTATCGTGATGTGGGCACCGCCTTCTACGGGCTCATAGGTAATCTTGGCAAAAGCGTGGGCGTGGCGGTTTTGGTGGGTGTACTCACCCATCAGACGCGGGCGCAACACGCCTATCTCGTACCCCATGTCAGTCCCTTTAACGAGGGGTTGCGGCATTTTCAGTTGCCGGCGCTATGGGATATCACCACGCCACAGGGACTCGCTTTTCTGGACGGGGAGGTCAATCGTCAGGCCGCGTTGCTCGCCTACAGCAATGATTTCCTGCTTCTCACCTTTATTATTCTCGCCTGTGTGCCTCTGGTTTTCTTTCTGCGCAGACCTGCAAGTACAACCTGAATCAGGGGGTGGGGTAGTGCTTCCCATAACTTGCCGGGAAGCCTGCCATAACACCCATATGCCTTGACTTTCAGGCCCTGTTTTGGAAGACTCGGCAACTTTTGAAAGTTGGCCGCCGGGCGCAAAAACAGCCCTATCCCAGGCTTGGATTCTGTACTCGTTCAGTGAAAATCAGCGTTTTTTAAAGAGGCATCAATCATGAGCAAAGAAGAGCAAGGCGCATCCCCGGTATTGGTGGCGGTAGATTTTTCCGACGACTCCCGGGCCGCATTTCTCTGGGCCTATAACTACGCATCTGCTTGTGGCATGCCGCTGTTGGTGTTGCACGTGGTGCACGATCCGGGCGAGGCGCCGGGCTATTACAAGCATGACACCAGTGGCGCGATGCGCACCATGAAGGAACTTGCGGTTAGCATGCTGGATGATTTTTTGATTGAGATGGCCGATGTCGTTCCGAACCGCAAAGGCATGGAGAATATCACCACCGTGCTGGAAAGCGGGTTGCCCGTGGCTCAAGTGCTGAAGACTGCGAAGGCCAGCGGGGCCAGTTGTATTGTGACCGGCAGTCAGGGGCGCACCGGGCTTAAACATCTGCTGGTTGGCTCCAAGGCAGAACAGATCGTGCGTTTGGCTACGGTCCCGGTCACAGTGGTCAAGAGCTAACCAGACACAGCATAGGGTTTTTTCACAGGCATAAAATCAAGAACGGAGTGGGGATATCGATGAATATGGATTACAGCAAGCTGAAGCGTAGCGAGTGGGTGGTGTTGTTTCTCATGTTTGGAGGGCTTTTCAGCCTGATCATCAGCCCGGTCTATGCCGCGGTGCCCACCGCCGCCAGTAAGGAAATCGCCTGGGGCTTCATGGTCATGAAGCTGCTGGGTGGTTTGTCGCTGTTCCTGTTCGGTATGGAGCAGATGTCCGATGCCCTGAAGGCGGTAGCGGGTAACCGCATGAAGGATATTCTCGGCAAGCTCACCACCAACCGGTTGGCGGGGCTTGTCACGGGTGCAGGCGTAACCGCGGTCATTCAGTCGTCATCGGTGACCACGGTGATGCTGGTGGGTTTTGTAACCGCCGGCCTGATGTCCCTGTCGCAGGCTATCGGGGTCATCCTTGGGGCTGATATCGGCACCACGATTACCGCCCAGATCGTTGCCTTCCCGGTAAAAAAATATGCCCTGCTGCTGATTACCGTCGGCTTCGGCATGTTGTTCGTGGGCCGCAAGGAACACATCAAACAGTACGGCATCCTGATCATGGGGCTTGGCATGATCTTTTTCGGCATGGGCGTGATGAGCGGTGCGATGAAGCCGCTGCGCTCTTATGAGCCCTTCATCCAGTTGATGCAGAACGTCTCCAATCCCGTCATCGGCATCTTGTTGTCCACCGCCTTTACCGCTCTGGTACAGTCCTCCTCGGCGACCATGGGTGTGGTTATCGTGCTGGCGTCCCAGGGTTTGATCAATCTCGATGGTGGCATTGCGCTGGCGCTGGGCGCCAACATCGGCACCTGCGCTACCGCGGGTCTGGCTTCCATCGGCAAGCCGCGTGAGGCGGTGCGTGTGGCGGTGGCCCACGTGACCTTCAAGATCGTCGGTGTCGCCCTGATCTTTTTCTTTATCCCCTATCTTGCGGAGCTGGCGGTGTGGATGTCGCCGCAGTATCCCGAGCTAAGCGGGGTGGAAAGGTTGGCAAAGGAGACCCCGCGCCAAGTGGCCAATGCCCACACCATGTTCAATGTGGGTATTGCTTTCCTGTTTTTGCCCATGTCTTCGCTGTTCGCCCGTTTCTGCGAGTGGGTGGTGCCGGACAAGCCTGAGACTGAGGCTGAAGTGCCGGATGAATACAAGCCGCAGTTCCTCAATGATGTGCTGATTGAGACACCGGTGCTGGCACTGGGTATGGCTCGCCATGAGATTGGCCGCGTCGGCACCCAGGTTGCGGCGATGTTTGATCGCGCAGTCCCTGCGTTCATGGATGGCAACGAGCAGGACCTGGAAGAAATCATCGCCATGGACGATGAGGTGGACGCGGTACACGGACAGGTGGTCGTCTATCTCGGCAAGCTCAGCATGACCAATCTCCCCGAGGAACAGGCAGCCGAGCTGGTATACCTGTTGCAGACCGTGAACCGCTTCGAAAACATAGGCGACATTATTGAGGACAACATGGCGTCGCTGGGCAGAAAGCGCATGGATGAGGGTATCGTGGTCAGTGAGGAGACCCAGAAAGTCCTGGGTAATTATCATGGGCAGGTCTCCCAGGCTTTGAAACGTACCGCCGCACTGATTGTCAGTGGTGATATGGATGCCAGTGCAGAAATCAACGCCATGCGCAAGGAGATGGTCGCGATACGCATGGACGCAGCGGAGCATGAGATCGAGCGCCTCACCGCGGATGCGCCGAACCGGCTGCGGACCTATACGCTGGAACGTGAGATTATCGATCACATGAACGATATCTATCGTATCTGCCGTCGTATCGCGCGTGCCTTGCCGCATAACCTGGACGACTCTGCCGAGCCCGCCGAGCCTTCCGCTTCGAAGCCGAAACCCGGATCTGAGTTTGATGTAAAGCTGTCGGATGACGGTCGGATTTCCTCCTCCACCGATAGTTGACGCTAACACCCGGCAGCTCCTGGATACCCTGGAGGTCAGGGGGAAAGAGCTGCTGGATGTGGGCTGTGGGGACGGTCAGCTGGTACGCGCCCTGACCCGTGCGGGAGCCCGGGTAACCGGGGTGGAATGCGGAGCCCTGCCGTTGGCAAGGGCGCGGACCTTGGAGTCCGCGGGAGAAGAATATTATGTGGAGGGTGTGGCGGAGTGCCTGCCCTTCAATGACAGCTCGCGGGATATCGTCGTTTTTTTTAATTCCCTGCACCATGTCGCCGTGCCGCAACAGGGCCAGGCGCTGCGGGAGGCCGCCCGAGTATTGCGTCCGGGTGGCTTCATCTACCTTGCCGAGCCACTTGCCGAAGGCCCGAACTTTGAGGCGGGCAAGGCGATCGATGACGAAACCCGGGTGCGGGCCAGCGCCCTGGTGGCCATTCAGGAGAGCTACAAGAATTCCTCCTTGCAGCAGGTTCTGGAAGTTTCCTACCAACACACCATCGCTTACCGGGATTTTGCAGCCTTTTGCGAGGCAAAAGTGTATGTTGACGCCGGAAGGGCCCGCTACCTTGCGGAACATGAAGCCGAAATGCATGCTGCCTTTGTCTCGGCAGGGCGGGAAGTTGCTGACGGTTGGGTCTTTGAACAGCCCATGCGGGCCAACCTGTTGAAAAAAGGGACGGTCGCCTGAAGGCCTGTTCTACCCGGCTTACGCTGCCAGGATACGCATGACAAAGCCCTATGCCGAAGCCTGCGATGAGAACCGGGACCCTATCCTGGCCGTTATCGAGCCGTTATTTCAGGATTGCCGAAGGGTGTTGGAAATTGGTAGTGGTACCGGCCAGCATGCAGTCTATTTCGCGAAAAAAATGCCTCATTTGCATTGGTATACCAGTGACCGGGTCGAGTATCACGCGGGTATACAGGCATGGCTGGATGAATCCCGCCTCACCAATGTAGAGTCGCCCTTGCTGCTTGATGTCAGTCAAACGCACTGGCCAGCACCTCCCGTGGATGCGGTTTTCTCCGCCAACACCGTTCATATCATGCATCTGGAAGATGTTAATGCCTTGTTCGCCGGTGTCGGCCGCTCGCTGTCTACGGCGGGCCGGTTTGCCCTCTATGGGCCTTTCAACTACGGCGGAAGTTATACCAGCGATAGTAATGCCCGCTTTGACAAATGGCTGAAGGAGCGCGATCCCGGGAGCGGTATACGGGATTTTGAATCTCTGAATGAGCTGGCCGAGAGTGCCGGGCTGGAGGCGGTGGAGGATTACCCCATGCCAATGAACAATCGGCTGCTGTGTTGGCAAAAAGTGCTCTAAGTAACCACCGTCATTACCCGTGGGGCCTGCCCCGTACTTGATACGGGGATGGGTAATCCAGGGAACAAACACGGAAGAGATAGTTCTCGTCAGGCATCGCTAATGGCGAAATTACGTTAATCAGGGCTGTTTTACCGGCTTTTCCACTGGTGAGCCGGAGGCGGGCAGCGCTACCGGGGTGTCATTTATTTCCTGCGGTATGGGTTCCGGCTCTGGCGGTAACTCAAAGGGGGTTACCTTGACTATGAGTCCGAACAGGGGATGGTCAAGATAATGAATTTCGCCACTGCGCAGGCGTCGTTGTTGCTTTAGGCGGAAGCGGGAGACGGGTACCTCGCGGGCAGGAAATGGACTGGTTTCAGGATTTCCAACCACCGCTTGGGGTACTCCAATCTGGGCGCTCAGCTCTTCATTCTCATACAGCAGGTCGGCCTCCAGGTGCAGATAGCGGCGCAGGTAGAGGCGGATAGTGCCTTCGACCCCGGGGGTCGTCGCGGTTTCTGCGGCAGGTTCCGATGGTTTTAGAAAGGGAATGGCCGAGAAGAATGAACTGGCAGGCTGTCGGGTATCCGGTGAGACGGATGCCACCGCCGAGAAAGGTCGGCTGTTCAGGTGCACGGCTCGTGATTGATTCCGCGGGAGCCCCGGTTGGCGCCAACCGAGATGCAGTAGCCGTCGATAGCTGCGATGACGCTCCAGTTTTCCTGCGACCTCCCCGAGTTCCAGTTCATCGACGTCCAGGCGACGAAAGGCCGTTGGCATCGCTTTTTGTGCGGGCACCTCTGATGGCCTGGTAATCGGGTCATCGCTTTCTTCAAAGAGCTCCACGACCTCGTGTAATTCAGGCACACCAGGATCATTTGGCCATTGCTCTGATGCCAGGGCCGCTGTGCCGCCCTGAGTGAAGACTACCAGTTCAATGGTGTACCACTCCGGTGCTTCGGCCTCGTCCGCGGCATGGCTCGCGAGCATGGGCAGGAGCGCCAGCAGGCTGGCTATCAGAGTGCGTAAGTTCATCATGCCGCCTCTCGAAGGTTCAGACTATCAAGGAGTGTTTCCAGGGCCTCGGCACGCGCCTCCCATTCCGGGTGCTCAATTTCCAGGCGCAGGCGGTGGCTACCGGAAAAGCGGTATTTTTCGGGTTCCCGAGTGATGAGTTCGACAATTTTTCCCGGATCCACCATTGCATTCTCCGCAAACTGGATATACCCCCCCTGATCGGCCAATTCCATTTTACGGATCCCCAGTGACATGGACTTCAGCTTGAGCGCAGTGACCCGGAACAGCACGCGCGTGGCATTTGGTAACAAACCAAAGCGGTCGATCATCTCGATCTGCAGGTCACGCAAGGTCTCCATATTGTCAGCGCCTGCAATTCTTTTGTAGAGCACCAGGCGAGTGTGGACATCCGGGAGATAATCTTCGGGAATCAGCGCTGGTGTACCCAAATCTACCTCGGGTCCGTGATGCAGGGGCTGCTCGAGTTCGGGGTGGCGGCCGTCCTTGAGCGCCGCCACCGCACGTTCCAGCAGCTCCGTGTACATGCTGTAGCCGATCTCCTGAATCTGGCCGCTCTGTTCGCCCCCCAGCAGTTCGCCCGCGCCGCGTATTTCGAGGTCATGGCTCGCCAGGGTGAAGCCCATGCCCAGATCTTCCATGGATTCTATAGCGTCAAGGCGCTTGACTGCATCGGCATTCAGGGCCCGTCGATCCGGTGCCAGCAGGAAGGCATAGGCGCGATGGTGGGAGCGTCCCACCCGCCCGCGTAGCTGGTGCAACTGGGCGAGGCCAAAGCGATCCGCACGGTTGATGATAATGGTGTTGGCGGTTGGAATATCGATGCCACTCTCGACGATGGTGGTGCAGAGAAGCAGATTGAAGCGCTGGTGATAGAAATCCAGCATCACCGATTCCAGTTCCTTTTCCGGCATCTGGCCGTGGCCGATGCGCAGGCTGGCCTCGGGCACTAGCTCCGTCAATTGTTTGGCGATGCGTTCGATATCCTCTACTCGATTGTGGACGAAGTAGATCTGTCCGCCGCGATGGATTTCGCGCAGGCAGGCCTCCCGAATGAGGGCATCGTCCCACGGTCGCACGAAGGTCTTGATGGAGAGACGATGTTCTGGCGCGGTGGCGATGAGCGACAGATCCCGCAAGCCCGAGAGCGCCAGGTTGAGGGTGCGGGGAATGGGAGTCGCGGTCAGCGTCAGTACATCCACCTCGGTACGCAATGCCTTCAGGCGTTCTTTCTGGCGTACCCCGAAGCGATGTTCCTCATCGATGACCACCAGGCCAAGGTTCTTGAATTCTATGCCTTTTTGCAACAGTTTATGGGTCCCGATAACGATATCGACGGTGCCATCTGTCAACCCCTCAAATGCCGCATCCTGCTGTTTCTTTGAACGAAAGCGTGACAGCAGTTCTACCCGTACCGGCCAGTCGGCGAAGCGGTCACAAAAATTCTGGTAGTGCTGCTGCGCGAGCAGGGTGGTGGGCACCAATATGGCCACCTGACGGGAGTCCTGAACGGCGATGAAGGTGGCGCGCAGTGCAACCTCGGTTTTGCCGAAGCCCACATCACCACAGGCGACCCGATCCATGGGGCGTTCGCCCTCCATGTCGGCAAATACGGCATCGATGGCGGCCTGTTGGTCCGGGGTCTCCTCAAAGGGAAACTCGCTGGCAAAGGCTTCGTAGAGGGGCGTCTCTATCCGATAACGGTGGCCCTTGCGAGCCAGGCGCCGGGCGTAGATATCCAGCAGTTCTGCGGCGACATCACAGACCCGCTCCGCGGCCTTCTTGCGGGCTCGTGCCCACTGCGGGCTGCCGAGCTTGTGTAACGGCGCGTGCTCGGGATCGCAGCCCGTATAACGGCTGATGAGATGCAGCGATTGCACGGGTACGTAGAGACGGTCGCCGCCGGCATATTCCAGGCTGAGAAACTCGCCTTTAGAGCCACCTGCTTCAAGGGTGCAAAGCCCGTGGTAGCGCCCGACACCATGGCTTTCATGCACCACCGGATCACTGATGTGGAGTTCGCCGAGATTGCGAACCATGCCCTCAGCATCACGCTCCCGTCGGCGGCGCCGGCGGCGCTGAACGGCGCGGTCACCGAAAAGCTGGGCCTCGGTGATGATGGCGAGCGCAGGGTCCTCCAGTACCGTGCCGTCTTCCAGTGGCGCGACGGTGATGGCGAGCCGGCTGTCTCCTTCGTGGAAGTGCTGCCAGTTATCCGTGGGTTGCACCGGCAAGCGGGCACGCAGGAAACTTTCCAGCAGCATTTCCCGGCGTCCCGGTGATTCAGACACGAACAGAATCCGGCCGGCAAAGTCGTCGATAAATTTGTGTACCAGCGCCAGCGGTTCTTCCGCACGTCCGTCGACCGGTAGACGGGCCGGGGCACGGCTGGAGAAATGCTGCTCCTCAATCTCTGGATTAGCGCCGGCGGTACGCAGATCGAGTCGCCGAAAGCCGCTTACGGAGGTCTCGAATTCATCCACCGTAAGGGCCAGCCTGGCCGGTGCCAGCAGGGGGCGTTCGCTATCATGTCCGCGCTGCTCATGGCGCTCCTCCAGTTCCTGCCAGCATAATCTGGCGGCATCATCGCTGTGCTCGAGGCTGACCATGATGCTGTTGGCAGGCAGATAGTCGAAGAGGCTCTCGCTGCACTCAAAGAACAAGGGGAGGAAATACTCGATGCCCGCTGGCGCCACCCCTGCACTCACCTCACGATAGACCGTGTGGCCCATGGGATCCCCGGAAAAACCGGCGCGCCAGCGGCTGCGAAAGCCGGCAATGCCCTCTTCGTTGAGCGGAAACTCGCGGGCGGGGAGGAGCTGCAGGTTGTCGAGCTTTTCGCTCGAACGCTGGTTTTCCGGGTCAAAGCCGCGAATGCTGTCTACCTCATCATCAAAGAGATCGATGCGGTAGGGGATTTCGCTCCCCATGGGGTAGAGATCGATGAGCGAGCCGCGCACCGCGAATTCACCGTGCTCCATCACCTGACTGACACAGCGATACCCGACGGCCTCCAGGCGCTGGCGAAAGGCGTCAATGTCCAGGCGCTCGCCAACACCGAGCAAAAAGGCATTGGCGTCGAGATAACTCCGCGGGCAGAGGCGCAGCATGGCGGTGGCCACGGTGACCAGCAGGATGCCGCGCTTTAGATTTGGCAAACGGCAGAGGCTCGCCAGACGCTCGGAGATGATGTCCTGATGGGGGGAAAACAGATCGTAGGGCAGGGTTTCCCAATCCGGGAAGTGCAATACGGGCAGGCTGTCGGCACTGAGGAAAAAACGGATCTCATCCTCCAGTACCGTGGCGCTACGGGAATCAGGCACCAGCAGCACCAGCGGCCCATCGGCGCTCTCCGCCGCGCGGGCCAGCGCCAGTCCGCGGCTACTGCCGCGCAGGCCGGTCCAGCAGAGGTGGCCTTTTGGGCTTGTTGGCAGGGTAGGTGAGAAAGTGCTGTTTTCGGTCATTTTGTTACGGGTAGATTTCAGCGTATTAGTCTTCATCGCTGGCGATGAGCACCTCAATATTGGCCTCACCCAGGGCTCGCCGTACTTTCTGTGGGAGCCGCTCATCGCTAATGACCCGGTTTACCCTATCAAGGCTGGCAATGCGGTAAAGGGAATGGTTACTGAATTTACTGGCATCTACCAGTACGGTGACTTCATCGGCAGTGGCTAGAAAGGCGGCATTGATGGTGGCCTCGGCCTGATTGTGCATGGCGATGCCATCCGCTACAGAAATTCCACTGACCCCAAGAAAGGCGTGGCTGACATGGAGTTCTTTTACGGCTGTCTCGGCCACGGGGCCTACCGTTCCCAGTTTTTTCGGATCAACAGTGCCGCCGAGCAGCAGCACATCTATGCCAGGATTGCGGCTTAATTCTGCGGCCACGGTGAGTCCATTGGTCACCACTTGCAGATCCTGAAAACCCCTTAATTCCCGGGCCACTGCATACAGGCTGGTGCCAGCATTCATGAGGATGCAGTCACCCTCGTGAATAAACTGTACGGCACAGGCGGCGATGGCTGATTTTTCCCGTGGATGCTCGCGCTCCCGGACCTCGTAGGGTGAGAGATCAAAGTTAGGCGTATTGGTAGGAACGGCACCGCCATGGGTGCGTCGTAGCAAGCCAAGCTTTTCCATGGCACCCAGGTCACGACGGATGGTAATCGGCGTTTTGTTGAAGCGTGCGGCAAGCTCGCTAACCGTAACCCCTTGGGTTTGCTGGAGTAATTTCAGTATTTCTTGTTGGCGCAGGTTCTGCATCAGTTCTTCCAAAAAGAACAGGCATGTTCAGTAATGTTCGTTAATGATTGATAATGTGTGATTGCTTTGCTAGGGTACACCACATAATCCGTGTCATATCTCGCTTAAGCCGAGGATCCTAAGCCATGCCTGCCCGGAAAAGAACTTCTTTAGCACTTTCCAACGAACAATTACTCCAGCTTTATGAGGATATGTCGATGCTGCGCGCCTTTGATGAAAAGATCAGTGAGCGCTGCATACGCGGGGAGATTCCAGGGCTTATCCATCTCGGTGTGGGTGAAGAGGCGGTCGCGGTGGGGGTGAGTGCCGCCCTCCAGCCCCAGGACAAGATGGTGAGCACCCACCGGGCTCATAGCCATTTTCTCGCCCGTGGTGCCGATCCGAAGGCCTTCATGGCGGAACTGTACGGCAAGGCCACCGGCTGTTGCGGCGGGAAGGCGGGATCGATGCATCTGGCCGACCTCGATATCGGTTTCCTCGCGGCCAACGGCGTGGTGGGTGGTGGCCTGCCGCTGGCGGTGGGGGCCGCGTTGGGTCAGCGCATATTAGGAAGTGATTGGGTAACGCTGTGTTTCTTCGGTGATGGCGCCAATAACAACGGCGCCTTTCATGAGTCCCTCAACCTGGCGGCGGTATGGGATCTGCCGGTGGTGTTCCTGTGCGAGAACAACGGATACGGAATTTCCCAGAGCATTCACAAGCAACAACGGGTGGCGAATGTCGCGGATCGCGCTCCGAGCTATGGCATCCCCGCGGAGATCATCGATGGCAATGATGTACTGGAGGTCTATGAGACGGTGCGCCGCGCGGTGGACAAGGCCCGGGCGGGTGGTGGCCCAACGCTGATCGAGGCCAAGACCTACCGCACCACCGGCCATTATGTGGGTGATTCCGAGAGCTATCGTTCTGAAGAAGAGGTTGCCGAGTGGCAGACCAAGGATCCAATCGTGAAATTTGAGAAGGTTCTGCGGCGAAAAAAATTATTGAGTAAGGCCCTGAAATCCGAGATCGAGGAACGTATAACCGCTCTGGTGGAGGAGGCCACAGACTTTGCTGTGCACAGCCCGGCGCTTGATCCTGCCGCAGCGCTCACCCATGTTTACTGCGAAGGGGGTGTGTGATGGCCAGGATGAGCTATGCCGAGGCCCTGAATGAGGCGCATTGCATTGCCATGCGTGACGACTCACGAGTATTCACCCTGGGTGAGGATATCGGTGAGTACGGGGGGATTTATCGGGTCACAAAGGGGCTGCAGGCGGAATTTGGTGAGCAAAGGGTACTAGATACCCCAATCTCCGAGATTGCTATTACCGGCGCTGCTGTGGGGGCGGCGCTGGTAGGCAGTCGTCCTATCCTTGAGATCGGCTTCGTGGATTTTGTCGGTACCTGCTGGGATCAGGTATTCAACCAGGCGGCAAAATTCAGCTATATGACCGATGGGCGCGCCTCGGTGCCGCTGGTGATTCGCATGGCTTGTGGCGCCGGGCTGGGTTACGGCGTCCACCATTCCCAGAGCCTGGAGGCATGGTTTACCCATGTGCCCGGTTTGAAGGTGGTGATGCCGGCGACACCAGCAGATGCCAAGGGCCTGATGCTGGCCGCCATCGACGATCCCAACCCGGTGGTCTTCCTCGAACACAAATTCCTCTATGAGGTGAAGGACGAAGTGCCCGATGGCCGTTATACCGTCCCTCTTGGCAAGGCCCGGGTGGCGCGTGAGGGTGGCGATGTCACCATTGTTAGCTGGTCCGGCGCGGTTCCCTGGGCGCTGAAGGCGGCGGAGCAAGCGGCAGCGGAGGGTATTGAATGCGAGGTGCTGGATTTACGCAGCCTGGTGCCACTGGATGAGGACGCCATCGTGGCCTCGGTAGAGAAAACCGGCCGTCTCATCGTCTGCCATGAGGCCTGTACCACGGGTGGGTTCGGGGCTGAGGTGGTGGCCCGTGTGGTGGCCCGCGCATTTGATTTCCTGGACAGCGAACCCCTGCGGGTGGCCGCACCGGATATTCCGGTCCCCAACAGTCTGGCCCTGGAAGCGGTCTATCTGGGTACGCGGGAGCGGCTGCTGGAAGCGGTGCGCGGGATTGTGTCTTGATGTGACAACACTTGTCGATCAGTAACTTTTTAAAGTTTGTGGATTAAAGGGGAAGAAATATGAGTTTGAGCCCACGGGATTTGAAACAGTTGTTCCGGCGGCTGCTCCTTATTCGGCGTTTTGAGGAAGAGGCCTTTCGCCTTGCTGTGGCTGGAAAGTTTGCCAATTACCATGGCGGCATGGGGCAGGAGGCGATACCGGCGGGGGTTTGCTACGGCCTGAAGCCGACTGATAACACCATGATTACCCATCGTGGGCTGGGTGTGCTTCTGACCCGTGGCGTGCCGGTGGGGGAAATCTTTGCCGGTCTTTATGCCAAGGCGTCGTGTCCCACTCGTGGCCGCCATCCGATCTTTCACATGGCCGCACCAGATCTCGGCATTCTGGCAGGCACCACCATGGTGGGATCGGTGATTCCACTGGCGACGGGTGCCGCACTGGCCGCCCGCATCCAGGGCACGTCGGATGTCACCATCTCCTTCTTTGGCGATGGCTCGGTGAATCGCGGGGATTTCCACGAGGGCATCAATCTGGGAGCGGTACGCAAGCTCCCTATCGTGTATTTCTGCGAGAACAACTTTTACGCCAAGTCCATGCCGCTTGAGGCCTCTACTGCCGGTGGCAGCATCATCAGTCGTGCCCAGGGTTACGGGCTGCCTGGCGAGGTGGTGGATGGTAACGATGTGGTGGCGGTGTATGAGGCCACCCAGCGTGCAGTAGCACGTGCCCGCGCCGGCGAGGGGCCGACCCTCATAGAGTGCCTGACCTATCGCTGGACCCCCCATTCCACTGCTGGCGATCGGGAGTTTGCCCGTACCGATGAAGAGTTAGAGGCTTGGAAGGCCAAGTGCCCGATTCTGCGTTTGCGCCAGCAACTTATAGAGGCAGGTCATGCCAGCGCGGAAGAGCTGGATGCTGTGGATGTAGAAATCCGGCATGAGGTGGCGGCCGGTGTGGAATTTGCCGAGGCCGCCCCCTATGCAGCACCGGAAGTGGCCCTGGAAAACGTTTATCTTTGAGGTGGAGAGGATGCACGAGATTAGTTATCAGCAGGCCATTATTGAGGCCATGGTGGAGGAAATGCGGCGTGACGAGGCCGTCGTACTTATGGGCGAGGATGTGGGTACCTTCGGCGGCCTGACCGGAACCACGGTGGGCATCATCGAGGAGTTTGGTGATGGTCGAGTGCTGGAGATGCCTATTTCCGAGTGTGGTTTTGTCGGTGCCTCGGTGGGTGCGGCCCTAAAGGGTGTGCGGCCCATCGTCGAGATGGGGCTGGCCGACGTATCGTTAGTCGCTATGGATCAGTTGGTCAACAGTGCTGCCAAGATGAATTATTTCCACGATGGGATTGCCTCCGTTTCCGCCGTGTACCGGCTGTGGTCGGGTTTTCGTCCCAGCGGCGGCGCGCAGATGTCCCAGAGTAACGAGGCGATGTTTGCCCATGTGCCGGGTCTCAAGGTGGTGATGCCCAGCACTCCCCGGGATGTGAAGGGCCTGCTTAAAGCCGCCATCCGCGACGACAACCCGGTGATCTTTTTTGAACCCAAGGGTTGCTACGCGTTGCTAGGCGAAGTACCGGATGATGACGAAGTGATTCCATTGGGGCAGGCTGAGGTGAAGCGTGCCGGCACCGATGTGAGTGTGATCGCCACCGGCATTATGGTGAACAAGGCGTTGGCGGTAGCCGAAAGTCTGGCCGCGGAAGGCATCGACGTGGAGGTAGTGGACCCCCGTACCCTGCGTCCGTTGGATTCCGGGACCCTGGTGGCCTCGGTGTGCAAGACCGGCCGGGCGGTGCTGGTACAGGAGGCCAACCTGTTCTGTGGCTACACTGCGGAGATTGCCGCGCTGCTGGCGGATGAGGCCTTTGATGCCCTCAAGGCACCCATCAAGCGGGTTGGCGGGGCCGAGACTCCGGTACCCCTGAGCCCGCGCATGGAGCCGCTGGTGGTGCCAGGAGAGGCGGCCATAGAGTCCGCTATTCGCAGTGTTCTTGGCTAGCAGGCGTTGCTGGCCTTAATAGTACTGAAGTGATGGTCGCGGTGGGCCGCGCCGTTCCATATTAAGCAAGGGGACCAGTGATGTCGAAATCATTGCGGGAACTGGAGAAAATAACCGGAGAATTCAAGGCGCTGACGCTGACGATGAGTGCCGCTGCCGGAGCCGGTCATGTGGGTGGAGCGCTCTCCGGGGCAGAATCCCTGATCGCCGTTTGGTTCGATAAATTTAACATCGATACGGACGATGAAAATCGGGACCGCTTTTTTCTCGGGCCCATGCACTTTACCCCGGGAATCTACTCGCTGCTGGTAAAAAAAGGTTTTCACCAATGGCGTGAGACTGTTGGTTATCGACGCTTCGGCAGTCCCTTCGAGGGTCATCCTAACGCCCCTGCAATCAAAGGGTGGGAGTTAACTGGTGGCTCTCTCGGGCAGGCCCTTGGTGTTGCGGTAGGTTGTGCCATTGCCGCAAAAATTGAAGGTAAGACGCACTGGATAGTCACCCATAATAGTGATGGTGAACTCCAGGAAGGCAGTATGTGGGAGGCCATTTTGTATGCGGGCACCCATGGCCTGGATAATCTGATTACCTACTTCGATGTTAATCGCATCCAGAGCTACAACCGTATTGAGGAATGCAGCGAGATAGAGCCGTTGGCGGACAAGCTGCGTGCCTTTGGTTGGAACGTCGTTGAGATCAACGGCAACGATCTGCAACAGGTGCTCGATGCCTATGATGAGGCCAAGGGATTCGGAAATAGCCAGCCTACCGCCATCATCGGTCATACCGTCATAGGCAAAGGCGTTGGCTTTCTGGCCGACCGGGTGTCCTCGCACAATAAAGCTCCGGCGCGGGACACTCTGCCGGCTGCGCTGGCGGAGATTGGTACTGACTTCCCCCATGCGGAGTTCTTCAAGCTGGCCGACGAGTATCAGGCCCGGATAACGCAGGAACTGGATGCAGCACTACCTGCCTTCAGCCGGGATTACGGCTGGAACAAGGGCGAGCACATGCGCGTCGATGAGGAATGGAGCGGGATTGGAACTTCCGCGGCATTTCGCGCCTGCATGGATGCGAACCCAAAAATTATCGCGGTCACCCAGGATTCCTACCAGCTTATTGGCCTGACCGAAGCCGATCGCGAGAAATATCGTGAGAGCCAGCAGTTTCTGGATTTGGGTATTGCTGAGCAGAATATGGCGGTGGTGGCCACGGGACTCGCCAAGGAGGGATTTGTACCGCTGACCAACGGCTATGCAGCCTTCGCAGTGGGGCGCGCCTACGACCAGCTTCGTGTCAGCGTCGCCCACGCTCGCTACAACGTGAAGTATTTCCCCACCGAGGGTCTGCTCGGGGGCGATGGGTTGGTGCACGAGGCGCTGGAGAGCGTGGCCTTGGGCTACTATATGCCTCACATGGCAGTGCAATGGCCTTGCGACAGCATCGAGGCCGGCAAGGCGGCACGGGCGGCTATCGAAGAGGTCGAGGGCCCGATCATCACGCTGCAGGAGCGTGCGCCAAAACCACTGATTAGCCGCAAGGAGACCCCCTACCAATACGGCATCGCCAACCTTATTCACTATATAGGGGAGCAGCCACGCTTCGTGGATGCCTTTGAAACCTGTCTCTCTACGGAGTGGGCAGGTGGTGATGCAGATGTGGCTATCGTCGCGATTGGCTCAGAGGTGGCCGAAGCGGCCCGTGCTGCCTGGATCCTCAAGGAAGAGGACGACGTTGATGCGGTGGTGGTGAATCTCCATACCCAGAAGCCCTTGGACAAGGTCGGTATCCTCAAGGCCATCCAGGGCTGCAAAGGGGTGATCACCGTGGCTCAGCAGCAAAAGGGCATTCTCGGCAATATCGTTGCCGGGGTGATTCTGGAGGCGGGGGCAAAACATGCACCGCGTCTGGATCGGCTCAAGATGTTGGGTATCGACGACGAATACGGGCGCACCGGACGTCCTGCTGAACTGGTGCAACATTTTGGCCTTGGCGCAGAGCATATTGCTGTGGTAGCACGGGAGATACTGGCATCCGGGGAGCAACACTGATGATCGTGGGGGTCACTGATCACTATCGACCGCCCTTCGATATCGAGGCGAAAGCCCTCGGCGAAGCGGTGGAGTTCGTAGACTTCAATTCTCGCGATGAGAATGACTTTGACCCGGACGCCCTGCGGCGACTGGATGCACTGCTGGTGTTTCACGCCCGTATTACCGCAAAGACATTGGCGAGACTGGAAAACTGCAAAATCATCGTTCGCTATGGTGTCGGTGTCGATAACATGGACCTTGCGGCCTTGAAAGAAAGTGGCATCCCTCTTTGCAACACGCCCGATTACGGGATTGAGGAAATCGCCGCCACCGCGGCCGCTCACCTGCTCAACCTGTGGCGCAGGATCTCCGCCTATGATCGTGCCTGCCGCAACTATGATCAGGGCTGGGCGCAAAATATCCAACGGCCCATCACGCGCATATCGGAAGCGACTCTCGGCATTGTGGGTGTGGGCCGTATGGGCGCCACATTGATCCAATACATGAAGCCCTTCGGTTGCCGCATCATCGGTTACGACAAATATCAGCCCCCGGGACACGAGCGGGAGGTGGGTTATGAGCGTGTGGATAGCCTGGAGGAACTGCTGGGCCAGGCGGACGCCATCAGCCTGCACAGTGTGCTTACCGAGGAAACACGCGGGATGGTCGATGCGCCCTTTCTGGGGGCCATGAAGCCGGGCGCCGTGCTGGTGAATACCGCGCGCGGTGGTTTGTTCAAGGATCTGGACGTGCTCGAGGCAGCGCTCAAAAGCGGTCAGCTGGGCGGACTCGGTACCGATGTCCTGCCCACGGAACCCCCGTCAGACCACGCCCTCATTCGTGCCTGGCGTGATTCCGAGCCCTGGTTGCGCGACCGCATGGTGATCACCCCGCATACCGCCTACTACTCGGAGTCGGCGCTCTACGATATGCGTTTCAAGGCGGCAGAAAGTATCCGCCTTTATTTGCAGCAGGGCACCTTGCGCAACCAGATCGTCTAGGAGAATAAACGTGAAAAAAATTGCCGTTGTTGGCGCTGGTTTTATCGGTCGCAGCTGGTCCATCCTGTTTGCCCGGGCCGGCTATAGTGTGAGCCTGCATGACCGCGATACTGAGGTGCTGGGCCGTGCGCCGGCATTCATTGATACCAGCATCGCTGAACTGATCTCGCTGGGCTTGCTGGATGACGCCACGGCGGTGCGGGAGCGTATCTCTACGGGTACTGATTTGGCAGAGGCCCTGGCCGGAGCGGTGCATGTCCAGGAGGCGGTGAGTGAGCGGCTGGAAATCAAGCAGGCAGTATTTGCCGAGCTTGATCAGCTCGCTGATGCGGATACCGTGCTCGCCAGTTCATCCTCCACAATTCCCACCTCGGAGTTGAGTGAGACCCTCGCAGGGCGGGGGCGATGCCTGCTCGCTCATCCGCTGAATCCGCCGCACCTGGTGCCGGTGGTGGAGGTGGTGCCTACGCCGTGGACGGCTCCAGAGGTGGTTGAACGCACGCGGGGACTGCTTACTGCCATTGGCCAGATGCCGGTGGTGATGAAAAAGGAGGTGCCCGGCTTCATCGTCAATCGCTTACAGATTGCGGTGCTCAACGAGGCCTTTCGCCTGATAGATGATGATTGCATCGATGCGGATGAACTGGACAAGGCCATGACTCATGGTCTGGGCCTGCGCTGGTCCGTGGTGGGACCTTTTGACACCATTGATTTGAACGCCGCGCGGGGGGTCAGCCATTACGTGGAGATCTTCGGCGAGATGTTTCATCAGGCCATGAAGGACCGTGGTGAACCCCGGCGCTGGAGTGAGTCGTCTATCAAGGCGGTGGAAGAGACCATGCGTACCCGTCTGCCCGTAGAGGAGATTCCCGACCGACAGGCCTGGCGTGACCGCAAGCTTGCGGAACTCGCCGTGCTGCGTGCCCGTAGTGAGCAAGCGGAGGCGGAAGACGGTGAGTGACATCAGATTGCCGGCATTATCGCCATCCATGACCGACGGCACGGTGGCCCATTGGCACAAGCGGGCCGGCGACACCGTGGAGGCTGGAGAGCCGCTGGTGGACATCGAAACCGCGAAGACGGTGCTGGAGATGGAGTCTCCCGTGTCCGGTGTGCTGGATTCGCTGCTGGCAAGCGTCGGAGAAGAAGTGGCTGTCGGCGCGGTGATTGCGCGGCTGGTGGGTGCCGATGGGGTGGCCGTGAAGTTGGAGGCCGTGGAAGGTGCTGTCTCCAAGGCCACTCCACAAGCATTTGCCGGAAACGTACCCGGAGGAAATACGGGACTAGCAACTTTGGGGCTGCGTATCAGTCCGCGTGCGCGCAAGCTGGCACGTGAGGAAGGGCTGGCGCCGGCAGCCCTGACGGGAACGGGGCCCCAAGGGCGGATACTGGAGCGGGATGTAAAACGGGTCCTCGCCGAAGGCGCCAAAATGGTAGCCGCTACCAGCGTTATCGATGTGCCGGGCTCGACCCTGACCCCCCATACGCCTACGCGGCGTTATATTGCCACCCGCCTGCAGGACTCCAAACAGCACATCCCCCATTTCTACCTGAATATGGATTGTGAAGTAGACGCGCTGGTGGAATTCCGCAGCGATTTTAATGGTGAAGCCGGGAGGAAACCGGAAGAGCAGCTGTCGCTTAATGATTTCGTCATACGTGCCTTGGCACTGGCCTTGCGGGACGTGCCGGCACTCAATGCGTCCTGGGAAGAGGCAGGCGTCCGGCGCTTTGACAAGGTGGACCTTGCGGTTGCAGTAGCGACTCCTGATGGTCTGCTGACCCCGGTGCTTAGAAATGCGGAGGCCAAGGGATTAGGCACCATTAGCCGGGAGATGCGCGAGCTTGCCACGCGGGCGCGGGAAGGGAAGCCCAGGCCGGAGGAGTACAGTGGCGGCGGCTTTACCCTTTCCAACCTGGGTATGTACGGCGTGCGCAGTTTTTCGCCCATCATCAACCCACCCCAGATTGGTATTCTTGCGGCGGGCGCGGTGGAGCGTCGTCCGGTCGTGCGGGGGGATGTGCTGGAGATTGCTTCGGTGATCAGCGTTACTCTTTCAGTGGACCACCGATCCGTGGATGGTGCGGAAGCAGCGCGCTTTCTTGCCACCTTCCGCCGCTATCTTGAAGAACCCTGCACGATGTTACTGTAGTCCCCGAGGCGAGAGAGGGGCGGGTGTTCAGGTTGGATCCAGTCTCCACTCCCGCAGGTATATCTCCTCACCCGCCACTGCCAGGGCGGCTTGATAGCCGGTCTCTGGCCGAAGGTCCTTCAGCGACCAGCGCTCGGGTGATCCGGGTTCCAGTGAGCTGGCAATCAGGCGGGGTGGCCGGTCAGGTTCCACCGAGACCTGGAAGTTTCCGAGCCCCAGCGACAGGCCGCCCCCCAAGGCCTTGAGGTAGGCCTCCTTACGGCACCAACAAGTGTAGAAGGCCCGTTCGCGTTGTGCTGCGGGGAGCATCTCGATGGCAGCATATTCCCCGGCGCTGAAAAAACGCCGGGCGATACGTTGCCAGGGTCGGTTCGGACGAATCTGTTCCACGTCGATGCCGATCGGGAGATCGAGGGCCACGGCGATGAGCAATAACCCTCCCGAGTGAGAAAGGTTGAACTCGATTTGATGGCCTTGCCAGCGCCGGGCAAGGACGGGTTTTCTCTTGATGTCGTTCACCAGCTCAAGCGATTGGGGTGGCTGGCTCAACAGGGAGCCCAGCAGTCGTCGCAACATTCCCCGACTGCAGATACTCTCGCGTCGCTTGTGGGCGGAGCCAACTCTGGCCAGTCGCTGTTGTTCCTCTGCGGACAGAAGTGCGGTTAGGGCCTCCAGTTGTGAGGGATCCGTGGATATCGTCGTGCAACAGATCTCTACGCAGCCGGGTTCGAGGCGGAGTTGTTCCCACGGCAAGGCTGGCCACGGTTCAGAGCCGGATTGGTGGTGCGGGTTGAATGTTTGCTCGGAAGGATCCACGGGGATGCTAGTCTAGCGCCAGCTACTGATAAGGGAAGGGTGCATGATGATAGCCGGGGATATTAGTGGGTGGATGAAGGCGGTTTTACGGTGCCTGCTCGCTGCCGCGCTGATATGTGTACTTATTGTTCCGGGCCTCCGGGTGCGGGCCGATCCCGTACAACCGCTCGCGGTTGCACGCCATGGGATGGTGGTCAGCGGCGAGGCCCTGGCGACCCGTATTGGGGTGGAGATTCTCAAGCGTGGTGGCAATGCCATTGATGCAGCAGTGGCGGTGGGTTTTGCGCTGGCGGTGACGCTTCCGGATGCCGGTAATTTGGGGGGAGGGGGCTTTATGCTGCTGCATCTTGCTGGCAGCGGTGAGAGCGTCGCTCTGGACTATCGTGAAACGGCCCCGGCGGCAGCCAGTGAGCATATGTTTGTTAACAGCAGTGGCGCCGTAGATACCGACCGGGCACGCTTCAGTCATCTGTCTGCGGGGGTGCCGGGTACCGTGGCCGGGCTGTCTTATGCCCTCGAACATTACGGCAGTCTGTCACTTGAAGAGGTGATGGTGCCGGCCATTCGGTTGGCGGAGGAAGGTTACCCAGTAAGTGCCGCACTGGCGGAACTGCTGCACAAGGATGCGGCGCACCTCCGGCGTTCGCCCGCTAGCCGTCAGATTTTCATGCGCGGGGATGGCACACCTTATAAGGCGGGCGAACGTCTGCTGCAGCCGGATCTTGCCTGGTCGCTCGGGCAAGTTGCGGCGCAGGGCCCGAAGGCCTTCTATGGCGGAGCGGTAGGGCATCGTATCGTTACGGATATGGCGCGTCATGGCGGCCTGATTACCCTGGATGACCTCAAGCAATATCGCCCGGTGCTGCGCGTTCCGGTACGTGGACACTATCGCGGCCACGAGATTATTGCCATGCCGCCACCGAGTTCTGGCGGCGTTCATCTGATTCAGATGCTCAATATACTCGAGGGCTATCCTATTGCCCGGCTGGGGCACAATAGTGCGTCCACGCTGCATCTCATGGCTGAGGCCATGAAACGTGCCTACGGCGATCGTAGCCGTTATCTGGGTGACCCCGACTATTTTCCTGTGCCGGTGCGTGGGCTGACATCCCGTGCCTATGCCAATGTGCTGCGACAAGGTATTCACCGCGAGCGCGTAACCCCGGTTGATGGGCCAGGAAATCCCGTCCCCCATGAAAGTGCCGAGACCACGCATTTTACTGTGGTGGACAGTGCCGGGAATATCGTCACCAACACCTATACGCTTAATTTTCGTTTTGGCAGCGGCATAGTCGCAGCGGGAACGGGGATATTGCTTAACAATGAGATGGATGACTTCTCTGCCCGGGCAGGCGTCCCCAATGCCTACGGGCTGTTGGGGGGCCAGGCCAACGCTATTGCCGCCGGGAGGCGTCCTTTGAGCTCCATGACCCCGGTGATCGTCATGCGACGCGGCCAGCCAGTGCTCGCAACCGGCAGCCCCGGCGGCAGCCGGATTATTACGACGGTGTTGCAGGTTGTGATGAATGTCATCGATCACGGAATGAGTATCGCTGCCGCCACCGCCGCACCCCGGGTGCATCATCAGTGGCGCCCAGATAAATTGCAGGTGGAAGAGGGCCTGAGTGCCATTTCGGTGGCACGTTTAAAAAAAATTGGTCATCGGATAATTCGCACGGCGCCAATGGGGGTGGCCAACTCGGTGATGTGGACTGATATGGGCCTGCAAGGGGTGGCGGACTTGCGCCGTAGAGATGGATTGCCCAAAGGCTACTAAACAGGCTGAATATGAGAACTATGTCTCATTATTCCGTGGCTTAGTAAAAAAAGTGAAGAATTGACAATAACTTAAATTCTGTAGGGTTTTTCACGGATCTGGGTGTTGGCAACTGCCGTATGCTGCAAAAAGAAAAGGTGAAACTCTCCCATTTGCGAACCATATCCATCCGCTTGTTTTGACTCTTGGAAGGCGGTTTTAAGAGCTGTCAAGCCTTGACAATAGGCACCCCGAAGGTAAGAATCCGGCCCGCTACACGTGTACAAATCGGGCTGAATAAACGATTTCACGTATAGGTAACGAAGGGCATGGGGCTCCCTGCGCCCTTGGGGTTGGTGCTTAGCAGATGGTTCGCGGCACTAAAAATCAATTGAGGAGTTAGCTTGTATGAAAACAGTAAAAGCGAAACTGATCCTCGCTCTGGCAGTGCCGATGCTGATGTTTGGCAGCATGGCAGCCAAAGCGGAGAAGCTGGAAGTTCTGCGTATCGGTCTGCTTCCGACCGAGCAGGGTCTGGAGATGATCAAGCAGTTCGACGATATTGCAAAGCATCTCTCTAAGGCACTTGGCGTGCCCTACAAGATCCAGGTCACCCAGAGCTATAACGCGCTGATCGAAGCCATGGACGCGGGTCGTATTGACCTCTCCTATACTGGTGGTGGTGCCTACGTGTCTGCACGTGCCAAGGGCCTCAAGATTGTCCCGCTGGTTACCGCCGTGCTGCAGGGCCGGACCTATTACAAGTCTTGCCTGATCACCCAGCCGAACAGCCCGATCAAGACCATTAAAGATATGAAGGGCCACACCTTTGCCTTTGTGTCCACACACTCCACCTCCGGTGGCGTGGGTCCGCGTTACTTCCTCGGCAAGAACGGCATCTCTCCTGAAAAGGATTTCAAGAAGTTCCTGTATGCAGGTACGCATGACGCCGTGATGCTGGCCGTTATCAATAACAAGGTCGAGTCTGGTGCCGTTGGTGATATCTTCTTCCAGCGTTGGAAGGATCGTGGCATGGTCAAGTTCGACCGCTATGACGAGCCCAACAACGTCCTGGTGAACGGTCAGTTCCGTATCATTGACTGCATCAAGGTGCCGGGTACCCCGATGATCGCCCGTGAGGCGCTGGGTAAAGAAAACCTGAAGAAGCTGCAGGACGCCTTCGTCAATATGCCGAAGGAAGCCACCGAGAAGCTGAAATACTACGGTGCCACTCAGGGCTTTAACCGTGCTTCGCACGCGGACTATGTGGATCTGGCCGCGATGAAGAAGATGGCCAAAGCCATGAAGAAAAAGAAGTAATTAAACTGTAAGATATCTATCGCCTGCTAAGCGGCGATAGATGCAGTTTGGTTGCCGGCAGCCTGCCCAAAGCGGGCTGCCGGTAGCTTTTTAGCGGGTCTTGTTTGTCATCTGGTCGATTCTAGGGCCAGCCAACTATTAAGTCGGGTGTGGGACATCTGGTGTCCGGCACCTTTTTCTGTCCGATGAGAGAGCTTCGTGGCCTGCCGGGCCAGAAGTTCTACCTTTGAAGTAGCTGGGGGATGTGCAGTGTCCGAGCAGAACGCGGGTTCGCGTAAGCCTAAAATCGTAGTCGACCACCTGACCAAGTCTTATGACGGCAATATCATTGCTGTGGACGACATCAATCTAAGTATAGACAAGGGAGAATACTGCATTCTCTTTGGCCCCAGTGGTGTCGGTAAGTCGACCCTGATGCGCCATATCAATTACCTTATTAAGCCCACCAAGGGCGACATCGTCATCGATGGCAAACGCCTCGGCGATATGAAGACCAAGGAACTGCTGAAGCAGCGTTCCAAAATCGGCATGATTTTCCAGGAGTTCAACCTGGTGAACCGTATGTCGGTCATCATGAATGTTATGTGTGGTCGCCTGCACTATCTCAATACCTGGCGCTCCCTGACCTTCAGCTTTACCCGTGACGACCACGAGCGTGCGATTGATTGTCTGCGTCGCGCCGGTCTGCATGAGGAAGAGCTCTATTTCCGTCGCGCCGACACCCTGTCCGGTGGCCAGAAACAGCGTGTGGCTATTGCCCGCATGCTGATTCAGGAGCCGGAAATTATTCTCGCCGATGAGCCCATCGCGGCACTCGACGTGAAAAACCAGCACATGATCCTCGAGTTAATTGGTGAGATTGCCCGTCGTGACAACATCACCATCGTCATGACCCTCCATCACCTGGATCTCGCCAAGAAATACGCCAGTCGTATTATCGGTCTGTCCGAGGGCAAGGTCGCCTTCGATGGTCCGGGAGAAAGCCTGGACGATGCCGCCATCAACCGTGTATTCAAAATGGAAGATGGCAAAGTCGTAGGTACGACCTAATGGCTAAAATACTTGACGTAAGTAAGATCGATCTTGAGGGCCTGGAACTCGCCATCTATGTGCGCCGAAAGGTGCGCACGGGTTATGCCATCCTGGTTGCGATTGTTCTGGCTGTCGTTTTCTACGCTGCCTATTACACCAACTTCAACCTGGTGGAACTGGAGCGTGGTTCTCCCCATATATGGAAGCTGCTTGGCCGCATGTTCCCACCGAACTTCGAGCCGCTAGCGGAAATCTCCGGGCCACTGGTGGAAACCCTGCAAATGGCTCTGGTTGGGACAACTCTGCCAATTCCCATCGCTATGTTTCTGGCCTTCTATGCGGCTACCAGCACGCGACGGATTCACTGGTTGGGTAATCTGGTTCGTGTCGCGTTAAATACCCTGCGTACCGTTCCCGAGCTGCTGTGGGCCATGATTCTGGTCTCTGCGGTGGGCTTGGGTACTTTCCCGGGTACGCTGGCACTGACCCTGCATAGCACCGGCAGTATGGGTAAGTTCTTCTACGAGACCATTGAGGCCGTGGATGAAGGGATTCTTGAGGCGATGAAGTCCACCGGGGCCAATCGTTTGCAGATATTCTTCTTTGGAATTATTCCTACCATCTTGCCCAATATCATGTCGGTCGTGTTGCTGTATTGGGACTATAACAACCGTTCGGCCACGGTTCTTGGACTTGTGGGAGCCGGTGGTATTGGCTTCCTGCTGACCTCGGCCATCGCTGAATTTGAATACCAGCAGGCCATTACTGTTCTGGGCGTGATTGTCATCATCCTGACCATCATTGACCGGACCAGTGCGGCCGCTCGTAGCAGGATTATCTAGCCATGACAAATGAAACGACAGCAAATGCGGTGCCCATGCCGCACTTTCCCCCGCGTTACACACCGTTCCGCCTGGCGATTGCGGTGGTTTTACTCGGGATCTACTGGTGGTCCATCGTCGGGGCGGAATTCAGCCCAGTCGAATTGGCCAAGGGCCTCCCGAAGGTGTGGGAAACCCTGGTACTGATGTTCCCGCCGAGCATTGAAGGGTATAAAAACCTTTGGGTGCCTTTCTGGGAGACCCTTTACATCGGGATACTGGCAACCTTCCTGGGGTCGCTTATTTCGATTCCCGTGGGTTTCCTGGCTTCTCATAACATGTCGCCTTGGTATATATATCATCCCGTTCGTATGGTGCTGAATATCTTCCGTGGAGTATCTGAGATCATCTGGGCACTGTTCTTCGTGGTGGCCGTAGGTCTTGGTCCGATGCCTGGCGTGATTGCACTGACTATCTTCTCGGTGGGTATGCTTTCCAAGCTGCTTTCCGAAGCGGTAGAGGCCTCGGATATTGGTATGTTGGAAGCGATGACTGCTACTGGCGCCAGTCGCTGGAAGGTGTTCTTTTATGGCGCCATGCCAGAGGTGTTTCCACTGTATATCAGTTACACGCTGTATTACTGGGATCACAACACGCGTCAGGCAACGGTGCTCGGGTTCGTGGGTGCCGGTGGTTTGGGTGTCACCTTGCTCTGGAACATGAGTATGTATGAGTTTGAGCAGGCGACTACGGTGGTAATTATCATTGTTTGCATGATCACCGTGATTGACCGTCTCTGTCTCAAGTTGCGCGAGGCAATTCAGTAAGTATCGCTTTACTGCCACGTTAGTTTCGTGGCGTAACGCCATAACCGCCCTCCATTGGAGGGCGGTTTTTTTTGTGCAAGAGATGTCCACAGCCCCTTTATTAGTCCCCAGCCGTTCCGCTTGTTTGGAGTATCGTTAAGTCCATGGCCCCAGATCCAACCATTAGGCGCGCAAACCGAGTGCTGTTTTCGGCATCAAGTTGCCACATGGTGCACGACGGCTATAGCAATCTGTTATATACGCTGGTGCCCTTGTGGGCCTTGGCTTATGGCTTTAGTGCTACCCAGGTCGGGGTATTGGTGGGCTGTTATGTGGGCGCTATGGCACTGTTTCAAATCCCCGCAGGTTTTCTCTCCGAGCGGCTAGGTGAAAGGGTACTTCTGATAGCGGGGATGATTCTGGTGGCCATTGCCTTCGCTGCTATCGGGTTGGTGGAAGCTTACGAGAGTTTTGTTGTATTGCTGATACTCGCGGGCCTTGGCTCTGGCGTACAGCATCCGCTTTCTTCCAGCATCATTAGTTCGGCATTTACCCCTGAGCGGCGCCGTGTAGCACTCGGTGTGTATAACTTTGCCGGAGATGTGGGCAAGGCTGCGTATCCGGTATTGGCCGCCGGTTTGATGCTGGTTCTAAGCTGGCGTAGCACGACCCTGGTATTTGGTTGCGTTACCGTAGCATTGGGGATGGCTATATTCCTCATGCTGCGGCGCCTCGAAGTGGGCGAGCATCCTGCTCGGTTAAAGCGCTCGGATAGTTCGGAAAAGGTGAGTGGCTGGGGTATTTTGCGCCCGCGTGCTTTCTCCCTGCTGAGCTTGATCGGAATGCTTGATTCTGCCGCCCGCATGGGTTTTCTGACCTTCATTCCATTTTTGCTGGTGGCAAAGGGAATGGGCGTGGAGCGGACTGGTTTTGCCTTTGGCCTGGTATTTGTGGGCGGTGCCTTTGGTAAGTATGTGTGTGGCATACTGGCTGCTCGTTTAGGGGTTATCCGTACCGTGTTAGTTACAGAAGTAGCCACCGGAGTGGGTATATTGCTGGCACTGGTATTGTCGCTGGAACCGTTATTCTGGACTTTACCTATTATTGGCGTGGCCATGAACGGAACCTCGACAGTGCTCTACGGCAGCGTCGCAGATTTTGTTTCAGAGGAACGCCAGGCTCGGGGTTACGGGCTTTTTTACACCCTGCTTTTTGGCGCCTCCGCGCTGGCACCTGCGGCCCTGGGTCTGGTTAATGATGGCTTTGGTCTTGAATTTAGTATTGCCGCTATCGGCGTGCTTGCATTGCTGACCTTGCCTTTGCTGATCCCGATGAGGCGGGAGATTTCGGCAGCTGACTCTCGTGTGCGGTAGTTTTTCCTCATGCAAGAGAGTTAACCATGAGTGTTTGTTCATGAGTGGAATGAAAAGACTTCGTTTGATCTATGTTGGAAATCGGCATAGGCTCGTCGTTCTCTAAGGGACTTCTATATAGCCCCTTGGGGACTGTGGATTCAGCCCTGGCCTTCAGCCAGGCAGAAAACCAATAGTTACACCAGATTCAAATGCTTACCGGCTTTCTGGGCGCCTTTTCAAGCCCCGGGGCGGCACGGCTGTGGTTTTCGTGTTGCCAGCATTTGTGGGGGCAAAATCAGTCGTCTCTGCGATGCTCTTATATGGCGTGGCGTTTAGGCCACGATATCAGTGATTTTCTGTAACCTCTGAGGATAGATGAAATGACAATGAAGGTATGCCTGGTCACCAACGCAAAAGAAGATACCGCTGCTTACACTGACGGGATCTTCCCGGCGGATTCGGAAGTGTTGTTGCTGACTGCAGAAGAAATGGAAGCGCAGATTGAAGAAATTAATTTCCTCGTCCCCGGCCATATTGATGTCAACGCCGAATTTCTGAACCGCGCCAAGAACCTGCGTCTCGTACATTGTGGCACTGGCTACAACAACGTAGACCTCGAAGCCGCCAACAAGAACAACTGCTATGTTTGCGTGACTCCTAACGTCGCAGCGACTTCCGTTGCCGAGCTGGTCTGGAGTTCCTTGAGCTCCCTGAAAAACCACATCGCCGAATTCGACGCCATCCTCAAAGACGGCGGCTGGAAGAGCACTGACTTCATCGGTATTCCTGAGTTCAAGGGTAAGACCTTTGGTGTCGTCGGTTATGGCAACATCGGTCGTGAAGCGGCCCGTATTGCCCGCGGCTATGGCATGACCGTTATTGCCCACGACCCCTACTGCAAAGAGACCAACGACGGCACCGCCCTGGTGTCGCTGGATGAGCTCATCAAGAGCGCCGACTTCATCACCCTGCACGTGCTGCTGACCCCGGAAACCACCGGTCTGTTCGGTGCCGAGCAGTTTGAAGCCATGAAAGACACCGCCATGCTGGTTAATGCATGTCGTGGTCCGGTGGTTGATGAGGCCGCTCTGGTCGAGGCCCTCAAGGCCAAGAAGATTGCTGGTGCCTGCCTCGACGTGTTCGAGAAAGAGCCGCTGGATCCGAAGAGCCCGCTGCGTGATCTGAACAACATCGTTCTGACCCCGCACATCGCCTTCTGCTCCAACGAGGCCCTCAAGGGTCGTTACCAGTTCTTCGCTGACAATGCTGCCAAGCTGGTTGCCGGCGAAGTACCTAACATGGCCGTGAATGCGGACCAGGTTAGCTAGTACCGGTTAACACCGTGCTATGACTTGCCCCGGTCTTGTTGCCGGGGCAAGTTTTTTCGGCTTTTAGGCCGGAAGTTTTGGGGGTCTCCGTACTCCCTCTGTTTGACCCTTCCAAGTGTCAACCCATCCGCTCTGGATACCGGCTTGTCATTTTGGGGTTCATTTATACATAAGCTAACGTAATAGCAGGAGTTAACATGGGTAAATCTGTTGCAGAACTTGAAGAAATCGTCAAGAGCTTTAAAGCCCTTGGCATGACCATGAGTTCCGCCGTAGGCGGTGGTCATGTGGGTGGTGCCATGTCTGGTGCCGAGTGGATGATTGCTGGCTGGTTTGACAAAATGAACATCGATCCGGAATCTGATTCCCGTGATCGTTATTTTGTTGGCCAGGGCCACATCACCCCCGGTATCTATTCACTGCTGGTCCACAAGGGCTACTACAAGTGGCAGGACACCGTAGGCTACCGTCGTTATGGCAGCCCTTTCCAGGGTCACCCGGATCGCACCAAGCTGTATGGCTGGGAAATGTCCTCCGGTTCCCTGGGTCAGGCCCTTGGCGTAGCCGTTGGCTCCGCGTTGGCCGCCAAGCTGCAGGGCAAGAATCATTGGATCGTTACCCAGAACAGCGACGGTGAGCTGCAGGAAGGCAGCATGTGGGAAGCCATCATGTTTGCCGGTGCCCATGGCCTCGACAATCTGGTTACCTTTATCGATTTCAACCGCATCCAGAACTACAGCCGCATCGAAGACTGTAATGAGCTGGAGCCCCTGGCTGACAAATTCCGCGCCTTTAACTGGGAAGTGATTGAGCTTGCCGATGGCAACGACATGCAGTCTGTTTGCGATGCCTATGACAAGGCCATGGTGCCGGGTAAAGGTAAGCCGACGGTCGTCATTGGTACCACCAAAATCGGTAAGGGCGTTTCCTTCATGCACGACGTGGTGGCCTATCACTCCAAGGCTCCGGGTCGCGATCAGTTGGCTGGTGCTTTCGAAGAGCTGGGTGTTGAGTTCCCGCACGAAGAGTTCTGCAAGCTGGCCGACGAGTATCAGGAAAAGGTCACTGGCGAGCTTAACGATGCAGATCCGAAGTTCAGCAAGGCCTATGGCTGGAATGCTGGCGATGACATGAAGGTCGAGCAGGTTTGGACCGGCATTGGCATCACCGAGGGCTTCCGTGAGTGTCTGGACGCTGACAAGAACGTCATCGTTTGCACCGACGACTCCCATAAGCTCATCGGCATGAATGACGATGACAAAGCCAAGTACAAGGCCAGCAATCAGTTCGTGGACGTCGGTTGTGCCGAGCAGAACATGGCTATGATCTCCGCCGGTCTGGCAAAAGAGGGCTTCATTCCTCTGACCCAGGGCTACACTGGTTTTGCGGTTGGCCGTGGTTATGACCACATCCGTACCAGCATCGCCTTCTCCGACTTCAACGCCAAGTACTTCCCGACGGAAGCGCTGCTAGGCGGCGACGGCGGTATGCACGAGTGCATGGAAGGTATCACCCTGGGCTACTACATGCCCAACATGCGCATCCAGTGGCCGTGTGACAACAACGAAGCCAAGCGTGCCACCAAAGCCGCTATTTCTGAGGTGAAGGGTCCGATCATCACCCTGCAGGAACGTGCTCCGAAGCCAGTGGTGACCAAGGCCGATACCCCTTATCAGTATGGGGTGGCTAACGTCATTAACTTCACCGGTCGTCAGGCTAACTTCGTCGATGCCTTCGATACCGCGCTGTCCACCGAGTGGAAGTCGCGCAGTGCCGATCTGGCTATCGTTGCCTGTGGTTCCATGGTGTCTGAAGCAATGCGTGCATCCGTTATCCTCAAAGAGGAGAAGGGACTGGACGTGACCGTGGTCAACATGCACACCGTTAAGCCTCTGGATGCTGCTGGCCTGATTAAGGCTGTTGATGGTGTCAAGGGCGTGATTGCTATCTCCCAGGATCACAACGAAGCACTGGGTAACATCGTTGCCGGTACCATTCTGGAAGCGGGCCCAGGTCCGAAGATGAAGCGCATGGGCGTGCAGGACCAGTTTGGTCAGACTGCCAAGCCTTATGAGCTGGTACAGCACTACGGCATCACTGCCGAGCACATTGCTGAAAGCGCCATCGAATTACTCGGTGCCTAAGCAGTAGCCAAGCAGTAATCGAAGGAGGGTGGTTCGCCACCCTCCTTCTTTTTCTAGGAGAAGATTATGGCTAGCAAAAGCCTAGTAGATATGGTGGTCTTCGACCTCGGCGGTACCGTTTGTGACGGTATTGATGAGGAGACAGGTCTTGCCAACATTGGTCCGATTAACGCGCTGCGCTTCAGCTTGAAGCGGGTGTGGGATATCGATCCTCCCTTCGACGTCATTCTGCCGCATATGGCAACGCGTAAACTTGACCATCTGTTCAAGATCTTGCAGACGCCTTCTATCGCTGCAGAGTTCAAGGAAAAACACGGCCGTGAGCCCGTGTTTGCCGATGCCGAGTTCTGCTTTAACAGCGCTTTCAAGGAAATCCTTGAAATCGACGAAATGCCGAAGCGTTCCGAGCCTTTTGATGGCGTCATCGACATGTTCAAGGACCTCAAGTCCAAGGACATCAAGATTGGTATCGATACTGGTTTCTATGCCAAGGCCGTTCGCATCATCCTCGGCAAGTTTGGCCACAACCACCTGATCGACGCCGATATCGGTGCCGACGAGGTTTCCCAGGCACGTCCGTGGCCGTTCATGATGTTCAAGCTCATGGATGAACTGGAAATCATCGACGTGCGCCGTACCATGAAGGTGGGTGACGTGTATCCCACCGACTTCCTGGAAGGCTACAACACGGGTGGTATTTCCGTAGGCCTGACTGAGTGTGGTAACACCCGTCCAGCCAGCGCATGGAAGGATTTTGAGACTTCTGATGGGCGTGAGATTCGGGCCGTGGATTGGTTTTCTACCAGCCTGGAAGAGAAAGATAAGATGTTCCGTGGTTGGTTACGTGAAGCTGCGGACAACGGTACCCGAGTGCCTTATCCCATGGTACTCATCCCTCATTCTAACCAGCTTACCCAGCTGATTAATGAGATGGAGCAGATCGCTCCGGTGTTCACCTCCTTGCTATAAG
>JAJFJV010000022.1 GCA_021773635.1 Gammaproteobacteria bacterium | reverse complement strand
ACGGCATTGACCAGGCTGAAGATCGTGCTGTTTACCCCGATCCCGAGCGCAATCGTGATGATGGCCACCAGCGTGAACCCGGGTACGCGAACGAGCGAGCGAAAGCCGTACCGAATGTCCCGAATCAGTGCTTCCATGACCCTTCCTGGCGCGAGGGTGGGCGACAGGAACCCTACGAGACGGCCGGGGCGGGGTTTCGGGGTTGCCGCTTACACCGTCACGGCTGCCTAGGGGAGAACCTCATCCGAAAGCGTCGGGCCGCGTAGAGCCCCGCCGCCGTACCAACGACGCCGACGAGAAACGCCGTGAAGATCGAGACCCAGCCGCCAAGGGTCCAACCTAACCAGCCTCCGACAGACATGCCTATGAAATCGAGGATTCGGTTCATCTCGGGTTCGACCTCTCAGAGCAGCCGGGACGGACGACCAACAGGGGATGAGTGGAACATCAACCTGAAACTTCCGGGTAACTATTCCGTTGTAATACATACTTGACAACTCTAGATCCGACCCTTCGCCCCGACGTTCGGAGGCTCAGGCGTGACCCGAACTCTGTTCCTGCCCGAATTCGAGCTCTACGTGCTTCTCGCCGTCCTGCGGCTGGGTCCCGACGCGTACGGGGCGTCGATCGCGCGGGAACTCGCGTCGACCGCCGAACGTCCCGTTTCGATCGGGGCGCTGTACGCCACGCTGGGACGCTTGTCGGACAAGGGCTATGTCGTCAGCCACGTCTCCCGGCCACGCCCGGTACAAGGCGGCCGGTCACGTAAGCACTACACACTTACCGGCAGCGGCGAGGCGGCCGTGGAGCATTCCGCCCGAAAGCTGCGTCGCATGATGCACGGCATCGACTTACTCGATGAATCGGCCGCGAGCGGCGCATGAGATTCGTGCGCCCTCCTCGTGTGTTTCGCCGGTTCTTGTCGTTGTGGGTTCCGGACAACGAGCTCGATTTCCTGTGGGCGGATCTCGGAGATCAATACGCGGAGATCGTCGAGACCGACGGCCGACGCGCGGCGTTCGGGTGGTTGATCCGTGAAGTACGAGTCTCCTTCGAGCCATGGTGGGCTTTGCGGTTTGAACGCGCCGAGGGCCCACAAACACGACCCAGGGAATTCCTCAACAGAAGAGCCTCCATGACGGACCGCTTCGTTCGAGACGTTCGGTACGCCGTGCGCGCGCTGCGAAGACGACCCCTTCTGACCCTGGTGGCGGTGCTCACGCTGACCATCGGGATCGGTGCGAATACAGCGATCTTCAGCGTCGTCAACGGGGTCATGTTCAAAGGCGTTGACGGTCTCGAGGAAACCGACTGACTCGTGGAGATCAGCCGGGACGTCGACGGCCGTTTCTTTGACATGTCCTACCCCGTTCTCGACTACGTCCGCGAAAACTCCGAAGAATTGTCGGATATCGCCGTCGTGAGTCTCCGGCCCGTGGCGTTGGGGGTCGAAGAAGGGGCGGACGTAGTCATGGCCTATTCGGTGACCGACCGATACTTCCCGCTGCTTCAACAAACCCCGGCTTCTGGACGGTTCTTCACCGAGGACGAGGCTCGATTCCCGCGCGTACGGCCCGTTGCCGTCATCAGCCACCGGTTTTGGACGCGTCGAATGGAGTCTGACTCGGGCGCCGTCGGCTCCACGATCAGGGTCAACGGTCTTCCGGTTGCGGTCATCGGTATCGCGCGACCAGGGTTCGGAGGCCACTCGGTTGGTTTGACGGCCGACCTGTGGGTACCGGTCGGGCTCCCAGCGTCCGGCCTACATTCGGCCAGGTCCCTCGAGGGGCCACAAGACGGAATCCTTGCAGCGATCGGCGTGCTTTCTCCGGGATCTTCCGTGGGTCCAGCGGAGTCCGAGCTCGGTGCGCTCGCGACCGCGTTCCTCGAAGGGCGGCTGGACTCCCGGATGGAGCAGCCCTACCAGACTAGGGTCGATCCGTGGGCGCCAGTTCCGTCGATCATTCGAACCGGCGTTTTCGCCTTCTTGTCAGTCCTTACGGTGCTCGTCGCCCTGGTGCTCGCGATGGCCTGTCTCAACGTGTCCGGAATGCTGCTCTCGCGAATCCACGAGCGTGGGCCGGAACTCGCGATCCGCCAGGTGCTCGGGGCGGGGAAGCGCCGCGTGATCGGGCAGCTGCTCACGGAGTCGCTGCTTCTTTACGGAATGGGCGCCCTCGGAGGGATTCTCCTCACGGTGTGGGCCACCCGGCTTCTCCTCGCGTTCAAACCACCCGTGCCCATACCAGGCTTCGACATCCAGCTCGACCTCGGAGTCGATTGGCGCGTACTCGCTTTTGCGGTCGGGGTCGCGTTGCTGACGGGCGTGCTCTTCAGTCTCACTCCGGTTCTTCGAGGTGCGGAGGGAGCGCTCGCGTCGGATCTGCGGGGGGCGGGTCGGGGCGGATCGCAGCGCCGATCGAGCCTCCGGTCGTTCCTCGTCGCCGCGCAGATGGGCACCACGGTGATTCTACTGGTCGGCGCGGGTCTATTTGTTCGGGCGCTCGATTCGCTGGAGTCGATGGACACCGGGTGGGATACGACCGGCGTCACGGTGGCCGACTTTGATCTCGAGTTGAGCGGGTACTCGACAACTGACGCCCCGGACTTCTTCGAACGGCTGCGGGATCGAGTCCATTCGTTGCCGGGGGTCGAGGCGGCCGGGTTGGCAGCAAAGCTGCCCCTGGGCGGCCGTTCGGGTATGGGGGACGTGCAGGTGTTTGGGGTCGAGCCGCCCCCTGGTCGCTCGGGTTTCGAGGCGTATACCAACACCGTAACCGCAGGCTACTTCGATGCGGTAGGACTCCAACTGTCAGCCGGCCGCGATTTTTCGCCTGCCGATCAACCCACCGGCGAGCGCGTCGCGATCATCAATCAGGCGATGGCCGATCGGCTGTGGCCGGCTGCCTCTCCTGTCGGAAACCAGTTCTCTATTGGGGACCGGTCGTTCACGGTCGTCGGCGTTGTCGAGACGGCGAAATACAACCGCCTGGTCGAAGACCCGTTCAACTTCTACTACTTGCCGTTCAGTCAGCGTGCCTCGCCTCAGATGGTTCTACACGTCCGCGCCTCCGAGAGCGTGGACGCGATGGTCCCCGCGATTCGAAACGTCGTCGCACAGCTCGACGACAACCTCCCGATCCTTCCGATTCGCTCACTGGATGAAGCACTGGAGGTGTTCTTCTTGCCGCAACGCCTGGCTGCCGCGGTGGCCGGCGTGATGGGGGCGTTGGCTCTGCTCCTCGGATCGGTTGGGGTGTATGGCATCACGGCGTTCATGGTTGGTCAGCGACGACGCGAGATCGGGATTCGCCTCGCGCTCGGAGCGAGCCGTGCTTCGGTGATTCGGGCGATGATGCGCCGAGGGCTGATCGCCCCCTTGGTCGGGATGACGATCGGGCTCGCGGCGGCGGTTGCCGTGACGCGTTTCCTGCGGACCTTTCTCGCCGAGGTGAGTCCTCTGGATCCGCTCACCTTCGGGATTGTACTGGCTGGGCTCGCGACCGTCGCGGCGCTCGCCGTGTTTGTCCCGACAAAGAGCGCCAGCGCGGTGGATCCTGCGACCACGCTCAGAGCGGACTAGAAACGGCCGTTCCCGCGATTGCCTAGCTACCGGCCGTCGTCGTGGCTGTCCCTCGAAGCACGGCAAGCAACTTGACTCCTTGGGATACGCACCACTGCCCGATGAACAGAGGTGTCCATGCGGCGTGCGCCGCAATCACGACGGCCAAGTCCGTCGCAGAGTAGAGCGCCCAAGCGGTCAGGCCGGATCGGCGCGCGTGTACTCCCAGCCGCTTCCTGAGCAGACGGCCGAGCCAGAAGAACACGGGGATGCCGAACACGATCGAAAACCACGGACCGGAAGCGAGTGCGAACTCTTGATACCGGGCGTTCGACTCGCCGGGGCGCGCCAACGAGTAGAGGAACACGAATAAAACGTGAGTCCCGATCAACGTGATGTGACCCAGCAACCACGCCGCGACCGTCCAGCCGACCGTTTTCTTCGTCATACGAGTGTCACGCTTTCGCAGCAGTCGCGTAGCGGGCTCGGCGCTTGGGTCGCCACCATCCTGCCGCGGGACCACGACGCGTCCACGCACGGCCACGAGCTTATCGGAGAATGCGGGGTGGCAACTCACGGCGCCAGATCCCCGTAGTATCAAACCATGCTGATGCTACGTCGTGTCCTACTACCGCTACTGGCCGTCGCTGTCGTCGTCGCCGTGGTTCGGATCCACTCGACTTCAAAGGTCGCCCAGGAGGTGAAGCTCGATCTCGCGGAGATCGATGACCTTCGCTACGGCCTGTTGGATGCCGATGTCTGGGTCGAGCATCTCCTCGTGGTCATGGACGGGCAGATCGAGAGGTTCGGCGAGATCCCGGATCAGCGCGACAATGTTCAGGAGGTCTTCGAGACGATCATCGGTCAGTTGATCACCGAAGTCGAAACGACGATGCGT